>CALUPB010000033.1 GCA_944322585.1 uncultured Bacteroidales bacterium | reverse complement strand
ATAGGGTTTGAGCCGGCCTTATCCGACTCGATTGTTAAATTTTAAAATTTTCGGTTAAAATTTACCGAAGTATTGTTTCATGTGATGAGATATTTCGGGTTAAATGTGTATTGTCCGGCTAAATTAGCAATATTTATACAGATTCAGAAACAGTTCGGACGGCTTCTTGAAAGGCCGGACGGGATTTCGGGAATGTATGTATTCATACGAAACAAGCGGAACAGTTAGACTGTCCCGCTTGTCAAAGCCTGCACGTATCCGAGGCTTAGAATCTGTCTTCAGAAGAAACTGTCAGTTTCTTGCGCCCGTGACGGCGGCGTGAAGCGAGTACCCTGCGTCCGTTCGGAGTGGACATGCGCTCACGGAAGCCGTGTTTGTTGCGGCGCTTCCTCTGTGATGGTTGGAATGTTCTTTTCATATCCTGTGCTTTTTATATTATCGAATGGAGTTTTGGGAGTGCAAAGGTAGTGTTTTTCGTCTTAATTGCAAATATTTTCAATGAAAATCAATTGCACGGCATCGTCTTGATGTCCCTTTTTCAGATTTTCCCGATATGTATCAGGAGTTTGCCGTCGAAATACGGGTCGTTGTTCCATCCGGAAATGCGCCATGTACGGACGGAGCCGGTTTTCATCCTGTATTTCCCCATCATGACGGCTATTTCCTCCACGACATCCCCTCCCTTGAGATAGAGTATGCCCTTGCCGTATTTTTTCCTGACCCACGGGATGAATCTGTCCAATGAGGTGACGGCTCTGGAGACCACATAGTCGAAATCCGCATCCAGATCCTCGGCTCTGGCATTGACAGTCCGGACATTTTCCAGTCCCAAAGCCTTGGAGACGGCTTCGGCGACCATGATTTTCTTCCCTACGGAGTCGCACAGGGTAAATTGCGCCCCGGGGAACAGGATTGCGAGCGGAATTCCGGGGAAACCTCCTCCGGTCCCGAGATCCAGATAGCGTAGCGGCGCAGAAGTCCTTCCTGCGCTGTCCTGCCCGTCAGTCTGTCCGGCTCGTCCGTCAGAAAATGCCCCGTCCGTCTGTCCGGCCGTCCCTCCGGAAAATGGGCTGTCAGCCTGTGCGGCAGTCCCGTCTGAAACCTGTCCGGTGGATAGATGGCCATGGTTCCCTGCCGACCGGGCGTAGTCTTCCGGCAGACGGGATTTCATGTATCCGGCTATGGCAAGGGAGTGCAGGACATGGTGAAGATAAAGTCCGTCCATATCCTTGCGCGAGATGACGTTTATCTTGCTGTTCCAGTCGCGGTACAGTCCGTCAAGAAGTCCGAACTGTTCCTTCTGCCGCTCCGACAGCGGCCCGAATCCGGTTTCAGCTGTGTCTATGAATTCTTTGCAGTCCATCTTTCCTTTAAATCATTTCATGTGTTTGATCGAAACCGTATCATCTGCCTTATTGCGTTCCGGATTATTTCCCGTCATTACAGAAGTTCATCCGACACTTCCATCATTTTCAGAAGCATTGCCTTGGCTCTCCGGATACGTGTCTTGACCGTATTTATTGGCATGTCGAGTTCGTCGGCAATTTCCTTGTACCCGAAATTGTCGATCAGGTTCATTCTGGCTATCGTCCTGTATTCGTCTTTCAGTTTCTCTATGTTCGCCAACCATTTGTCGTATTCCTGCTGGTTGATGATCTCGTCTTCGGGATTGTGGATTGCTGCCGGTATTTCGTTCATTTCCGTCAGTTGTTCACTTATGGACGTGGTCGGCAGGTTGTTCTTTTCCCGGTCCTTGCGGCTGATGTGGTCGAAGGCGGTGTTGCGGGCTATCCGGTAGAGCCATGTCGAGAACTTGTATTCCGGATTGTAGGTCGCGATCTGGCTGAAAGCTTTCTGGAAACTTTCCAGACAGATGTCCTCGATATCTTCCTGGAGGGAGACATATCTGGCGATATGTGCGCGGACACCGGTATTGTACCTTGTATAAAGCACAATATAGGCAGCCTGGTTCTGTTCGAGGGCAAGCCCTACAAGTTCCGCATCCGTGAGGTTAGTGAGCTTCGAGCCAGTTCTTTCCATAATTGCAGTCTACTGTGAGCGGGATTGACAATTCTATGACGTTCTCCATTTCCCTGACTACTATGTCTTTCAGGGTTTCGGCCTCTTCCCGTACCGTGTCGAAGACAAGTTCGTCATGCACCTGGAGCACCATCCTGCTTTTCAGCCCTGCCTCATGCATTCTGGCAGAGACATTGATCATGGCCTGTTTGATGATGTCCGCCGCAGTGCCCTGGATCGGGGCGTTGACGGCATTCCTCTCAGCGAGGGATCTGACTGTGGCATTGCGCGAAGTTATGTCCGGGAGGTACCTCCTGCGTCCGAACAGGGTTTCGGCGTAACCTTTTTCCCTGGCGGATTCGACCGAATTCTTTATGTATGACGATACGGTCGGGAAGTTTATGAAATAATCCTCTATTATTTTCCTGGCTTCCGCTCTCGGTATCTTCAGCCTTTGTGACAGTCCGAATGCAGATATTCCGTACATGATGCCGAAATTTGCGGTCTTGGCGATACGTCTCTGCTCAGGAGTTACATCATCAGGGTCTGCCTTGAAGATTTTGGCGGCAGTTATGGCGTGCACGTCTTTCCCGTGGCGGAATGCGTCTATCAGATGTCCGTCCTGACTGAGATGGGCCATTATACGGAGTTCGATCTGCGAATAGTCGGCCGACATTATCACTCCGTCCGGAAAACCCGATATGAATGCCTTGCGTATTTCCTTGCCCCTTTCCGTCCTCACGGGAATGTTCTGGAGGTTCGGCTTCGAAGAACTCAACCTTCCTGTAGCCGTAAGGGCCTGGTTGAATGTCGTGTGTATCTTGCCCGTCTTCGGCGATACATAGTTCGGGAAAGGTTCGATATATGTGGAGAGCAGTTTCCTGACACCTCTGTACTCTAATATTTCGTTTATGATTGGGTGCCTGCCGGCCAATGCCGCAAGAGTCTCCTCATCGGTGGAATAGCTGTACCGTTTGTCCCCCTTGGCCTTTCTGACGTTCGGATCAAGGGCAAGCTTTTCGAACAGGACGTGTCCTATCTGCTTTGTGGACAATATGTTGAGGTTCGGTTCGTCTGCCATGTCCCTTACCCTTTGCTGTATCTGTTCGAGTTCGGCAGACAGGCTTGCGGCGTAGCTCCTCAACTGATTGAGATCTATTTTTACGCCTGTCCGTTCCATTTCGCCGAGCACTCTTATCAGCGGCTCCTCTATCCTGTCATACAGAGAGGCAAGTTCCATTGATTCCAGTTCTTCCTGTATTCTGTCCGAGAGCATTGCCGTAACGACCGCTTCCTTTGTCCTGGAGATTTCCTGCATGTCGGAGTCATCCTGGTCGAAAAGGGAAAGGGCCTGTGTCTCATGGGAATCCTCCTGTTCCTCGATGTTGAGATCGAAGTATCCTCTTGCCAGTATGTCTATCCTGTGGCTTTTTTCAGGATTTATCAGATAATGCATCAGCCCGATGTCGAACAGTTTTCCCTGCATACGTATGCCGTTGCTGTACAGGATATTGCCTGTTCTTTTCAGATCATAGCCGCATTTGTTTATTTCAGGGTTTTCCAGAATTCCCCTGAAATCCCCTGCCTTGCCTGTTGAGGCTGTTTTCCGGGTTCCCGTATCTGTCCCGACCGTCATTCTCCGGATACCGGCGAATATGCTGGAGTCCGTGCAGTCTATCAGAACCGATATCGTTCCGGTCTTCAGGGCTACGGAACACATTTCTTCGGGTGATATTTCGCTGAATTCCAGTGTCTTTTCCTTTTTTGTGACTGGAGAAGCCTCTTCCCCGAGGTGTTTTTTCAGGGAGCCGAACTCATATCTGTCGAACAGTTCCGCCGCATGGGGCGTATATCCTGTGTCAAGTGCCATGCTTCCGGTATCGATGCCGACCGGGACATCGGTCCGTATGGTCACTAAGTCATGACTTAACTCTATATATCCTTTTGCAGCCTCGAAGGCTTCCTTCTGCTTTGCTGAAAGTTCGTCAAGATGACTGTATATTTCCTTTACATTCCCGTATTTGCCTATCAGCTTTTTCGCTCCGACTTCCCCGACGCCTTTTACTCCCGGAACGTTGTCGGAGGCATCTCCGCAGATAGTCAGGATTTCGATAACCTGCTTCGGGTCCGTTATCCCGTATCTGCTGCATATTTCTGCCGGGCCGAGGATTTCACGCTCTCCTCCTGATTTGCCTGGCTTGTACTGCAGTATGTTTTCAGTGACGAGTTGTCCGTAATCCTTGTCAGGAGTCACCATATATACGGTGAAGCCATCCCGTGCCGTCGCTTTTGCCACTGTGCCTATGACGTCGTCGGCCTCGTATCCTGAAACCATCAGGACAGGGATATTCATGGCCGTACATATTTCTGTGAGAGGGTCGAGCGCATCTATTACCAATTGGGGAGTTTCCTCCCGTGTCCCCTTGTATTCCGGATACAGGCTGTTGCGGAATGTCCCTCCCGGAGGATCGAAAGATACGGCCATGTGTGTGGGCTTTTCCTTTTCAATCAGTTCTATGATGTATTTGGTGAAACCGAAAAGGATCGACGTGTCCACCCCTTTGGAATTTATCATCGGACGCTTCAAGAATGCATAGTACATCTTGAAGATAAGGGCATGTCCGTCTATGAGAAAAAGTTTCTTGTCCATTTAACTTTCAAAGGTAATATTTTTATTTCTGAAAATGGAGGATGCCACCTGTAATTTTTCTTCCATACGGTTTTCTCCGATGCTCTTCTCCCGGAGCCCGCTCTGACTGACCCTGTGCTCCCATTCCTGTGCCCCGGTCCCGGTGTCCTGTTCCACTCCTGCGGTTCCGTTGTTCTTTTCCTGTGCTCCGGTCACGGTATCTTGCTCCACTCCTCCGGTTCCGTTGTCCTTTTCCCTTGCTCCGGTCCGGCTGTTTTCCGTTCCCGGCCAGGAAGAGTCGCTGCGCTTTAGACCTGTCAGATTGTTGTCGACGGATGAAGATATCCGGAACCTGCCGTCTGCTCCGATGGCGGCGACCCTGTTGCAGTGTCTCAGTGCCAGCCCGATATCGTGCGAAGAAAACATTATGGCTTTTTCCCCGGCGGCTGCTATCTCCTCCAGAAGTGTCATTACTTCTATCCTGTTCTCAGTATCCAGAAATGCAGTGGGTTCGTCAAGGAGTATCATTTCTGCATCCTGGCTTAATGCGGCGGCAATGCATCCCTTCTGGAATTCCCCGTCACTGAGAGTGGAAATGTCACGGTCTTTCAGACTGTATATCTTCAGCCGTTTCATGGATTCCGCAAGCCTTGCCTTGCTGCCGTCGTCCATCGTCCCGCGCCAGTCGCTTATACGGTAGCATCCTGTACGGATGAATTCTTCGAGTGTGAAGCCCTTTACCTTGGGGATGCCCGACGGGATCATTATGACTTTCGGAAAACTTTTGCCGACACGCTTCCTGGAACTGCGTGACTTGTTTCCCAGAGCCGGAGATGTTCCGGAGGCCGGACTGCCGGCAATTGCCCGGAGCAGGGTGGTTTTCCCGCTGCCGTTGGCACCGCACAGCAGTATGCAGTCGCCGCTGTAGATATCCATTTCAATGCCGGTACACAGAGTCCTGTCTCCGTATCCTATATCCAGTCCATGTATGCCGAGAAGTCTGAGCTCGGTGTCGCGGGACTGCCCCGATGGGGCTGCGGGCTGCTCCCGTTCCCGGTCTGTCTGTTTTGCACAGACCTGGAACGCCGGAGTGCCTTCTGCGGCCTGTGCGGGCTG
>CALUPB010000032.1 GCA_944322585.1 uncultured Bacteroidales bacterium | reverse complement strand
ATCTCGACGATGAACTGAGTCCCGTCCACGCCTGTACATCTGAGGTCAAGCCTGACGCTCTTGTTTGACATGGTAAACCCCGATAGCAGATTTATACGAATCGAGACAGGATTTTTCTCTTTTTTACTGTTTTTGCTTTTTTCGTGATGTCTTTTTGAGTATTTACTTTATGCCTATCCGTATTAGTCCCACTGAGATTTTTGCGGATAAGCATCTAAATTTTATACAGTTTCCGGGATACGCCCGAAATTTTATATATTTTTGCCACGTGTTCCGTAACAGCACCGCAACTTTCCTGCGGGAGAAGGCATGGTTACGATGGCAATAAACAATGCACGGCAATGCAATACTATGACATTATAATAATAGGAGGGGGAGCTGCCGGTCTGATGGCCGCCGTAGGAGCCGGGAACCTTACGGGGACAACGCATTCCGGCAACCACCTGATTCCAGGGCAGTACCCTGAAGTCCGGTCCGGCAAGGAAGCCGGGAATGCCTGCAGAAAAGGGCTGAATTCAAAAGATACAGCCAAGGTTCTGGTATTCGAGAAAATGCCGAGGCCGGGACGCAAGATAATGATCACCGGGAAAGGGCAGTGCAACTTCACCAATGTCAAAGCATGGGAAGATTTTTCCGGACACATACACCCGGCTCCGAACCTGTTGAAACCGTCTTTCTTCAACCTGACTCCGGAAAAACTCATCGGGATGTTCAATGATGCCGGACTCGACACTGTCATAGAACGCGGCGACAGGGCATTCCCAGCTTCACACAAAGCGTCGGATGTCGTGGACACATTGGTCAGGATGGCGACTGAGGCAGGAGTTGAAATCAAGTGCGGGAAAGAGGTCGTCTCCATCGAGCCACACTTCGGCAGGACTGACGGGGATGCAAGCAGGGCCGAATGGATTGAAGGAATTGAAGACAAGAAAGATAAGGACAGCATTCCTGAAACTTCAGCCATATCCCGCGAAACCGACGGCAATAAATCCGATAATCGTGACTGCCGATATTTTAGAGTAAAATGCGCTGACGGAAGCATATACTGCTGCGACAGACTGATCGTCACTACCGGAGGCCTTTCATATCCTGCAAGCGGTTCGAGCGGAGACGGACTCGTATGGGCACGCAACCTGAAACTCGATGTACATCAGCTATTTCCTTCACTGACGGCAATCGTACCTGAAGGTTATAAACAGGCCAGACAGTATGGTGGGGAAAAGGGCAATCCGTCCGTAAGAGACGGCATAAGAGGTCATATAGACCGCAGTACACCGCTTTCTACAACAGGCAGAGCCTTATGCGGCGTGGAACTGGACAATGTCAACCTGACAGTCTTGATAGACGGCAATCCGGTATGCGAAGAGTTCGGAGACATAGCCTTCACGGACGGAGGTCTTGAAGGTCCGGCAAGCTTCAAGGTCAGCAGGAGATGCGTACGTGCCGTCATGAACGGGTCCAAGGTGTCAGTATCCATAGACCTCAAACCTGCCGTAGATACGGACCGGCTCGACAGGAGGATATCATCCCTGTGGAAAGAGATATCAGTCGACAGGAGAAGCCATGGTCTGAAATACAGGGACCGGCTGCTGATCCTGCTCGGGAAACTTCTGCCACGTCAGGCCGCCAGAGGATTTCTGCTCTGCAACCCGAATACCGACCATACGACTCTTGCAAACACCCTGAAAAACTGGAAGACGGGCATCTCAGGCTTTGTCGGCTACGAAAGATGCGTGATAACGGCCGGAGGCATAAGCGCAGCCGAAATAAATCCGCGTACAATGGAAAGCAGGAAAATCCCGGGTCTGCATTTTGCCGGAGAAATCCTGGATCTTGACGGGGACACCGGAGGCTACAACCTTCACATTGCATTCTCCACCGGCTATCTTGCCGGACAGTCGGCAGGCAAGTCCCTCCCGTCTCACCCTGTTTCCGACAGATGACGCATATATCGGAGAGTGTCGTGTCGACCGCTGAAGGATCCGACACACTAAGTAGAAATGACAGAGATCCGGGAATTCCGGCACCAATCAGCGGCTCTGTTCCAGTTCGGTTCTCGCCTCCGGACGGAGAGAATCGTAGTGCCACCGTTTGTGGCTCCAAAGCCAGTTGACCGGATCCTTGCGGATGTCCGCCTCCAAGAGATCATAATATCTGCGCATCAGCTGCTCGGGATCCTGTCCTTCCGCATTTTCCGAAATCACTTCGAAGGTCAGCCTGTAGTGTCCGCGACTCACCCTTTCCTCCCTCATGTAAAGAACAGCAAAGCCGAGTTTGGAGGCCAGTGAAAAGCCTCCGAGCATTCCTTCGGTAGGCTGGCACAGGAATTTTCCTGCATAATGGCAGGCCTTGTAGGGATACTGATCAGCATTCAGAACATAGACAGGCTTGTCCTTACGGCGTGCCACTGCATGTCGCATCAGTTTCGTATCTTCGACAAGTCCCTGATAATCAGGAAGCGGAGCTCTTCTGTTCTCATAGAACACCTGATCGGAGACCTTGCTCGACATGGCCCGGTATGCGACATAGAAATTACTCTTGTCGATATAATCATGAAGGTCGAGACCATAGGAATATTCATAGATCCCTCCGAGAAGTTCCCAGTTGCCGCAATGGGATTTCATGGCCATCACTCCCCTGTCGCGGTTAGCCTCTATCAGGACTTCCGGGTTGACATATTCATAGATATGCTGTTTTCTGAGCCGTCTGCCTCCCTTTTCCCCGTTGCAGGCTCCGAACCAGACAGTCTCCGCCACAAGCTCGCCCATCCTGTCATAGTAACGGCGGGCAATGGAATCGATTTCTTCATATGTCCTGTCCGGGAAAGATCTTGCGATATTGGTATATATCACCCCCTTACGATAGTCCATGCCGCATCTCATGAACCATGAGACAGCTTTCCCTACGGCATAGAGACAATTCAGAGGCAATTTCCCGACCGTCGAAATCAGGCCTCTCACTATCTTCGCTCTAAAACTTATATTATCCATCGGAACACTCTACTGTTTTACTTTCAGCAAAGATAACCGATTTTCACATATGGACATCCCGATACGGCAGAAAATTCAGACGTTGTCGGATTTTCCGGAAAATTTCACGTAGTTTTCGGGAAGTTTCAGACAGTTTTCCGGCACGTATCCGGAATTTGTGATAAATTTGCATCCAATGAAGATAAATGAACATGAATCCTGACAGAATAAAAGTCTATCTTCCCATTATACTCTATGGACATATATTCAACTGGCCATGGAGGCCGCATCTGCTCAGGAGGCAGATCCGTGGTGAAATCACTCAGGATGCCGTCTGCCGATATCTGGACCGGTACGTATCTCCATGCTATCATGATGAAGCCGGAAGCAAGCGGTGTGTCCGCCCCGAGCAAGGCACTGCAGGCGAAGAGAGACAGTACACAACGGAGAAAGCGGAATGCAGGACCACTCCGGAAACCGGTCCGGCGACACCGGCTTCCGGTCATGCCACGACACCCGACAGGGAACGGATATTCACCATCTGGCTTCAAGGGGAAGACAATGCACCGGCAATCGTACGGGCCTGCCTGCGCAGCATAAGACACAACTGCCGCCAGGAACTGACCGTCATCGACGAAAGGTCCCTGCAAGACTGGATAATTCTGCCTGACTACATTATGGAAAAATGGAAAGCCGGGAAAATCAGGGCTGCGCATTTTGCAGACATATGCAGGGTGGAACTTCTCTACAGATACGGCGGTATCTGGATGGATGCCACATGCTTTGCCACATCCCCTGTACCGCAGCAGATAACGGATGAAGACTTTTTCATCTATCTGAGCGGCTCCAGACTGAAAGGAATGTATTCTTTTGTCCAGAACTGTTTCTTCCGGGCAAAGAAAGGGAATTATCTTTTAGGGGCATGGAGAGACTCCATATTCCGGTACTGGGCCGCCGAAGACAGCATCATAGACTATTTCGCACATCAGCTTCTGTTCAAGGTGACAGTCGGAAAAAATCCTGATGCAAGACGGTTGTTCGAGGGAATGCCTCACATAGTCCAGGATCCTACCCATACCGTATGGGAAGAATACCGGGACAGGCCCTTCGACAGGGAAACATTCGACAGACTGACTGCCGGAGCGTTTTTCCAGAAGACAGAATACAAATCCGACTCCGCAAGGCACCCCGTACCGGGGAGTTTTTCAGAAACGATGCAGAACATGTACACGGAATGAAACGGCTTTTCCTGTTCGCAGGATACGACAGACTCGGCTCCATCGGTCCTGCTCTCGAATATTATATCAGATCACTGTCCCGCTACGGCGACATCATAACCGTAATGGACAATGAATGCCCCGACACGGAACTTTCGAAACTCTCCGGACTTGTCCTCCATGCCGAAGCCACACGTCACGGAGAGTATGATTTCGGCTCATACAAACGGGCATATTTCTGGGCATCCGCAAATCTCGACCTGACATCATACGACTTCTGCTATCTGCTGAACGATTCCGTATACGGGCCGTTGTATGAACTCGGAGACTGCCTCGACAGAATGGAAAATCTCGGGTCAGACGCCTTCGGACTCGTCCTCAACCCGCACAGAAGGCATCCCCACCTCCAGTCCTGGTTCATAGGAATGGGACAAAATGTGTTCATGTCCGGAGAATTCCTGAAATTCATCGGAGGAGTGACTGCCGTCGCCGACAAGGAAAGTGTCTGCATCGTTTATGAAACCGGCTTTACAGAGATGCTCCATTCTTCCGGATTCAGTTATGCAGGGCTGTTCCGGATACCCGGAAGACAGATTTACAACAATATTCTCCGTCTCTACCGTAACGGACTTCCTTTCTTCAAGAAAGCCGCCCTGACAAGACACAACGGCTCACTCGGCGCACAGGTCCGGCAAATCCTCGACAATCTTCCGCCTGACCTGAAAGACATCATTACAGAAGACGCCGGGCTTGTATACGGCCGGGAATACATCGCCGGATTCCTCTCCGGCAGCCGGATGACGATGGCATGCCGATACCTGCGCTACATGGCCGGCAAATTGAGGTAATCCGGCTACAATTCCCACAAATCACTCGACAAATTCCAGGAAAAATTCCCGGGAAGGATACTCCAGCGCTATCTTCTATATACAAAAGATCTGAAGAAAGACCATGGACTTCTCTGCCTTCCCGTATATATGGCAGGACTGCTTTGAAACAATGATTCAGGACAGTATATTTCATAATCGGAATAAATGGCTAACTTTGTGCCCGGATATGCAAGCCAAAGAGAAATGAGAAAGGTTTTAGTTCACCTGCACATATACTACCATGACCAGACCGGCTACTTTCTGGAAAAACTGGCCAACATCTCCGGATGCGAATGGGACCTCTTTGTAACCATGAATATACTGAAGGAGGATACCGTGCTGAAGCTGAAGTCCTTCAAGCCCGATGTAAAAATCATCGAAGTCGAAAACAGAGGCTACGACATCTGGCCGTTCATCAAGGTTCTGAAATCAGTCAGCCTCGATGACTACGACTACATCCTCAAGCTGCATACCAAGAACAGGAATCCCGTTGTCAACAGAGTCAACGGACTGCGTCTCAAAAATTACATGTGGCGCAACGAACTGGTGGATTCTCTTCTGAAGAGCAGGAAACATTTCCTGAAAATTCTGGATGATTTTGAAAGACATCCCAAAATCGGTCTGATGTGCAGCCACCTGCTCTACAAGAAGACATCCGACGGACTGAAGGAAGACCTCGCACCCCTCGACAATGAGCTGAAACGGCTTGGACTGAACGTCAAGGAACGGAAATTCTGTGCCGGCACCATGTTCATCGCCCGGAGTACGCCATACAAGAGATTCCAGCAATCCGACATTGATCCTTCTATTTTCGCCGGCAATCAGCAAAGCCATAGCAATGGTTCAATGTCACATGTATACGAAAGGATACTGACAATGATAATAACCGTTGACGGCTATAAAGTAAAACCATTAATTATCAATACACGGAAATCTGCTTATATAACATTCACATCTTCTATTCAACCTGTACTACAAAAGATATTTTCCATTCAACGACGTGGTGAAAAACGAATAAAAACAATTACATTTCTTGGATGTCAGTTTAATATATCTATCTGGAAAAGATGTAGATATATCTATCACAGAAACATTGATTGAACGTAATGCGGCAATAATAACACTATACTCTGACGACCTCATTATATATACAATCATATATGCAATAAAGGAAAAGCGGCCATTCACGTACTTTCCGGCACTCTTTACGGACTGTATTAAGTTCCCGCAGACGAATGTTCTTAATGCGAAGATTCAGTTTCTTATTGCAGTATACTCTGAGATCAAATGATGACATCATAAATTTCACATATTCGAACCTGTCGGTCTTATGACTTTCCGATCCCTCCCTGTTAAGATACATTGCAGTTACATCGGGCAATTTTCTGATTTTTCCTCTTGACCTGAAATATATCCACATAGGATAATCACCCATAAGAAATTTAGGCATATCAACCGAAAAGTCATTCAAATAATCATCCAATACATCCGCTCTGTACAATACCGTCAAAGTAGCGACTCTGTTATTTTCCATAAGATATTCCATGGATATTTCATCTTCAGTCCCCAATATCCATGGAACGATCTCGCCTGTCTTCTCTATCAGCATGTTGCAGTTCGTACTGCATAGGACATAATCAGGATGGGATTCCAGGAAGTCGACCTGTTTCTGTAACTTAAGAGGATCCGTCCAATAATCATCCCCCTCGCATTCTGCTATATATTTCCCTTTTGCCCGCGGATACAGGAAAGCCTTTCCTATAGGAACGCCCTGACTGTACTGGTTGACTGTCTGATATACCGGAACGAAAATATCCGGATATCTGTCCGCATATTCCTTAATTATCAGATCCGTACCATCATCAGACGCATCATCGTGTATAATGACTTCATACCTGAAATCAGTCTGCTGCATGACAAAGCCGTCAAGGCATTTCCTGATATATCGTGAATGGTTATAAGCCAGACAGATTACACTGACTACCGGCAACGCTGTATCTTCTACCATATCGTATTCTGCTATTGACGCATGATTATATCATATAGTCCTTCTCATAGCCCCATAATTTTGCGAAAGGCTGGTTTTCCATATCTTTTTTAAAATCAATCAGATAATCTTTCCAGCTATATTGCGGTTCGTACCCGAGATCCGAGCAAGTCGTAGTTATGTCAAGCAGAAACTGCTGGCAGTTCTTCTTTTCCGGGCACAATATTATTCCAGATTTTCTGTCTTCAGGATTAAAGACTTCAGCTATTCCTTCTATTCTCTCCCTCAATGTACTGCCACCGCTTCCTATATTGTAAAGCCCTCCGTCGCAATCGGCTGCCAATGCCTTCTCTATTATCTGAAGAAAATCCTTTATACAGCATGTCTCGAGAACTCTGTCAGGATCACCCCATATTTCCAGATTTTCTCCCTTAAGAGCTTGATATATCAGATAACGGTCAGAAATCATTATCTTCTTCCCGTCCGTAAACGTATACGGATTAGGGTGATACAGATAAACCCTTGAAAGCCGAAGAATAAACCTCTTGATATTATATACTTTATAATAATGCTCGATAAGATCCACTGCCGCATTCTTGGCTATCACGTAGACCGCATGATCCCCGTCAAGGGGAGCTTTTCTCGGAGAATCGGCCGGAATAGGAATTCTTGTCCCGAAAAGATAACTTACATCAAACAGAGACTGCGGGAATATAATCCTGTCTGCCCCTACACGTCTGGTATACTCGAGCACATTAAGCGTTCCCTGGATTATAGAGGAAATATAGAGATCTGCATTGTATCCTTCCATCGAAGCAGGCAATGCACCTGCAAAATGCAGCACGGCATATATGTCCTTTCCCGGTAATCTGTCCAAATCTTTTTTGGAAGTAATGTTGGCACTTATATATTCAATATTCCTGTCTGCAAAAAAACCGTTGTCGCTTTTACGCCTCCCTACAGCGACAACGTCATAACCGATATCTTTCAGATAAACGGCAATATTTGCACCAAGCGTCCCCGTCGCTCCTAAAACTATAACTTTTTTCCCCGTCATATCATATGATTATTTTATGGTCCGACTTATATATTATATATCCGCTCCTGTCCTGCGAACGCTTCAAAGACTTCAAGGGGACATCGTCAATTTTCCATCTTATCGCCCAGTTCTTATCCCTGTTTTTCAATATAAAGTCCCGTACATATGACGTATCCTGACTCAGATAATATATTCCTGCATAGTTTCCGGCTACAGCTTCCGGTACGGTAAACCTGTCGAGCGCTACCTCAATCATTCCTTTGACAAAATCATATCCGGTACTGAGTTGCACCAAATCATATGATATACAGTCACCACCGCCTCTTGCACCTATTTCTATAAAATATATTTCTCCTTCATCAGTTATCTTGAATTCAGCATGGGACGCTCCATCAGTCAACTCCAGAGCATCAAGAAGATCCCGAACTGTATTACGCACTTCCTCCTGGATTGCATCCGGCAGGGATGAAGGCTGATGATGGGCAGTTTCTACAAAATACGGGGCACCTGTAGTTTCCTTGTCCGTAATTGCCAGTACATAATGCCGGCCATGAAAAGAAATCGATTCCACTGAAATCTCTCTTCCGTCGATAAATTCCTCCATCATGATTTCATCGGAAGCCGATGCAGCCCAGGCGCGTTCCAAAGCTGCCTGGACTTCCTCTGCACAAGAGACTTTAGAGACACCGTTACTGCAGGAACTGTCGGTCGGTTTTATAACGGCCGGGAATATTTCCGGAACAGGATCTCCTTGCCTTAAAACCGTAAAACCGGGTTGTCTGCATACTGCTGTCTGTTCTATTCGTTTTCTCATCTCCTTTTTACTGACCGCCCGTAATGCAGCCTGATATGATATTCCGTTCAAACCGCATTTGTCCGCGACATAAGCCATTGTCGGAACAGCCAATTCCAGCGCATTGGACACGATACCGTCTATTTTCTCTTTTGCACACAGATCAGCAATCTTTTCTTTTTCAGTAATGGATATATCGAAAAAATGATCCGCATAATCACGGCAGAATGCGCCTTCGGCCCATGCGATACAGTAAGTTTCCAGTCCCATGTCCCTCGCCTTTAGATAAAGCGGCAAGTGAGGTTCAGATGCTCCCAGAATAGCAATTTTCATAGTGACATTACTTTACAAGTATTTTTAACCAGGATGATTGCGTAGCAAGTATAGCATCAATACGTCTGGCATTATCAGACTTCAGGATCATTGTTCCAAGCATATCGTTAGCTCCATTGAACGGCCGTACCCGATCTCCCTTTTTTACCATAAGGTCTATATCCATTATATTGTTCTTTACTTCCTCGTCGACTTCCAATCCTTGAAATATTCCTGATTTTTCTGAATGCAGGATTATTTCAGCCCAATATCCATTATATGAGCATGGGCCTAACTCTCCGATGTCTTCCCCGACAGAAGCCTTTACACAAGCTGTGATCAAATCGGTGCCAGTAGACAATTTCAGGATTTCCGATATACGGTTTCCCCCGCCACGGGGGGACATCTCCATGATATAAGCCTTGCCATCCGTACCTATTCTGGTTTCTATATTATATATAGACGTCCCAAGCCCAAGGAGAGATATAAGTCTCTGTATTTCACATTCCAATTCATGTTGTCCGGCAAATGGCATCAAAGAGGGCCAGCTGTAAGCTGCTGGAGTAAACGGATTGCATGCTGTCGGATCAAAACGTTGTGAAGAAAATGATGAAAAAACAAGTTTCCCATCGACTGAAAAACAATCACTGTCCGAAGAATAACCCGACTTTTCTATAAATTCTTCTATAATAACAGATCCTGATACAGAATGCTGTATAGCATGTAAAAAGGCACTCTCAAGTTCCGATTCTGTTATGATCTTTGTAACCCCTTTACTGCCTGCAGAATCTACAGGCTTGATTATTACAGGGAACCTGAATCTGCTTATAATGGACTTTGCATGTTCTATTGTCTTCGTCTCCTCGGCAACAGGAACATTGAAACCATGATTTTTCAGAAATTTTCTAAATTTTGCCTTATTCTGGAGAATACATACGGACTCATACGGATTTCCCGGAAGAGACATCTTTTCCTGAACAAATGCGGCTGTGACTACTCCCGGATCAACCGCAAATGACATGATACCGTCTATATTCAGCTTACGCGCCAAATCCAATACCTTATTCTGCTCGACAATACTGACGTTGTGATATTCATCCGAAAACTTATGGGCAATATTGTCTGGCAAATAATCGCATGTAATCACATAATACCCCAGTCTGTGAGCTGCATCTATCACAGGCAACAGGTATCCCAAGCCACCAAGCAACATAAGCCTTTTCATCTCACTATAATATCTATTACGCGTTCGACATCGTCATTATCAAGCATATGATGCATTGGCAGACATATGACTGTGTCAGCAAGTTCATTAGCGACAGGCAGATTATCCGAAGATGCGCTTGGGAGCGAAGAATACGGGCCGAATGAACTTATCAAAGGGTAAAAATACCTTCTGCCCAAGACATTCCGTTCTTTCATCCTGAAATATAGTTCATCTCTGGATATACCATATTCCGACTCATCTACAAAAATGGGAAAATATGAATAATTCGATCTCGCCCCCCCTGGAAGCTCAGGAAGCATCCTTATTCCACGGACATTTTTCAACGCATTCCTGTATTTCTCCGCCACATTTTTCCTTGACGCAATGGCATCATCAACTTTTTTGAGATTAAGAAGTCCATAGGCTGCCCTTATCTCATCCATTTTACTGTTAATTCCGGGGCCTACTACTGTAACTTCATTCTGGAAACCGAAATTCTTAAGATAATCGATTTTCTTTTTCATTTCAGGATCCTTCATTACAATCGCTCCGCCTTCAACTGTATTGTACACTTTGGTAGCATGAAACGACAACGTAGATACTTCACCTGCTTTCAAAACAGATTCCCCATCTATTTCTACTCCAAACGCATGTGCAGCATCATAAATCACTTTCAGATCATATTTATCCGCAATTTCTTTAATAGCAATAATATCACATGGTATTCCATAACAGTGTACAGGCATTATAGCGACTGTATTGTCTGTAATGGCATTCTCTATTTTCAACGGATCCATATTGCATGTATTCCTGTCCACATCTATGAATACAGGTTTCAATCCGTTCCACCAGATTGAATGTGTTGTAGCAACAAATGAATATGGAGTCGTTATAACTTCCCCCTCTTTTATGTCCAATGCCTGAAATGCCGTAATAATCGGAAGAGTTCCGTTTGTAAACAGACTTATATATGGCACTTTTAAATATTCTGCCAATGCTTTTTCCAGTTCCTGATGATAATATCCATTGTTCGTTATCCATCTGCGTTTCCATATATCAGCCAACAATTCATTGAATTCATCCAGATCAGGAAGCAATGGAGAAGTTACAGTTATTTCCCGATTAGCCATATTGCAATATAAAAAACACTTAAGCGACAAAAATACTGACCACCTATAGTATATAGAATGGACCTCTTACATTATGGAGCCGTTATATAAAATCGTCATTGCACTTTCCATTCCTCGATACGGCGGGAGGCGGAGGAGAAGTTGACACCGATTTTACAAAGCCTGCGTGGGTCGGCGGCGAACGGTTTCGCATAACCTTTCTCCTCTATCTGCGCCAGGGCCTCGTCGGCTGTGCCGTCCATCTTCAGCTCCATGACATAGATATAGTCCTTCGTCTGGAGAAGGATGTCTATCCTACCGTTGCTCGTCTGTTTCTCCGTCTGGACGTATTCTCCGAGCAGCTCGAAGATGATGTACATCGCATACTGGAAGTCCTTCTCCGCATCTCCCTGGATCTGATAATTAGCTCTCGCAAACATCCCCTCCAGCAACCGCATCATCTCATCCGGCTTCCCTCCCCGCAACGCACGCGATATTTTCGATATCAGGGTGATACCCGACGTCTGTTCCCCGGGTACATAGTACTGGAAGATGAAGTTCAGGAACCCGGTCTTTACTTCCCGGTTAGGGAAGCCCAATCTGTACAGGGCGAATTCGGAGTCATATCCCGTAATTGTCAGATATCCGCTCTGGTAAAGCAACGGTATCGGGTTCTCGAATACCGTGTTCACCGTGCTCAGAAGCGATGAATCCACTTCCTCGTCTGACAGGGTCGTGATATCATAAGAGGTACGCTGCATCACTTTCACCAAAAAAGTCGGAGTCCCGGTCTCGAACCAGTATTCCTTGAATTTCAGCCCCGCAAAGGTATTCAGCAGACTGAACGGGTTGTACATCCCGATGGAATCCTCGCAGAAATGATAGCCGTCATACATATCCGCCAGTTTCCTGTAGCACTCATCCTCGGTCAGGCCGTTCGCTTCCGCAAGTCCCCTGACACTCTCCGGGAAATATACTTGAAGGTCCGTCTCCGATATCCCGCAGATGTCAGAATACCGGGACAGCATCGAGATGTCACGCAGGTTGTTCAGTCCGCTGAACACACTCAGCTTCCCGATCTTCGTCACCCCGGTCAGAAATCCGAAACGGATGCACTCGTCTTTCGCCTTCATTACGCTATAAAACCCCTGCAATGTGCTCCGGTAATA
>CALUPB010000031.1 GCA_944322585.1 uncultured Bacteroidales bacterium | reverse complement strand
GAGTCCGTCTGCACATATGAGTCCTATCCTGCAGACACCCCGCTCTCGCAGGTCATTCAGCATCTCGCCCCAACCCAGGGCGCTCTCCGTGGGCTTGTTGAAGATCCCGAGCACTTCCCTGGTCTTGTCCTCCTTCACCGCAAGGACCACATAAAAGGCTTCCGTATCTACACTCCGCTTCCGGTGGATCTTGATGTGCACGCAGTCGATGAACACCACCGGATAATAGTTCTCCAGGGACAGCCCCATCCATTCCGTCACATCCTTGCGCAGATAATCCAGCATACGCGATATGCTCGCCTTGCTGTAGTGCTCCCCGTAGATGTCGGCAAACACTTCCCCGACTTGCTCCTGCGTCAACCCCTTGGTGTAGAGTGTGCCTGCAAGGCGCTCGCACTCCTCCTCCTGGTCCCGGAGTATGGCCAATATCCGGGGATGGAAGTTGCCGTACCTGTCACGCGGTATACGGAATGTCAATGTCCGACCATGACCGTAGCTACGACCGGGGCGGTACCCGTTGCACTTGTTGCCGGCAAGGCCTTCTTCCTGCAGATACTCCCGCCGTTCTGACACCATCAGGCTCTCAAGCATTATCTCCATCAGGTCCTGTAAGCCGTTTTCTTTCTCCGTATGCTTGCATATTAGCTCGGAAAGTTGTTCCTTTGTGAACTCCATAAAGTCTACTCCTTTTTTAGTTTTTGTTTCTTTTTGCTTTTACAAATCTAAAAAATCTGTAGACTTTTTTATTCCTCTATCTCAGACACACTTTTGGGAACAGTATCGATAACAAGATATCTATAAGCTATGTAATGGTGCAAATTATTAATATGATTTCGTTTTAGACGGGAACTTTGCGGTATCAAATTACAATGAGTATCGAATGTATAATTTGATAATCAGAAAGATATAGAATGTTATCCGGTTCAAGTGTGGAGCCGATTCCGTTTATCAAGTAGAGGTTGTGGCGAACCCGAAGAAAATAAACGGATGACCAGTACTCCACACTCGGATAGATATGAGGATGAAGAGGATACAATATCCCCTTACCGCATAGTCTAAACGAATGAAAGAGTGTTGCCCATAGTCCTTTCTTCGTTGAAAACTACCACATTTTCTGTTAAGGACAGTGCGAAAACACTTTCATCAGTATGTCTGCCGGTTGCCCGGCGGGAGAAATATACGAAGTTTTTCGACATGACGGACAACACAAGCGGATACAGTCCATTATACATGGACTGCCAAGGAGTACCGGTCATGAAAATATAAGGAAACCGACAGGTATCTCCGATTATAAAGAATTAAGGCAGGCCTTGCCGAAAGATTTCCGGGATAGCCTGCCTATGATTGAGAAACCGTTTTGAATTTTTATAAGAGAATCGAAAAAGAATTGGAGATGAAATGACTTTATTCGTGTGACTGCTTTGTCATCACATCACTGACCCAGTTCTGCACGGCATTCCGGCTGCTTCCGTTCAGCAGTCTGCCGTCCTGCCATTCCAGGTCAGAATATGCTTTCCTCAATTCTTTCACGCTGTTGCTTATCCCGCTTCCGCCGGATGTCGCAAACGGGACGAGAGTCTTTCCTTTCAGGTCATGGCTCTCAATGAATGTGTTGATGATTCGCGGAGCCTGGTCCCACCAGATGGGATAGCCGATGAAGATGACATTGTAGGCAGCGACATCCGGTTTCGTGTATTTCAATGCCGGACGAGCCTGTGGGTTGTTCATTTCCACCGAACTGCGCGACTGCCTGTCGTTCCAGTCGAGGTCATCGGCGGTGTAGACTTGTTGCGGGACAATCTCGTACAAGGTGCCGCCCGTGATCTCCGCAATCGTCCGGGCTGCTTTGGCGGTCGTGCCTGTAGCGGAAAAGTACACGACCAATGGTTTACTTTCGGTTTGCATATTGCTTTCTCCTCTGTTTTGGGCGCAGGCGGCAAAGCCCATGGCCATTACCGCCGCCAATGTCAATATAATCCTGTTCATAAAATAAGCCGTCTTAAAAATATATTTCCAGTAATTTTCAATACGTAATCTTCGACAGGTGCACCTATTTGTTTTCGGGGAATGCCGATTTTGTATATTCCTGTCTGATGATACGCAACGCCTTGATAGCGGCAGGGAAGCCGATGTAAGGCAGGCATTGGATAACGGCGGCGGTCAGCGCTTCAGGTGAATTGCCCGCGTTGATGTTGCCGTAGTAATGCGAATGTAGCTGGCTCTCGGCTTCCAGGGTGGTCAGTACGCAGTAGCCGAGCAGCTCGCGTGTCTGCAAGTCGAGTGCGCCACGGCTGTATATCTCGCCGAAGAAATAGTCCGTGAGAAACTGCTCCACGTCCTTGCCCATATCACCGGGCAGACCTTCCATTACCGAGGCGATGCCGCCGGGATAAAGTTTGTCCTGAATGGTTTTTCCCGCCTTACTGCGATTGTCCTCCGTCACCGTGCCTTGCTTTTCCAATGGCAGGCTGATACCTCGTTCCTTGAACACCTCGTTCACCGTGGCCACGGCGTTCAGCATCTTGGGAAAGCCAATGAACGGCGCGGTGAGATACATCACCTCGCGCAGTTCCTCCGGGGTGACGCCCACATTGAGTGCCGCACCCGCATGGGCTTTCAGTTGCGGGAGCGTCTGCATCGTGGCAAGGGTGATGCAGGTAATCATTTCGCGCTGTTTCAACGTAAGGTCGCCCGTCTGGAACACCTCGCCGAAGATGAACTTCTGAAGGATATCCATCATTTCCGGGTCCGTGCCCTGCCCTGTCAGGGCTTCACCGCCGAACAGGGTGTGATAATTCTGTTTGCATACTTCGATTCTGTCCATATTGTCTGTCGTTTGTGCCATCACGGACAGGCTCCCTGCCAGTGTGATGGCGATTATACCTATTACTTTTTTCATCCTTTTATCTCGTTTTCATGTTCGTAATCCTGTCTTCCTTGACCTGTTCGGACAATCCATTCAGCATCTCTATTTCATTGGGTTCCAAAGGAATGGTTACCATAGCCGGAGCTACGGCATTAGTGGAAATTTCCCCGTAAAGGAAATACCGCAAGAGTTGCTGCGGCGTGACGTGGTGGCGGTCTGCGATGAAGCACACCGCCTCGTCCGCGCACAATTCTTCAGGTAATTCTGTTTTCCGTTGCATTCTATTCTTGTTTTTATCCGATGCAAAATTACACCGGAACAAGGAGGAATGCTGTAACCATAAGTGGGGGAAGCATACCATTTTTACTGAATTTGCATCTTGCATAAGCCATTGTCCATGAAATGCCTTATCTTTGCCCAAGAGTTATACCTGACAATCAGGGGACATGTTTTAATTGCCTCATTTGCATTGCCTTTGTATGGGGTTAACAGGGAACAAGATGAGCAGGATATTGAAAGTAAGGAATGTCAATGACTACGGCCGCTATCTCGGATGCGCCGACCGGCACCCGACGGCAAGCAACCACATCCGCCGGTTCATCATCCAGCTTGCCAAAAACGGGTTGGCGGCGGGAGAAACCGTCTCCCAAGTGTCGGACCGCCTCGGCTTCGAATATCCCCAGCATTTCAGCCGGATGTTCAAAAAGCAGGAGGGCATCACACCGTCGGAATACATTGGGAAGATGCGGTTATGATGCCGCCTGTTTTCCGGAGTCATTTTTCATCAATAGCAATCATTCGTTCTTCTCAAACATCCGCTCCGCATTCTTCCACAGTATATCTTCACTGTAGGGAGACAATTCATTGTCCGAAGCGAGCATCTGTTTCAGCCTTTGCAGGTTGGCTTTCAGCACGGCATCGGGCAGGTAGGGGTAATCTGAACCGTAAAGAATATGGTCTGGCGTGGTAAGGGTGAGCAGCGAGCGCAGGACTTCGAGGGTAGGACTGCCTGCCAAATCGAAATAAAGGTGCGAGAGATTCCCCTTCCAGTCTATCGGCTGCATATAGCCCTGCTTCTCCATTGCCGGGAGGATTGATTTCATCCGAGGCAACGCCAACGGAAGGAACGAGCCGCAATGAGGCACGACTACTTTCAGGTTCGGGTAGCGCACCAGCACGTTTCTTGACAGCATATTCACCACGGCACGGGTGGTCTCCGCCGGATATTCGTACATCGCCAGCGGCGTGGTGGCTATGATTTTCTCCGGATAAGGCGTGGGGCGGTGCGGATGCCCGCGCTGTCCATAAAGGAGATGTGCCGCTCCGCGTCCCATTCGGGCAATGGAAAGGTCTCTTCCAGTTCAGCCACGTGCGCTTTCAGCACTTCCATGTATTCGGGGATGATGATGTGGGTGTGGACATCGACCGTCTGTGCTAACAAGGGAGCAACGGCCGATGCCATACATAGCAATCCCATATAGATTTTCCGTTTCATCAGTTGTACTCAAATCATCGGCATTTCCCAAGAACCGCGCGTATCAACTCCCGTTTCTTCCGCCGCTGTCTCCATTTGGTTGATTTCCTCTGCGGTAAGGGAAATACGCATCGCCTTCACCGCATCCTGCACCTGCGACACTTTCGTAACTCCGATTATCGGGGTCGTGCCTTTGGCGATGGCCCATGCCAATGCCACTTGTGCGGGCGATACGCCGTACTTCTCGCCGATACCACGCATGACGGTTACCAACTTCTCTATCTGAGACAGCATCGGATTGTAGGTCTCTCCGCGCTGGCTGCCTGCCGGAAGCGGATGCCGCGTGTCGTATTTGCCGCTCAACGCTCCTTGCTCCAGCACCATGTACGCCCAAAAATCGATGCCGTTCTCCTTGCAGTAGTCCAGGATGCCGGCTTTCTCCGAGGAGCGGTAGAGCAGGCTGTAATGGTTCTGGACGGCGGACACGTGTATGCCTTCCGCCGAAAGGATTTCCTCCGCCCGCTTGATTTGCGCCAAATTATGGTTGGAGACTCCCACACGATGCACCTTGCCGCTCTTTACCAACGGGATGAGGCCGGGGGTCCAACGCTCCACGTCTGCCGGATTGTGAATCCAGTACATATCGATGTAATCCGTGCCGAAACGGGAGAGACTGCTCTCACACATCGCCACCACGGGGTCTGCCGCAGTTCGTCCACGCCTACGTTGCTGCCGAACACCTGGTCGCCTCCGGCCATTCCTTTACCCCACGACCATGTTCCCAATGCGATAGTTGGATAATCTTTCTTGCTCATAATAATAAAATAAATTTATGTTACTCCATAAAGTTATAGATCCGGTTTGCCGGGTTGAGCGGTGTCTGGTCTGACAATACCAATGATTTGACCATGTGCAGCGTCCCCTGCTTGTATTTCCGGAAATGCGCTGAAGCGATGTGTTTGTCGTATGCCTCCTTGCTGGCGTATGTTTCAAGGATGGTTATCTTGCAGGGATTTTCTTTTTCGCTGACAGCATACATGGTCAGCACGCCCGGTTCAGTACGCAGGGATATTTCGCCCACCTCCATCACATATTTTATATAATCATCGAGAAATTCCGGCCAGACTTCGATTTTCGACAGACGCACGATGCCGTCGGCAGTCATTTTTTCCTTGGCGCACATGCCCGGATGTCCGGACGGATGCGTTTCCCTCTCAGCCCCGCCGCATGACAGCAGTCCGAACAGGAGCAATGCGGCCAATAGATTTCGTGTCATATTCGTCATATTATTGTCTTTCAGATCTTACGTTTACATTCTCGTCCCTTGCAACAGGCTGATGCCATCCCCCGTCGTTGTCTTCGCTGCAAGCTGTCACCGCCATAAGTGTAGCAAACAGCATGAATTTGTTCATATCTTCTTTATTATTTGTCTATCTGGCTCTCCGTGAAAGGGTCGGCACGGTGTCCCATCAGGTCTATCCTGGCACAGGCGGCATCGAACTCCTCCATTTCGTAGGGAGTCAGCCTCACGGAAGCCGCACCGAGGAAGTCATCCAAATGATCGGGATTCGTCGTGCCGGGAATGGGTGCTATCCACGGCTTGCGCGAGAGCATCCATATCAGGGCGAACTGTGCCGGAGTCACGCTTTTGCGCTTCGCCCATTCCTGCACGAGATACACCAGCGGCATATTGTGCTTCAACGCTTCGGGCTGGAACTGCGGCAGATTCCAGCGGCGGTCACCTTTCCGGAAACGGCTGTTCTCGTTGATAATGCCAGTGAGGAACGCACGTCCCAACGGACAGTAAGGCACGAAGCCGATGCCCAATTCCTGTAATGTGGGGAATATCTTGGTTTCCGGCTCGCGCCACCAGATGGCGTACTCGCTCTGTACGGCAGAAAGCGGACATACGGCATGTGCCTTGCGGATGGAGCGGGCACTCGCTTCGGACAATCCCCAATGCAATACCTTGCCTTCCTGTATCAGGTCATTTACTACGCCTGCCACCTCTTCCATAGGCACATCAGGATCCACACGGTGCTGGTACAGCAAATCTATATGGTCAGTGCGCAGGCGGCGCAACGAGCCTTCCACCGCCCGGCGGATATGGTCGGGACGGCTGTTCAGGGCGGTCGGCTGGCCTTCCTCCACGCCGAAGCCGAACTTCGTCTCTATCTTCACCTTGTCGCGGAACGGCGCGACGGCTTCGCCCACCCATTCCTCGCTGATGTAAGGTCCGTACACTTCCGCCGTGTCGAACAACGTCACTTCTTGGTCGTAAGCCCGTCTGATGAGAGCAATCATATCCTTCTTCTCATATTTGCCGCCGTAATAACCCACCATCGGCAGACAGCCCAAGCCTATGGCGGAGACTTCCATTCCGCCGAGATTGCGGTGCTCCATGTCCTTGTTCTGTTTCCGGGTGTCGTAAGAATCATTTGACATGCTTTCCCTTGCAGGCATCGTTCCGGCAAAGACCTGCCCGATGCCCGTCATTGTCCCGGCCGCCGCCAATGCGTAGCCGGACGCCTGTTTTAGAAAATTCCTTCGGTCCATAATCTTCTTAATCTTTATGCAAAGGTAGCGGGGAACGGGTAAAATGCCCGTAACGATAACTCGGAGGAATGTACCCGTTTCACTGAAAATGGGACTTTGTATTTACAGACTGGCCAGCACCGGATTCTCCGAACGATTGAACAGGCGGTGTGCTTCGCTCGGCTTGCGTAGGTCAAGCATCTGCGGATGGTTAAGGTCAAGCGTAGCAATCAGGCGCATATCCTCTGCCGACAGCTCAAACTGATGTCAAGATTCTCTTCCATTCGGTTGCGGCGGACGGACTTCTGGATGATGCCCACACTTCGCTGCACGTTCCAGCGGAGGATGACCTTCGCTACCGTCTTGCCGTGTTCTTCTGCAATGCCTTTCACCGGCAAGCGGTTTGTCCGGCAATTGATTGAGCACACCTGCTACGGCAATGCCTATTGCAGATAAAAGTGAGGACTCAAAAAGGCATGACTGCGTTACACTTGATACGAAAATCCTCATATGCAACAGTACAATGCGGTTTTCCTATTCCGCAAGCATTGAAAGCCCTCCGTTTGAGTCCCCCCTTATGGCGTTGAAATCCGGCAGGATGTACCTTGGTTATATGTGCCTGACCACCTTTGCCGGAACACCGGCCGCAACCGTATCGGCCGGTATGTCGCGGGTAACCACAGCCCCGGCACCTATCACGGAATTGTCTCCGATAGTTACGCCCTGCAGGATGGTGGCATTGGAACCCACCCATACATTCTTCCCGAGGACGATAGGCGCGGAATAGGTCATCCGGCGCTTTTCCGGCTCCAGGAAATGGTTGAGCGTGGCAAACACCACATTGTGCCCTATCTGGCAACCATCTCCGATGGTTACGCCGCCATGATCCTGAAAATGGCAGCAGGCATTGATGAACACATTTTCACCCACCTCGATGTTCTTCCCGAAATCGGTATAGAACGGAGGGAACACACGGAGCGTGGCCGGAACGGTTTTCCCGAAAAGCCCGGAAAGGATGTCCCTGATTTCTTCAGGAGTATGATAGGCAGCATTCAGCCGGAACGTGATTTTCCGCGCCTCTCCACCCATCCTGTCCATGAACTGATGTATCTCTTCCGTGTCAAGCGGCTTGCCTGTCTTCACGAAATCCTTGAATTCTCCGAGTGTCATGGTCATTTTTCCAATCTGTCATATTCTTCATCAGTCACCGGTTCAAGCCACTCGTTGGACGTGTTTTTTCCGGGAACCTCAAAAGCGAGATGTGCGAACCAGCTGTCCGCCGCCGCTCCGTGCCAGTGCTTCACATTCGCCGGGATGTGGATGACATCGCCGGGAAGCATCTGTACCGCCGGCTTGCCTTCCTCCTGATACCATCCCTTGCCGGCCACACAGACCAGCATCTGTCCCCCGCCTTCAGTCGCGTGATGGATATGCCAGTTGTTGCGGCAACGCGGCTCGAAAGTGACATTATTGAAAGGTATCTGTTCCTTGGATATCGGTGCCAGATAGCTGTTTCCGATGAAATACCGGGCATATGCGGTGTTCGGTTCCCCGATAGGGAATATCATTTCCCGCTGGAAAGCGGCCCTGCCGTCCGCCCCAGAAGTCTGCGTAATCTTTTCCTGTGCCATAATCCCTTGAATATCAATCATTGTTACCACAAATAATAAAAACAGTATCTTTTTCATATACCTTTTAATTTATCTTTACATGCTGCAAAGATACGGCAATACGAAGCGAGGAAAGATAGACATATCCTCTGCATTTGTAACGATTTCACTGAAATTCCGGACTTACGGGCCGTGACATCAGCTGAGACCTTCGATTTCGCCGCCGATGATGTCGATATTCAGGGCCTGGGGATGTTTCGGAAGTCCTGGCATCCTGATGATGTCTCCTGCAATGGCAACAATCATCTCGGCACCCGAATTCACCACCACATCCTTGATGCTGAAGTTGAAACCCTCCGGAGCACCGTATTTGGTACTGTCCTGAGAGAATGAATACTGCGTCTTGGCTATGCACACAGGGAAGCGCGACAGGCCCATTTCATTGAGTTTCCTTATCTTGCTGCGGGTATTCTTGCCTATTGTAACGGAACCTGCCCCATAGATATTCCTCGCTACGCTTTCGATCTTCGACTCGATACTCCGGTCATCCTGATATGTGAACCTGACAGGACCGGACGGATGATGCTCTATCGTATCCACCACGAGACGTGCCAGTTCCTCTGCACCACGGCCTCCTTCGCTGTAGGCATTGTTTACGGCAAAGCCTACCCCGAGACCGGCACAATGCCTGCGCACCATGTCTATCTCATCCTCGGTGTCGGAAGCATACCTGTTGAAGCAGATTACTACTGTCTGCCCGAAACCCTGCAGATTGGCGATGTGTCTGTCCAGATTGGCAAAACCTCTTGCCAGGCCTTCCGGATCCGGGTCGTCTATCTTGTCCTCAGGTACGAAGCCGTGCATTTTCAGACCACGCAGGGAAGCGACAAGCACGGTCAGGTCCGGTTTCAACCCGCTCTTCCGGCATTTGATATTGAAGAATTTCTCTGCCCCGAGGTCAGCTCCGAAACCGGCCTCCGTCACCGTATAGTCGGCGAATGTCATTGCCATCTTCGTAGCTATTATGGAATTGCATCCATGGGCTATATTGGCGAAAGGACCTCCGTGCACAAATGCAGGGGTTCCTTCCGTAGTCTGGACAAGATTGGGGTGTATGGCATCCTTGAGCAGGACGGTAATCGCCCCCGCCACTCCGAGATCCTTTACCGTAAACGGCTTGTCATCGAAAGTGATACCCAATGTAATATTCTCTATCCTCCGTCTCATGTCATCCATGTCGGAGGACAGGCAGAGTATCGCCATCAGTTCGGATGCCGGAGTAATGTCAAAGCCGGACTGGCGGGTGACACCATTAGATCTCGGACCGAGCCCTATGACAATATCCCTCAAAGCCCGGTCATTGACATCAAGCACGCGCTTCCACAGGATTTCCTTCAAGGCGAAACCTTCGCTCTGGTGCTGGTACAGATAATTGTCGAGCATGGCGGCAATCATGTTGTGCGCGGAAGTGACGACATGGAAATCACCTGTAAAATGCAGGTTAATCCTGTCCATGGGCATTATCTGGGCATATCCCCCTCCGGCTGCCCCGCCCTTCAGACCGAAACAAGGACCGAGCGACGGTTCCCTGAGGGCTACAATCGCTTTCCGGCCTATTCTGTTAAGGCCCAAGGCAAGTCCCACGGACACTGTGGTCTTCCCTATCCCTGCCTTGGTCGCAGTAATGGCAGTGACAAGTATAAGCCTGTGCTTACGCATCCTGTCTTCGTCTATCAGCGATTCCGGAACCTTGGCCATATAGTGGCCATACTGTTCGACCATATCCTGAGGTATTCCCGTCTCCGCTGCCACCTCGGTAATCCTCTTCATCCTGATACTGCGTGCGATTTCAATGTCCGTTTTCATTGTATATCCTATTATTCATTTTTCCTGTACTGCCCGGGAGTCTGTCCCGTTTTCCTCATGAAATATTTGTAGAAGGCAGACTGTCCGGTAAAGTTCAGGGCATCGGCTATTTCCTTTATATTCATGTCGGAATGCCTCAACATATTCCTCGCTTCCATTATCACATAAGAGTCTATCCATTCCGAAGCCGTCTTTCCGCTGGCATCCATGACTGTCCGGGACAGGTACTTGGGAGTCATGTGGAGCTGCCCTGCATAAAAGGCTATGGTCCTCTCCTTCGTATGGTACTCCGTGACTGCCCTGATGAAACTGTCGAACACCGCCCTCGCCCCGGTTGTCCCGTTCCCGGTCCCGGCAGAGACTGCTGCCGACAACCGGATATTCCGGGAAAGCACCCCCGCCACAAGATAAAAGACTGAAGACACCAACGAACTGACACATTCGCGCTTGTATAAAAGCGGCGATGTGAGGACGTTGCGCACAAGATCGAAATAGTTCCCTGCAATCTTCCTCTCCTCAGCGGTCAGCGTGACGGCAGGATTGTCCAGCAGAGTCATGCCTTCGGAAAACAGACGTCCGACATCTATGTGCATACGCGATACATACTCCCGGGACATGGCGGCCACAACGAAATGCAGGTTGTCCTTTCCGGTCTCATCCAACCTGATCACCTGAAGGATATTGCCAGGAATATTGACTGCAAGCGTATTCTCCCCTACCTCGAATTCCCTGAGGTTGATACTGAACTTCAGACTTCCGCCTATACAGAAAAACGCGAGGTATGCATCGAGCCGGCACGGATGCATAAGCACATCAAGACAACTGTCATACCTCATATCCAGCACGAAGAAATCGTCACCTATCCCGACAGTATCGGAGACAGGGAACGCATTCCTGAACTTTACTATGTCTATCGTATGGAGAAACTCTTTTCCCATGTTGAAACACTTCCCGCAAATATACGCAGAAGCCGAGTGCAGAGCAAATTTATTTGTTATGCCGAGGCGTGAACAGTATATATGTCCGGCAGGACAAATATCGCAGAAGCCGTTTCATGTTGATGTCTTCATCCGTTCCAGGTCTGTCGAAAAGGTGCAGACCTGGAACGGTGGCAGGCCACGGAGGCAGCTCTACGAGGGGTAGGTGTGCCAGGTCTGTCGAAAAAGCGCAGACCTGGAACGGTGGCAGGCCACAGAGCGGCCTCTGGCGGGGACGGGTGTGCCAGGTCTGTCGAAAAAGCGCAGACCTGGAACGGTGGCAGGCCCTGGAGCGGTCTCTGACAGGGACGGATGTGCCAGGTCTGTCGAAAAGGTGCAGACCTGGAACGGTGGCAGGCCACGGAGGCAGCTCTACGAGGGGTAGGTGTGCCAGGTCTGTCGAAAAAGCGCAGACCTGGAACGGTGGCAGGCCACAGAGCGGCCTCTGGCGGGGACGGGTGTGCCAGGTCTGTCGAAAAAGCGCAGACCTGGAACGGGGAGGAACCACAGAAAGTGCTCTGTTGGGGGTGAACGATGAGGAGCCACAGAAAGCGTATGTCAATGGTTGCGTGCACACTGCCATTGCATGACTGACGGATGTGCGCACGGGTAGGCCGCAAAAGGGAGAGCGCAGAAAGAAAACCACAGGAAAAGGACCGCAAAAGAAGACCATCGGAGAAATACCTGGCCGATGCGGGGACTTCATACGGATCCGCATATTGTGGGAAGGCCGGACGGCAACGGAAATAAAGGAAATAAAAACAGGAATAACGGACATTTTTCCCGTATGGCAGGCAACCGTTTTGTATGAACTTCCGCCCCGGACAAACCAGATGACAGAATGAAAAAGAAACTTACATTATTGTATATCCTGGCTGGGGCCATGATGCTTCCGCCCAATGCCGATGCCCAGCAGATACTTACATTGGAACAATGCCGGGAGATGGCACTCAGTTCCGATCCGGCGCTTAAGGCAACGGATAAGAAACGGGAAATGGCGGAATACGACAGACGCACTGCCATGGCATACAGATTCCCCGACATATCGGTAGTCGGCACATATCAGTACAACAGCCGCAATCTGTCACTTCTGCCTGAAAATGTGTCGGATTTCCTGCAGAACGGTATTCCGGCAGGCCGGACCGCCACGGGAGGCCCAACCGCCATAGGAGACCAGACCACCATAAGAGGTCAGACCGCAATAGGAAACCAAACCGCCACAGGAGACCGGACCACCATAGGAGGCCAGACTGCCATAGGTGACAAAATCAACGGGATAATGGCGGACATCGATGAAGCATTCACCCTGCATACCCACAACGTCTTTGCCGGAGCAGTCAATATCACACAGCCGATATTCACCGGAGGCAAGATAGCCAATGCAGGGAAGATGGCAGAACTCGCAAAGGAACTTTCGGAAGCGGAATACGATGCCGGCAGGCAGGAAATCATATTGAATGTGGACAGGGCATACTGGCAGACCGTGTCAATATCCGCAAAGAAAAGACTTGCCGGGAACTATGCCGACCTGCTTCATATGATGGAACACGACACGGAAATCCTCGAAAAGGAAGGGATGGCGACAGGTTCCGATGTCCTCGCCGTAAAGGTTAAGGCAAACGAAGCGGACATGCTGTACACAAAGGCCTGGAACGGTCTTGAGCTATCGAAGATGCTGCTGTGCAAACTGTGCGGATTGGATCTCGACACAGAGATAGTGCTCGCCGACGAAGACCGGGAACCGGGTCCGACCATAGAGGATGTCCCCGTAAGGAGCAAGGACGAGATATTCGCTTCCCGACCCGAAATACGCAGTCTCGACCTTGCTGTCCGGATTTATGACAGGAAAACAGCCGTTGCAAGAGCAGACATGATGCCGCAGATAGCCCTTACCGGGAATTATATCATCACCAACCCCAACATGTTCCATGGATACAGGAACAGTTTCGGAGGCTTTTTCAACATCGGAGTCACAATGAAGATACCGATAATACACGGACTCGAGGCTTCGCAGAAGACCAAAAGAGCGAAAGCCGAGGCTGAAATGATGAGGTACAGTCTTGACGAAGCCATGGATATGGTGACTCTGCAGGTGTCCCGACTACACAAAAGGATGGAAGAGGCCATAGAGACAACAGGGATTGCGTACCGGAACCTCGAAAGTGCCGAAGAAAATCTCAGGACAGCTACTGTCGGGTTCAATGAAGGCGTAATCACTTCGAACACGCTCTTTGCCGCCCAGACGGCATGGCTTCAGGCGCACACAGGATATCTTGACGCATGGATCGACGTGCAGCTGAGCAGGAGCGAACTGCTCAGAGCCGAAGGTTGCCTCGGGGAAACTCCACGGAAATGACATGAACCTGGATATGCCTGCGTTGGCGAAACTGCAAATTCCAGCGTCTCGAGAAATATCCGCAGGAACGACATGAACCGGGATAACACTGATATTTACGGATTTGCGAGATTTGCGAGAAATTGCCAAAACTGACGTCAAGAAGTAAAAACAACGTGAATTCAATGAAATGAATATAATGAATTTCAGATAATTACCACTGTCGAAGACAAAGTTCTCGGTACGTCCTCCCCTACGATTAGGTCGTGAGCGAAGAATAAAATCATCCGAAGGATGTTTTATAGCGAGCAGCAAGGCGAGGTGGCCGAAAATAATGGGGGATGACTCAAAAGGAGGGCTTTCAAGGCCTGCGAAGATAAGAAAACCGCAGTGTACTGTCGTACATGAGGATTTTCGCATCAAGCGTAACGCAGGCGTACCCTTTTGAGTAGCCCCGTAACGTCAGTTTGACGGATTATGCTCATTAAATGTGATAACATTGATTAACAATATATTATAAATTAACAAATTCATCGAACTGACGTTAAATATAAGACTGACAAAATGGAAAGATCAAGGAAAAGCTATAATCTGGTAGCAGGGATAGGAGCCCTGCTGATGATAATCGCAGTCACCGCTGCTGCAGGATACATCGTGTCAAGGCCTGAACCTCCGGTCATCCAGGGGGAAGCGGAAGCCAATGAATACCGCATATCAAGTAAAGTGCCCGGAAGGATTGAAGAATTCCTCGCAGAGGAAGGGGATGAAGTACATGCAGGCGACACTCTTGTCGTGATAGACAGTCCGGAAGTAAGGGCAAAACTGACACAGGCCTCGGCCATGAAGAACGCAGCCGAAGCACAGAGCAGCAAAATCGCTGCCGGAGCAAGACAGGAACAGATAGCGGCTGCATATCAGATATGGCAGCAGGCGGCCGCCGGGGAAGAAATAGCAGGGAAAACCTACGAGAGAGTCAGCCGTCTGTACGAAGAGAAAGTCGTGAGTGCACAGAAATTCGACGAGGCGGCTGCCGGATACAAGGCTGCCAGGGCCGTATGCGCCGCTGCAAAGGCACAGTACGATCTCGCCGTAAAGGGTGCAAGGGAGGAAGACAGGCTTACGGCAGAAGCCATTGTGGAACAGACGGCCGCAACCCTCGAAGAGGTGGAATCCTATCTTGGAGAACTCTGTCTCACATCCCCGGCCGACGGGGTGATTTCCGCAAGATACCCCAAACCGGGCGAACTCGTCGGACAGGGGGCTCCGATAATGACAGTCACTGACCTCAGCGACGTATGGTTCACCTTCAATATCAGGGAAGACATGCTCCAAGGACTGAGGACAGGCGATATCATCCGGATAAAAATCCCCGCCCTCGGAGACGGCAGGATATGGGAAACGGAAGTCTGCTATATGAGCGTGCGCGAATCATACGCCACATGGAGGGCGACAAAGGATGCCGGACAGTTCGATGCGAGAACATTTGAGGTCAGGACACGGCCTCTCCGCAGGATAGAAGGCCTGAGACCCGGCATGACCGCAATAGCGGTAACATCCTTATAGGAAGTCAGAAGCCGTTTGGAATTTCGGAAAAATTCAAAACAGTTTCTAAAAACAGCTTCTAAATGATTCCATATAAATTCATAAAGGCATTTTCAGGGAAATCCGACTCTGTTTCTCCGGCTGAGTACAAAGAAAGGCTCCTAATCATCTGATTAAGAGCCTTTTAATTTTTATCAGAGTGTACTAAAGGTGTACTATT
>CALUPB010000030.1 GCA_944322585.1 uncultured Bacteroidales bacterium | reverse complement strand
TGACCAAAGTTCTTTGAGTCACCCTCTTGCCGAGGCGATACAGTATATATGGCGAAGCCAAATATCGCAGAAGCCGAATATACCCATATTTTCCGTGAAATGTCATGGAAACGACGGCGCATGACGTCATGCGGATAAGCATTATTTTATATTCCTATCCGCATTATTACCCCTAAAAGGGAAACAGACCGAGAAGTTCGGACGGCATGGCCTCGTGAGCGGGAGGTCGTGCACGGTTCATGAGAATGTCCGGTGGACATCCGGAAGTGGGCAGCCGCGTAGCGGTGGGAGGAATTTACCGGACCGAACTTTTACGGTCTGGTTATCTAAAGGGTATTCTTGCGGATAATCATTTTATTTTATGTACAATTATTGAATAAAAAGTCTATCTTTGTACGCTGTTGAGACGAATATCTTTAACTAAACATTTATATTATGAAGAGAATTATCCTGATTGCAGCCCTCGTATTCGGAGTTGCAGTCGCAGCAACAGCACAGCCGAGGGCTGTCGGAGGACGACTTGCCTATGGACTTGAAGCAAGCTACCAGCATTACGTCGGTGGAGAGAACTTCGTTGAAGCCAATCTCGGATTCTGCTATTTCAGTGCATTGAACGCAACCGCCACCTACAACTTTATGATTGCCCAGCCTGCCTGGACAGCCCGCGGAGAATGGGGATTCTATGCAGGACCTGGAGCATCCGTAGGACTTGACTTAATAGGAAGATCTGAATTCGTATTCGGAGTAGTAGGACAGGTGGGGCTTGAATACACGTTCTGGTTCCCTCTACAGCTTTCCGTTGACCTTCGCCCTCAGATAGGCTTTGCAGCAGGCAATGGCGGAGCGCGCTTCTATACAGAAGGGATGTTCGGTTTCGTGCCTACAATCGGAGTCCGCTACAGATTCTAAACTCACTTATCGAATCAGAGACACTATATCCATATAACATACTTTATAACACGAAAGAGACTGTGTCAAAATGGTAAATTTTGGCCAGTCTCTTTAGGTGTGTAAGAATTGATAAAATGCAAGGCCTTGAGGGTGAGGGCGACAGGAGTCTACTTCCGTAAATGACTTAGAAGCCCGATAATAACGCAGCAGTTTGCAATTATGGCACACCGCTTTTTCATTATGGATTCATAAGGTCTTTGTTGACGAAGCCGCGGATGGACTGTATCAGTTCTATGGAAGCGACGGCCCTTGCCCTCAAGCTCTCCAGAAATTCCAGATCCGGGACAGTCGGGACAGACGTCCCCGAGCTATCCGACATCTGTCCGTCCGCCACAGCCGGGAAGGTAAACGCTTCCGGAGCGACCGATGTTCCTACAGTGTCCGATGCCGTCGGTGTGTCCAATACTCCCGGGATGTCCGATATTTCCAAGGGACCAGATGCCGTCGGTGTGTCCATTGCCGCCGCTCCACAGGGCAGACTATCCATCGCACAGCCAGCGCCTGATTCCAACTCGGCGATGGCACGTTCCGCAAGTCGCTCCGCCTCCCGGAAGGCATTGACCGCTTCGCCGAACATCTCCCTCCGACGCAAGACAACCCCCAGCTCATACCATTCCTGAGGCGAGCCGGGGGCAGGATATTGAAAACCGTTCTCCTGTATCTGCATGTTTTAGCTTTATCAAGGAAAACCTAACCAATGGGCTGGCACGGAGCCGGCTATACCAGGCCGGAAAAGCCCATGAACGCCATGGCAAGGATACTTGCAGTAACGAGGGCGATAGGAATGCCTTTGAAACTCTTGGGCACCTTGTTGAGAGCCAGCTGCTCACGCAGTCCGGCAAACAGGATCATGGCAAGTCCGAAACCGAGAGACGTAGCGAAGGCATACACCACGGATTCACCGAGATTGAGCATGTGTGGTTCGCCTCCGAACGTGAATTCCTTGGTGACTACGATAAGGGCCACGCCGAGGACCGCACAGTTGGTAGTGATAAGCGGCAGGAAAATGCCGAGAGCCTGATAAAGGGCCGGACTCACTTTCTTCAGTACTATCTCCACCATCTGCACGAGGGCCGCAATCACGAGGATAAAGGCTATCGTCTGCAGAAAGCCTATACCGAGAACGTCAAGCACATATTTCTGAAGAAGATAAGTCACCAATGTGGCAAGTGTGATGACGAAGCATACGGCACCCGACATGCCCACAGCAGTGCTCAACTTGTTTGAGACGCCCAGGAAAGGACAGCATCCGAGGAACTGTGCAAGCAGGATATTGTTTACGAATATCGCTGATATGATGATTATTATATATTCCATAATTTGATCCTCCGTCAGTTTTTCTTATCTGTCAGCTTGTGGAACAGCACTATGAGGTAGCCGAGCACCATGAATGCTCCCGGGGCAAGGACAAAGCAGAGTATCCCGTCTCCCGGAATGAACTTGAACCCGAAAGCCGAACCGCTTCCGAGGATCTCGCGGATAAGGCCGAGTACGGTAAGCGACAGGGTGAAACCGAGTCCTATCCCGAGTCCGTCACAGGCGGAATCCACGACTGAATTCTTGTTGGCAAATGCCTCGGCCCTTCCGAGCACGATACAGTTGACGACTATCAGAGGGATGAAAATACCCAGAGTTTCATATATGGCCGGAGTATATGCCTGCATTATAAACTGGAGCAGAGTCACGAAAGTCGCGATGACAACGATATATGCCGGAATACGGACCTTGTCCGGGATAACCTTGGCAATGGCTGAAATGGCCATATTGGACAGCACCAATACAAACAAGGTCGCAAGTCCCATGCTCATTCCGTTGATAGCAGATGTGGTTGTGGCCAGAGTAGGACACATACCGAGGAGAAGCACGAATGTCGGATTCTCCTTTATCAGTCCTTTAGTTATAAGCTGAAATTTAGTCATAGTCTATCCTCCTCTTTTATTCCTCCGGTTGAACATCGCATCCGCCGGCGGCAACCGTATCGACAGACCCGGCATCGCATCCACCGGCGGCAACCGTATCGACAGACCCGGCATCGCATCCGCCTTCGTCATTCGCTTCCCAGTCCCCTGATACGGATGCACCTGATGAGACATCCACAGGCATGGACGCACCGGATATCGCATTGAAAGCCGCTACAGCCCCGTTAAGAGCCGCGCAGAAAGCCTTCGACGTAATGGTGGAAGCTGTAATTGCATTGACATCCCCACCCTCTTTCGTCACAGAAAGCTTTTTGACGGCAGGATCGAAATCCCTGAACTGATCCCTGAACTCCGGTTCCACGCATTTGGCCCCGAGTCCGGGAGTCTCTGCCTGGGAAAGTACGGAAGTGTTGTATATCTTTCCGTCAGGATAGAAACCTACCATGACCTGTACCGGCCCGCTGAAACCCGAACCGGATGAAATGACGGCATATCCCACTACTCCGGAAGCGTCCGACACCGTATAATAAGGATAATCCGTACCGTCCACATTCACAGTATCAGCCACCGGAGTCCCTTCAAAGGCCGGAACGACCTGGGCTATGGCAGAATTTGTCTTGGCCTCCGCGGCAGCCTCAATAGGCTCCGCCGTCACCGCATACACAACGGCAAGAAGGGCCGAACAAACGACGCATACTCCGAACAGGCAGAGTACCATATTCTTGAATGATGATTGAATCGCCATAACTTTACCTCCCGTATTTCTTGTTCCTGAAAGCCTTGTTGATGAGAGGGACAGTCGAGTTCATTATCAGGATGGCAAAAGACACGCCCTCCGGATAAGAGCCGAAATATCTGATCAGCATTGTGATAAGTCCTATCCCGATACCGAAGACAATGCCACCTGCCGTACTCATAGGTGAGGTGACATAGTCTGTAGCCATGAACACTGAGCCGAGAAGGATACCTCCCGTAAGGAGATTGAATACAGGGTCGGTATAGACCGAAGGATCCGCGAGCCACATTATCCCGGAGAATACGAATACCGTAATCCAGATGGAAAGGGTAATGTGCGGACGGATGACCTTGCGGGCAAGCAGATAAATGAAACCTATGATTATCGCTATTGCCGAAAGTTCCCCTGCGGACCCGCCTATATTCATATAGAGCATGTCAAGATAATCGAGGCTGCTGACAGCGGCCACACCCCCCTCCTTGGCAAGTCCGAGAGGAGTCGCTCCTGTCACAGCATCGGCATTGCCGACAAATCCCTGTACCGGTCCCCAATTCGTCATGGCCACAGGGAATGATATGAGCAGGAACACACGCCCGACAAGGGCAGGATTGAAAAGGTTCTGTCCGAGTCCTCCGAAAGTCATCTTCGCCACGCCGATCGCCACAATGGCACCGACAAGGACCATCCACCATGGTGATGTGGCAGGAAGATTGAGGGCCAGCAGGACACCGGTCACTACAGCCGACCAGTCACTTACGGTACTTTCCCTTTTCAGGAGGAACCTTGTGATGAGATATTCTAAAAGTACACAGGAAACCACGCTCACAGCAAGTATCATTATCTCTCTCCAGCCATAGAAAAGGATCGAGACTATTACTGTCGGGAGCAGGGCAATCACCACATCGCGCATCAGAGATGCCGTGGACGTCCTGACATGCAGGTGCGGCGCTGGTGAAACCAATAGTCTGTTCATTATTGTCTGTTTTAAATTATTCTTTTGTTGCAATTAATCACTTTTTGGCCGAACGCGCCCTTATTGCACGCATCACATCCCCCTTGGCCACCCTGATCACATCGAGAAGAGGGATATTTGCCGGACAGCTGTACAGACAGCATCCGCATTCGATGCAGTCCTGTATTGCATTCTGCTCCAGTTCTTCCATCATTCCGTTACGTGCGAGCTTGTTGAGCAGATACGGTTCGAGCCCCATAGGACATGCTTCGACACATTTGGCGCAGCGGATACAGTTGCTTTCCGGCCTGCGCACTGTCTGTGCGGCAGTAAGATAAAGTACAGAAGAGGATCCCTTTACCGTAGTCGCATCGAGGTTGGAGATGGCCTTGCCCATCATAGGACCTCCGCTGATGACCTTCACTGCATTCTCCGGCATTCCTCCGGTCTGCTCTATGATAAAGGAGAACGGGACACCGATGCGGAAAAGCAGGTTTTTCTGTCGCTCCGCAGGCAGGCAGTCACCCGTCACCGTAAGAGTATTCGTGATAAGCGGACGGTTCTTCATCACCGCATCATAAACCGCCATAGATGTCGCAACATTCTGCACCACGGCACCGACATCGATAGGAAGTCCCATTGACTTCACCTGACGGCGGGCAACTGCATCGATAAGCTGTTTCTCTCCTCCCTGCGGATATTTTTTCTTCAGGACCATCACCTCTATACCCGAATATGACGGCGAGAGCACACTCAGTTTCTCCACGGCAGCCTGCATGGAGGCTATTGCCTCCGGCTTGTTGTCCTCGATGCCGATTACGGTCCGCGGACCGCCGAGGACCTGCTTCATTATCCCGGCTCCGATGACGATCTGTTCAGGCTTCTCTATCATTATACGGTAATCCGATGTAAGATACGGTTCGCATTCCGCTCCGTTGATGATCAGTATTTCAGCCTTTTTCCCCGGAGGCGGGCTTAATTTCACATGAGTCGGGAACGTCGCACCTCCGAGACCCACCACTCCGTTGGACTTGATCCGGTCAAGGATAAAGGCGTTGTCCCGGGGAATTTCCCTGACAACAGTCTCTGAAGTGTCTATCCCCTCGGCCCACTCGTCCTCCTCGACAGCTATCTCCACATGGGTCACCTTATTGCCGGCGAGATCCGGCCTCGGTCCTATGGATTTCACCGTCCCCGTCACTGAAGAATGGACAAAGGCCGAAATAAACCCGGCCGGTTCGCCTATGACCTGTCCTGTCTTTACCCTGTCCCCTACGGACACCACAGGAGTTGCAGGAGCACCGAGATGCTGTGCCATGGATATGTACACAGTCTGCGGGACAGGAAGCATTTCAATCCTGCATCCGGCAGAAATCTTGCTGTCATTCGGATGTACACCGCCTATTGAAAACGTCTTTTTCATACTCTCTACTCCTCCTTATTCTTTAAAACAGGGAAATTCACCGCATGTATTGCTCCCGTAGGACATTCAGCGACGCATTTCTTGCAAAGCTTGCACTTGGTGAAATCTATGTATGCCACATTGTCCTCCACGGTAATGGCTCCGTGAGGGCATACCTTCGCACACTTTCCGCAGCCTATACAGGCCACCTTGCAGGCTTTCCGGGCCACGGCCCCCTTGTCCTTGTTGACACAGCTCACGAACACTCTCATGCCGCGGGGACACTTGTTCCTGAGTTCGATGATGTTCTTCGGGCAGGCCCTGACACATGCCCCGCAGGCCGTACATTTGTCCTGATCCACTTCAGGAAGCCCTGTATCGGGATTCATTCTTATCGCACCGAACTGGCAGGCAGCCACGCAATCCCCGCAGCCCAAACATCCGAATGGACATCCGGTGTCCCCGCTGTAGAGAGCCGCCTTGACACGGCAGGAGGCATATCCGCCGTAGTCATTGACCTTCGGGCGGTTCTCACATGAACCGTTGCACCTTACCACCGCCACCATCGGGGCTTTCTCCCTGACCTCAATTCCGAGAACGGCCGCGACCTTCTTCATGGTCCCGTTACCGCCCACAGGACAGAAATTCCTGTCCAGATCCATGGTCTCGACACAGGATTTGGCAAAGGCCCGGCAGCCGGCATTGCCGCATCCGCCGCAGTTGGCTCCAGGAAGCACCTTCTCCACATCGTCGATCCGAGAATCCTCCTCCACCCTGAACTTCGCAGCCACAAGGTACAGGACGACGGCAAGCACCACTCCGAGCAGAGTAAGGATGGCAATTGTCCAGATAATTGTTGTTGTCATTTCAATATTCGTTAAAGTTACTTTTCCTTGATATAGAACACGAAATCCTTGGCCAGCTTATCCCTGAACAGATAAATCACAAGATAATACAAAGCCACTCCACCGATTGCCGCAAGCCCGGCATAGACTTCGTGAACGGTAACGGAGGACAAAGATAATATTAAAATCATTAAAATGAGCAAAGGTATCACATAAGATATCCATACGGCCTTCATGCCCATGGATCTCTTGAGCATCACGAATACTTCGTCCCCCACCTTGTAGCCGGCATACGGATCCGTCGGCACCATGATTATCTTCTGACTTTCGTCAGCCACGCCGCACATGCCCCTCGCATGACAGGCAGCACAGGCAGACTGCGCAATTATCTCTACTGTTGTGTATTCCGGGGTAATCCCGATTATCGTCCCCGTATGGGAGATTTCATTTTTTGCAGACATAGGCAAGACTATTTTTTGACAAGGGCAGTAAAAGGATGCTTCAGACCGGAATACCCGGCAAGACGGCCAGAGGCGGTTCCGACCAGAATGGGAGCCTCGAAACAGACAGGTATCCTGTTGTCATCATCCGTGACCCATATAAGCATGTCCTCCTCCCCGGTAAAGACCTCTCCGGCCAGAAGCTTGGCAGCGAACTTTATCGTCTTCACGGTTCCGAGCCCGCGGATCTTTCTGGTTTCACGGCCGAGAAGGATGAAATAGACATTATATACGTCGTCATCTATGGCAAATGTCATCGGATAGCGCACACCCGGTGTCACAGCGTCGAAATCCATGTTCCGGGCCAGGAAAAACAGGGCCGGAAGATCATAGGTACAGCTGTCGAGCGGAAGCTGCACGTTCCTCTGACCGGAACTGGAAGAGAAGACATCAGCCGCAATATACGGCTCCGGGGCCTCCCAGTCATAGGCGTATGTATTGCGGGCGCGGTATTTCCCTTCACGCGTATCCCTGGTAAATTTCAGCGGGACAATCCCGTCAGCCGTAAACCATGACTGGAAATCCTCACGTACCTTGAAGATAAGGTCATACCATCTTATGGTCTTTCCGTACACGGCACAATGGAAAACCTTGCGGCCGTTCATAGTGAGGGTATCGAGATCCACTGTCGCCACCCCTACATCGGAATTTATCATACCCCATGTGTAATGCACCGAAAACTCCAGATGTTCTCCGGCCTGATAGGCAAGATCCTTCTCCGCCATCGACCTCACCGGGATGCAGGCACCTCCCTTTCCCGCCACCGTATCGGCGACGGACAGGGTATCCGTCATTCCACTGACTGTCAGCGAAGCGGCAAGAAATGAAACGGAAAGGACTATCCTTGAAAAAAGAACCATAGCCTATAACCGTCAGATCAGACAAAATCAGGATTGGCTCCGAAATCGGCTCCACCTCCGGAGAAACCCGAACCGTCACCCTGGAAGCCGGAACCGTTATCCTGAAAACCCGGGCCGTTTCCCGGGAACCCTGAGGCACCTCCCGCCATATCCGACACCGGGATATAGGACGGCCCCGACGGCTCGCCTCCCATATATGAAGCCTGCGAGATAAGCGTGTCCTCGGCATCCACGAAACGGACTTCCGTCTTTCTGAACATCATGTCCACATCCCCGATTTCCCCGTTCCTGTGCTTGGCAATGATAAGCGTGGTCTTGCCCTCATCCTCTGCGTTTTCCGACATTCCCTGATAGTCGGCCCTGTGGATAAACAGCACCATGTCCGCATCCTGTTCAATGGAGCCGGACTCGCGCAGGTCGCTCAGGAGAGGCCGTCCGTTGGAGCCCTGCCGGTTCACGGCAGTCCTGTTCAGCTGGGAAAGGGCTATTATCGGCACATTCAGTTCCTTGGCAGTAGCCTTCAGTGTCCTCGATATGGCTGCGACCTCCTGTTCCCTCAGTCCCCTGAGTTCCACCGGGCCCTGCATGAGCTGAAGATAGTCCACTATTATGAGTCTGATGCCTTTCTGGTTTACAAGTCTCTTGGCCTTGGAACGGAACTCCATCACCGGCAGAGACGGAGTATCATCTATATATAAAGGTGCCTTGGAAAGATCTTTCAGCTTCTGTTCAAGCTGTACCCACTCGTAAGGCTCGAGCTTCACTCCTCCCTTGATCTTGTCCGCCTCAAGTCCGGTCTCGGACACCATCATACGTTTCACGAGCTGGATTGCAGGCATCTCAAGGGAAAAGAATGCGACGGGCATATGGTGATCCACGGCTGCATTCCTGGCCACATTGAGCACGAACGCAGTCTTTCCGACAGACGGGCGGGCCGCAAGTATGATAAGATCCGACGGCTGCCATCCGAGTGTAATCTTGTCAAGAGAAGGGAAACCTGACGGCACCCCGCTCAGGCCTGTGGAATTCTGAAGACGCTCTATATCCGATATCGCCTGCGTAATGACCGCCCCGATTTCCTTCGGTCCGGTCTTCACACCGCTCTTTATAGCCTCGAAGACCTTGGTCTGAGCGGTATCTATAAGGGCATCCACATTGATGCTCTCGTCATAGGCATCCTTGAGAATGGTATACGCCGCTGATATCAGATCCCTCTGTATCGATTTCTGTTTCAGGATCTTTATATAGAATTCGATATGTGCTGCCGCTCCTATCTTCTCCGAGAGCCGGGCCAGCACCACCGGACCGCCTACAATTTCCAGATTGCCGTCAGTCCGCAACTGCTGCGACACGGTAAGAGGATCGATTGACACATGGGAAGAGACAAGATGCATCATGGATTCAAATATCATCCTGTGCTTCTCATTGTAGAAACAGCCCGGAGTCAGCTCCTCCATGGCATCGTCCACACAGTTCGGTTCCACTAAAAGCGCACCGAGGACAGCCTCTTCGACATCAAGAGCTTGAGGCGGTCTGTTACCCATCTCAAGCCCTAATGTATCCAGATTGACAGGTTTAGTCTGTCTCTTTCTTTTCCCGTCCGTAGCCGGCATATAGATTGTCTCCGCTCCAGATTACGTATGTCATTCAAAATCCGGATTCACGAGAATCCTGCCGCAATATTCGCAGATGATCATCTTCCTGTTGGAAGCGATATCGATCAGTCTCTGCGGCGATATTGTACTGAAGCAGCCTCCGCAGGCATTACCGTTGAACACGGACACGACAGCAAGATGATTGTTGTTGCTGGTGCGGATATGGTTGTAGGCGCTCATCGTCCTTGCATCGATACGGGATGCGCATTCCTCCCTTCTGGCACGCAGCTTTTCCTCCTCCTTGGCCGTTGATTCAACTATTGTCGCGAGTTCTTCCTTCTTGGCCTTCAGGTCATCATTCCTGACCGCGAGCTTTTCCTTGATGGCCTCTATGTCAGCCTTTCTGTCAAGAATGCGCTCTTTCGTCTCCCCGATATTCTTTTCAGCGATCTGCCTCAGAAGGCCGAGATTCTCTATCTCCTTGCTGAGGGAATCGTACTCCCTGCTGTTGGCGACATGATCCACCTGCGCCTTGTACTTCTCGATGGCGGCGTCATAGTCCACTATCTGGTTCTTGTACTCGGCTATCTTCTTGGTGGACTCCTCTATTCCGGTACTGATGCCGGCGCTCTTGGCTTTCAGATCCGCGATCTCGTTCTCGAGATGCTCCACTTCGAGAGGAAGCTCACCCCTGAGCTGCAATATCTTGTCTATCTCCGTGTCTATCAGCTGCAGAGAGTATAGGGTCTTCAGTTTTTCCTCTACGCTGAGGTCAGAGTCGGCGAAGTTTTTCTGTATCGACACGAAAGTCTCCCTCTGGTCGATGGGAGTCTCTATTTTCTTTGTCTTCTTGGCCATATCAACTATAAATAATATATCGGGTTACTGTATAAATTCTCTGTAATTCGGACTGCAAAGGTAGGAAAATTTTTCCGTATCAGGGAAAATAAAATTTGCAGTATGTCTATTTCACTCTCATAATGCCCTATATCCATGAGCATAAAGCCTTCCGGCGTGAAAAAATGGTGGTACGAGACATCGCCTGTGATATAGAGCCTGGCCCCGGATTCCATAGCCTTTCCGATAAGGGGACTGCCCGCTCCTCCACACATTGCCACCCGGCTTATCCTGCCTGACACCGGTCTGGAAGCCCGGACAGTTTTCAGGGAGAATTTCTCTTTGACGAGAGCTACGGCCTCCTGCGCCGTAAGAGGCCGGGGGAACTCCCCCACGACTCCCAGACCGATACCCTCACCTTCCGGATCCAGCACCCGGACATTTTCAAGTCCGAGTCTTGCGGCCATGGCACCGCTGACACCCGCAATCACCTTGTCTGCCGAAGTATGTGCAGCATACACCGCGATACCGGCAGATACGGCACGCATGACCGCCGCCCCCACCGGATCGTCAGGGGAAATCCTCTTCAGTCCTGAAAATATAAGCGGATGATGGGTCACTATCATGTCCGCCCCGCAAGAGACGGCTTCATCCACGAGTTCCGGAGTACAGTCGAGTCCCAGCAGGACGGATGTCACCTCCGCCGACCCGGATCCTATGCACAGCCCGCTGTTGTCCCATTTCTCCTGGACCGAAAGCGGGGCGAACTCTTCTATTACCCTGATTATGTCGTTTACCTGCATAGTTATGCAATTTTCAGTACCTGTCCTACAGTCCCTTGCGTATTTCCTCAAGCCGGGAACGTATGCGGCGCAGGCTGTCGAGGACCTTCACCGTATTGTCTATCTTCGCCGTCTCCCCCTGGAGCCTTTTTGCCGCACCTTCGAGCGTCATCCCGCACTCCTTGACCAGGAAATATATCCTTTTCAACATGTCTATGTCATCTTTCGAATACATCCTGTTGCCCTTGGCATTACGCTTCGGACGGACGAATTTCGGAAAGGAATCCGACCAGAAACGCACGAGGGAAACATTCTCCCCGAGCATCTCCGCCACTTCTCCGATACTGTAGTAAAGCCTGTCCATATATAATATAGTCATTTATACTGCCGCACGACACCGCAAAACCGGGATCAGTCCATGGACTGTCCTGTCGTTACCGACATTATAAGTATATCGGCATATGAGTACGGATCCAAATCACCGAAAAAATAATTGACAGGATCCAGCACCTTCCCGTCCTTGATGACCTCATAGTGCAGATGCGGGGCAATGGTCATCCCGGAAGTCCCCACATGGCCTATCACAGTCTCTTCATCCACTTTCCTGCCTCTTGCCACCGTTATCTTGTCAAGATGGGCATACCGGGTCACATATCCGCCATCATGGGTAATCTCCACCACATTGCCCAGTCCCCTGCCGGAACGTTGCACTCCGGTCACGACGCCCTTTCCGGCGGAAAACACAGGAGTATCCTGATGCACAATCATATCCAGGCCGTGATGCTCGACACTTACCTTATAGAAAGGGTTTATCTTCGGACCGACACTCGCCCCGGTCTGCGCATAGGAGAACCCTCTCAACGGAGAATGCATGGGAGGCATGACGAAACCATCTTTCCCGCACTTGTCGAAAATATCCCTGAATCTGGCTTCCACTTCTGCCGTATAACCCTCCAGCATGTCAAGCCTGCCGGACGCATATGCGACAATGTCCGCATCGCGGAGCGTATCCCCGCCGGAAAGGAAATCCACGGACGAGAGTCTTTCCACATTCGGTGCCTCAGTGTGGAAGATGGTCTTATAGATACCGTCATCCCGCATCTGAAGCCCTGCCACCACATCGGACAGGAGCCTCTCCTTTTTCTCCATCTCCGGGTATATCTTGGCATACATCCTGTTTTCCTGCCTCAGGCGCCTTTCCGTATCCGTACTGAAAAACAGGGAAAACACGAAATAATATATGACTGCAAGGCCTATCGACACGAAGAAATATTTCAGGACCCTGAAAGTGACACTCCTGAAAGTCCGCGTCGCACGGCGGAAATGTACCTGCTTGTCATCATAGATATACCTGGGTGCCATAGAACATTCCCTCCTATCTGTCAGAAGGACGCACGATATCGGAACTTGCCTCCACTTTTCTCACCATGGAAGCATACTCCTCAGCCGGAATGTCAAGATCAAGGTAATTGACAGGATTGACCGGACGCCCCATATAGATCACCTCATAATGGAGATGAGGGCCGGAAGATTTCCCCGTATTCCCTGTCCTCCCGATGAAATCACCCCTTTTCACCACGGTTCCCTCCAGCACATCGATGGAACTGAGATGGGCATACCTTGTCTTGTACCCGAAACCATGGTCGACGATTATATTGTTGCCGTATCCGACACGGCTTCTCTGCACCCTCGTGACGACACCGTCTCCCGTGGAATATACCGGACTGCCGACCTCAATGGCGAAATCCAGCCCCTGATGGGAAGCCCGCCTGCCCGTTATAGGGTCTTTCCTGATGCCGAAACTGCTCGACAGACGGTAATGCGCCCTGTCCGGAATTATAGGGGCGATCTTCGGGATGCAGGACACCATCTCCCCCGACCTGCGGGCAATCATCTCGACATCATCGAAAGACATGCTCTGCACATAGGACTTCTTTGTCAGCACGTCGAGCCTGATGACAGTGGACTTGATATGGTCACCTATGTTGGCTCCGTCAAGATAGGCATAACGGTTGACTCCGCCGAATCCGGCATTCCTGACCTCCTTGGATATCGGAGACATTCCGAAAACGGACCTGTACACATCATCATCACGCATCTGAAGCATTGCGAGAGCTTCATCGTATTCGTCAAGATGTCTGTTGATTATGTCCACTCTGGCGCTCCATCCGTCATTGATGCTTCTCAGCCTTGCAGTCTTGGGCAGATCCTGTCCGAAGACCGAGGTATAAAGCCAGAAATACAGCACGGCCATGCCGATACTCGCCATGAAAAGGCACGAATATTTGATTACCCGTGATCTTCCGGACTTTATCTGCTCCTCGTATGAAAGGGTTTCCTGATTGAAAATATATTTCCTCGATGCCGACATGGGCGCAAAGATAGTCTTTTTTCCGGAATTTTTTCTAACTTTGCACGTTATTTTGCTTGGAATTAATTATGACATCTAAAGAAATCAGACAGACGTTCCTGGACTTTTTCGCGTCCAAAGGACATACTATAGTTCCTTCTGCCCCTATGGTGGTGAAGAACGACCCTACACTCATGTTCACCAATGCCGGGATGAACCAGTTCAAGGACTGGTTCCTCGGGAACAGCACTCCGAAATACAGGAGAGTGACCGACAGTCAGAAATGTCTGAGAGTCAGCGGAAAGCACAACGACCTCGAAGAAGTGGGACATGACTCCTACCACCATACAATGTTCGAGATGCTCGGGAACTGGAGTTTCGGCGATTATTTCAAGTCCGAGGCGATAGACTGGGCATGGGAACTGCTGACCGGAGTCTACGGCATCGACAAGGACAGACTGTACGTCACGGTATTCAGGGGCGACAGCCAGGACGGGACCGAAATGGACACGGAAGCGAGGGAGAGGTGGAAACTGCATGTTCCGGAAGACAGGATACTCCTCGGGGACAAACATGACAATTTCTGGGAAATGGGTGATACCGGCCCGTGCGGTCCGTGCAGCGAAATACACGTGGACCTGCGTAGCGACGAGGAAAGGGCAGCCGTTCCGGGCAGGGAACTCGTAAACCAGGGCAATCCGTTGGTGATCGAAATATGGAATCTGGTCTTCATGCAGTTCAACAGGAAGGCCAACGGAGAACTGGAGCCGCTTCCCAACAGGAATGTGGATACCGGAATGGGCTTCGAAAGGCTCTGTATGGTCCTTCAGGGCAAGACGAGCAATTACGACACAGACGTATTCACCGGCATGATAGACAAAATCGGAGAACTGTCGGGACACAGGTACGGGGAAAGCGAAAAGACGGATGTTGCCATGAGGGTCATTGCAGACCATATCAGGGCAATAAGTTTCTCCATAGCAGACGGACAGCTCCCGTCCAACGTGAAGGCCGGCTACGTGATAAGGCGTATCCTGCGCCGTGCAGTGCGGTACGGCTACACCTTCCTCGGCTTCAGCGAGCCGTTCCTCTGCCGCCTGGTGGACCAGCTGGTAAAAGACATGGGGGAAGCGTATCCTGAAATAGCGGCCCAGCGCGAACTCGTGGAAAAAGTCATACGGGAAGAGGAGATGGCTTTCCTGCGCACATTGGACAGAGGCATCAGGCTGATGGACACCATAATGGAAAAATCGAAAGACGACAAGGTCATCAAGGGAGAAGACGCCTTCGTGCTTTATGACACTTTCGGATTTCCGGTCGACCTGACAGAACTGATTGCAGCGGAGAACGGGTACACCATAGACATCGGCGGCTTCGAGAAAGAACTGCAGAAACAGAAGGACAGGGCCCGCAATGCCACTGCCATAGAATCAGGGGACTGGATAGAATTCCACCATTGCGTGAATGTGGAATTCGTGGGCTATGACAGCACTTCAGTCGAGGGGGCAACGCTTGCCAGACACCGCACCGTCAAGGCCAAGAACAAGGTCATGTACCAGCTTGTGTTCGACCGGACACCGTTCTATGCTGAAATGGGAGGAGAAGTCGGTGACACAGGATACATAATTGCGGGTGACGGGGAAAAGATTGCCATCACTGACACGGTGAAGGAAAACAACCTCACGATACACATCGCAGACCATATTCCGGCTGACTGTACCGGGCCGTTCACCCTTGTCGTGGATGCAGCCAGACGGCGTCTCATATCGTCCAACCATACAGCCACACACCTTCTTCACAAGGCCCTGAGGGAAATACTCGGAACTCACGTGGAACAGAAAGGGTCATACGTGACCGACTCGTATTTCCGTTTCGACTTCTCACATTTCGAGAAACTCACGGACGAACAGACAGACCTCATAGAAAATCGCGTGAATGAACTCATCCGGGAAAATTCACCGCTGGAAGAGAACCGGGCCGCCTCTATGGAGGAAGCGCAGGCAATGGGAGCCATGGCGCTGTTCGGGGAAAAATACGGGGACAGGGTTCGTGTCGTGAAGTTCGGGGATTCCGTGGAGCTCTGCGGGGGCTGCCATGCCGCCGCCACCGGGCAGATCGGCTTCTTCAAGATTGTGGCAGAATCAGCGATTGCTGCAGGTGTCAGAAGGATAGAGGCAGTGACGGGGCCGTATGCGGAAAAGGTCGTGGATGCAATGGAACACTCGTTCCGGGCTGCCAAGGCCCTGTTCAACAATGCACCGGATCTTGCCGGCGCAATAGGCAGGCTCATTGAGGAAAACGAGCATTTCAAGAAAGAAGTCGAGGCCATAGCCAAGGAAAAGAGCGCCGCTTTCAAAAAGGCCATCCTCGAAATGAGCAAGCCTGTCAATGGCATCAATGTCGTGACCATAAGCCCTGAAAAAGCCGCACAGATCAACCCCGACATTGTCAGGAAAGCCTGCCAGATGCTTCAGAAAGAGGCAGAGAACCTTGTCGTCGCCGTTGCCTGCGAATTCGGAGGCAAGCCTCAGCTGATGCTCATGTATTCGGATGACCTTGTAAGGAAAGGACGCAACGCCGGTACCGATGTCAGGGAGGCTGCAAAGCTGATCCAGGGCGGAGGCGGCGGCCAGCCGGGCTTCGCGACTGCCGGAGGCAGGAATGCAGCAGGTCTGGCCGATGCCCTCGACAGGCTGGTGGAGCTCGCCACAAGATAGTTCGCTCCGCAGATGCAAGGCCGTCGAGGAATGAAAGCCGCAGCAGCCTGCCGGCTGTGAGGCTTGAATGACGATGACAACGAC
>CALUPB010000029.1 GCA_944322585.1 uncultured Bacteroidales bacterium | reverse complement strand
CGCAGAAGCCGAGTGCAGAGCAAATTTATTTGCTATGCCAAGGCGTGAACCGTATATATGGCGCCAGCCGAATTACACAAAATCCGCACCAATGAAAAGAGACTACCGTATAATATGGCATCAGACAATAGATTCGACCAATTCCGAAGCTGCAAGGCATGTGTCATGCCTTGACAATCTGTCAGTCATAGCGGCAGAGAGGCAGACGGCAGGCAGAGGGCAGAGGGGAAACAGGTGGACGGCCGATGCAGGTGAAAATCTCACTTTTTCGGTTGTTCTGAAGCCTGGGAGAGACGGTATCCCAGCAATTGCATCCGCAGACCAGTTCCGCATCAGCGAAATCGCGGCCCTTTCGGTATCATTCTTCCTCGAAGACATGGGCATAGACTCTGAAATCAAATGGCCTAACGACATCTATTGCGGGGACAGGAAAATCTGCGGAATACTGATAGAGAACTGTGTCAGGGACGGATTGCTGACGTGGAGCATTATAGGAATAGGGATAAACCTTAACCAGACCGTTTTCCCTCCCGATATACCCAACCCTGTCTCGGTAAAGACTCTGACAGGAAAGGATACCTGCCTCAGGGATGCACTGCACGGCTATCTTGAGGCACTTGACAGAAGTATCGGCATCTTCACGGATGAAGGCGGGGAAGCACTGCGCGGAATGTATCTTGACAGGATGTACAGGAAAGATGAACTCCACCTTTACGCAGACCTGACCGGAAGCCCGTCTTCTCCTTCTGAAGAGGCGGTTCCCCCACGTTTCTTCGGCATAATCAGGGGTATAACGGACAACGGCTGTCTGGAAATGGAACTCGAAGACGGCTCCTTGAGAGTGTGTGCATTCAAGGAGATCAAATATATTATAGACGATTTCCAGCTATGATCATGATGCAGCCGGTCCGATGACAGCAGTCGGAAGATGACCGGTCACGTTTCAGGACAATCCGCTTTTCATTGCCCGGATGACCGCCGCCGGGTCGGCTGCCCTGAAGACGGCACTTCCGGCTACAAGAATGTCCGCACCCGCTTCCTCCAGAGCCTTTGAATTGGCAGGAGACACTCCCCCGTCCACCTCTATGGTACATTCTGCCCCTTGTCTCAGGATTTCGGCCCTGAGTTCTTTCACCCTGCCATAGGTGGTCTCGATGAATTTCTGTCCTCCGAAACCGGCAAAGACCGACATAAGTACCATGTAGCCGCATTCTCCGATATAAGGGAAAAGAACTTCCACGGGCACATCCGGATTGACTGCAATCCCCGGCACCATTCCGTTGTCACGGATAAGTGATATGATGTCAAGAGGGTTCCCGGCAGCTTCATAATGGAAACTCAGCATTCTTACACCGGCCTTCGCAAACCTTTCCACGTACTTTTCCGGATGCACGATCATGAGATGAGCATCCATAGGAAGTGTCGCAGCACGCGCAACGGCTTCCACTACGGGAAAGCCGTATGATATGTTGGGGACAAAGGTCCCGTCCATTATGTCGAGGTGGAACAGGTCTGCATTGGCATTGACCGTCTCCACATCCCTGCCGAGATGAAGGAAATCGGCGGAAAGCATTGATGGGGCAATCTTCACCATAATCAGGCAAATTCTGTGACTATCTTATCGAGCAGTGCGACAAACCTGTCGAGGGATGCGAGTTCAAGCCTTTCCCCTGGTGCATGGACGCCTCTGAGGGTAGGGCCGAAGGATATCATGTCCAGGCCGGGATATACGTCAAGGAACAGCCCGCACTCAAGGCCGGCATGGATTGCCCTGACGCGAGGTTCCTCTCCGAAAAGTTCCCTGTAGGCATTCCTGGCAATCCCGAGTATACGGGAGTTCATGTCAGGCTGCCAGCCGGGATATTCATTTTCGTGGGTCACTTCGGCTCCCGCCAGCTCCAGACAGGCCTGCATCCTGTCCCCGGCTGCCTTGCGGGCGCTGTTGACAGAACTGCGCTGGCTGGATCCTACACGTATCGTTCCGTCATCAAGCATCCTGACAGATGCAAGATTCGAGGATGTTTCCACGAGTCCTTCGATTTCCCGGCTCATGGCAAGCACTCCGTGAGGCGCTGCAACAAGGGCGGACACTATCCTCCGGGCATCATGATCGGATATTGCCCGACAGGCAGTATTCACCTCCTTGCATTCGAACGAAAGTCCTGGCTCCGCAATTGCGTACTCGGCTCTGACTTCTTCCGAGAAAATCCTGAAATGCTCCTGCAATTCCGCACCGTCTCCCTTGACTGCCACGACACAGCCCGCTTCGCGGGCTATGGCATTCCTCTTGTTGCCGCCTTCGATGGAGCAGAGAGAATAGCTTCCGAGTTCCGGATAAAGGAAACGGGCAAGAAGCTGCACGGCGTTGGCCCGTCCCTTGTCTATATCGTCTCCGCTGTGCCCGCCCAGACCGTTATATATCCTGAACGACAGCAGCCGTGTCCCTTCCGCAATTTCAGAAGTGCCGTATCTGAAAATACCCGTAGTATCCAGTCCCCCGGCGCATCCCACAAACAGTTCTCCCTCATCCTCGGAATCCAGGTTGATAAGTGTCTTTCCCGTAATGAATCCCGGTTTGAGAGCCTTGGCTCCGTCCAGACCAGTCTCCTCTGACACGGTAAAAAGACATTCGATACGGCCTGTCGGACCGTCGCTCTCAAGAATGGCAAGCTCGGCCGCCATTCCGATACCGCAGTCGGCCCCGAGTGTCGTATCCGGTGCTATCATCCACCCGTCACGTATCTCATACCTGATAGGGTCCTTTGAAAAATCATGATCCACATCGGAATTCTTCTCGCACACCATGTCGGAATGGCTCTGGAGTACGAGCACAGGCACGTTTTCCCTTCCTGGTGAAGCCGGCCTGACAATGACGACATTACCTGCCTCATCAGTCCTGCATTCGAGTGAACGGGCAGCCGCGAAGTTCTGCAGATATGCAATAATCATCTCCTCGTGACCGGATTCACGGGGGATGCGTGTGATTTCCTTGAAGATTTCAAGGACTCTTGCTGGATTCATATGTTATTATATTAACGGACGGAACGGCAGACGCTGCTGTCAGCGGTCTGCCGTCACGAGCATTTTCTCTATATCGGTGACATACTGCTTGAAAGTCCTGTCCGTAGACATCAGGTCGGTAACGGTCGTACATGCATGGAGAACCGTTGCATGATCCTTGCCTCCGAGTTCCGCTCCGATTATGGAAAGGGAACAGTTGATATGCTGGCGCGTCAGATACATGGCTATCTGTCTTGCCTGGACAATCTGGCGTTTCCTCGACTTCGACAGGAGCATATCCTCCGGAATATTGAAATAGTCGCAGACCGCATTCTTCACCTTGTCCATGGACAGATCGTTCTTCTGCTCTCCGACAAGCTTCTCCGTTATCTTTTCCGCAAGCTCGACGGTAGCTTCCTTGTGGGCAAGGGTCGCATTGGCTATGAGGGATATCAGCGCCCCTTCGAGCTCCCTGAAATTGCTTCTTATCCTCGTCGCCAGGAAAACAAGCACATCCTCGCTGAGGCTTACCCCTTCCCTGAAACTTCTCGCCTTGAGCATTGCAAGCCTTGTGGCGAAATCCGGCTGCTGGAGCTCCACGGACAGCCCCCACTTCAGTCTCGAAAGCAGGCGGGCCTCGAAGTCACGCAACTCCACCGGCGGCCTGTCGGAAGTGAATATAAGCTGCCTGCAGTTCTGGTGCAGATGGTTGAATACCTGGAAAAAGGCATTCTGCGTCCCCGGAGTGGCAAGATCCTGTATGTCATCCACAATCAGCACGTCCATCTTCATGTAGAACGCAAGGAAATCATTGAGCCTGTTCCTGACTACGGCATCCATGTACTGGGTCTTGAATCTGTTTGCCGGGACATAGAGCACTACGAGCTCCGGGAATTTTTCCTTTATGTCTATACCTATGGCCTGGGCGATATGTGTCTTTCCAAGACCCGGCCCGCCGAACAGGAAAAGAGGATTGAACGCCGTCTTGCCTGGAGCCATCGATATGCTCTCTCCTGCCGTGATGCCCATCTTGTTGCATTCGCCCTTGATGAGATTGGCGAAACAGTAGACCGGATTGAGCTGTGAATTCACCTGTACCCTTCTCGTCCCCGGATAGACAAAAGGTCCGGGATTGGATGCCGGAGAATATGTCGAAACGGATATGGACCTGTTTACAGGGACCTGGCCATGGGATGCCGGATATGTCATCGGAGGCTGCACGGATACAGGCCTGACCATATAGTTCAGTCTGGCTGCGGCTCCGATTTCCCTCTTGAGGACTTTCTGTATGACATCCAGAAAATATTCTTCAAGATATTCCCTGAAAAACTCGGAGGGCACCTCCACGGTAAGAGTGGCATCCTGCATGGATACCGGACGGACGGGCTTGAACCATGTATTGAACTGCTGCGGCTCAAGTATCTGTCCGAATACCTTGAGGCAGTTGTTCCATACTGCAATATGTCTGTCCTGAATCATCCGTTGTCAGATCTTTTAGGTTATACACATTACCCGTCTGAAAGGGATGACAAAGATGGTGAAAAAAATGTTACAAAAAAATTTTTATGCTATTGCATTATTAAAATAATTTACATGTATCCGTTTCGGAAAACGGGAAACGTTTAAATTATAAATCATTGATTACAAATATCTTATAAATGTCGATAATATACAATGGCCCTATTCCTTAAACTATTACCTAATTAGAATTATTCAAATTTAGCCAATCCGTGCTTTTACCTGCACAGGGAATATCCAGAGGTTGAAACAGCGTTGGGAACAGTGGACGGAATCCTGTCTTTTCAGAAAACGGAAATCCTTATGTATTTTTTGGGATTCTCCTCTATTTTCCTGACGAGGCGGTCAACATCGGCAAGGATGGCATCGAGGGAATCGTAGACCGATCCGTCAGTGAGAAGTTTCCCGAGACTTCCGTCCGGATCCTGCATGCTGTCGAGCAGGGACCGGAAAGAGACAACCAGTCCGGCCACATCGCTGCTGTCAAGAGCAGCGGTGATTCCTCCGATGTCAGTCATGGCTGCATCGGCCTTGTCCATCACCGAACCGAGCTTCTCCGCCACACTGTCGAGATGACCGATAAATGATACGAGTTCTTCCGACTTTCCGTTTATCCTGTCCGAAATGCCTTCGACATTTGCCGCCGTACATTCAATATGGTCGAGAATCCGGCGCAGGCTTCCGGGATCAGCAGCCGCAAGGAGAGTGTTTATACTGCCTACCGCCGTATTCAGGCTGTCAAGAGTCGAGGATACTTTGGCGGCAAGAGGCCCGATGCCTGCAGAGAGGGAGGTCATGAGATCTTCCTCGAAACACGGCACGAGTTCCGCTCCGTCTTCGGCACAGACTTCCGACGAACCGGCATCTATCCTGATGCCCTTGCCTCCCATTATGTCCACGCTGTATATGGTCATTCTGGAATCTTCGGGGATCCTGAACTTCCGCAAAACCGAGCATGTCACTTCGAAAAGTCCGCTCTCGGGATCATATTCCACATCCGTAACCGTGCCGGCCTTGTATCCCTTGATATACACGGATGCAGAAGGGACAAGTCCGGCCACATCATCATAATGTGAGGATACGCTCATCTCTCTGTTGAATATATCCTTGCCCCTCAGGAAATTGATGAGGATAAACGAAACAAGGAGAATGACGGTGACGAATATTCCGATCCTGAATTCCCTGGAAATTTTCATATCTGGAAAATTTAACTTGTTCTACAGCCTTGTGACAGTCCCGTCCTCTATCCTGACGATGAAAGAGTCCGGGAATTTCTTCTTTATGGAAGAATGAAGCGACCTTGCCTCCGACTCGGTCCCGCACTTGCCGACAACATACCTGAATACCTTCCCGCTCCGGTAAATCTCCGGTTCATATCCCTTGAAAGCCCTGTCGCCTTTCTTCAGTTCCCTGCTGAGCAGAAGTATCTGCACTCCGTACTGTACGCCGGTCCCGGGAACCTGTCCTGAGGCATCGGAATCCTTGAGTACAGGCTTTCCCGCCACCACTTCATAGTCGAGACTTCCGTCGTACTTTTTCTTGAACTGGCAGAATGCATCGAAAATCCGGGAAGCTATCTGTGCGCGTCCGGACGAAGAGTTGAGTATTTTCAGGTCGGAAGGATTGGAGATGAAACCGAGCTCCAGCAGGACTGCCGGCATGGCTGTTTTCCACAGCACATAGAACGGGTTCTGGGAAATTCCCCTGTTGGTCCGGAACGGACCTTTCGCAAGCTGGGTGTCGACTTCGGCCGCGAAAAGGATGCTCTGCTCATAGAATGCATTCTGCATCAGATTGAACATTATGAAGGACTCGGGGTTGTCGGGATTGAACCCCTGGTATTTGGTGGCATAGTCCTCTTCGAGAAGAATCACGGAGTTTTCCCTGCGGCACAGCTCCTGATTGAAGGAGAAGAGGTCACGGTCCCTGTTGCTTGACTGTCCGAGGACATGGGCGGAAAAGCCGTTCGGGGAAGACTTGGAAAAGGAGTTGATATGTATTGATATGAACAGGTCGGCATTGGCCTTGTTTGCGATTTCGGCCCTGTCGTTAAGGGTGACGTACCTGTCGGTAGTCCTCGTATACACCACCTTGACATCCGGATATGCCGACTGTATCTTCTGTCCGAGCAGCTTCGATATGGCAAGCGTTATGTTTTTTTCGTAAGTCCTGCGGTCCGGGCTCACTGCGCCTGCATCTTTTCCGCCATGTCCTGCATCTATTACAACGGTCTTCAGTCTGAGGGGTGCCCCGGAAGACTGGGCCGGGCTCATGCACGGCATGGACAAAACGGCTGCCGAAGCAAATAAAAATGCCGATATGTATATTATATAGGTACGCATGTGCAGGCTCTATTTGGTAATGAACTAAATTAGTTTTATTTTTGCATCTTGCAAAAATAGTAAAATTTACTGATGTCGCAAGCCACGAAGGGGAAGAAGATGTCCGGTTGGGAGAAACTGCTGTCGATAGCCGTACTGCTGTCGATCATCAGTTCGTTTACTGTGTCTTCACAGGACGACCGGCGTTCAAGGAGAGCACGTCTCAGGGCGGCAGAAAGGACCGAACAGGTGCAGAAGGACACAGTGGAAATGACGGATTCCATGCGGGCCGTCCTGGATTCGATAAAATTCGTTACAGACTCTACCGCAAGGGCTGACTCCATAGCGAGGGTCGATTCCCTCGATCTGCTGAGCAAGAGTTCCCTTGAGCAGCCCGCATTCTCCACGGCAAGGGATTCGATAATCGAGGACTTCTCCAACGGAAGACGGATGATCTATTACTACGGAGATGTCACCGTCACATACGGAAGCATGAAACTGACTGCCGACTACATGGAATACGACATGCAGAAGCAGACAGTCTTCGCGAGGGGGACAAAGGATTCCACCGGCACCTGGGTGGGCCAGCCGACGATGGAAGATGGAGGGAAAACCTATACCATGGAGGAAGTCAGATACAATTTCGAGACACGCAAGGCCCGTATCACCAACATGATAACCCAGGAATCGGAAGGTATCCTGCACGGACGCAACATCAAGATGATGCCGGATCAGTCCATCAACATAACAAAAGGCAAATACACTGTCTGCGACTGCGAGCATCCTCACTACTATCTTCATCTGACTGCCGCAAAGGTCATGACCAAACCGTCACAGAGGACAGTGTTCGGGCCTGCATATCCCGTAATCGAGGATGTGCCGCTCTTCCCGGTCATCCTTCCTTTCGGTTTCATCCCCAAAAGACCGGACAGGGCCACGGGACTCCTGATGCCGACATTCGGAGAGGAAGCATCCAGAGGCTTTTTCATCAGGGATATCGGAATGTATTTCGTAATCGGCGATTATTTCGATCTTTCCCTCACGGGGGACATATTTACCCTCGGCTCTTGGGCGGTAGATGTAAACTCCAGATACAAGGTCAACTACAAATGCAACGGCAACTTCGCCCTGACATATTCCAACGACCAGACGGGAGAAAAAGGGAGCGCCGACTTCTTCCAGACAAAGAACTTTGCCGTAAGGTGGAGCCATTCCCAGGATGCAAAGGCGAATCCGGGAATGACTTTCAGCGCATCCGTCAATTTCTCCAGCCCGTCCAACAACAGGTACAATTCGACATCCGTGACAGAGGCCCTGCAGAACCAGATATCGTCATCCATCTCCTGGTCCAAGAACTGGAACGGGAAGATCAATCTTTCCGTGAACGCCCTGCACAGCCAGAGTTCCAGGGACAGTTCCTACGCATTCACGCTTCCTAACGTGACTCTTTCTGTAAGCCGTTTCTATCCTTTCAAGCGCAAGAACAGGGTGGGGAAGAAAAAGTTCTATGAGGATTTCTCGCTCGGATACAATACCACTCTCCAGAACAAGATAAACTTCAAGGCATCCGAATTCAACCAGCCCGGATTCTGGGACAAGATGCAGAACGGAATGACGCACAATTTCCAGATAGGACTGCCTAATTTCACGCTTTTCAAATACATCAACTTCACCCCGAGCATAAGTTACTCGATGAACTGGTTTTTCGACAAGACTGAAAGGGTATACAATCCTGCAACGGATGAAGTGGAGGAAGTAAAGGGCGGAATGTTCAGCCATTTCGGAGCCACACACAACTACTCCGGCGGTCTGTCGGCCAGCACCAGGCTCTACGGACTCTTCAATTTCGGCAAACATCATAAACTGCAGGCCATCAGGCATGTCATTACTCCGTCCGTCAGTTTCTCGTTCAGCCCTGAAAAGGCCACTTATTTCAACGGATACAGGACCATCAATTACGTAGACAATGAGGGCGTGGCACGAAGCCTCGACTACAACATATATTCCGGCCAGCTCTATTCGGCTCCCGGACGTGGACAGACGGCAAGCATGAGCCTGAGCATAGGCAACAACCTCGAAGCAAAGGTCAGGGATCTGCAGGATACGACCGGTACCGGAACGAAGAAAATAAAGCTGATAGACAACCTCTCTCTGAATACCGGATATAACTTCCTGGCGGATTCCTTGAATATGAGCAATATAGGAATATCCCTCTCTACGTCGGTATTCGGAAAACTGGGCATCAGCGGCAATGCCAATTTCAGTCCGTACGCGGTCGTAGCGACAGGAGAACGTTCATATGCGACAGTCAACAGGTTCAACGGAAGTGTCTATGGCTGGAACAAACCGCTCAGGCTTACGAACGCAAGCCTTTCCCTGTCCTATTCATTCTCCGGAGAAGGAAAGATAGACGGCAACGACGGTTCGAAACAGGCCGGAGGCAATCCGGCCGACAATTACATGAGGATATACTACCATCCGGTGACCGGTGAATATATCCCCGGAGGATGGCTTTACTATATGAATCCCAATGCACCGTGGTCGGTCAACCTGAACTATTCGTTCAATTACAGCAGATCGTACTCGGTAGCGGCATATCAGCTGCTTACGAACCACAGATATACCCAGACCCTGGGAATATCCGGCAATGTCAAGATAACGCCTGCACTCGCCATCAACCTTACCACAGGATTCGACCTGATGGCAATGAAAATGACCACGACCCAGCTGAGCGCTACATATGACCTGCATTGCTTCAACATATCCGTGTCATGGGTACCGACAGGTACATGGCAGTCATGGAGTTTCAGAATCGCAGCGAATGCGGCTGCCCTTGCCGACCTTCTCAGATTCAAGAAGAGCAACAGTTACTGGGACAATTTCTGACATAAACGGTAAATTTTGGTCATATAATTGCCAGGAGGCTTGTTTTTTCCTTTTTTTAAGTTAAATTTGCACATCTTTTCTGAAGTTATTTGAATTTTTCCGGAAATTTCAAGAACTTCTTATAGACACCAGGCTGATACGCCGGCCATTTTATCAATTTATTATACAATCAATCCTATGCACAAAATTTTCGAGCTTAAGGAGATGAGCCTTGAAGAACTGCAGTCCGTTGCAGCCGAACTCAAGATCAGGAATGTGAAGAAGAAAGACAAGGATAAGCTCATTTATGAGATTCTTGACAGCGAAGCAGTCATAGACGCACAGAATGCACCTGAGAAAAGACGGAGAGGAAGACCGAGGAAAGAACAGCCTGCTCCGGCAGCTGCCGTCCGGCCACGTCAGGAAGCTGCAGCCACAGAGACAGTAGAAACCGCAGCTCCGGCAGTTGAAAAACCGGCTGGAAAGACCAGGGCCGATTCCGGCACAGGAAGGAAAAGGAAGCAGAAGGAAACAGTTGCACCCGCTGAAAGCAGTACGGAGACACAGACCCGGACTGCCGGACAACAAACGGACCAGACGGAAGCACAGCCGTCAGAGCAGCGTCAGTCTCCTGATGTGAAAAAGAGAGGCCGCCGTCCGAAAGTGAAGCAGGAAGAGATACAGGCAGCGGAACCGGTTGAAACAGCAGCCGAAGTCAAGGAAGCTGTACAGGATACCAAACCTGCAGAAAAGACAAAGGATGTCCAGGAAGAAGCACAGGCTCCGGCCCAGCAGAGCAGCGGTAAGGACAATCTCCAAAGGAAAAGAAGGGAAAGGATAACGGATCAGCGGCAGCAGAACGGACAGCAGGGCTACCAGCAGAATAACGGCGGCAATTTCCAGAACGGGTACCAGCAGAATAACAGCAATTATCAGGGCGGGAACACCGGATACCATCAGAATTACCAGAACGGATACCGCCAGCAGAACCAGCAGCCGCGCATCGAATTCGACGGTGTCGTGGAAGCGACAGGCGTATTGGAAATAATGCCGGACGGATACGGCTTCCTCCGGTCATCCGACTATAACTATCTGAACTCTCCGGACGACATCTATGTGTCTCAGAGTCAGATCAAGGCAAATGCACTTAAAACCGGCGATACCGTTACAGGCGAGATCCGGCCTCCGCGCGAAGGTGACAAGTATTTTCCTCTGGTAAAGATAAAATATGTCAACGGACGCACTCCGGAATTCATCAGGGACAGGGTTCCGTTCGAGTTCCTTACCCCGCTCTTCCCGGATGAGAAATTCAATCTTCTCGGCAACGGACACAACGACATGTCCTGCAGGATAGTGGACATGTTCACACCGATAGGGAAAGGCCAGAGGGGGCTTATCGTGGCCCAGCCGAAGACAGGAAAGACCGTGCTTCTGAAGTCGATAGCCAACGCCATAGCTGACAATCATCCTGAAGTCTACATGATCGTGCTCCTTATCGACGAGCGGCCGGAGGAAGTGACGGACATGTGCCGCAGCGTCAAGGCGGAAGTCGTCGCATCCACTTTCGACGAACCGGCGGAAAGACATGTCAAGGTCGCCAATATGGTTCTGGAAAAAGCCAAGAGAATGGTAGAATGCGGACATGACGTGATGATTTTCCTTGACTCCATCACCAGGCTCGCCAGGGCATATAACACGGTTCAGCCGGCATCAGGCAAGGTGCTTTCGGGAGGTGTGGACGCAAATGCCCTCCACAGGCCGAAAAGGTTTTTCGGGGCAGCAAGGAACATTGAAGGAGGCGGATCCCTCACTATTCTTGCAACGGCTCTGACCGACACAGGCTCCAAGATGGACGATGTCATCTACGAGGAATTCAAGGGGACTGGCAATATGGAACTCCAGCTTGACCGCAGGCTCAGCAACAAGAGACTGTTCCCGGCAGTGGATGTCACCCTGTCGAGTACAAGGCGCGACGACCTGCTCTATAACCCTGTCCTTGCCAACCGCATATGGATTGCACGCAAGTTCCTGGCCGACATGACTCCTATCGAGGCGATGGAACTTCTGCAGGAAAGAATGGCCAAATATCCAACCAACGAGGCGTTTCTGCAGAATATGGACAAGGATGAAGATTTTTGACACGTGTCTATATTAAAGGATGTCCGGTTGTCCGGTCCTCCCCATTCAGTGGGTCCCCTCCCTTTTCGGGAGCCAATGCCGACAACCGGACATCCTTTAATCTGTACCGTAAATAATAAGGGTCAGCAATGGCGGCATTATTGTCTTACAAGGGTAAGGACTGCGGTGCCGGTGGAATCGCAGAGTTCGAGAGTGTCCTTTGAAGGGGATTTCACGGTCTTTGCCTTGCCAAGCGCATCGATAATCCCACGTTCGACTTTCATCCATTCTTCAGGTCCCGCCATCATTGTACTTGCTGCCATGCCGATTTCTATCTTCCTGCCGTCGAAGTTGTAGGATGAATTGATGATATTGACACCCGTATTCCCGTGCAGTCTGCCTTCGGCGGCATCGAAACTGAGGAAAGGAGCCTTCTGGCCTTCGAACAGTTCAGGCAGGGCATTCCCCTCGACTTCACTTACATTCCACTCCCCAGCAATGTCAATATTCTGACAGCATGAGAAGAAAGTAAAAATTCCAGCAGCCACAGCTGCCATTGTCAAAATCTTTTTCATTGTCTGTTGTTTTTAGAAGCTGTCTTGATTTTTGAAAAATTCAAAACAGCTTCTTAGTCATCACTTTTGTTTATACCCGTATCGGGAAATCATACTTCAAATCAGTATTGATCCCAGGACTTTATCTGTATCTCATCTATTGACATGCTGCAGAACGCCCTGACAAATGCCGTCGCGAGCCTTGCATTGGTAATCAACGGAATATTGAAATCCACCGCAGCCCTTCTGAGCATATACCCGTTCTTCAGCTCCACCGGAGTGAAATTCTTCGGTACATTGATCTCAAGGTCTATTTCCTTGTCTTGAAGCATTTTGAGCGCTGACGGGAAATGCCCTTTGAGGGAAGGATCATCCTCCTCGCTCGGCCACAGCACCCTTACTGCCGGCACGTCGTTCTCTATCAGGTACTTATATGAACCTCCCGTAGCATATATCGTATATCCGTTCTTTGTAAGAAGACGGCATGCACCGAGAAGATCCGCCTTGTTCAGGGCATCACCCGATGAGAGCAGTATATTCTTTGAAGGAATATCGTACCCGACAGACAGTATCGACTTGAGCAGAGCCTCGTTGAAATCATCGCCGAGACAGCCAACCTCCCCTGTGGAAGCCATGTCCACTCCGAGAATCGGATCCGCCTGCTGCAGACGGGAGAACGAAAACTGCGACGCCTTTATCCCGACATAGTCCAGATCGAACGCACTCTTGCGCGGAGGTGCGGGCTTCAGTTCGAGCATGACTTTGGTTGCCAGTTCGATAAGATTGATTTTCAATACCTTGGAAACGAACGGAAAACTTCTTGAAGCCCTGAGATTACATTCGATAACCTTGATGGCATTCTCCTTGGCCAGGAACTGGATGTTGAACGGTCCTGATATCTCAAGCGCCATGGCGATTTTTTTGGCAATCTTCTTGATACGTCTTACGGTCTCGATATACAGCTTCTGCGGAGGGAACTGTATCGTCGCATCTCCTGAGTGTACTCCGGCAAACTCGATATGTTCGGATATCGCATATGCTATCACCTCCCCGTGGTCAGCCACCGCATCGAATTCTATTTCCTTACATCTCTGCATGAATTCGCTTACCACGACAGGATGCTTCTGCGACACTTCGGCAGCCATAGCCAGGAACCGTCTGAGTTCATCCTCATTGTAGCATACATTCATCGCAGCACCGGAAAGAACATAGGACGGACGGACAAGCACAGGGAAACCGACCTCATCGATAAAGGCGTTGATATCATCTATTGTGGTCAGTTCCTTCCATTTAGGCTGGTCGATCCCGAGAGCGTCCACGATGGAAGAGAACTTGTGCCTGTCCTCGGCCTTGTCAATGCATGACGCCTTGGTGCCGAGTATCTCGACACCGCTTTCATCAAGTCTGAGAGCCAGGTTGTTAGGTATCTGTCCACCCACAGAGACTATCACACCGTGCGGCTGCTCCATTTCATAGATATCCATCACCCTCTCATAAGTCAGCTCATCGAAATAGAGTCTGTCGCACATATCGTAGTCCGTCGAGACTGTCTCGGGGTTGTAGTTTATCATCACTCCCCTGTATCCCTCGTTCCGGATAGTCTGGAGGGCATTGACGGAACACCAGTCGAATTCCACAGAACTTCCGATACGGTATGCACCCGAGCCGAGTACAATCACTGACTTGCGGTCATGCTCGTACTTTATGTCATTGTACGATCCGTTATATGTGAGATAAAGGTAATTTGTGGCAGCCGGGAACTCTGCTGCAAGCGTGTCTATCTGCTTGACTACCGGGACGATGCCGTGTGCCTTACGGAACAGTCTGATGATTTTCTGTGCATCCTCCACATCCATGTTGCGGTACACCGCCCGCGCTATCTGGAAATCCGAGAAACCCTGCTGTTTCGCTGTCCGGAGCAGTTCGAGAGGAATTTTCTCGCAGGCATCATATGACTGGAGTTCACGGTAAGTTGCAACGATATTCTCCAGTTTGTCCAGGAACCATCTGTCGATTTTTGTAAGGCCATGTATCTGCTCTACCGTATACCCGGCAAGCATTGCCTTGGCAATCACGAAAATACGTCTGTCCGTCGGTTCGCGTAAAGCCTCGTCTACATCGTCAACCTTGAGTTCCTTATTGCCGATGAACCCGTGGGCTCCCTGGCCTATCATCCTGAGACCTTTCTGGACAGCTTCCTCGAAAGACCGGCCTATGGCCATCACCTCACCCACGCTTTTCATCGATGAGCCTATCTTTCTCGACACTCCGTGGAACTTGGAAAGATCCCAGCGGGGTATCTTGCACACGATATAGTCGAGTGCCGGTTCGAAGAATGCCGGAGTGGTCTTTGTCACTGAATTCTTCAGGTCGAACAGTCCGTACCCGAGCCCGAGCTTGGCGGCGACAAAGGCAAGAGGATAACCCGTGGCCTTGGAAGCGAGGGCGGAAGAACGGCTCAGACGTGCATTCACCTCTATCACCCTGTAATCCATGGCATCCGGATTGAAGGCATACTGCACGTTGCACTCCCCTATTATCCCGATATGACGTACAATCCTGATGGAAAGCTCGCGCAGATAATGATATTCCTCATTGGTAAGAGTCTGCGAAGGAGCTACGACGATGCTTTCACCGGTATGTATGCCGAGCGGGTCGAAGTTCTCCATGTTGCAGACCGTAATGCAGTTGTCATATTTATCCCTTACCACCTCATACTCGATCTCCTTCCATCCTTTCAGGGATTTTTCCACAAGAACCTGCGGTGAGAACGAAAATGCCTTTTCGCAGGTCTCTTCAAGTTCGGTCTCATTGTCGCAGAAACCGGAGCCGAGTCCTCCCAAAGCATAGGCGGCCCGGATGATAACCGGGTAGCCCAAAGCTGCTGCCGCCGCCTTCGCTTCGTCGAGAGTCTCCGCGGCATGGGATTTAATTGTCCTTACATTTATCTGGTCGAGCTTTTCCACGAAAAGCTCCCTGTCTTCCGTGTCGATGATTGCCTGGACCGGCGTACCCAGTACCTTGACATTGTTTTCCTCCAGTACTCCGCTCTTGTACAGTTCCACGCCGCAGTTAAGGGCTGTCTGGCCTCCGAAAGCCAGCAGGATTCCCTGAGGCTGCTCCTTACGGATTACCTTTTCCACGAAATACGGTGTCACAGGAAGGAAATATATCCTGTCCGCCACCTGGTCGGATGTCTGGACCGTAGCGATATTCGGATTGATGAGGACTGTCTCTATCCCTTCTTCCTTGAGTGCTTTCAATGCCTGTGAACCGGAATAGTCGAACTCTCCCGCCTCACCGATCTTCAGGGCTCCCGACCCGAGGATTACGACTTTCTTTATATTGCTGTCAATCATGGCTCTGTCTTTATAATTTGGATATAAACTCGTCAAACAGGAATTCCGTATCTGTAGGACCGCTGGAGGCTTCAGGATGGAACTGGGCCGAGAAGAAAGGCTTGGTCCTGTGCTTTATGCCCTCGTTGGTGTCATCGTTCATATTGATGAACAGCGGCTCCCAATCCTTTCCGAGCGTCCTGTTGTCCACAGCAAAACCGTGGTTCTGGGAAGTGATGAAACACTTGTTCGTCCCTACCATCCTGACCGGCTGGTTGTGGCTTCGGTGCCCGTATTTCAGTTTGTATGTCTTCGCTCCTCCGGCCTTGCACAGCAGCTGGTTGCCCATGCATATTCCGAATATCGGCTTTCCCTTGTCCATAGCCTCCTGAATATGCCTTACCGTAATATCGCAGAATTCCGGATTGCCGGGACCGTTGGATATGAAAAGCCCGTCATAATCAATGGTATTGAAATCATAGTCCCACGGCACCCTTATAAGTTCCACTCCCCTTCTGATGAAACACCGCAAGATGTTGTGTTTTACGCCGCAATCTACCAGCACTATTTTTTTGTCACCGTGTCCGTACCGGATGACTTCCTTGCAGCTGACCACCGCCACCTGGTTTTCAAGGTTCGGGTCCGGAACCGGGAAACTCTTTGTCTCTCCGTCGATTACGATCATTCCGAGCATCGAACCGTTTTCCCGCAGTATCTTGGTGATTTCCCTGGTGTCAACCCCGTATATTCCGGGTATTTTCTGTTCCTTCAGCCAGTCTCCGAGGCTCTTGACGGCGTCCCAGTGACTGTATTTGGCCGAATAGTCCGAAATCACGAGTCCACGGACATGGATTTTTTCCGATTCGAAATTCCTGGATATTCCCCACTCGTCGACTCCTTCGTCCGGCACACCGTAATTACCTATCAACGGATAGGTTACGCACAATATCTGTCCTGAATAAGATGGGTCTGTGAGACTTTCGGGATACCCGACCATTGCTGTAGAGAAGACGACTTCACCGTCACAGGAGTGCTCATAGCCAAAAGAATAGCCTTTGAATTCCATGCCATTCTCCAGCCGGAGCGTAGCACCAAGTTTTTTATCCATAATGTCTGATATGTTTACAGATTCAACATTTCAGGTTGCGAAGATAGTGAAATTATCCCGATTTCCTCCATTATTTTTCTTTTCTCAGAAATATTTTCATGTTATCCGCAAATGTTTCAATCCGGTTTAGTAATTTTGCACCGCTCCTGAAGCAAAGCAGGAATCATTCCGGTGTTTCGCTTTTCCGGCCGGCAGTTTCCAGGCATCTTTTCAGAAGCCGTCAAGAAGTTGTTTTGATTTTTGTCATTACAAATTTTATGAGGTATTTTCGAAGTCGCACGGTCTTTCTTTTTGAAAGGATGCCGTAGCTAAATAATGCTCATACGCAATTATGGATATGAATATTATCGGATGTCATGTACATAGACCGTAATACAGATACTATTTTCGCTCCCGCGACCGTACCGGGCACGGGGGCAATTACCATAATAAGAATAAGCGGACCGGACGCCATCAAGGCAGCGGCCATGATTGTGCATTCTCCCGAAGAGAAAGCTAATCCGGATTCCATCGGGCATCGGCAGGATATTTCTTCGGGCAGATACGGAGGCAATAACGCGATAGCCGCATCGAAAGGTTACAGGATACATTTCGGACAGATCCACGGCAGCGACGGCCGCATTCTGGACGAAGTCCTGGTGAGTGTTTTCCGGGCCCCTCATTCATACACCGGCGAAGATTCAGTGGAGATTTCCTGCCACGCCTCCTCATACATAGCCGGCGAACTGTCCGCACTTCTTGTACGGGAAGGGCTCCGGCCAGCAGAACCGGGAGAATTCACACAAAGGGCGTTCCTGAACGGGAAAATGGATCTTGCACAGGCAGAGGCCGTCGCGGACGTGATAGCATCCGGGAACGCTGCCGCACACCGGGTAGCTTTCAGCCAGCTGAAAGGCGGTTTTTCTTCCGAACTGAAGTCAATGCGCGGCAACCTGCTCGAAATCGCCTCCCTGATGGAACTCGAGCTTGATTTCAGCGATGAGGATGTGGAATTTGCAGACAGGGACAGGCTCAGCGCCTTAGTCGACAAGGTACTGGTCCACATACGCCGTCTGATGGAGTCTTTCCGGCTCGGCAATGCGATAAAGGACGGAATACCTGTGGCTATCGTGGGAGCGACCAATGTCGGCAAGAGTACACTGCTGAACGCACTTCTCGGTGAAGACAGGGCCATCGTGTCGGACATACACGGAACCACGCGCGATACCATCGAAGAAACGATGAATGTGGACGGGATACTGTTCCGGTTCATCGACACGGCCGGACTCCGCGATACGGACGAGGAAGTGGAGAAAATCGGCATTGAACGGTCTTACAGGAAACTTCATGATGCCCGTATAGTACTCGGGATCGTGGATGCGTCCCGGACGGAAGCGGAACTGATGAAAGAAGTATCCGATATAATCGGCAACACCGACACATCCCGACAAAAGGTCTTCATCGTCATCAACAAATGCGACCTCGCGGAAATGCAGGCCTCGGGCAAAGCCCCGGCAGGAACCTCCGGACACATTTCCTCGGTTGATTATACGGGAGAATCCAACTGTGCTATGCGGACTGCTCACTTCCGAATGTCAGCCGGACATTCTCGTGAACCGCTCACGACCTTCAGTTCACGAGGCCTCGAGCGGCCACGCCATCCTGACCATTCCTCCCAGCCACTTTCTCGGGGGGAAGAATTGCGGACAAGCATATCATATAATGCCGGCACAGGCGATGGCAATGGATATGCTATGGAAACGGGAGAGGATATCGCTCCGATGAACGGGAACGAACACGGGGACAAGAACGATAACAAAAATGTTATTGATTTAAACAAAATAGTTTCATATATTGCTAATAAGGAAGTTAACCTTATAGGAATTTCTGCCAAGGAAAAGACCGGTATAGAAGAGCTGAAGTCAGCCCTTGCCTCGTCCCAGAAGGACATCATAGGTGCTGCCGACACTGTCCTGGTCACGAACATCCGTCATTTCGAAGCACTCTCCTCCGCCTATGCCGCCCTTGAGAGAGTCAGGTCCGGCCTTTCCTCAGGCATCCCGACAGACCTCGTTGCCCAGGATCTCCGCGAAGCCCTCCACCACCTCGGCGCCATCCTCGGGGAAATTTCCACCCCGGAAATTCTTTCCTCCATCTTCAGCAGGTTTTG
>CALUPB010000028.1 GCA_944322585.1 uncultured Bacteroidales bacterium | reverse complement strand
CCGCCCGCGCCGATGGTACTACCCCGAGAGGGGTGGGAGAGTAGGTCACTGCCGGTCTTTGACATCCCGGGAGGAGCAATCCTTCCGGGATGTCTTGTTTTATCAATTCTTGAAACTGTGGATTGGGGCAGGAATACGTCCGGTGCGGCTGATGAAGCCTTCGCAGCCGAAACTGTTTACCGGCATGACAGGAGCATGACCGAGCAGGCCGCCGAATTCCACCGTATCCCCGACACTTTTTCCTATAACGGGAATTATCCTGACGGCAGTGGTTTTCTGGTTGATCATTCCGATAGCGGCTTCGTCAGCTATTATGCCGGAGATGGTGCTTTCAGAAGTGTCGCCTGGAATGGCTATCATATCCAGGCCGACAGAACATACACAGGTCATCGCCTCAAGCTTCTCTATGCTGAGGGCTCCGGCTTCCACGGCTTCGATCATGCCCTGGTCTTCGCTGACAGGGATGAAGGCTCCGCTGAGGCCTCCGACGTAGGAGGACGCCATCACTCCGCCTTTCTTCACCTGATCGTTCAGCAGGGCCAGAGCGGCAGTGGTGCCCGGAGCTCCGGCCTTTTCCAGACCTATTTCCTGAAGTATGTCGGCGACACTGTCTCCGACAGCAGGAGTAGGGGCTAAAGACAGGTCTATTATCCCGAAAGGTATACCGAGCCTTTCCGATGCGACCCGGGCTACCGCCTGTCCGACGCGCGTTATCTTGAAAGCGGTTTTCTTTATGGTCTCGCACAGGACTTCGAAACTTTCCCCGCGGACTTTTTCAAGTGCATATTTTACTACTCCGGGGCCGCTTACGCCTACATTGATCACTGCATCGGCTTCCGTAACTCCGTGGAATGCTCCGGCCATGAACGGATTGTCGTCAGGAGCATTGCAGAGAACCACTAATTTGGCACAGCCGGAAGAGTCTGTATCCTTGGTAAGCATGGCGGTTTTTCTGACAATCTGTCCCATCAGTCTGACCGCATCCATGTTTATTCCCGTCTTTGTGGAACCCACATTTACAGAACTGCACACGGTGCCTGTCCTTGCAAGGGCCTCCGGGATGGATTCTATCATCAGTCTGTCGCTTCCCGTCATTCCTTTGGATACGATGGCCGAGAATCCTCCGAGAAAGTTTATCCCGATTTCCGAGGCTGTCCTGTCAAGGGTTTCCGCTATCCTGACATAGTCTCCGGTGTCCCGGCAGCATGATGACCCCACTATCGAAACAGGGGTTATCGACACCCTTTTGTTGACTATCGGAACACCGAATTCACGCGCAATCCCATCCGCGGTGGCGGCGAGCCGTCCTGCATGTTTCTTTATTTTTTCCTCTATTTTACGGCAGGCCGCCGCCACATCGTTGTCTGCACAGTCTATAAGACTGATGCCCATCGTGATTGTCCTGACGTCCAGATTTTCCTTCTCGACCATGTCTATGGTCTCGAAGACTTCCTTCATGTTTATCATTGGTGTTCTTTTTCGTTTTTCTGTCAGATACGGTGCATCATGTTGAAGATTTCCTCTTTCTGGCATTTTATCTGGACCCCTATGGACGTCCCGAGCCTGTCCAGATCTTCGCTGAGGGTAGAGAAGTCTATGTCCATCGATGACGTGTCCACGATCATCATCATGTTGAAAAATCCCTGGACAATTGTCTGCGATATGTCCAGTATGTTTATGTTCTTGTCTGCAAGATATGAGCAGACTCTGGCTATAATGCCGACGGTATCCTTCCCGACGACCGTGATGACTGATTTCTGCATAATATTCTCTTTTCTTCCTTTGCTGCAGGCTGCCTTGCCGCATTGACTTTAAAATAAACAGAGGACAAACTTACACATTAATTTCCGATTTCCGCATCTGCCGGCCATGAAGTCGACAGAAATTTTTGCCGGACACCACGGAATGAATTAAATTTACCGGAGTTTGTCATAATCAGGATGGAAAGGATAGTGGAATGCGTGCCTAACTTCAGTGAAGGAAGGAGGCCGGAAGTCATCCGGGCGATTGCAGAGGCAATATTGTCTCCAGGGACGGACACAGTCCCGGGAGACGTCAGAATACTGCACATGGACAGCGGGAAGGCTGCAAACAGGACTGTCATTACATTTGCCGGAAGTCCGGAAGCGGTAGCGGAGGCTGCTTTCAGAGGGGTGCGGAAGGCGGCGGAACTGATAGACATGCGTGTCCAGCACGGGACGCATCCCCGCTCCGGAGCTACGGATGTCCTGCCGCTTGTTCCGGTGAAGGGAATTACCCTTGAGGAGTGTGCCATAATGGCCCGCCGGCTTGCTGAAAGGATTTTCATGGAGCTCGGTATCCCGTGCTACTGTTACGAGGCGGCCGCGTTCAGACCGGAAAGGAAACGGCTTGAGGTATGCCGTTCCGGTGAGTATGAATCTTTGCGGGAAAAGATTGCCGATCCGGAGCGAAGGCCCGACTTCGGCCCTGAAGAATATAATGGCACGGTTGCATGCAGCGGAGCCGTAAACGTGGGGGCCCGTGATTTCCTGATAGCTGTCAATTTCAATCTGGACACCGCATCTGTAGAAACAGCCACGGAAATAGCTAAGGATGTCAGGGAATCCGGCAGGGTTGTCAGAAGACACATGGAAACTGTCAGGATACCTGGGACACTGGAAGGCTGTAAGGCAATCGGATGGTACATAGAAGAGTACGGGATCGCGCAGGTCTCCATGAACATTACTGACATACGTGCGACCCCGCTGCACAAGGCATTTGTGGAGGTCTGCCGGGCTGCTGTCAGGCATGGTGTCAATGTGACAGGAACCGAAATCATAGGTCTCGTGCCGGAAAATGTACTGACTGAAGCAGGACGGTATTTCCTGGCAGAGTCTTGCGGCAGTACTGCAGAAGATCATAGAGGCTTGATTGATATTGCGGTACGTGCCATGCATCTTGATGACCTGTGCCCGTTCGACCCGGAGAAGAAGATTTTGGAATACTGTATGTAAACCGTTCGGAGAGTCGCATGAATTCTGCTCCTGCTGTCATATCATGACATTTTTTCGTATTTAATATCTTCCGGACATCTGGCACCGATATTGTATTGTCTTCTCTCCGGTCTGCGGACATCCGTCCGGACTGATGCGACCGGACGGCCGTACAGGATGCCGGGAAAGAGCAGCAGGGCGTCCGCGAGGAAGACCAGGAAATGAATGTTGAACTTTAAAATTATAGACACCATGATTACAAAGAAACTTGAGGCTGCCATCAACGATCAGATTACAGCCGAACTCTGGTCATCGAACCTTTATCTCCAGATGGCTTTCTATCTTGAAAAGGAAGGTTGGGACGGTTTTGCTCACTGGATGTACAAACAGGCTGAAGAGGAGAAGGAACATGCCCTTGATATGGCCCACTATCTGATGAAGAGAGGCGGTGAGGCAAAGGTTGCGATGATAGACGTAGTGCCTGCAGGATGGGGCAGCGTCCTTGAAGTATTCGAACATGTGTACCAGCACGAGTGCCATGTATCCGAACTGATCAACACTGTCGTAGATGCTGCTTCTGCAGAGAAAGACAAGGCTACCCAGGATTTCTTCTGGAAATACGTCCGCGAGCAGGTCGAGGAAGAGGCTACTGCTTCAGGTATCGTGGACAAGCTGAAGAAGGCCGGAGACAACGGACTTTTCTATGTCGATGCCCAGCTCGGACAGCGTTAATCCGTACATGTTTATATAAATTCCACAAGAGCACCTCTGCCGTCGGCATGGGTGCTCTTTTTTGAAAAAATCCATGTGTGCCTTTGTAAAAAGTAGAAGTGTATAGATTAGAATGATATGGGATACTAAATTACAGAAAAGAGGGGAGCAAGGATATCTGGTTGCGATATGTCAACGAAAAGGGGACTTGTGGTTTAAGAATGAAAATAATCGACCGTTTTAACTTGAATAATATAACTTTGACCTGAAAAAGAAAACCGTCCGGAAATTTTGAAAAGCGAATCCGATGTCTTAAATTTGCTTCGATAATCGTATTATTAACAACTATTTTTATGAAAAGACTGACGAACTTCATTTCTTCGTTATGCAGGAATGAAGTTGCAATCCTCTGTGGTGCGTTGACACTACTGCTCGCAGGGGGGGGCAACTATTCCTGCATCCGGGCAGTCGCCCGACGGTGAGACAGTCGTCTCCGGTAAGGTAACCAGCAAGGCAACAAAAGACCCGTTGGCGGGAGTGGTCATTTACATCGAAGGTACGTCCTTCAATACGACCACCGACTCCGAAGGTCATTACAGTTTTTCATTCGTCCCCAAGGAAGGAACGCAGATAAAGTTCTATTTCCTCGGAATGGAAGACTATTCCGTTGCCTATACCGGACAGAAGACCATTGACGTCACTCTCCAGGAGGCATCTGAGAGCCTCGATGATGTGGTCGTTACTGGTTACGGCAACATCAGGAAAGAGGGTTTCACCGGTAACACCACCCGTATCTCCAAGGACGAGATCCTGAAAGTCTCCCCGAAAAATGTCATAAGTGCCATTCAGGTCTTCGACCCGTCGTTCCGTATCACCGAGAACATCGAGATGGGTTCCAACCCGAATGCCCTGCCGGAATTTACGTTGAGGGGACAGACTTCGATGACAATGGAAGTTACAGGTGGAGCTGATATATCAAGGGAAAATCTTACGAGCAACAACAACCTTCCTATATTCATTCTTGACGGTTTCGAAGTGGATGTGGAGAAAATCTACGATATGGATCCTTCCCGCATCAACTCCATTACCCTCCTGAAAGATGCGGCGGCTACCGCTCTCTATGGTTCGAGAGCTGCCAACGGTGTCATTGTGATAGAGTCCAGAGCTCCTCAGGCAGGGAAAATCAGGGTTTCATACAATTTTACAAGTTCTCTCGAGACTCCAGACCTGTCAGACTATAATCTGATGAATGCAAGAGAGAAACTTGAAGCGGAAGTGGCGGCAGGGTATTATAGCTTGAGCGAAGACCCGTCAGATCAGCTTTCTTTTAGTAAATATTACGAATATATCAAGAAATTGAATGAAGTCAACAGGGGGGTAGATACGGATTGGCTTGCACAAGGAGTCCGTAATTCCTTCCATCATCAGCACAGCCTTTATATTGACGGAGGAGTAGATAATATCAGATGGGGCGCAGAGTTGAAATATGCCAATCAGGATGGAGTCATGAGAGGAACAAACCGTGAAACTTATGGCGCAGGGATTACTTTGGATTATCGTATAGGTAAATTTCAAGTGCTTAATAGGACTGATCTTGATGTCATGAATTCCAATGAGACTCCATATCAGGACTTCAGTTCTTATTCGCATCTTCAGCCGTATCTCACTATTATTGATCCGGTATCCGGAAAGTATCGGAAATCGTTGGAATGGGGCGTTGGGACGCAAGTCAATCCTCTGTATGAGGATGAGTACATGCAGTCCTATAACAAGAATTCATATAATGAATTCAGCAATAAGCTGCAGGTGAATTTTTTCGCGACGAATTATCTTACAGCTAAACTTCAGTTCTCAATCGACAAGCAGTTCTCGAAATCAAGACATTTCATGGATCCATCGTCTACAATGTTTAATAGTGAGACGAATCCTCAACTGATGGGAACACTTGCAACAGGGGATGGAGAATCGTTCTCATATTCATTGAATGCTTTGCTGATGTTCAATAAGAACATAAAGAAAAATTATATTAATGTAACAGCGGGAGCAGAGCTTCTGGAAAACAGTTCGGAAAATACGTCGTCAAATTATTCCGGATTTCCGAATGGGGCCCTTTCATCAGTAAATGATGCGATGCGTATAGTAAATAAGCCGGTAAGGACAACAACTCTAAGCCGTATGGCAAGTTTTTTCCTGTTGGCAAACTATTCTTATGATGACATTTATCTCCTTGATGCATCTATCCGTCTTGATGGCTCGTCTGAATTCGGAAAGGACACCAAAACCGCGCCTTTCTGGTCGGGCGGTGTCGGATTGAATATACATAATTATCCGTTCCTTAAGGATAGTGACGTAATCAGTACTTTGAAATTGCGTGCCACATATGGGCAGGTCGGTAAAGTAAATTACCCTATTTACGCTACAAGAACAATTTATGAATCTTCATCTACTGAAGACTGGTATATGACTGGATTGGGAAGTGTGTTGCAATATCTTGGTAATGCGGATCTGCAGTGGGAGAAAACCAATACTTTTGATGCCGGCTTTGACTTCGGTATGTTTGATGACAGACTGTTCCTGAAATTCTCGTATTATAGGAAAGATACTGAAGGAATGATTACAACAGTTTCTTTGCCAACTTCTTCCGGCTTCGATTCTTATTACGCAAATCTTGGCCGGGTAGAAAATGCTGGTTTCGAGATAGATCTCCGTTATAATGTTATCAGGTCAAAAGACTGGAATGTGCTCCTTTTCGCCAATATGTCCCATAACAGGAACCGGATACTTGAAATTTCAGAAGCATTGAGGACCTACAATAATATGGTAGATGACCTTTATGCAGGATATGGTGATGGAAGTTCAAACTCAATGTATTCAAGGACATATACAAAGTATGTGGAAGGAGGTTCTACTACATCTATCTTTGCTGTGCAGTCCCTTGGAATAAACCCTGCCAACGGTCAGGAACTCTTTCTCCGTCCGGACGGTACTGTTACTTATGACTGGAATGCTGCAGACCAGGTGATAGTCGGTAATACTGAACCTGATGCTGAGGGAGCCTTCGGCTTTAACCTCAGATGGAAGAATTTTTCCCTGTTTACATCATTCCTGTACAGGTGGGGCGGGCAGCAGTATAATCAGACACTCGTAAATTATGTCGAAAATGTAGATCTGATGACGTCCAATGCCGACAGACGTGCCTATTGGCAACGATGGATACAGCAAGGAGATGTGACTTCTCTGAAAAGTATAGCTGACGGGGAGTATACTACGCGGCCGACGTCTCGCTTTGTACAGAATGACAATGTGCTTCAGTTCAATTCTCTTTCATTGAGTTATGATTTCAATCCGAATCTGATAAAAAAGGCCGGGATGGGTATGCTCAGACTTACTGCAAGCATGGAAGACCTCGGATATTGGAGTTCCATACGGCGTGAGAGAGGACTGTCATATCCATATTCCCATATTTTTAATTTCTCTGTCAACGTGACATTCTAAACATTATGCTGCTTATGAAACTATATAGAATAATATTACCGATATTTATGGCTGGTGTAATGTCAGGCTGCGGCAAATGGCTTGATGTCATACCGGAGGACAATACTACCGAGGATCTTCTGTTTTCAGATTATGGTGGATACCATTCTGCACTTAACGGGATATACCAGACTATGGCTTCTCCCGAATTGTATGGACAGAATCTGACATGGGGCTATTTGAGTGCTCTTTCTCAATATTATGACAACTATAATATAGGTAATACGATGCCTTTTTCATACACAGAGCAGTATGACTATGCTTCCGATGAAGTCAAGGCTTTCGGAGAGGAAATATGGAGGCAGGGTTATTTCGTGATAGCCAACTGCAATAATTTGTTGCAGCATCTTGCTGAAGCTGATCCTGAGATGTTCCCTAATAATTATATGGGAGAAATGGATATGCTTAAGGGAGAAGCTCTTGCGGCTCGTGCTCTTATGCATTTTGACCTGTTGCGTCTTTTTGCTGAGGCTCCGGCCGTAAATATGGACGGTATGGCAATTCCGTATTCCAAGACATATCCAGACATGTTCCCTCAAAGGTTGACTACGGGACAGGTACTTGATAATGTTTTGGCGGATTTTCGGGAAGCAGCCTCCTTGTTGCAGCCGATTGATTCTACAAGTATATGGATGGTTGGAGCATATAACCGGTATTCTGCTAATAATAGTGATGCCGGCTTGTTTTTCAAGGCAAGGGGTTTTCGTCTCAATTATGTAGCTGTCAGATCTCTTATGGCCAGAGTGTATGCATATGCTGGTGATATGAAATCAGCATATGACTGTGCCGCGGGTATATTCAAGACATTTAAGGAAGAGGAGTCTTCCTATTCATATTCAACTTTTTCTTCTTCTGCCCAGTCGGATGCTATCAGACATCATAAAATGATAGACGGTATGCTGGTTTCGTTTTATTCAGCAACACTTGTCAATGATTATCTGGCTACAGGTGCTACAGGAAACAGCGAAACCAATCCGTTCAGGTTAAAAAATCTTGATTATATTTTCGCAGACGCAGACGATTACAGGAACTATAATGATGAAGGAAATAAATTGATATATCTTATATCAAATGAATATTTAGGCTCTTTAAAATATATCGAGAGGACAGGAGGCAGTAATACATATGAATCAGAGAATTGTCTGCTGCCGGTGATGAGACTTTCGGAGCTTGCTCTTATAATGGCGGAATATTTAGTCAGTCAGAACAATATTGCAGATGCTGTCAGCATACTTAATGAATTGAGGCAGGCACGCGGTTGTCAGTTGCGGACACTTCAGCCGACTGCGACTGCTGAAGAAATAAATGAGGAAATCAGGATGGAATCCTGGAGGGAGAATGTAGCGGAAGGTCAGTATTTCTTTTTCTGTAAGAGAAAGAATCTTCCTACAATCATGGATGATGGGGTCATTATCCAGATGGAAGGTAAATATACCATGCAGATCCCGGATAGCGAAACGAGTATGAACTAATATCAGAAATCATGAAATTAAATAGAATATTTTATTGTTCAATGGTTTGTCTTGCGACCGTCATTCTGACGGGATGCGAAGAACAGCAGCTTCCGACATATGATGTCAATACGCATTATGTCCATTTTGAGAGAATGTGGAATGATCGGCCTGTACGTTTTTCGTTCCAGACGACGCCATTAGAGAATGATTATACTGTCAGGATACCGGTTACTCTGATCGGGCTTGCTATTACGGAGGATAAAGACTATGCCGTAAGTGTGGTTACTGAAGATGAACCATATAAGGTGGGGAATGTTGAATATGCGACTACTGCATCCCCTGCTGTATATGACATAGATCTCGCGCAGACATTCAGCGCCGGAGTATATAGTGACGAGCTTGAGATTACTCTCCATAATGTTCCGGATGAACTCGAAGAGGAGAAATGTATTGTTCTCAGAATTGAGAATAATGAGAATTTTTTCCAAGGCCCTCAGGAATATCTTATATCAATAATATATGTATCTAATATTATATCTCAGCCGGATTGGTGGGATGATGATTTTTCTCTGATTTATTTGGGCCCTTATTCTGATATCAAATACAGGCATTTTATCATTGCTACGGGAGTTTCCGATCTTTCAGAAATGGACAATTCCGAGATCGATGCATATGTCAGGGAATATGTATATTATCTTCGTGAGCAGGATGCAAAAGGGACGCCGGTTCTTGAAAAGGATGGCTCAAAGGTCCTGGATACAATTAATTTTAGCGCATAATGATTATGAAATATATTAAGGAATTCTTTACAGTTATTCTTGTCCTGTCCGCTATGTCCTGTACGAAGGATAAGGGCAATTATGTGTATACTACGGAACAGATGGACGCCATTGAGATTGACAAGGATAATCTTATGAGTGCCGCTGCTGTCTTTAAACAGGGAGTTCCGGTTGAAATAGATGCGTTGTATACGATCAATGATATTACTATAACGGACAGCGATTTGTCATTCGAGTGGATAATGGGAGGCGAAGTTGTCGGTACAGGTCCTACTCTGCATCTTGAGCCTTTCCCCGCAGCAGAGTATAACGTATTGCTTGTCATCACGGAACATAAATATGGTATTACATATTCCAAATCATTCCAATTTAAGGTAGAGCCGACGTATTCTGACGGCTGGGCTATACTTTCTGATAACGGTACTCTCGCACAGTTGGGATATTTGACGAAAGATGCAAGTACTGAAAATCCGGATGAATATGTATATACTTTCGAAGGAGATGTCTATGCCAATGCAAATATGGGTAAGACATTGGCTACAGGATCGGGTCCTATGACATATCATATTTATAATTCGTCCAGTCAGATGTTTGGATTGAGTATTTTGCAGCCAGGGGAAGAAGGTCCGGTTGACCTTTATACCAGCGATATGTCAGTGGCAGGAAGGATTAGGGAGAATTTTCTTGGTGAGGTTCCATCAGGAGATTTCATGGATGTAGCATATAAGGTGGCAGGAATAATGGGAGGTTCGGATCAGGTATGTGCATTTACTGAAGATGGACAGGTTTATTTAAGGAAAGAATATTCATATAACGGAAGTTATGTCCCATTTGCAGGGAAATTTTCTGCTCCATTGGTTCTGGAAGATGGGTATAGGATATCGCATGTTCTTAATACGTCCAGATTATCATTATTCTCGACTAATATACCTGTAGTGATATGTTATGACGAATTGAATAACCGTTGTATGTATATTCAGGATGCTATTGCATATCCTTTTACTTCTCAGTTTTATACAGACGGCGATTCTGAAGTGCGTAAGCCCGGAGCCCCTGGATATGATGGTGTCAATACTATCAATGAGATCGCTTTCCCGGGGCCGGAAAATCTTTCCGATTACAATGTGCTTAAAATGATAGGATGCGGTTATGATATGTCAGCATTTTTCGGAGCGGCGTTGAGTGTGGTCATGCTTCTTGAAGACAAGGACCGGAGTGGTGATTATTATGTTCTTGTATATGCATGTAATATGGATTATGGTTTTGACATTGATTTGAAACTATTCTTCAAATGGCCAGACAATATTCCGATAGATCCTGAAACAATGCTGATAAAGAATTATATCGGGGGTGTGGATAGATTTTTCTTTACGACAACAGGTAATAAAGAAATATATGCGTATGATTTCAATAATAACAGGTATGTCTTCAGGAAGGTATATGCATCTGATACGGAAATTACTGCTTTTGGACAGGGAGAGACCGGAAATATGATGGGACCCGGTTATGGTATATATTCCAATACATTTGTTGTGGGAGACGCAGATGGAAATTTAAAAGTATTGAACATGGATGACAATGCCTATATTACAGGGAAACCTGAAGTACTGTATGAATGTCAGACGGATGCAGGGGCGATTACTGGTATTGAATATATTCCTACATCAGATGGATACAGTATATAATACGAAGATACAGCGCACTTGATGAATTGTGTGATGTTTTGAAGAACAGAAGATGTTTGATCCAGATGATTGTTATCTGTGTTCTGGCTTTTGCCGGGCATGGATAACAATCAGAGACGTTCGGATTTTAATAGTAGAACCTTAAAATTGAGAACAGAAAATTTGTCAATTATGAAAAAATTAATCGCTCTTCTCCTCTGCCTTGTGGCGGGGATGTGTATTATGCCCAATTACTCAAATGTTATTGGAGCAGAGATAGAGACAAAAGCACTACCGGATGAAGATAGATTTTTTGTCCTAACGGAAAAAGATAAAAATGGGAATGTTATTGTGAAAATATATGAATATTATAAACTCGTGTCTGATGTGAGGGTTGCAATATATGGTGTAACCGGAATGAAAATATTTGATGATATTATTTATCAACCGTCATATATTAATATTGGAAATGTTCGTGGAACTTACGTAGTCATGCTGTATGGACGTAATGAGATGTCGCAATTATATGACACGTATATAACGTCTCTTAAATTCCTATGTTAATTAATGTCCTTGGCTGACAAGAAATATTTATTTTTTCTGATCTTTATCTGTGTCGGGGTGGAGGCCTCGGCACAGATACGGGTTGAGGGGGAGGGCTTTATGTTTCCGGGGATGATACCGGAAACTATGTTCGGTGTAAGGGATTCATTGTCGGGGCAGTCGATGCCGGATGTGCATATCAGAGTCGCGAGCAGGAAGGATACAGTTGACCTTTATACTGATAAATATGGAGTAGCTACGGTGCCTTTCGCCAGGTTCAACAAGGATTCAGTGGAGATAAGTGTGTCGTTCATGGGCTATCAGCCACTTTCGTTAAAGACGGCTTTGGACAAACCGAATATGGTAGTGCATGTAACGATGATGGAGGATCCGATGGAAATCAATGCCATCATCGTAAAGGACAATTCCGTACTGATGGTGTCCAAAGGGGATACGGTGGTCTATAATGCCGTGGCGGTGAATACCATGGAGGGAGACAATCTGGAGCAGCTGCTCCGCAAGCTGCCTGGGATAACAATCGAGAATGGCAGTATAAAGGCCGGAGGCAGGGATGTCAACAAAATCCTTATCAACGGGACATTGCTTTTCGGCTCGAATATGTCTGCCGCATTGAGGTTGATAGAGAGTCAGATGGTGGAAAAGGTGAAAGTCTATGACCAGCATGCCCAGGACAGGATGATAGAGGCGGATACCCTCGGGCAGAAAGACCATGTGATAGACGTCATTACGAAGGAGAAGCTGACGAAAGTACAGGAAATGAAACTGATGGCGGCACTCGGCCTCTATTCTGAGGAGGATTACCAAGGCAGAAATGATTTTATAGCCGATGCAAATTTCAGCTTCGACCGTTATGAGGAGGGCAAGCCGAATATGAGCGGAGCGGTCGGTGTCAGCAGGAACTCGGGGATGAATCAGGAACATTCCGGCGGTATGGGCCTGTACAGTTACGTAGGAGTGCCTGTGCATATGATGAGGGCAGCGACATCACCGCAGGAAGATGCTGTAGCAGCATATTCTGTCACCGGTCAGAAACAGTTCAAGAACAAATATTACAGTACTATAGTGGCGACAGCCGGGCGGAAGCAGTCTTATTCGTCCCGTACGGATACGTATAATGAAATTGCCCGTCGTGAGTCGAATCGGTCGGAGTCTGAAGACATGTCCATAAAGGTCGATTATGCAGGAGGGTACCGTTTCAATGTAAAGGACAGGAATGATATCGGCATAGACGGAAAGCTGTCGTTCAGCCAGAACAGAAATCTGTCCGGGAGCATGGATTCTACCCTGTTCAATGCTGACGAATATATCAGCAGACTGCTGCAGGACGGGCGGAACAGGAGCTTTTCATCGGAACTGCATCTGTACTATACCAGGATGTTCGAGAAGCCGGAAAGACGCCTTACTTTGGATGTGAGCCTTCCGTTTTCGCTTGTACGGGGTAACGGCAGTACTGTCGATACCCTGAAGACCACTACTTACCCGCAGTTCATGACCCGCCGGAACGGTTCCGGTTCTTTCACGCCCAAGGTGAGACTGCAATATAGCGAGCCAATTGTGCGATACCTGTCATTCGACCTTTCCGGAGCATTTGACGGGGAATGGTCTGAGAAGAGCCTTTACAGTTTCGACCGGCTTCTGATGCAGGAAGACAGGGTGAATACATACGACTATTCCCAGAGACGGATGACTGCGGGGGTAGACGCGGCCCTGCATTACTATAACAGGAACGACCTGAATATCCTGCTCGGAGTCAATGCGGCATCCATCCTCCAGAAGATAGACGAGCGGCTTTACCGTGCCGGGAACAGCAAGGTTTACTGGCATGTCGCCCCGAAACTTGAGGTCAACATACAGAAGCCCCTGTTCAATCTCAGAGTGGCATATTCGGAAGCACCTATGTGTCCTTCGGTGGAGCAGCTTCGCAATTCATTAGATTATTCGAATCCTCTCTATCTTCAGGCCGGCAATCCGGATCTGAAGCTTTCGGTGCACAGAACGGCAGGCATTTCTGCATCATATCTTGCAATGGACATCGGCACGACTTTCCATATTGGCATGTATTACGGCCATACAAGCAACTGCATAGGCAACAATACCACATATCTCTCCACTGCGACCCACCTTGATGACTATGGCTATGATGCCGTTGCCGGGGCGCAATTGGTACGTCCAGAGAATATCGGAAGTGCTTGGAACGCTTCGGCGAACATTAACTCTTCTTTCAGGATAAACCCGATCAGGACTTCGTTCCGGATTGAGGTGATTGCTAGGGCTAATGAAAGCCCGTTCATGGTCGCGGGGGCGGTGAATATGAATGCAACGCATGCACTCTATGCCGGTATCAATATTTCGACGGGCTTTTCGGATGCGGTGGAATTCAATGCAGGGCCATCATACACTTATGGTATAAACATGCTGAACGGAGGGAAGGTGTATGCCTATTCCAAGATAGGCACTTGGGCAAGTGCAAGGAGCGTGATAGCAAAGCATGTCGAACTTGCTGTCAGATACGATATGGATGCAATGATGACCGACAGCGGGGTGGGAGGATATTTCACGGATGTGTTGGATTTCTCCGCAGGATACAGGTTCGGGAAAGGGTCGAAATATCGCTTGACATTGAGCGTGAACGATATACTGGACAACGGGGATGTGGAGAAGATTGCCGTGCAGGATCTGTTCATACGCCGTTCGGTGGACTCGGTCCTCGGACGGAACGTGATGCTCGGCTTTGAAGTGACATTCAAATAATACGTATTATATAAAATTATCGGGTAATGAAGAAATTGATAACACTGATGCTGTGTGCGGGCCTTGTGCTCCCGTTCGGCGGAGGGCAGGATCTGTCGGCGAGGAAACGGAAGAAAAAAGAGCAGACCGAGCGGGCCGACACGGTGAAGAAAGAGACAGACTATGACAGACTGATGAAGGAAAAACCTCAGACATGGAAGGGTTTCATCACGGTGCACAAGTCGAAGGAGAAACTGTATTTCGAGGTGCCGAAGACCATGCTGGGCAGGGACATGCTTCTCGGGTCGATAGTAAGCGAGATTTCCGACAATTATGCGGCTACTGCCGGGACACAGCCTTTCAATCCTCTGCACATAAAGTTCGAGCAGACGGGACAGAAAGTGAATATCGTCAAGGTGGCCAAGGACTATATCACCGATTCCGACAATCCTGCGATGAAGGAGAACATTGACCGCAATTCCGCAGGCTCTGTCATCAGGAGTTTCAAGGTGCATTCATACAATGCCGACAGCTCGGCAGTGGTGTTCGAGGTGACTGATTTCTTTGTAGGTGACGAGAAGTCAATGCGCCCTTTCAGCCCTTATGGACTGTATGAGATGGCCGGGCTCAAATGTACTCCGATATTCCAGAGCGACAAGTCTTTCCTCGGTGAATGCAAGGCGTTCGACCGGAATGTGAACATCAAGAGTTATCTGTCATATACGATGTCCCTGAACATGCGTGACGGGAGACCGTATGTGGAAGACAAGCCGTTCACGGCGCAGATGACCCGTTCCCTGATATTGCTCGACAGCATTCCTTATGCCCCGAGACGGGTGGACAGCCGTATGGCCATGTTTCCTACCGGCAAGATCCGGTTCAACGTGGAGAAGCAGGGTTCCGAGACCGTGTATTTCGTGAACAGATGGAGGATGGAGCCTTCGGATACTGCCGCATACCGTAGCGGAAAGACGGTGGATCCTGTGAAGCCGATTGTATTCTATATAGATCCGGCATTCCCGGTAGAATGGAAAGATGCTATTTTCAAGGCCGTGGAGATGTGGCAGGAACCTTTCGAGAGGATCGGCTTCAGCAATGCAATCCTTGCCAGGGAGTATCCGGCCGATGACCCGGCATTCGATCCGGACAATATCCTCTATTCCTGCATAAGGTACAATCCTCTCGGGTTCCAGAATGCAATGGGGCCGTCATGGGTCGACCCGCGCAGCGGGGAAATCATCAATGCCTCGGTGTATGTATACCATGATGTCGTGAAACTGGTCAACAACTGGAGGTATATCCAGACCGCCCAGACCGACGAATCCGTACGGAGCGGGAAACTGCCGAAGGATGTGCTTGACGATGCCATACGCTATGTCATCGGGCATGAGGTCGGCCACTGTCTGGGGCTTATGCACAATATGAGTGCGTCTGCGGTGATTCCTGTGGATTCCCTCCGTTCTCCGTCCTTTACGCGGAAATACGGTACCACGACCTCGATCATGGACTATGCCCGTTTCAACTATGTGACCCAGCCGGGTGACAAGGAGAGGGGAGTAAGGCTGACTCCTCCGAAATTCGGAGTCTATGACTATTTCTCTATCGGATGGGCATATACCCCTGTCTTCGATGTGGACGGGGTCGATGAGGAATATGAGATAACCTCGAAATGGCTGACCGATGCGGCCGCAGACCCTGTCTACCGTTACGGCAAGCAGCAGTTCGGCGGTACGATCGACCCGCGTTCGCAGAGCGAGGATCTCGGAGATGACGCTATGAAGGCTTCCGCCTATGGTATAAGCAATCTGAAGTATATTCTTGCCAATCTGAACGACTGGGTGGAGGATGATCCTGACTACCAGTACCGCAAGGATATCTATATCGGGATAATCTACCAGTATATCACCTACATACAGCATGTGTTCGCCAATGTCGGGGGAATATATCTCAATGAGAAGATGGACGGGGATCCGGTGACGGCATACGAGTGCGTACCGAAAGAGAAGCAGAAAGAGGCTTTCGAGTTTATCTGCGACCAGCTTTCCGACCTCGACTGGCTCGACAATCAGGAGCTTCTGCGGAACCAGCAGCTGATGGGTTCTCCTAAGGAGGCCGTGGAGCTGGCTCTTGTGGGTGCGGTGATAGCATCTCCTTTCAAGGTGGCCCAGCCGGCTAAGATGGGGGACAATGCATATACTCCGGAAGAGTGCATGAAGGATGTCTATGATTTCGTATGGGGCCCGACCGCAAAGGGCAGGAAACTGAACGAGGTGCAGAAGATGCTTCAGAGGGAGTATCTGGCGGTGGCATGCAGCGGTGCCGGTCTCTTATATGAGGGAGCAGGGGCATCTCCGGTGTCATTGGCTTCCGGTCATGCGGGCGTTGCAGCTGATATGGCGGCCGGGATGTCCGGATCATTCGGAGTGCCTCACAGTCCGGTCCGGTCATCCTGTCCTGATGCAGCCGGGAAGTTCGGTGTCAGGATGCCGGAGTTCCTTGCAGACTATGCACGGATGAACAGGAATGTCTGCTTCCATGAAGTGATGGGATACAATCCTCCTCATTACATGTTCGTTTCCCAGCCTGTACTCAACCAGGACTGCTATGCCTATATACTCAAGGTCCAGAGCCTGCTCAAGAGCAGGGTTGGAGCAGCGGCCGGGGATACGAAGGCCCATTATGAACTTCTGCTCCGCAATATAGAGAAAACATTGGAATAGGGAGGACGCGGCATGAAATGCATGAGATACATATTCGTCGCAGCTGTGGCTGCACTCTGTCTGTCTTTCGTCTCCTGTCCTGATGCCGATGCCCGCAGGAAATCCCGTAAAAAGGATGCGGCGGCACAGACGGATACGGTCAAGAAGGAGACCACGTATGACAAACTCTTCAAGGACAGGAAATCCAAGACTGCCGAAGGCCTGTTCAAGGTACATCTTCTCGAGGACGGGACTCTGATATTCGAGCTGCCCAAGTCTCTTATAGGCAAGGACATGCTCATAGGTTCATCGATTATGGGCACGAGCGACGGGGGCGACGGCTTTGCCGGCTACATGTCTCCGGAGCAGATGCATGTAAGGTTCTATGCGACAGATTCCCTCGTTCTTCTTACGAAAGTGTCTCCGAGACGGTTCATCACTGACGGGGACAATGTCCGCAAGGCTGTCGAAAACAATAATATCGGGGCGGTGATAGCGAAGTTCCCGATCGAGACCCTGTCTCCCGACAGTACCGCCCTCGTGTTCAAGGCTACCGGGTTCTTCAAGGAACAGCATAAGGAGTTCGAGCCTTTGGATGTCTGGTCGGCCAACAGTTTCGGAGGCCTGATAAACAAGAAACTGACGTATGACAGTTCCACGAGTATGCTCACGGATGTGGCTGCCTATCCTTCGTCTGTCGCTGTGACTTCGCTGTCGTCGTTCACCTATTCGGAATCGTTTGCGGGAATGGCTGTGGAGTCAGCTCCCGATGCCCGGATTACCGCTACGGTCAGGATGCTCGTGATGCTGCTTCCGGAGGAGAAGATGGCCCCGCGCTATGCAGACCCGAGGATAGGGGTACGCAATGCTTCATTCACAAGATATTCAGGCAGGGAACAGGGATCGGAAGAGGTGGATTATGCAGTGCGCTGGGATATTTCCCGTCCTGAAATCGTCTTTTATGTCGATACGCTTTTCCCTGCGGAGATGGCAGATGCCATAACTAAGGGCATAGAGAAATGGAACGGTGCATTTGCCGCGATAGGCAAGGAGAATTTCCTGAAGGCAGTCCCGTATCCGGGGCCGGACTTCGACTCCGAAGATCCGAGGAACGTCTGTGTCAAATATGAGGTGACGACCAATGCTTCAGTGAGAAGCAATACATGGACAGACCCACGTACGGGAGAGATTATCGGTGCGGCCGTCTATGTCCCGTTCAATATGCTTCAGTCTATACATGCCAACATGATTGCTGAAATCGGGGCGGCAGACCCGTCTGTATGCACCGTTGAGCATGGGCTTCCGGTAGTGTATGAGGGGCTTCAGGCGCAGATTACCAATGCCGTGGGGGCATGTCTCGGACTGGAGCCCAATCTGGCCGCTTCTACGGCCGTGCCCGTGGATTCGCTCCGTTCCCCTTCCTATACTTCCAGATACGGACTTTGCGGTTCCGTGATGGACAACGTTCCTGCCAATTATATAGCGCAGGCCGGAGACAGGGAGAGGGGAGTGAAACTTGTGAATACCGAGCTCGGGAATTATGACAGGTATGTGATCAGATGGCTGTACGGGACGGTGGACGGAGCTTCGACCCCGGATGAGGAAAAGCCTTGGCTCGACAGCCTTATAAGGGAGAGCCGCAAGGATCCTCTCTGTACGTATGTCCGCCGCCAGCCGTATCTGAAGCTGGATCCGAGGACTTTTTCATTGGTACGTGATCTGGGGGATGATCCTGTCTATGCTTCAAGGCTGCAGAAGGAGAATCTGCGCACGGTCATCTCCGGACTTGACGGCTGGGTACACAGCGATACGGACTACACTTTCAGACCTCAGGTCAATGCTTCGATAGCCCTTGCCGTCATGTACGGGTATATCAATCTCTGCGGTTATGTAGGCGGGATATATTTCAATGAAACGGCTGAGGAGGACGGGATTCCGGCATATCAGCCAGTACCGAAGAAGATGCAGAAAGAGGTGCTTGCATATCTTATGGAGGAGACGGATGACATGTCCTGGATGGACAATACAAGTGCATACAGGGATATTTTCTTCATAAAGTCTCCGGCGGCATATGTTTCCATGATGCTGCTGCCGCAGATAGGCGGAGCGCTTGCAAGTATGGACATAGCGGCCTCCGTGGCTGGGGAAGACGCATATACTTCCGTGGATGCGTACAATGATATGCTGGACTATGTCCTGAAGTATGCGAAGAGCGGACGGAAACCTACGGAGAACAACATTACCATGCAGTATCTGCTGCTCGGCTTCACTCTCGCAAAGTCGGATGTCGTCATAGACCACAGTGCAGGTGCGCGTGCGTTCGCCGGTTCGGACCAGGGAGCGGATGTACGTATGGGGGCACAGGCTTCTTCTTCCGGATATTTACGGACAATGTACGGTAAAAGCCCTCAGGAAGCGCTGGCGGCACTTGTCGGATTGTCCGGCGGCGCGGCTGGAATGACGGCCGGATACGGGTACGTGGAGGGCTGCCGGACGCTGATGGAGATGGCCCGGATGACCGGGACGGAGGACATTGCCATGAGGATGATGTCGTTCGAACCGATTACCTCCCTTCCGTTCTATGTGGACAAGGTGGAGTCTCCGCAGATGTATCAGGCTCTTCTGGAAGCCAAGAAGGTCTATCAGAGAGCCGTAAGGATAGCGCAGGATGAGACGGCGAGGAACCATTACCGTTATTTTGTAATGGCCATCGACCGCGCCCTGAAGATAGACTGACCTGATTTTCCGTTGCCGCACCGGACAGTTGCGGCAACGGATTGCAATTGCCCTCTTTTGTATGTAGGTATCAGTCGAGGGTGTATCCCAGGGTGCGCTTCTTCTCTTTCCCGATTTTTACCTGGAGTTTCAGGCTTCCGTCATGGAAGCCCCTGTCGGTGAATTTCGCGTTCATGGAAGGTTCCTTCCCTGCCTTTGCCTTGGGATATATGATCGTGATGTAGCGTACGGGAGTGCTGTCGTCTTTCCTTACATTGAAACTTGCGTCGATCCGCTGGCTCTTTTTCATGTATGATGTCGAAATCCATCCTTTCTCTTTCTTCATTGACATGCCTTCGGGACCGAAGCACCGGAACATGAAATTGCTGCCGCCCTCGAAATCGGTGTAGAATGTCATGTCCTCGCGGCTGTTCGGTACATTTCCCCGCGGCATCTGATAATGCAGATTTACCGTCCCTTTCGCATCGCCGTATGCTTCGTCCACAATCACGAACCAGGTTCTGTCCACGAAGAAGACCGAGCGGCGGTGAGTCAGACCGCTGTAGCTCGGGTTCTCGGTCACGAGAATCTGGACGTCGCCTTCAGGCTGCCATAGCAGTGTCTTCGATTCCGTGGTCTCGAAATCCCTGTTCCCGAGCGTGAGGGTGTTATGGTGCGCCGAGGCCCTGAACCAGTTTCTCCACTCCATCACTTCCTTGTCTCCGGCGTAGACGTATGAACCGGAATCCTGGAAGAGGGTTCGTCCGTTGTACCACAGCTCGAATGTACCGTTGTCCGGCTGGCAGTGCCATTCTCCCTCAGGGCCGGCTTTGACGACCATTTGTGTCGCATCCATTCCCCAGCCGTTGCGGAACACGAAGAATCCCGATGTCAGGAAGCCTTTGGAAAGGTAATCGGGAAGGGCACCCTCCTTGCCTTCGGTTGCCAGATATTTTATGAACAGATTGTCAGGGAAAATGTCCGACCATTTCCGGTAGTGGCGGAGCATGTCCCTTTTGCCGGTCAGCTTTGCATCGCTGAAAAGCGGGTTCGTGTAATCCGGGAAACAGATATTGGCGTAGAACACTATCATTTTCTCGACCGTGTTGATGTAGTTCTGCGGGAATTCGTTCCGGAACCCGTTGAGGTCGGCTATCTGGAGGGCCTTGACGAAAATGTCTATGGATGCGAGGTGGTAATGCGGGTCGAGTTCGAACTGTCCTCCGTCGTCATAGACCTGGACTCCGATTTCCTCGTTCAGGATATCCACTCCGCTCTGCCGCCATGCCGCGGCTTCCCTGAATTCCGGGAAGAACGAGCCTGCGTAGAGCATCCTTTGTGCCTCGAACAGCAGGTGGTTCCCTTTCTCGGACCAGTTTCCCATGATGTGTACTGCATGTCTGTGATAGTTTACAAGGAATTCGGTGAGGAATGCCGGGGTGAAATACGGCGAGTCTATGAAAAGCTGGAACTGGAAACACTGGTCCTGGAGACGGTGGCTCACTTCGAGCGGCCTCCAGGCAAAGCGGCTGTTCTCCGCATCTGCCTTGAGCTGCGAGTCATCCGTTATCTCATATTCATTTCCGCCTGTCTCCACCAGCGGATTCTTGTGTATCCAGTCCATATACTGGGATACCCATTCCTTTGCATATTTCTCGTCTCCGCTTACCCTGTAGGCATATCCCATCGGGGTGAACCATTTGTGGCGGTGGAGCTGCCAGCGGAGTTCGTTGTCCCTGACCGGCCAGTATCTCCAGTCGATGTCATCTCCGTAGTCGTACGAAGGCTGATAGCCGTAATGTGCGAAAAATCTGTGGTCGAGGGCATCGTCTGCCCACTGTTGCTGCTGCCTGCTGATTTTGACTTTCTTTACGTTACGGATTTCTGGGGTAAGGATGCCGGTGCGGTGTCTGTAATAGTCCAGGAGCGATACGGCGGCAAGGGAATCCTTCCCGTCTTCATGCAGTGCCTTGACTTCCTCCAGTCCGGGATAGTCGAGGTTAAGGAGATCGAAGGCCTCGGGCCTGAGTTCCTGTGCGTTGAGGACGCAGGCGGCCATGAGACATGCCGTGGCGGCTATTATCGTACGTTTCATGATCATGTCGGTTTCCCGTTGTCCCGTCTGTCGTTTAATCCGGTGCAGACCTGCTATTTGAGTGAAAGATACCGTTTCATGGCCTCGAGATAGTAATAGTCCGCATAGTTGAGCGGTACGTCTATCTCGGAACCGTGCGGAAGGGAACCTGTCGAGTGCATCAGAACGAAACCTTCGTTCTCTCCGACCTTTGCGAGATAGGCAGGCGAGGACAGGCTTTTCAGGATTTTCACGGCATAGTCGTAATATTTCCTCCCGTCCGCGGCAAATGTGCAGAGTTCCAGCAGTCCGCTTGCCGTAACGGCTGCCGCTGATGCGTCTCTCGGCGTGTCCGGCCCGGCGGGTGCGTCATAGTCCCAGTAAGGGATGGCGTCTTCCGTCGTTACCCGTGACATTATCATGTCGGCTATATGTTCCGCAAAGTCCAGATACGTGCTGTCTCCCGTTTCACGGAAACATGCGGTATATCCGTACACCGCCCAGGCCTGTCCGCGGGCCCATGAGGAATTGTCGTCTTTCCCCTGATGGGTCTGGCGGCGTTCCACAGTGCCGTCATCGTTGTAGCTGACCACATGCCATGATGTATAGTCATCGCGGAAATGGTTTTTCATCGTAGTGTCTGCATGACGGATGGCTATGTCCTTGTATTTGTCGTCCCCTGTAAGCCGTGAGGCAAGGAACAGCAGGTCGAGGTTCATCATGTTGTCTATGATGACAGGGAAGTTCCATGTCCCGAAGTCCCATGAACGGATGCATCCGATTTCAGGGTCGAAACGGCTGATGAGGTTGTCTGCGGTTTCGATTATCACATTCCGTATCGTGTCGGCAGGGGAGAGCCGCAGGGCGTTCCCGTAGCTGCATCCTATCATGAATCCGAGGTCATGCGTGCCGTCATAGTATCTGACGGGATTGAGCAGGTTGGTGAATTTTACAGCCTCTTCCTTCAGCTTTTCGTCCCCCGTAAGTTCGTAGGCGTACCATAGCGAGCCTGGGAAGAATCCGCTGGTCCAGTCGTATATTCCGCAGAGACTGCGTTTCCCTTTCTTGTCCGCTGCCGGCCGGGCTCTCAGGGAATCCTTGAATGTCAGAGAATCCCGCCCGAGCTGCATGCAGAGATCCGTCATGTCATAGCCCTCATGGATCGAGCGCGGCAGCATACCAGTGCCGTCCACTTCTTCTGCAGTCAGTTCCAGCTGTGCCGCTGCAGTGCGGATGCCGTTCCCTATCCAGTCTGTCCCTTTCTGTGTGCATGATATGGTGGCGGCTGCGGCCATAAGGATTAGAGTCAGTGTTCTTTTCATCAATAGTTCGTTAAAAATCAGCCGAGCCTAAGCGGCTCTGGCAGTAAATAAAATGAGTTCCTTGAAAATTTTGTC
>CALUPB010000027.1 GCA_944322585.1 uncultured Bacteroidales bacterium | reverse complement strand
TTGCTTTTACAAATCTAAAAAATCTGTAGACTTTTTTTTATCCCTCTATCTCAGACACACTTTTTGGAACAGTATCGTTGAGGCCGACAGCAGTTTCTTTGAACTCGACCGGAAAGGGGAGAAGATAGTGGTGAGAGCGGACAATTATGTCGATATGGCGGCAGGGGTCAACTGGTATCTGAAATATTATGCAGGAGTACATCTGTCATGGAACTGTATGACTGCCGATTTGCCGGATATCCTCCCGCCCGTACCGCAAAGGGAGAGGCACGTGACATCTCTGCGGTACCGGTATTACCTGAATTACTGTACATATTCTTATTCTATGGCATTCTGGGACTGGGAGCGCTGGGAGCGGGAGATAGACTGGATGGCTCTGCACGGGATAAACCTGCCTCTGTCAATAGTGGGGATGGAGAGCGTATGGCTGAATGTGCTCGGCCGTATGGGATATTCCCGGGAGGAAGCGGACAGTTTTATTGCCGGCCCGGCATTCCAGGCGTGGTGGCTGATGAACAATATAGAAGGATGGGGAGGTCCCAATCCCGACAGCTGGTACAGTAACAGGCTGGAGCTCCAGCAGAAGATACTTGCGAGGATGAAAGAATACGGAATGGAGCCGGTATTCCCGGGTTATTCCGGAATGCTTCCTCATGATGCGGGAGAGCGTCTCGGGATTGAAGTATCCGATCCTGGCTACTGGAACGGCTATCACCGTCCTGCGTTCCTCCAGCCCGGGAGCGAGGATTTCAGCCGTATCGCTGCCATTTACTATGAAGAACTGGAGAAACTGTTCGGGAAGGCGAGGTTTTACAGCATGGATCCCTTCCATGAAGGGGGCAGCATAGAAGGCGTGGATCTCGCTGCTGCGGGGAAGTCAATATGGCGGGCGATGAAAGACGCTTCACCGGAGGCTGTCTGGGTGGCTCAGGCCTGGGGGAAATGTCCGTATGACGAAATGATACGGGACCTGCCTGCCGGAGACATGCTGGTTCTTGACCTCTATTCCGAAAGCCGGCCCCAATGGGGCGATCCTGCATCGACCTGGTACAGGGAACAGGGCTTCCGGCAGCACGGCTGGATATACTGCATGCTGCTTAACTTCGGAGGCAATGTCGGGCTCCACGGGAAGCTGGACCATGTCGTAAACGAATTCTATAAGGCGAAGGAATCCCCTTTTGCCGCTACGCTCGAAGGAGTCGGGCTTACGATGGAAGGGATAGAGAACAATCCTGTCATGTATGAACTTCTGACAGAACTCCCGTGGAGGCCGGAACGGTTTTCCGGGGAAGAATGGATTGAAGGCTATATAGCAGCGAGATACGGTCGGAAGGACAGCGATGTGTCGGAAGCATGGAAAATCCTTTCCGGAACGGTCTATAATGCTCCGGCGTCCTCTACCCAGCAGGGAACCCATGAGTCAGTGTTCTGCGCAAGGCCGTCAATGGATGTGACGCAGGTGTCTTCATGGGCGGAGACCCGGGATTACTACTGGCCGGAGGATGTCATGGATGCGGCAGGGAAAATGGCATGTGCCGCGGAACGTTTCCGGGGCAACGGGAATTTTGAATATGACCTTATAGACATTGTCCGGCAGGCAGTCGCGGAAAAGGGCCGTCTTGTCTACAGGGAGATGCAGGAAGCATACAGGGACAAGGATATGGAGACGTTCGGCAAGATCTCGGACTGTTTCCTGCAGCTTATTCTGTTGCAGGACAGGCTGTTGTCCACAATGCCGCAGTTTATGGCCGGGCCATGGCTCGGGGCGGCGAGGAGTCTCGGGGCCACATCCCGGGAAAAGGACTGGCTTGAATGGAATGCGAGGGTGCAGATTACGACATGGGGCGACAGGACAGCATCGGAGGCGGGAGGACTGCGGGATTATGCGCATAAAGAGTGGAGCGGACTGCTCAGGGATTTCTATTACAGACGATGGAAAGTATGGCTCGGGGCTCTGGAGGAGAGCATGCGTACAGGCGTGCCGGCAGACAGCATCGACTTTTATCTGATGGATGAGGCCTGGACCCGCCTGCACAATGAATATCCGTGTCTTCCTCAGGGAGATCCGGCGGATGTGGCCAGAGAAGTGTATGATGCATGCGTATCCATTCCTTATGGAGGACTTCAGCGGGAAAGGAGGACTGTTCTGTACGGGACAGAGCAAGGATATACGGTGATGCCGGATTCTTCCTTTGCGGTCAGGGCATCCGTTGCCGGGTCATACCTTCCTGTCCGCAGGATGGTGCGGGTGGTCGGAGGTGCATCCCTCCCGGAGCCGTTTGCCGCCCGGGGAGAGACTCTTTTCCGGGAAGCCGAATATCTTATAGACGACTCGCTCGACTCTCTTGTTACGGAGAATGAGAGGTATTCCCTCTATTTCAAGGGAGACGGCGAAAACTTCGAAAGACTTGCATATTATCGTATAGGAGGTATGGCTCCGGGACGGTTTACGGCCGTCTTGCCGGTGGTCGGGAAAGAGTCTCTTGAATGCGGAGACAACGGGTTCGGACTTGAAATGGACGTCTACTATGCGAGACCGGACAGGGCTTCCATGGATATTTATGACAGTCCCGATACGGTGTTCTTCCTGCCCGTGGGCGGAGGCACATCGGATGCTTTCGAGAAGGTCAGCGGTGAATTCGAGGTCGGTCGTGAGGTCGCATGCATCCTGTTGAAGGTCGGGGGCAGGGGTTTCAGCGGCAGCTGCCGGGTGGAATCCCCGTATATTCTCCGTCAGGGGAAACGCCTCGTCGATATACCTTTCATCAAATCGTCCGAAATCCCGGAAGACGGCACGGACTATTGGGTCGGCTGCAATCTTTCTTCGCACAGCTGGCCGGAATGGAGGCTGACATTCAACGGCAAGGTCTGTTTTGAAGGCAATGTTTTCGACAGGGCATCCAATGTGGCGGATTTCTATATCCCGCTGCCTGAATGGGTCGTAGGGGAAGGTGTCTTTGCCCTTACGCTTGTATCGGAGCCGCCGCAGACGACATTCCCTTACGTCCTGAAATCCTTTGAACTTTTGGAAGAGCCTGCGCGGGACTTCGAAGCTGTATCTGTCCCGAAATATGTAACGGTGGGAGAGACGGCGGGCATTCTGGTGGAGACTAACCGCAGTAATGTACGTATAGAAGTCACAAGTGCCGCAGACAGCATAGTGTCCCCGGCGTCCCGGACGCTTGTGTTCGATGAGCCGGGCCTTCATGTTGTGCGTATCAAGGGAATTGCTCCGGGCACGGATGTGCCTGTAAGTCTGACTGACGGATCCCGGACGGTCAATGTCTCCATACCACGGATTCTTGTCCGCGGTTACGACAACATTTATCTGTCGTCCGGGGATGAAATATATGTCGACAAGACGCATCCGGTCTATGACCGGTTTTTCAAATGGTATGTTTCCTCCCGTATAGGCAACTGGTATCAGTTCCGTCCGTCATATCAGTGGAGCGGATTCAGGGAGTGGACTCCTGAATTCATACGGTATTACAAAAATCTTCTCTGTGACCTGAACATGCCTTATGCCTGGCAGGTGGAGGGGAGGACTCTTGCCGGGAGCAGGCTCAATCCTCCGGCAGAGGTCCTCTCCTCGCCGATGTTCCGGGGGAAGCAGGCGCATGAAAACGACGGGGGCTACAATTACTGGAGGCATTTCCTCTATGAAGGCCTCTACAGCGATCTTGCCGCCAAGGCGCGTCCGTACGGAGGGATTTTCGCAAGACACAGGCCGATATATACCGATAACGGGGTATTCATCCATTATGATCCGTACAGAGTCAGGGATATGGCGGACGGAGCGAGGTATCTCGTAGACAATCTCCGCTATTCCAAAGGGGAAAGCACGAGGCACACCGGACCGTCCACACTCTTCCGGTATCTGTACCAGGCAGGATATGAATGGCTTGGAGCAGAGCAGATGTACGGCCCCGAGGAACTCGTCATGTCGTCCCTGAGAGGGGCGTCGCGGGCCTATTCCCGTCCCCTGTTCGGATCCCTACATGCGATGCAGTGGGGGGCACATCCGTTTACTGCTCCCGAGCATTCCCTGTGGCTGTACATGTCGCTTGCCGTAGCCTATATGCACGGCTCGTCACATATCAATACGGAGGAGGCGCTGTGGACTGACGAATATGCCAATGACAGATATTCGGAATCCGGACGTCAGCACCGTTATGCTCAGAACAGGATGCTCGACTTCATACAGACTCATACGCGCAGGGGAGAGCAGGTCAGCCGCATAGCCGTAGTCCAGGGCCGGAATGATGCCTGGAACGTATCCAACCGGGGTACGCTCTGGTCGCAGGAAGGGAAGAAATGGGCATTCAATGATGCCTCCCGCAGTTTTGACCTGCTTAAAGTATTCTATCCGGACCACATGGTGGACTGGTGCGGGCCGGAAAACATGTTTACCCATACTCCGTACGGGACCGTCGATCTGGTACCGGTCGAAGCGCCTGCCGATGTCTGGAAAAGGTACAGGGTGGCAGTCTTTCTCGGCTGGAATACGTACGATGAGTCCGACTTCACGCGTCTGGAGGAATTTGTCCGCGGAGGAGGCACGCTTGTCCTGACAGCGGCACATCTCAATGCGGAACTTCAGCCGGACAGGCCTGTCCGCTTCCCGGACAATGATTCTCTGCTCCGGAAAATGCTGGGCAAGGATTACAGGACGTGGAACGGGCGCAAGGAAATAGATTATGGAGAGGGCCGGATAATATATTTTGCCCGTAAATGCTATCCTGCAGATGAGAGTATCAGGGACGATTACGAGAAAGAGTTATACAGGTTGGCCGGGGCACAGCTTGCCGAAGACCTTCCGGAAGGATGGATAAGGACGGCGGAAGGTGTGAGTTATACGGTCTGGGAGCACGGAAGTTCTAAGACGTTCTACCTTCTGGATGCGGATTGGCAGGACGGGACTCCGGAAAAAGCCGTGTGGAGTTGTTCCGGCCGGGATTTCGTTTTCCAGGTGCGGCCGTATTGCATCGAGACCCTGCATCAGTACGGCAGCCTGGCTTTCCTCCCTCACGCGAACACTACGGACATACTTGGTGTCATGGAGCCTGAGTCCGGACGGGGCTGCGCTACCGTCATTGTCCAGACCGCGGGAGAAGATGTCGTTGAAGTGATGAATGCCTCGACAGGACAGCATTACAGGATTCCCGTCCCGTCTGCCGGCCTGCACCGCGTTCCTTTACAGGACTGATTTTCCAGACTCCATCTGTTCCTTCATGGTGTGCCGGACTTTTCCTCCCGACACACCTTTTTTCTACCCCAGCGCGACGTCGAGGACCATCATGAGGGAGAAGCCGAGGGCGAACATCAGGGTTCCGGTATTGGAATGCTTCCCGGATGACATCTGAGGGATGAGCTCTTCCACCACGACATAAATCATCGCTCCTGCCGAGAAACTGAGCAGGTAAGGCAGGGCAGGGATGACGAGAGCGGCGACAGCAACTGTAATGAGCGCTCCGACAGGTTCTACAGCTCCGGACAGGACACCATATACGAATGACCGCCGCTTCGAAACGCCTTCGGACCGTAGAGGCATGGATACGATCGCTCCTTCTGGGAAATTCTGGATGGCTATGCCGATTGCCAGGGCCAATGCTCCGGTCATGGTAATGGCATCGTTCCCGCTGATCCACCCGGCATAGGTGACGCCGACGGCCATTCCTTCGGGAAGGTTGTGCAGAGTGACGGCCAAAACAAGTTTCGTGGTTCTTTTCAGACGGCTCTGCGGCCCTTCTGCCTCTGTCCCGTGATTGTGCAGGTGAGGTATGATGTTGTCGAGCAGCAGAAGGAAAAGGATGCCTCCCCAGAATCCTGCCACGGCCGGGACGAAAGCCCATCCTCCCATGTCTGCCGACTGCTCCATGGCTGGAATCAGAAGGCTCCATACGGAAGCGGCCACCATTACTCCGGCCGCGAATCCTGAAAGGGCACTCTCTGTCCGGAGGCTGATCCTGTCTTTCAGAAAGAACACGCAGGCTGCCCCGAGCGATGTGCCGAGAAACGGTATAAGCAGTATCCAGAAATCCTTCAGTTCAAGCATAGGCTTTTTCTTTTTGACTGTAAAAATACTAAATTTGCCCGAGAAGCTGTTTGGAATTTTCCAGAAGATTCTTTATCCGTCTTTTCGGAATAAATTACAATAATTCAAAACGGCTTCTGAATTTGGTGTAAAACAGCACGATTTCACCGATAATACCCATGAATGGATCCTAACAGGTAGAGCTATGAGTAAAATACAGAATATCAAGCTGATGGCGATTGGCGTGATGGCTGTGTCGTGTGGAATATGCCATGCGATGCTGCCGTGCAGGTCAGGTGTGATGGATTGCGCGGAACAGTCATACATGCCGTGTGTCTATGATAGCCTGATGACCGGAGAAGAGGTACGGGAGCTGTGGATCAACATGCTTGACAGGATTGCGAGACCTGTACTTGAGAATCTGTCCGAAGGTACGCTCCGGGAAAATATGCCGGTCGAATCGATTGATCCGGTAAATGCTGACAGGCGTGGCGTCACGCATCTCGAAGCGCTGGGCCGTACCTTGACGGGTATAGCGCCATGGCTGGAACTCGGACCTGACCGGACAGAAGAAGGCCGGCTCCGGAAGGAATATATAGATATGGCAGTGAGATCCGTTTCCAATGCCGTTGATCCTGCATCACCGGATTATATGAACTTCAGCAGGGGAGCACAGCCTCTTGTGGATGCCGCTTTCCTGGCCCACGGACTGTTGAGGGCTCCGGTGCAGTTATGGGGCCGTTTAGACAGCCTGACGAGGGAAAGGCTTGTGTATGAGCTCAAGTCGACAAGGACTATCCGGGCGGCGGAATCAAACTGGCTGCTGTTTCCGGCAATTATCGAGGCCGCATTGCTTGAATTTACCGGCGAATGGGACAGATCAAGAGTGGATTATGCTCTCAGGAGACATTGGGAGTGGTATAAGGGGGATGGCTGGTATGGAGACGGGAAGGATTTTCATTTCGACTATTATAACAGTTTTGTAATCCAGCCGATGCTTGTGGAGGTGCTGGACGTGCTGAAAAGACAAGGTATCGGAGGGACGCAGTATTATGACACCGGGAAATTCTATGAGGCACAACTTGCAAGATATGCGAGATATGCCGCCATACAGGAGAGGATGATTTCCCCGGAAGGGACTTTTCCCGCTGTGGGACGCTCTCTTGCATACCGCTTCGGCGCATTTCAGGCTCTGTCGGATGTCTGCTACAGGCATATTCTTCCGGACAGTGTTTCTCCCGCACAGGTGAGGAGTGCCTTGACAGCCGTTATGGTCAGGCAGATTGGTGTTCCGGGTACTTTTGACGATAACGGATGGCTGCGTCCGGGATTTTGCGGACATCAGCCGCACATAGGTGAAAACTACATTTCGACAGGAAGCCTGTATCTCTGTACCGCAGTCTTTATAGCTCTCGGGCTGCCGGACAAGGATCCGTTCTGGAGCAGTCCGGCGGAAGTCTGGACATCTGTAAAAATATGGAATGGAGCCGATATGGATGCTGACAGTGCGCTGGATATGTAGCCGGGATCTTACGGGCGTCACGGCGGAAAATCCAGCCAGGCCGTGTCTGTCCACGGCTCTGCCTTGAGAAGTTTTTAGGAAGCAGTTTTAATATTTGTCATTATAAAAATCAAAACAACTTCTAAATCTCGCTGTGGACTTCGTGTCCTTCTACGTATATTGCAGTGAAAGGCCGGGCAGGACAGAGGTTTTCACAGGCTCCGCAGCCGATGCATTTTTCCTGGTTTATGACAGGGATCCTTACAGTTGCACGTTCTTCTTCCGGATTGCCTCCCGTCCCATGGCGACGGCGGTGTCTGTGCCGGATTTCGACCATCTGGATGGCTCCTGTCGGACAGTGCCTTGCACAGTTTCCGCATTCGACGTCATCGGTCATGACGATGCAGTTCTTCTTGATCCATACAGCATGGCCTACCTGTATGGAGGATTTTTCGGCGACAGTAACCGGCCTTATCGCTCCGGCAGGGCAGACATCGGAACATTTCGTGCATTCCGGCCGGCAGTATCCACGTTCATAGGACATCTCCGGCTGCATCAGTCTCATCAGACCTCCGGACGGTCTCAATACATCATTGGGGCAGACAGAGACACACAGCTGACAGGCAGTGCAGTGCTGATAGAAATTCCGCAGGCTCAGGGCTCCTGGCGGGACGATAGCCGTCTTCCTTTCGGGTATTGCCTTTTTTTCTATCGTTGCAAGTCCTCCGTCCACTTTCTTTTCCTGGGCTTTGGCAATTGCCGTCGCCGCTACGACTGCGGTAGCGGAAATGAAATTTCTTCTGGAAGTGCTTCTGATCTGGTCTGAAATGCTGTCGGGCACTGACCTGGTTGTGCCGTTGACAGTCCCTGTCACTTCGGAACCGATGTCAGTCGCTGATATATTGGCTGTCAGTCGATCCTTTGCCGGAAGGGATGGAGGATTGCCGGATATCCCTGGATTTTCCGGAGTGTCGGATCCGGCTGTTCCTGAGGCCGGATTCTGCCGCCGGTACCGGAAAGTATAGCTTATGGCTCCATGGGTACAGTTGTCTATACAGTCCATGCATGCCACGCAGCGGCTGTAGTCTATCTTATGGTTCCTGTAATCTATGCAGGAAGCCTTGCATCCACGGGTGCAGAGGCTGCAGGAGGTACATTTGTCAGCATCTATTCTGACAGCGAATATCGAAAACCGGGAGAGCCATCCGAGGACTGTCCCGACCGGGCAGACAGTGTTGCACCATGTCCTGCCGTTTCTCCAGGCAAGGATGACAATGACGGTAAAGGTAACGGCCGCTGTCACGAATGCCGGTATGCTTTTCATCCATACATCCTTGCTGTAGAAGGCATAGCTGTCTATGCGCTCTGCAAGGTACGCCAGCAGGTTGTTCCCCCATTGATATAGAGGAGCGAACAGGTTGGAAACCATACGTCCGTATGCACTGTACGGTTCGAGCAGGGCAACGAACGAACCGATCCCTGCAATCAATGCAATGATGAAAAGGACCAGAACACCATACCTGAGCCACGACTTGGCCGGTGACCAGCTGAACCGCATCCTGTGCTTTTTGCCGCGTTTCCCGTTTATCCATGAGACTGTGTCCTGGAATACGCCCAACGGGCATATTACAGAGCAGTAGACCCTTCCGCACACTAAGGTGAGAATTACAAGGAGAATGACAATCCCGGCATTCACGGCCAGAAGCGCTGGAAGGAACTGGATCTTTGCCATCCATCCGATCCATGCGTGGAGAGTTCCGGTAAAGTCCAGGAACAGCAGGGTTATAAACGTAAAGAATATTGCGGCAAGGACCACTCTGATTTTCCGTAGCATACTGTTATCGTTTGTTCTTTCCTCTGGAAATTCCCGATTGCAAAAATAGGAAATTTTGACGAACCTGCGGTTACATGCCCTGATTCCCTCAATCCGGCCCTACATTCACGGCTTGAAGGGCAAACGCTAAAAATCCGATATACAAGCAACGAAATGCCGGTAAATATCATCTAATAGTCCGGAAAATGAGTTAAGACAATGAAAAAATTCATATTCATGATTGCCGCCGTTCTTGCGGCAGGCTGCGCCAAAGTGGAAGTCTCACGGGATGTCTATACGTATGATTCCATCAGGGATTTCGACAATACTCTCTGGATTGCGTACAGAATTGCGGAAGAGGATTCCGGGAGTCCGGATGCGGAACCGGTACAGCGCAGGGAGACAATAGAACTCGAGATGTCTTCGCGCGGTTCATACGGGGTCTGCCGTCTGGATGTCTATATGTCCGGAGATGCTACGCACGAACTTACTACCATGTATTATGATTTTCTGAGTGACGGCTATATCGAACTGTCTTCAGCAGGGGATTCGGCCGAAAAGATTGCCGTATGTCTGGTAAAGAACGATCAGCTCATTGTCACCAGCTGGCCTTCTTCCCCTGAATACGAGGGGCTTGTCTTTATCCGCCAGAACTGAGAAACTGTACAGTTTCCGAAACCGCCTTTTTATGCTTTGCAGGCATGATTGTACATTTGCGCATATGAAAAAATTTGTTCTCTTTGCCGTTTTGCTTGCATTCCCGTTCTGTATGAATGCACAGCGTACAGACAGGATTTACCACAAAGGATGGATTGACTTCAACAAGAACGGAGTGAAGGATGTCTATGAGGACCCGGCGGCTGACATCGATGCCCGGATCGAAGATCTTCTCGGACAGATGACTCTCGACGAGAAGACATGCCAGATGGTGACACTGTACGGCTATCAGCGTGTCCTGGCCGACGATCTTCCTTCCCCTGCATGGAAAAACAGCCTCTGGAAAGACGGCATAGGGGCGATCGACGAACATCTGAACGGATTCCGTCAGTGGGGACTCCCTCCTTCGGACAATCCTTACGTGTGGCCTGCCTCGAAACATGCATGGGCTCTGAATGAAGTCCAGCGCTTTTTCATCGAGGAGACACGGCTCGGTATACCGGTGGATTTTACCAATGAGGGCATAAGAGGAGTGGAAAGCTATATCGCCACCAACTTCCCGACCCAGCTCGGACTCGGGCACACATGGGACAGGGAGCTGATCCATCAGGTGGGCTATATTACGGGCAGGGAGGCACGGCTTCTCGGTTATACCAATGTATATGCCCCCATTCTCGATGTCGGCCGGGACCAGCGGTGGGGCAGGTACGAGGAAGTGTACGGCGAGAGCCCGTATCTGGTGGCGGAGCTTGGAATAGAAATGGCCAGGGGGATGCAGACCGATTTCCAGGTCGCATCCACGGGAAAACATTTCATAGCCTACAGCAACAACAAGGGAGCCCGTGAAGGCATGGCAAGGACCGACCCGCAGATGTCCCCGGGCGAAGTGGAGAATATCCATGTCTATCCATGGAGACGGGTCATCGGTGAAGCCGGCATACTCGGTGTGATGAGTTCGTACAATGATTATGACGGATATCCGATCCAGGGAAGCGGCTATTGGCTGACAGAGCGCCTGCGCGAAGATTTCGGTTTCCGGGGCTATGTCGTATCCGACAGCGATGCTGTTGAATACCTTCATATGAAACACGGTGTGTCCCATGACATGAAAGAATCCGTCCGTCAGGCCGTAATGGCGGGGCTGAACGTACGCTGTACTTTCCGTTCTCCGGATTCATATGTGCTCCCTCTCCGGGAACTTGTCCTTGAAGGCGGCATTCCGATGTCCGTCATCGATGACAGGGTAAGGGATATTCTGAGGGTCAAGTTTCTTACCGGACTTTTCGACAGCCCGTATCAGGAAGATCCGGAACTGGCGGACAGGGAAGTGAACTGTGCGGAGCATCAGGAAGTCGCGTTGAGGGCTTCGAGGGAATCCCTCGTGCTTCTGAAAAACGACGGCCTCCTTCCTCTTGACATCGACAGTATCAGGTGTGTCAGTGTCTGCGGGCCGAATGCCGATGATGCTTCATATGCGCTGACCCATTACGGGCCGCTGGCCGTTGAGGTTACGTCAGTGCTGCAAGGCCTTCGGAATAAACTTGCCGGCAAGGCTGAGGTCCTGTACACCAAAGGCTGCGACATAGTGGATGCCCGGTGGCCGGAGTCTGAAATTCTTCCGGAACCTCTGACGGCGGAGGAACAGGCTGAAATTGACAGGGCGGTAGCCGATGCCCTCCGGAGCGATGTCGCGGTGGTCGTCCTCGGAGAAAATTCCCGTACCTGCGGAGAAAACAAATCGAGGTCAAGCCTGGATTTGCCGGGACGCCAGACGGAACTCCTGAAAGCGGTCTGCGCCACGGGCAAGCCTGTAGTTTTAGTGGTAATCAGCGGTCGTCCGAACTCCATCAACTGGGCCGACCGTCATGTCCCCGCCATTCTCGAGGCCTGGTATCCTGGTTCCCAGGGAGGCACGGCCATAGCCGATGTACTTTTCGGAGACTATAATCCCGGCGGAAAACTTACCGTGACTTTCCCGAAGACCGTCGGCCAGATACCGTTCAATTTCCCGGCAAAGCCGTCTTCCCAGATTGACGGGGGACGGACTCCCGGCCTGCAAGGAAACGCAAGCCGGATCAACGGGCCTCTCTATCCTTTCGGATACGGGCTCAGTTACACCACATTCAAATATTCCGGTCTGAAACTTTCATCTGACATCATCACTCCTTATCAGGATCTGACCGTGAGCATGACCCTGACAAATACCGGAGACAGGGAAGGCGATGAGGTTGTGCAGCTCTATGTGCGTGATGTAATCAGTTCCGCGACTGTATATGAGAAAAATCTGCGCGGTTTCGAGCGTATCCGTCTGGCTCCCGGAGAATCCCGGGAGGTGACATTTACCCTTGTTCCCGATGACCTTGCCTCTTATTACAGTGCAAAGGGAAAACGGGAGGTAGAGCCGGGCGATTTCAGGATTATGGTCGGAGCATCGTCGGAGGATATCCGTCTTGAGGATACCGTGACTGTTGTCCCTTACGCAGGCAGTGCCGTGACTGCAGGCAATATAAGCGAAACCGGATGGTCCGGAAGCGGCGGAGATTTTATGACTGTCAGCCTTGATGCCGGTAACCCGGTCAGCTGCGTATTCATAACATGGTCCGGCCTCGGGCAGGAGGAAGTCCCGTTTGAAATACAGCTTTCCAGCGGCGGCGGCCAGTTCCTGACAGTCTTTTCCGGCACGGCCACTACCGGTGACCAGACATGCAGTTTCCCGGAGACATCTGCCAGTGACCTGCGTATCCTTATACGGTCAGGCGAGGCCACGATAGCGAATGTCAGGATACCCGGCCAGCATTAGAACCTGTCCGAATATACGGGATTCCCATAATTTCTTTCTTCTGTCGGTCCTGTTGGTTTTTAAAAATTATGCAAAATTCATTATGAAAGTTGCATAATGGAATTTTCATAATTATCTTTGTTCCCAAGAGAGCATAATTTATGAACTTAACTTTCGCGACTGCGAAAGACCATATATTAGAGACCGGCAGGTCGACGGCAAGTCCCCTCTCCGAGAGAGGGGGTTTGGGGGAGAGGTAACGTGGACAGAGCTTGAGCGGTGGGAAAAAGTTTCGCAAGTCGCACAAACCCACGAATATCATTACAATTATTAATTTGCGAAACTTGAGTTATGAATAATCCATTTATTGTTACGGGAAAAATTCCGCCGGAGTATTTCTGCGACAGAAAGGAAGAATCGCGTAGGATTATTGACGGCGTGGCCGGAGGCGACAATATCTGTCTGCTGTCTCCTCGGAGACTCGGAAAGTCCAAATTGGTCAGATATTGCTATGACATTCCTGAAATTTCGCAAAAGTACTATACCTTTTATATAGACATTCTGCATACGAAAAGTCTGCAGGAATTCACGTTCTGTTTCGGACAGGCTGTTTTTACTCAGTTGCGTTCCCAGAGCCGGAAGATGCTGGACGCTTTTGTCCGCGGATTGAAATCCATAAACGGGAAATTCGGCTTCGATCCGGTGACATCCATGCCGGTCTTTACTCTTGAATTAGGCGAAATAGACAAGCCGGAATACACTCTTACGGAAATTTTTGCAAGTCTGGAAAATGCCGACAGACCTTGTATTGTCACGTTTGACGAGTTCCAGCAGGTGGGTAAATATCCTGAAAAGAACATTGAAGCATTGCTCCGATCCCACATTCAGCATCTGTCGAATGTCCGTTTCATCTTTTCCGGCAGTGAACCTCATATCGTTTCGCAGATGTTCCTTTCTTCATCAAGACCTTTCTACAACAGCACTTCGATATTGGAGTTACGTCCTATAAAGGCATCGGTGTATGTTCCGTTCGTTACAGGACATTTTGCTGAAGCAGGGAAAAAAATAAGACCGGAAGATGTACGGAGGGTGTATGATCTATTTGAAGGCAATACCTACTGTATCCAGAAGGTTTTTCATGAGGCATTTGACGCTGTACCGGGAGGAAGTGAGTGTACTTTGGATATATTGCGTCAGACAGTGGATTCCATATTGGAAGAGGCCGGGACCGGCTATCGTCTGATGCTGTCGGGGATACCGACGAGACAGAAAGAGCTGCTTTATGCCATAGCGTCGGAAGTGGAAGCCGAGAAGATAACGGGAGTGGATTTTATCCGGAAATATGCTTTGGTGTCGAGCAGCGCGGTTCAGACTGCCGCTGCAAAACTTCGTAAAATGGAACTTATAACATTCAATGACGGAAAATATTTCATCCCGGACATAATGTTCAGGATTTATCTGCAGCGTCTTGTGAATCCGTCCAAAGTGTTTTTTGCAGACAGACAGTGATGCCGCAGTCCGCAAAAACCGACGATGACTCTATTCGATGATTTTCTGAAGTTTCCTTTATTTTAGGAAAGATTTTTTATTTCTGTCCTGAAATAAAGGAAACCTTATGCGTAGAGACGTTATCAAAACAGCTTCTTAGGATTATTGAGTCAAAGAAACATTGCCATATATGCCGGAAGATACAGCACATCTTCTTCCTTGCGCATATCTTGGGATTTACCTTGTCGGCTTCAGCTATCAGAAAATCCACTTCGTAGTTATGCTTTCCGCTTTCCGTAGGAAATATGTGTTACACTAATCTCAAAATGTATTCAGCCAAGGATGACACTAATCTCAATTTGTTTAAGCCTAATGCATGAATCTCAAAATTTATATTGCGTAATAATGCAGTAATCTCGTTTTTTGAATAAATCCATTCCTCCGTTCCACAGAATTGCGGGCCGCCGATTATGAGATTGTCTATACTTCGGCGGTCTTCACTTCGCGGGATTGACTGTCCGGCTCTTGCCTAAGAGTCCCCTCTTCTAAAACGTCAGTGTGGCCATGACAGGATAGTGGTCCGAAATATACGGGATTTCAGCATATTGTGTCCTGACAGTTTCGAAAGAGTCGCAGGAGGAGAAGCCCGAGTACCAGATGTAATCGATGACAGAGCCGGATTTTCCCCATCCGTTGAATGTGTCTTCGTGATCCGTCACGGCGGCATTGTCCCTCGCTGACAGCATTCTGGTTTCGAGGTCGTCAAGTACGGCATCATCCGGAGTCACGTTGAAGTCACCGGTGAGCACCATCGGCCAGCCTTCCGGGTTGATGTCGTCTATCCTGTCCACGATTACTGCAAGACCGTTTTTCTGGGCCAGTTTCCCGACATGGTCCAGATGTGTGTTGACATAATAGAACTTATGCCCGTCCTTTTCCATAAGAGCCCATGTGGCAGACCTGAAGCAGGCTGCATCCCAGCCCATCGACGGCACTTCGGGAGTTTCTGAAAGCCAGAAAGTACCCCAATCGACCAGTTTTACGGTCTCCGTGTTGTAGAAAATCGACATATGTTCTCCGGATTCCTTCCCGTCGTCACGCCCGACGCCCACACTGCTGTAGACCGGGAGGTTATCTTCGATATATGCAATCTGGAAATCGTATGCCTCCTGCACGCCGAAGATGTCCGGCATCCTGTCCTGGAGCATGGCAATGGTGGCAGGGCGGCGGTATTCCCATGAATTCTCCCCGTCGTCTGCCACTCCCAACCTGATATTGTATGAAATAACGTCCAACTGTACGGCATCCTCCTTGCCGCATCCGGTCAGCCATGCCGCTCCCAGCATTACGAAACAGAAGTAAAACGACTTTTTCATAAGACAATATAGCTAATTCGGTAAAATTCGGTTATCATCTTCCGACGCGGTTCCCCAAAGTTACGATTTTTACGGAATAGACGGACAAAAATTCATAATTATCTACAGATGCGGCTTCTCTGGCGGGGGATCCAGGCATCAGTAAATGATATAGCGTCCGTCGTTTTCAGTGTATTGCAGTCCTGCAGAGAAACATATTGATTCCAGCACCGACTCGAGAGATTTGTTGTCATGGGTTCCCGAAAGCCGCACCCGGGAAGTGCTGTCGCGCAGCTCTATGTCGCAAGGATAATAGCGGCGAAGGATCCTGATTGCTTCCGATAGGGTATTCTGTCGGAAAACCAGACAGCCTTTTATCCATGCCAAGGCGTCCTTTGCAGGTACGGCGTTCCGCGAGACATAGCTGTCATCAGTGTTTATCACTATTTCCTCGTCCTGGCGAAGGGTCATGCGGATGTCGTCACTCCCGTACACGACCCCGACCCTGCCTGATTTTACAGTTACGGAAGCCCGGGGGTCATCCGGATATGAACATACGTTGAATGAGGTTCCGGTCACGTTTACGTCCAGCTGACCGGAGTGGATGGAAAACGGGCAGCCGGCGTCGCTTTTTACATCGAAATACGCTTCGCCGTCCAGCCATACTTCCCGGGCATCCTTTCCATATCTCGCGTTGTATTTCAGGGAACTCGCCACGTTCAGTGTCACTTCCGTCCCGTCCGGCAACGTCACTTCCCGCATCTGTCCCGCATCTGTCCCGACATGTTCATAGGTCGCAAGCTGTTTTTCCAGCCTGTTCTCCATAATGCCGGATGTGACAAAATACCCTCCCGTTATCAGGATGGCCAATGATGCTGCGATTGCCGCAATCCTTCTGGGCGGGACCGCCCTTTTGTGGAATCCGGCATTTTTCTTATGCTTCCCTATCAGGCGCATCGCCTTGTCCCTGTATATTCCGCATGTATCGGCATCAAGCGTTTCCACCGGTTCGTCATTCCATGCTTTCTGCGTAGCGGCATCCCATTCAGCCAGGGATATCGAGTTCTTCTCCAGCAGGCTGAACAGTGTTCTCAGTTCGTCCTCCGTGCAGGAACGGTTTATGTATTTGACGACAAGGTCGCGTGTCAGTTCTTCGTCATTCATAGCCGGTGCAGATTTAAGATGATTGTCAATAAAGGGAATATTATGTCGGAATGCCTGGATACATAGCGTTTTATGGATTTGAGCGAATCCGACATGTATTCCGAGACTGTATATACGGAAAGGCCGAGCCGGGAGGCTATCTCCTTGTGGGACATGTTTTCGTTCCTGCTCATGCAGAAAACCTGCCTCTGTCGGGGAGGAAGCCGGAGAACGGCATTCCGCAGGATGGTCAGGTATTCTTTTTCCTGCAGCAGTTCGCTGCTTTCCGGTACGTGTTCAGGCGTGTCGAAATATGAGGATATTAACTTCTCTTTCAAGGATTCAGTCCTGGCGACATGCTTGAGCCAGTTCAGTATCCTGTTCCGCGCTATCGTATACAGGAATGAGGAGAAGGATTTTTCTGGATCGAGAAATTCCCGGTTTTCCCATATTTTCAGGAAAATGTCCTGCGCATGGTTTTCTGCCAGATCATATGAGTTCAGGAATTTCAGGCAAAAGTTGAACAGTTTTTTCCAGTACCTGGCATACAGCTGGCAGAACGCCTCTTCATCGCCTGTCGCCAACTGCCGCACGAGTTCGGTATCTGTTTTATTGAACATTAAGGCTTCGATTTTAATTTCTGCAAATATATTCAGAACTTTTTATTTTTTCCACCCCCAGAAAAAGAATGTCCGGTTGTATTAGTAATATGGGTGCGGAAACGGAATACATAGGACAAGACAGCAACCGGACATATTAATAATAAAAAAACTAACAATCAATCAGACAAATGGATTACAGATTTCTCAGGCTTTTATCAGTCTGTCTTCCGCTATTGATGGCGGTGGTCCCTGTTTGGGGACAGGACGGATCCGGTGACGGTTCCACGAAAGAGACGGGGCTCTCGATCGATATAAGGGAAATGCCTCTGCCGGAAGTCCTGACACAGCTGCAGCAGCTTTCCGGCTGCAGTTTCCTTTATGACTCGGATATTGTTGAAAAACTTCCGAAAATCACGCTCAAGATGGAAAATGCCGCTTTGACGGATATCCTTGACAGGATAGTGGCGATTACAAAACTGGACTATACCCGCGTCGACAATACGTTTACGTTCGGTTCAGGTGAGGCAAGGACGGAAACGGCCGTTACGGGTCCGGGCGCTTCTCACGGCAGACTGAGCGGGAAAGTAGTTGACGGGAACGGTGAGCCACTGGCCGGCGCGACAGTCCTGCTTGTAGGGAGCGGAAACGCATATTCCCTTACCGATCTTGACGGGTGTTGGAGTATCAATGCGTCTGCTCCGGCAAGGATTTCCGTTTCCTATCTCGGCTTTGTCACCAAGGAGGTCAGAATTGACTCCGATTCTCCGGTGACCGTACAGCTCCAGGAGGATATGAACATGCTCGACGAGATAGTGGTTGTCGGCTACGGGACCATGGAGAAGAAGGCTGTGACCAGCTCCATTACTTCGATTTCCGCAAAGGACATTTTGGCGGGCCAGGGCGGTTCCACCATAGCGACAGCCCTGAAGGGGCAGATTTCCGGAATGACCATCACGGAGACTTCCAGCCCGAACACATCTTCTTCCATGCAGCTGCGAGGAGTGGCTTCCATCAATGCGGCGGCATCTCCGCTCGTGGTAGTGGACGGGGTCCCGGGGGCGGATATCAGATCCATCAACTTCGAGGATGTCCTTTCCATAGATGTCCTTAAGGATGCCTCTGCAGGTGCCATCTACGGAACCAGGGCAGCCGCAGGTGTCATTCTCATCACTACCAAGAAGCCGAACGAAGGACCTATGCGTCTCTCTTATACGGCAGAACTGTCCACGGAGCAGGTGTCTAACCGGCCGCAGTTGCTCACCAGGGACGAATTCCTTCGTTTCGGGCTCGGCAGCGACCTCGGTTCGGACAACGACTGGTACGGGGCCCTTCTGAATGAAGGAGCGTTCTCGCACCGTCATGTTGTGAATCTCTCCGGAGGAGGACATACGGCCCGCGTTTATGCCACTTTCGTGGCTTCCGACCAGAAAGGTATAGCGCTCGGAGACAACAGGAAGGACTACTCCGGCAGGATAAACGGCAGTTTCAATCTCCTCGATGACCTGCTGGAAATCAACATACACACCGAGTACCGCGAGGCTCACCGCGACCAGAGGGCATCGAACAGCAATTTCGCGGCTGCCATGAAGATGAACCCTACCGAGCCTATATATGACGAGGACAATCCTTCAGGGTACAATGTCATCATCGGAGGCGACTATTATTTCAATCCGGTAGCCGACGTGATGCTGAAACAGCGCGACAAGATTGACAAATGGATGCTCGCAGATGCCAATGTAAAGCTGAATCTCCCGTTGGGCTTTTCTGCCCAGGCTACAGTGAGCTGGCAGGACCGCCAGATGCAGGCCACCTATTATACATCTTCTCAGCACAGGTCTTCCATAGAGAACGGCAGGAACGGAGAAGGCTACCATGAGTTCAACAAGACCATCAATGTCTCTATTGAGCCGACCATAAATTTCGACCGTGTCTTCGCGAACGATCATACGGTCAATGCAGTCCTCGGCTACAGCTTCTATGAGGAGAACAGCGAGAGCTTCAACATGACGAACTACAATTTCCCTGTCGACGGTACCGGAGCCTGGGATATGAGCGCAGGAGACTGGCTGAAGGACGGACGGGCTTCCATGGATTCCTACAAATATCCGCGGACCCGTCTCATCGCATTTTTCGGACGTGTGAACTACAGCTACAAGAGCCGCTATATGGTGACCGCAAGTCTCCGTCACGAGGGTTCCTCGAAGTTCGGAAAAGACCATCGCTGGGGTGATTTCTGGGCGGTTTCCGGAGGCTGGCGTATCTCAAGCGAGCCATGGATGGACGGCATCGGCTGGATAGACGATCTGAAAATCCGTGCCGGCTACGGTGTCACCGGTAACTGCGGCTTCGGGGCAGGTCAGACTGCGTTCCGCTATGCTTCAGGTTCCTACTGGCCCATGAACGGGGACTGGATCATGTCCTATGGCCCTGCAAACAATGTGAACAGCGACCTTCACTGGGAAGAGAAGTCCGAACTTAATATAGGTCTGGACTACGCATTCCTCGGGAACAGACTCTACGGAAAATTCGACTGGTACCACCGCTGGGTCGATGGAATGATCTATGACATCACGGTGACCACACCTCCGGCCATGTACGATTCTACCGTGATGAATTACGGAAACCTTGAGAATTGGGGATGGGAATTCGAAGTAGGCGGCATACCTGTACGGACGAAGAATTTCGAGTGGACATCGGCGATGAGGTTTTCACAGAACAAATCCAAGATCACTTCCCTGTGGGGCAACCATTCCTATCAGGACCGTGTGAATTTCCCCGCCCCGGGAGCTCCGGGAACAGGAGGACGGCTTGAGGAAGGGACAGTGATAGGAAGCTATTACCTGTGGAAGTATGCCGGGATCACCGAGGACGGCAAATGGCTGATATATGACAAGAACAATGACATCATCCTCGCCGACAACAAGACCTACGATGACAAGAGATACATCGGCAACGCGATTCCGCAGCTTATCGTCTCATGGGACAACATGTTCCGTTACAAGAACTGGACTCTCGGCATAAACCTCCGTGCATGGCTGGATTACGACGTGTTCAACACAATAGACATGTATTACGGGCTTGCAAACGTGTCGAATCAGAACGTCCTGCGAAGCGCCTTCCTGAAGAACGAGGGGATCAGGCAGGAGAAACTTCTGTGCGACTACTGGCTCGAAGACGGATCTTTCCTGAAGATAGATGCCATCAGTCTGGGTTATACCCTGAACATGAAGAAATGGCAGAAGTATATCGATACCATAGACCTGTACCTTACAGTCAGGAACGTGGCCTGCCTGACCGGCTATTCGGGACTGAACCCCGAAGTGAACATAAACGGTCTCGACCCCGGGTATGAGTGGTATAACGACCTTTATCCTGAAACCCGCAGATACACATTCGGAGTAAAACTGACTTTCTAATACGGGGAAACAATATGAAAAATATCTTGAAACTATATTTACTTGCCTGCTGCGGCTGCTTTTTTGCCGGATGCACGAACCTCGACGAAATATATTATTCGGAGATAGCCCAGAACACGTATTTTTCCACAAAGGACAATATCTATGCTGCCCTTGCCAGACCTTACACCAAATGGAGGGGGACACACGAATTCAATCCGTGGATGATGCAGGAATGCGTGGCTGACGAATTCTGCGTCACGCAGAAAGGGGCCGATTATGAAAGCGGCGGAGTCTACAGACAGTTTCACTGGCATACATGGACGCCCGAACATTCCAATATCTATAATGTGTATTTCCAGATGGGAGAGGGCATCTCTTACGCTTTGGCCATGATAGACGAGCTTTCGGCTCTCGACTATCCTTCATTCGGGCTTACGGAGCATGACAAGGCTGACCATATCCTGCAGCTGAAGATGCTGGTGGGATATTCCTACATGAGGGCCCTTGACTTTTTCGGCGGCATGCCTCTTTACAGGGAATACACTTTGGACGAGGTCCCGCGCTCGACTGCACGCGAGACATTCGACTATATCGAAGCCCTGTTCCTCGAAGGCATCGCGCCTGAATCATCGCTGAAGAAAAAGAACCTCGGCGAGCAGGAAGAAGGCTGGGTGAACCAGGGGATCGTGGCCACCTGTCTGGCCAGGCTCTATTTCAATGCCCAGGTCTATATCGGTGAAGACAGATTTGATGAATGTGCGCAGCTTTGCGAGGATATCCTTGACGGGAAATACGGTCAGTATGAACTGGAAGAGACCTGGAATGCTCCTTTCGGTTTTGACAACGATTTCTCGAAAGAGGTGATATGGATCTGTGCCTCACAGTACTCCATGAACCAGATCGGCTGGGACTATGAGAGATTCAACCACTACAATGCAAAAGACTACTACGATGTGGACGGCATGGGTTCTACGAACGGAGCTCATCTCCAGCCGTCACTGGCTCCTGACGGCACCCCTTATACTTTCAATATCGGTACACCGTTCGCAAGATTCAATGATGCTGACTTGAGAAAGAAAGGGTACATCTATCTGGGCAACAAGCAGTACGAAGGCATGTTCCTTTACGGGAAGCAGGAGCGTATCACTTCCGACGGCAGGACAGTCAAATGTATGGGAGCCCGCGAATACACCGGGGAGGTCATCACATTGGTGGATCAGGTAGCCCAGTTCAAGAAAGTAGGGACTGAATATGCCTCTGTAAGTGAACTCCCGTCCAATATCACCACCGGTGAGGAGAATTCCGGTGTCCGTCTGGTCAAAAGGCCGGTTCCGGACAGGACCGGTCTCGACCTGAGGTACAATCCCGACTATGTCGTCATCCGTCTGGCGGAAATCTACTATATGCTGGCAGAATGCAAGTACCGCGCGGGTGACAAGGGAGGGGCGGCTTCCCTTATCAACGAAGTCCGCAAGCGTAATTTTGAGGGCGGTCTCGATCCTGACCCATGCACGGCGGAAAATCTGGACAAATACAGATTTCTCGAAGAATGGATGCTGGAATTTCTCGGGGAAGGCCGTCGGCGTACCGACCTGAGACGATGGAATGCCTATACTACGGAGAGATGGTGGAATCATGAGCCTTCGGATCATTATCGCGAGCTTTTCCCTATACCTCAGCTCAGCATTTCGGCCAGCAATGTGGAACTGAAACAGAATCCGGGATATGGCGGGAACGAGATGTCCGCAGCGGATGCAGGACTGTTCAATGTTCCCGATATTGAATAAGGAGGGCGCACCCTCCTGGTGCAGGCTCTGTTCATAAATGACAGAATTGAGGGACATACTCTCAGATAATATTTTAAACAGCTTTTAAATCAGAGATAAATGAAGAAAATGAATGTCGTTTTTGCTATACTTACACTATCTGCCATCCATTCAGGATGCAACAGGGAAGAGCCGCTGCCTGACGGCCCGGTCATCGAAAAGTCGTATGTGGACGACTGGCAGGAAGGCTATCTGGATATCCATCAGATAAGTACCGGAAGAGGCAATGTCGCGTGGATGATCATGCCGGACGGTACGACCATGCTCGTGGACATGGGCGACCTCGGGGCGGACATTTATCAGCAGGAAATCATGAATCCCAAACCGTCAGCCTCCAAGTCCCCTGCCGAGTGGGTCGCACGATACATAGAACATTTCTCGGAACCGCTTGAAAAGGGAGACGGGATAGATTATGCATTCATCACCCATTTCCACGGTGATCATATAGGCTCGTTCGACAATACTGCCATATCCCGTCCGGGCCTGGCTTACAAACTGCACGGGATTACCCATCTGGCCGAGCTGGTCGATATAGACAAGATTGTGGACCGTGGCTGGCCGGACTATAACTATCCGACTGCAGAACAGGTGTCGGCTTCGAACGGGGGGCTCGGAAACTACAGGTCCTTCATGACTCTCAGGTCGGAGAACGCAAAAACGAATGAAAAATTCGTTGTCGGCAGCGATTCGCAGTTTCCTCTGAAATACGATGCCGCTTCATATCCCGGGTTCTCCGTCAGGAATGTCGCAGGGAACCTTGATGTGTGGACAGGTACCGGAACCGATACCAGGCACATGTCTTTCAGTACGACGGATGAAAATGAATTCAGCTGTGCCATACGCATTGTTTACGGCGATTTCAGCTGGTATACAGGCGGTGACATCAAGTCTGCGCTGACGGAAGATGCCGTGGCCAAGGCATGCGGCCCGACGGATGTCGTTGTCTGCAATCACCACGCCTACAAGGATGCCATGCACAGCAGTTTCGTAAGTCAGATGCAGGCCAGGGCATACGTCATCCCTGTGTGGGACTATTATCATCCGGAGTCAGAACCGTTGAGGTGGATGCTTTCGACAGACCTGTATCCGGGAGACCGCATGGTGTTCGCAGCCGGTCTGGTGGAGAACAACAGGATCCGTCTGGGCGAGAACGGGGAGAAGATCAAGCCTGCAGGACACATCATGATAAGGGTCTATGAAGGAGGGGAGGCCTGGCAGGTATTCGTCCTCAACGACTCCAGCACAGACTACGAGATCATTTACAAGACAGACATTCTTCAATCGAAATAAGGGAGCGCATCCCCGTCATAAACTTACGACAGATATGGAAAAATTCGGAAATATCATAAGACTGGCGGCTGCCGTTATCCTGACTGCTACCGCGGTCGTATCCTGTAACAAGGAGGAGCAGGTGACCGGAACTCTGGAACTGCCGTCCGACAGGATACTTGTCTCGGATGCCGGTACACCGGTGGAAGTGCAGCTGGATGCCAATATGGAGTGGCGGCTCGAATATGATACGGACAACGGATGGATGTCCACCGACCTTATGGGCGGCAAGGCTTCCACCAAAAGCTTTATGGTAGAAGGCACCGAGAATGCAGGAGCATCTATCCGCTCTGAAAAAATCAGGATCTTTACTGCCGACCGGGCTTCCGAAAAGGAAATTACAGTCATCCAGCTTTCGTCATATCCGGCTATTATCTTCGAGTCGAATTCGATTATGTCGCTTATGGCTGCCGAAGCGGAATATTCGGTTTCATTTACCGCGAATATCCCTTTGGACGGGATTGTGGCGGAAGCATCCGCGGACTGGCTGAAAAATGTAAGCATCACTGAAGACGGACATCTGGTATTTACCGCATCGGAAAATGAAACCGACGACCTGCGTCAGGGCTACATAGAACTTTCATACGATGATGAAAACGGCCGGAGGGCAGAGGCTATCGTAAAGGTGGAACAGGCAGCTCCGAGCATATATAACTCCGCAGATGAAATAGATTTTGCAGAAGCGGCTGCAATACAGGACGGGACTGTCACCGACAACGTGTTCATAGAAGGTATCATTACCGGCATAGGAACATCATCGAACATGCCTTCGAACAGATATATCCTCCAGAGTGCCACAGGGCACGGCACAGTGGTGTTCGAGTCGTCAGGACTTATAGCCTTTACACGTTTCGACAGGGTTTCGCTTGCTCTCAAGGATACAAGGGCCGCAACAGAGACAGAGGGTGCATATTCCTACAGGGTATTCAAGGATGTGACCGTATCCCATATCCTGAAGTTCGAGGATTCCGATTTCACGGTTCCGCAGATGAGGATAGCGGATCTTACGGATGACATGGCATTCAATATCGTGACGCTCACGGATGTGGAAATGGCCCTTACAGCCGGTGCATATACGAATTTCAAGACCTGCTACCCTGGAGACGCGGAACAGAAAGACCCGGAATATTTCATCGGCAGATTCCCGGACTATTACCGGTATTATCCGGTGCCGGTGCGGGACAAGGACGGAGAGAGCATCTATATGCTGACAGCTTCCGATGCTTTATGGGCACATAAGACATTGCCTCAAGGCTCAGGCACCCTCACCGGGATAGTCATGAAAGTGAAACTTACGAACTTCGACATAGACGAGAACGTTCTCTGTATCGTGCCTTTGTCGGAAGAGGATCTCGGTATGGACGAGACCGTGAACAATGTTTCGGAAGTGATAGCGGAATGGGACTGCAATCTGAAATATGAAGATCCGGACGATACCGGTTCACCGATGATATTCCCTGAGGACGAGTACAATCCTGACGGCGGACTGCTTGCCGGCCAGGCAGGAGTGGTATTCAACAAGAATGGCAACACCGGGTTCCAGCAGTGGTATGCAGCGAATGTCCTCGGATATCAGGATTCGTTCCGGGGAGATGTCAATCTCTCTGATGCCGCTGACGGCTGGTGGGGATCATTGTCCAACGGATATTACGGCCGGGTAGCAGGGGGCGCCTTCAATTCGCAGCCGTGGAACATCGACGGGAATACGGAAGCCTATTTCTACATCGACGGCATTTCTACCGCCGGCTATACCGGACCGCTGTCTCTTCAGCTGTCCATGAACACCGGAGGCCAGTTCCCTGAATTCGCATTGGAATATGCGACATCCCTGTCAGGACCATGGACTGAAGCCGGACGCTTCAAAGTGCTTGCACAGCTTGACCGTACCGGTACTGACAGGCAGACTGAAAACAATGTTCCCGGTTATAAATTCTATGATTTCAGGTTGCCGGATGCGTGTCTCGGACTGGACAATCTGACTGTAAGAGTCAGAATCCTGACAACCGGTGACATAAGGGTCAGAATGGACCACATCTCACTCAAACACAATAAATAAACTATTGATCGTTAAACAGAATCCATATGAGAGAGTTTTTGTTGCTGAAAATCAGTAATATAAGAAAATAAGGGTACAAAAATCCGGCTATGGAGAAACG
>CALUPB010000026.1 GCA_944322585.1 uncultured Bacteroidales bacterium | reverse complement strand
ACTTGCATGTGTTAAGCCTGCCGCTAGCGTTCATCCTGAGCCAGGATCAAACTCTTCATTGTATATTAAAATTTCTCAGCTCAATCCATTGACTCTTCCATATAAATCCTATAAAGGAATTAACGCTACTCTCATTGTTTGGTACTTAGTTGTACTATGTACTTCCCTTGTACTTAGTCTTTCTTCAATATTATCAATGATCTTGAATGACCGCTTCTTTCCGAAACGGGCTGCAAAGATACGCACTTTTTGTTTTCCTCCAAACTTTTTTCTCGTTTTTTTCAATTATTTTTCTACTTTTGCGTCCGATTGGATGTCATTTGACTCCATCATTTGCGTACGGACTTGCGGATCCAGAGGATGACACTTTGATTTTCACGCGGATATGGCAGACAAGGGAAGAGCATCATATTTACGGATATTCCTGATTTTTGCGAAAATCGGAGCCTTCACTATCGGAGGCGGTTATGCCATGATTCCACTTATCCAGAACGAGATGGTCAACAGAGGATGGCTTGATGAAAAAGAATTTCCGAATCTGATAGCCCTTTCCCAGGCAGCTCCGGGCATCCTCGCCGTAAACATCTCCATCTTCGTGGGTTATAAGCTCAGAGGCACAAAAGGGAGCATAGTCGCCACTCTCGGAAGCATCCTGCCTTCGTTCCTGATAATCCTGGCCATAGCCATTGCATTCACCGGATTCAAGGACAATCCTGTCGTCATCCGGATTTTCAAGGGCATCAGACCTGTAGTAGTCGCACTTATCGCCGCCCCGATGGTAAGGATGTCCATGACGAACAATTCGGTATGGTGGCAGTGGGCAATCATGCTGGCCGCACTTGCCATGACAGCATTCCTGAGCATTTCACCTATATATATAATGCTGTGCATAATCGTCATGGCTACAGCCGTGACCGTATTCAGGGAGAAAAGGCCGGGAAACAATACCGGCAGGCACAGGAAGGAGGACGGAGAATGATATATCTGGAGCTGTTCATGACTTTCTTCGTGATAGGCATATTCACCATCGGAGGCGGATATGCTATGCTGTCGATTATCCAGTCCCAGGTCGTGACTGCCCACCACTGGATCGACGAACAGACATTCACGGACATCATAGCCATTTCGCAGATGACGCCAGGCCCGATAGGCATAAACAGCGCGACATACATAGGATACAGCGTACTCCATGAAACCGGAGCCTCGGAATTCATGTGCGTACTGGGTTCCTTCACGACCACTGTCGCCGCCGTACTGCCCTCATTCATCATCGTGCTTGCCCTCTGCCATGTATATTCCAAATTCAGCGACAATCCGATATTCGAGGGTATAATGTCATGGCTCAGACCGGCAATCATCGGTCTGATCGGAGCTGCCGCCATTGTGCTCATTACCCCGGAGAACTTCGTCGACTGGACGAGCTGGATCCTGTTCACGGTCGCTTTCTTCCTCTCTCTCGCGAAGAAAAGCAACCCGATACTCATAATCCTGGCCGGCGGGACAGCGGGATTTTTCCTGTACTGACCGGCATGACAGAAACGGGAGAGGACGATTAAAGGACGACAATAATGGAATGGATAAGCGACATATTCACCGGACAGACATTCACCCAGGCAATACTTATCCTGTGCATCATATGCGCAGCAGGTCTTGCTCTCGCCAAGATCAGATTCTGGGGAATATCCCTCGGTGTCACTTTCGTGTTCTTTACCGGTATCCTGGCCGGGCATCTCGGCATAACCATCAACCAGGACATGCTTCTGTTCGCCCAGAATTTCGGACTTGTGATATACATCTATTCGCTCGGAGTACAGGTCGGGCCCGGATTCTTCACATCCTTCAAACAAGGAGGGGTAAAACTCAACCTGCTGGCTACGAGCGTCCTTATCATCGGCTCGGCAATGGCTGTAGCCCTTGTCCCGGTCACAGGCATAAGCCTGCCTGACATGATGGGGCTTCTCTGCGGGGCTGTGACGAACACCCCGATGCTCGGAGCTGGACAGCAGACCCTCCTGCAGATAGAGCCCGGCAATATAGACGGGAGCAACGACATGGCTCTTGCATGTGCCGTGGGCTATCCGTTCGGCGTTATCGGAGTGATACTCGCCGTGATTGTCCTGAAAGCCCTGTTCAGGAAAAAATACGGTTCCCCTGCACAGAAAGACGAAAGTCTGGAGAATACTTTCGTGGCCGAATACCACGTAAGCAATCCTGCCATTTTCGGGCACAGCATCAAGGACATAATGCAAGTCTCCGGCCGGCGCTTCGTCATCTCGAGAGTATGGAAAGACGGAAAAGTCAGCATCCCGGCATCCGACACGGTGATAGACAAGGACGACCACCTTCTCGTAATTTCCGGCAAACATGACGTCGACGCCATCCGGACACTGTTCGGAGATCAGGAGAATACCGACTGGAACAAGAAAGACATAGACTGGAACTCCATAGACAGCCAGCTCGTCTCCAGACATGTTCTCGTCACCAAACCCAACCTCAACGGCATCAAACTCGGCTCGCTGAGACTGCGCAATTCATACGGCATCAACATCACACGCGTCAACAGGGCCGGAATCGACCTGCTTGCATCACCTTCCCTGAGGCTGCAGCTCGGGGACAAACTGACTATCGTAGGGGAAACGAAGGCGATAGACAATGTGGCCAATATCCTCGGCAACCAGGAGAAGCAGCTGAAGAACCCTAACCTGTTCGCCATCTTCATAGGACTGGCAATAGGACTCATAATCGGCTCGATACCTTTCTCCATACCCGGGATGAGCATGCCGGTAAGACTCGGCCTTGCAGGAGGCCCTATCATCACGGGCATCCTCATGGGTGCATTCGGACCGAGACTGCACCTGTCCATCTATACTACCAGAAGCGCCAACCTGATGCTCCGCCAGCTCGGACTCATCATCTATCTGGCTGCACTTGGACTGAGTGCGGGAAAAGACTTCTTCGAGACGGTATTCAGGACTGAAGGCCTGATATGGATTGCCGTAAGCTTTGCCTTAGCGGTCGTTCCGGTGCTGGTTGTCGGTTATGTCGCGACGAAATGGGCAAAAGTGGACTATGCCGGAAATGTCGGGATGCTTTGCGGAAGCATGGCCAACCCTATTGCCCTGGACTATGCCAACACTACCGTCGACGGGGACGAACCGTCCGTCGCCTATGCTACCGTATACCCTTTCTCCATCTTTCTGAGGGTCATATCGATACAGATTATAATGCTGCTGTTCTGTTGAGCCGGCGCAATACAGCATTCCCGGTCTTCCGGTCAATGACGTATCCCTCGATTCCAGCAACCGCGACTCAAAGGGAACGGAAAACCGTTACGATTCGAGCTGAACCGGATTCTTCCTGCGGACTATAAAGGCGGCCAGACCAAGATACAGGGCAACCAGCATAGTGTGTACCGTAAGTTTCAAGGCCACTGCACCCGCCCCGGACGCACCGACTGCAACATCCGCGAACCAGATACCGTCAAGCCATACGGAAAGGCCGTATATCCCCAGCATACCTGCGAATACCATTGCAATTCTTCCCCATCTGTAAGGTATGGGATAATATTTCTGTCCGAGAAATGCGCTGATGGCGAACATTACGGTATAGCTGGCAAGGTGAGCCCAGGCCGAAGCCCGGTAAGAATACGCCGGCATGAATATCACATTGACAGCCACAGTCACGACAAGACCCGCAAGTGTAATGTATATCGCCATCGAAGTCCTGCCCGACAGCTTGTACCACATCGAAACATTGAACAGCATTCCCAGAAACATATACGAGACAAGCATTATCGGGACTATGCCGATCCCCTCCCTGAAATCCCGGCCGAGAATCAGGGAAATGACATCAATATAGAGCATCACGCACAGAAAAGCCAGGCCGCAGAATGCCGTAAAATATTCCATCACCTTGGCGTACAACGTCTTCGATCCCCTGTCCGATGCCCTCTGGAAGAAAAACGGTTCCGCAGCGAACCGGAACATCTGGATAAAAAGGGACATTATCACGGAGAGCTTGACCGCAGCCTGGTAAATGCCGAGACTGGAACGCCATGCCTCCGAACCCGTATCGAAAAAGCGGAACAGAATCCTGTCGAGGAAGTCATTGATTATCCCTGGAAGAGCCGCCACCATCAGAGGGAGGGAATACATGAGCATCTCCTTGAGCAGCCTGCTGTCGAATTCGAAAGAAAACTTCACCAAAGACGGCAGGAAAAGCAGGCCGCAGACGACACAGCTCACGAAAACGGCGAATATCACATATGTAAAGTCCGGAACTGGAGACACGAAATGCAGGAGCCAGACATCCGAGGTTGCAAGCGCCTCGGGGCTGACTCCGAGCGCGGCGGCCCGGGCCGCACAGAATGAGGCGAACGGGAAAAACATCAGTATATTCACCGCCGTCTCCGTTACTATCTTTACCGTCTTGAATATTGCAAAGCGGAAAGCCTTGTGCTCCTGCCGGAGTTTCGCGAACAGTATCGCAGTGACACTGTCAAGGGCGAGAATCCCGCCGACATAGCGGATACAGCTCTCATAACCGGAATATCCGAGGGCAGCCGCTATAGGGCCTGCAAATGCCAGCATCATGGCAAGAAAAGCCGCACTGACCCCGAAGACAGTTGCCAGAGCATTGGAATACACTGCTTTCGGATCAGTCCCTTCCTTGTTTGCAAATCTGAAACAGCCTGTCTCCAGCCCAAGCACGAGGACAACCTGAAGTACGGCTATATAGGCCATGAACTCCGTCACGACCCCATAGCTTTCCGTTGTCAGCATCCTGGTATAGACCGGGACGAACAGGAAATTGATAATACGGGCCAGAATAGTGCTCAGACCGTATATTGCGGTCTCCCCTGCAAGCTGTTTCAAAGGATTTCCCATAATGGCGGCAAAATTACAAAGAACCCGGAAAATACATAGAAGAATTTCCGGAAAAATTCCAGACGTCTTTTAACAAAAGTTTGACATTTTTATGTGATTTATTTTACCGACAATGACTATTTTTGCCGAAAAGTTATCTTGACTTTTGAGAAGCTGAAACTTAAGAAGATATCCGTCTGCAATGGAAACAGGTCTGGTCAGAAAGATAAAGGACGGGGACAGGGAGGCATTCGACAGGTTCTGCCTGACCCTGTATCCGGCAATGCTCTCATACGCAAAAGTGTTCCTGAGCGATGAAGGAGCGGAGGACATCGTTCAGGATGTAATGCTCGGAGTGTGGCGCAGACGGGAAATCCTTGACGAAAACTATGATCCGCGCATCTATATTTTCAGGTCAATATACAACAGAAGTCTCAACTATCTGAAACGGGAGCAGTTAGCTTCTGATTTCCGGTCATGGAACGAAAGGCGTATCGCCATGTATGAACACGAGACCCTCGACCCGGACAGGAATCCTGTCGTCAGAAGGCTTCTTGACGGGGACCTGAAGGACAGTCTCCTTAAAGCGATAGACGCCCTTCCTCCGAAACGGCAGGAAATCATCCGCATGCATTTCGTGGAAGAGATCCCGAACAAGGAAATCGCAAAAAGGCTCGGCATATCATTGAGTACAGTCGAAAACCATATCAATGCAGCCCTGAAGAAGATGAGGGCCACCCTGTCGGAAGAAGAATTCATGCTTCTGATGTTTCTCATGTCCTCACATATTTTTCTGAATTGAAGTAGGTGCAGCATGGCTCATCCTTGTATTTAAGGTAAAAGCAGCCGATAATGACACCTGACAACATCACCGAACTGATATACAGATACCTCACAGGAAAGGCGACAGACAAGGAAATCAGCATTATAGCGGATTATCTGCATGACTTTCCGGAGGAAAGGGATTCCTTTGCCGAAACGGCCCTGATATATTCCTGCATGAAGACCCTGGGCTCAAGGGACATCGGGACCATGCAGGACAGGATGCTTGCACGGCTCAACGCCAGGATAGATGCCGGAGACGACGTCACGGCAACGGGCCATGAGCCAGGAATGGATGCAGCCGGGGCGGAAGGACAGACGGCCGGAGCAGTCCTGACATCAGGACAGAAAGCCGCCCATGAACCCGGACACAGGAAGAGGGACCGTCACGGGAAGAATGTATTCCTGCGGACAATCTCCTCTGCGGCAGCCGTTGCGGCGGTCATCGCCTCCATATTCACGATCACGCTGCTTACGGAAGACAAAGAGGATATACTGTATACCAATACCGGCACATCCTGCCGACAGATCGTACTGCCGGACAGTTCTTCCGTATTGCTGCAGCCCGGAGCCGGACTGACGTGGAAGGCATCGCGGAAAAAGGACAGCCGGATATCGGAACTCCACGGCAGCGCATATTTCGATGTCAGGCCATGTGCAGAATCCCCGTTTGCCGTCAGGACGGAAAAACTGACAGTAAAGGTCACGGGAACGACATTCGCCATAGAGGAAAATCCTGAAGACCGGACAGTCTCGGTAATACTCGAAACCGGAGCGGTCACTGTCCAGAATCCGGACGGAGTCGGACTCGTCAGACTGGTCCCGGGCCAGAAAGCGGTCATGCACATGGACTCGGAAGACATCACTGTCGAAGAAACCAACTCATACGCCTACATGATCAGGCATTACAACAGGGTATCCCTGCATCTTGTCACAATAGAGGAAATCCTTTCCAACATCAGTTCCACATACGGGGTACGGATAGAGGCCGACATACAGGACAGCCAAAGAGACAAGCTGTACAACATCAACTATGACAGGACGGATACCGTAGAAGAAGTCATCGCCATCATCGAATCCCTCACGGGAGCAGAACTCGAAATCATCGACGGCACGCCGGGAAACGGAGACGCCATAGAATGACACACCTGATGAAATCACACAACCACTAACTCAAACCCATATGAAGTACAAACCAATAAAACTCGGCATTGCTGCCCTTGTCCTTACAGTGTTTGGCACAGGCAGCATCTGGGGGGGCGAAATCACGTCCGACAGTTCCCAGAAGAGCTATGATGTGCATCTGTCTCTCCGGCAGGCGACAGTACAGACTTTCTCGGAAGCCTTTTCGGAGGAGACCGGAGTCCTGTTCTCATATGAATCCGGCATAGCAGGCAAGAATTTCGGCAACGTGGAGATAGATGCCGAGAATCTGCCGCTTGAGTCCATCCTCGACCCTGTCTTTGCCGGCAGGAAAGGATTCTCCTACAAAATCGTAAACAGTACCGTAATAATCTTCTGGTCGGACAATCCGCAGACATCGGTCATAAGAGGTACGGTCACCGACGCTTCCGGGGAACCGATGATAGGCGCGGGCATTCTCATCAAGGGTACGACCGGAGGGACAGTCACCGACATGGACGGCAACTATTCTGTCGAGGCCGCGGCTTCCGATGTCCTTGTATTCTCTTTCATAGGCTACAGGGACGTGGAAATCCCGGTGGGGAAACAGAACCGTATCAACGTGACCATGACCGAGGACCAGAACATCCTCGATGACGTAGTGGTAGTCGGCTACGGTACCCAGTCGAGGAAATCCCTCACCACCGCAATTGCAAAGGTAAGCGGCAGCGAACTGTTCGATGCACCCGTATCCCACATCGGTGAAGCCCTCAAGGGTAAAGTCACCGGACTGAGGGTGGCATCGAACAACAACATCGCCCCGGGCGAGGCACCACGCTTCCTGATCAGGGGAGGTTCTTCCATCACGCTCAGCAACGACCCTATCGTCATTGTGGACGGTGTGACAAGAGACATGAACGACATCAACCCCAACGACATCGAATCCATCGAAGTCCTGAAAGACGCGGCCTCCGCCGGCATCTACGGAGCCAGGGCATCCAACGGAGTCATTCTCGTCACCACGAAGAAAGGGAATACATGGCAGGCACCGGAAATAACATTCGACGCACAGGTAGGATGGTCGGCTCCGGCCAGGTCATGGGATCTGATGAATTCGAGGGAATTCCTCTCCTTCGTAAGGCCGGCCCTCGTACTCGGCTATAACGGAGAGACCATACTCAACGGCGCGAATGCCGCCGGTACCGGCAACACGGCGACCGACATCTACTCCACAATGTACCTGGAACAGGGGCAGACCGTTCCGGCAGGATACTCATGGATGTACGACCCTCTCGACCCTACAAAGGTCATCGCCTTCACCGACACCGACTGGCAGTCGGAATGGTTCCAGCCGGCCCTGTGGCACAAGGAATACGTAGGCGTCAACGGAGGTACCAGGAACATAAGCTACGCAGCCTCCATCAGCTATCTGCAGGATGCCGGGATGGTGGCCATGACAGGATACGACCTGTTCACGATGCACGGCAACACCACATTCAAGATCACGAAACGGCTGACCGCATCCACGACATTCGACTTCTCCACTTCCAGGAAAGACGCTCCGACAGACAATTATTTCAACGCCATCGGACGCGGACTCATGATGGCACCTACCACGAAGCAGTTCTACGAAGACGGCAGATGGGTCACCGGAGGAAGCAACAAGAACCAGCAGTCGGCCTCATTCTACGATGCATTCTATGACAGGGAGAGGCAGACGAACCGCATAGGGGCCAACTTCAACCTTAAATGGGACATCATAGACGGGCTCTCCGCCACGGCACAGTATGCAGTATTCGACAACAGCTACAGGGGAAGCTACTACGCATACGGGGAAATTGACAACACCCCGAACTACATATCTTCCGACCGCTCCACTACCGAGACGAGGACCGAGACAATGAGGCATACCTTCACGGCCTATCTCAACTACAACAAGGAATTCAACGGAGGCCACAAGCTCGACATCACCGCGGGATACGACTATATGAAATGGAGATACTGGTACCTTAACGCCAATGCCACCGGCTCAACTTCTGACAAGATACCTATCCTCGACTCCGGGACTTCATTCACCGCAAGCAACCAGGACACCCAGGAAGCCCTGATATCGTATTTCGGGCGTGTCAACTACAACTTCCGCGACCGCTACATCGTATCAGCGACTCTCCGCGCAGACGGTTCTTCCAAATTCGCAAAGGGGAACCAGTGGGGTTATTTCCCGGCAGGATCATTCGCCTGGCTCATTTCGGAAGAGCCTTTCTGGGATGTCCCTGCATCGACCATGAACAATTTCAAATTCAGAGTCTCTTACGGCCAGACCGGAAACAACGGGATAGGCCTGTATGACACATACGGCTCCTTCTCTTCAAGCATGTACGCCGGCCACACCACCCTTCTCCCTACTGACATGCAGAACCAGGGGATGAAATGGGAGACGACGACCCAGCTCGACCTCGGCCTCGACATGGGCTTTTTCAATGACAGGCTCCGGTTCGTTTTCGACTACTATGATAAAGTGACAGACAACATGCTGTTTTCCATCACCCTGCCGGATACCGGCTCCCTCGGTTCAGTGATGGCGAATGTGGGAAGCGCACGGTTCTGGGGACTCGAACTGGAAATCAATTCGGTGAACATCCACACGAAAGACTTCATGTGGACCACTGACTTCACATATTCCTTCAACAAAAACAAGGTGCTCTCCCTGCCTGACGAATACAGGTACACCGACATCAACGGCAATACCGCATGGCGTATCGGAGGGTACACGATGAGCGAAAGCGGAGAGAGATTCGGCGGCACCGCCGTCGGGGAGCCTCTCGGCAGGATATACGGCTACAAGATCTCACATATCCTTCAGAACGATGCCGAAGCTGCCGCTGCCCTGTACGACACCCAGTCGCACGGATACAGGAGAAACGACGGCCTGTCCATCACCGGAAGGAAGGATGCCGGAGACTACGAGTGGTGCAACCGTCCCGGCTCGAAGAAGACCTCCACGGGCGAGGAGCAGATAGATGCAGAAGACATGTACGAGCTCGGAAATGTAATGCCGCACTCCATCGGAGGCCTCAACAATACATTCAAGTGGAAGAACCTTACCGTCTCCATCTACCTCGACTATGCCCTCGGGCACTCGATATACAATTACATGAAATCGCGCTTCTTCCAGAACACGCTGGGCAACTGCAACTCCAACCTGGACAAGATGGTCTACGACTGCTGGACGGGGCCTTCGGACACCGACGCGAAATATGCAAGATTCTTCCCTAACGATGCAGACTACGGCAACAGGAATTTCTCACGCGGCTCCAACTTCAATGTGGAACGGGCCGACTATCTGTGCCTCAGGGACGTATCCATCTATTACGATCTTCCTCAGAAATGGATGAAGAAGATCAAAGTCAAGAAAATAACCGTGGGAGTGACAGGGAACACCCTTGCCTACTGGACCGGAGTCAGCGGCGGCATCAGCCCGGAGACCGGAATGGGAACCGGCAGCGGAGACTCCATGTACACATCAGTGAACAACAGCTCCGCCAACGGAAACCTTGCCCCGCCGGCCCGCAAGATACTGTTCAATGTCAAGATTACATTCTAAAACAACACGAATTCTATGAAACTACGGACATTACTGAAATATACGGCTGTTGCGGCAATCTGCTGCACCGCCCCGTCCTGCCATGGCGACCTGGACATAATGCAGGACAACAAGCTGTCTGCCAGCAACATGTGGCAGACTTCAGAAGATGTACTCAGCTCCACATACGGCATCTATGAAAGGATGCGCTCATGCTTTGTCTCAAACTACTGCAACGCGTTCTTCTGGGGCGAGCTCCGCGTAGGAGACTATATGTGGGGGCCGGGTCTCAAGGCCCAGGTGCAGAACAACGACATGATAAACGTCCGGGAAAGCTCGATGAACTCCTCGACCGCATCCACTTCATGGTCTGCGCTCTATACCACAATCGACCAGGCTAATGCAGTCCTGAAATATGCCCCTGCAGTCGACATGCCGGATGCAGACAAGAGCTTCGCCATCGGACAGGCCGCCTTTGCAAGGGCATACTGCTATTTCTGGGCAGCACGGCTGTGGGGAGACGTCCCGCTCAACCTGCTTCCGATAGAATCCACCACCCAGAAGGAAACCTACCCTGTCCGTGCGCCCAAAGCCAATGTCTATGCCCAGATAGGTACGGACATCGGCACTGCCCTGGACAATGCCGAAAACCTCGGGACGGAGAAATATTTCGCCACAGCCGATGCCGTCAACATGTTGAAGGCCGAATATGCACTGTGGATGTACACCACCCAGGACGGAGGGGAGACATATCTGTCAATGGCGGAAGAGGCCCTGCAGGCAATCGGAATAAGCAGCACAAAGCTGTCGGATTCATACACTGACGTGTTCTCTCGCGAAAACAAATGCAACAGCGAGGTAATCTTCGCCCTTCTCAACGACCAGACGGAAAAGATAACCGGCGGCTATTACTGGCTGTTCTATCATCCTGCCAGCGACATCGCATCCCAGTACCAGAACAACCCTGTGCCGATCAACGAAACACAGTGGCTCAGCTACTCCGAAGAATTCCTGGAAGTACTGAGGAGCAGCAAGGAGGACAACAACGACAGCAGAGTCGCCTGCAACCTCGGTGACGGGGACTACGGAGCCTCCGGGCAGAATATGACATGGCCGAACAAATTCCTCGGAGACATGACCCAGCAGCCTGTCGTCATGGACTGCGACCTGCTCTACTACAGGTATGCACTCGCAGTAATGATGGATGCGGAACTGAAATATTACCAGGGACGGTATTCCGAAGCCCTCGCATCCCTCAACATAATAGCCTCAAGGGCCTACGGCAAGGAGAATTTCTACACCGACGACTCTGCCGGTGCCGTTCTCGAAGCTCTCACCAAGGAATATTTCCTGGAATTTCCGGCGGAAGGGGTCATATGGTGGGCTCTGATCCGGCTCGACAAAATATGGGAATACAATCCTGTCCTTAAAGACAAACAGGCGACAAACCCGAACATACTGCTGTGGCCAATATCATCTTCCGCGATGAACAAGAACTACAAACTTACCCAGACTGAAGGATGGAACTGACAAATGCACCGCTTATGAAAACGACATACAAGATAACGGCAGCAGCCGCCTGCCTTCTGGCGGCATGGTCCTGCGTCCAGGAGACAGACCCTGCCACAATCGACACATCGACAAGGATATCCCTGTCGAAGGAAATAGAGACATTCAATGCCGACGGCAAGACCGAATCCGGGAAAGACGCCTATGAAGCCATTGTCACCATCGTCAGAGGCAGTGACTTCGAGGCTTCCGACTGGGAATTCGAAGTGACGGATCCGAAAGGATGCGCCACCGTGGAAAGGGCAGACATCACGGAACAGTTCCTCGGCTCATTCCCCGGAGACGACTGTGACGTGGTCAAGCCGGGACTCAGGGTTACTGTGGAGCCCAACACGGAATACCGCAGGTCATTCGATGTAATCATAACGGCGGATGACGGAACCGCGAAAACCTTCACTTTCACCCAGCTCGGCGAGAAAGCCGATGCTTCAGTGACAAGCGATACCGAAAACATCGAATTCATGGCTGAAGGCGGGGATGTCACAGTGCTGTACGAAAGCAACATGGGCGACGTGTTCGACTACAGCATCAGCTACGGGGAAGGGAGCTCGGACTGGATAGAGATCGCTCAGGATGACAATGTCGGAAGCGTGACTCTCCATGCCTCCGAATGGACGGACAAGCTGAACCCGAGAACCGCCGTATTTACCATAACCGTCGGTTCGGAGGAAACAAGTGCCGCCTCACTGGAGATACCGGTGACACAGCTTGCCGCGGATGAATACTATTTCATGTTCGGGGCATCAGTGTTCGGAACCCCTGCCGAAAACTCTTTCCAGATGGAGAAGGTGGAGACCGGCATCTATGCCATAGACCAGTATTTCACGTACGACGGTGAGGGCAACGAAATACTGTTCACGAAGAATTCCAGGACTGTCTCCTATCCGTACTATGCCCTCTCGGCCGACGGGACGGTGACTGAAATATCATCGGAAGAAATTCAGATACCGGAAGGGCCGGAAATAGACATCGACGGCATGAGGTCGCTTACCGTGGACTTCAACGCCATGACATGGGAATGGGAGCGTATCACCAATGCCCTCAGCATGCCGGACGAACTCGTAGCCGGATACCCGACAAAAGATTATGTCACCAGCAACGGTTCGTACAAGACATGGATGACGGTGTCCCTGCACTGGAACGGCGGCGACGACCTGAGCCCGTACAAACTCGGTTCCGGACTTGTGGCAGGCCATCAGACAGGAGGTTACGGCAATACGGGTGACGCATATCTCACTGACCGTAATCCTGACTATGACACGGAAGAGAACGGCGGCTCCGTAAAGGAAGTCCTCGACGGCTCCGGCAGGCCTCTGAGCGAGACCAAGGGAAGACTGTATTCAGGCTATGAAGCCATCACATGCCAGCCTACCGGGTGTCTTGCTTATTATGACCTGCATGAATTCCTTACGGAAGAATTCGTGGACGCCGTCGGGAATACCATACCTGTACCTGAAGGCGACCAGATCCTAAAGGAAACCCTTGCCGCACTCAGCGATGAAGCGGCAGAGGAACTTTATCCGCAGATTTCCGCCCAGATCCAGGGCATCTGCCCGTACGGATGGCATATCGCCAACCTGCAGGACTGGAAAGACCTTTTCTATGCAGCCTACAAGGCAGCGGAAGGCGGGGACTACCCTATCGACGAATCGGCAACCCATTATTCGGCATTCACATCAGCATTAACAAATGTCGGGGCGATAATGTATGATGAAGACTTCGGTAATTACAGGACCTCCGGCTTCAAGATTTCGGAAAGGGCGGAAGCATTCGGGTTCAACATATTCTGCCAAGGCTGGAGACTCCGCCGTACGGGATACGACTACGGCCCGGGAGACAATGACCCGCGTTTCTATGCCATCATTCCGATGAGAGGCAAGTATACCGCTTCCAAGAAAGCCGCATGGAGGGTATACACTACCGGCAACGGCAGCATAACCGTCGATGACGGCTTCGATTTCGGGAACGGCTGCGGTGCCGCAATACGCTGCGTCAAGAACTATAAAAAATAACGGATTTCAATCAGGGGCTGTGCCATGTGACAACGCAGCCCCTGCCAGATACAGAAAGACAATGAGAATATTCCTGCCAGCCTTTATTTTAAGTCTGATCCCGTCTGTTGTCCTCCTTGCCGGATGCGGCAAGGAGGATATCTATGGCGGTCAGCCTGTATGGCCGGACGGAGGACAGGGCTCCACGGAGGAGCCTGCCACTTCCCCGGCGGAATGCGACAATATAGTGGTGGCACACAGGGGCGGTTCAACCGAAGCCGGAACCGGCTTTCCGGACAACTCCAGGGCATCACTCAGATACACCATGGATCTCGGATGCTTTGCCTCGGAATGTGACATATACTGGACAAAAGATGACAACATAGTCATAGCCCATGCAGATGCCGAATGCCGTATAAACGGGCTCCATCCATGGGAAGCCACTCTCGAAGAACTGCGTGCAAAAGGCAATCTTGCCAACGGGGAGACGCTTCCGACATTGGAGGAGTTCATAGACATCGTTATGGATCCCGACAACTGCACGAGACTGTGGCTGGACATCAAGAACATCACAAGCCCGTCCACTCTCACGCAATATCCGATAAACGCCTGCCGGAGGGCATGCGAGATAATCAGGGAGAAAAAGGCGGAAAATTTCGTCGAGTTCATCTGTACCGGCAACGGGACAGTCATGGCGGAGTCATTCCAGATATGCAAGGGAGCCAAGGTCAACATAGGCTGGATGGGGAACAAGCCGGCCGCCGACTACCTCGTCAAGGGCTACTACTGGGCCAATCTTTCCACAGGCTACATGAAACAGGGCGGAGGAGACCGTACAGTGGAGGAATTCTATGACAACGGAATAGAGTTCAGCGTCTACAACGCCGATGACGATGCCACCATGGACTATTACATCAGCCGCGCCGACAAGATGAAAGCCATCTGCACCAACTATCCCAAGAAGTTGCTCGGTAAGATGAAATGAACCGTCTATCTTGAAAAAACCGTATTGTTTCTTAGAAGCTGTTTTAATTTTCGAAAAAATTCAAAACAGCTTCTTAATTTTATGTCATAAAAATCGTATATTTGAAGTTTGGAACTTCCAATCGGACTTTATTTCATAAAATTATCTGATACAATGAGACTTATTATCGAAGACACTAACGAGAATGCAGGCAAATGGGCTGCACGTTACATCGTGGACAGGATCAACTGCCACAAGGCAAAGAGCGACAAACCATTCGTGCTCGGACTTCCTACCGGCTCCACTCCGCTGTCAACATATGCAGAACTTATCAACCTCTACAAGGAAGGCAAGGTTTCATTCAAGAATGTCATAACCTTCAACATGGATGAATATGTAGGCCTGCCGGAAGAACATCCGGAAAGCTACCACTCATTCATGAAGAACACATTCTTCAAGCATGTGGATATCGATCCGGAGAACACGAATATCCTCAACGGGAACGCTGCGGATCTCCAGGCTGAATGCGACCGGTACGAGGAGCGTATCCGCGAGGCAGGCGGCATCGACCTCTTCCTCGGAGGAGTGGGAGAAGACGGACATCTCGCATTCAACGAACCGTTCTCATCCCTCAATTCCCGCACAAGGGTAAAGACCCTGACTTACAACACACGTGTGGTCAATTCCCGTTTCTTCGACAATGACGTCAACAAGGTGCCGCAGTGCGCCATGTCCGTAGGAGTCGCCACCGTCCTCGATGCCAAAGAGGTGCTTATCCTTGCCCTCGGAGCGAAGAAGGCACGTGCAGTGCAGCACTGCGTGGAAGGCTCATACAACCATGTCTGGACAATCTCTGCCCTCCAGCTGCATCCAAAGGGAATAATGATCTGCGACGAACCTGCCGCCGAGGAACTGAAAGTCTCCACCTACCGGTATTTCAAGGACATCGAGAAGGACAACCTTATCTAATTCTGATCTCTGAAGCGGTCGGCTTAGGCGGCATTGGCTCCCGAAAAGGGAAGGGACCCGCTTGCGGGGAGGACCGGCAGAGCCGACCGCTTCAGAGATTCAGCTATATGATTACAGAGGGGGTGACTCAAAAATGAAAGTCATCCCCTTTTTCCTTGTTTTTCCGTAAGGTCAACCTCAGTTCCTCTTTCGAATATTCGATTCTCAAAGAGTTATCAAACCTTTTGGGCCGGCCTCTCTGTTTATTTCCGAAGGCCACTTCTTAGGAACTGTCAGAAAACAGCCGGTTTATATAAAAAGTGAGTATATTTGCAATTGCGAAACAGCCGTTTCGGAAACAGCCGTTTCGCAACTTTACAACAGATGGGATAACCGATATATTAGTCTTCGTAGCCGTTAGGCTTGGCCTTCCATGCGAATGCAAAAATCATCGCGCCGACAAGAGCCACTCCCACAAGCGTATGGAGAGCCACTTCCCAGTCCGTGTACTGTACCAGCATCCCGAGTCCCCAGCCGGAAACTATCGTACTGCCGTAGCCGAACAGCCCGCAGAAACCGCCGGCAGTGGCCGCAGCCTTCTTGGTAGCGATGTTCGCAGCCGCAATCCCCACAAGTGCCTGAGGCCCGTAGATGAAGAACCCGGCAGCCATGAGTATGATAATCGCGACAATCAGAGGAGTATGCTCCCCGACAAAGCACAGGCCTATCATACACAGCATGGTCATGAGCATACATATCACACATGTTCTCGGGGCCCGTCCGCCGAAGACATGGTCGGTAATCCAGCCGGCCGTAAGCATACCGGCAAGACCTGCTATCTCGAATGCGGCAACTGTCCATCCTGCATGGCTTATATCCATCCCGAGATGCTCTTTCAGCATCGTAGGGCCCCAGTCCAGAACGGTAAACCGGACAATATAGACGAAGAAATTCCCGAGAGCGATCGTCCATATCACAGGATTGAGGAACACCTTCTTCTTCAGGAAAGCCCTGTGCTCTGCATTCGCTTCAGCCCTTGAATGGACTTCTTTCTCCGGCTTGCCGGTCTTCAACTCGGGCAATCCTACCGATTTCGGAGTGTCCCTGACAAAGATCCAGACTATAAGGGCACCGAGAAGGGCAAGTGTGGCAGGCATCAGGAAGCACCATCTCCAGTGCTGCGACAGCATGGAGCCGGCACCGAAGATGCTGCCCCAGTCTATGCTCACCATGTAGCCGCAGAAGATTATCGCCAGTCCTGCTCCGATGGAATGCGAGGTGTTCCATAAAGACATTTTGGTGGCAAGTCTTTCAGGCACAATCCAGTGGGTCATCAGGCGCGTACACGGAGGCACGCCCATTCCCTGGAACCATCCGTTCAGCACCCAGAATATGCCGAGGGCTATCACGGACGAACTGAATCCGAACAGGAGGTTGCACACGGAACAAAGAACTATACCTCCCACGAGGAAATAGCGTGCATTGCTGCGGTCGCCCCATATTCCGTTTATAAACTTCGAAAGACCGTAGACCAGGCCGTGCAGGGTCAGGAACAATCCGAGATCCGCCTTTGATATGCCCATCTCGGAATTGAGATACGGCATGGCGATACTCAGGTTCTTGCGTACGAAATAGAAAAGCGCATATCCGAATATGCACATCGCTATCGTACGGTACTCCCAGTATTTGAATTTTTTCACTTCCTGCCCGGTCATTCCTTCATAGGCAGGACTTGTCTGTACCGCTTCTTTTGACATCTGTTAATTGTTTTAACGTCAGTCCGACGGACCAGATACAACATAGTCACATCAGCCTGACAGATTATCCGTTAATGAAGTCGCATGGATTTTTTCGGATACTAATTCCTGCGGCTTCCTGTAATATATTACCGATTATCGGGCCGAATTCCATCACCGGAGCCGGCAGAAGGCCGTAATACCGCCGAGGCCAGCACGGAGGCTACGGTCATTTTCTCCGGAATCCCCGGATTGCCGCATCCTGATAGGCATGTATTTCATCACGGGACCACGGCAGGCCTATGAATTCAGACGGATAGTCGGTCTCGATAATGTCCGGCCCCGCGAGAAGATCCCTGAAATAGGCCACTTTCCTGTCATAGGCATTCTTTATCTTGTCCGATGATCCAGTGATTGATGTCATTATCATTACCCCGTTGTCATGCAGTCTGTCATACACATCCTGCAGTTCAGGGTTGACATCCAGCCGGATATAGGCCATCAGGTAATTCCATGGAATAGGGGATTCGTCGTATGCCCTGTAGGCTTCCTCCGAATTGATTTCCACGCAGAACATCACATTCCTGATACCCTTGTTCCAGTAGAACAAAGCCTCATCTATGGAACGGACACTGAGCATGATGTTGTGGTACATGGACCAGTCTCCACCCGGCTGCAGCTGCTTCGCATAATATTCCAGACTGCCCCGCTTGACTTCGTCGCTCACACCCTTGGTATTGATATACTTGTTGTCGAAATTGAACACGACTTTACCTGCCCCCCATTCAAGCACTTCCTTCAAGGTAGGTATCCTGTACGGAGTGACTTTCTTGTCCCGGTCGACAAGGTTGAACTGCTGCAGCTCCTCATAAGTGTAGTCGCTGACACGGCCCTTGCCTGTAGTGGTACGGTCTATGGTCAGGTCATGCATCAGCACGAGGACGCTGTCTTTCGTGAAGCTGAAATCTATTTCAAAGAATGTCGGCATAAGGGAAAGCGTCTTTTCGCATGACTCGATACAGTTCTCGGGATAACCGGGCATCATACCGCCACGGTGCCCGCTGATGATGATATCGCGCTCTGGACTGTAGGTGAAATAGGCCTGGAGATCCTCTATGGAATCTATCTTGGACGGATCCGGCTCCACGTACCCGGACGAACATGCAGCAACGGCAGCAATGGCCGCGATACCGCAAAGGGGTTGGAAAAATCTTTTCATCATAATCATGAGGTCTGTTTATAATTGCACTATGGTTTATCCTATGATTTCCACGACCCTGTCATATGCCTGCACGATCTCCCCTACCACAGGACTTCCCGCTTCGAGTCCGGCCACTTTCACGATGGTCCCTGCAACGCCGTCCGCGGCTATCATCTTCTGCAGCTCCACGCTCTGCGGATCATCCGGATTGTCGAAATGCAGGGCAGCCCCCACTCCGAGGAGAAGACTGTCATAAGGCAGTCCGTATTCCGCAGCCGTCATCAGCGGCTTGATGAGCCTGTCCGATGCCGACAGCTTGCGCAACGGCTCCCTCCCGACACGGGTGACGTCATCGTTGAGATACGGATTGCGGAATCTCCCGATAATCTTGTCGATATATGCGAAATGGGCATCCTTGTCGAAACCGAACTTGCGCACTAATGCCATGCCGCTCTCCTGCATGGCAGACCTGACTATCCCTTCAATCTGAGGGTCGGCTATACTCTTGTCTATAGTCGGAATCCCCTTCATGGCACCGAGATATGCTGTAATGGCATGTCCGGTATTGAGAGTAAACAGTTTGCGTTCGATATATGCCAGCAGGTTGTCTGCGAGATTCATTCCCTTGATATGGGGGGCGGGCCCGACAAAGGACTTCTCCTCCACATTCCACTCATAGAATTCCTCCACGACCACGTCTATAGGATTCTCGCTCCTCACAGGCGGCACGATACGGTCCACGGAACAGTCCACAAAGCCCACGTGGGTATCTGCCCATGACGCATCTTCCGCCGTCAGATGGCTGTAGACATGCTCCTTGAGCTGGGAAGTGGCACGGATACCGTTTTCGCAGGCGATAATGTTCAGGGGTGCTTCCTCACCGGCCGCCCTCCGCGCTGCAATACCCTTTGCTATCGCAGGGGCTATATACTGCAGTATCCTGAGTCCCACCGCTGTAGTGATGATTTCCGCCGTGACGATTTCGGACACGATTTCTTCGCCTCCGGAATTGACAGCGGAAATATCGCTGATTCTTATGTCATGTCTGTCTACATCCAGGACATGTACGGTGTATGTCCCGTCCCTGTTTATCCTGTCCACAATTTCCATGTTGACATCGGCGAAGACCACATGGTATCCCGCCTCAGACAGGACAGCACCGATAAAACCGCGACCGATGTTGCCTGCTCCGAATTGAATTGCTTTTTTCATTTCAAGATTTTTTCAAATATAAGGATGTGCCGGACAGCCATTTCCTTTCCCGGCTCTTGCGGGGGGACAAGGATAATCCGGCACATCTTTACAAAGATAGTGATTTTTCCGTTTTCCGGAACCTACTGGGCCAACGACCTGTTCAACTTGCTGCACTTGTAGACTTTGCCGAACTGGTCCGTCACCCTTATCTCGAAGCCGAGTTTTTCATCAGTGTCTTTATCTGCATCGCCGGATGACAGCATGCCGTAGAATATATGCGTCCTGCCATTGCTGTAGGTTCCGGTCGTAGACTTGCCGCATGTGAGGACGAAATTGCCGTAGGCCCACCATTCGGTAGTCGTGACGGCCTTCATGTCACATACCTTGTTGCCACCTTGATAAAGTTCCACCTTCCAGAGCAGGTCGGAATCGGCTCCGCTTTCAAGCCTTGAAGGGACGATAGCGTTCCATACGTTCACCACAATGCATTTAGGGTCATTGTAGGTAGAGGTATTGGCTCCCCATCCGAATGTAGTCGTCCCCTGTGTACCGAAAACGGCAGTCCCCGGATAGGCCCTCATCTGAAGTCCGTCATCCCTGTCGGTGCCTTTATAATAATAGCCGTCAATGGATGCTCCGTCCACATTGTACACTGCATAGCCGTTAGGCGAACCGTCCACACAGAATGTGGATGCCCACCATGCCCCGCAGGCAGCGCCGTGGATATGCTCGATAATGCTCTTGCCGCCTGCCTGATGTACCCAGTTCTCATTGTAATGGGTATGGCCTATCATCATATGAGCCTCCGCGAACTCCGAAAGAAGGTCAATCACGGCCTGGCCGTTCTTCTGGCTTTCGTCATCAGGATCATTCATGTCCCTGAACGGAATATGGGCGCAGAAAATCACTAACTTGCTCTTAGGCACAAGCGCAAGGTCGGCCTCAAGCCATGCGAGCTGCGCATCGGTGATACCGCCACTGTAATTGGCACCGCCTGCTCCTCCTTTATAAATGACATTGTCCATCACGACAATATGGGCATCCCCTCTGTCGAAAGAGTAGTCCCTCGGCCCGAGATATTTCTCATAGTTCTCGGTAGCCTCGGATTCGCTGCCGACATTCTGGAGATGGTCATGGTTACCTATTGTCTGGAATACAGGAATATTCAGGTTTTCCATGGTTGCCTTCATGTCTTCCCATATCTCAGGGGAATCGAAGATAATATCCCCGAGGGTAACACCGTACACCGGGATCTCCGCATCGAGATATCCCTGGGCAGTCTCCTCTACGTCAGGCACCGTCTCTGATCTGTAACGGCTCACATTATCCGCCGTCTTGCATTGCGGGTCGGCAATGCATATCAGCTTGAAATTGGTTTCCGGCGCATCCAATGCAGTCAGTTTGAAATCGTTGCGTGCAACACGCTGAGTCTGGTCTATCGTCTGGTAGAACAGAGGGTAACCGTCATCGGCACGGTTGATTTCATATCCAGCCGGAGTAGTGTAAAAGACGTAACGGGAAAGTTTGCTCCTGCTCATCTGGTACACTCCGTTGGCATCGGTAGTCACCACGGTACGCCCGTCCGAAACGGCCACACCGGACACAGGATTGCCGTTCTGGTCGGTAATCTGTCCGAAAAGATTGGTGTCGTCGGCCAGTTCCGTACCGTCGATACTGTCCGGTGTACCGTCATCCTCCCCGAAGTCATAGCCCGGAGTCTTCGCACATGCCACAGCCATGGACAGCACCATGAATGCAGCGGAAAATTTAAATATCCTTTTCATCTGTTGTCTCATTTCCAAAGTTCATTCTGCCCGAGATTAGGGTTTCTCGTGATGGCAGTGGTAGGGATCGGACGGATATAGTTGCGCTCCTTCCATTCCCTCTTGTATTCCCAAACTATATTGCCGTCATCATCGATAGAGAAAGACTGGTTCTGACCGGAATTCATGATCGCGATACTGTTCACGGTCTCGCTTCCGCCGGATGTCATATAGAAATCAGCCTCATCATCCCCGTCGATATCATATGAATAGGATGTATTCCCGACATAGATGCCTTTCCAAGGAGTATTGTCGCTCGAAAGGATGTCTCCCATATGCCATCTCATCAGGTCATCCCACCTCAGGCCCATCTCAAGACAGAGTTCGCAGCCCCTTTCGCGGCGGATTTCGAGGATGACAGGGTCGGTGATCTCATCGAGGAAATATGCCTGCATGTAAGGGTCTGCTACGGTCGGATAGATGGATTTCACACCTGCCCTTTCCCTCAGCAGCTTGATGGTCTCATTCCACACCGATTCGTCGCACTCACCGAGCTCGGCCTTGGCTTCGGCATAGTTGAGAAGCACCTCTGCGTAACGGATGACCGGCAGGGAGTTCCATGATGCGGCACGCTCGTACACTCCTCCCTCGTCGCTGTCCAGGCACCATTTGATAGGCTGGTATCCGGTACGGGTGACGGTCCAGTTCGGAGAATAGAGGGCAGTGACCCCGTCATTGGTCTGCATATAGCCCGGAGTCGCTATCGTCTGGGCAAGACGTGCATCCCGGTTGTCGAACTCGCTCTCCTGTGTGGCGTCATTGTAGAAATATTCCCTTTCATACCCGTCCTGGGATGTAAACGGAGTACCGTCGGCCATCAGGTAAGTGTCCACAAAGCTCTTGACAAGGGAAATCCTCGAACCGTAGGTCGGGGAGAAAAACACCCAGCTGGCCTCATGGAAGACCGAAAGCGACTGGCTGTACTCCCTTCCGAAGATCACCTCCTGGGTATTGAGGGCGGCACTTGTGAAAAGCGAACGGTAGACAGTGCTGACATCGCCCGTGACAAGTGAATAAGGGCCGTCGTCCATAATCTCCTTCGCTGCGGCAGCCGCCTCGCGCAGGAACTTGTCGTTCTCATTGTATGAAACGTCCCAGGCCTTCTGCGTGGCAGGGTCCACAGTATGGTATTTCCTGTATGTACCCTCGAACAGGCACACGCGGGATTTGAATGCCAGGGCGACCCATTTGCTGACAAGGCATGAGCCGGCGGTATATTCAGCGGAAGACGAACAGTTTGTCGCAGCGAAATTAAGGTCGTCAAGGATGCGGTCCATCACATATTCGCGGGAATCGCGTCCCTTGTAGAGAGCCTCCGTGTCGCTGGACTGTATCACATGCTCATACCAGGGCACCGAGCCGAACGTACGGATCTTGCCGTAGTAGAACCATGCCCTCCAAAAACGTGCAACCCCTTCATAATGGTTATACACCTCGTCGGACACCACGCCCTTGCATTTGGACATATTGTCCAGCATGTAGTTGATTCTGCGCAGATTGGTCCAGTCGCTTTCGGACCATCCCGTCTGGTTGTCCGCCGACACGACTGCATCCGGACGGAGCAGGTCGGTGGCAAGACTCAGGGCGCACATGTCGGTATTGGCATCACCCCTCGTAATGGTGGATTCCGCAGGTATCATCCTCTGGATAAAGCCTGTGGCATAGAGCTCCAGGTCTTTCTCCGACTTCCAGAACTCCTCGCTGCTGATTTCGTCATACGGGCTTCTGGAAAGGAAGTCAGAGCAGGATGTCATGGCAAATGCCCCTGCCGTCAGCAGCATAATCGGTAATATTTTTTTCATCGTAGTCATTCAGCTAAAAAGTGAAGTTTACACCAAATGTGAAAGTCATGAGCATCGGATACGAGAAACCGTCTCCGGTCCCGTTGAGTCCTGAAGTCTGGGAATTCGAAAAGTCGGAGTCTCCCGCCGTTATGACCTCCGGATCGAACATCTCGGTATACCTGAACATAGGAGACCAGGTGTAAAGGTTCTCCCCTGTAAGATAAAGCCTCAGGCCTTCGATCTTCCATCTCTTGCAGAGCCTCTGAGGGAATGTGTAGTCGATGGTCACATTCTTCAGACGGATATAGGAAGCATCCTGGAGATAATGGTCGTTCTCCCATGTAAGCGGACCGTCCACACGGTTTGCGGCAAGGGATACGAGACGGGTCCAGTACGGATTCTTGTCCATGTTGGTGACAACCCAGTTGTCTGGGTCGCTCTTGTCCACATGTACCCGGTTGTCCCCCGTCTGGGTCTTCATAAGGGAACTGTAGGCCCTGTTCCATTTACCCCAGAAGAAACCGGATTCTGTCCACGGATACCAGTCGCGCTGGCCGACTCCCTGCCAGAGCATGGAAAAGCCTATACCGTTCCAGTTGAGGGCAAGGTTGAGGCTGTACATCCAGCGTGGGGATGCATTGCCTATGATCTCCATGTCCCCGTGGTCGCTGAGAGTACGCGCCCCCTTCTCCATGATGCCGTTCCCGTCCACATCCACAAAGATAAGGTCTCCTGCATAGGCACGGAACATCTCGCCATTCTTGAAGAAGTTGTAGGCCGGGCCGTTGAGGGCATCTGCATTGCTGGCATAGATGCCATTGGTGCGGAAGCCCCAGATCTCGCCTATCTCCATACCTTTATAATATGTAGTCAGGTCACCTGTCTCGTTATAGTAGTCTGTCACCCAGCTGCGGCTGTCCCAGACCATACCCTTCAGGCTGTAGCTGAACGGCTTGCCTCCGAGGTTGAACTGGTCGCGCCATCCGAGGCTGAGTTCCCATCCGCGTGTCATCAGGGAAGCATAGTTGCCGTAAGGGGCCGTGCTTCCGAGCACTTGAGGCAGGTTAGGGCCTACAGTATAGAGATCAGTGGTATAACGCTGGTAATAATCCGCCACGAAAGAAAGCCTGTTGTCGAGGAAGTCCATGTCCAGACCCACATTGTAGGTAGTCACTTTCTCCCATGTTATGTCATCCGGGATCAGGGCAGGGGCCTCGGTATAAGGGACCCTCTGTCCGTTGATAACGACTGATGTCTTGTCTATGGACATCGTCTCCAGGAACTTGTACGGAGTGACGTTGGCATTTCCGAGAGAACCTATGGACGCCCTGATCTTGAGGTTGTCCATCCAGCCCTCCACATGAGGCTTCACCCAAGGCTCCTCCGAAATGCGCCACCCGAGAGAGGCTGAAGGGAAGAAACCCCACTGTGAATTCTGAGGGAAGCGTGATGAACCGTCATAACGTGCGCTCACTTCGATAAGATACCTGCCGTCATATGAATAGTTGGCTCTTGCGAACGCACCCACGAGCCCCCATGAATAACCGCCAGAAGTCGTGGAATAGTATTCCCCGTCCATAAGGGTGAAACTCGGCAGTTCAGGATAAAGGTTGCCCTGACGGTAAGTCTTCTGGTTGCGGTAGTCGTAATCCTCGAGGTTCCAGCCGGCCACTATGTTGAGGTCATGCTTCTCCCCTATCTTCGGAGTGACAGTCGCCACTACATTGGAAGATATATAGTTGGACTTGTAGGTCCAGTTCTCGAGAGAAGACGGGGAAGAACTGTTCTCCACTCCTGAAGTCGTAAGACCGGTATAATAGGTGTACTGGTTCTCCATACGGTCGCGGGACCACCTTGCCGCCTTGTAAGTGAAGTCTGCCTTTACATTGAACACTTCAGGGACGATATCGAACTTGAGGGATGTGGTATTCGCGATTTCGATACGGTTGTCTTCCTGCCATGAAGTGCCTTCCGCGAAGGCGGCATAACCCGTCTTGGCGGCAGTCTGGGTCCATGTCCCGTCAGGGTTCTTCAACGTGGCGAAAGGGAAGCCGAACACATCTATGTTACGCGAAATCATCTGCTGGCCGTAGTGCATCATAGGCTGGTGGTACTTGCTGACCATCATACTGGTGTTGTTCTCCAGCGTCAGCCACTTGCGGATCCTCACCGAGCCTTTGGCCCTGAGGTTGTACTTGTTGTAGTTTTCCTCGCCGACCTTGTAGATGCCGTCCTGGGTATAATAACGTCCGGACACATAGAAGTTGACCCCTTCGCGTCCACCCTGTACACTCACCGAATGCGAAGTGGACATGTTGAAACGTTTGTACGTCTCCGCAAGCCAGTTTGTGCTGCCGTAATAGCTGTAGTTGCCGTTCTCGTCTATGGCATAGTTGTCCATAGTAGGGTCGGCGGCATGTGCCTTCAATTCATTGAACCATGTATCCGAATACGGCATGTAACTGTTGAAAGCCGTAGGCACTGTAGCGGTAGGGCTGGCATTGAGGTATGACTCGCGGAACGCATCCACCCATTCCACAGGATCGGTGATGACTCCGTCCTCCCACATCACCGTACGTCTGTGGAGAGACACGTTTCCGCTGTAGCTTACCCTTGTCTTGCCGAGCTCGGGAGTCTTGGTTGTCACCAGTATCACTCCGAATGCGCCGCGGGCTCCATATACGGCCGCAGAAGATGCATCCTTAAGCACGGAGATCGATGCTATGTCTTCCGGAGCTACAGAACCGAGGTCACCTTCAACTCCGTCGATAAGCACCAGGGCACTCCCGCCGGAACCGAGTTCATTCTTTTTCTGGGCACCGCTCGAATTACGGGACTTGAAATTGTTGTTGACACCGCGGATGGTCACCTGGCCACCATGTGTGGCCTTACCGTCGGTCTGGATGATGTTCAGTCCCGGGACCTGTCCCTGGAGGGAGCGGGTCACATCGGCATTCGGCCTGTTCTCGATGGCATCTCCGGCAAGATTTTCCACTGCTCCCACTATGTTGCGTTTCTTGAGGGTACCGTAACCCACGACAACCACCTCGTCGAGAAGTTCGCTGTCCTCTTTCATGACCACATCTATCCTGGCCCTGTCGAGCACCTGAATTTCCTGGTCAACATAGCCTATGCTTGAAAACACCAGGACATCTCCCGCAGACACCTCGAGACTGTAATGTCCGTCCATATCCGTGGATGTTCCGTTGTTTGTCCCCTTGATAAGGACAGCAGCGCCTATCATGGGCCCCACTGCGTCCGACACGGTTCCCGTCACGGTATGTTTCTCATCGGAAGACCCTGCCGCCGAGACCGTTCCTGTCTGTCTGAGGGACAGCACTACCACCCGGTCCACCGTCTTGTGGTCGATACCTCGCGTACCGAAAACATTGTTCAGGACAGCTTCGATATTGCTTACCTTATCCGTGACATGGATGTTCTCCATCGGATAGTCCGCAAGGGAGCTGTCATAAGAGAAAGCGATCCCTGCCTGGGAAGTGATCGCATCAGCTACGACCTTCAGGGTCGTACTGTCAAAGGAGAGCTTGAGGTCGCGTTCCTGCATTACGACCGTACCCCCGTCCGACGACCAGCCGGGAAGGCTCACCGGGAAGAGGGCAGCTGCAAGACAAAGTCCTTGTATTAAAATTTTCTTCATTTCGTTGGTACTGATAATAAGGTTACGCAAACCGCCTTACGTCAGCATAGCACCACACCGGAAATGAATTTTTCCTGTTTTCAGGATAAAACACAATAATTACAAGCAACCCGGCACAACTACCCAAAATTTTTCGGAAATTTTCAGAAAATTGTCAGAAACCGTTTAGAATTTCTCACCGTGGATGCCTTTACGTATATTTTTTGAATAATTTCATGAAAACATCGATTATTTTGAAAGAAATTCTTGAATAAAACGTGACTGTTTTCTATATTTGCGGAGCAAATCGTTAAAAATCGTCAGTTACCACACCGGGAACGGTTTCAGCCAGGAGGCTGAAGCGGTTTCTAGATTTTGTGTACATATAACTAACGATTATTCAAATGAACTTCATCAACAGATTGGCATTTGCGGCAGCAGCTATCATCTGCATGTCGGCAACAGTCGGATGCCAGAAGCAGGAGGAATTCCTGAAGAGGAACACAAAGAGCCTCGATTTCTCCTATGTGGCTTCATCTGAGACGTTCACCGTCCGTGCCACAGGTGACTGGTACATCAGCGATGCACCGGGGACCAACGCATGGACAGGAGTCTATGACTGGGTGAGCGTCGACAAGCAGTCCGGGACAGGGGACGGGATCACCTATGAATACGTAACCGTCAGCTGCGCCCAGAACACGGCCGAAGAAAGGACCGCCACCATCTATCTGCAGGGCTCGGGCCAGTCGGACGTGGCAATAACCATCACCCAGGCCAACGGCATATTCGAATTCACCACTTTCGGGAACGGACAGGCTTTCGAAGTATCTTCTGCGCTGCACGTGGGCGTCGCATCGGAAGCCAGCATTCTCATCCCTTACCTCAAGGCCCTCGGGACCGAGACATATAATATCAAAGTGACCATGGACGGAGGGGAAGGACTCTCTCCCGTCGATGATGACTTCTCCATAACTGCAGCAGGGGACGGCAACATAGAAGTGCCGCTTGATGGCACTCCGACAACCCAGGGAGCAGTGACATTCACCGTTACCGCCACTCCCGCCGGGGATGCTTCCGGCGAGACTGTAGAACTCGGCAACTACACCACCATCGTGCGGTCCGGTTCCGATGACGAACCGCTCGTGTCACAGGACTTCAACAAACTTCCATGGGGAGGAGACTGCATCGCAGGTGTAGCCGGGGTATGGCCGGTTGACAGAACCGTAGCAAACATAACATCTCTCGACGTGCCTACCGAGACATGCGTCGTCGGGGAGAACGGGCTGGGAAGCGGAGTCACCTCGACTATCCGGTCTTCCAACGCTGCCCTTTTCAATCTTCTCGGCATGACAGGGTGGACAGGCTACACCAACTATATGCGTCCCGGATATATCCAGCTCGGCACGGCAAGTCTCAATACACTCGGACAGCCGGGCAGCCTTATATCGCCTGAATTCAATATTCCTGCCGGTGTCACCGACATGCTGCTTACGGTCAAGCTCGCCACCTGGACTGCCCACCACGACAAGGTAGAAGTCGGTATAACCCCTAAGCACGACGGTGTCTACACCAAGAAGAACGAAGACAATTACAATTCCAGGTACGCCAAAGCAGACTGCAGGGTATACGCCGATGTCAGCGACATCACGTACAACACCTGGATAGAATATTCTTTTGTCCTTCCGTGCGAAGGCCTGTCTTCCCCGAAATCCGTCTATATCACCATTCCGGAGGAATGCTGGAATGCTGACGGCACTGTCAATGCCGGACGTATCTACGTCGATGACATAAAACTCGTTTACTAAACACACGGTATGCATACGAAATTTCTCAATATATCATTGGCGGCAATCGCCGTCTGCTCCGCCGGGCTGCTCAGTTCCTGCCAGAAGGATGAACTGTACGGCCAGGAAGAATTCCTGTCCCATGTTCCCGAGAACGTGGCACTGGAGGAATTCACGGAGACAAGCTTCACCATCAGCTGGGATTATGTGAACGGAGCCACCTCCTACACAGTCCAGCTCGTAGACATGGATGAAAACCCTACAGAGGGAACCATCTATACCACTACCGATGAAAGTGCCCATGCATTCTCGTTCAGCCAGGACGAAATAGACAAGGGTACGGTCAACACTGTATGGTATGCCCGAGTACGTGCCAATTTCCCGCGCAACAACTACTCCAACTGGGTCTATGTCACCTACGACGACTCCGGTGAACGCGCTGTCCTCATCACGGGACTCGGCAAGGTCAGGATCACTCCTGAACTCACTGTACTCAAGGCGACTTCATCATCGCTCACCTACGAATGGAGCTTCACGGAAGATGCGGCATCCGATGCTGCCAATTCTTACGAACTCTGCCTCTATTCAGATGAAGCCTGCGAAAACCTTGTGGTAGGATGGACTATCAACGGGGATGACGGCATCTTCTCAACCGGTGCCGGTGACCTGACAAGGTTTACATTCTCAGGGCTTGATGCCGCCACTACATATTACGCAAAAGTGCGCAACACCTCTCTCGGAGGTGTCATCTCTTCTGCCGTAGCAGGAACCACTGCCGCAGCAGGCCCGGCCGTAACGGCCACGGAGGCAGGCTCTGCCAAGGTGGGTGATGTCATCGTGTCGGAAGAATTCGCGAAGGTTTACCACGGAGGTGACGTGGCCAACTGCGCAGCAGCATACTACATAGCATCTGACTACAGGTCGGAGAACATCAAGGCCTCCGGAATGGATGCCGAAAACTGCAACGTCACCAAATTCACGGCCAACGAATTCGATGTATTCGACGGAGGCGGAGTCACAGCAGAATACACCCAGGGCACGGGTCTGTCAGAATGGGCACACGTAGCCAATGCTGCAGGACGTTCCGGATACATCAAGCTCGGGACGGGAAGTGCCAATTCTTCCCTGTGGACTCCTGAACTCAAGGCTCTCCCTGAAGGAGCTTCGACAGTCAAGGTGTCATTCTCGGCCAAGAACTACAGTGAGAGGGTTGACGGCTCAAGTGCAGATCCGGGCAAGCTCATTGTCAGCGCCGTTGCCGGAGCTGAAATAAGTGACAAGCGTGTCGCTTCAGGCGGCACCGTCATCGCACAGTCCGCAGAAATCGACATCACCGGAGCGGCCACCGAATTCCAGACATTCGAAGTGACCCTCCAGAACGTCACCCCTGACAGCCGCATCTCCATCGGCACCGTCGAGAAACGCGCCCTCATCGACAACATCTTCGTCACTTATGTAGGCCCGGCAGAAATTACAAAACTCTCTGTTCCGGCCAATGTTGCTTTCGACACTGATGCCGTTTTTGCCGATCAGTTAACTCTGAAATGGGACGCGGTAGAAGGAGCCACTTCATATACTGTAAAATATTGGGCTGACGGACAGGAAGCGAGCAGTACCGAGGTGCCTGGAATCAGTGAAAACACATACAATATCACAGGACTGACAGCCAACACTACTTACTATGCTTCAGTCAAGGCATGCTCTTTCTTCGGTTCAGAATACGATTCTGATTACAGTACTGCCGTAAATACGACTACAAGTGAAGAGGAAGTTCCAGGAATCGCCCTTAAAATAGTTGCTCAGACCACATCGACAATCGTTGTAGAATGGGAGCAGGCCGGTTCTGAAACCCAGTACACCCTTGAAATCGAGGAACAGGGCAACTCCGCCAACAAGAAAACATTCACTTATGACTGGGCAGACGCCACGGGATTTTCAAGCGGTGACGTTCCTTTCAGATTTGTATTCAACTATGCAGGAGACACATGGCCTGACGCATACCTGTCCGCGGACAAGACTTATCTTATCCGCATAAAGGCAGGGGGAGCCGATTCGGAAAACCAGTTCTCGGACGATATAACAGGCACTGTACTCCAGTATAATGCTCCTGCCGGAGAAATTTTCCATGAGAATTTCGACCGGTTCATGGGCTCAGATGCGGTAAATCTGGCTACGGGAGTCAAAGGTCGTCAAAAGGTCAGTGACGAAGCCGGTCTTTCAAATATGCTTACAGATATTGCTTATGTTGCTTGGGTAACAGGCGGAGGAGCGATGAATGCAGGAAGCGGTTCTTATGCCGATGACATCAGATTCCGTTTCTTCATGTCGGAAGGCTGGAGCATAGGTGACCTCAATGGTGGTAAGGGCACTCACAATGCATTCTGCGGATGTTTCCGTCTCGGAGGCGACAATGCCAACCGGGGATACATTGCAACGCCTGAGATGAGCAGCCTTACGGAAGCCACCGATGTGACCGTAACCTTCAAGACTGCGCCTAATGTCTTCTGGCAGACCAATACTCCTGGAGAACCCGCAGTAACATTCAAAGACTACTGGAGACGTGATGCATTCGAAGTCTGCGATGTATATGTAGAACATGCAGACGGCACCAGGACACAGGTAGCCGACAATCTTGCGGTAGGAGTTGAAGGCGCGGAATTCAAATGGAAAAGCCAGTCTGTCAACATCGACGGACTTCTTCCGACCGACAAGATCGTCTTCGCCACTACCGACACCAAAAAGAGCCGTTACTATATCGATGAGATCTCTGTTGTCAAGAGATGACACTCGATTAGCAGTGCCTGTCTGTATCGGCAGCTCCGGTTCATTCGGTGCACTGCAGAACAGGATCCTGGCACTGGCATAATGACCGGAAGCCCATAGATTTTGGTTCCATATTTGTTCAGACCGCTGGCAGGACATTCCTCCGGCGGTCTTTTCCATTATCATACCCGTCTTCGTCATAAGCATCCGATAAAATGCTTATTCGCAAAGTTACCCCTGACTTCCATTGTCATGTTTTCCCGGCCATGAAGTATGAATGCTCATGTTTGCTGCCATACTGCGTGAACAGCGACACACCTGGAAGATACAAAATCATGTAACTATATATCCCATATGCGATTATGCGTATTACCCAATTCCAGGTGTGCCAGGTCTGCAAAAACCGCGCAGACCTGGAACGGCAAGAGGCCTTGGAGCGGGCTCCAGCAAGGATGGGTGTGCCAGGTTTGTCAAAGTCGCGCAGACCTGGAACGGCAAGAGGCCCTGGAGCGGGCTCCAGCAAGGATGGGTGTGCCAGGTCTGCAAAAATCGCGCAGACCTGGAACGGCAAGGGGCCCTGGAGCGGTCTCCAGCAAGGGTGGGTGTGCCAGGTCTGACAAAACCACACAAACCTGGAACGGCAAGGGGCCCTGGAGCGGTCTCCAGCAAGGGTGGGCGTGCCAGGCCTGTCAAAACCGCGCAGACCTGGAACGGCAAGAGGCC
>CALUPB010000025.1 GCA_944322585.1 uncultured Bacteroidales bacterium | reverse complement strand
TCTCGAAAAGGATGACCGCTTCAATGATGACAATAATAAGAAGAAGAACCGGATCAGAAGGAGAAGATAAATATGAGGGTCCAGGAATACGACAAGTATTACGCTGTTGCCACAATCGTAGGAATATCGGTTCTCGCTATCGAGATATACTACAGATGCTATGGATTGTTCAGGCAACTCGGATTCACACACATATACATAGATACGATAATTGCAGGAATACGGTCAGATGGGCTTCTGTCCGACAGTTATACCGTCAAGTCTATTTCTTTTCTTATCGTATGTCTGCCAATGCTGGCAAAGACAGGACACTGCACAAAGATTTCATACGCAAGCATATGTGTCATTGGGCTTATCGGAATCGCTCTCTTTCTTCTTCCATATTATGGAGACCTGCAGTATTGCCTGACATCATTGTCAGGTCTGTTTATATCCGCCTATGCTTTTGCTCTGACAGGAAGAAAGCTGCACGGAATGGACATAGGCAACGATGATGAAAGAGACACATTCAGACAATGTGAGACTCCCGTAAAAGACAGATATTTCATCAACCTGCCCACTACATATCAGTATAAGGGACGACTTCGTCACGGCTGGATTAACATCAATGTGTTTAGGGCGACCATTGTTCTCGGCACACCTGGTGCCGGAAAATCTTTTTCAGTATATAATCCGGTAATCGAGCAAATGGTCAAAAAGGGGTATGCTATGTTTGTATATGACTACAAGTTTCCGGACTTGACGAGAGTTGCATACAATGAACTGAAAGCGAACATAGGCAGCTATGATGTCAAGCCCAAGTTATATGTAATTAATTTCAATGACCCGAGGTACAGCAACAGGTGCAATCCTTTATCGCCAAAATATCTTACAGACCCTGCGGACACTACTGAAATAGCCGAGGTCATAATGCTGAATATCAATAAAAATGCGGTCGAGCGGGAGGACTTCTTCTCTATGTCCGCCAAAAGCTATATTGATATGCTGATGTGGTTTCTACGTATATACCAGGACGGAAAATACTGCACACTGCCCCATGTGATAGAACTTATGGGACAGGATTACAAGACGATTTTCAAGATATTGCATTCTTATCCGGAACTGGAAGTAAAGATAAAGCCTTTTGTGAATGCTTTGAGCGGAGGAGCCCAGGAGCAGCTTCAGGGCCAGATTGCATCGGCCCAAATACCATTGAACAAATTTATTTCACCGGCATTGTATTGGATTCTGTCGGCCAATGATTTTGATCTGGACATAAACAATCCTGAAGAGCCGAAGATTGTCTGCATAGGGAATGACCCTAAAAGGCAAAGCATATACGGCACAACTCTCGCTGTCCTTACAGCAAGGATGTTCAAAATAATCAATGAAAAAGGGAAAAGGCATTGCGGTGTGCTTTTGGATGAGGTCCCGACCATCTTCATAAAGGGTCTGGACAATCTGATTGCAACGGCAAGGAGCAATAAGGTCGGCATTGTACTCGGAGCACAGGACAAGTCCCAATTAATAAGAGACTATGGGGAACGGGAAGCCAATGTGATTTTCAACACTGTCGGAAATCTTCTGTGTGGCCAGGTAAACGGCAGGACTGCCGAGGAAGTTTCCCGGTCATTCGGGAAAGATTGGAAAAAACAACATTCGCAATCGGAAAGCACGGATTCGGAGACATTCTCAATATCGATGCAGATGCAGGATGTTATGCCAGTAAACCGTATTGAAACTCTTTCACAGGGAGAGTTTGTCGGGAAAGTAGCCGACAGTCACGGACACAGGATTGACCAGAAGTTCTTTGCAGGCACAATAGACATTGACACAGCTAAGTTTACAGAAAAGGTCGCAAAATGGGATGAAATTCCGGAAATCACCGTTTTTGAAAATACCGACTATAAGACTGCCGTCGAGCAGAATTATCTTAAAATCAAACAGGATATCGTCAATCTGATCAAAGCCGAGACCCAACGACTGATGGAATAGGCTGGATTTGTCTACAATCTACATAGAATAATGTTGTCAGTTAGGACATATGGGAGCATTACAAGAGAAAAGATTTGTCAAAATGCCTTCATTTATGACAAAATATATATCTAACTTTGCAATTATTAAAATTGAATCAAGAATGTCAAAAAGAAAAGTAGCATACGCAAAGCGAGCAACAACATATGATGACCAATTAAAGCTCCTGAAAAAACGAGGCGTTCTCATTTCAGATGAAGAAAAAGCAAAAGAATACCTTTCCGACATTGGATACTACAGACTTGGATTCTACTTGCACCCATTTGAAATAACTTATCCCAAACTGAATTCCAGTCGTAGACATCAAGTCAAACCAGGTACAAAAATTGAAGATGCAGTTGCTTTATATTATTTCGACTTGGATCTTAGAAATCTACTTAACAGATATTTATCAAGAATAGAAGTAGCTATCAGAACTACTGTTATTTATGAACTGTCAAACAAGTACATTAGTGACCCGACCTGGTTTGTCAATCCAACCGTTGTTTCTTCCAAATTCATTTCAGACTTTCAAACAATGGCTTATGATTCTATCAAAAAAAGGAATCCTATCAAAAGGCACCACCAGAAATACACAGGGCACTATGCTCCAGCATGGAAAACAATGGAGTATATGACACTTGGGAATATAGAAGTACTATACGACAGTCTATTGTTGGATGCGGACAAAAAGATAATCAGCAATCACTTCGGAGAACCTGCAACGGCTACTTTCAAGACATATATGATGGCGGTCCGAGAAGTAAGAAATGCTTGTGCGCACGGCAATGTCCTTTATGAATTGACCCTGACATCTGGTATCAGGTCAGGAGTCGCGTGCCCGTCTTTTCCTGCAAACACACATCAGACATTCCATGGAGCATTGCGTGTGATCGATTTCCTCCTAAAAAAAGTTTCTGTAAATCGGGCAAAAGATATGTGGAATGAAATATATAAGGCAACCAGGTTACTCTATTCGCAATCTCCAGCGTTACAATCTCTCATCGAAAGGCTGACCGGTATAATTCTGCCGGGAAGTCAGTCTAAATAAAAATTTGCGAGATATTGCTATTTGACAAAAAAAATCGTACCTTTGCAGGACGAAAGTGTATTTGGGAAGCCCAGTAGCGCCCAACTGCACTATAAACAAGATTAAACCGAGTCTCAGTTGCAAGTCAATTGAGACTCGTATTCTTTATAAGCCAGCCTTAATCTATAATTTTACCATAAATATGTGTTCTTATTCGAAAAAATTGGCTTCACCTCCGGAAAATCCAATGTGACCACTATGAAAGCTTTGTCGAGATTGGCCGCTATTATATGCGCCTGACGGGACAGGTTGGCCGACTTGCGGATGACATAATTCTTCCTGTCCATCACCGAAACTATCGTCGCCGGATTCTCGAATGTCGGAAATTCCGAGGTGCTCTCATACACCACCCTGTCTCCCACCGCCACGGAATTGGTGGCGGAACTGCCTTTCAGCCGTATCTTTCCTCTCAGCACTGCCGGGAACAGATTCCACTCCGGAAGACACGAAAGAAGATAGTGGCTTCCGGTATGCTTCACAATCGTGGCTGTCTTGCCTGTCTGCGGTGAGTCTGTCATAATCATACGGATTTTCGGATATCCTCTTCCTCTATGGTGGCCAAAGAGTCGGCAGTGATGTCGGCAGTAGAGGAAATGCGGTTCGCCTGGTTCTCAACAACTTTCTCGAACAGGTTCCGGACAAACCTTCCGTTACCGAAATTCTTATCCTTGCCAGCAATCGCTTCTTCAATAGCCTCTTTCAGAGAGACTTTTGCTCCTTCGGTCAGTTTATATTCATACTTTTCCGCACTGGCTCCGAATATCAGGAACAATTCTTCAGCCGAATAATCAGGGAATTCGATGTAGCGGTTAAAACGAGACTGAAGCCCGGGATTGGTGGAAATGAAGTGCTCCATATCGTCCGTATATCCGGCAAGAATCACGATCAGCCGATCCCGGTCATCCTCCATTCTTTTAAGTAATGTAGCAATGGCCTCCTTGCCATAATCGGAATTGCCTCCTCCGACAAGAGAATATGCCTCGTCTATAAAGAGAATACCATCCAAAGCCGAGTCTATTATCTTATTGGTCTTTACGGCTGTCTGCCCCACATACTCAGCGACAAGACCGGAACGGTCGGTTTCGACCAGATGCCCTTTTTTCAGAATACCAAGATCTTTGTAAATCTCGGATACAATCCTGGCTACCGTCGTCTTGCCTGTTCCCGGATTACCTGTAAAAACACAATGATATGACACAGGTGACACCTTCATACCTTTTGCAGCCCGCATTCTTTGAACTTTTACATAATTCGCGAGCGTTCGGATCTCAGATTTTACCGTCGACAGTCCGACCAAAGATTCCAATTCCTTCATCGGGTCTGCACGAGGAATCGCAGGCTCTGTATTCTTCTCTATCTTACCTGACACCATTACGTCTTCAACCCCTTCCGGCTCCTTTAAGGACATAATATTATTGAGCCATTCCGCCTCGGTAGAAGAAACGCTTTTATCCGCCTTTGCAATCAATGAGGCAAAACGGTACAACAGCACGACATACCTGTTATGCAACCGCTTGTCATATTTTTTCAGGCAGACTTCCAGAATGAAAACATCCTCGTTTCCGGACATAGTCTCCACGGTAGATCTCACAAGACTTTCAACTGTTGCCGCAAGCCCTTCCCGTATCACATCCAACAAACGATACTCGAAACTGAAATCCGGCTTGACCATCATCGTGATGAAGACCAAAAGCCCAAGGCCATCATCCGAAGACAGGTCGAAATCATGTCCAAGACCTTTATGAGAACGTATGACATCCGCCAAAAGCAAGGCCTGAATTTTATCTCGCGGGTCGGTCAGAATCTTCCCGTCCCAAGTGATTTCGGCAGAAGCAGTTTCTTCTACAATTTCACAGAACCCCCTGTCGTTGCGCAACTTGTCACATAAATCCAACAAACGTTTTGCGGCATCAAGCAAATCGTTGAAATATCGTTCGCCGACATTGTCCCTTTCCGGAACAGACACGTCCGAAAAACCGATAAGTCTGTCCGCTTCCGACAAATCGGTCACAAGAACCTGCCGTGGAGACGAACCGAACTGAGGTCCCACGATTCCCTTAGCCTCAAGCATTTCCACAAGCCGTCCTGCTCTGGCATAGCCGAGACCGAGCTTTCGTTGCAGGACAGATGTAGAACATTTTTGTAAAGTCACCACAAGATGTGCCGCCTCCCTTAACAGGTCATCCGGCAACGGAGAACCGGCTCTTTGACGACTGCCTGTAGTCTTGTCCGAAGGAAACGGAATATTCCTCTGGGCTGCAGTCCAGATGTCTGATACAACGTTACTTTCATCTTTCAAGGCATGGAATGCCGAATCAAGACGCCTTGCCGCATCACTGTCGCTCGCCTGGAAAATGTCACCGAAAGGACTGATACAGATCTCTCCGTAAAGCATGACAGGTATTGCAGGGTTGTAGGAATACCGCCTGTCAGGACCGCCGTTTCTGTTGACGTACTTGTAGGTAGTGCCCACTTGTATGGAGTCGGCCGGAAGTGTCCCGTCTTCGACAAAACGAGTTGCCCTGAATTCAAACGAGACCTTCTCTATAGGATATGCCTCGAACTTGTCAACTGACTCTCCACAGATGACGAACTTCGGGTAATAATAGCATTTTACACCGTATTTGGTCGGAAGGACCGGAACCTTACAGGATGTATTCATATAGGAGAAATATCCGCTTCCCAACCTCACCGTTTCCCTCTCGACAGTCGTTTGTGCAGAAGATTTCAGATCCGTGTTTCTTGTTCTAGATGTCACAATCCAAATCTTGCTGCATTTGCAGAGTGCCTGAAACGCATCACAGAAATTTTTGTACTGGCTTAGTTCTCTCTCACTCAAGCTGGAATCGATGTCTGTAATGAGTTTCCCGGCTTCTTCCATCGCAGAATTGTATTGTCCGGCAAAAAAGTCGAGCCTTTCCTTGTTTGTCTGCACAGGGTTCCGCTGAACCTTACGCCTGTATTTTTCAACCTGTGGTTTGATGTACTTCTCGGCTTCTTCCCTTATCAGATGACCGAGGCAATTGTTCAGAATCTGTCTTTTCAGTGGATTTTCTTCTGTTGAAACCAGATTTCTCAGAACCTGTATCTTCCTGGCCGGAGTTCCCGCTTTATTGAATCCTCCGGAGGTTATCACTCCTGATTGTCTGACAACCGCACGTCTTACGAGCCATCCGACGCAGAAAAAAGCCTGCAGAAGGAAGAATATGATGAGAAGCCAGTCGGTCGTGTGGTCTTCTGTCAGAGGTTTTTCGTTAATGCTTGATATTCCGGCAAGAATCATCATTATGCTGAAAGCGAGGAGTCCCCAGATAAATGCAAAAAGGCATCCGTTGTTCTTCTCCGGCTGACTGGCAGGGATCTGCGTAGTCCGGGACGATTCCGATACCGGTGCTGAAAACGATGAAGCCGACGCAGGTCTCCCTTCCGGAGCCGGGCCTATTTTCTGACGATTGTAGAAACCCGTCCCCGGGATACTTGTGTGCAGATAAGTTCCCTTGGGTCCCACCGTGATTTTTGCACCTTTAGGACCGAATGACGTGCTGACCCCGCTTTTGCTCAAATTGATGTGTACCCCCGGAGCGATTCTTATCCTTTTTCTGAAAGACCAGGCCATGATTTCTACTCTTAAAGGGTACAAATTTAGAAATTGTTTTTGAATTTTTATATCACTCGTGTCCGGTAAAAATCACGGTAAAAATCCGGACTAGTTATTAAAAAGTTTGACAATTAAAACAAAGTAGGTTCGGTAGAACCATTCAGTTCATTGACAATATTGTGGTTAGGTTTTGCGAAGAGGTCTTCAAGAGCGGTTGTATCTGTAAGTGAAATACATACAATCTGCAACATCTCATAGATTGAGCGATCAATGTTCATCTTCTTCTGTACTATAGCCATCATACAATAGGCGATAATTGCAGAATAAATTTGAATACGGACAGCATTTTTGGTAGTACCCCAGAACTTTTTATCCTCAGATGCTGTTTGATCCACTTGAAGAATAGTTCAATCTGCCACCTGTTATGATACAGTTCTGCAATCGTCACCGGGTTGATAGTGAGTACATTTGTAAAGAATATGAACTTCCTTTTGCTCTCATTGTCCCAATAGATGACTCTGCGGACCTTGTCAGGATACTTCTCCATAGTCAGTTGGCCGGCCATATAGCCGATCGCATCTGACCGGATGCCTGATTCGGAAGGGAATCTGCGCTTCCATTTCATCGGCTTGAAGTCGTTGTTGTTCTTTCCTTTTATGACGAAGTATGCTCCGATGCTCTCGATGTTATGAAGGCGCTTGAAGTCATTGCAACCTCGATCGAAGATGTAGAACGAGTTCTCCTAGTAAGGTATGGAATCCATTGCTTTCATGTCATGGACTCTTGCAGGGGTAATGTGAAAGAATGTCGGAACCTGGGTCTCCAGATCATACAGGGTATGTATCTTGACGCCGCCTTTCTTTTTCCTGAACAACGCCCATTCAAAGACGTTCAGGCATAAGTCAACTGTCGTGGAATCAAAAGCATAGACATTGCCGCTCAATTTGAAGATGTCAACTATCCTGCACTTCCGGGCTTCAGCAATGACCTTGTAGGCAAACTCCTCGAAGATACGGTAATCCCGCTTGTTGTTGGCATCCGCAAGGGTACTCTTGGCTGCATACTTGCCAAAACCGAGATGATAAGCCTTTGATGCGTGAGCCTGGGTCGCAAGAACGACATCTCTCAGACTTTCGCGGTTGGAAAGCTGGCCGAACATCAGCACACACAACTAGTTGTAGCAGGTAAACTGTTTGACATACTTGTCCCCTCCATATTTCCGTGCGAGATAGTTGAAGTCGTTGCGGTCAAGGAAGTCTAAAAGTTGAGAGAACACGTATTTTCCTTTATGCATATGTCATTCTATGTTAGTATGGCTAAGATAAATTCAAATCGGTTGACTCGCTTAACCTCTACAATTACCTAACTTTCAATATTTTCAAAGAACTTTTATGATTTTTTACCGGACACTGATGATTCCTCGGGTGTAAAATGAAAACATGAACATGTCTCTTGCATAATTCAGATGAGGTTTCAGCGTCAGATCAAGTTTTTTTATCTGCCTTATTGCTTTCAACGGGATTGCTCTCTTGACTGTCTTGTCTATTCCGGTATATACATGCCTGAAAGGATATTTCTGTTCCGTAAGATCTTTTTCCACCGCGCGATTGTATACGGCACGGAGAATTCTCATATAAAAAGAAATAGTATTGGGGCATATTCCTCTTGCTTTGAGCCATGCCTCGTATAGCATCATTGTATCAGCATCTATGTCACTCAACAACAGGTCGCATCCCTCTCTGAATTTCATAAAACTTGCGAGCGCTGCCGTATAGGTCTCCGATGTCCTGAGTCTGTTCAGCCGTTTCAACTGACATATTACGCTTTGCATAAATCCGAACATGGACTGCTCTTCTCCCTGAAGGGTAAATTTCATCACTATGGTATCTGATGTGTATGGCTCTGCTTTTCTGTCGAGGATTGTTATTATAGTCTGCAGCCGCCTGATGTCCCAGTTTATGAGATCATTGATTGAAGACAGATATGCTTTTCTGCCGACATCCGGTAGGGAGATCTTCACAGAAGACATGCCGTCATCCCATTCGTCAGCATAAATACGGTATTTTGTCTTTATCTGTCGTGGTATACGATTGTGGATTACCTGATAGTATATGCTGCCTTCCTTGCCTTTTGCGGATGACGGGCGGAACTTGACTTTTACTGATGCCATTCTTTTTCTTTTTTGTACGGGCAGTATTCCTGCCATAAACTCTACACAGGCACTATCTGTGCATTGAGACTCCTGAGTACAGATTTTCCTGAGCTGCCTGCTGTTCTACTGACATATCCGCCAATGCACTATACATATTCTTACTGACATTTACATCTTCTGTCAAATCTGTCATATCAATGCCCTGAGCCTGTTCGATTTTCAATTCCCTGCATATCATATTGGCTGCGGCTGAAGCCTTAGCTACTGCTGAAAAGATGATTTTAGGATCGTCTGTTATTACTTCGGACCAGTTCTTCAGATACTGCAGATTCTCTTCTTTTATAGTAGAATCAAGACCGGTAATGCAAGACATTATCGCCGAAGACAATTCTGCGACAAGTTCCTCGCCGGCATAAAGTTTCGACCCGAAGCCTCCGGTCAGGTCCCTGTCCAGTCTGCCGGGTGCTCCTGTAGAATGAGCCATTTCGTGATATAATGTCCCGTAAAAATATCTTTGATCAGGGAATCTCGTTTTTGCGGGGACTTCAATAAAATCTTTTGATATACTGTAATACGCGGAATCCCCTTCAGATAACTTAATCTGACAAAGCCATGTCTGCTCTTGGAGCATCTTGTCTACTTTCAGGACCTCTGTATCCCTTATTGTTTTCTCCTCTGCCGAGCAATACTTCTTGTCAAGTTTTCTTATAATATCAGGTCTTGCTTCTGCGATATTGGTCTGGTCAAGATTGAATACATTGTTCTTTATCATCTGACATTTCAATTTATATTGCTGTTTTTCTTCCTTATCCATCAGGCGATATTCTTCAGGAGTAATGTCTGTCTTATGACCTGTCTCGGCATCACATACTGACTCGGCATAATATACGACAGGATATGATGTCTCTCCCTTACGGACATTGGCGCCAAAATTCTTTGCCTGATTATATGTCAGAAACAGAGGGTATCTGTATTGTTTTACAGATGCTGCCAGCATAAGGAACAATGCGTTTCCATTCTTATACGGTCTGCCTGAAATGTTCTGTGGCACGATATCCGGACGGGCACATATCCATGGTTTCTGCCAGCCATTTGCGTCTATCTCGGAAAATTTTGCTACAAATATATCAGCATACTTTCTAGCTATCGGATCTATGCTTCCAGATATTCCCATAAGTCAATGTTTTATATGTTTGACAACTTCTATTGTTCCTATGTTTTGTTCAAGATTTTCCGACAGTCTCGCTTTCAGATATTCATTAAGATCATTGAATCCGTCATATTCAATGGAATGATTGCATATTTCTACCCCAGGGCATCTGTCAGTGATACTGTCAAGAGTTTTTCTGCCTGGCGCATCATTATCAAGATAACATTCAGCTTCTTTATGTGCTGAGACCCATGATAACGACGCCTTTATGTTCCCAACACTGTTCATGACAAGCACATCGTCCCCTGGTATGATTTTTTTCCTGATTGCCAGGTACGACAGAAAATTAAAGAAGCCTTCAAAGACCAGGGTAATTTCTGACGCTGGACGTTGCACTATTCTGCCTTCAGGGTCAAGTGTCGTAATTCCGCCTTTTGAGGTACCTTTGAAATAGGCACTTCGCAATACAAATCCATTATTGTTGTTAGGGAAACCTATTGCATAATACTCCTTTCCGTTATTTAGATTTCTGTAATGAACTTGTCTGCAGAATTGTCTGAGGATATTTGAAGGAATACCTCTTGAAGCTGCATAGTCAAGCAGTGCCGGATTTACAATATCCGTAATCAATACCGGAACCAAACTTGATTGCCTGACATTTGATGATATGTTGCAGGTTTTAATTATGGGTGCAGTGTATATGCCCTGTATATTTTCTATAAAATGCACAGCCTCTTTAAAACTGTATCCCTTGAGAAGCTGGACAAGCCGGATATTGTCACCGCCTTCCCCCTTGCCGAAGTCATACCAGACATTCAGCCTGGAATCGACATGGAATGATGGTATCGATTCTTTCCTGAAAGGGGACAGATACATTCCTCTTCTTCCGTTTATTTCATAGCCCATCGATTTCAGAATATGCAATATAGGGACTGATTTCAGCATTTCTTTCATTTCTTCAATTATCATCTGCTGTATTGCCTCTTTTTGCTTGCATTGCTTTCGACTTCTTCTTATATTTGCGATATACTACAAGCAGAATAACAATATAATTAGCATCTGCAATAATACTTCATTTCTTTGAGTAATACAAGTTATTTGCTAATTTAATGATTGAAGCTAACACAAGAAGGGGAAGAGGCACCAGTAAGGAGAATATCCTAAAAGTCAAGAGATTGAAATTTTTTCTTGACTGGAAAGATAGTATCGGTCTATCGGGAAAACAGATTTTCGAAGCCACAAAAATTGCAGAAAGTACGATTTCTCGCGCAATCAGCAAGGATGACATGAAGCTATCCATGCTTGCAGACATTTGCGCAGCATTTGGCTCGAAATTGAGTATGCGCATCACAAGAAACGGCAAAGACATCACTGACATTATGGTCACGGATTCCGAGGCCATGCACAAAGAGAATGTATTGAAAAGATACATAGAGGCTTTAGGGTGCTCGATACCTGAATTTGCCGCAAAGAGGAACATAAGCGACCAGGGGGCAAGAGACATGATCAAAAAAAGCAGCATAAGCCTTCAAAGACTTCAGGAAATAGCTGCCCAGTTCAATTCCACAGTCGAGTTCCAGATATACACATTGCAAAAATAAACTGCCGCCTCTTACTGCATATTTCTACAATATATTAGCAAAGCACTTGTATTTATAAAATAAATTCATACCTTTGTCCCGAAATCAAAGGCGGAACAAATGGAAGATCATACTTCAATCAGTATCAACAAACTGGTAGATGCTTTGGCAAGACTCGCAAAAGTAACTCTGAAAGTCTACAACAACGAATCCATAATGGCTTTGCTGGGAGTCAGCGAAAGGACTCTGCGGAAATACCGGGAAGAAGGATATCTGCCATACACTAAAATCGGAGACAAGTTTTTCTATTCAGACGAGGATATCCGCAGGTTCCTTTTGAGTAACCACTATGATGCTTTCAGGCTTCCTAAAAAGAACTGAATACTACAAACAGATATGTTGTCTGAAAGAGTGTATTATTACTCGTTGAATCTTTCAAAAAAACTGTGCTACTGTTATTATCTCAATTACTTCGTAATTTTTCAATGTCAACAGGTCATTGTCACCACTAACGATATATACGCATTTCCCATCGACTGCACAGGATATAAATTTGTCATCATCCGGATCTCTGCATACATAGATATCAGATGAGACATTTATTATGATCAACTTTCCTACAATTTCATGAAACGGGACTGATTTGCTTAATTTAGGGAATTTCTGCTGCAACCTGGCAAGGATTTCCTCATATTCTTCAACAATATCTTTACTGGCTATGGCGGAAATCCTTTCTTCCATAATCAGTTTAAGCAATTCGTATGGCTTCCCTTCAAAGTATATGGCAGAGGCTATGACATTAGTATCTACTACTATTCTCATTTCCGCTTCTCCGCTCTCGCTTCCTTAATTACGGTATTGATATCTTCTTCGGTCAGGCCAATCTTTTTAGCTGTTTCCTGTGCCTTTTCAATCAATGAATAAAATTCATCCAAGGACGGTTCCCTTATAGGTTTCAGCAATATGTTCTCATCATCTGATATGACAAGGAACTGTGAGCCTTCCCCAAGATTCATTTTTCTTCTTATGGAGACCGGAAGCACTATCTGTCCTCTCGATGACATTGATGCTATTGTTGCCATAATTCTTATAAATTTGAAAAGTAAGTAATTCTTATTTTTAGCAAAAATAATAAACTTAATTCATTCTGAAAATAATTTTGATCGCTTATTATTAGAGAAGTTGCGCTACTTATCGGGCTGTGATGAAAAACTGAACGGCATCTTGTCTATCAGGGCCTGGTCGAGCGTTTTGTTCAGGAATTTTGCATAGACCTTTTCTGTTGCAGTTATGGAAGTGTGTCCAAGCAATGTACTGATGACATGGACATCCATCCCGTTATTCAGAGCCTGGACCGCAAACGAATGGCGTGCAACGTGCATTGTCAGGTTAAACGGCAGTCCGAGTTTCTTCCCGACTGTCCTTAACGATGCCTGGAAATTCCGGTTATTGCTCTTCAGGCAGGTATCTAACCTTGCAGGATCATCAAGGTTGAAATCTACCGGAAGGCAGTTGAACACGAAACGGGGATTTTTGTTTTCATTCTGATATTTCCGGAGGATGTTGATGGCTTCATCGCACAACGGAATCCTAAGCGTGTTCTTTGTCTTTACGATCTGTTTTATGAGGACCCTGTCATCAAAATTGATGTGACTCCATTCCAATGTGATAATGTCCGAGACCCGTAGCCCGCAGGCATAATACGCAAACAGAAAGATATCTAGGATTCTAAGTCTTCTGACATCGTGAATTGTGCCATACAGTTCTTTAACTCTGTTTATCTGGTTCTCATCAAGATATCGTACTTCCTTTTCTTCAGTTTCGCCTTCATACTTTCTTGTCTTGGTGTCAAGATAGGACTCGGCTATGGCTGTCGCAGTCTTGGCATCCAGCAGACCATTGTCCGCTGCATATCTCGCAGCCTTGATGATAGGAGTCAGTTTCTTATTGATAGCCTCCTTAGACTTCATCTTCACACTTGTCAGGTTCCATTCCTTGAAGCCGTCCACCATACCTATCGTTATATTAGAGACTCGTGGCTCCGGTATGTTGTTTTCAAGGAAATACCGTCTGAAATGCTGCAGGCTAAGCGATGCATTATAATATGTAGAATAACCGATCTTTCCCTGCTGGTAGCGGGTTTCGTTCAACTTAATTGCATACTGGATAAAAGGAGTGTCCTTTCCCGTCTGGCCGTATGTCCCTTTGATAATAGACCGCAGGACTTCGACTGTAACAACCTCGTCACAATTTTCAATCTGCTCGTCGATGTTGTTTCGAAATTCTTTCAGACGCCTGTTAATCCGTGTCGCATCCGGACACTTTGCTTTCGCTTCCTGTGTCGTCGCATTCCACATGTCAGGGTGTAGAAATATGCCGGTTGATTTATACACCGGCACGCCATTACATACATACTGGAGATTGAGAGCGCGTTCTCCTTTGGCATTTGGAGCATTCCTGAACACATAATGTCCGCGTGGAATTTCAGACTTGATCTTTCCCATAAGTATTCTCTTTTTGCAAATATACTTATTTTTATAATTTTAAGAATACTTACTAGTCAAGTTTTTAGTAAGTTTATTCTTCCGCACCCTGCCGTAGAATGCCCTGAAACGCATAGTGCCATTTCCGCAGAAATGGCACTAATAAGTATAAAAATGGCTTCCAGAGTACCTGAAAGCCATTTTTTTAATTAATATTCCTCCTCGTTGAAAAAGAAATCGTCTTTGGTAGGGTAGTCGGGCCAGATGTCTTCGATGCTTTCGTAGATCTCGCCGTCGTCCTCCAGTTCCTCAAGGTTCTCAACCACCTCAAGTGGGGCTCCAGAACGTGTTGCGTAGTCAATCAGCTCTTCCTTTGTAGCAGGCCACGGCGCGTCCTCCAGTCTGTACGCAAGTTCAAGTGTCCAATACATAGCTTAAATGGTTAATCCGTTTTATATTATAAGTCACAACGTTATCATAAACGGGTCGCAAATATAGACAAAAAATCCGTAAGATGAATTCTTTTTGCTATTTTTGCTGGCCGAAAATGCGCGATAGCGCAACACAAGATTTATACCAAAGACAAAATGGCATACTACAGACAAGACATATACGATGATGCTGTCACCGCACAGATCGCAGGACATTATCGGGAAATATTGAAACTGTTAGGTGAAGATCCTGACAGAGAAGGACTTGTAAAGACTCCTGAAAGAGTTGCCAAGGCCCTGCAGTTCCTGACAAAAGGCAGCCGGGAAGACGGGGCGGAGCTTCTCCGCAGCGCGATGTTCAAGGAGGAATACAGCCAGATGGTCCTTGTCAAGAACATCGAACTGTACTCGACCTGCGAACATCACGTAATGCCGTTTATCGGGAAAGCGCATGTGGCATATATCCCTGACGGAACCATTACCGGTCTCAGCAAAATCGCCAGGGTCGTAGAGACCTATGCCAGACGGCTCCAGGTGCAGGAAAGGCTGACTGTCCAGATACGCGACTGCATACAGGACACTCTGAAACCAATGGGAGTAGCCGTTGTCATAGAGGCTTCCCACACCTGCATGCAGATAAGAGGGGTCCAGAAAGCAAATGCAATCACTACCACTTCAGCGTTTTCCGGCGTATTCCTGAAAGACGAGAGGACAAGGAATGAATTCCTTAACCTTATTAAGGAAGCATAACGGATTACAGCCGCCGGCATCCGTCCATAAAGCAGTTTCTTAACATCGGGCGACAATGTCAAAATTGCTGCAGGAAAACGGATACGAGGCCGGCCCAAAAGGTTTGACAACTCTCTGAGAATCGAATATTCGAAAGGGGAACTGAAGTTGACTCACGGAAAAACAAGGAAAAAGGGGATGACTTTCATTTTTGAGTCACCCCCATATCATATTATTCTGAATACGTGGAAGCTGTTTTGATTTTTGTCATTATAAATTTCATGAGGTATTTTCGGAGCTGGCCGACCTTTCTTTTTGAAAAGGATAGCATAGCTATCTGACTGAAACAGAAGGGTCGAACAGACCGGAAAGAGCCATACAGAACTTTCGAGAAAATTCAAAACAGCCTTTTAGTCCCTATTTCAGATAGGCATCGGCAACGACCTTGCCGCTCCTGCTGATGAAGTCGCTCAAAGCCTTGCCTTTCAGCATACCGTTGGCAAGCAGTGCCAGATCTGTAATCTGCTTCAATATCTCATTGCCATGGGCGAAAGTCTCAATCTCTTTCTTATGGGCATCAGCGGCCGCATCCTTGGCCTCACGGACCGCCTTCTTCTGCTCCTCGGTAGCATCGGAAGGGGCATCGGCAACGACCTCCTCCGGTTTCACGGAAGCATTTTTGGCTTCCATAATCTTTGCCACCAACGGATTCTGCATATTTACCGTAATGGTATAGGATGCCGGCATCTCGCCATAGAAATTCATTCCTCCTCCCAAAGACGACATCTCACGGTAACGGCGCATGAATTCCGACTGGGTAATCAGTATAGGAGCGGCGTCTTCCCCGAGATTGTCAGCCTCCACATTGTAATTGTTCTCTGATGGGAGAACGGACTTGAAGAGAATACCGAGGTCTTTCTTCTGGTCATCTGCAAGTTCAGGACGGATCTTTTCCTCCTTAGGGATAAGATTGTCAATGCTGTCCGAATCGACCCTGGCGAACCTTGTGTTCTCCATCTTCGTCTCCAGCAGATTGACGAAATGGGAATCCAGCTGGCAATCCATCAGAAGGACATCGTAGCCCTTGTTCTTTGCGCTTTCGATATAAGGATACTGGGACTCCACGTCCGTAGCATACAGGAAAACGAGTTTCTTGTCCTTGTCGGTCTGCTGCGTCTCTATCGCTTTCCTGTAATCATCCATACTGAAATATTTGCCGTCCGTATTCTTGAGCAGACAGAATTTCATAGCCCTTTCGCAGAATTTCTCGTCGCTGAGCATACCGTACTCGATAAAGAGCTTCAGGTTGTCCCATTTTTCCTCCAGGGATTTCCTCTCGTTCTTGAAAATCTCTTCCAGCCTGTCTGCCACCTTCCTCGTAATATATCCCGAAATCTTCTTTACGTTGGCGTCGCTCTGAAGATAGCTTCTGGAAACATTCAGCGGAATATCGGGAGAATCTATCACACCGTGAAGCAGCGTCAGGAAATCCGGTACTATATTGTCCACACTGTCCGTGACGAACATCTGGTTGCAGTAAAGCTGTATCTTGTTGCGCATGATGTCCATCCTGTCCTTTATCTTAGGGAAATAAAGGATACCGGTAAGATGGAACGGATAATCGACATTCAGATGGATATGGAACAGAGGATCCTCTCCCATCGGATACAGGGCACGGTAAAAGTTCATATAATCCTCTTCCTTAAGGTCGGTCGGCTTCTTCATCCACAGAGGCTCCACCTTGTTGATGACATTGTCCCTGTCGGTATCGACATACTTGCCGTCCTTCCATTCCTGCTCCTTGCCGAAAATGACAGGAACCGGCATGAATTTGCAATATTTGCCGAGAAGGGCTGCGATACGGTCTTTCTTCGAAAATTCATCCTCATCCTTGTCTATGTAGAGGGTAATCACCGTTCCCCTGTCGCTTTTGTCGCAGTCGGACATCTCATATTCAGGCGATCCGTCACATGACCATTTCACCGCCTTTGCGCCATCCTGCCATGACAGAGTCTCGACAGTGACTTTCTCCGCCACCATGAATGCGGAATAAAAACCGAGGCCGAAATGTCCTATTATGTTGCCGATCTGATCCTTGTATTTCTCGAGAAATTCTCCTGCCGAACTGAATGCTATCTGGTTGATGTACCTGTCGACTTCTTCCTCGGTCATACCGATTCCGCGGTCGATGATTTTCAGTGTCCTGTCCTTTTCGTCAAGCTCTATACGTACGGAAAGGTCACCCAATTCCCCCTTGAAATCACCTGAAGACGCAAGAGCCTTCATCTTTTGAGTCGCATCCACTGCATTCGCCACCAGTTCCCTCAGGAAAATCTCATGGTCGGAATACAGGAATTTCTTGATTACCGGAAATATGTTCTCGGTTGTAACACCGATCTTTCCTGTTATGCCTTTTTTCTTTGCCATAATCTATGTCTCCTATTCATTATATCAGTATCTCTGTCCTGACGGAAGAACGGTATAAAAGCGCCCTGCCTTTCCATTGAAATGACATCATATCCCCACCGGCAGGTCTCCTGTGTCTGTCAGGATGCATTCCTGTCCAGTCCGTTCCGCAACGACATGTCCGGTAAGTCAAAAGACATTCCAAACAAAAAAGGCTGACATTTTGTCAGCCGGCAGAAAAAATCAAATGATTATCAGCAATGTTCCCCAAAGAGATCGGAGGCTGCGATTCTGTATGAATTCCGCAGCCCGGATGGGATATGCGCAGCGGGGATGCCGCAGGGCGCGTGTATTGAGGGTTGGTTGCGCATATCATGGAGGTCGAGCGGGGGATACGCGCAGTGACGATGCCGCAGGGAGCGTGTATTGAGGGTTGGTTGCACATATCCCCTCCTCCCTGGAGAGCCCGCGTCAGGAATCCAACGGCATGCAAATTCCGTATGAACTGTCCGTCATATGACTGTGCCAGTTCCAGAGCCACGGCACCGGACATGACAAATCAGAATTCCTGCACGTGATGGACAGTTCCCCGGGAAATCAGAAAGGTGGAATGCGCCGGCATGGCCGCACGTGGCCCCGTGAACGGGAGGGACCCGCCGCACAGATGTCAGCCAGCACGCTCGGCACATCCCTGGCTACAGGCTGCCGAGACTTGTCTGGCAGTCCATCCCGTCACTGCTGCAGGTCAGTACGCACCAGTCGCTCAATTCATCCTGCCTGTACACGTCAAGACGGAACACCACATCATAATCGTGATAATATTCCCTGTCCGGTTCATCGGAGCCGGAAGAATCCCATTCATAAAGCCTGTAATAGTATCTGAAATCGCTTTCCGTCCGGAAATCTGCACCGGTCCCGTCACGGTCTTCAGCTATCTGTCCGCTCACCTTGCCAGTATAGTCATAACCTGTCCCCTCATATTTGACGCCTTCCATGATATCTGCAGGCGCACGTTCAAAATCCGCCTCCATACTTACCATGACGGCGTCTCCTCCCGCACTTATTTTCCAGCTGTCACTTCCCGTGCACTCCACTCTCCACGTTACGGAAGAACCGCCATCAGGTGCGGAAGACCCGTCCGAGTCATCGGACACTCTCCAATAGTAGCTCTGGAACATATAGTTATACAGCATGTCATCATCCAGTTCCAGAGTCCAAACTGTACCCTGCTCCGTCAGCGGACCGTCAGTATTTATAATCAAGGCCCGCTCATACTGGAACGTATTCTCATCCATTTGCCTCAGCGACTGCCTCAGATTATCATATTCGGGTTTCTGTTTCTCCTCTTCCGAAAGCCAGAGATAGGCATCTATCTCCAGAGACTTGTCCAGAAACGACACGGAATTGACGACCCAGTCATACAGCAGGCAGGAAGTGTACTGATAAAGGGCGTCGGGTGTCCTGTGTGTACCGCTTCCCTTGTCAAGGGTGCAGGAAACGGCTGACACCGAAACAATAAAATACAAGAATATCTTTTTCATCATTCAACCTGTATTAAAACGAACAGCGGCTCATGCCATGGAATACAATGTCAGAACCTGTAGCCAATGCCGGCCCTGCACCCCATGTAGACTGTGCCTACGCCGAGCTCAAACAGTCCATAAACCCGTCTTCCGAGCATAATGCCTATCGGAGTAAGCTGAAAAGCCGGATATGCCGAGGCATATGCAGAATAACCTTCAGCGGAATAATTCCTGTAACCCGCCGTCACTCCAAGACCGACTGCGGAATACAGCTTGACGACAGGCCGGTTCAGATAGGTGAACCTCGCGTACGGGAGAAGCGCAAAGACCAGTCCGTTGGCAGACCCTGTCCTCTCCCCCGTATCTGAGGAGCGTACTGCCGACCATATGGCATCGAAATTTGCCTGGACCCCTAGGGCGAACCATTTCTTGAACTGCATGTTGAATTCAGCCGAGATAACTCCAGTGGAATACGACGGTCCTGTATAACCGGAATATATGTCCCCGAGAGAATTTGGATACCATAACAATTCTTCTCTGGTCTCCCATAGATCGAACCAGGAAAAAGTCAACGCGTCCACTACGGGAAAGCCTCCCCACCCTACATTCAGTTCATACTTGTACGGAAGTCCGTTTTCCCATGCGGACTCTCCATCCTCCGAACCAGTCCGGGCCACAAGACTGCCTGTTCCGCAAACCGTGGCGGCAAGGACAAGAACCATTTTCTTAGACATAACGATTGTCATTTATCCAGTATTTCAGAATTTGAACCGCTGATTATTTCAAATACGTCATCATGATATCGCACGGAAAAGACATCGGACACATCCCCGGAAATGGAGAACTGCATGATCCCGCTCCCGGGATAGACACTGTACTCCCCACGGCTGCACAGCGGTATGGCCAGGCTCCCGTCATCAGAAGTCACCTCCACGGTAACGCTTTCCCCTTCGATATCTTCCGTGTATACAATGTCGAGAATTTCCACATGCATGATGTCGTCCGCATCATAATATACAGTGGCATCGGTCGCCACCGACTTCCAGTACACTCTGCTGTCATCATCGGCCGAGTCGCACACAATCCGGTACCGCCTGCTCCCGAGCACCTGCACATTATAGTCAGTGTACATGTCGTTCCACCTGTTCCCGGCCGGATAGACGACATATTCACCCTGATTATCAGAAAGAATGACCTTTCCCCAGTAGGGTCTTGCGGTAAATTCCTCATAAAAGAGCTCTGACGGATCAAAACTGTCTCCGAAATATTCCAGCCCGAGAGCCTCCGACGCCTCCCTGTCCTCCCGGACAGACTGATACCGGTCGAAGAAATCAGTAAGTTCCGCCACCCTGAACACGGGCTCGACACAATCCAGATATATGAGGTCATTCACATCAAGCTGCGGATTCTCAGCCTCATCCTTGTCGCTGTACATTACGCAGCCGCTGAAGGCCACACCTGACAGCACCGCCAATATAATATATAACAGTCGCTTCATACCGGTCAAAATCTATATCCAAGTCCGAAACATCCGCCCACGTATATTGTACCGACACCGAGTTCGAAAAATCCGAAGAGTTTCTTGCCGACGGATATGCCCACGGGCGTTACCTGCAATGACAAATACGTTTCCGGATACTCTCTATAACTGACATCCATGAGAGAAACCGCCAGTCCGGCTCCGACGGAAGAATAAAGCCTGACAAGTTTCCGGTTCAGCCAGCTGAACCTCGCGGTAAGCATCGGTGTCAGATAGTGGCACTCCGTCATGCTGACTTTGGAATCATCTTTCCTGCTGTAATATTCATTCCAGGCCCCCTCGTAACTGACACTTGCAGCCAAAGAAAACACCCGGGTGAAATTATAGGTATAGGACAGAGTCCATGTATTGGTGACTCTCTCCTTATTATAGATCTCTGCATCCCGGTACCGGGCTGCCACCGAAGAATAGTAATGGGAATACATCTTTCCCGGAATGAAATCGAAATCATATCCGAAAGCATAGCGGCCCGGATACACTGCCCCGCTCACGGCGAATTCATGACGTTTGAGATCATACGGAGGCCTTTCTTCCCTGTCCTTTGCAAAAGACGGCACAGAAAAGAGAAACACAAACAATATCAATACAATTCTTCTCATAAACTCTATTCCAGAAACCGGATACGGTCAGTACGGATTTATATCCGGCCGCTGAAATAGATGCAGAAAGCCTTCCGATAGTTGCAACATTACCGGAAGACGTGGCATCCCGTGACCTCGTGAACGTCGTGAAGGGCCCTCTGCCTCAACTGTAAAGGAATCTCTTGATACTCATCTTAGGGGTCTTCTCGAAAGGTTCCGGCATCACTTCGACCTTTGCGAGCTTGCTGTATGCAGGCATGGATCTGTTCACCGTCTTCATCATCCCGTCCATCATATCCTGAAGGCCGTCATCCGGTATCCCGTCCGCCCGCATCCTGTCCCTGTCAAGATATACAAGCGCGACCAATTTGGCCCCACGGTCAACCACGACGGATTCCACGACATACGGACAATTGTTGACAACGGCTTCGATCTCCTCCGGATAGATATTCTGGCCGTTGGAAGACAGGATCATATTCTTGCTCCGGCCCCTGATGAAAATATTGCCGTCAGCATCCATCACTCCGAGATCTCCCGTGTTCATCCAGCCGTCTTCCGTAAAGGCCGCCTTAGTGGCTTCCTCGTTACGGTAATATCCGCTCATGATATTCACTCCCCTCGCCTGTATTTCGCCTGCGACATGCTGCGGATCTTCGGAATCTATCCTGACTTCTTCCCTGTCGATTGCCTTGCCGCATGATCTCGGGACGAATTCAGAGGCTTTCTCATATGCGAGCAACGGTGCAGCCTCCGTCATACCGTATCCTACAGTAAACGGGAGACGGAATTTCCTGAACCAGGTTTCCACTTCAGGATTCAGGGCCGCCCCGCCCATAATTATCATCCTCACATTCCCGCCGAAGGCAGTGAGAAGTTTTTTACGGATAGCCTTGAATATTATCCGGTTGACGCCCGGTATCGCTGTCAGGACTTTCATGGCCGGCTTGTTGAGGTCAGGCTGCACCGCACTCTTGAAAATCTTCTCCATGACCAACGGGACGGTCACCACAAGATACGGACGCACTTCCTTCATGGCACCGAGAAGCAGGGCAGGAGTCGGTGTCTTCCCGAGAAAACAGATTGACGAACCTCCGCACAACGGATACAGGAATTCGAACATCATGCCGTACATATGGGCCAAAGGAAGCATGGAGACAATCCTGTCAGAACTGTCCGACGGGATATTGTCCTGTCCGAACTGCACATTCGAAGAAAGGCACTCGTAACGTAGCATGACACCTTTCGGTGCACTGGTAGTACCTGAAGTATAGTTTATTATGGCAAGATCCTTGTCATTGTCCGTAGGATAGTCCACATCCTCCGGTCTCACGCCGTCAGGAAATTTCTCCGCAAAAACGGCAGGCAGATCCTCCAGAGCCTTCTCCGTCTTCGTGTCCGAAGTGTACAGGACAGAAAAATCATTGACGGACACCACTGTCTTCACATGAGGCATCTTATTGATATCAAGCTTTTTCCATATATCATTGTCAACAAAGAGCATCCTGCTGTCCGAATGGTCGACGAGAGAATTGACACTGTCCGGATGAAAATCCGCAAGAATCGGCACCACGACAGCCTCATAAGTCGTTATTGCGAGAAATGAGACTCCCCATCTGGCAGAATTCCTGGCGCATAGGGCGATCTTGTCTCCCTTCGAAATGCCTGCCGCACCGAATACGATATGAAAACGCTCGATTCTCGTAGCAAGCTCCCCGAATGTGAATTCCTCTCCCTGCCAGTTGCACAATGCAGGCCTGTTCCAGTTCTTGCGCATTGCCTCCTGCAATTTCTTGAAATAATGTTCCATAATAGAAAATTGTATATGTAACAAAGTCAAATATAGCCAAAATATTTCACTATATTTGTAAGAATTACATAAAAATTACCGGCCATGAGGAAAAAGCCCATAGTTGCACTTATATATGATTTCGACGGGACTCTGTCCCCCGGGAATATGCAGGAGTTCGGTTTTATCCAGGCTATCGGCAAAAGCCCCGATGAATTCTGGAGGATGAGCGACGAAATCGCAAAAGGGCAGGATGCGAGCAACATACTGAGTTACATGAAACTGATGTTCGATGAAGCACGACGTCGCGACATCAAGCTGCGCAGAGAAGATTTCCAGCGTTTCGGCAAGGACATCGAACTGTTCGACGGTGTGAAGGAATGGTTCGGGCTTGTCAACAGGTACGGACGGGAACACGGGGTGACTATAGAGCATTACATCAATTCCTCCGGGCTGGCGGAAATTGTCGAAGGTACACCCATAGCGCATGAATTCAAGCGTATATTCGCCTGCTCTTTCCTGTACAACGATGCAGGGGAAGCCGTATGGCCGGGCGTGGCTGTAGACTATACGGCCAAGACGCAGTTCATATTCAAGATAAACAAGGGGATACTCAGCATACGCGACAACAAGAGGGTAAACGAGAGCCAGCTCGAGGAAAACAAGAGGATACCGTTCCCGAACATGATCTATTTCGGGGACGGAGAGACCGATGTCCCGTGCATGAAAATAGTGAAGATGTTCGGAGGCAATTCCATCGCAGTCTATAATCCGGCGAATGCGGGAAAACGCTCCACGGCCGGGAAACTGTTACGGCAGGGGCGTGTCAATTTCATCACCCCTGCCGTATATACTGCCGACAGCCGTACTTTCAAGGTCGTCTGTGCCATCATCGACCGTATAAAGGCCGAACACAACATGAAAATGCTGAACCTGCAGGAATAGCGGCAGTCTTTCACGCAGACATGCGCGGCATCATCAGTATACTTTCACCGTCAGTCTGGCATATGCCCTCTCCACTTTTGCCAGCGCCTCCTCCACCGTAGGCGCAGTGGCAAGAAGTACTCCGAGACGGCGGTGTCCCTTTATCTCCGGCTTGCCGAAAATTCTCATATATACTCCCGGCTCTTCCAGGACTTTCTCCAGATTGCAGAATTCATATTCACGCGTATCGCCTTCCACCACTATGGCCTTGGATGCAGCCGGACCGTAGAATTTGACCTCCGGAACAGGAAGACCGAGCACAGCCCTTGCATGAAGTGCGAATTCGGACAGATCCTGCGATGCCATCGTGACCATTCCTGTATCATGAGGACGCGGTGACACTTCGCTGAAAATCACATCATCGCCTTTCACGAAAAGTTCCACTCCGAAAATCCCGTAGCCCCCGAGAGCATCCGTGACTTCCTTTGCAATGTGCTCTGCCTTGCGAACAGCCTCCGGTGACATTGCCTGCGGCTGCCACGACTCGCGGTAATCGCCGTCCACCTGATGATGACCGACAGGCTTCAGGAAAGTAGTGCCTGCACAATGGCGCACAGTAAGGAGAGTGATCTCATAATCGAAATCGACAAAACCTTCCACTATGACCTTGCCGCTGCCGGCCCGTCCTCCTTCCTGGGAAACCTGCCAGGCAGTATCAATGTCGGCCACGCTTCTGATTACACTCTGACCGTGTCCCGAAGAACTCATGACAGGCTTCACTACACATGGAATTCCTATCTCCCCTACAGCATTGTCGAATTCCTCCCTTGTGGAGGCAAACATGTATCTTGAAGTAGGCAGGCCGAGAGTTTCCGCAGCAAGGCGGCGGATACCTTCCCGGTTCATGGTCAGGCGTGCCGCACCGGCAGTCGGGATGACCCTGTACCCCTCCTTCTCCAGAGCGACAAGTTCGTCGGTCGCGATAGCTTCAATCTCAGGTATGATCAGATCAGGCTTCTCCTGCTCGATCACTTCCCGCAACGCCTTGCCGTCCAGCATAGGAATCACATGCGAAGAATTGGCCACATGCATTGCCGGAGCATTTTCATATTTGTCTACTGCAACGACCTGAACGCCATAACGTTCGAGTTCAATTGCGACTTCCTTGCCGAGCTCCCCCGAACCGCAGAGGAGGGCCTTTTTCCCGTACTTCGTGAAAGTAGTGCCTATCGATGACATAATCTATATATTGAATTCATTTACCGTAACGGTTCAGGATGCCGCCGTAGGCATCGATGCGGCGGTCCCTGAAGAACGGCCACCCGCGGCGGACATATTCGGTCCTGTCAAGGTCTATATCCACTACCTTACCGCCTTCCTCATCGTCGTCGAACACGGACAAGATCTCGCCCTGGGGTCCTGCGGCGAATGAATATCCCCAGAAGTCGATACCGGGTGTATTGCCGGAAGGATCCTTCTCATGACCTGTCCTGTTCACCGTTACAACCGGCAGGCCGTTAGCCACGGCATGCCCTCTCTGCACGAGACGCCACGCATCGCACTGCAAAGCCTGTTCAGCCGGAGAATCAGTAGCAACCCCTCCTATAGCCGTAGGATAGACAAGTATCTGTGCACCGTTCAGGGCCATAAGCCTTGCTGCCTCGGGATACCACTGATCCCAGCATACCATTACGCCAAGCTCTCCTACGGACGTATGTATCGGACGGAATCCGAGATCACCCGGAGTGAAATAGAATTTTTCGTAATAGCATGGATCATCCGGAATATGCATCTTACGGTATTTCCCCGCAATCGTGCCGTCTTTCTCTATGACTACGGCCGTATTGTGATATATGCCGGCAGCCCTGCGTTCGAAGAGGGAAAGCACCAGAACTACGCCCAACTCCCTGGCCAGAGCCCCGAATGTTTCGGTGGAAGGACCCGGGATCGGCTCGGCGAGGTCGCAGAGGGACGCATCCTCGCACTTGCAGAAATATACGGAATTATGGAGCTCCTGCAGTACCACGAGCTGTGCCCCCATGGCTGCGCATCCGCGTATGTTGCCTTTCAGTTTTTCTATATTGGCAGCTATGTCATCAGAACATGACTGCTGGACCATTCCGACTTTCAACACGTTCATATTCAATGTCAGTTTATCAATGTCATCAATCAGACCAAGGTCTTATTACCGGCGGAGCCAGCCTTCAGGGAACTGCATCGTCACACAGTGCAGCGAGCCATGGCCCGAAAGCAGCGCCTTGCAGTCCACAACGACGACCTCCCTGTCGGGGAAAACCTCCTGAAGCCTCTCCCGCGCCACTTCATCCTTTACGGATCCCGAACCGGGTAAAAGTACGCCGCCATTGACTATCAAGAAATTGGCATATGATGCAGGCAATCTGTAATCATCCAGATAGATGGCATCCGGAAGAGGAAGCGGGACGAGATTGTACCGTTTTCCATCCATCGTCCTGAATGTACGCAACTGGTCTTCCATCCTGCCGAGACAGTCATAATGAGGATCTCCGGGATCTGTACACTGCACATATGCTATAGTGTCAGGGCTGCAGAATCTTGCAAGCGTATCCACATGTCCGTCCGTATCATCCCCTATAATTCCTCCGTGGTCGAGCCAGAGTACCCTTTCAAGTCCGAATGCGCTCTTCAGTTCACTTTCAATCTCCTCTTTCGTCAGGTATTCATTCCTGTTTACACTTGTAAGACATTCAGTTGTAGTCAGCAGTGTTCCGCATCCGTCAGTGTCGATACTGCCGCCTTCAAGGACAAACGGCCGCATATCCACCCCCATGACATCGTCCTCGAACACACTCTGTGCAAATATATTTTTCGTCAGCTGATTGTCAAGATCGGACGCGAACTTCAATCCCCACCCGTTGAACACGAAATCGTAAAGGTATTTCTCCCCGTTGTCGCCATATACGGCTATACCGCCATGGTCCCGTGCCCATGTATCATTCAACGGAGCCTGACAGAAAGTCACTCTCCCAAGGTCAAGCGGCTTGCCTTTTGACCTGCCTATCCTTGCGATATCATCCTTTGCCTCAGCGATATCCCTGCACACGACAAGAAGGGGCTCGAACCTTGTAATGCAGGCGGCAATGTCCACATAACATTCAAGCACCCTGTCAAGCTGATACCATTCCGTGTCGCGGTGAGGCCATGTAAGCTGGACACCGCTCTGTCTTTCCCATTCCGCAGGAAGTCTCATAATCTTTACCTGAATATATAGGCAGGGCCGTCTGACCGGAATCAGAACAGCCCCGTCCCACTATCATGCAAAGTTAATAAATCCCCGGATATAATCAAGGGCTATACTGTTTTCCTTATAGCCTGTAGAAATCCTCCCAGCCCTCACGCGGCATGGTTCCCCACAGAAGCTGGTTGGCAAGAGGATTGTTCGTAATCTGTCTGGTCTCCCTGTCGAAAATGATTTTCTGTCCGGTCCACTGGCTGATAACGCCAAGACAGAACACCTGACATAAAGGAGCCGCTACAGAGAACGGAGAGCGCGGCTTTTCCTTGCCCATTACCGAGAGCAGGAAGTTGGCATAGTGATTCGACGGACTTTCCGGAACGTCAGGAAGACGGTCCTTCATCTCCGCCGCCTTTTCATCAGGGATAATGGACAGTGTACTGCCATGAGAACCGCCCTTGAATGTGAGTTCCTTGGAATAGATTTCCTTGCCGGGATTCAGAGAAAGCGGCCGGATCTTCTCGCCGTCGACCAGCGGGATATTAGGGTCGAGTTCCGAAACGCCATATCCTTCCGGCACTGCCGGGATATTGTCTACTCCGTCGTACCATGTTATGTCAAGCGCCGGCATTCCTTTCCTCTCGGGAAATCGGAAAAGGATAGTGGACGACATCGGATAGAAGAACGGATTATGCCCCTCGAGATACAGAGGGTTCACTTCAACCGGAAGTCCGAGATCGAGGAATTCATGCACCGTATCAATTATATGCGCGCCCCAGTCGCCGAGCACTCCCATACCGAATTCGTACCAGCACCTCCACTGTCCGTTGTGGAAATCCGGGCAATAGTCATGCTCGTGCGCTGTTCCGAGCCATGTATCCCAGTCGAGTGTCGGAGGGACGGGAGCAGGTTTCGGATAGGACCTGGCGGCAGGATCCCAACTGTGCCAGCGGCGCGGATAGTTCATATGGGCCGTAATGGCAGTGACATCCTTTATTATTCCGGCTTCCTTCCAGGCCTTGAACTGGAAATAGTTCGCCTCCGAATGCCCCTGGTTGCCCATCTGGGTCACGACTCCGTACTTTTTCTCGGCCTGCATCAGGAGTTCGCACTCATTGAAAGTACGGGCAAGAGGCTTCTCCACGTACACGTGGATGCCCTCCCTCATGGCTGCCATACAGATAGGGAAATGACTATGGTCAGGAGTAACGACAACTACGGCATCTATCTTACGCGCCATATCATCGAAAAGTTTCCTGAAATCATGGTATTTCGGCACTCCCGGAAACATGGACTCTATCTCCTGCGTCTGCTTGGACCCCATGTCCACATCGCACAGTGCCACGACATTGCAAAGCCCGGTAGCCTTGAACTGCTTGGCCACTTCATTCCCTCTGTTCCCGATACCGATAAGGGCTACATCCACCTTATCGTTTGCACCGACCTTGCGCGGTGAAGGTACGGATTTCCTGTCGAACCCCATCGCTACCGACGGCATCATAGCAGCTCCTCCGAGAACTGCGGCTCTCTGCAGAAAGTCTCTGCGTGATATGTTTTTCCCCGACATGTCTCTATCGTTTTATTATGATTATTGCTTTCAATCAAAAGGCTTCACGTCAACCGTCACAGAAGTTCCCTGATCTTGATATTCTTGTAATATACCATGTCCCCATGGTCCTGGATAAGGATATGGCCTGTCTCGAAATTACCGAAGTTGACCCAGTCCTTATATTTGCTGTAGTCTACAAAAGCATCCCACATCTGGTTATTGCGCTCATATTCAAGCAATTTAACATCATTAAGCCAGTGCTCCACATGGTTGCCGCGAACCACGACCTTGCCGGTGTTGAAGAAACCTTTACGGAAAGGCTTGTCGACCGGGGCCGGGATAAGGTCATAGAGAGACCCGAGGGTCCTGTTCCCGTTGACTCCGAGCTTCGCATCCGGATGCTTCTCGTCATCCAGCACCTGGAACTCGCATCCGATAGAAGAACCGGACATGGCGTTGTTCACATCAGGGTTCACGAAATACTTGACTCCGCTGTTCGCCCCTTCTGTCAGTTTGAAATCGAAAGTCAGCTCGAAATCGCGGTACTTCCTGTCAGTGATAATGTCTCCGCCGTTGCCTGATTCGGCTCCGTCAGCCTTCTCCACAACCAGCATACCGTCCTCGATATGCCAGCCCCTGGACGGGAATTCAGCAGCCTTATGGCTTCTCCAGCCCTCAGTGGTCTTTCCGTCCCAGAGAAGTTTCCAGCCTTCAGCCGCCTCACGCTCGGAAATCGTGTTCGGGATGCAATTCTTCTGCACTATTCCCGTCTCCGGAGAGACTTCATATTCAAGACCTTCGGTCATGATACGGATATCTTTCCAGCTGATCTTTTTCCCTACGGATTCATTGTCGTACACGGCATGTACCTGAAGCGCTATGTAACCGGATGCATCCTGGGCATCAAGGACATCCGCTGCCGGCACCCCGTTTATCCATGTCCTGATCCTGTTTCCGACCGCCTCTATCCGCGCCTTGTTCCAGTCGCCATGACGGAAAACGGCCTGTGCCTCAGGGTTCACTGTCAGAGGATAGAGCCATCCGAGCCTGGCCTCGTCATAGATTCCGCCAGTCCACGCTCTTGAAGTAGGGTCTATCTCATACTGGTAACCGTACATCCTTCCATCCCTGAAATGGCTCCTGAACTGCACTCCTGAATTGAAATAAGTAAAGTCCTCGTCGATTCTGAACAGGAATTCAAGGATAAAGTCCCCGTACTCCCTATCCGTGTAAAGGAAAGTGTTCCTGTTGTCCACCTCCGTACTCACACCCGTTATCGCCCCGTCTTCCACATAGTATTCGGCCGTTCCCCCGGAAATTTTCCATCCTTTCAGATTTTTGCCGTTAAAAAGAGACTGCCACTGCGCCTGGGCATTCATGACCGCCAGACAGAAAACCAGCGATAAAAAGATTTTTTTCATATGTGTTACAATTATATGGTCATTCAAACGGATACAAATTTAAAACATTCATCCGTGCAAAAGCAGCACAATAGTCTCAAATTTGGACAAAATCATACAACTTCCTCCACAACCCCGCTCCCGGAAGGGACTTGCCGCCGGCACGGCCTGACAGAAAAGCCATAATAAAAGGCTGGATCCGAACCTGTCGGACCCAGCCTGTCTCTATCGGCTAATCAATAATTATTCCGCATACTCAAGAACAACGCAGCGGTTGAGTTCCGGCTGTCCTTCAATGAATGTCGATTCTGCTCCCACTGCCCTCACAATCAGGCGGTCTTCGCTGACATTATATTTTGTACGGAGGACATCAAGTACGTACTCTACCCTCTTCTCGCTCAGGTACTGGTTGCGTTTCTTTCCGCCGGTATCCTTGTCGGCATAACCGGTCAGGACGAATGTAGCGTCAGCATCCTGCTCAATGACGTTCTTAATATAGAAATCAAGGTGATAAAGTTCCCTCGAATCGAGTTCCGTCCTGCCTATGGTAAAGAATACCGCACCAGGAGATACGGTCAGCTTCTTGCCTTCCGCAGCAGCCAGAGCATCTTCAAGAGCCTCGTTCTCTGCCTTCAGGGCTTCGTTTTCAGCTGCAAGAGCCTCTTTCTCCTTAGCCAAGGCTTCAGCCTGCTCCGCATACTTTGCCGAATCATCCTTCAGGGCAGTGACCGCAGCCACACTGTACGGTGCATATCCGGCAGGGACATTGACGGCACGTTTCCAGTTGGTCTTTCCAAGATTGACAGCCACACCTACGGAAACGCTGCTCATAGCAGCGACTCCTCCCGCATTGCCGTTGAATGTACCCTTGAAAATAAGCTGGCGGGCATCGAGAGTAAGATTGACCCTGTTGCTCAGACGAAGCGTGTTATAGATACCGGCTCCGACTGCAAACTGGTTGTTCTTCGCTGCGACTCCGGCTGCACCGTATCCGTGAAGGAGTCCGGCACTCACATAAGGAACCACATTCCAGAACCTCGTTTCCTTATATCCGCTGAAAGCATTGGAGATATTCCACATTACATCACCGTGTACATATGCGAAATTGACCTTTTCCTTGAACATGTTCTTCGCATCATTGAACTCGGTGGCATACACGGTTCCGGCAGCACTCCAACCGTTCGCCCTGAGTCCGCTGTAACCTACGCGGGCACCGACGCTCGGAGTAAACCATTTACCTATATTGACATCCAAAGCAGGCGCTATCCTCGTCTTGTGGGAACCTGCACTGAACCATCCGTCCTCAAAAAGATTGATGCCTCCTCCGACACCTATAAACCAGTTGTCCCATATGCCATTGGTCTCATATGGACCTCTGACGATACGGTCAAGCGAATCCCTGTTTCCGTTCTCCTGCGCCGAAACCGCAACGGAAACAACACTCAAAGCTGCAACAAGCAACCCGGAAAAAATAAATTTACAAGTTTTCATAGTAATGAACTAAACTACACACAACAAGTGACAAAGATAAACAAATTATCTGCATTGACAATGTTTTTTCTTAAAAGAATTTTTTCTAACTTTGTAAGCGGTATTTAAAAACAACTTAACAATTTCCCCAAGATGAATTCAAATGAAGTTCTGAACGAGCTCAAGAGGAGATTTCCCAATGAGCCGGAGTATCACCAGGCAGTCTCAGAAGTCCTGGCAAGCATCGAAGACGTGTACAACCAGCATCCTGAGTTCGAGGAGTACAATCTTATCGAACGTCTCTGCATCCCGGACAGAATCGTGTCTTTCCGTGTGACATGGACGGATGACTACGGCCGCGTACAGACCAACATGGGCTACAGGGTACAGCACAACTGTGCCATCGGCCCTTACAAGGGAGGCATCAGGTTCCACGCATCCGTGAACCAGTCAATCCTGAAATTCCTCGCTTTCGAACAGACTTTCAAGAATGCACTCACCACCCTTCCGATGGGAGGCGCCAAGGGAGGTTCCGACTTCAATCCGAAAGGCAAATCCGATGATGAAATCATGCGTTTCTGCCAGGCCTTCATCCTTGAACTGTGGCGCCATATCGGTCCGGAGACCGACGTGCCTGCAGGCGACATCGGCGTAGGCGGACGTGAAGTAGGATACATGTTCGGGATGTACAAGAAGCTCGCACGGGAGCACACCGGCACTTTTACCGGGAAAGGCATCACTTTCGGAGGGTCGCTCATGCGTCCGGAAGCTACGGGCTACGGGAATGTCTATTTCCTCCAGCAGATGCTCGCCACCAAAGGGATAGCCCTTGAAGGCAAGACCGTATGCATCTCCGGTTCAGGTAATGTGGCCCAGTATACTGCAGAAAAACTTATCAGCCTCGGAGCCAAGGTCGTCACCATGTCGGATTCGAATGGCTATATCTATGACCCTGACGGCATCAGCCGCGAGAAGCTCGACTATATAATGCATCTTAAGAATGTAGAGAGAGGACGTATCAGGGAATATGCGGCAAAATACGGGTGCAAATATGTTGAGGGCGCACGTCCGTGGGGAGAGAAATGCGACATCGCCATGCCGAGTGCCACACAGAACGAGATCAACGGAGAGGAAGCAAGGACGCTTCTCGCGAACGGATGCTTTGCCGTATCCGAAGGAGCCAACATGCCTTCCACACCGGAAGCCATCGATGCCTTCCTGAACGCAAGAATTCTCTATGCACCGGGGAAGGCGGCCAATGCCGGAGGCGTGTCCGTATCCGGGCTCGAAATGACCCAGAATTCCCAGAAACTCAGCTGGAGCAGTGAGGAAGTGGACAACAAACTCAAGAGCATAATGGAGAACATCCACAGCCAGTGTGTCAAATACGGGACCCAGGCTGACGGTTATGTCAATTATGTCAAGGGCGCCAATGTGTCAGGCTTCATGAAAGTCGCGACGGCAATGATGGAGCAGGGTATCCTGTAACGCCTGACATTAAAGAGGGCTACCCAAAAGGTTTGATATCTCTCTGAGAATCGAATATCCAAGAGAGCGATCGGGGTTGACCTCGTGGAAAAACAAGTAAAAATGATTCAGGGGCTGTCCGCAATACGGGCCGGCCCCTTTTCTATTGGTACTGCCTCCTCTTTATCCACTCTTATGAACCCTCTTCCGGGCATCCGTTTCCCGAAGGGACATTGCCCTTCATCCTCGTCCTGGAAATGCATGTCCCGATTATACCGTCTTGCTAACAGCAGGATGGATATGGCGTCCGGAGTCTGTTGTTTGCCATATCCGGAGAAAAGAGTATTTTTGCAGCCTTTTCCGGGAAAACGACAGTTTCCGTAAGGAGGAACATATGGGAAAAACAGGAGAACTGCTGAAAATAGGGATACCGATAATGCTCGGGCAGGCCTGTACGGTAATACTGAGCTTTGCGGACAATATAATGATAGGATGGTACGGGGTCAATGACCTTGCGGCGTCATCTTTCGTGAACGGCCTCATAAACTTCTTTATAATCACCGAACTCGGCTTTGCCAACGGGCTGACGCCACTGATAGGTGCACGGTTCGGTTTGCGGGATACGGACGGAATAGGAAAGCTGCTGAAGAACAGCATTGTCCTGAACGCAACAGTCGCTGTGGCCGCACTGGCTCTGATGGCAATAATATACCTGTTTTTAGACAAATTCGGTCAGGATGAAGCCCTGCTGCCGCTGATAAGGCCTTATTACGCCGTTGTCGCCGTTTCAACGCTGTTCGCCATGGGGTTCAATACTTTAAAACAGTTCACAGACGGCATCTGCCAGCCTGTGGTATCGATGGTCCTGCTCATGGGAGGCAACATACTCAATATCATCGGCAACTGGGTACTGATATACGGCAAGGCAGGATTCCCGGAAATGGGACTTCTCGGAGCCGGGATCAGCACATTGGTTTCAAGAATCGTAATGTTTGCAGTCTTCCTCCTGTATATCATGAAATCTGCCCGTTTCATACAGTATTCCATCGCATTCAGGACAGCCGCAGTCTCCATGTCCGGCATCAGGAAACTTTTCGGCATGAGCTACCCTCTTGCACTCCAGACCGGAATGGAGACATCCACATTCACTGTCAGCGCCATCATGGTAGGATGGATAGGAGCCACGGCACTTGCCGCCCACCAGGTGACACTCACCATATCGCAGATATGCTTTCTGCTGATGATGGGACTTGCGTCATCCGTCTCGATTCTTGTCAGCAACGCATACGGACAGAAAGACTACGCCGGCGTAAGACAATATGCGACAAGGGGATACATGCTCATATTGGGTGTATCCGCCACGTTCTGCGTACTGATATACCTTTTCCGTTACGGGATTGTCGGTCTGTTTACAGACTCTCCGGAAGTTTCGTCCATCGCGCTCTCACTGCTTTTCGTACTGTTTTCCTACCAGTTCGGAGACGGACTGCAGCTGTGCTTCTGCAATGCCCTGCGCGGGATACAGGATGTAAAACCCATAATGCTCATGGCATTCATAAGCTATTACATAATCGCCATACCGACCGCATACCTGCTCGGCTTCAAGGCCGGACTCGGGACTGTCGGGGTCTGGCTCGGTTTCCCTGTAGGCCTGACGGTCGCCGGCATCTTCTACTACATCCGCTTCAGGAGCAAAGTCCGGCAGATCGAAAAGAATATCCGCCACGGCTCCTGCTGATCCTGACAATGAGCGGCACAACGCGCAAAAGCCTAACTGAAACGGTTAAAGAAACTTCCGTCACTGCTCCTGCCCCAATATGACCCGTCGGAATAATCAACATAACCGTTGTTCCCGTCTTTATAGAGCCGGCGACTCTTGCCCGTCTCCGGATCGAAATAATCCACGATCTCATCCGTCTTGCGTTCAAAGATAATGAACCGGCTGTGGTGCAATCCGTCGATCACGAATTTGACAATGTACAACACGGTCATGATCTCGAGTATCCTGTTTAAGACTTCCAATGCTACATAACATAGCGGGGAGACCCCGGTAACGACAATCAGAAGTATCATCAGTCCGGGCAATATGCCGCGCTGGCTGAATACATGCCTCAGATTGAAGCACAGATAAACCAGGACAGCTCCGGCTATCGCAAGCTGAATATATAATTTCCAGCTTATGTCCCATGTGCCGGCAACAATGATGATCCACGTCCCCACAAATGTCACGAGAAAGGACATCCCGTTATCGTAATAGCAATAATTCGATCTGTACATGCCTGCAATGCCGGATACAACTACATTGAGAAAAGTCAGCTGGGCCAGCAGCCAGACTGCCATAAGCAGCATGCCTCCGAGCATTTTCAACAAACCGATATCCTGCCATCTGCCCAACCAGGACCGGTCCTCGTACATATAGACCAAATACAGGCCTGCAAGACACCATACCAGAGCCACGGCACCCAAAAGCATCGCGACTCCCCTGTTTTTCATACAGTCCCTGATCCTCCACTCTATGACACTGACAGGCCTGGCCACTGCAAACAGCATGATTATACTTCCAAGAGACATCAGTATCAGAGGTCTGAGAGGATGTCCCGATGCCGCATCCTCTCCTTCAGCTCCCGGATCTCCGGCGACGTCCTGACCGACAGGCTGCAGCCAATCCGGCGATCCCAGAAGTATGTATCCTTCTTCTCCGTCATATTCTACAAAAGTGACCGGCTCGGAATAAGACCCGTCCGCCTGCTGTAACGGTTGGTGAAACATCGTTACATATATCCTGTCACCACGGCGGAGGTAGCCGATCACTTCATCGTCATGATTGTAAACGGCGATCCTGCCTGCCTTGGCCTTAACGGAATATGTGCCGTCCTGGGCATAAAGACCGGCTCCGCAGATCACGGACAAACAAAGACAGAGGAAAATTCCAATTACATTCTTCATACCTTCATTCCGTAATTATAACGGATACAAAGCTACAATTTATTCTGCAAATATGATTGCTGAAAGAAAACAGATACATGAGCCGTTTCAGGCACAGGGCAGACACTTTTAATGTTTATCCTGATGTATCCTGCTTCCTTTGTCTGCCCGTTTTCCGGTTGACCGACTGTCTGCATGGACTTGTCCGTTTGATATACGACTTTTGTCACTATGTAAACGAACAGTGAAATTCCCAATATTATCCACAACGATTTAAGAAAACCATTCGATGACATATCATGTTCACTACCCCAGACAGCAGAGACATTATTACTCATTTCAGAAAAATATAAACTGAAGTTTTGGAAAAGATTTCCCGAAGTAAACAATGAAATAATGTCGCTATAAATTATCTTGCTTCAACCGTTCCACAAAGTGGTCAATCCGTTGCATCTCCTTGGGGATGTCGATGCCTTGCGGACAGTCGGGCGAACACTGGTTGCACCCGATGCAGTGGCTGGCTTGGCGGAGCTTCGGCACGCTGCGGTCGTAACCGACAAGGAAAGCGCGGCGGGCAC
>CALUPB010000024.1 GCA_944322585.1 uncultured Bacteroidales bacterium | reverse complement strand
GTGACTATACGAATATCCTTAACACCTACCGGGCCGAGGCTTTGGCGGAAGGCGAAGCTAAAGGGTTCTCGGACGGTGAAGCTAAAGGCAGGGCAGAAGGCCTTACGGAAGGCGAAGTCAAAGGGAAAATGGAAGTAGCCCGCGCCATGAAGGCGAAAGGTCTCGGAATGGCACTGATATCGGAATTGACCGGACTTCCCGAGGAGGAGATCAGGAAATCCTGAAAGAGCCCGGTCAATTAAAATTTATGATGATAAAAATCCGGGCAGTTTCTTAATACAAAGAAAAAATGACTATATTTGCAGTCCCTTTTGATCCTGTGTCGCAGAGACGGGGATGAAAACGGAGTTAAAGGCTGCCAGTTTAGCTTAGTTGGTAGAGCATCGCATTCGTAACGCGAAGGTCGTGGGTTCGAATCCCATAGCTGGCTCGATGATTTTTCCCGGTCTGACCGGAAACCCGAAGGACTTTCAGTGAGTAGGATGTCCGGGATGATTTCTGAGAGAGGAAAACGAATAAAGGGGGCTGGCTTTTATTTTTGTCAGCTCCTTTTCTGTTTTGTTTCTACCCGCGATTGTGCCTGCCGGTTGGTTAGGAGGTGCTTGGTGGAGAGGTATTTCTGATTTCAATGATATTGTATGGAGACTGAAGAATTGTGTCGGAATACTGTTTGTCAAGGCATTCTGTCCGGAGTAACCGCCTGTTTTGTGGCAGTAGGCTTCTGCCATATCAACTTTTGCCGGATTTTGCTGGCAGCGGTGATAGGCTCCGCCTGTGTCTCATGCAGGACAGAGACCGGTCCGGTGACGGTTCCTGCCGCTTCCGGCAATATGTATGCGGCCTATTTCGAACTCCTTCCGGATGCAGTCGTGTCGGTGTCTCCGTTTACAGGAACGGGAGATACGCTCTTCATCGATGCACCGATGGATAATATCGTCTGCATGTCTTCGTCACACATGGCTTTTCTGTCGGAAGCCGGAGCATCTGAGGTTGTGACGGGCGTTTCCGGAAAGAGATTTGTGACAGACAGGAAGATTGCCGGCAATGCCGTAGAGGTCGGCTACGAGTCCGCGTTTGACTACGAGTCCGTGATGGCACTGAAGCCTGATGTGGTCCTTGCATATACGGTCTCTTCGGTGGAGCCTGCGTATATCTCCCGGCTGGAGGATCTGGGCATACGTGTCCTTGTTCTGTACGACCATCTTGAGCAGCATCCTCTGGCCCGGGCTGAATATATTCGCCTTGCGGGGGCTATTACGGGCAGGAAAGAATACGCGGACAGTGTATTCAGTGAAGTGGCAAGGAGATACACTTCGATAGCGGCAGCTGTCAGAGGGGTGCCGGATGTGGTTTCAGAAGCAGTGAACGTTTCCTGTCTCCCAGGAGGTGCGGGACAGGCTGCCATGGAAGGCAATGAAAACCGCAGTGCAGGCAGGCAGGGGACTGAAGTAAAAGTCCTGCTGAATCTCCCTTATGCCGAGGTCTGGTATGTTCCCGGAGCGGACAGCTATATGGCCAGACTCATATCCGATGCAGGAGGAACCGTGCTCGGAGCCCGGGAAGGGAGCGTGTCGTCATCAATGTCCCTGGAGAAGGCCTACCGACTGTCCAGGGAGGCGGATTTCTGGCTGAATACCGGAAATTGCAGGAGCAGGGATGAAATATGCAGACAGCATCCTCTCTTTTGCAGGTTCGGACCGATGGAGCGTAAGCACTCGATTTACAACAATATCGCACGGATAAATGCTGCCGGAGGCAATGATTTCTGGGAAAGCGGTGCGGTCCGTCCTGACATTATCCTTTCAGATCTGGTGGCGATTTTCGGGACCGGTCCGGCTAATCCCTGTCAGGAGGACAATCCTGCATATGCCGGTTTCGTGGCGGACAGTATATATAATAATGGTACGATCCGACCGGCAAGACCGGACGATATCATCCGGGATTCCGGATCGGAGTTACATTATTATATTGAAGTCGAATGACGTATTCCCGCAGAACGAACCGTAGAGTCTGGTAGTGGTGACGTTACCGTCGGTTTTCCGGCAGTCTTTTCTCGATACCAGGATGTCCTGGCTGGCAAGTTCTACGGCAATGATATCCCCGATTCTTAGCGACACGAATTCCGAAATGTGACATAATGCCTTCTCTATAAGTTCCGTAGAACCGCAGGACGTATTGAAGACTATCCTGTCTCCGGCGGCGTTTTCTTCCTTCCCGGAAACAGGTCCGGCGTCAAGGCAGATGCGGAATTCATTCTTTCCGCTTCCGAGTGTTATCTTGTCGTACATCGGGAACGGCAGGACTGAAGTGTGGTCCATCACCGAAGACAGTCCTGTAGACTCTCCCGTATCGCCACCCGGAACGTCGTTTTCATTTGCCGGTGACAGTTCCCGGGGCAAGGTATCCGTCATGCCATCTTTGCAGACAGCGTTTTCAGGAAACGGATCGCATATGCTGGCATAAAGAAGCACGCCGTAGTTTACGGCGTCATAATACCGGGCCGCAAATTTGCTTCCAATGCATTTGCCGGCCTTCGATATCCGGGCGAACAGTACTGGAGAATACAGATAACCCGATACGAAATCAGGGGCATACAGATCCTTGTCCTCCCGTTCCCAACTCGTGTCCGGACGGCATTCCACTCTGCCGTCATACCTTTGTACAACAATATTCATAATCTTAACGGAGGTTCTTTGTTCGTCAGAACAAAGAACCTGACTTTTCCGAAGACCCGAAATGATTCGCCAGCCTGTTGGTGGCTCCCCTGAGCTGCGCCTCATTAAGAGGCTCGTTTGATTCCGCGGCCGCTTTCCGCTTCTCCTTCTCGAACTGCATCTTAAGCAGGGCAAACTGCCGCTTGGTGTCCAATGTGAATTCCCCGTTCTCTATCCACGCGAAATAGGAAGGCTCCGAGAAATACACTTCCCTGGCTGTCTTTCCCTTGTGCTTTCCGAAAGTGATTATCACTTCTTTCTTGTCGTTGAGGGCAAGCCTGCCTGCATAGTCCACGCTTCTCTGCCTTTCGGAGAAATTGGCAAGAAACTCCACATCGTTTTTCAGGGTTTCAGGATACCGGTCCAGCTGTGCCTTCAACACCTCGTATGTGGCCAGTGTGTCGGCTTCGGCTGCATGCGCATTCTCCAGTTCTGCCCCGCAGTAGAACCTGTAGGCGGCTTTGAGGTTGCGGGGCTCCATCACATGATAGATGTTCTGGACATCCACCATTCTCTTGTCGTGCAGATTGATGGACGGTTTCCTGTCCGTATATTTCCTGACACGTTCGATTTCTTCGGCCAGCATCGGCAGATCGAACTTTGTAGAGTTGAAGCCGGAGAGGTCGCTGTCCTCTATCCATCTTACGACGGTGTCTATAATGTCATAGAAACGCGGATATCCGGTCAGATCCTCGTCCCGTATCCCGTGGACAGCCATCGCGCTCGGGTTGATCGCCTTCTGACAGTTGTTCACATAATCCCATGGACGTACCCTCCATGTCTTCACCCTCTCTTCCCCGTCGGGCATGATCTTAACGAAACTGAGTTCTATGATACAGTCCGAGGCAATATTAAGCCCCGTACTCTCTATGTCGAAAAAGAGCAGGGGCCTCTGTAGATTCAAATTCATATTCTTATGCTATCATTATAGGCATCAGGATGCCGCATATCTTTTCGCTTTCAGCCTCATCCTCTGCCGGCACTATCAGGGCTGCATGCCTGCTGTCGGCAAACTTTATCACTAAACTGCTGCAGTTCATGTTGCTGAGGATTTCTATCAGGAAAGAGGACTTGAACCCGATGGTGAGCTCTTCCCCGTCGTACTGGCAGTCGATTTTCTCATATGCCGCAATCGAGAACCCGAGATCCTGGGCGGATACTTCAAGGGAGCCTTCCTTCAGATCGAACTTGATGTGGTTCGATGCCTTGTTGGCGCACACGGACACGCGGCGTACGGTGTTCAGAAGCTGGGCCCTGTCTATCCTGAGAATGTTCGAGTTGTTCTGAGGTATGACGTCACGGTATTTTGGGTATTTCCCGACCACAAGCAGGCATATCATCGTTGTAGTGTCGAACTTGAACACGACTGTCTTGGAGTCGAATGTCACCTGTACGGTCTCCGTATTTTTCCCTATTGTAGAACGCAGTACTCCCGCAGGTTTCTTGTGGAGGATGAACGAGGCCTTCTCCGATGTCTTCACATCCTTTGTCGTGTAACATATGAGCTTATGTGAGTCCGATGCCACCAATGTCGTGTAGTCGGGGTCTATGTCGAACAGGATGCCGTTCATCGCAGGACGTATTTCATCGTCCGCCGTAGCGTAGATTGTTCCTGATATGCCTTCCACAAGGCTCGCTGCCGGGAATTCCAGTGTCACGGCAGTGCTGTCGGTTGTCATTATAGACGGATAGTCGGCAGCCGGAAAATAGGGCAGGGTGGATGTTCCCGTTGCCCAGCTGCACTCGAATGACGTATCGTTCAATGTCTTGATAGTCAATGGCTGGTCAGGAAGCTCCTTGAGCAGGTTTGTGAGATGGTTGGCAGGAACGGCAATCTGTCCCTCTTCAGCCGTGCTTTCCACCTCCACTTCTGTCCTTAATGTAAGTTCAGTGTCTGATGCCGTGATTTCCAATGTGTTGTCTTTGAGCACAAACAGGAAGTTCTCCAGTATCGGCAGTGCCGACTTCGCAGGTATGGCCTTCGATACGGCGAGTATTCCGCGAAGCAGCTCTGAGCTTGATATTACGAATTTCATATGTTGTAATTTTTAATGTCCGGTACTATACCCGCATGCAGGGTTCAACCAACAAATATAGGAATAATTTGAATTTCTTTTGGCATATAATTTGATTTTTTCGCCTCCGGCTTATGCCGTACTATAAAATAAATGGAAATAATCAAAATATGCAGGATATGAAAAGAGGTATTCTAATCGCACTTCTGGCAGCTGTTTCAGGCGGTCTGGCCGCATGGATAGTCACTAAGGCTGCCACACCGGAAACGGTGGAGCGGGTGACCGTCGCTCCTGACGGGAGCCAGTTCCGTACTGTCAATCTGTCACTTGATGACTATCCGGATTTTACATTTGCGGCAGAATCCGCAGTGGATGCAGTCGTGTATGTAAAGGTGGTCTCACGCGAGACGACACGGCAGGCTCCGAGCATACTTGACTTTTTCTTCGGATATGAAGGTGCGCCTCAGGAGAGAGAGCGTGTGGGAAGCGGTTCCGGAGTCATTATCCGTCAGGACGGATATATCGTTACCAACAATCATGTCATCGAAGGGGCTACAGAAATCGAGGTGACGCTTACAAACAACAAGACTTTCAAGGCCGAACTGATCGGAACCGACCCGGCCACCGATATCGCTCTGATAAAGGTGGATGCCCAGGGGCTTCCTGTAATCCCGTTCGGGGATTCGGACAGACTCCGTCTCGGGGAATGGGTGCTTGCGATAGGCAGTCCGTATAACCTGAGATCCACCATTACTGCCGGTATCGTGAGCGCAAAGGGCAGATCCATGCCTAACTATGACGGTGAGTTTAAAATAGAGTCGTTCATACAGACCGATGCTGCGGTGAATCCGGGGAACAGCGGCGGAGCCCTCGTGGACAAGGCGGGGAACCTTGTCGGTATCAATACCGCAATCGTTTCCCAGACAGGGGCTTATGCAGGATATTCATTTGCCGTGCCTGTAAATATAGTCAAGAAAATCGTCTCTGACCTGATCGACTACGGCAGTGTCAGAAGGGCTCTTCTGGGAGTGACCATGAGGCCGATCGACCAGAAAATTGCGGATGAGTTGAAACTTTCTTCTCTGAACGGCGTATATATTGTTGAGGTTTTGCCGGGAAGTGCGGCGGACAAGGCCGGAGTCAAGGAAAAGGACGTGCTCGTCATGATTGATTCCATGAAAGTTACCAATGCATCCTCAGTCCAGGAAATGGTCAACAGGTTCTATCCGGGAGACAAGGCTGTCCTGACTGTCATCAGGGACGGCAGGGAGAAAGAGCTTGAAGTGACATTCAAGGGAACTACGGAGGAGAACGGTACAGTGACGGAAGACGGCTCGGTAGCATTCTACGGTGCCACTATCAGGGAAGTGTCCAAGGAGACCAAAGAACGTCTGGGCATCAAGTCAGGTGTGGAGATTGTCTCTGTCGGACCGGGCAAGATAATGGATGCCGGAGTGTCGGAAGGTTTTGTAATCCTTTATGTCAATGACCAGCCTGTGAGCAAGCCTCAAGACGTAATCAACATAATCAAGAAGTCGAAGAGGGCTGTGTTCATCGAAGGGCTTACCTCCTATGGCAAGGTCTCCTATTTCGGCTTCGGAATTTAAGGAGAGATATTAGACATGAGACAGCTGAAGATCACCAAGTCCATCACTAACCGTGAGAGTGCTTCCTTGGACAAATATCTGCAGGAAATCGGCAGGGAGGAGCTTATAACAGTGGAGGACGAGGTGGAGCTCGCGCAGAGGATCCGCAAGGGAGACCAGGCGGCATTGGAAAAACTTACAAGAGCAAATCTGAGGTTTGTGGTTTCTGTTGCCAAGCAGTATCAGAACCAGGGCCTCAGTTTGCCCGATCTTATCAACGAAGGCAATCTCGGACTTATCAAGGCTGCGGAGAAATTCGACGAGACGAGGGGATTCAAGTTCATATCGTATGCGGTATGGTGGATTCGCCAGTCCATTCTCCAGGCTCTTGCGGAGCAGTCGAGGATAGTGAGGCTTCCTCTCAACCAGGTGGGTTCGCTCAACAAGATAAACAAGGCTCTGCAGAAATTCGAGCAGGAGCATGAAAGGATGCCGTCGTCGGAGGAGCTTTCAGAAATGATAGATGTCCCGAAAGACAAGATAGCCGACACATTGAGAGTGTCCGGACGTCATGTGAGTGTGGATGCCCCTTTTGTTGAGGGAGAGGACAACAGTCTGCTGGATGTGCTTGTGAACAACGATTCTCCGAGTGCGGACAGGGGGCTGGTAAACGAGTCTCTCAACAAGGAGATAGAGCGTGCGCTTTCGACTCTGGCACCGAGGGAGAGGGAGATCATCAAGTCTTTCTTCGGTATAGGGTGCCAGGAGATGACTCTGGAAGAAATAGGCGAGAGATTCGGCCTTACGAGGGAGCGTGTCCGCCAGATCAAGGAGAAGGCTATCCGCAAACTGAAGAACAATTCCAGGAGCAGGCTTCTGAAGAGCTATCTCGGATAAATTTTATATGGATGCATCTGAAAATGAATATTTCAGGTGCATCCGTATTTGTATGGTAACAGAAATAAATCAGATATGACACCGGAACAGTTCATTACCTCTAAGGCAATCGAGGCCGTAAAGAATATCTATGGGGCCGAAACGGATGCATCCATGCTTCAGGTCCAGGTCACAAGGAAGGAGTTCGAAGGGGATTATACCCTTGTCGTATTCCCTCTTGTCAGACTGTCCAGGAAATCGCCCGAAGTCACAGGGAACGAGATAGGGGAATGGCTGAAGGCCAATGTACCGGAAGTCGAGGCCTGCAACACCGTCAAGGGTTTTCTTAACATATCTTTCTCGGCTTCCTACTGGAACGGGCTTTTCATGGAGATGGCTTCTGACAGTGACTATGGCCAGCTTCCGCCGACAGGGAAGACCATAATGGTTGAATTCTCTTCCCCGAACACCAACAAGCCCCTGCATCTCGGGCATATCAGGAACATCCTTCTGGGGTGGTCTGTGTCGCGGCTGCTTGAGGCCAACGGACACAGGGTGATGAAGGTCAATCTTGTCAATGACAGAGGTATCCACATCTGCAAATCCATGCTGGCATGGAAGAAGCTCTGGGGCGGCAGGACTCCGGAATCCTCCGGACAGAAGGGAGACCATCTGGTCGGGGACTGTTACGTGGCTTTCAATGACATATACAAGAAAGAAGTCGAAGAGCTCGTGAGCGGGGGAATGTCCGAAGAGGAGGCGAAGAAGAATGCCCCGAGCCTGAAAGAGGCTCAGGAAATGCTTCTGAAATGGGAGCAGGGCGACAAGGAAGTGAGGTCTCTGTGGGCGAGGATGAATGGCTGGGTCTATACCGGATTCGACAAAACTTATGCAGATCTCGGAATAACGTTTGACAGGACATATTATGAGTCGCAGACCTATCTTCTCGGTAAGGCGCTGGTACAGAAAGGGCTCGATATGGGGATATTCGAGAGGGAGGCAGACGGTTCCGTGTGGTGCGACCTTACCGCAGACGGCCTTGACCGCAAGCTCCTGTTGCGCGGGGACGGGACATCCGTCTATATCACCCAGGATCTCGGTACGGCGGAGCAGAGGTTCGAGGAATACAGCCTGGACGAGATGATATATGTCGTGGGAAACGAGCAGAACTATCATTTCCAGGTGCTCAAGCTGATACTGGCAAAGCTCGGATTCAAATGGGCCGATGCCATCTATCACCTTTCCTATGGCATGGTCGAACTTCCTGAAGGAAAGATGAAATCGCGTGAGGGTACCGTAGTGGATGCCGATGACCTTATAGAGAAGATGTACAATACGGCAAAGGAGACCTCATTGGAGTTGGGCAAGATCGACAACATGACTCCGGAGGAGCAGGACCGTCTTTTCCGTATGATCAGTATGGGCGCCCTGAAATACTTCATAATCAAGGTGGACCCGAAAAAGACGATGCTTTTCGATCCGAAGGAATCCATCGACTTCAACGGAAACACAGGGCCGTTCATCCAGTATACCCATGCCCGTATACAGTCCATTCTCCGCAAGGCCGGAGAACGCGGCATAGCATTCGGGACAGATGATGTCAGGAAAGATACTGCCCTGTCATCCAAGGAAGTGCGCATGATAAAACTGCTCGATATCTTCCCTGTCAAGATTGCGGAAGCCGGGGATGCCCATTCTCCTGCTCTCATAGCCAATTATGCCTATGAACTTGCCAAGGAGTTCAACCAGTATTATCACGATACTCCTGTACTGAAAGAGGAGGATATGGCTCTGCTGAAGTACAGGCTTGTCCTTATAGATACGATTTCCAGGGTTCTCCGCAAGGCAATGGACATACTCGGCATCACCCTTCCCGACAGGATGTAGATGGCCGGAAACAGCGACAGATATCAGGAACGGAAAGTCCCGTCCGTGGTGTCCCGGTTCAGGGACGGTGTTTCCCGGTCTGCGGTTGCCTATGGTGAGAGTGCGGGGATGTCTTCCCGTGGCGGTACTGTACCGGCAGCGGATGTCGATGCTTCCGGTGCGGAGATGATCCCGACATCAGTCAAGGAAGTGAATGCCCTCGGTTGGGACTATATTGATATCATCATTTTCAGCGGCGATGCCTTTGTCGACCATCCTTCTTTCGGTACGGCCGTGATAGCCAGATGGCTCCAGAAACATGGATACAGGGTGGCGGTTGTCCCGCAGCCCAATTGGCGGGATGATCTTCGGGATTTCAGAAAACTGGGACGTCCGCGCCTGTATTTCGGAGTAAATGCTGGAGCTATGGATTCCATGGTAAATCATTACACTGCTTCCAAACGTCTCCGCAGCAATGATGCATATACTCCTGGCGGCCGTGCAGGCCAGCGGCCCGACTATGCCGTTACGGTTTATGCCGGAATACTCAAGGACCTGTATCCCGATGTCCCCGTGGTCATAGGAGGCATAGAGGCTTCGCTGCGGCGTCTTACACATTACGACTACTGGAAGGATGATCTTATGCCGTCCGTGCTTGTGTCCAGTGGGGCGGACTGGCTGTGTTACGGGATGGGGGAGAGGCCGATGCTCGAACTGACACGGGCAATAGAAGCCGGACGCAATCTGTCCGATATCAGAAAGATACCGCAGATCGCCTTCCTGATGAGCGGCAGTTGTAAAATCAGGGATGCCGTCACTCTCCATTCATATGAAGAATGCCGCCGGAACAAGGCTGCATTTGCGGAGAATTTCCATCTTGTCGAGACTTATGCCAATATGCTGCATGCTCCCGTGATTGCGGAGCCTGTAGGTGACGGTTATGTGCAGGTCAATCCTCCCTATCCGCCCGCCACGGAGCAGGAGATGGATTCTTTCTGGGATCTGCCGTTCACCAAGTTGCCGCATCCCCGTTACAAAGGGAAACGGATCCCTGCGTATGACATGATAAAGTTTTCGGTAAACACGCACAGAGGCTGTTTCGGTGGCTGCAATTTCTGTACGATAGCGGCACATCAGGGGAAATTCATACAGTCCCGGTCCGAGAAATCCATCCTCGACGAGGTGAAGGCCCTGCGGAAACTGCCGGATTTTGCAGGAAACATTTCCGATCTCGGGGCCCCGACAGCGAACATGTACGGTATGGCGGGTCGGGACGGTACACTGTGCGCGAAATGCCGTCGCAAGTCATGTCTTTTCCCGTCTCCGTGCCGTAACCTTGACCGTTCGCACGGCCGGCTGTTGGAGCTGTATCATAAAGTGGCTGAAATCAAGGGTATACGTCATGCCTATATAGGAAGCGGCATCCGTTATGACCTTTTCCTTGACGCGAACGGTTATGTGGACGGCACCTCTTATCCTTATCTGAAGGAACTGATACTCGAGCATACTTCCGGAAGGCTGAAGGTAGCTCCGGAGCATACAGAAGACAATGTACTGGAACTGATGGCCAAGCCTTCATTCAGGCTCTTCGAACGTCTAAGGCATGAGTTCGACAGGATAGTTTCCGCTTCCGGACAGCATTGCGGACTTGTCCCGTATTTCATTTCCGGTCATCCGGGCTGCGGCATGAAGGAAATGGAAAGACTGTCCCGCAATCCGGCGCTTAAAGGCCTCTATATGGATCAGGTGCAGGATTTTACCCCTACTCCCATGACCACTTCCTCGGTTATGTTCTACACGGGACTCGATCCTAAGACCATGCGCAAAGTCTTCGTCGAGCGCGACATAGAGCGCAAGCGGCAGCAGAAATCCTTTTTCTTCAAAGGCCGCTGACCGTCTTCCTCCTGCAGGAGGATTGCGGATAATCATAAAAGCAGTATTTTTACGGTCTTAATTCAGAAAAGCGATACGGGTGGACAGGGAATTCGATGACATAGTGATGCGCATAAGCCGTTCCGACAGGGAGGCTTTCGATGAACTGTACAGACGGCTCTGTCCTCTTTTGGTGAATTATGCCGGACTGATGGTCAGCCGGGAGGTCGCCAGGGATATCGTACAGGATGTCTTCTTCAAGCTCTGGCTCGGAAGGAAAGGTCTTCTTCCCGAGTCGTCAGGGGGGGGTAACATCAGAAGTTTTCTCCTCCGGAGTACCTACAATGCGGCCATAAGCACTATAAGGCATAATCTTTCCGCGCTCAGTCATAATGACAGTATAGTCAGGGAAGTCAAGGAGTATTATGCCAGATATGATGTGGACAGGAGCGAGATTCTCCGGACACTGTACAGCCGCGATATCCGTTCGATTCTCGACAATGCCATATCGAAACTGCCGCCAAGATGCAGGGAGGTTTTCCTGCTCAGCTATGTGGAAAATCTGTCCGACAAGGAAATAAGTGTCCGTCTCGGCCTCAGTGTGTCAACAGTCGAGAATCATATCCACAGTGCCCTTGTCCGTCTCCGTTCAGCCCTCTCATCCCTTCATGATTAAAACGGCTCCCGAGCCGTTGCGTAAATGTAACGGTTTATGTAGAAACGACGTAAAATTCCTGACTTTGACAGTCAAAAATCGCATTGATTATAACTATGCCAAAATCACCTGTAATGGCAGTGCATGGACCGGACAGGATGATATACATTTTTCCGTTTTTTGAAAAAAGTCGGATTTCTCTTAGGTGTTTTTCGGGGTGGTTGCGTATATAGTCTGTAACGCGACCGAAAATGAAAGATACATTACACGGATTTAAAGAAACGGATGACCTGAAATTGCTGGACCGGGCCATGCGTGCCCTGTTTTCGGACAGCCCGGACAAAGACACGGAGGAGTCTCTGAAGCTCCTCAATGCCAGGATTGATACGATGCAGCGCAATTCGCGCAAGTCATTCCTGAAACAGTGGGCGTATCCGGTGGCTGCAGCTCTCGCCATTGTAATTTCCACAGTGGCGGTGACCGTTTCCGTTACATATGACGACAGTCTTCAGCGTTATGCCAACAATGGAGAGACCGCCGTCATGGTCGGTCTGCCGGACGGGACGCAGGCATGGCTCAATCCAGGTACGGAACTGACATTCGGCCGTTCGTTCAATACCGATGACAGGAATGTCTCCCTTTCTGGAGAGGCCTATTTCGATGTGGCGCACAATCCGGACTGTCCGTTCATCGTCACCACGGAGAGCTTCCGTATCAAGGTGCTCGGAACGGTTTTCAATGTCAGGAATTTTCCCGGTGACGCAAGACCGGAAGTTTCCCTTGCCCAGGGTTCGGTGGCCATGCAGAATCTCGACGGAGTCAATCTCGTACGACTGCGTCCCGGACAGCAGGCAGTCTATGATACGATGGTAGAGTCCCTTGAAATCAATGATATATATGTCGGTGACATGCTGATGAGGCATTACGGGGCCGTTTCCCTGAAAGGGGCTACGGTCAGGGAGATCGTCTCGGAAATTTCCGGAATATACGGAGTGAAGATAAGCATATCGGGGGAGGACGAGGGAACCACATACAATTTCAGTTTCCAGAAGGACAGCGACATAGGGGATATCCTCGACATGCTCGAATTTGTCTGCAAAGGAATGACATTCAGCCTTGAATAATCCAGCAGGAATCATGCACTGCAGATTAGATACACTAATTGTTGAACTTATATAACCAATATGAAGACAGACAATCTATTTTTTCTGAAAGCGGTCTTCCTGTCCGTCGCCGTGTCTGCAGCGTGCCTGCTGCCGGTGTTGGCAATGCCGATAGCACAGCAGGAGTACAGCCTGAAGATGTATTTCACGGATGCGCCTCTCGGCCAGGTGCTTGATGAATTCACAAACCAGACGGGTGTCACATTCTCTTACGAGACATCGATGGAGAGTATTGTCATCGGGAAAGTCAATGTCAATGCGGAGAAAGCGTCTCTGGATACATTGTTGGAACAGGTCCTTTCCGGTACAGGGATAACATGGAAAATCCTGGACCAGGTAGTGGCCCTGTCTGCTCCGGCAAGGGACCAGGAAGAGCGGAACGCAGTACCGGGACAAGGTCCGAGGATTCTGTCAGGACATATATCCGATGTCGGCGGGGAGCCTCTTATCGGGGTGACTGTAATGGTTGAAGGGACTTTGAACGGTACCCAGACAGACCTTGACGGCAATTGGAGACTTGAGGTCAGAGATGCGGAAAATTCCACACTCGTCTTCTCATGTCTTGGCTATCAGACTGTAACGATGCCTGTTGGTATCAGCGATGTCATTGATCTGACCATGCGGGAAGATGCCGAACTTCTTGAGGAAGTCGTTGTTGTAGGTTATGGTACCCAGAGAAAGGCCAATATCACCGGTTCCGTGACTTCCATCGAGTTCGGAACCATCGCGGAGGGACGTCCTATAGTGAATACCTCCGCTGCCCTTGCCGGTCTGGCACCGGGTATGAGCGTGATGCAGACTACGGGACAGCCTGGAGAGGAGAAGACGAGCATACGCATTCGTGGCGTCGGATCATTTACAGTCAATGATAATACTGATGCAAGTGCACCTCTCGTCCTTGTCGATGGTATAGAATGGGATATGGATGATGTCAATCCGAATGACATAGAGTCCATTTCCATCCTGAAGGACGCCGCCTCAACTGCAATTTACGGAACACGTGCCGCAAACGGTGTCATCCTTGTTACGACCAAGTCCGGTTCAGAGGAGAGGCCGAGGGTAAGCTATTCTTATAAAGGAATATTCCAGATGCCTTATAATGACCTTGACTGGGTTCAGGACTACGCCACTTATATGGAACTTTTCAATGAGGGATGCGACAATGCAGGGACATCCAGGCGTTTTTCACAGACGAATATAGACACCTGGAAGGCAGCTGCCGCAGATCCGTACGGACTTAACGAATATGGGGTGCCGAACTATGTCGCCTATCCCAACACCAACTGGTTCGATGAGATTTTCCAGAACGGCTACTCGCAGGAACATAACCTGAGCATTTCGGGAGGAAGCAAGACCGTGCGTTATCTTATTTCGGCCGGTTATCTTGACAATGAGGGAGTCATGAACCGTTTCAATCTCGATTCATCTTCGAAGAAAGCGAATTTCAGGGCCAATCTCGAGGCGGATGTCCTCAAATGGTTTACAATCGGGACCAAGATATACGGTCAGTTCCAGTCGGACGGTACGGCCAATATCAAAAACGGGTTCGGCTATCTGTATCAGACTACTCCTGGTATTTATCCAGGCAGTGAAAACGCCTGGGGAAGGCCTGCCAACAATGAAGAGAGTCCGAATGCGAACAATATTTTCGGACAGATGGCGGGGAGCGACGGAACCAAGCATACCTGGAGAATAAACGGGACTCTTTATGCCAAGATAAGACCTTATAAAGGCGTCAGTATTGAAGGAACCTTCAATTATGCCCCTACTTTCGGCCTTAACCATACATACAGCAGGGAGAACGGTTACTGGGATTATATAACTGACACGAGATATTCATCTTCCGATCTGTCGAAGGCTATGGTGACAGACCGTACATACAGGGATTACAGGATGTCTACGGAACTGCTTGCAAGGTATGACGGGACTTTCGGAGATCATACAGTCGGGGCAATTCTCGGATATTCGGCCATATCGTACAGAACATGGGCATATCAGGTGCGCAAACAGGGTGCAACGGACTGGACTCTCAATGAGGGCGGCACATATTCCACTCTATATGATTCTTCCTATACTTCAAGGACAGGCTGGGGGCTCCGCTCGTATTTCGCCCGTGTCAACTATGCCTACAAGGACCGTTATCTTTTCGAGGCCAATTTCAGGGCGGACGGTTCGTCCCGTTTCGGCTCCAATACCCGTTACGGTTTCTTCCCGTCATTTTCGGCCGGTTGGAAGATACACGAGGAGCCGTTTATGGCAGATACAAGGACGTGGCTGTCGCATCTCAAGCTCAGGGCTTCCTGGGGACAGACGGGCAACAACCTCGGTATAGGCAATTTCGCATGGCAGGCGACCTATAACACTGGGCAGGTTGTCGTGGACGGTGTCAATGCAACATCACTGTTTATCAAGACCATGAGCAATATCAACCTCAAATGGGAGACAACCACGACTACTGATATAGGTATCGACGCCGGTTTCTTCAATGACAGGCTTTCGGCAGAGGTGGACTATTATCATAAGAATACTACTGATATTCTCTTTACTCCGAGTACATACCTCACGATGGGTAATTTCACCCAGGTGCCATCCAATCTCGGAAGCATGTGGAACCAGGGTATAGAGATCGCCCTGAACTGGAAAGATACCATCGGGGACGACTTCTACTATTATGCTGGAGTCAATTTCTCATTCAACAGGAACAGGGTGACGGCCTTCAAGGGACAGCTTTCAAGAGGATACGACGGTCAGGGCAACTATTACACCAACCTGTCGGATGTATCCGAGAACTGGTCTTCTCCGGGAAAACTGATTGAAGGGCATGAAATAGGGGAGCATTATATATATCAGAGATACAGGGGAACCGGCGTCGGCTATACTGGAGGGCAGGTGGATGTCAATGCAGGTCCTGTGGACGGTATCATCCGTACTGAGACCGATATGCAGTGGGTACGGGCAATGATAGAGTCCGGATACAGTTTCAACGGAGTGACTACAGTCAGCAAAGACCAGCTCTGGTATGGAGACTTCATCTATGCCGATACAAACGGGGATGGAAATTACGGCAATTCCTACGATATGGATTTCAACGGCAAGAGTTCCACTCCTGCATATAATCTCGGAATAAATCTGGGCTTTTCCTGGAAAGGGATAGATTTCAGTATGCTATGGACAGGGGCTTTTGACTATTATATATTCTGGAATTCAAACTATTACAATGCTACCAATGTGACATGGGGATATGCCTTGAGCCAGAAAGTGGCGGATGACCATTATTTCTATGACCCTGAAAATCCTTCCGATCCGAGAACGAACATATGGGGAACATATCCCCGGCTTTATGCGGGGGATGACCGTAACCGTGAACAGAGCGATTTCTATGAATACAAGGGAGACTATATGAAGCTGAAAAATGTCCAGATAGGATATACCCTTCCGGAAAATATCACAAGGAAATTTTTCGTGAAACAGCTCAGGTTCTATGTGTCCGGTGAAAACCTGCTGACGATCACTTCATTCCCGGGAATGGATCCGGAACTCGGCGGGACGATCGGTTATCCGCTGATGAGACAGGTATCGGTCGGGGCACAGGTAACATTTTAATTGACGGAGGAACAGATGATGAAACATTACGGATTTTTCGCTTTCGCCCTTGCGGTGCTGCCGGCCGTTTCCTGTACGGACATGCTCGATATCGCTCCGGCAAACCAGATAGCAAGTGCCAACATGTGGACTACGGAAAGTCTGGCGGACAAAGGTATGGCCGGGCTTTACGACAATTTCTACAGGGATGACCTGTCCAGAATACAGTTGAGACACAATGACATGACGGGAATCAACCGTCAGGGCTGGATGGGTATGGAGTTCCAGACGGATTTCGTTTCGGACAACTATCATCTCCGCGCCCTTTCGGATGCTACGAAGGATGCGACGGAGTTCGTGGTATGGTATGAATGGAAATGGGCATATACGTCTGTCCATCAGATAAATGATGCCCTTGCCAATCTGCACCGTGCCGGCCTTTCGACTGAAAAGTATGAACGTTATATCTGCGAGGCCCGTTTCCTGAGGGCATGGTTCTATTCCAGACTTAACAAGATATATGGGGGTGTGCCTCTTTATCTTGAGGTGATATCGGAGGATCAGTGTACAAAGGGTCAGTCCACTGCCGTGGAGGTGTGGAATGCAGTCGTCACAGACCTTACGTATTGTATAGACAGTCCTTACTGCCCGGACAATACCCTGACGGATAATTACGGACGTCCGTCCAAAGGTGCTGCCTATTCGCTGCGGGGGATGGCCTACATGTGGCTTGCATATGAAGCAGAGAGAGGTGAAACACCGACTGAATACAGCGCAGACCAGTATTATCAGATGGCGGTCAATGATTTCGAGAAGGTCGATGATTGCGGGTATGGACTTTGGGCAGGAAAATTCATAGATTTCTTCAACTATACCAATGAGAAAGATCACGAGATGATTTTCCCTCTCCAGTTCACTTCAGATGCCGGCTATTGCGACAATCTCCAGTTGATGATCGGAGGCCGCGATACCTGGAACAGCTGGTCTAATGTCCGCCCTGCATCTGATTTTGTGGATTATTTCCAGAATGAGGACGGTTCTGAATTCCATTGGGAAGACGTCATCCCGGAATGGAATGATGCAGTATTCCAGAATGATCTGACCAAGAGGGAGGTATTCTTTATAAGGGATGGAATATATCTGGACGGGAATGACAATGTTATAACGGAACAGGACGGAACAAGGTACTGGTCGGATGACGAGGCCGGGATAATCCGCGAAAGAATACAGCGTATCGGTGTGGATATATTCAAGGAATATTATAAGCCGGAAGGGAACGAAGATCGCGTAAGGGCTGCCTACGAGAAGCGCGATCCGCGTCTGAAAGACATAGTCCTTACTCCATATGAACCGTATGACACATTCAAGGATGCGACGGACAATGGCGGACAGATCCAGATAGGCAAGGAACTGAGATGGCCTTTCCTGAATGAGGGAGATAATTACGGTGACTATTACATAGGGGATTATCAGACAATGTATGTATACAAGAAATATTCATACAACAAGCCTGAAGATCTGATAGACCGCCTTCGCTGTCCTACCGACTGGCCGCTGATCCGCTATACGGATGTGGCTCTCCAGCTCGCGGAGGCATATGTTCACGTCGGACGGGCAGGTGATGCTGTCGATATAGTCAACCAGATCCGATCAAGGGCAGGAATGCCGCCTGTTTCCACCGGAACGGACGAGCAGGTGATGGAAGCTATACGTTACGAGCGCCGTGTGGAACTCTGTCTTGAAGGACACGACTTTTTCGATGAATGGAGATGGGGAACCTATAAGGAAATGAAATTCCAGGGACAGGATACGTATGGCGGACAGAACTGGTGGGGAGAATGGGAAGGCTACAACTATAACTGGTATTATACGGATGACATGTATCCATGGGGAGCACCTGCTGGAGAATGTCAGCGTAACCCTAACCTCAAGCAGAAACCGGGCTGGGCATATTAGTCCTGCCATTTTCAAGAATCTTGAGTAAGAATGATAAAAGTCAAAGATGATGAACAGAAATAAATTTACAATGTTTGCACTCGCTGCTGTCCTTCTGCTTGGAGGCTGTGCGGAGAAGGGCTACCCGATGTTCTATCCGGGGGACAGCGACAAGAACCTGACGGAAGACAGCGGAACTGATACTCCGGAGCCTCCGGTATCTTTCACGGATCCTGATTATTCCAGACTGACAGCGGACAATCATCCGAGGATAATCTTTACCGATGAGGATTTTGCTGCAATCAGGGAAAAAGTCTCTTCCGGAGCAGACGATGCGTTCAATTCGATACACAGCAGGATAATATCTTCTGCCAACGGTTATGTCGGAGCGGCGGATATCAAATATGAACTGTCAGGCAAGCGCCTGCTGTCCGTCAGCCGGACAGCGGAGCAGAGGATACTGTTCTGTGCCTATGCCTACAAGACTACCGGAGACGAAAAATACCTTCAGCAGGCGGAGCATGATATTCAGACTGTTTGTAATTTCTCCGACTGGAATGCCCGCCAGCACTTCCTTGATGTGGGGGAGATGGCTGCCGGTGTCGGGCTCGGATATGACTGGCTGTATAATGAATTGTCTGAAGATACAAAGACACTTGCAAGGAAGGCATTGAATGATTTCGCATTCACGCCTGCCAATGAAGGGATCTGGAATCTGAATTTCTATGAAGCGGAGAGCAACTGGAACCAGGTCTGCAACGGCGGGCTGGTATGTGCGGCACTTGCCGTCTATGAGAATAATTCGTCTGTCGCGCAGGGTATAATAGAAAAAGCGATTGAAACCAATCTTCCGGCAATGGAAGCGATGTATTCCCCGGACGGGAATTATCCGGAAGGATATTCATACTGGTGTTACGGAACCCTTTATGAAGCTCTGATGCTGACGGCCCTTGAAACGGCGGCAGGCACGGATGCAGGACTTTCGAATGTGTCGGGCTTTTCGCAGACCGGCAAATACATGCTCTACATGGAGGGGACTACAAGGGCATGTTTCAATTATTCCGACTGTGCTCCGAGCAGCGTTCCGTGCCTTGCGCAATGGTATTTCGCATGGAAGTTCAACGACCTGTCCCTCCTGTATCTTGAACAGGACCGTATAGGAAGCTATGCAGGCTGTGCTGAAGCAAGGCTTCTCCCTCTTGTCGCCTATTATGCCGCAAATGTCACGTTGAGTGCGATATCTGCTCCTTCAGAGCCGATTTTCAGGGGAGAAGGTACTACTCCGGTCGTGCTCATACATGAAAACTGGGCAATGGATGAGACTGACAAATTCCTCGGTATCAAAGGCGGAAAGGCCAATACAAGTCATGCCCACATGGATGCAGGGAGTTTTGTCTATGATGCTTTCGGTGTGCGCTGGTCGGCCGATCTCGGACTTCAGAGCTATGGGACCCTTGAGCCGTATATTAATCTCTGGGACATGAACGACGGTTCGCAGAGGTGGACTGCATTCCGATACAATAACTTCAATCACAGTACTCTTACTATAAATGACACATATCACAGGGTTGCAGGAGAAGGAGAGATAACCGGTGTCATCAATTCCGGAGGGCAGAAAGGGGCGACAGTCGATATAACTGCTCCGCTGAGCAATGAAGTCAAGTCTGCTGTCAGGACCATTTATATGGAAGGAGATGATCTGATAGTCGAGGACAGGATTGCCGCCAGGGCGGACAAGGATGCCGTGGTGAGATGGACAATGGTTACGAGGGCCAATCCGACAATCAGTTTCAACCGTATCCAGCTCGCAAGTGCGACAGGAAAGAATCTCTATCTGTCTGCAACTTCCCCGACAGGGGACAGGGTCGCATATAAGACGTGGAGCACTGTAAGTTCCAATTCCTGGGATGCATCCAACAGCGGATACTATGAATGCGGATATGAACTTACTGTCTCAGCCGGGGATGCTGCGACAGTAAAAGTAAAACTTTCTCCGGTCGATCCTGCCTTGTAGGCGACATACAGTAACACTTTTATATAACCAAAATCAAAAAACATGAAAAGAATTCTATTATTGACCGCTGCTGCCATGACATTTATGGTTGTCGGGTGCAACAAGCCTGAAAACGGGCAGCAGAACCAGCAGGAGACCATCGAGGTCTCCCTCGAAGTGACGGGGATTGCCGACAACTGCGCTACCATCAACGCGGAACTGACTGCCGGTACTTTCCATGGAGCCAGAATCGTGGAGATGGTCGATCTTCAGGATGTCACGATAGATCTTGAAAGCGAGATCCAGCTCACGAACTATGTCATCGAGAATGGTGTTGACATAGAACTGCCTTATTCGAATACTCTGACTGACATCAGACTCGGACAGAAGAAACTCACTGCAATAATCGTTTATGACAGTACAGGCCGTGCAGTGGATGTGCAGTACGTGACATGGGATCCGGTCGGCCTTCCTGACGGCTGGAGTACAGACAACAATCCGGGAGAACTTGAAGAAATCGAGTGGTAACCATTAAAACGTAAGCGATATGAAAAATATGATTTTAGTCATAGGAACAGCTGCACTGGCAGCCGTATCCTGCTCTATAGAAGAAAACAAACTGGAACAGCCGGCAGCGGAAGGCAACCGTATGACATTGTCGGGAACGGTGACAATAGGCACCAAGGTTTCCATAGGGGAGAAAGACGGTGAGGTCTATCCTCTTCTCTGGAGCGCGGGGGACATAATTTCCATCAATTCCAAGGATGCTTCTGTGTCAGGGGCATTTGTCAATGAACAGGCTGAACTTTTCTCTGAAACAGCCGGGGAGACATCAGGCCTGTTCCAGACATACAATCCTTTGAGTCCGGCTGCTGATATGGATGTCGTGATTACATATCCTGGTAATTCTGTCCTTTATTCAGAAGGTACTGTAACAGGGACGGTGCCGGAGAAACAGACCCAGCTTGCTCCGAACTCAAGTATCCATGTGGGTAACTACTCGTTTGCGTATGATGAAATCGCACTCAAGGCAGGCCAGACAGAAGATGTCAATTTCGCCCTGGAGCAGAAAACGGCATATGTAAAGCTCGTCCTGTCCACATCCGAATATTCGGATCTCAATGTAGTCAGTGCGAAGCTGTACTCTCCGGGCGCACAGCTTTCAGGTAAGATTTCATACGATCTTGCGTCCGGTGAACCTGTGTATTCCGACACGAAGGATTATGCAGGTGTGACTGTCGCCAATCCTGCTGCATTTTCAGAAGCCCAGGAATTCTATTTTACGGCTCTTCCATGCGACCTTACGGGGGCGGAAGAAGTGTATGTCATAGTTACCATGCAGGATGCTGCGAAGACAAAGACAGTCGAGATTCCTGCGAAGGTGGAAGGCGGAGAACTGAGGGCGAGCTGTCTGTCAGTGATTACCGTAAGCAATATCAGTGCTGAAACGAATGAGTTCGACTGGTATGAGCCTGTGGAGACAAGATATGTTGCGGCTTTCGGGGACGGCTGGAGCTACGGCCCGGCCAACTGCTTCGTCGCATACTATGACGGTGATGCCGTTACGTTCGATGTCAAGGCACGCGGAAACTTCATACGTTGCCGGAAGCCGGTGTCAATACGTGTCCGCAATGCCTGCGAGCAGAATGTCAACAACAAGACCAATCTTACTATCAATGGCACGAACGGATGGGACGGAGCCCAGTATGTGACTATTCCACTCAACGACAATTATGAAGTTACAGTCAAGGCTGATGCGGCCGGATCATATACCGGTTACAGTTCCAAGATCTGTCTTTATGATGAAGACGGAGTGTGCATCTGGGCATTCAATGTATGGGGTAACAAAGAACAGCTTACGGAGCAGACATATGTCAATGGTGTGATGCTTGACAGGAACATCGGTTCTGATGACAAGGGATATGGATATCAGGGAGGTTCGTATTATCAGTGGGGCCGTCCGTTCCAGACAGGCTGGTCAGCTTCAGGAGGCCTTTTTGCAGGAGAAGTTTCCGTCGTGACTGATTTGGCAGTGTCAGCTGAACATCCGGATGTATTTTACCGGACTCAAGGCGTTGATCCTTCATCTTCTGGAGACTGGTATCTTGGCGCACATACAGGAGCGAGAACGGATCGTCTGGATGATCTTTGGGGAAATCAAAATCTGACAGGAGAGGAAATTGTTCAGACTGTCGGTACCAAATCGATCTATGACCCGTGTCCGAAGGGCTATATGGTGCCGTCTCCGAAACTCCTTGCAGAATTGTATAAGAATATGACTCTTAAATATGATGATATTGTAAATAACGGGACTAAATATTATCAGCCAGGTACGACTGAATTTATTGACGCAAACTTGTTCTCGGAACCGAACTTCATGTATTATAAACTTCCTGATGGTTCTCAGGCAGTATGGCCGTTCAGCGGTTGCAAATGGGGGGATACAGGCGGAAATCCAGATGATAATTCACATGATATCTGCGGTTGTTGGTCTAATTCCACTGTTACAAGCTATGAACAGGATGGAGCACGAGCTTATATGTTCTGTTATCGGTATAAGTCGGAACCTTGGACTCAAGTTCAGCAGGCAAACAGGGCGCACGGGTATCCTGTCCGCTGTATGAAAGACACGGAAAACAGATAGTATCCCGATTCCAATATAGATTTTGTCCGGGTCAGGCTTCGTTCCCGACCCGGACTTTATTGTGTCATATCTTTATGTTCCGCACTGGCACAGATGTTTTTCAGATGTTTTGTCAGAAATTTAAACAACTTCTTATTATCTTTGAACTTTTAACCGCAATTCAATATTCATGAAAAAGTTTTTGCCGCTGTTTTTAGCACTTGTATTTCCGTTACCGTTCACGGAAATTTCTGCCAGAGCTACGGGGGATTCGGAGGCTCCCCTTGAAGAGGTAAGAAAAGCCTTTGTGGAAGCATCAGTCGTGTCTTATGCTCCGGATGAAGATGTGACATGGAAATTCATTGAATACTCGGACTACGGCAGGGCCAACGATGTTCTGTTGCTGCAGCTTTATATGGCAGTGCATCTCCCTGACAGTGAGGTTCAAAGACTCCTGGACGCATATGATTGGGAGAACGGCTGCTGGACGGACATAGACTATACGGCCCAGGACAGGGGAAGGTGGCCGGCGACCCTTCATGTCACACGCATGTATGCCCTTGCCAAGCTCTATAAATATCCCGGACAGAAATGGGAAGGTTCGGACAGGCTGCATGACCTGCTGCATTCGGCCATGGCATGGTGGTTCCGCAACATGCCTGTCTGTCCGAACTGGTGGCATAATGACATCGGAGTGCCGAAGAAAATGACTGCAGTCCTCCTCATGTTGCGGGATGAACTCTCCCCGGAAGAAATTGCCGGAGGTCTGAAGGTCCTGGAACGTTCGAAGTTCGGCATGACGGGCCAGAACAAGGCCTGGCTTGCAGGCAATAACCTGATGAAAGGTCTGCTGATTGACGATGAGGCTTTGGTCATCAAGGCAAAGGAACAGATTGCAGAGGAAATATACGTGACTGATTCCGAGGGTATCCAGAGAGACTGGTCTTTCCACCAGCACGGCCCGCAGATACAGTTCGGCAACTACGGACTTGCATATGCGGACGGAATATCGTTCTGGCTCAGGGTGTTGAAGGATTCCCCATACGCCTTTGACAAGGAACAGGAGGATATAGTCTCGAACATGATGAAGGAAGGCATCTGCTGGAGTGTGTATAAGGGTGTGATGGATCCGAGTTTCTGCGGACGTCAGAACTTCATTGACGGAGGTACGGGCAAGGCCTTTGCCCTTGCCGTGGCGGCGCAGAATATGGCGGCGGCAGTGGATGGGGACAGGGAACTGTATACCAGGATTGCCATGGAGAATCTCATGCCCGAAAAATATGACAATACCCTGACAGGTTCACGGTATTACAGCCGCTCCGACTGCGGTATCTATCGCAGGCCGGACTGGTATGCCTCGATAAGGATGCACTCTGAACGTACGGTAGGATTCGAATTCACCAACAGGGAGAATACCCTTGCCAATTTCTCTGCAGACGGTGCGCTCATCCTCATGCAGGACGGGAAGGAGTTCGAGAACATTTTCGCGTACTGGGACTGGCGGAAAGTGCCTGGGGTGACAGCATATGATGACGGACGTCCGATAAAATGCGATGATTCCGTAATCGCCAAGAGGAACTGGTCTTCCCATGTGGGCGGAGTGGCTGAAGGAGATGTGATGGCCGCCACCATGGAACTCGACAGGGACGGACTCCATGCTTTCAAGAGTGTTTTCTTTTTTTCGGACTGTGTGGTGAATCTCGGCTCGGATATCAGTATCTCCAGAGAGGACATACGGGAAGTCACCACGGCGGTTGATCAGATACACCTTGCGGGGGAAATAGAACGCGGTCCCGGATGGGTGCACCATGACGGCAGGGGATATGTGAGCCTGGACGGCTCTGAAATCCATGTAAGCGACAGCCTGCAGAGAGGGAAATGGGATGCCATAGATCCTGCTTTCCATGACAGGTGGGATGAAGGACGGGTATTCAAATGCTGGTTCGACCATCCGGTCGGAGAGCTTGCGGACGGCCATGAGGGATCGTATGCCTATGCCTTGGTGCCGTGCGCTACGGCAGGTGAGACCGCTTCATTCGCAAAGAAGTATGCAAAGGGAGGCCGTAAGGCTCCCGTATCTGTGCTGCGTAACGATGCGGACTGTCAGGCTGTCCGTCGGGGCGACGTAGTGTGCGCAGTCCTGCACAGACCGGGGCAGTATGATCTCGACGGAGTCTTCTTCGAGGTGGATACACCGTCGGTAATCATCCGTTCAGGGAACGGCAGGTTGTCTGTCTCTGAACTCCCTGAAACCATGAAGCATCTGACCGGCAGGGTCTTCGAAAGGGCACGGAAGCAGTTCGCCCTGCTTGACGGCAATCTTGTGGCAGCAGCGGATGCCGTCAAGGCCGCTGAAGGTACAGGCCGGGATACGGTACTTTTTCCGCGCAGTCTGACTCCGGTGGGGGAACTTGTGACCAGTCCGATAAGATGGTGGTGTTCCGGTTTCTACCCCGGTTCTCTCTGGTACACCTGGAATTATACTGCCGATCCGCATATGAAGGCCCTTGCGGAGAAATATACCGCCGCCCTCGAACCTCTGAAATACCGTAAGGATGACCATGACATAGGCTTCCAGATAATGTGCAGTTTCGGGAATGAATACGCGTTTACGGGAGACAGCCATTGTGCTGAAGTGATGGATACGGCGGCCGCATCATTGTGTACGAGATTCAATCCGGTTGTAGGATGTACGCGCTCATGGAGTTTCGGCAAATGGTCTTTTCCCGTCATCATAGACAATATGATGAATATGGAGCTTCTGCTCAAGGCATATGAACTGACCGGGAAGGAGGAATACAGGGATGTCGCCATTGCGCATGCGGAAACTACCATGAAGAACCATTTCCGTCCTGACAACAGCTGTTTCCACCTTGTGGACTATGACCCGCAGACGGGCAAGGTCGCAGGACGCCAGACTGTACAGGGCTTTGCTGACAGCTCTGCCTGGGCCAGAGGACAGGCGTGGGCACTGTATGCCTACACGATGGTTTACCGTTTCACCCGTGACCAGAAGTTCCTTGAACATGCCGTTGCCGTGGCCGAATATATTGTTCCGAGACTCCCAGATGACGGGATTCCATACTGGGATTTCGATTCTGACATGATTCCTGACGACTACAGGGATGCCTCTGCTGCGGCTGTCATGGCAAGCGGACTGATAGAGCTGGCTGTATACTCCGGGGGAGAGCGGCAGCAGCGTTATCTGGCTGTGGCGGAGAAGATGCTCAGGACTCTGGCGGATGACAGCTATCTTGCAGAGGAAGGGGAGCTTCGCGGTTTCCTGCTGAAACACAGCGTAGGCAACAAACCGGGAGATTCGGAAGTGGATGTGCCTCTGACTTATGCAGATTACTATTTTCTCGAAGCCCTCGAACGGTACAGGAAGTTGCATTGACTGTCGTCAGTGCCGGTTATCCCGTGATTTATGTCCCGGGGTGGCAATAAAAAGCTGTTTTGCAAAACAGCTTCTAAAAATGAAAAAAGTGAATTTATATTATCGTCATTCAGAAAAATATCCCTATAATTGCACCCGGAAAAACTGAAAGTAGTAATTTTGACTTTCGCAATTATGAACTTGCGAAACTTGAGGTAGTAATTTGTATTCTATATGGATAGCAAACAGAAGAAAAGAGCGGTGGTCAGCTATGAGAACATGTCGCAGGAACTGGCTGCTGCATTTGCGGAGAAGTACCCTAAAGGGTTCAATGATTATTTCCCGGATCTCGTGAAGTACGACAAGCCGGACGGGACAAGTTTCTATGCCGTTACACTGGAGATTCCTGATGCGATTTATCTTGTGAAGATAAAGGTCAAGACGGATGATGCCGAGGATATAGAAAGATGGCTTGACGGTGATGATGACGATGATTCCGGAGTATCTTCAGGAGGAGACAGCGATGACCTCCCTGACAGCGATATAGCACAGTACTCCACAGGTGACGACGATTCTTCCGAAGGGGACTGATTGCTGTGAGGTGTTGGGACAACAGGACATCTCTGTAAATTGACAGAAAAATAAACCGCAGCGGCGACTGCGGAAAAACATAGGGGGTGACTCGAAAATAAAAGTCATCCCCTTTTGCTTTGTTTTTCAACGAAGTCAACTCCAGCTCCCCTTTCAAATATTCGATTCTCAAAAGAATGTCAAGCCTTTTGTCGTTTAATCGTACTTACATGGGCAGTCAAGGATACTGTTCTTCCGGCATTGGCTCCCGAAAAGGGAGGGGACCCACGAAGTGGGGAGGACCGGAAAGAACAGTATTCTTGACTGTTATCTGATGAGCTGCAGCGAGATACGCTGGCGGTCGAGGTCGATACCGAGCACCTGCACCTTGACATGCTGGTGGAGTTTAAGGACCTTTGTCGGGTCGGAAAGCCCCCTGACGCCCATTTTCGATATATGGATCAGCCCGTTCTGCTTGATGCCGATGTCCACGAATGCCCCGAAAGCGGTAATATTCGTTACGATCCCGGGCAGTTCCATCCCCGTCACGAGGTCTTCTATGGTATGTATGCCCTCGGCAAAGGCGAATTCCCTGGCACTTTCCCTCGGGTCACGTCCCGGCTTTTTCAGCTCGTTTATGATATCATTGATAGTCGGCAGCCCGAAATCCCCCTCCACATAGTCCTCGGCACGTATTCCGGCGCACAGTTTCTCATTCCCTACGAGTTCTTCAGTGCTGACTCCAAGGTCACCGGCCATTTTCTCGACGATGTGGTAACATTCCGGATGGACTGCGGAATTGTCCAACGGATTGTCCGAACCGGGTATCCTCAGGAAGCCGGCGCATTGTTCGAATGCCTTGTCCCCCAATCTCTTGACATTAAGCAGCTCCTTGCGGGACCTGTATGGACCGTGCTCTGTCCTGTATTCCACGATGTTTGCGGCAAGTACCGGGCCGATGCCGGATACATAGCTGAGCAGATAAGGGCTTGCCGTGTTGAGGTTTACTCCTACGCTGTTGACACAGCTTTCAACAGTGTTGTCCAGCTTCTCTTTCAGCAGGGTCTGGTCCACATCGTGCTGATACTGTCCTATTCCCAATGATTTCGGATCTATCTTTACGAGTTCCGCCAGCGGATCCATCAGCCTTCTTCCTATGGATACCGCCCCGCGGACAGTTACGTCATAGTCAGGAAACTCTTCCCGACCGATTTCGGATGCAGAGTAGATGGATGCCCCGTCCTCGCTTACCATGTAGACCTTTACTCCCTGCGGGAGCGGTACCCTCTTTATGAATTCTTCCGTCTCCCTTCCGGCTGTCCCGCTTCCGATGGCGATGACTTCCGTTCCGTATTTCTCTACCATTGAAGAGATTGCCCGGATAGACTGTATCTTCTCGTTTGCCGGAGGATGGGGGAATATGGTCTCGTTATGTAGCAGATTGCCCTGGCGGTCAAGGCATACCACCTTGCATCCCGTCCTGAAACCGGGATCTATTGCCAATATGTTCTTCTGCCCCACAGGCGGAGCCAGTAGCAGCTGCCGCAGATTTTCTCCGAAAACCCTGATGGATTCCATGTCAGCCTTCTCCTTGGCCTGATGTATCACCTCGTTGGATATGGACGGTTCGAGAAGTCTTTTGTAGGCGTCATCTATCGCTTCCCTTATCTGTCCGGCAAGTGCCCCGGAAGGGTAGCGCCTTTCCTGACAGAAATCGTAGTATATCTTGTTGCCGCATTTTTCCGGATCGGCATCAATCCTGACAGTGACATATCCCTCGTTTTCAGCCCTGAGCATGGCCAAAAGCCTGTGCGGAGCTATCCTCGACAACGGTTCCGAGCAGTCGAGATATCCTTTGTATTTCATGGCTTCCGGTGACGATGCCTTTTTCGTGGCCTTGGATACAATCCGTCGTGTCCCGAAGATATTCCGCATAGTTTCTCTTGTAGAAGCCGTCTCGCTGATCCGCTCCGCGATTATGTCTCTCGCTCCGGCAAGGGCATCCTCTACTGTCGGAACCTTGTCTCCGACATATTTCACGGCTTCTGCCACCGGATCGGACACCGATACGGTGTACATTCTGTCTGCAAGCGGTTCCAGTCCCGCTTCCCTGGCTACGGTGGCACGGGTTCTCCGTTTAGGCCTGAACGGCAGATAAAGGTCTTCGAGCTCGCGTCCGTCGACGCAGTTCTCGATTTTTGCCCGGAGTTCGTCAGTGAGGGTACCGGCCTGTCCGATTGTTCCGAGAATTGTCTCTTTCCTTTTCTCCATTTCCGCGAATACATCGCTCCAGTGTCTTATCTCGGCTACGGCGACATCATCAAGTCCTCCTGTCCTCTCTTTCCTGTACCGGCTTATGAAAGGGATGGTCGCCCCTTCTTCGAAAAGCCTTTCGCAGTTTTCGACCTGCCATGGTTTCACTTCCAGCCGGCCGGCTATTTCGTTTATGTATATGTCTTTCATATTATGTGGATTATCGGTTTTCAGTCATGCGACACCTGCTTCAGCTGATCCCTGTATGCCGAGAATATCTTCGATTTCGATACGAATCCGAGATAGGTCCTGTCCTTTTCCACTACCGGGAGGTTCCAGGCTCCGGTCTTCTCGAATTTCGACATCACTGTATCCATTTTCTCGTCTATGTAGACGTATTCGGGTGCCGATCTCATGAAATTGTATACATGCATGGTGTCGTAGAGATCCTTCTTGAACATGTCGCGTCTGATATCTTCCAGACTCACATATCCCTGGAAATGTTTCTTCGAATCGACTACCGGGAAAATATTCCTCGAAGACTGCGACACTGCATCAACCAGTTCCCCCAAGGTTGCGTCGATCTTTACGGTAGTGAAATCCGATTCTATCAGATCGCTGGTTTTCAGCAGGGTCAGGACAGCCTGGTCACTGTCATGAGTCAGCAGTTCTCCCCGGTTGGCTATACGTTTGGTGTATATCGAATACTGCTCCACCATCCTTGTCGCGCCGAAAGATATGGTAGCAGTGAGAATCAATGGGATGAGCAGTTCATATCCTCCGGAAATTTCCGCTATTAGGAAGATTGCCGTCATCGGGGCCTGCATCACTCCTGCCATAAGTCCTGCCATTCCCACAAGGACGAAATTCTGTTCAGGGACAGACAGCCCGGTCCCCCCGAAAGAGAGGTTGATAAGTCTGGCTACCACGAATCCGGCCATGGCCCCGACAAACAGTGTGGGACCGAATGTCCCTCCGACTCCTCCTCCGGCATTGGTGAAAGACATCGAGAACACTTTCAGAACCAGTATCAGCAGGAAGAACATCGGGATTGCCCAGCGGCTGTCCATGAAGAAAGACAGTACGGTCCTTCCGTCCAGGTCGATGTTACCCCCGTTCAGGAGGATATTCACATACTCGTATCCTTCGCCGTACAGAGGGGGGAAGAGGAATATCAGAAGTCCGAGACAGATGGCTGACATGACCCATCTTGTGTAAGGGTTCCTTACGCTCTTTATCCTGTCTTCAAGCCAGAGAGTCGTCCTGGTGAAATATACGGAAAATCCGGCGCAGCACAGTCCGAGGATTACATAGAACGGAATATTGTGCATTTCGAACGGAGCCAATGTGCATTCGAACGGGAGCGAATCCCCGAGAAGAAGATACGACACCACTGTGGCTGATACCGTGGACAGCAGCAGAGGCAGGATGGATGACATCGAAATGTTGAAGAGCAGGATTTCCAATGTGAACAGTACTCCCGCAAGGGGAGCCTTGAATATGCCTGCGACCGCTCCGGCCGCCCCGCATCCGAGGAGGATGGTCATGTTCTTGTATGACATGCCCATGTATCTTGCCATATTGGATCCTATTGCAGCACCTGTATACACAATCGGCGCTTCCGCTCCCACAGAGCCTCCGAATCCTATGGTTACGGAACTGGTGAGGAGCGAAGACCACATGTTGTGCGGACGTATCTTGGATTCGTTCTTTGATACTGCTAAAAGGACTTTCGTGACACCGTGTCCGATATTGTCCTTTATCACATATCTCACGAAGAGCATCGCTATAAGCATTCCCACTCCTGGATATATGAGGTACAGATAATTGAATGCCGAGTCAGGGCCGAACCATGATGTCAGCCCGTGGTGGATCCATTCTATGGTCACTTTCAGAAGCGCTGAAGCCAGTCCGCAGGCTATTCCCACAAAGAGGGAAAGCACCAGAAGCATGTCCCTTTCCGGCAGTTTCTGGAGAGCGGCCCGCATAGGCCACAATATGTATTTCACTACGGGAGACTTCATTTTCTGTGTGCGTGATGCCTTTTGTTTTTTATGCAGTACTGGGACAGTATTACGCCTATGGCTGAAATCAGGACTCCGAGCCATTGGCGCATTGTGAGGAATTCATAACCTATGCTCCATGAGGCAACTGCGGACGCAACCGGTATAAGGGCTGAAAATATGCTGGATCTTGCTACGCCGAGATGCTTTATGGAATTGACCCACAGGGAGAATGCAAGACTTGAACATAACAGGGCGAGACATATTATCGGTCCCCATACCTCCGCGGAAAGATAGCCGGGATTGAAATCGTCCAGTCCCTTGAATATGAAGAGCGGAAGAAGATATACAGAGCCGATCAGGAACTGGTACATGACTATCACCTGGCTCGGATAGTTCCCGGACAGGCTCTTGGTCACGGAAGCATGCCCCACTTCGCTTATTACAGCTACCAGCAGAAGGATGATGCCCCAGACGAAGTGCGGTCCGAGTTCTCCCCGGCTCATCACCACAAGACATATGCCTCCTATGGCCAGTACAATGCCTATGGCATTGATCCAGTTTATCCTTTCCCTGAAGAAGACATATCCGGCAGCGACCGAAAATATCGGGATGGTGGCGATTATCATCGAACTCAGGGTAGGCGAACCGGTCTCCTTGATGCCGTAGGATTCCGCAAGAAAATAGATGAACGGTTCGAACAGTGCCAGAAGGAGAAATTTGGGCAGGTCTTTTCTGTGTATCCTTTTCATCTGGCCTGTCAACAGGTTGAGCAGCAGCAGACAGATGCCGGCAAGGAATATCCTGACAAATACAAAATAGAATACAGGGATGCCAAGACCGATCAGCTTGTCCGTCCATATGTATGAAATGCCCCACAGTGTTATTGCCAGCACTGATACTATATACAGGTATGTCTTGAATCTGAATCCGTATTTATCCATATATGCGTAATGTCACCACAGTTAAATATTGTCTGCTGTCCTTTTGGAATTCAACCTTTTGAAAACGAGCCGCTGTCCTGCCGGATTGCCGGTTATCATGCCGTCAGAGACAACGGTTTCTCCGTTGACGAATACCGTATCGACCGGACCTTTCAGCCTGTATCCTTCATAAGGTGACCATCCGCATCGGTACAGCAGCCCTTCTCCCGTTGCAGTGATCTCTGCATCCGTATCCACGATCACGATATCCGCGAAGTTCCCCTCCTTAAGGTATCCTCTGTCCTGTATATGGAATATTTCCGCTGTCTTTTCCGAAAACGCTGCGGCAATCCGAGTCAGAGGAATGTCCTCCTGCGCTGCTACGGTAAGCAATACCTGAAGAGAATGCTGGATGGAAGGTATTCCTGACGGCGCGTGAATATAGTCCCTGTCCTTTTCCGTTGCAAGATGAGGGGCATGATCGGAACCGACGGTGTCGACGGTACCTGCTTTCAGTCCGGCTCTCAACGCATCCCTGTCATCGGCGGACTTGATTGCCGGATTGCATTTAATCCGGCTCCCGAGTGTGCTGTAGTCCCTGTCGCAGAACCACAGGTAATTTGCGGATGTTTCCACGGTTACATGCGGATTGTGAAGCTTGGCGGCTGTGGCCATTGCGAGTTCCTCGGCTGTGGATACATGCAGAAGATGCAGGGCTGTCCCGTATCTGATGGCAAGCTCCAGGGCCTTGGCCGATGATTTTATACATGCCTTGCGGCTCCTTATTTCCGGGTGCAGGGCAAAAGGTATGTCATCCCCGTATTCTTCCATGGCTTTCACGGTGTTTTCCCTTATTATGCTCTCATCTTCGCAATGGACCAGTACAGGTTTGCCTTTGATGGCGAAAATCCCTTCCAAAGTCTTGTCGGAATCCACCAGCATATTGCCGGTGGAAGATCCCATGAAGACTTTGATGCCCCCGAACCTGTCGGCGTACTGCTCTGTCGCTCTGGCTAATTCTTCGAGATTGTCATTGGAGGCTCCTATGTTGAATCCGTAATTGGCGTAGACACGTCCTGCTGCGAGCGCGGCTTTCTCTTCGATAAGCTCCATCGTAACGGCAGCAGGCTTGGTGTTGGGCATATCCATAAAGGACGTGATTCCGCCGAGGAGGGCCGCCTTCGATTCGCTTTCCATGTCTGCCTTGCTGCACATCCCCGGTTCCCGGAAATGCACATGGGCGTCGATACCTCCGGCCATTATCGTTTTGCCTTTGACATCCGTCTTTACATCTGCCCTGTCAAGCCACATCCTGACGGCCTCGATGTCTTTCCGCAATCTGTCCTCCTCCGTAACTGTTCCGTCAGGCGTCTTCCCTGCTTCTGATCCTGGACTTTCTTCCGTGTCATCCCGTATGCATCCCTCTTCCCTGATGGCGCCGTCTGTCCTGATGCAGCCGTTTTCTTCTGCGGAAGTAAAATATACTCCTGCAATCCTGTCCCCTTCTATGAGAACAGCTCCCGGACTGTATCTTTGTCCGGTCAGTATTTTCCCGTTGTAAAGAAGTGTGGTCTTCATTTCCGTTGTTGCCGTTATCCAAAACAGTTTCTCAGTCATTGCAAGCTTCGCAAGTCTATCATTGTCATTGATATTCGTTGAATTGTGGGACTTGCGGAAGTCAAGTCAGTCTTGTATTGTCGCAGCCGTTGTCTTCGGGGAGGATACGGGCCGGATTTTCCGGAATTTCATGCCGATGACTCCCCAGAAGGCTTCACCGAATATGCCGCTGCTCATCTTTGACGTCCCTTCTTTCCTGTCCACGAATATGATAGGTACTTCACACAGCCTGAATCCGAGCCGGTAAGTGGTGTATTTCATCTCTATCTGGAAGCCATACCCCTTCATCTTCACCTTGTCCAGATCTATTGTCTCAAGGACACGTCTTCTGTAGCATTTGAATCCTGCCGTGGTGTCGTATATCTTCATTCCGAGGATTTTCCTTACATATACGGATGCGAAATAGGACATCACGACACGTCCTATGGGCCAGTTGATTACGCTTACTCCGGCGCAATATCTTGAGCCAATGGCAAGATCCGCCCCACCCTTGCTGCATGCTTCATACAGTCTCGGAAGGTCATCCGGATTATGGGAGAAATCGGCATCCATTTCGAAAATGTAGTCGTATCCTTTGCCGACAGCCCATTTGAAACCGGTGATATAGGCTGTCCCCAACCCGTTTTTCCCGCTTCGTTCTATAAGAAACAACCTTGCGGGAAATTCTTTCTGGAGTCTTTTCACTATGGCGGCTGTACCGTCGGGTGAACCGTCGTCTATGACGACTATATGGTATTCCCCTTCAAGTCCGAATACGGCTCTTATGATTTTTTCTATATTTTCCTTTTCATTATACGTAGGTATAATGACTGCCTTGCTGTCCATATACGCATTATTTAGCACCTATTGTCTTCATCATCTCTTCCACTGCCGCCTCCAGCTGTCTGTCCTCACCGTTCAGGACGGATGCAGGGTCATTGTAGACAGGGATGTCAGGTTCGATCTGCATGTTCTCTATGTATCTTCCTTCCCTGACACCGATTGCCCCTACCTGCGGGATACCGAAAACGAGTGTAGGGTCGATCTGTCTTTCCCACCATACCGCCGTCATGGTACCAGGTACCGGGGCACCGATAAGCTTGCCTATACCGAGTGTCCTGTATACATATGGAAATCCGCATGCATCGGAATAGTTGTCCTCGCCTATCAGGACGCAGGACGGCTTGTTCCATTTGTTGTAAGGGTCGGATCCGATATATTGTCCTCTCGGTTCGAATCTTATGTAAGCCTTCCCGGAAAGCAGAGTTGCGAGGTCATCGTGCAGCCAGCCGCCTCCATTGTGCCTTGTGTCGACCACTACCGCCTCGCAGCCCCGGTATTTTCCCAGCAGCCTGGAATAGACTTCCCGGAAACTTGGTGAATCCATCCCTTCCACATGGACATATCCCACCCTTCCTCCGGAAAGTGTCCTGACAAGCTCTTCATTGTGGCGTACCCATCTTTTGTATAGCAGACCATAGTCCGAATAGGATGGCTCCACATACAGTTCCGACTCCTTTTTGCCTCCTTTCTTTATGGTGAGCAGCACTTTTTTGCCGGTTTTCGAAACCAGCAGATCATACCAGCTTTTCCCGGCCTCTATCCTTTCCCCGTCAATGGCAGTGATAATGTCCCCTGCGCTGATTTCAGGATCCGCCGCCGCAAGCACCCCTCCTTTGAGCACTTCCTTGATTTTGAGTCCGTCCCCTTCGTAGTCTTCATCGTACAGCACTCCGAGTGTCCCCATCCTTTCGCCTGACGGAGCATAGTACCTTGCACCAGTATGGGAGCCGTTCAGCTCGCCGAGCATCTCGGAGAGCATTTCCTGGAAATCATAATTGTTGTCAATGTAAGGCAGGAAACGGCTGTAAGCCTCCCTGTATCCTTCCCAGTCAACGCCATGGATGTCGGGGTCATAGAATTTTTCCTTTACCTGCTTCCATATGTGACTGAAAATATATTCCCTTTCCTGTGCCGGGCGGTAGTCGTATTCTCCGCTGAATGACACCTGCTTCCTTTCCCCGGTCGCGACATCTATCCTTGAGATGCCTGATGACATGATGTATATGTATTTCCCGTCGGGGCTCGGGTATATCGGCCCTGCGGTATTGCGTGCCACTACCTTGATTTCCGATTCCTTTATGTCCAGTACGCACAGGTCGTATGACTGTTCTGTCCTTATTACATAATACAGTTTGCTCCCGTCGTCAGTGAGGTAATAGTCGCCCATCGAACCGGAAAATCTTGTCAGCCTGACTGTCCTGTCTTCGATATTGTCTATGTCAAGTATCAGTTTTTCCACCTTTTCCCCGGTTTTCACGGAGTCCTTCGCCTCTTTCTTGTCTCCGGCTTCTTCAGCAAGCATGTCTTCCATATCCTCTGCTTCCTTGTCGCGGGTGAAGTCTGTGTACGCCTTCCCGTCGAAGAACATTATATATATGTCTTCTTCCGCTCCCCAGCTTCCGTGGCTGCGGTATCCGGCCTTGTCGGACTGCCATGTCATTGCCTTGCCTTTCATGGCCCATCTGAAGTTGCTGTCGGTGTATCCGCTTTCAGTCAGGTTACGCACGGTCCCGTTTTCGACATCTATCAGGGCTACATCCTCATTGTTCCATCCCCCGTCAGCCTGGTAATTGCAGAGGATATATCTGCTGTCGGGACTCCATTCAAAATACTGGTCTCCGTCCGAATATGAATAGTTGACCCCTTTCAGCAGGGATTTCTCTTTGCCGGTTTTCAGGTTTTTCACCACTATCTCCGTCCTGTCCCTGAGGAAGCCTATCCATTTCCCGTCCGGCGATACTGCCGGCTGGAAGCATGTCTGTCCGTTGCCGGTGACGGCCTTTTCCTCCATATTCACGGAATAGGTGAAATATTTGTCATCCTTGCCGGTGAGGGATGTGGCGTATATTCCCCAATGACCGTCCCTCTCCGCTGAATAGTACAGGGTTCTGCCGTCAGGGGAGAAACATACGTCCCTTTCCTGTTCCGGCGTATCCGTTATCCTTTTGGACGTGCTGTAGTCTACGGATGTCACGAATACGTCCCCCCTTGCCACAACGGCTATTTCTTTCCCGTTGGGCGATACCGCAATGGCTGTGATGCCGGAACTGATGGTTTTCCTGGCCTTGTCCCTTTCGTTGCTGTCCTTGATTATCTCCACTCCGACTTTCACTGGTTCGCTCCCTTCCCGTACTGTATACAGTTCTCCGTTATAGGAGAATGCCACAGTGCCGTCTTTCGATACGGAGATGTATCTGACAGGGTGCTTTTTCAGGAATGTAATCTGAGTCTCCTGTCCGGGTGCGCTGATGTCTGCCTTATATATATTGAATGACCCGTCCTTTTCGCTTATATAATAATAGGTGTCGCCGTCAGCCGCGAAGACCGGATTCCGATCCTCTCCCTTGAATGAGGACAGCTTTGTGAATGTCCCAGTCCCGTCTATCGACAACCTTGCTCCGCTGCCTTTTGTGTTCCCGCTGCCTTTGACAGCCCATTTACCGTTGCCGTTATTGCCGGTGTTGCCGGTGTCTTTCGTGTCCCGTTTACCGTGGTTGCCCTTACTTCCGGTGCCCATTCCACCTCCGTTGCCGATGTCATCATCATTTTCTTCGCCTCCGGTTGTTGCATCACGGCTGCCTTTTATATCAGCACCGGCGGGAGTATATAGCCAGATGTCTCTTGTGACGGAAGAGGTATGGTGCTTCCTGAACGGGTCTTCATACCCCTTGATGTCTTCGTACAGGACTGTGCCGTCATTGCCGATACTTAGAGACGCGATCGGAAGTGAAGTCACGAGCCGTGGCCGTCCTCCTTCCGCGGATATGGAATATATCTGGGCAGAGCCCGGGAAACCGCTGTATTCCGGGTCAGGCTGTATGTCGGCTGAAAACAGTATGCTGCCGTCCGGCGTTACGGCCAATGGCGTCTCGTCTCCCGGATAGTCTGTGACACGTTCAGGAATGCCGCCTTCAGCAGAGGTGATGAATATGTCTTTGCTCTTTTCCCTGGTGGAACTGAACACTATGTGCTTCCCGTCCGGTGTCCATATAGGGTCGCTTTCGTATGCAGGATTGGACGTTATCTGGATGGCTCTTCCCCCTTCCGCCGCTACCGTGAATATGTCTCCCTGATAGCTGAACGCGATTTTCTTTCCGTCGGGAGAGATGCTGTTTTTCCTGAGCCACAGCGGGGAATCCTCTGCGGCATATGTATATGCGCACATTATTGTCGTGCATAGACAGATAATCAATTTCCTGACCATAGTTTTCCGTATCAATCCTATAAATAAGGTATAACCGATCCAAATTACAAATATACGCAGAAGCCGAGAGCAGAACAAATTTATTTGTTTTGCCGAGGCGTGAACCGTATATATGGCGTCAGCCAAATATCGCAGAAGCCGAGAGCAGAACAAATTTATTTGTTTTGCCGAGGCGTGAACAGTATATATGGCGTCAGCCAAACATAATAATTTTAAATGATTATCCGCAAGAATACCCCTTGGATAACCAGACCGTAAAAGTTCGGTCCGGTAAATCCCTCCCACGACTCCGTCGCGGGTCCCTCCCGTTCACGAGGCCACGGGCGGCCACGCCGTCCGAACTTCTCGGTCCGGTTCCCTTTTAGGGGTAATAATGCGGATAGGAATATAATTTTATGCATATCCGGAACGGATACCGGTCTATGACGGGCATCTGAGTCATGACTTCGGACCAAGAGACGGAAAATCTGTTCGGTGCACACCTGGAATTCAGAATGGAACATAATTTACTCTAATTCAGAAAATTGTGCAACGAATCCATTTCCAGGTGTGTCACTGTTCACGCAGTATGACAGATAGCCATCGTGAGATATTCACGAGTCATCAGTTTTTTTGAGGGGAAAACTCTGGAGATTCAGTCAGTATTTTAACTGTCGTACAGTCAGAGGTTTAAGATTGCGGGAT
>CALUPB010000023.1 GCA_944322585.1 uncultured Bacteroidales bacterium | reverse complement strand
AACCTCGCAGACCTGGAACAGTGACAGGCCCTGGAGCGGCCTCTGACGAGGGCGAGTGTGCCAGGTCTGTCGAAACCTCGCAGACCTGGAACGGTAACAGGCCCTGGAGCGGCCTCTGACGAGGGCGAGTGTTCCAGGTCTGTCGAAACCTCGCAGACCTGGAACGGTAACAGGCCCTGGAGCGGCCTCTGACGAGGGCGAGTGTGCCAGGTCTGTCGAAACCTCGCAGACCTGGAACAGTGACAGGACCTTGGCATAGAAAACCGTGAACGTTTCATGAAACTGTCCAGGGGACATTCGAAAGGGGCAGCCGCAAAGCGGTAGAAGGAATTTACGTTCCGGAGCATTCCGCCCCGACTGAGAAGCTGTCTGATTTTCGTCATTATAAATGAGATATTTTCGAGATCGGCCGGTTCTTCCTTTTGAAAAGGATAGCCGTACTGTCTGACTGAAAAAAGAAGGGACGGGCAGGCCGGAAAGAGCCATACAGAATTTTGGATGAAATTTTAAACAGTTTCTAAGCAAGGCAGGTATTTTTGCGGATATGAATAAGAATTTTTGATAAAAATTTAAACGGCTTCTCCTGTTATATTGAGTTTTTTCCGTAATTTTACGACCGGTTTTGAATTAACGTGAAGAAACAATGGGATTCTCTTTTTTGACACAGGAACTGGCGATCGATCTGGGGACTGCAAACACCGTCATTTTCCAGAACGACAAGATAATACTTGACGAGCCGAGCATACTTGCAATTGACAGCAACACCGGAAAACTGATTGCCCTCGGACAGAAGGCAAAACTGATGCATGAAAAGGTCAATCCGGGCATCAGGACAATCCGCCCTCTCAAGGACGGAGTCATAGCGGATTTCAATGCTGCCGAGATGATGATACGCGGCTTTATCAAACAGGTGAACAGCAACCGCTCGTTTCTTTTCTCTCCGAACCTGAAAATCGTGGTCGGCATCCCGTCGGGAAGTACCGAAGTTGAGATAAGGGCAGTGCGTGATTCTACGGAACATGCCGGAGGCCGTGACGTATACCTCATATTCGAACCTATGGCGGCGGCCCTCGGAGCAGGTCTTGACGTGGAGGCCCCGAAAGGCAACATGGTAGTCGACATCGGAGGCGGCACGACGGAAATCGCCGTTATCTCCCTCGGAGGGATTGTGGTCCAGAACAGTATCCGCGTAGCAGGAGACGAACTGACCGGAGACATCCAAAGCTATCTGCGCCAGCAGCATAACATAAAGGTGGGAGAAATTACGGCGGAAAAGATAAAGATAGCCGTAGGCTCCGTCCTTCCTGATCTGGAAGTGGAGCCTGAACCTTACATCGTAAGGGGGCCGAATCTCATGACTGCGCATCCGATTGAAGCAACCGTAACCTATCAGGATGTCGCCCACTGTCTTGACAAAAGCATAGCCAAGATAGAATCCGCCATCCTGCATGTATTGGAGCAGACCCCGCCGGAACTCTATGCGGACATAGTGGATAACGGCATATTCCTTTCCGGAGGAGGAGCCCTGCTCAGAGGGCTCGACAAGAGGTTGTCGGACAAGGTGAACATCCCGTTCCACGTAGCAGAGGATCCGCTCAGGGCCGTTGCCCGAGGGACATGTCTGGCTCTCAAACATACAGATCGCTATCCGTTCCTTATGAGATGACTTGACTTTCGCAAGCCGCACAGATCCACAAATAACGATTGTGAACTTGCGAAACTTGAGTGAGATAACATGCCCCGCAAAGGAAACGTCATATCTTACATAACCGTAGCGGCTGTCTTCATTGTACTGGAAACAGCCGCTACAGTTATGGTCATATATAACGGCAGACTGCAAAATACATGGTTCATGAAAGGGGTACACGGTTTCATGTCAGTAGTGTGGGGGAAGACGGAATCGATCCGGGACTATTTTTCACTGAAGAAAGAGAACGCGCGGCTGGCGGAAGAAAACTATACCCTGCTCATGGAACTGCGAAAAATGGCGGCGGATGACCGGACAGGAGGATCAGACGGATTCGGGACAGGAACATGGGCCGACGGAGCCGGAGACGGCAGCAGGAGCCGGTCATCAGAGGGAGCCGGTAGCGACCCGGCGGCAAAGGCAGCAGGGACAGACGGACAATGGAAGGACGGAACTGCGATGGAGAAAGCAAGGGCAGTCCGGCAGCGGAAAGACGGAACTGCGGATGGAGTGGAGTGGAATGTCGGAGAGCGGGGAAGCGGTGCGGCGGAAGGGCCGGACACTGCGGGCCGATACAGATACATCCCGGCTGAAATCGGAAAGATCAGCAACAACCGGCAGCACAATTACATGATAATCGACAAAGGTCGTAAAGACGGTGTCCAGCCCATGTCAGGCGTCATTACGAGACAAGGGGCAGTCGGTATCATAGATGCAGTGAGCGACCATTATTCCTTTGCGATATCATTCTGTAACCACGACATGACCGTAAGTGCCAGACTCGGAAGGGAAGGAGCAACGGGCACACTCGTATGGACAGGGACGGACACCCGTTCTGCAACTCTGGACGGAATCCCCCACCATATTGCCGTCAGTGCAGGAGATACCGTATTCACCAGCGGTTTCTCCGCCATATTCCCTCCTGACATACCCCTTGGAACAACAGGGAAAAAGCGTCTCGTAAACGGTTCGTCTTTCAGCATAGACGTCACTCTTTTCGAAGATTTCAGAAGGTTGCGGTACGTTACCATAGTAAGCAATATCGACAAGGGGGAAATAGAAGAACTGGAGGGGCTGTCGGAATAAGGATGCTGGAACATTGAAACAGCAGGGATAGAAAGCAGCAGGAACAGGAAGCAACAGGGATAGGAAGCAACAGGGATAGAGAACAATAAGGACCAAAAACAGGAAGGGCAATGAAGACAAACCGTAATATCGGCCTGACATATATACTGATGGTGATAGTGCAGATGTTCATCTGCAACTATTTCCATTTCAGCATGTATGTCACGTTATCGATGCTTCCCGCCATGGTTCTCTGCATTCCCCTGTCTGTCAACACCTCGCTTGCCATGGTCATAGCATTTGCGACCGGACTCGCCACTGACGTGTTCTCCGATGCAGTACTCGGGCTCAACGCCATGTCCCTCGTGCCGGTAGCCCTGGCCAGGAAATACATCATCCGGACCTTTATCGGAGAGGAGACCGTGGAGAGAGAGGAAAGTTTCTCATTCCGTAAAAACGGGCTCGGGAAAGTGTCTGCCTCCATCGCTCTGTGCGAACTCATTTTCTTTGCCATCTACATCATAATGGACGGAGCCGGAACCCGCCCGGTATGGTTCAACATTTCCAGGCTGTGCGCATCCATGGCGGCAAGCTATATTCTGTCGCTCATAGCCATCCATATGCTCTCAAGTGAGGATTGAATATGACTGCAGACAGGAAAGACAGGCTTCTCATCGGACTTGGGATCGCAGCCGCCATCCTCATAGGAAGGCTGTTCGTAATCCAGATAATAGACACGAGCTACAAGATCGATGCCTCCAACAACTCTATGGTATACCAGACCATCTACCCCACAAGAGGCATCATCCATGACCGGAACGGCAAGATACTGGTCGGGAACAAGATTACATACGACCTCATCGTCACACCGAAAGAGGTGGGCGAATTCGATACTCTCGCACTTTGCCGTGTACTCGGAATCAGCGAGGAATTCCTCAGGGAAAAGATGGAAGACTATTACCGCAACCGGAGGAAAATCGGTTACCGGAGTGTAGTGATGCTCAAGCAGCTGTCCCCGGAAACATACTTGAAATTCGCGGAAGTGGCATACAGGTTTCCTGGATTCAGAGGACAGGAAAGGAGTGTGAGGGAATACCCTTTCAATGCCGGAGGCAACCTTCTGGGATATGTCTCCGAAGTCGACCAGAAATATATCGACAGGCATAAAGGAGAATATACGGCCGGCGACTATGCCGGAATGACAGGAATCGAAGCTGCAAGGGAAAAGGAACTGCGCGGAGAGAAAGGATATGCCATATTCCTGAGAAACTCGCACAATAAAATCGAATCCCGATACAGAAACGGTGAAATGGACAAGGAAGCCATACCGGGCAACGACATCACAGCCACCATAGACGCCGACCTTCAGAAATACGGACAGATGCTGATGCAGAACAAGGTGGGGAGTCTCGTGGCCATAGAGCCGTCCACCGGAGAGATTCTGACTCTTGTGTCAAGCCCTGGAATAGATGTGGACGTGCTGGCGGATTTCGGAAGCCATTACTCGGACATCCTGAACGATCCGTACAAGCCGATGTTCAACAGGGCCGTGCAGGCCCCATATCCGCCAGGATCGGTGTTCAAGCTCGTAAACGGGCTTATCGGGATGCAGGAAGGGGTCCTGACTCCCGAAACCGAATATCCCTGCCATATGGGATACTATTTCGGGAACAGCCGTCTCGGTTGCCATGCCCACCGTTCGCCGCTCGACCTGGAAGAATCTATAATGATGTCCTGCAACGCCTATTACTGCTATGTATTCCGAAGCATACTGGAAAACGGGAAATACGCCTCCATCGGTGAAGCACTGGACAAATGGGATGAATATGTCAGGAGTTTCGGGTTCGGACGGAAACTCGGAAGCGACTTCCCCGCAGAACTCGGCGGGACAATTCCGGATGCGGCCTATTACGACAAGGTCTACGGAGACGGGGCATGGAAGGCGACTACAGTCATCTCCCTCTCGATAGGGCAGGGCGAAATAGGCTGTACACCCCTGCACCTTGCCAACCTGTGCTCCACTATAGCCAACAGGGGATACTATTACATCCCGCATATAATAAAGGATTCGGGAAATGTCACCATTGACAGCAAATACAGGGAAAAGCAGTTCACACTCGTGGACACGTCCTATTTCCCTGTAGTCGTCGAAGGAATGTACAGAGCTGTCAACAGCGGCTACGGCAGCGGGGGGACAGCTACCGTGGCGGCAGTGAAAGGGCTCGACATATGCGGAAAGACGGGCACAGCCCAGAACCCGCGCGGAGACGACAACTCCGTATTCATATGTTTCGCCCCGAAAGACAATCCGAAAATCGCTGTAGCGGCCTATGTGGAGCACGGTTCGTTCGGAGCAAGATGGGCAGCGCCGATAGCCTCCCTCCTGGTGGAGAAATATCTGTCCGGCGAGATTTCGTCTTCAAGGAAATATCTGGAGACGCGCGTTCTCGAAGGCAACCTCATGGACAAGGTAAAACCTGAATGATAAATTGTAAAACCGGAGTTAATGGGATATGGGATTCTGGAACAAAGGACTGATACGGAACGTTGACTGGTGGCTTGTGGCCTGCTATATCGTGCTCATCTTTATAGGCTGGATGAACATATATGCCTCCATCCACTCTTCCGGAACGGAATCCATCTTCGATCTCACGGGCAGGAGCGGGAAACAGTTCATATGGATGGGCGCAAGCATTGTCTCGGCCATCCTGATACTCACGGTAATCAATCCGAGAATATATGACAGCATTTCCCTGCCGGTATATCTGCTTACCATCGTTCTGTTAGTGGCGGTAATCTTCCTCGGAACGGAAGTGAAGGGCTCGAGGTCATGGTTCGAATTCGGCCCGATACGGTTCCAGCCCGCTGAAATATCCAAGATATCCACCTCCCTTCTCATAGCCACGGTCATGAGCCAGTTCGGTTTCAAGATGAACAGGGCAAGGGATTTTCTCACCGTCGCTGCCGCCATCCTCGTCCCGATGCTGATAATCATAGCCCAGAGCGAAACCGGTTCGGCCCTGGTGTATGTCGGATTTATTTTTGTCCTTTACCGGGAGGGACTGTCCGGATGGCTGATATTCCTGATAGGAATGTTCATTGCCCTGTTCATACTGACCCTGACCGCATCCCCTTATGCAGCCGTCATGGTACTCGCCATAGTCGCATCATTCTGCAATTCCAGCTATACGGGAGCGATGAAAAGGTGGTGGACCGCCTATCTTCCGGCATTCGCCGTACTTGGCGGCCTCCCGTTCCTGCTGGACCATATCGCCTCCGTCACCGGCGGAGAGGAATCCTTTGCAGGCAGGACAGAACCGCTTTATATCCTGCTCGCTGCATGCGCTGCTGTCATCCCTTTCCTGCTCTTCCGGGCATACCGGAAACGCAAGCCTTTCACACTGCTTGCGGCAGGATCATTCATAGCCGGCGTAATTCTGGTGTTTTCAACTGAATTCATCTTCGAAAATGTCCTGCAGGATCACCAGAGACAGAGAATTGAAGTCCTTCTCGGCATGAAGGAAGACCCGTCCGGTGTAGGATACAATGTCAACCAGTCGATGATAGCCATAGGGTCGGGAGGGTTGGCCGGCAAGGGGTTCCTGCACGGAACCCAGACTACATACGGATTCGTTCCCGAACAGAGCACGGATTTCATATTCTGCACTGTCGGTGAAGAATGGGGCTTCCTCGGCGCCGCATCCGTCATATTGATATACGTATTCCTTATAGGCCGCATCATAGTCCAGTCGGAAAAAAGCACGGAATCCTTCACCCGCATATACGGCTACTGCGTGGCAAGCTGCATCTTCATGCACCTTTTCATCAACATAGGCATGACCATGGGAATCATGCCGGTCATCGGCATTCCGCTGCCGTTCGTCAGTTATGGAGGCTCTTCACTTCTGGCATTCACCGTACTTCTGTTCATTTTCATTGCCCTGAAAGCCAACGACAGACACAATTTCCGGTAAAAGGCCTTATCTGTGCCGATATTGTCCATTTTTGTGCCGTTTTGTACCATTTTCCGGTTTTCAGATGGCTCATTTTTTGCAAGATGGAGCGCGTTTGCATCATTCTAAAGTATATTCTATGCAATTGACAGGTTACATTTCACAAATAATAGGGCCGGTAATAGACGTGCATTTCCCTGATCTGGGAGAGGAGAACATGCTCCCCGGAATCCACGAGGCGATGACGGTCAGGAAACCTGACGGAACGGAGCTGATCATAGAAGTCCAGCAACACATCGGAGAGAATACCGTCAGATCCATTGCCATGGATTCGACAGACGGACTGCAGAGGCATCTTCCGGTAACAGCGGCAGGGAAAACCATATCCATGCCTGTGGGAGACCAGGTAAAAGGGCGCCTGATGAATGTAGTGGGGAACAGTATCGACGGCATGCGCCCTCTTGACAGGGAAGGGGCAGCCCCGATACACAGGGAACCGCCCAAATTCGATGAACTGGCCACATCACAGGAAGTGTTCTATACGGGAATCAAGGTGATAGACCTGCTGGAGCCGTATGTAAAGGGCGGCAAGATCGGACTTTTCGGAGGTGCGGGCGTCGGGAAGACCGTGCTCATCATGGAACTCATCAACAATATAGCCAAAGGACATAACGGGTTCTCCGTATTCGCCGGTGTCGGCGAGCGTACCCGTGAGGGCAACGACCTGCTCAGGGAGATGATAGAATCCGGAGTGATACGCTACGGCGAGGCATTCAAGGACAGCATGTCAAAGGGACACTGGGATCTTTCGGAGGTAGACTACGATGAAGTCGCGAAGTCACAGGCGACTCTCATATTCGGACAGATGAACGAACCGCCGGGAGCACGTCTTTCGGTAGCCCTTTCCGGCCTTACGGTCGCAGAATCCTTCCGTGACAGCGGCCGGGAAAGCGGGGAAAGGCGCGACATACTCTTCTTCATCGACAACATATTCCGTTTCACCCAGGCCGGTTCGGAAGTTTCCGCCCTTCTTGGCAGGATGCCGTCAGCCGTCGGATACCAGCCTACCTTGGCCACCGAAATGGGACAGATGCAGGAAAGGATAACCTCCACGAAATACGGCTCCATCACGTCCGTCCAGGCAGTATATGTACCTGCCGATGACCTGACAGACCCGGCTCCCGCCACGACGTTCTCACATCTGGATGCAACCACGGTCCTGAGCAGGAAGATTGCCGAACTCGGCATCTACCCTGCCGTGGATCCTCTTGAGTCATCCTCGAGAATACTTGACCCGAATGTTGTAGGGGAAGAACACTATCAGGTGGCACAGCGTGTAAAGCAGATACTCCAGAGGAACAAGGAACTGCAGGACATCATCGCAATCCTCGGCATGGACGAACTTTCAGAGGAAGACCGTCTCACGGTCAACCGGGCACGCCGCGTCCAGAGATTCCTGTCGCAGCCGTTCTCCGTTGCCGAGCAGTTCACTGGAGTCAAGGGACAAATGGTATCCATCGAGGAAACCATACGCGGGTTCAAGATGATACTGGACGGGGAAGTCGATTACCTTCCGGAGCAGGCTTTTCTCAATGTGGGAACAATAGACGAGGCCATCCGCAAAGGACAGGAAATGCTTGCGGCGACCGGTCAGGACAACAGCGCTACAGCATAGGGAGGCCGGACTATGGAACTTGTGATTGTCTCCCCTACACGGAACCTGTACTCCGGAACTGTCGAAGAAGTCTCCTTTCCGGGTACGGCAGGAAGATTTACAGTGCTTCCCGGCCATGCCCCGCTTCTGACAAGCCTTGATGCAGGTGACATCAGATATATCTCAGACGGACAGGAAACCGTCATCTCCGTAAAGTCCGGCTGCGTCCGGGTTCTGGACGACAGGGTGGAAGCCTGTGTGGAGACACCGGGTCCTGTTTCCGGGAAAGAAGGGAAATGAATATGCTACATACATTATTATATAGTATCATATCTCTGTCCATACTGTTATATGCAGGACTGCCTGCCGGAGCCAGGGACGCTTCAGAAGCGGAAATCCCGGAAGCGGCAGCGTACGCAGGGAGCGGCCAGACAGCCGACATGCCGGATAGCGGACAAGGTGTTTCCGGATCCGGAGAAGGAGTAAGTCCGGAAATGACAGCATCTGCAAGGAGCGGCCAGGCAACCGACATGAAAGGGAGCGAGGCAGCCGCTGATGCGGAGGAAGGTCCGGATGTCAAAGGAATAGTGATGGAGCATCTCGGAGACAGCTACTGGTGGCATATCGGGACATTCGGAAAGAAATCCGTCACAGTCGCCCTGCCTGTCATACTGTACAGCAGGATATCGGGATGGCACTGTTTCTCTTCCGCACATCTTGAAGAAGGTGCATCTTACGAAGGGTTCAGCATAGCCGCAGAGGGGAAACACGAAGGAAAGATTGTGGAAACCCTTTCTGACGGGAGTGCAGTCCGGCCGCTTGACCTCTCCATCACGAAAACGACTGCAGGACTGCTTCTGAACAGTTTCATCACTGTCCTGCTGATACTCGGAGCGGCCGGATGGTACAGAAAGAGAAAGGCTACGGACGCAGCCCCGAAAGGTTTCACCGGAATGATGGAGACTGTAGTGGACTATCTGACGGAAGACATCGTGAAGCCTTGCGTAGGAGAGCAGTGGCGCAGGTTCGCCCCGTTCCTGCTGACGGTGTTCTTCTTCATACTGGTCAACAATCTGATGGGCCTGATACCTTTCTTCCCCGGAGGAGTGAACGTGACCGGCAATATAGCGGTTACATTCGTACTTGCGCTGGCGTCTTTCATTGCAATCAATCTTTTCGGAGGCAAGGCCTACTGGAAAGACATCTTTTGGCCGGAGGTTCCGGCGCTGCTGAAAGTGCCTGTGCCGATCATCCCCCTCATCGAATTCGTCGGGATATTCACGAAGCCTTTCGCCCTGATGATACGACTGTTCGCCAACATGATGGCGGGACATGCAGTGATACTCTGTCTTGTGTGCGTGATTTTCGTGACTGCCGGCATGGGAGCAGCCATCAACGGTTCGATGACAGTGGTTTCAGTGCTTTTCTGCGTATTCATGAACTGTCTTGAACTGTTGGTCGCATTCCTTCAGGCCTATGTCTTCACGATGCTTTCCGCAGTGTTCATAGGCATGGCCCAGGAAGGGAAAAAGAGCAGCAAAGTACCATCATGAAAGGGACATATGGAACGGTAAAGAGAATCAAAATATTAACGATAATTAAAATTTAAGACTATGTTGGATTTAGGAACCATCGGAGCCGCAATCGGCGCAGGCCTCGCCGCAATAGGAGCAGGCCTTGGAATTGGAAAGATCGGTGCATCTGCAATGGAGGCCATCGGCAGGCAGCCGGAAGCTACCGGAAAGATCAGGACAAACATGATCATTATAGCAGCCCTCGTGGAAGGCGTTGCCCTGTTTGCGGTCGTAGTATGTTTCCTGGCTCTGTAAAATAAAGATTCAGACGCTATGGGACTGTTGCTACCGGAACCGGGACTGCTCATCTGGATGACCCTTGCGTTCGTCATAGTCTTCATTCTGCTGGCGAAGTTCGGCTTCCCTGTCATGCTGAAGGCTCTGGACGAGCGTAAGGAGTACATCGATTCGTCCCTGGATGCCGCCAGCAAGGCCGAGACAAAAGTAAAGAACCTGCAGGCCGAGATGGACAGCATCAGGGCTGACGCGGAAAGGCAGAAGGGAGAGATTCTCAGATCTGCCGCCGAAACAAGGGAAAAACTTCTTTCCGAAGCCAGAAGGAAGGCAGAAGAAGAGGGGGAAAGGATCATAGCCGCCGCAAAGGCCAATGCGGAAATAGAAAGGGAAGCCATTCTCCGTGACGCAAGGCATCAGGTGGCTCTGCTGTCCATTGCCATAAGCGAGAAACTGCTGAGGGGCAAACTTGACGATGAGCAGTCCCAGACTTCTCTGGCTGAGAAACTGCTGAATGAGATGGACAAGGACATGAAGCATAAGGAGGCATAATGGATACCGGACTCATATCGAGGCGATATGCAAAGGCACTTGCAGACTATTCCGCCAGATGCGGGGAAGAAGCGAGGGTGTACGGTGAAGTGCAGCAGCTTGCCGGACTTTACAGGCAGGATCTGCCACTGATCGAGGCCCTGCATTCCCCGGTGTTGCCGATAGAGGAGAAGATAAGCGCGGTAAGCCATCTCTCCCCTACTCCGCTGAGCCGCTCCTTGACGGACTTCATACGGCTGGTTCTCCGGCATCACCGTGAAGCCTGTCTGTACATAATGTTCCTGTCTTTCATGGAACTTTACAGGGAAAGGCATAATATCAGGGAAGCGGAACTCATCACGGCCGCCCCTGTCGGGCCGGAAATAGAGGAATCCCTCCGCAGGAAGATACAGGAATGGTCGCATTGTACGGTGAATTTCCGCCGCAGGGTCAGCCCTGCCCTCATAGGAGGATTCGTCTTCCGCATGGATGACACTCTTATAGACGCAAGCCTGTCCTCCCAATTGAGGACGCTTAGGAGAGAACTCGGGAACGAGCCTATACGGAAAATTTGAAACTGATTGAACATGAGTGACAAGAACAACAATATAAAACCGGCTGAAGTGCCGGATATCCTGCTTTCGGAACTTGAGGGCATAGACCTTGAGGCGCAGTATGCGGAAGTGGGCACCGTGCTTCAGGTAAGCGACGGAGTCGTCCGCATCTTCGGACTCAGGAACGCACAGGCGAATGAACTACTCGAATTCGACAACGGGATAAAGGCCGTAGTGATGAACCTTGAGGAAGACAATGTCGGGGCCGTGCTTCTCGGACCGACAGATCAGATCAAGGAAGGGGATACGATACGCAGGACAGGACATACGGCATCCATCAATGTCGGAGAGACCCTGCTCGGACGTGTCATCAACCCTCTCGGAGAGCCTATCGACGGGAAAGGCCCTGTCCTCGGGGAGACGGTGGAACTGCCGCTTGAACGCAAGGCTCCCGGAGTAATATTCCGCCAGCCTGTAAGCCAGCCTCTCCAGACCGGCATCAAGGCAATTGATGCCATGATCCCTATCGGGCGCGGCCAGAGGGAACTCATCATCGGCGACAGGCAGACCGGCAAGACCGCTATCGCCATTGACACCATAATCAACCAGAGAAGCAACTACGAAGCCGGGGATCCGGTCTACTGCATCTATGTCGCCGTAGGGCAGAAAGCATCCACCGTGGCCAACATCGTGCAGACTCTCAAGAAATACGGAGCACTCGACTACACAATCGTAGTGGCTGCCATGGCTGCCGATCCGGCTGCCGTACAGTATTTCGCCCCGTTTGCAGGGGCAGCCATCGGGGAATATTTCCGCGATACCGGCCGGCATGCCCTCGTAGTCTATGACGACCTGTCGAAACAGGCTGTCGCATACCGCGAAGTGTCCCTGATCCTCCGCCGTCCGTCAGGACGTGAGGCCTACCCGGGAGACATATTCTACCTTCACTCCCGTCTGCTGGAACGTGCGGCCAAGATTATCGCCCAGGAAGAAGTTGCAAGACAGATGAACGACCTTCCTGCCACACTGAAAGACAAGGTAAAGGGAGGAGGTTCCCTTACGGCGCTTCCTATCATCGAAACACAGGCCGGAGACGTGTCGGCATATATCCCGACCAATGTCATATCCATTACCGACGGCCAGATATTCCTCGACACCAATCTGTTCAACGAGGGAAGCCTTCCGGCCATCGATGTCGGTATTTCCGTATCCCGTGTCGGTGGCAACGCCCAGATAAAGGCAATGAAAAAGGTTGCAGGAACACTCAAGATAGACCAGGCGCAGTTCCGCGAACTGGAATCCTTCTCCAAGTTCAGCAGCGACATGGATCCAGTGACTGTGGCTGTACTGGACCGCGGACGCAAGAACTCCAGACTGCTTATCCAGCCACAATACAGCCCGATGCCTGTAGGGCAGCAGATAGCCGTCCTGTACTGCGGCACACACGGGCTGCTGAAAGATGTTCCTATTGAACATGTGGCGGATTTCGAAAGGCTGCTTATCGAAGCCCTCAAGCCTTCCGGCGTGTTCGAGACCCTTCAGCAGGGCGTTCTTGACGACGATACGGCAAAGAAGATAGAAACTGCCGCCGCAGAAGTGGCAGAATCCTTAAAATCATAACAGCCATGGCTGCACTGAAAGAGCTGAAGGCACGAATCGCCTCCGTACAGAGTACTCTGAAAATCACTTCCGCGATGAAGATGGTCGCTTCGGCCAAACTCCACCGCGTCCAGTCCTCCATGGAGGCACTGGCAGATTACGAGCACAGATTTTCGGAGATTGTAGCGGCTCTGTGCAGCGATCCTGACGTCATCACCGCGTCACCTCTGACTACAGAGCACAAGGAGAAAAGACACGCTACGATTGTAGCATTCTCTTCAGACAATTCCCTGTGCGGAGCCTTCAATGCAAATGTCATAAAAGAACTTCACAAAGCCGTCAAGGCACTGAAAGGTGAAGGCTTCCGGGAAATCACGGTATTCCCTGTAGGAGAAAAGATGGTACAGGGCACGGCAAAAGAGAAGACATTCTCGATATGCCGGGATTTCGGAGGACTTGTAGGCAAACCGTCATTCGAAGGGACGGCTCCCCTCGCGGAACTCCTGATGAAAGACTATCTGGACGGAAATACGGACAGGGTATGTACCGTCTACAACCATTTTCATTCAATGGGGCGTCAAGTGCCGATGCAGGAGCAGGTATTACCGTTCAAAGACGAAAGTCTGGAAAACCAGGGAAGGGAAGCCGTCAGGGACTATATCCTGGAACCTGACTCAGACGCCCTTCTGGAAGTCATGATTCCGTCCGAAGTAAGGATACGGCTTTACAGGACCCTTCTTGACAGCATAACGGCAGAGAATGCGGCAAGGATGATAGCGATGCAGACCGCAACCGACAATGCCCAGGAGCTCATCGACGAACTGTCTCTCGAATACAACAAGAGACGGCAACAGGCCATCACCGATGAGCTCGCAGACATCACCCAAAGCAATTGACAGCTTGATGTCCCAAAAGGGCGTTTTCTGCGTTACGCTTGCTTCGAAAATCCTCATGTACACCCAGTACACTACGGTTTTCTAATCTTCGCAAGCCTTGAAACTCCTCCTTGGGGTCAATCTCAATTCCTCCCACATAAAGTCCGGTTCTGCCCTGACTCCATATGTCGGACTCGCCCGTTGGCTGTACCAAAGCATGTCTCTGCGCAGGTTTGCAATTTATTGAAGAGTTTTATAATTTTGCCCCGGATTTCCGGTCGACACGCCGGATTTCCGGGACAATTTGATGATGGAGAACCGGCACCTTGTCTGACGGCCTTCTCCACAGAATAACATGACAACCAATTAAATAAGAAATATGGGACTTCTTGATGGAAAAGTTGCCGTAATTACAGGAGCGGCAAGAGGAATAGGAAAGGCTATCGCCTTGAAATATGCATCCGAGGGAGCGGACATCGCGTTCACAGACCTCGTAATCAACGAAGCAGCAGAAGCGACAGCCAAGGAAATCGAGGCTTATGGAGTGAAAGTGAAGGCATACGCATCCAATGCAGCCGACTTCGAAGAAACTCATAAGGTAGTGGCTCAGATCGTAGAGGAATTCGGACATATCGACATTCTCGTCAACAATGCCGGCATCACCAAGGACGGGCTCATGATGAGGATGACAGAGGCACAGTGGGATGCCGTCATCTCCGTCAACCTCAAGTCTGCCTTCAACTTCATACATGCATGTACCCCTGTAATGGCAAAGCAGCGCAGCGGAAGCATCATCAACATGTCTTCAGTAGTCGGCGTCTCCGGGAATGCCGGACAGTGCAACTACTCGGCATCCAAGGCCGGCCTTATCGGCCTCGCAAAGTCGATCGCCAAGGAAATGGGACCGCGCGGCATCAGAGCCAACTGCATAGCCCCGGGCTTCATCATCACGGACATGACCGCCGCCCTGCCTGAAAAGGTACGTGAAGAGTGGGAGAAACAGATACCTCTGCGCCGCGGGGGCACACCGGAAGACGTTGCCAACGTAGCCCTCTTCCTTGCATCACCGCTTTCGTCCTATGTCAGCGGACAGGTTATCCACTGCTGCGGAGCGATGAACTGCTGATACGGAACCGAGACTGCCTGTCGCGGACCGGAGTCGGGACAATCAATAACATAATAATGCCGTGCCACTACTACGGGAAACTTGTAGAAGAGGCATGGCATTTAACATATAACGCCCACACCATGAGGCGGCGTTCCAGGTCTGCGTATCTTCGACAGACCTGGCACACCCACCTCCGTCAGAAGCCTCTCCAAGGCAGGCCACCGTTTCAGGTATGCGCTTCCTTGGCAGACCTGGCACACCTACCCCTGTCAGAGGCCGCTCCAAGGCAGGCCACCGCTCCAGGTCTGCGATGTTCTGACAGACCTGGCACATCTACCTCCGTCAGAAGCCGCTCCAGGGCATGTCACCGTTCCAGGTCTGCGTATCTTCGACAGACCTGGCACGGTCATCCGAAAGCTCTGATCCGAAGAAGCGAGAAGGAAGGTGATATCACAATGATAAGGCAACCGGAGACGAAGATCAACACTTGACAACGCATGTCTCTGGACAGTGGAGAAGGATATGTACAGCATGGAAGGTGGCTGGCCAAGGCACGTGTCTCACACCCTGGGGAGAATGCGCGGGAATGGAGCCACAGGAAATATAGGACATTGGATGAGTGTGCATATCCAATAAACTGCTGGGGATATCAAGGAAGATCATCGCATATTTCAGCTGGTCATTGCGCATATCACAAGTACGGTCGGAAGAATATGCGGAGAAAGGTATTACAGGAAATAGTGATGGTTAACCCACATGTCTTGCGAGCAATAGGAGGACATGCGCGAAGGGCGTAACAGGGAGTGTAGATCATTGGATGACTACACATGTCCAGGAACAGTGGAGAGGATATGCACAAGGTGCCACAGAGAGCATACAGGCATGAACTGTGAGGGTCAAAAGGGTATTTTCAGAGTTACGTTTGGTTTGAAAATCCTCATGGAGACAGTACACTGCGGTTTTCTCTTCTGTACAAGCCTTGAAATTCCACCTTTGGATCGCCACGGAGGTGGATGGCTGGAAGCGAGGGGCTACCTGCCATAGAGATACCGGTGTTGTTGAGGAGTGAGGGTGTCGATTTCGCACCCCCAATGGGCGAGTTTCTGCCTGGCGACCTCTTCGTCGATCTCAGCCGGAACATTATACAGTAAAGTATTACGCTGCTCTGCCGATATTCCTCCGTCGCACTGTCGCTTCGGAAGCAAACCCATATCACCGGCATCGGCTACGTCACTGCTGCCATATTCAAGAGAAGACCGCTGGACTGCATCATCGCTGCTGCCATATTCCTGAGCAGACTGCCGGGATACATCATCGCTGCTGCCATATTCCTGAGCAGACTGCTGTCGGGCGATTTCTTTGTCGATTTCAGCCGGGGCACTGCACAGCAATGTATTACGATGTCCGGCGACCGCACTGTCGGGAGAACGGTAAGAAAGTTCATCCTTATGCCGGACAAGGTACCGGGCACTCATGGCCTGGATGGCGAAGGACATGTCCATTATTTCCGCCGGATGCCCGTCACCTGCCGCAAGATTGACAAGACGCCCTTCGGCGATGACATAGATCCTGCGTCCGTTCGGCAACCTGTATCCGGTGATATTGTGACGGGCAGGCCTGGCCTCCACGGCCATTTCCCGGAGTCCGGCCATATCCACCTCCACATCGAAATGACCTGCATTGCAGCATATCGCCCCATCCTTCATCTCCAGGAAATCCGGTCCCGTTATCACGGCATCACACCCGGTTACTGTCACGAATATATCCCCCAAGGCTGCCGCCTGTCTCATTTTCATTACCTTGAAACCGTCCATTACTGCTTCCATGGCCTTGACAGGATTGACCTCCGTGACGATGACATCGGCTCCCAGCCCCTTCGCCCTCATGGCGACACCCTTGCCGCACCATCCGTAACCGGCCACCACCACATTCTTGCCGGCCACTATCAGATTGGTAGTCCTGTTGATGCCGTCCCACACCGACTGTCCGGTTCCGTAACGGTTGTCGAACAGATGCTTGCAATCGGCATTGTTGACCAGCATCATCGGGAAACACAGTTCTCCGGCCCTGTCCATGGCCTCAAGCCGGTGAATGCCGGTCGTAGTCTCCTCGCACCCGCCGATCACTCCCGGAATAAGTTCCCGGAACTCCGTATGCATCAGGTGCACGAGATCTCCACCGTCATCTATTATCAGATTCGGTCCCGGAGCAAGCACGCTCCTGATATGCTCCCTGTATTCCTCGTCCGTAGCCCCATGCCACGCAAACACATTCAGCCCGTCGTGGACAAGTGCCGCAGCCACATCGTCCTGGGTGGAAAGCGGATTACTCCCCGTGACATACATCTGAGCCCCGCCTGCGGCCAGCACCTGACAGAGATACGCAGTCTTGGCTTCGAGATGGACCGAAAGCGCGATTTTCAGGCCTTCAAACGGCTTTTCTTCATAGAAGCGTTTTTCAAGGCCGTTAAGCAAAGGCATATTGTGCCTTACCCATTCTATCTTCATACGGCCGTCCGGCCACAGCTCAATATTCCTGATCTGGCTCATAGCATAATTCTTTCATCCGGCTGCAAAGATATAGAAACTGTCAAACAGTTTCCATAATTTGATACAGTTTTTGATAAATCTGTGATAAAGGAAATGAATCCGGCATATTATATTTGCAAATGACACAAAACCGGTCAGGCCCGTGCTTGACGGGGAACCTCTCTACGATGAACATGCCATAGACTTCAAAATCGAGAACGGGGTCTCCACGGACTACCATACTCGGCGCTTCTTCTACCATGAAGTCTTCTCCGGCGCCTGCGGACATACTTTCGGCAGTACAGGCGTATGGCAATGCTACAACCCTGCCAAATTCAGGAAGATAGAAGACGTTCCCACTACACCGTGGAGAGAATCGCTCGGAAGGATTGCCTCGTATCAGATGGGATACGGGAAGGAGCTCATAATGAGCCGCCCGTTTTTCTCCCGGATACCCGACCAGTCTTTTATTCACAAAGAATATGACCATCTCGACAGAATCACCGCGACACGCGACACTGCCAGAACATATGCATTCGTATATACAGAGAGCGGCAAGCCGGTTGAAATCGACCTTACAGCCATCGGTAGGGGACCGGAAGTAACTGTCTGGTGGTTCGATGTCAGGTCAGGAAGAGCAATACCGCTCGGGAATCATCCAAGAAAAAGCCATGCCGGATTCGCGCCTCCGACTTCCGGACGGGGGAATGACTGGGTTCTCGTAGTAGACGCGCCCGAAGCCGGCTACGGAATCCCCGGTGCCGGTCCTGCCGCCTGCCTTCCGTTTGAGAGAGACAGATAATCCGGAACAGAACTCATTGTCAGGAATTGATTTTGAGGTATCAAAAATAATTCCCATATTGGGGCATATGTTGCATCCAAAGGATAGATGACGTGAAGAAAGACAGTGCCGCAACAGGGAGAAAACACAGTGGACTGGCATATATAGCCTCGGCAGTAGGAGACATCCTGCTGCCGAGGACTTGTGCGGTATGCGGACGCAGACTTCTGGTCAACGAAAGGCATCTGTGTACTTTCTGTATATCCGACATCCCCCTGACATACAACTGGAACACGAAATACCACGACATAGCCGACAGGTTCAACGCCTTCCTTCAGGAGGATATCCACGGCTACGAACCGTATTCATATGTGGCGAACCTGTTCTTCTACAACAGGGACAACGGATACAGACACATCTGCCACAAGCTGAAATATCAGGGGAATATCCGCATCGGGAAACATTTCAGCGGGATACTGGGCCGGCATCTCGCGAGTTCGCCCCTGTTCCAGGACGTTGACACTGTCGTGCCTGTACCGCTTCACTGGACAAGGAAATGGAGCAGAGGCTACAACCAGTCGGATATCATAGGGAAAGAAATCGCGTCAGCGCTCGGAGCGGCATTCCGCCCGGACATACTGAAACGCTGCCGGAACACTTCCTCCCAAACTACACTTGACATCGGAGAGAAACGTGAAAACGTCCATGACGCATTCTGTCTCACTATGAAAGCCGTACGGCAATATCCCCAGTCCGCTACAGCACCGGACACGCCATGCCTTCCGGGACACCCAGCAATCCTCCCAAGATACAACTCCGGTTTATCGGAAGCCCTTTACGATTCCCAAGATAACGGATCCGGCACGGCAGACATCACCCTACATACCGGACCCAACCCGGATTTCCCGAAGCATATCCTTATCGTAGATGATGTATTCACTTCCGGAGCGACGGCTGCCGCATGCCATTCCGCCTTGCGCAAGGTCTTCCCGCCCTCTGTCCGGATAAGCGTCGCCACTCTCGCGGCAGTGGATGAAGACTGAACCTGTGTCTTCTCTGCTTCAGAGCGGCTGACAGGACACAAACATCCCTGCGCTACGCTTGAAGCCCTCCTTTTCAGCCGCCTCAAAGTGCACGGACCTTGAAAATCGCCTTGTGTATCTTCCCTTCTCCTATAAGCGGAGCATGTGCAGTGTCCGTATCGAAGGTGACAGCTTCCCCGGGCTTTGCCGTAATCGTGACTTCTACCGGATCATTGAAGAACAGGATGTCCTTCTCCACGTTCATCTCTCCATCCGGCTCCTTGCATCCGCTTCTCGGCGTGATGCCGTAAGTCTCTGACTTCGAGAGAGGCACCTGTATGTCTATGTACTTGTCGTGTACTTCGAGACGCGCCTGCTGAGGCGTCTTCATGTCGCTGTCCACGATATTCACGAAAAGATTGTCCCCGTCGATAACATGTGTGCCGTTTTCCAGGGCATTCAGATCCGTGTCCCTTATATACTCCATTGCCCTGACATAGTAAGGGTTCTGCATCAGTTTGTCTTCCATAACCTTATATCAATAAGCCGTTTAAAATTATATTGTCAGTCAACATTATCACGAATGGCCATCTGTCAATCTGACATCGGCGATTTCTCCGGAGCCGCTCCCTTATGTCCGGAACATCCGGCCACCGTATGTCCATCCATACATCCCGCACCGGTATGCCGGGATTTTGCTAAATTAGCATTTCTTTACGGATTAAACAAAATTTACTATCTTTGCGCCACTGCTCTGGTGTTGGAACTGGTAGACAAGAGGGACTTAAAATCCCTTGGACAGAAATGTCCGTACGGGTTCGATTCCCGTCCGGAGCACGTAAAATCCCTGCTAATCGACTAATTGGCAGGGATTTGATTTAATGCCGGACAAGTGATTGGTTTTACCCAGTCATCTTGTCCGGCACTCTATATTGCCCTCCGATGAGGATTACGAAACGCTTCCTTTCGTAATGTCAGTGCAAAGGACTGTCAGAAGGAGACTCCGAGCTTGAAGCCGACATTATTGATGCCGTTCAGGCCGAAAGCTGCACTCCGGTTGGTGGCATAGCTGTAATAGGCAGCCAGCTGGAACCCGAAATTGCTCTTATGGAACGGATGCCATGTAAACCCTATTTCCGGAGATGCATAGAATCCCCACTGGTCATCCTTCATGACAGCTACAGGCATGTAGGCGTATTCCTCCGCATAATTGGCACCGAGCTTGGCCTGGACATACGGCTGGAACTCCTTCCATCCGAACCTGTATCTAAGTGTAGCCCCGAAGGGAATCTGATATATGGAATTGACGAAATCCGTAGTGAGGGCCTCGCCGTTTTCCCACATATAGGTCTGTCGCGGGACATAGTCATTGTTGGTGTTGAAACTTCCGAAAAGCCCGACCGCAATACGCGGCAGCACGTAGTAACCGCCCTCGAGATAGGCTCCCCAGCCGTTCCCGCGCGTTACGAAACCGTTACCCACAGTCCCGTTGAACTGCCAGCCGGCATCCACATAGTATCTCCTTCCCGGCTGTGCATCCGCAACAGCGGCAGACATTACAATGACCGCTGCCGCCAATATCATGTTTCTGACAAATGTTCTCATAACCATTCCTCCTTTAGAAGATGTTCGAATTTCCGTCGTCATCATAGACAGCTCCTCAATTCTTTCCAAGATACCCGGACTGGGCAAACGACTGGGCTATCGCCCTGCTGAAACGTGCCTTGTCGTTGCTGGTATTTCCGATATTTCCGTCGATATAACTGTTCCATACTACCGGCAGATCCCTGTCATCCCCTTCCTCCACAGTCAGATCGACCATCTCCGTAAGCAGGGACTGTGTAGAATAGCTGTAGGTGACAGGGAATGAATAATACCATCCTCCCCAGTTGCCCCAGTAGCCAGGATACCAGTAGCCGGGATAACCGTACCACCAGTAAGGGTCATACGGCATATGCGCCGTAAAGTAATCGGTAGACACTATATAGGATATCTGTATGCCGAGATCGGCCTGAGGGTCGCCCGGAACTTCCGTCTTAAGGTCATCATCCATCATACCGGTGTCTACATACTCATATCCGAGATCCTCCATTGCACTGATATACTGTTTCCTGATATTCAGAGCCCAGGAATCCGCCGACCGGTAGCCCCTGTTCCCGTCAATATACAGAAGACTGTCCGCCACTGTGAAAGTATTGTACACGGAGAAATCCTGCACATTGTCGCTGTGTGCCGTATAGACCATGAATTCCCCGTCGAATTCTGAAGCGGACGGTTCCTTATGGCAGGCAACCGCCACTCCGAAGCATAATGCCAATATCAATAACTTTTTCATAATACTCATGTTTTTGATTTATTATCATATGGACATCCCTTCAATCACCCTTGAATGGGCATAAGGAACGATGGTCCCTTCAATCCTGATTGTCCTTGAATTGAAATTCGGGGATACGACCACGTAAGCCTGATCGCTTCCCGGATACAGAGTAATGTCGACAGTGGCGTTTATGACAGCACCTGTCACGTTCATGGATATCCTGACATTGCCTTTCCTGTCGGTCGTGACCTCATATCCGGAAATCGATCCGTCGACAGTCACCCCTCCGACTCCGTTCGGACCGTTGACGAAATTGCTCGGAGAAATCTGAACGACTCCCCTGTCACCGTCGACAGCGATGAAATTGGTCATGGAGTTGACCATGAGTCTGACTCCATTCTTGAAAGTAACGGCATCCGCCTCTATTACGAACGACCTCTTGTCGACCGCAGCACCGGTCTGTTTCCACGAAAGGGTGTCGAGAATCCGCTGTGCCTTCCTCTCCGGTGCCCTTCTCTGCTGAAACTCTTCCATATCGCTTTTCCATCGGTCAATTCTTTCCTGCAAGGTCGTTTTGTTCTGCGCCACCACTGCCAGCCCTGCCGACAGCATAATGGCAATAATAGAAATAAAACGTTTCATAATACAAAGTCTTTATCATGCTCCGGCCTTTCCGGAGCAGCCATATATTAAACAACGGACATGCCAAAATCTTGCATCATGTACCGATATTTTCGGATACCATCCTCCTTTTGCATATGCGGCAGAGAGCAAAAACTGCGGAAAAGCCGCTGTCCTCCATTGTCCAGAGGCAAAAAATCGCTATCTTCGTAAGTCAATGCGGATACGTTGCGTCGTACGGGTGATGGAGACCGCATGTTAAAACATTTAGGGATGTTCGATACTGATGTATATGTAAGACGGAGGAAGACCCTGATAGGGAAAATGTCTTCCGCACCGCAGGGCAGACGGGGAATAGCCATATTCCCGGGCAATGCCGAAGCGCCGCAGAACTACAGAGGCAATGACTACAGGTTCCGGCAGGAAAGTTCGTTTCTCTATTTCTGGGGAATAGACGAACCGGGATATGCAGCCATCCTCGATCTGGACAGCGGACAGGAGACCGTCTATGCCGATGATGTGGACATAGCCGACATCATCTGGATGGGACCCCAGCCAAGCGTACAGAGCAAGGCCGAAAGAGTCGGTGTCGCACGGTCCGCTCCTGCTTCAGAATTCGGCAAAGCAGTGGCGGCAGCAAAGTCACAGGGAAGGACCGTCCATTTCCTGCCTCCGTCAAGATATTACAATACCCTGTTGCTTTCATCCCTTCTCGGCGTACCTGCAGAAGCGGTAAGGAAGACCGCTCCTGTCCAGGGCGGGACAGGATGCTGCGGCAAAGCGGTCACTGCATCGGAAGAACTGGTAAGGGCAGTCATCTCCATGAGGCTCATCAAGGAACCGTGCGAAATAGAAGAGATAGACAAGGCATGCGGAATAGGCTGGCTGATGCACACCGAGGCCAGGAGAGGATGCCGTCCCGGGGCCCGGGAACAGGATATAGTCGGCAGGATGGAAGGCATCACGATATCCAAAGGCTGGGGCGTATCATTCACGACCATACTTTCCCAGAACGGAGAGACACTCCATAACCACTCCCATCACCAGACAATCACACCAGGCAGACTGCTGCTTATCGATGCCGGAGCCGAAAGCAATACCCATTATGCATCGGACTTCACACGGACTTACCCGTGCAGCGGGAAATTCACGACACAGCAAAGGGAAATCTATGACATAGTCGAATCCTGCAACGAACTCGCATTCAGTCTGTCCAAGCCGGGAATCACCTACCGGCAGATACATCTTGCCGTCGCAAGGCACATGCTTGAAGGACTGTCGGGTCTCGGTATCGTAAGAGGGGATATAGACGAAATGGTCGCAGAAGGAACGGCCGGACTCTTCATGCCGCACGGCCTCGGGCACAATATGGGCATCGACGTGCACGACATGGAAGACCTCGGAGAAGACCTTGTAGGATATGACGAAGACCAGAAACGCTCCTCCCAGCTCGGACTCGGAAGCCTCAGGATGGCCCGCAGACTCTGTCCTGGACATGTCATAACCGATGAACCGGGGATCTACTTCATTCCCGCACTTATCCGTAAATGGAAAATCGAAGGGACAGACAAAGGCTTCGTGAACTTTCCGGCTCTCGAAAAATATCACGGTTTCGGCGGCATAAGGTTAGAGGACGATGTACTCATCACTGAAGACGGAGCCCGTCGGTTAGGGCCGGAACGGCTCCCGATAAAGTCCGATGAAATAGAAAGCATCATGGCTGAAGAACGGCTTTGACGTCAAATAAATCCTTCTGACAGACATCAATAAAGGTCAAGAAACTGTTTCTGAAATCCGCCGGACAGGCGTAAACCGAATAATATATGGAAGTATTCATAGCTATAGTCGCCGTACTGTGCGGCATCATCGGTATCATAGGCAGCATAGCTCCCGCCCTGCCGGGACCTCCGATAAGCTGGGTAGGGATGCTCATACTCTACTTCTGGGGCGGGACCAACGGAGCCGGGGAGACAATGTCCCTGTCCATCCTGCTTATCTGGCTGGCAATAGTGATACTTGTGACTATCCTTGACTACGTGGTACCGGCCTATTTCACGAAGTTGACAGGAGGGAGCAAATATGCGTCAATAGGCACTACCGTAGGACTCATTGCCGGACTTTTCATACCTCCTGTAGGCATGATTCTCGGATCCCTGCTCGGCGCATTCATCGCTGAACTCATATTTGCCGGCAAGAGCGCCGGACCTGCCGTAAAGTCGGCTTTCGGAGCATTTCTCGGTTTCCTCGCAGGCACGGGAATGAAACTGATAGTCTGCGGAGTGATGATGTATTACATTATAGTGTATATGGCATGACAATAGAATCACCGGGGGAATTCTGGAAAGACTACGAACTGATAGATTCCGGAAATTTCGAGAAATTGGAAAGATTCGGACGCTATTTCCTTTCCCGTCCCGAACCGAAAGCCTTATGGGACAAAACCCTTTCTGAGGATGAATGGAGCCGCACGGTCCACACTGAATTCAGACCCGGTGCCGGCTTCGGCAAGGCCGGGAAAGAAGACAGCGGGACATGGGAACGGCACAGGAGAATGGATGACCAATGGACAATACGGTACAACGGGGCACAGCCCGGTCTCGACTTTACCCTACGGCTCGGGCTTACGGCATTCAAGCATGTAGGAGTGTTCCCCGAACAGGCTCCGAACTGGGAATACATATACAGGCAGATCTCCAGATTATCAGCCCTGACAGACGGCAGGGACAGGACGCAGGACAGCACGGACGGGATGACCGTCCAGCCAGGCAACCGGGAACCGGCAGCCGGCATGACCCGTACACCGGCTGCAGCGGGAACGGGCGGAACCCAGGCAAGACCGAAAGTGCTGAACCTCTTCGCCTATACGGGAGCGGCGTCTCTTGCGGCCCGGGCAGCCGGAGCCGACGTCACGCATCTGGACTCCGTAAGACAGGTGGTGACATGGGCCCGGAACAACATGGAACTGAGCGGCCTCGACAATATCCGGTGGGTCATCGAAGATGCAATGAAATTCGCAAGACGCGAGGCCAAAAGAGGCAATGTCTACCAGGGAATAATCCTGGACCCTCCGGCATACGGTCACGGCCCTGACGGAGAGAAATGGAAACTGGACGAATGCCTTTTCGACCTTCTGAAATGTGTCAATGACATACTTGCCCCCAAGGACAGCTTCCTCGTGCTGAACCTGTATTCCAACGGATATTCGTCCGTACTCGGGGAAACCCTTGTCCGGCAGGCGTTCTGCCTCAAAGAAGAGTGCAGTGGGCTCGACAGCGGAGAACTTGTCCTGAAGGACAGATTCGGGAAAGATCTTCCCCTTAGCATCTTTGTACGCCTCGCCCGTTAGGGGAAAGGGTGCTTTCTATTCACCCTCATCCATGGCGACGAGGTCATTGAGCCTCTGCTCAATGGCCTCTGCCTCTTCCGTATCCCCGTTCTGCTTCAGTATATCCGAGACAAAGAAGACATAGTGGCATGTCTCCTCGAAATTGCTCTGCGCATAGTCGTAGAATTCCGCATAGAAGTTGGCCGACACGAGAAGTTCGTCCACAAACCTGTGTGCGAGGTCGAGACCCTTGTCCGGCGCACCGGCGTCATAATACGCGGCTATCATCTCCAGCACATTCCTCTCATTGATGAAGCCGAGATACGACATGTCGAGAGGATAGACGGACTCCGGCACACTCTCCTGACATTTGTCCAGGACCTCTACAGCACGTTCAGGATAGCCGGCCTTGAGCTGTTCTTTGGCCACATTGAGGAAGAGTCCCCTCTGCGACATCACTCCGCAGAATGTATAGAAATTCTGGTAGTCGGCAAAGTAATCCGTTCTTTTCAGGGCATCCCAGGTAAAGACATTGTTGACCTTGTAATACAGATCATCCGCATCGGCAAAACCGATGTCTGTCTGCCGCATCCTGCTCCTTATAGGAACCACCTTGTATGAAAATCCCTCGTACATCAGGTAATCCTTGATGCCTATATTGATGTCCCCGCCCATGTTAAGCAGATTTATCGGTCTGTCCCACTGATAGTTGGACAGCAGATCGAGCATAAACAGCTCAGGTTTGGTAATATAGTCCTTGTCCGGGGATATCGTCAGTACTATCTCATCCGGTATCATGTCCGCATATTTCTCCTCGAGAATGCCGTACCTGAGGACATTCTCCTTGTTGACAGGCACGGAAATACGCCTTGACATGATATAGTCCACCATCCTGCCGCTCGTAAGTTCTATCTTGGCCTTGGGATGTCTGAACACTTCCATCACTGTCGAGATAGGGATTATCGTATCCCTGGTATCGTATATGTAAATGAACTCATTCGTCCCGTAGAGATACTGCTCCGGCCCGACGGTCAGAGGCAGAGGTCTGGACTCGTTGCAGGCATATTTCATCTGGTCTATATGCCAGTCTGTCCCGAGCAGGGAGGTATTGCATATCCTTACGTCCGTCCTGACATCCTCGACTTCCTGTGCGTACCAGAGAGGGAATGTATCGTTGTCCCCGTGGGTCACGAGGATTCCCTGCTCGCCTACGGAATTCAGGTAATTCCTGGCCATTTCGACGGCAGTCTTCCTGTTGCTCCTGTCATGGTCGTCCCAGTTCTGCTGGGCCATCAGCACCGGTACGCCGAGACATGCCACGGAAACCGCAGCGGCCACGGCGGTCCTGGCGGCAGAAGACTTCGACAGAGCATCCGATATCCACGTATAGAGGCCGAGCACGGCAAGACCTATCCATATGGAGAATGCGTAGAAGGAACCCGCATATGCATAGTCCCTCTCCCTTACCTGATAAGGAGGCTGGTTGAGGTAGATTACGATGGCTATCCCTGTCATGAAAAACATCAGGAAAGTCACCCATGAACCTCTCTTGTCCCTGGCGAACTGGAAGAAAATGCCTATAATGCCCAAAAGCAGAGGCAGCATGAAGTAGTGGTTCTTGGCCCTGTTGTCCTTGAGGTACGCCGGAGCGTCGCTCTGGTCTCCGAGGCGGGCCTTGTCTATGAACCCTATGCCGCTCTCCCAGTTCCCGGTAAACAGTTCTCCCGGCGTAGGGCTGTGGATATCATTCTGACGTCCCGCAAAATTCCACATGAAATATCTCCAATACATCCAGTTGAGCTGGTAGTCGAAGAAAAATTTCATATTGGACCCGAATGTAGGCTTCTTGTAGGTCTGCCCGGGGATTGTCTTCCCCTTGCCGTCCATGTATACCTGATAGAATTCCTCATACCTCCCGTCCGGACTGGTCGCCCACATGCGCGGGAAGAACATCTTGCCCTCGGATGAATAGACCGGCGTTATCTGCCCGTCGGTCTTGATATACCTGTCCCCCATTGGAGCCCAGTATTCCGGGATTTCGATATCGTACGGGGCATCGAAATACTGTCCGTATACAAGAGGGTTGCTCCCGTACTGTTCGCGTCCGAGATACCTTACGAGGGTGAAAGGATTGTCAGGCTGGTACTCGTTGGTAGGAGTCTTTACCGAAGACCTGATGATGATAATGGAAAATATGGAAAACCCTATTATTATGGTAGTGAAGCACAGCAGGACGGTATTGGCAAACACCATTTCCCTCTTCATCGTGGCGAACAGGCCCCAGAAACACAGGGCGAGCAGGGCGACCATGAAGAATGCAGCTCCCGTATTGAACGGAAGCCCGAGGACGTTCACGAAGAACAGATCCACATACGCCGCTGTCTTGGGAAGATATGGAATAATCAGGAAAAGAATGACAGCCAATATTATACATGCTATCGCAAAAATCTTGACATACTCCCAGAAAGAATAGTGCCCGTCTTCGCGTTTCCTGTAATAATAAAGGAAGACAAGGGCAGGTATGGCAAGCAGGTTCAGAAGATGTATGCCGATGGACAGTCCCATCAGGAAAGATATGAGCACGATCCACCGGTTCGCATAGGGACTGTCGGCCTGCTCGTACCACTTGGTCATCGCCCAGAATACAAGGGCTGTCACAAGAGACGACATCGCATAGACCTCTCCCTCTACCGCAGAGAACCAGAAAGTGTCCGAGAAGCAGTATGCAAGGGCTCCGACGGCACCGGAACCGTATATGGCGACCGTCTTCCCGACAGTCCATGTCCCGTCCTGTTCCGGCTTCACAAGCCGTTTTGCAAGAAACACTATGGTAAGGTAAAGGAAGAATATGGTAAGAGCCGAGCAGATGGCGCTCATCGCGTTCACGGCCACGGCCGCGTGCATATTGTCGGTGAACATCGTAAAGAACCTTGCCACAAGCTGGAAGACCGGGTTTCCCGGAGGGTGTCCCACTTCAAGCTTGTATGACGAAGCGATGAACTCCCCGCAGTCCCAGAATGAAGCGGACGGCTCTATTGTCATCAGATACGTAACCGCCGCCACCACAAAGACGACTGCCGCCGATATTCTGTTCCACAAATTGAATTTCCTGTTATCCATTATCTTATAATTAATCCGCATAAACGCTGCCGGCCCGGACGCATCCGGACAAAGTCAGACACATAATAATCAACAAACTTACAAATATACGCACATAATCGTTATATTTGCAAAATTATTGTCTTAAACACTCCTGAAAGAATACAGCATGGCAGACAATGACTGGAAAAAGAGACTCGGGGTGGTGTATTCCACCGACCCTGACTTCACCTACACGGAAAACACCGCCGAAGAGCCTGAGACACCCGAACCGTCGGCGCAGAAGCTCACGGTGACAATCGACCGCAGGAACCGCGGCGGGAAACAGGTAACACTCGTATCCGGGTTCGTAGGGTCAGAGGAAGACCTTGCGGCCCTCGGACGTACGCTGAAGGTAAAATGCGGAGTGGGAGGCTCGGCCAAAAACGGAGAGATAACCATACAGGGCGATTTCCGGGACAAGGTCACGGCGCTGCTTACAGACATGGGATACAAGGCAAAACGCGGCAACTGAAATGACGGGAATGACAGGATATACATATGGTCCTGCTGAAATCGCAGCCATAATCTGCATCCTGACTGTCATGCTTTCAGTGAGAAGGATAACGGATGTCATTCCCTCCATGCTGGGCTGCCTGTTCAGGTGGAAGGAAGCGTTCAACCTCGAATACAGCGTCAGGCTAAGCCGGAACAGGAACATAACTTTCATCGTCCTCACTGTCCCTGCCTGCCTGCTTGCAGCACGGTTCCGTCTTTATGACCCGGACTTCATGTCGGAAATGACCCCGCCGTTGAGACTGTTGGTCACATGCGGGGTTTTCATCGGATACCTCCTGACAAGAAGGCTGTCCGGAACAGTCTTCCGTCCCAAGACAATGGACAGGAACGCATACAATGCCGCGAGAATGCTTTTCCTGACATTCTTCAGTCTCATGTCAATGGTCTGTATCATCACTGCCGGAGCTCTTTCCTTCACGGATACGGACGACACTGTCATCAGGCAGGTGTCGCTCTACATTACAGGAGGCTTCTATTTACTCTTCATATTCCGTAAATGCCAAATTTTTAGCCACTATTGTTCTCTTTTCTCAACAATTTTGTACCTTTGCACCCTTGAAATTTTACCGACCGGGCTTCTGGTGGCCTCGGCAATGTTTTTATAGAAGATGATTAAACACATATTGGTATCCCAACAGCCTCCTAAGGCTGCAACGCCTTATGAAGCGATATCGGAGAGGTTCGGAGTGACGTTCGATTTTGTCCCTTTCTTTCTGATAGAACCTGTCTCTTCCCGTGAATTCAGAGCTCAAAGGATCAACATCCTCGACTATACGGCCATTGTATTTTCCGCGAGATCCACTATCGACGCCTTCTTCCACCTGTGTGAAGAACTCAGGGTCAAGATACCGGAAACGATGAAATATTTCTGCACTACGGAAGCCGTAGCCATGTATCTCCAGAAACATATCGTCTACAGGAAACGCAAGATTTTCTTCGGAGACGGGTCGGCCGAATCCGTGATTTCCCTGATAGGCTCGAAGCATAAGGGAGAGAAATTCCTCATCACCACATCCGATTCCCCGGACAATGACATCACAAGGATCTTCAAGACCGCCGGACTTGACTATACAAGCGCAATTTTCGTAAAATCCGTTCCGCAGGATCTCAAGGGCATGGACATACGGAAATACGACATGATAGTCCTTTACAACAAGGCGGATGTCAAATCCCTGTTCGAGAACTTCCCTGACTTCACACAGGGGGAAACGAAATTCGTCTCCTACGGGAAATCCGTGGTCAAGGCGATGAACGACGCCGGACTCGGGATAGCCATCTCCGCCCCTTCGGCCGAAGCCCCCTCCGTAGCCAGGGCGGTGGAGCTGTATCTGGAACAGAACAGCTGAATGGACACCCCGGGCAACACCCTGCCGAAAGAGGAACGTCTCTGCGGCAAAAAGGAAATCGCGGCCCTTCTTGCAAAGGGCAGATTCTGTGATGCACCCGGGAAAATAAGGTTCTGCTACCTCAAGGGAACAGGAAGCGGGCTCAACCGCATAATGGTTTCTGTCCCCAAAAAACTTTTCAGAAGGGCAGTCAGGAGGAATCTGTTGAAACGCAGAATCCGCGAAAGCTACAGGAAGCAGAAACATGCGCTGGCAGATACCGGCACGGACATCCTGTTCATATACGGGAATCGGGAAATAATGACATACAAGGACATATACTCCTCTGTCGGAGCGATAATAGACAAAATCAATGGACAGGAATAGACTGGTCACGGCCATCCGGAAAGCTGCTGTCTTCCCTTTTGTCCTGCTTATCAGGTTCTACCAGATATGCATCAGCCCTCTGAAACCGCCTACCTGCCGGTTTACCCCGACATGTTCCCAGTACGCCATAGAGGCATTCAGGAAACACGGCCCCGTCCGGGGGCTGTACCTCACTGTAAGAAGACTTCTAAGGTGCCATCCGTGGGGAGGGAGCGGATATGACCCCGTACCATAAGACTTTCAATATGCCGAAGAAAGAAAAAATCACAATGCTTTTCGACAGCATTGCTCCGGAATACGACAGGTTGAACCATCTGCTGTCGTTAGACATAGACAAGACATGGAGAAGACGGGCCGTCAGACGGATCGTCGACCGGCAGTGCCCGCTGAATATCCTTGACGTCGCATGCGGAACAGGTGACTTCACCATTGCCATAGCCCGCAAGGCAGCTCCAGGCAGCAGGATTACAGGACTGGATCTGTCCGAAGGGATGCTCGGCATCGGAAGGGAAAAGGTATGCAAAGCAGGACTTTCCGGGGCAGTCAGCCTCGAACAGGGGGATTCGGAAGACATCCCGTATGGGGAAGGAAGTTTCGACAGGATATCGGTAGCCTTCGGCGTCAGGAACTTCGAACATCTTGACAAGGGACTGGAAGAAATGTTCCGTGTCCTCAAGACCGGAGGGAAGGCCGTCATCCTGGAACTGTCTGTACCCCGCAACGGAATAATGCTGTGGCTCTACAAGCAATATTTCCTAAGGATACTCCCCATGATAGGAGGAAAGATTTCCGGAGACAGGGCCGCATACGAATACCTCCCGGCGTCCGTACTCAGGTTCCCGGGACCGGAAAAATTCAAGGCCATAATGGAAGCCGCCGGCTTTTCCGACGTAAGGCACAAGAGCTTCACTTTCGGCATATGCAGGATGTATACCGGAGTCAAGTGATTCCCCGCAAGGCCTCCGGCACACCGGGAACGACGTTCAGAGGCCGGAATCCGACGAAAGCTACAGGAGGAAGACCGTATAGCCGAAACCTGCAAGAAGCGAGAACAGGAACGTAGACATCACAAGCAATGGCAGCATCGGGTCAAGAGCATTGCCGGAACGTTTCCATACCCCTGAAAGGTGGGCTATAAACAGCGGAAGAGTCAGCACGAAAAGGTAATGCCATATATCATATATCCTGAGAAGGGAATATGCAATCATACATACCCATCCCGCCACGATGAGGCCTGTCTGGTAGACTTTGGCCCATTTTTCACCTATCTTCAGAGGAATGGTGACTCTCGTGGCCGCATCCGTACTCATATCCCTTATGTTGTTGACATTCAAGACGGCCACGCTGAATGCCCCTATACACGACGCCGGAAGGAGCATCTTCCAGAACATCGCATGCGACGCCACGAAATAGGCTCCCATGACAGAAACGATACCGAAGAAAAGAAATACATAAAGATCCCCCAGTCCACGGTAACCGTAAGGATTTCTCCCGAGCGTATACCTCATGGCACCCATTATGGCAGCAGCTCCGAGCACGATCAGAAGCAAGGATTCCACAGCAAGGAATGTCCCGAAAGAGAACCATATCATCGCCAGTCCCGAGACGGCCGAGAGGAGAATGTAGGCAACTATCATTCCCTTGAAATCGCGTTCTCCGAGTTTGCCGGTCGTCAGGGAATAGCAAGGACCTTTCCTGTCCGCGCTGTCGGTTCCCCTGAGGTAATCTCCGAGTTCATTCGAGACATTGCTCAGCAACTGAAGGGACACGGTGGTAAGGAGAATAAAGACCACCACCTGCCAGCTTATCCTATAGTCGGCCGCAGCCAGCATGATACCGAGAGATACTCCGGCCAACGACAGAGGAATCGTCCTAAGACGCATAGCCGCCACATAATACTTGATTTTACCCATAAAAATGACTACAACTCGTAAAACAACACATTAAACAACACCAACAACAACCTTCCGGCTGTATATATTGACGACCTTTGTCATCGGTTAAGAATCTTATTCGTCTCTTGATGCTTGTCCGGACATGTGTGCAAAATACCGGACGGGCAAAAAGATTTCCTCAGTCTGAGGAATTGCAAAGGAGTCGCCGCGAAGGTGACTCCTTTACTTTTTTCTTCCCGGCAAAGGGAAGATGACCTTCAGGCACAGGGACAGCATGTGTGCGACAGCGACAAAGACATTGGAAAGCCTCATGTCATACACGAACTGCTCCTTCAGAGGTCTGCCTTTCGGATCCTGAAGGCTTCTGAACCTTTCCTTAAGACCTACTGACGGATCCCTCCAGCGCGGGACTCCGGGATTCCGGTCACATGTCGCAAGCACACCCGGAGCGACAACGGCAATGATACCGGCCTTGTCCGCCCTCACCCCATAGTCATAGTCTCCGAAACCGTGCGTGTAGAAAGGATCCATGGTTCCTATGGCTTCGAATACGGATTTCGGGACCAGGACGAGATTCCCGTTGAATATATCGCAGGCTACCGGGATCACCTTGTCCGGAGGCACTATCTTCCCGGACCGGGTACGGCCTCCATAACTGTAATTCCCGGCTGAATCGGTAGCTGTCCCGACCACTATAGCCTTATGCTTGAGATAGGATGAATTCTCCAGAAGTACCGAAAAGGCACCTTGGGACAGGAAAGTGTCATCATTGAGCCAGATATAGAAATCCGGAGCCCACTCTGCAGCAGCCTCCCATGCGGCACACATACCGCGGTTCCAGTACAGATGACCGTCACCCTTGACTATATGTACATCCGGGAACATTGCCAAAACAGCTTCGGACGTTCCGTCAGTACTGGCATCATCGGTCATATAGACCCTGAACTCATACCTGTTTTCCACTTTCAGGGAATCTATCTGTCCGTAACACCCTTTCAGGCACAGTAAAGTCTTGTCCTTGCGGTTGTGGACAGCAAGCAATACGGCAACCTTCATCATGTCAGTCAAGTTTCAATACAGCCATAAATGCACTCTGGGGAACCTCGACGGTGCCGATCTGACGCATTCTTTTCTTCCCCTGCTTCTGCTTCTCAAGAAGCTTGCGTTTCCTCGTTATGTCTCCGCCATAGCACTTTGCAGTCACGTCTTTCCGTACCGCCTTCACTGTCTCCCTCGCAATGATCTTGGCTCCGATGGCAGCCTGGATGGCGATGTCGAACTGCTGTCTCGGTATCAGCTCCTTGAGCTTCTCGCATATTTTCCGTCCGAAGTCATACGCATGATCCATGTGGATAAGGCTCGACAAGGCATCGGCCGGCTCTCCATTGAGAAGAATGTCCAGCTTGACCAGCCTGGCGGGCCTGAATCCTATCACATGATAATCGAAAGAAGCATATCCCTTGGATATCGACTTGAGCTTGTCGTAGAAATCGAAAACGATCTCGGACAGCGGCATCTCGTAAGTCAGCTCCAGACGATCAGACGTGATATAATGCTGGTTTACAAGCACGCCCCTCTTATCAAGACACAGTTTCATGATCGGACCGTAGAACTCTGACTTGGAGATCACCTGCGCCCTGATATAAGGCTCCTCTATCCTGTCGATAAGTGTCGGGGCCGGAAGGCCGGAAGGATTATGCACATCAACCACATCCCCCTGGGTCGTGTATACCTTATAGGATACATTCGGAACTGTAGTGATCACATCCATGCCGAATTCCCTGAAAAGCCGCTCCTGGACTATCTCCAGATGGAGAAGTCCGAGAAAACCGCACCTGAAACCGAAACCGAGAGCAAGGGAAGACTCCGGCTCGAAGACGAGGGATGCATCATTGAGCTGGAATTTCTCCAATGAAGAGCGCAACTCCTCGTACTGGTCTGTCTCCACAGGATACATTCCCGCGAAAAGCATCGGCTTGACCTCCTCGAATCCGGCAATAGCCTCACTGCAAGGATTCCCGACATGGGTTATCGTATCGCCCACCTTTACTTCGGCTGCCGTCTTGATACCTGAAATTATATACCCCACACTTCCGCACGGGATTTCGTCCCTCGGACACAGCTTCATCTTGAGAACCCCCACCTCATCCGCCTCATATTCCTTGCCGGTGTTGAAGAATTTCACCTTGTCCCCGGTTCTGACGGAACCGTTTTCCACCTTGAAGTAAGCGATTATTCCCCTGAATGAATTGAACACGGAATCGAAGATAAGGGCCTGAAGAGGCGCCTCCGGATCACCTGTCGGTCCCGGTATCCTTTCCACGATGGCATCCAGTATCGCGGGGACGCCTTCTCCTGTCTTCCCTGAGGCATGCAGCACATCTTCAGGCCTGCACCCGAGCAGATCCACCACCTGATCCGTCACCACATCCACCATGGCGGAATCCATGTCTATCTTGTTGAGTACAGGGATTATCTCAAGGTCATGCTCTATGGCAAGATACAGATTCGATATCGTCTGCGCCTGGATACCCTGTGTCGCATCGACTACCAGAAGAGCCCCTTCGCATGACGCTATCGCCCGGGAAACCTCGTAGGAAAAGTCCACATGCCCCGGAGTGTCGATAAGGTTGAGTATATATTTTTCCCCCTTGTAAACATATTCCATCTGGATTGCATGGCTCTTGATCGTAATGCCTTTCTCCTTCTCCAGATCCATGGAATCCAGCACCTGCGCCTCCATATCCCTTGAACTCAGGGTATGCGTCACCTCAAGCATCCTGTCGGCAAGAGTGCTTTTCCCATGGTCAATATGGGCTATTATACAGAAATTCCTCGTATATTTCATTATTATCCGCTTATAATCCGGCAAAGATACGCAGAAAAACAGAAAATATATTATTTTTGCCGGGAAGATAACTTTTTGCATAAAATGGTCTCAATCGATGAACTGAAAAAAATCTCCTCACAGGTGAGGAGGGATATCATCAGGATGGTCACAGGAGCCAAATCCGGACATCCCGGCGGCTCCATGAGCAGCACAGACTTTCTGACAGCCCTCTATTTCGGAGGCGTGATGAAGCATGATCCGGCTACATGGACCAGAAGCGGCAGAGGACAGGACGTATTCGTCCTTTCCGCCGGTCACCTCTCTCCGGTCTATTATTCCCTGCTCGCCAGGGCCGGCTATTTCCCGGTAAAGGAACTCGGGACATTCCGCAAATTCGGGACAAGGCTCCAGGGCCATCCGTCCGTAGAGTCAGGGCTGCCGGGCGTATTCCAGGCTTCAGGATCATTAGGACAGGGACTCTCCGTAGCTGCCGGCTTTGCACTTGAAAAGAAACTTGACAATGACGGCAACACAGTGTATGTCGCCATGGGCGACGGAGAATGCGAAGAGGGTCAGATCTGGGAAGCCGCCATGTTCTGCGCCCACCACCGTATCGACAACCTCATAGCAATGGTGGACTGGAACGGACAGCAGATAGACGGACGCATCGATGACGTGGCAGGAGTCGGAGACCTCGCGGCAAAATGGGAAGCATTCGGATGGACAGTAACGGAATGCGACGGACATGACTTCGACAGCATACTTCAGGCCTATGGCCGCGCCAAGGCAGGACTCGGGAAAGGGAAACCGGTGCTTATACTGATGAAGAGCGACATGGGACACGGGGTGGATTTCATGGCCGGGACACACAAATGGCACGGGAAAGCCCCGAATGCCGAGCAGTGCGAGGAAGCCCTGTCGCAACTCGAAGAAACCCTCGGAGACTATTGAATCTAAAGACACTTGAACAATGAAACAATATACCAATACAGGCAACAAGGATACAAGAAGCGGGTTCGGAGCCGGTCTGCTTGAGGCCGGAAGGAAGAATCCGGACATCGTCGCCATGGCAGCCGATCTCGAAAGCTCCTTGAAAATGGACAGTTTCGCGAAAGAATTCCCGGACCGTTTCATACAGTGCGGCATTGCCGAAGCCAACATGATTGGAACAGCCTCAGGCCTTGCCATAGGAGGCAAGACCGTATTCGCCGGCTCATTCGCCGAATTCGTCACAGGACGTGTATATGACCAGATCCGTCAGTCAGTGGCCTACGGGAACGCCAATGTGAAAGTGTGCGCCTCCCACGCCGGAATAACATTGGGAGAAGACGGGGCTACACACCAGACGATGGAAGACATTGCCCTCATGAGGGCCCTCCCGGGAATGACGGTGATCAACCCGTGCGATTTCAATCAGACAAAGGCGGCCACAATCGCCGCTGCCGAATACAAAGGTCCCGTATATCTGAGATTCGGACGCCCGGCGGTACCGAACTTCACACCTGAAGACTGTAAGTTCGAAATAGGGAAGGCCATAGTGATGAACAGCGGTACCGATGTCTCCATATTTGCCACAGGACATCTCGTATGGGAGGCTCTTCAGGCATGCCGGACATTGGAGGAAGAGGGTATTTCGGCAGAAGTCATCGATATCGCCACCATCAAGCCTTTGGACAGCGAGGCGGTCATAGCGTCTGTTTCCCGGACAGGAGCTGCAGTCTGTGCGGAAGAGCACAACACCGCAGGCGGTCTCGGAGAACTGATATGCATGACTGTCGCAACAATGCATCCCGTACCGGTGGAACTGATCTCCGGAGGAGACCGTTTCGGGCAGAGCGGCACTCCGTCCGAACTTATGGCTGCCTACGGGCTGGACGCTGCACATATCGTAGAGGCCGTCCACAGGGCATTGGCAAGGAAATAGACCTGGACAGCAGATGCCTACCGACGCTGAAATAATGTCGCTGTACCGTTCCGGAGACACGGAAAAAGCTTTCAGCGCCCTGACAGAAGCCTACAGGGAACGGCTCTACTGGCACATCCGGAGATTCACATGCTCTCACGAAGACACGGATGACCTGCTTCAGGATACTTTTGTAAAAATATGGACAGGTCTGCCCGGCTTCAGGGAAGACGCCAGGCTTTTCACATGGATATACAGGATTGCGACCAATGAAGCCCTGAATTTTCTCAGGAAGAAAAAGACAAGAGGCCTTATCGGGAAAGAGCCGTTGGAAAACATCCTGTGGAAGCAGGTGGATGAAGACCCGTATTTCAACGGCAATGCACTCCAGAGGGAACTTCACAAGGCCATACAGACACTTCCTCCAAGACAAAAGGCAGTGTTCAACATGAGATACTTCGATGGATTGAGCTACAATGACATCTCGGATATTCTCGGCATATCTCCGGGAGCGTTGAAAGCATCCTATCATCACGCGTACATGAAAATACGCGACCGTCTGGAAAAAATTTTTTAACTTCTTTGCTTTTTTGTGTCTAAATAAACGATGGGACACGATGGACATGACATACTGGCAAAGCACGGAGAACTGAAAGAAATGCCGTACAGAATTCCTGACGGATATTTCGAAAGTCTTGACATGCGTATACACGAAAGGATTTCCGCCGAAAAGGTGAGACGGCCGCTCCTCCGCAGGATACTTTCCAAGGCATGGCCATATATCTCTGCTGCTGCAGCCATCGCCGTTACTGTGACGACAGGCATACTCCTGACGGGACACCCGGGTTCGGATACGGTGGAAAAATTCGATTACGGATTCTACCTTGCCAATGATCTGATACCTGTCACTGATCCGGAATCCATCTACCTCTCATACAATAACGTGGCTTCCGACACCCTGTCCGATGAAGATATAGTCAATTACCTTATCGAAAGCGGGATCGAGCCGGAAGAATTTACAACCGAATAAAAAAGACACACATGAAGAAATTTCTGACTTTTGCGCTGGTACTTCTGGTTTCCGCACCGGCGCTGTTTTCACAGGACAACGACTGCGGCTGGAGAGAACGTATCCGCAGCGAACGTGTAGCATTCATTACCGAAGAACTCGGGCTCACTCCGGCAGAAGCGGAAAAATTCTGGCCTGTATACAATGAGTTCAGGGACAGAAAGGCAGAAGCCCAACGCGAAATACGCGAGACCTACAAGGCTCTTGACGAAGCCGTGAAAGCAGGAACAGACGTCTCCTCCTGCCTGGATGCATATGTAACGGCCATTGACGCGAAGTCCGGCATAGAAACAGAAGCCCTCAAGGCATACAGGAAAGTACTCCCGGCTGAAAAAATCGCCAAACTGTACCTTTCCGAAGAAAGGTTCCGCATGCAGCAGATACACAGGCTCCATCATGGACCTGACGGACAGGGAATGCCCGGGCCGGACAGGGGTCCAGGCAAAAGAGGCCCGGGAAGACCGGGGAGATAATCCGCTCAGGTATCATTGACTGCCGTATATAACTTACACAGCTGTCAGATAAACAGGAATTCGGATGTGAGGGAACGGTATTCTTCTGAATATCCTCCCTCATTTCTTATTGTCAGCATTTCCGCGACAGGCTGTGTCGGAACCGGAGAGGACGGATACCCGGAAATACCATTGGTGCCCGGACGGGAAAATTCCATGACCGTACGACTCACAGGATGACGCGGAGTCGTTCTGACACGCACTATCCGGAACAGGGGAAGCGACCATGAAGCGGCATAGCGTCTGGCGGACGTTTCCGCATCCGAAGGCAGGATCATGGAAAGGATCCCTCTTTCCGTCAACCGCTGCGCGGCAAAAGATATGATATCCCGGTATGACAATGTATCGGCATGCCGTGCAGCACGTCTTCTGGCATCAGGAGCCTTCAGGGAACTTTCGAAATAAGGGGGATTGGAAAAAATATGATCATACTTCCAGTCCTGCCGGCATGACGCCAATTCTCCGGCCAGTCCGTCAAGGGAAAGATGCCTTGAAGACATTCCGGCAGACCATGGAGATGCCGCGAAATTTGCGGCTGCCTCTTCGGCGGAAGCTTCATCCACGTCGATCGCCTCTATCATTATCCCCTCATAATTTTCCGGATTGACATCACCCCCACATTTATGCACCGGCTCCCCGTCATACGCTGTATTCTTTCCTGGATTCCCGTCAGTCTTACACACCGGAGCCTTACTTTGCGCAGCATCCGGTCCGGGGCCTGTATCAGCAAAAATTCCGGGACTTGCGCACGGGCCGTCTTGATTCCTCCCCACAAGCCGCTGTGCAGCCATAAGCGCCACGACACCTGTTCCGGTCCCGATATCCAAAAGACGGGTATCACCAGGTCTTACCGTCATCAGAGCCCCCAGAAGAACGCCGTCTGTATTCACCTTCATGGCCGACCTTTCATTCTGCACATCGAAATATTTGAACCTGAACACCGGCATGACCTATTCCTCTTCTCCTGCCGGCTCCTGCTCCCCGGTTCCCCGGCCGTCTGAAGCCGGGACAAACAGACCGTCTTTCATAACAAGAGTCCTGTCGCACATTGAGGCAAGCTCCGGATCGTGTGTAACTATGACTATGGTCTGTCCATACCTGTCTCTCAGGGAAAAGAAAAGTCCGTGAAGTTCCGCCTTTGTATGGCTGTCGAGATTGCCGGAAGGTTCATCCGCATACAGGACAGCCGGACTGTTGACAAGAGCTCTGGCTATCGCGACCCGCTGCTGCTCTCCACCTGACAGCTCCGAAGGCTTGTGGGACATCCTTTCCGACAGCCCAAGATCTTCCAGCAGGCCCTCCGCCGTCTTTTTGGCATCCCTCGCAGACCGGCCTGCTATCAGAGCCGGGATCATCACATTCTCAAGGGAAGTGAATTCGGGCAGGAGATGGTGGAACTGAAAGACGAAACCTATCTTTCTGTTTCTGAATGAGGACAATGCCTTGCTTGCGAGATTCAAGACATCCGTCCCGTCTATCGTCAAAGTCCCCGAATCAGGAGAAGAAAGTGTCCCGAGAATATGAAGAAGAGTCGATTTCCCCGCCCCGGAAGCCCCCATAATGGAAACCACCTCAGACTTGTCTACTGAAAAGTCTATTCCTTTCAGCACTTTGAGTGTTCCGAACGATTTCTCTATACCTTTTGCTTCAATCATCATATGGCTTGACCGGCCCGGAGTTGCTTCTGTTCCGGGCAAAGACAGTCCTGTCAGGCCCATATCCCGAACCGACTTCAAATATACGCAGAAGCCGAGAGCAGAGCAAATTTATTTGCTTTGCCGAGGCGTGAACCGTATATATGGCGCCAGCCAAATATCGCAGAAGCCGAGAGTAATGCAAATAAAACGTCCCGCAGGGACCGCGACGAGCAGTCGCGAAATCCCCCTGATAGGGGGCGCAGGGGGTTTAGAGGAATTAATCTTTCGAAGAAAGATTTGCCGAGGCGTGAACCGTATATATGGCGCCAGCCAAATATCGCAGAAGCCGAGAGCAATGCAAATAAAACGTCCCGCAGGGACCGCGACGGGCAGTCGCGAAATCCCCCTGATAGGGGGGCGTAAACGGTTTGCGAGAATGTCCGGTGGACATTTGAGAGTGAACAGAGGGAGTTTAGACAGGCAATAATAAAATTTTCAGCTATTTCCTTTATTTTCAATAGTTCGTTAAAAATCAGCCGAGCCTAAGCGGCTCTGGCAGTAAATAAAATGAGTTCCTTGAAAATTTTGTC
>CALUPB010000022.1 GCA_944322585.1 uncultured Bacteroidales bacterium | reverse complement strand
GTTGTAAATCAAGTATTTATAACAATTGATTTTATAATCGCTTGCCGCCGTTTTGTCCTGTTTTTCTCCATGTGGAATACATATGAAAGCATTTAGAATATTGGGCATTTTGGCAGTATCTGCTGCGCTTTTCTCCTGCGCTAAAGAGGAACTGCCGGATGACGCCGCTTCAGAACAGGAAGAGACCGATATTCCTGAAGGATTTGAAGCGAGGACATTCACGGCAAGCATTTCCGAACTTACCAAAGCTGCTTTTACCGGGACAAAGGTGAACTGGGAGGAGACAGACAGGATTGCGGTATATGACGGAACGTGCAGGAACGAATTCAGGATCCGGTCAATCGAAAACGGGATGGCCGTATTCGAGGGAGCCGTGACGGAGGGCGCGGAGGAGTTCTATGCCGTATTCCCTTATACCGCCGCATCCGAGACTTTGCCTGCCGCAGACGGAACCTTCAGTGTCGTGGTTCCGTCCGAGCAGCATGCAGGAACATCGACTTCAGATACGGATGCCATAGTATCGGTCGCGAAGGCTGACGATGTGGACCATTTCCAGTTCAGGAACATCGTATCGATGGTGAAACTCAGTATTCCTGACGGAGTGTCTTCAGTGAAATTCAGCTCTGTCGCAAAAGCGAATCTCGCCGGAGCCTGCACAGTGAAGATAGGGGAGGCGGCCCAGGGCGCACAGGAAGAATCCGTCACTCTTGTATCGGACTCCGAAACCGGTGCTTTCAGTGCCGGTGACTATTGGGTTGCCGTCGTGCCTGCAACTTTGCCTGAAGGCTGCCTTGTAGAGTACGTGGGCAACGGCCAGACGGCTTCCGTCGAGGTGCCGGGAGCATTGGTCCTCGTCAGGAACTCCAGCATGGACATTACCTCCGAGACTTCGGATGTCCGGTGGGTGAAGACCTCCATAACCACGGCTGACGAACTGATGGCATTCGCACAGTCTGCCGGGACATACACAGCCGACGATCTTGTCGTCCTCGGTGCAGACATCGACATGAGCGGCAAGGAATGGGTTCCTTTTGAACTCGGCTGTACGTTTGACGGGAAAGGTCACAGAATATATAACATGACTTCGGACGATGGAGTGATATTTTCCAACATCACCGGTGTCCTGAAGAATGTGGTATTCGGTTCGCAGAACGGGACCGGCTATGACGGAAGCAGTTCCGTTTCCATGAACGGAACTGCAGGCAATGCGGGTCTTGTCGGGACCAATAACGGTATCATAGAGAATGTCGTCGATTTTATACCGGTTACGGCGGTTACGTCAGGCCCGGCTGCCCAGAATGAGGTAAGGATAGGAGGAATTGCGGGAAGCAATTACGGCAGTATCCTGGACTGCATCAATAACGGGGACATAAGTCTGACCGGGTCTTCAGACAAGATGATATTTATCGGAGGCATTACCGGATGGGCGTCGAAGGATTCGGAACGTATAGAAAACTCTTCCAACAGCGGTTCCATCACAATCGATAATCAGAACGCACAGGCTGCCGCCGGAATTGCCGGAATGATTCAGGGTGGCGATATCGTTTCATGCAGCAATTCGGGAAAGATTACCGTAAGGAAATCTTCCGCGAAAAACAGTTATTTCGGAGGAATCGCAGGTTTCGTCCAGATACATTCGACAGCCGGTTCCCGGATTGAAAACTGTACCAATACCGGAGAATTCGATCTGGACAACACTGCAGTGTTCGGAGCCGGAGGTATTGTCGGGATTATCCACCGTTATGCATTCGGGCCTGTAATCATCTCCGGCTGCGAGAACTCGGCCGATGTATTCATGTCGAGACAGCAGACCAAAGAAGATGTGAACCTCGGAGGCATAGCCGGAATGTGCGATCTCAACAACAAGGATGCCTATGCTGGAGCAAATGTCATTTCTTCCTGCACCAATACAGGAAAGGTATATTATAAAGAAAGCAGGAGTGGCCAGGACAATCTTGACGGGAAGTTCTCTACGGCCGGAGGAATAATAGGCAGGACCAACAATACCCTGGAGATTACGGGATGTACAAACTCCGGAGCTGTTTCATCCGACAAGATATCGCTGGACTATCTCGGAGGTATAGCTGGATATGTGAACAGCGGTACTGTGATATCCGGTTGTGCCAATACGGCCGATGTTACTCTCGACCTGGGTACATCCAGGACCTACAGAGGTGGCAACCGGCCGGGTGCCGGCGGAATAGCCTGCTATACCGGCGGGACAGTGACTATCGAGGACTGCGAGAACAGCGGAGCGGTGAGCGTCACCATCAGTAAGAGCGACCAGTGCGCTGCCGGAGGTATCGTGGCTACCACGGAGGGGACTCTGACCTTGAGCCGTAATACCAACAGCGGAGCGGTCTCCAGCACTTCGGGGAATCCGGACAAGGCGGCAGGAGGCATTCTCGGCCGTGCGATGAGGACAGTGACCATGACAGGCAATACCAACACCGGTGATGTCACTGCCATCGGTGCGAACGGATATGATCATGACAATGTAATGGCCGGGGGGCTCATAGGCCTTATCGACCAGGGAGCCGCCAATGTACCTACTGTCGTTACGGTGACGGGTGATGTGGCAGACTGTGCCGTGAAATCATCAGTAGGACGTGCAGGACTTCTGTTTGCCATCATGAACCATGTCGCGTCCGGATCATATCAGCCGAAAGCCACGTTCACGGACTGCAAGATCGGCGGTTCTGTAGAAGGCAAGGTAAAAGACGGCTCCGAGACATCAGGTCCTGTCGACATAAGCGAGGCGAATATGGACAGCTATTCCTACAGCTACAAAGGCGCCAATGCGGACTTGACCGTCACCGGACTTTCTTTCGCGGACTGATCTGCAGTAAGACCGCGGATTGCAATAACTTTTCAACTGGCTGTCTGATAAACGAATAGTATCAAAGAGCCGTCCTCGGTACCATGTTTTTCATGGGTATCAAGGATTAACGGGTTTTGTAATCTGTTGAACGACAATGTGTTTGTGGAAAATGATGTTCGTGATGCTTTAGCATATGGTGAAACGGACGGAGAGCGTGTTCCCTGAGGCGTCGACAACGGTAACGGTATGTTCGCCGGGAGAGGCTATGATGTTCATCTGATGGATATATCTCGTGGAGCCGAGATAGCCGGAGTCCAAATGCCAGTAGACTTCGGTCTGCGGATTGCTGTGGGCAAGGTTGAAGACGGCTCCACGGATGCTTCCGTCCAGCTGGCGCGGGATTGTCACCGTACTGCCGTTTTCCGGATATATGAATTCCATCGGGGATTTGCTGTCGTCAGTTCCCGTACCCGGTCCTGACGGGGGAAGGGGAATATATTCCGGATGGTGTTGCCGGTAGTACCATTCCATAGCCGGAGGAAGGACAAACATGTTGACGGTCCTGGCTCCGGGTTCGGCAGCCGTGGCCCTGTGACGCCCGTCTGCGCTGACCGTTACGGCTCTGTGGTAAGGACAAACATCGCTTCTCATGGCTGCTTTCGGAAGGAACAGGGTGTCGCGCCGGTCACAGTACTGCCCGGCAAGGTATCCGGATTCCCGGCACACTTCCGCCACAGTGAAATCGCTGCCGTCAGGCTCCGTAAACCATGTCCCTGCTGCGGATTGACTTGTCCTGTCTGTCCCGGAAGGCAGGAAATTGAAGATGTCGAACATTACCGGGCCTGCACAGGTTGCCCCTGACAGCCCGGGCACTCCGGTCCCGTCGGCATTTCCTGCCCAGACTCCCACTGCATATTCCGGGGTCACCCCGACAGCCCATGCATCCCGGAAGCCATAGCTGGTGCCTGTCTTCCATGCTATCCTGCGGACGGATGAAACCAGCCGCCAGTCCATCTCGTCAGGACGGTTTACTTCCTTCAGGGCGTCGAAGGTCCACCAGATGGCTTCCTGATCCGTGAGCGGAAAATCGTTGTCCTGTTCCATTGCAAGGCCCCGGCCCGGTCCGTGGGATTTTGACGCGGCTTCTTTATGCATGCCCCCGGTTTCAGCTGAAGCCGTAATGTCGGGATATGCCAGCTGCCGTGCCATCCTGGCATAGATCCGGGTTATTTCGTATAGTCTGCCTTCGGCTCCGCCGAGGATGAGGGACAGCCCGTAGTTTTCTGGAGACCTTGTCAGGGTGGTCATGCCGGCGTCGGACAGGAGGGAATGGAACCGCGGGACTCCGTAAATGCGCAGCATGTGCACTGCCGGGACATTGAGGGACCGGGCGAGAGCCTCGTCTGCCGGAACGGCTCCATAGAACCGGAGATCATAGTTCTGGGGGGAAAATCCGTTGATGTTTACGGGAATGTCGGGCAGCAGTGTCCGCGGCAGGATATTCCCCTCCTGAAGAAGCGCACAGTACAGAAGCGGCTTGAGTATGCTTCCCGTGCTCCTCGGGGCCTGCAGGATGTCAACCTGGCTGCCAGGACGTCCGGAGGCGAAGGAAACATTGCCGCAGTATGCAAGGACATCCATTGTCCTTACATCGATCACTACTGCCGCCAGATCATGTATGCCTTTCCTGTCGAATTCCCTGTGCCATCTTTCCAGGACAGCTTCGGCCTGCCTCTGCAGGCCGATGTCTATGGTTGTAGTGTTCCGGCTGTCCGGCTGTCCGGACTTTTTGCCAGGCCCTCCGTCCTGCCGGTCCGGAATCGGATGTCTGCTGAATCCCAGGTGCGGGGCATACTGCGGCAGGGGAAGAGGTTTATCGGGAAGAGGTTCGCCGCAGGCCAGCAGAAAGGTCGGGGTGTCGATTTCCCCCCTGTCCAGCAGTATGCGGAGAAGCCTGTCCCTTTTCTGTTTCAGCAGTTCCCTGTTCCTGCCGGGATGTATCATGGACGGTGCATTCGGCAGGACAGCCAATGTCGCTGCTTCTCCCCAGGACAGTTCGGACGATGGTTTTCCGAAATATCTCCATGCGGCAGCCTCAAGTCCGACTACATTGCCTCCGAACGGGGCGTGTGCAGCGTAGAGGGCCATGATTTCATCCTTGCTGCACCGCAATTCGAGCCGTGTGGCCAGTATGCATTCCACTATTTTCTGCCATACTGTTCTTTCACGGCCCCTGGACAGCCGGATGACCTGCATTGTTATCGTGCTCCCGCCGCTGACGGTCTTTCCGGATGACAGGTTCTGGCCTGCCGCCCTGACAAGCGAGAACGGATTTACACCGGGATGCCACCGGAACCATTTGTCCTCGAAGGCTATGATAGCCGTGGCGAACTTTTCGGGGACAGAGTCCGAAGGAGGGAATCTCCATTGTCCGTCGGCTGCAATCCTGGCGTTCAGAAGTTCTCCGTTCCGGTCGGCCATGACTTTTGAATATTCGGTATCCCTGAAAAGATCCCGAGGCAGGCAGCATAGATATGCGGCACCAGCAATGGCCATCCCGGCAATGGCGGCAGCCATCGCCGGACGGGACTTTATACAGGATAAAATATATTTCGGTATGTCCTTCAGCATATTTGTCTTTCCGGGTCTCCTTGGGCCTGGCGCCAGCATCTCTTGCCGGACATTTCAGTGCTTCAGTGCGGAGGCGGTCCGGCATGTGCCGGGGTTCCGGAGAACACTATTCCACTGTAGCTTTCCCGGAGGCCGTACGGGCGTTGTCCTCAGGAGAATACATTGCTTCGCAGCTTATGGCCGGCAGTATGAATTCCCCTTTGTATGCGGCACGCATCCTTACGGTGAATGTCTTCTCTGTTCCTGCCGGAAGGTCGAAATAGTACATCACCTTGTCATCCCTTATGTCCATATAGTCACAGGTCTGGCTCATGTCGGCAGTCCCGGTCCCGTACATCCTTTCATTGAAGATTTCCCATCCTGACGGTACGGGCACGGAAAGGGCGAGGGAAGTCATGCCCCTTGTCCCGGAGATGTTCGACACGGTGACAGTGGCTTTGAAATCTTCTCCCTGAGCCAGCCGTTCAGGAGATATCGGATTGCCGTCCGGATCTGTCCAGGAAACATCCAGTCCTATTCCTGAAGATGCCGGCCGGATGGAAGCGCCGGATGCCGGCCGGTGCCGGACAGTCACGGATGCATAGACAGGACCTTCGGACAGATTCTTGATTTCCACGCATTTCCCGTCAGGAGACAGATTCCTGGTCCAGACGGCCGATGCACTGTTTATCTGTTCGAAACCGTCGTCCGCTGAACCTGCATATCTGAATCCGGCATGGAGAGCTCCGGTGTTGACCTTGTCGGCAAGCCGCCCTATGGCAGAGGCCATGAATGCGGAGTATTGAGTCGTAAGAACCCTGTTCGAGGATTCGCCTGCAATATCCATTGCAAGGTGAAGGGCACTGTCTGTTTCATCCGCCAGTACGAGGCTTTCCAGCATTATCGCCCTGTCCCGGAGAGGTGACCCATAGCTCCTGTCATCCGGGGAATATTCTTCGGTGTCCGTCCGGAGCTCTGTTATGATTTCCCTGGCTACGGCTTTTTTCCCGCTCAATGCATATGCCGAAGCAAGCATCCACCCTGCAATTCCGGAAACGGACGGAGATTCCCTTAGCCGGTTCATCGCCCCTTCTTCCGGAGAGGATGCCAGCGCCAGTGAATACAGCCTGTATGCCTGTATGAGTGAAAGGGATGCCGATCTGCGGTCTCCGGCGGAAGGATTCCTGTAGTTTCTTGAACACTTTTTCTGGAAATTCATCCATGCGTTCATGACGCCTTTATTCACTTCATATCCCGAGGCTGCGGCGAGCGTCATGAAATGGCCGGCCATCGATGTCACCCATTCATGAGCGGCTGTCTGACCCGGCCATACGGGGAACCCTCCGTCGGCCAGCTGTCTTCCGTAAAGCCTGTTCAGCAGGACAGGCACGAGGCTGTCCACGGCCGCCTTTCCCTTGCCGTCAAGAAATTTCTTCAGGGAAAGGAGCGCTATTCCCCTCGCGGAAATCTGTTCAGAGCAGTCATGCCCGTAGTCTGCAATATACCGGAAACTTCCGTATATGTCCATGGCCGGGAACGAGGCGAGTTCCAGAACAGCCGAGCCTTCTTCGTCACCTGTACTGCCATAGTCTATTTCACGGCTTTCCCCGGGGCCGATGACAGCCCTGTATCTTTCAGTGACATACGGATTGGGGTTCCTGACAGGGACGGATATGGTCTCAGTCGCAGTATATCCTTGCCCGGAAGCCGTTACTGTCACTTTAGCCGTCCCTTCTCCGGTTGTCTTCAGGATGAAGTCCGCCATCTTGTCTCCCGGCTTGGTAAAGGAGAGTGTCCTGGAGGCCGGAGATACGGTTTCCGCCGGACCCTGTACCCGGACGGATACCTTTACCGACGGCTCGGGCTTCTCCATGGCAAATACATTGACAGGCAGAGCGACAGTTTCTCCCGGGGCAAGTGAGCGCGGCAGGGTAGGGAGCACCATGAGTGGCGTCCTTACCGGCACAGCCTTTTCCGCATTGCCGTAGGCTCCGTCTTTTCCGGCCACTACCATTACCCTGACCGAGCCGACATACATCGGAAGCGTTATTCTGTGCACATTCTCCTTACCGTCCGATGTAAACGGACCGAGGAATTCCACCACAGGATTGAACCTGTTGTCCTGCTTCGATTCCCTGCTGATGGTCTGGTCCCCTCCGATACTGGCCATCGGGGACAGTTTCCCTCCGAAAGCCCCGATTACATTGTCGTACAGATCCCATGTTTTTACTCCGAGGGCTTCCCGGGCATACATTGCCGCCCACGGGTCAGGAGTCTTGAATGCAGTGATATCGAGCAGTCCCTCATCCACTATGGCAAGGGTATAGGTCATTTTCCTGCCGTCCCTTTCCGTGACTTTTATGGAAAATTCCTCCTGCGGACGCACTGCGTCCGGCATGGATATCATTGGATGCAGCCGCGACATCTCGTCGGACACCATGACCGGCTGTACTCCGTACATCCTTACAGGAAGGTCGTTGGATGTGTTGCCGTGCTTCTGGAGCAGGGAAATATGGATATAGAAATTGGGACTCATTTCCTCCGTTACGGTGAATGTGTACGGTTTGTCACCCTCTGCTGATGTCTCCACCCAGCCGGAGGAGAGTATCCGGCTCCCGTTCTCAAGGGATACGAGGGCGCGGCCTCCTTCCGCGGCAGGGATGAATACTGTGGCTTCCTCCCCGACCTTGTATTCCTTTTTGTCAGTCGAGAAGGTCAGCATCGTGAGCGCATCCGGGTCTCTCTTGTCGGAGCGTCCCCTGTATGCAGGCCAGTCAGCGGTGAATATGCATCCTGTGGCATGGCCTCCGTCAAGATCTTTCACGTAGACCAGAAACCGTCCCCATTGCGGATAGTCTATCCTGAACGGTATTTCGCAAGGTCCGGCTGAGGAAAGGAGCGTCCCTTTGCCGACAGGTTTTGCAGCTGTCCCGTTCACGTATGAAGACAGTTCTTCTGCCCTGCTCTCCCACCACCAGCTCCAGTCTAACTTGAATATCCTGTATTCAAGCCTGCGCCCTGCGGCCGGACGGCCTTCTCTGTCTACTGCCATTACGCGGAAAACATGGTCCTTGTCTGTCTCCAGATAGCTTTTTTCACTTTCAGGCATGGAAATGCCGACATATGCCGGATACGGCGAATAGAGGCTTGTCTGTGAAGTTATGCTTTCATCTCCTCCCTTTTCCGTCACCCGGCTTACGAGCCTGGCTTCCATCATGCCGGAAGCCCTGTCCACAGGAGGTATCGTGATGTCCTTTACGGACTGACCTTCCTTGTCGAGCAGGGTGTCGAACAGTTGTACCGAAGTCTGTGACGCCGGGACGGTAGGGTCGTTGAACAGGTAGTCTTCATATCCTTCGAATGTCTTTCCTGCCGGACTGAGAATCATTTCCACACTGCCGTCCAATCCGGCTGCCGCAGGGCCTGTAAGCCATGATGCCGCAAGAGTGAACCTGGTTTTCCTTCCGGCCTGGAGGATGTCGTCCGAAGTCTTAAGGGATATTTTCAGCCTGTTCGGCTTTATGGTCTCGATCATAAGGGCTTTGTGGAAAGACGAGCCTCCGACTTTGAACCAGGCGTTCCATGTCCCGGTAGGATCACCGTCGGATGTCGGTATATGGAAGACATAAAGGCCGTCCGTCCCCCTGCTGTCCACCATTCTCGTGTGGAACTGCCCGAGCGGGGTGTACAGCTCCATAGTGACCGGATGCGTGTCCGGCAGTCTGTTGTCCGTATCATCTATCATAAGGGAGACATGAAGGGTGTCTCCCGGTCTCCAGACGCCGCGTTCTCCGTAGATAAAGCATTTGAGTCCCTTTTCCACCTTCTGCCCTCCTGTGTCGAACCTGCTGAGAGACTTCTCGTTGCCGTCAGTGACCTTGAGATAGCTTATGGATTTGCCGGAACAGGCCGTGACGGCAAAAGGCACTCCGGAGATTTCCATGTCGGCAAATCCCCGGCTGTCAGTCACGGCCTGCCCGATAACCTGCAGCTGATAGTTGTAGACGGTCACTTCCGCGCCTTCGACCGGAGCTGTGGTCAGGATATTGTTGACAGCTGTCCATATTCTGCCGTCTCCTGCACGTTTGGCTATGATCCCGATGTCGGATGTCATCAGGTTGCAGTACGGGAAGCGCGAGCCGTCCATATAGTAGGACTGGGTGGCAGGATTGTCCCGGTCTGTCCACCTGTATCCGTCTTCATAGTAGCTTTCGTAATAATACGGGGACGGGGTGTCCCATACGAGCTGTTCTTCTTCGCTTGTGTCAGGTTTCAGCTTTATCAGTGTGCCGGCATCGGCTGTCTGTCCTCTTCCGGCCTGTGGCCTGGCGTCATCCGTCCGTGTTGATATATTCCGGTCAGTCGCAGCCTGTCCTGTTTCCGTTCCTTGGCTGCCGTCAGTTGTGGCCGGGCCTTCATGCTGTCCGAATTCGGATGCTGCTCCACCGGACAGGCGGTGCCGTCCGTATAGGGAATAATTCTGGTTGAACGATACTCTTATTCTGTATATCGCGCCCGGCTCCTGTCTGAAAAGCCCGGACAGATCGACTGCAAAATCCTGCCATTGCGACAGGTCTTTGGTCGGGTCGGTGTCCAACCGGACAGTCTGCCTGCTGACGAGCCTTCCGAAGCGGCGCAGACCGTTGTCGTCTCCGAGTTCATTGTCCTGGAGGAATGAAAGGATATTGTTCGGATATATCCTGATTACCGAAATGTCTACCGCAGAAAGGTTGACGGCCCTCAGAGGCAGCAGCAGTTCCCTGTCGTCAGGGAGAATATTCCCCTTGACGGGGATTTCCACGGCCGGTTTCAGTTCGTCGCTCTTGATTTCTATCGAGACCGGCTCTGCAAGTCTTTCTCCGCCGCTGCTTCTTATCCCGGCCGCAACATCCAGTTTCATGACTTCATTCCCTAAACTTTCGAAATAAAGTCTGACTATATTGTTTCTGGAGGATGTCCATGTCCTTCCGGCCCCTTCGAGGCTGAACATCCCGACAGGGTTGAAATCCTTGTCGACAGGCTGTGAGAAAGTTATGTCGATATAAGGGTTTGCGGCCCCGACAAGTTCCGCTCCGATGACGTTGAACCCGTGTCTCGGAGGAATTGTGACGGTTTCCTCATCCTTGGAAATGAAACCGTCCTCCGTGCCGTTGAGACTGATGACCAGTTTCCTTTCCTCTTCTCCCCGCACAAGTCCTGTAATCCGGAACCTGACCGTCTTGCCGTCATCGCTTCTCTCGAACCGCAGTCTGTAGCCGGTGTCCGGGTAGGAGCATGAAAGCATCCTTATCTCCGCATCCGTTGCCGGAGGTTCGCTGAAATACAGAATACCCCGGACGTCGGCCTTGTCGGGATCCTCGTCGCTTATCATTATCCATTTTATTTCCATCGACACTTCTTTCGGAGCTGTGGCAAAGGAAAACCTGAATACATCCAATCCGGAATCACCGGTGTCCGTCAGGTCTCCGAGCCTGAACGAGGCTCTGTAGGATGTGCCCGGTTTCATCTCTCCTTCATCCGGGATGAATTCCACTATGTCCTCCCCTGCAATCCTTACTGTTCCGGACATGGCTGGGGAGAAAGAGAACAGACGGTCCAATGCTTTCTGGTCAGTTATTGCCATCCTGGAGTCCTGTCCCTGCATCAGGGCCGATATAGGTGTGTTGAGCACCACTTTCACGGTTGCGTCCGTCTGCAGGACTCCTCCTGAATATGCACTGATCCATGTGGAAAATCCCGGGTCTGGACTCAGCCCTTCTTCCTGTCCGCAGGAAACGGCGGCAATCCCTGCCGCCAGACATAATATTGTCTTGAAAAGACCTCTGACCGAAGTCCTGATGGCCCGCAATGCGGATGTATCTGTCCTGCCCATAATTGTGAAGTTTACTTACGACAAAGTTATTTATTTTTTCCGCACATTAAGTATAACAGCCCTTGTTCCGGCATTAGGGATATAAAAACAGGGAGGACAGCCGGTGCCATCCTCCCTGAAAAAGTCTCTGTACGTACAGACTACTGGAACTGTACGAACTCGATGTCCTTGGCTGCGCGTGCAGCGAGATCCTTGTCCTTCCCGGCCTTCTCAAGGTTTGCTTTAACCTGCTCTGCATTGCCCTGGCGTGCAGCGATGACAGCCTTGAGGTAAGCGCTCTTAGGGCAGTCGCAGCTTATGGCCTTGGATGCTCCTGCGAGGTCGTCGGTGAGAACGAGGGCCAAAGCCTTGTTGAAGCCTTTCTCAACTCCTGCCAGTTTGGCGGCAGCGTCAGCATATTTCCCGTTGAGGATGTCTACGACAGCAAGATTTTCCTTGGCTGTGGCATTGCCGGCAGCCGCAAAATACTTGGCGGCATCAGCAAGATTGCCTTCCTGAAGAGCAACGACTCCCATGGCATTCTGCCAGTCGGCATCTTTTTCTGCGACCTTTGCGAGGGCAGCCTTGCCTTCAGCGGTCTTGCCTGCGTTGAGATATGCGGCAGCGATGTTGTACTGTGCACGGGCGCTGCTGTATTTCTCGACAGCCTTTTCGTATACTGTCACCTTGCCCTTGAGATCCTTAACGAGGGTGGCAGCCCTGAGGAGAGCCTCCTCGTCAAGCACGTCGATGTTGTCGTTGATCAGCTGGAGAAGTTCCTCGCTGGTGTAATTGGTGTACTCCACATTGGCGATGAAGCGTGCACGGCGGAGTTCAGGAAGGATTTCCTTTGCCAGCTCCTTGTAAACGGCTGACATGTTCTTTATTTCCTGCTCGCGGACTGCAGGATCGCTGTACATGGAGAGGACGCGGATGATAAGATCCTTGTCTTCGATGTCAGACTCTGCAACAAGCTCCTGGAAGCCTTCCCAGTCCTGTCCGATGCTCTTTACGTTTACAGGGGCGTCAAGCTCTTCGTCCTTTGTAATCTTTGTGAATGCCTTCTCGGCGGTCTCCGAACGTTTGTCGGAGAGTTTTGCGTTGAGTTCCTCGCCTCCGTCAGGAGAAGCATAGGCAACTACATCCGTGCTTACAAGTTCCTTGCGCTCGTTGGCCTGGATTTCAGCGAGAGCGGCGAGGAAGTTCTTCACGGACTCTCCCTTGAGCTGGCTGTTGCGTACAACCGAGCTGTTGATAGTGTAGAGAACCTGTCCTTCAGCTGTCTGTTTGATAATTTCCTGATATGCATCGGCCTTGTAGTCCACTTTCCCGTTCTTGCATACGAGCATGTAGGTGGTGTTGGCGCCGTCAGCGACTTTCTTTGTAGGGAGTTCCGTGCTCTTGTCGCCGAACTTCACTACACCGCGGAGCTCAAGATAGCATTTCTCCATTCCCGGAGCATATGCGAAACTTACCGGTTTTGTAACGGTCGCTCCGTCAGCGGAAACGACTTCATAGTTGTCTTTTACCTTTTCTCCCTGGAAATAGTAAGGATCCATTTTCGCCTCGCCGCCTTCATAGACGATGACAGGAGTGACCTCAAGGATAGCCTTAGGATGGAAGTATTTTTCAGGATAGGTCACTGTTACGTTTGCCTCTATTTTGCCGGCAACTACTTCAAGAACAGCAGGATCGCTCTTGACTACGACATTCTCTGCCTGCTCTGCCATCTTTTTCGGAGAGCTGCAGGCAACTGCAGCGAGTCCTACAACGGCAGCGGTTAAAAATTTGATACCCGTTTTCATTATCTTAAAATTAAATGGTTTATGATTTCATGTCCGTTTCCTGCCCGCCAAGGCAGATACCATGCAAATATAAGCATATATTTTAATCATTCCTTATTTTTTATTTATATTTTTAACTGCCGGCATATATATTTCCGGCTCTTTTTTTAACTTTGCCACACTATGACAAGCCAGGAATTACAGACATTAAAGAACAAGTTCGATATAATAGGCAATGATCCGGCCTTGAACAGGGCTCTGGAGATTGCCGTTGCCGTTGCCCCGACAGATCTTACCGTACTCATAAGCGGAGAGAGCGGAGTGGGGAAGGAGACTATACCGAAGATAATACACCAGTTCAGCAGGCGCAGGACAGGTAAATATTTTGCTGTCAATTGCGGGGCAATTCCGGAAGGGACCATAGATTCGGAACTTTTCGGCCATGAGAAAGGCTCGTTCACGGGAGCGGCGGAGATGCGGAAGGGATATTTTGAGGAGGCTGACGGAGGTACGCTTTTCCTTGACGAGATAGGCGAGCTCCCGCTGGCGTCCCAGGCCAAGCTCCTGAGGGTGCTCCAGTCCGGAGAATTCATCCGCGTGGGGTCTTCCAAGGTGCTGAAGACGGATGTGCGCGTGGTGGCGGCCACGAATGTCAACCTTAAATATGCCGTGTCCCGGGGAAAGTTCAGGGAAGATCTTTACTACAGGCTCAATGCCGTGTCTGTATATATGCCTCCTCTCAGGGATAGAAAGGATGATATACATTTGTTGTTCAGGAAGTTCGCTTCGGATTTCTCCGAAAAGTACGGAATGGGCAGGCCGGCTCTTTCGGCGGATGCCGTGGCTCTGCTGAAAAGCTACAGATGGCCTGGCAATATCAGGCAGCTCAAGAACGTCACCGAAACGGTCTGTGCTCTCGAAGCCCACAGGATAGCCGCGAGGCAGGAAATTTCCGCAGAAGTGCTGGCCGGGTATATCCCCAAGGATGATGCCGGCATGCTTCCGGTCAAGTCCGTCTCCTCACCCGAGGATGCGATGACTTCCGGAGAGAAGGAGGCGATAGTAAGGATGATATACCAGCTCCGTCAGGAGGTCAATTATCTCAAGGAAATGATTACGGGGGCGTCTCCCGTACACCAGTTGCCGCAGCAGTCTTCCGCCGCCCGGCAGACGGCTGTCCCGGAATTCGATGTGTCAGGGGAAGGTACGGCCGGCGGCCCGGGAACGGTAAGTGTGGAGCCGGTGATAGGGGCGATGTCCTATCAGAGAGGTCCTCATCCTCAGGAGCGCAATGCCGCTGAATATTATACTCAGACCGATGAGCCTGATGAACAGGAGAATGCGGATCTGTCCCTTCAGTCGGCAGGGGAGGTCCTGATACGGAAGGCCCTTGAAAAGCACAGGGGCAACCGCAAGCTGGCGGCGGCGGAACTGGGAATATCGGAGAGGACATTATACAGGAAATTAAAGGAGTTCGACAAATGACAGGACGGTTAAGGAAAATACTGGCTGCGGCATGTGCGGCAGTTGCGCTCACAGTGACGGCGATGATAGTCCATTCGTGCGGAATATATTCGTTTTCAGGGACTTCGATACAGCCGGACGTGATGACGTGCACGATCAACTATTTCGAATATAAGGCTCTAAGGGTCAATCCTTCCCTGAGCAACGAACTCACCGAGGCCCTTAAGGACCAGTTCCGCAGGCTGACCCGGCTTGAAGAGGTGGACCAGGAGGGAGACCTCGAGATTTCAGGGGAAATAATAGGCTATGATGTAAAGGCCATGGCAGTGACCGCGGATGAAGTGGCGGCGCAGAACCGACTGACGGTCAATGTCAAGATATATTTCACCAACAGGAAATATCCGGAGGATGACTTCGAGAAGTCTTTTTCGGCCTATGCGGACTACGATTCCAACAATACGCTCGATGCCATGGAATCGCAGCTGTGCGAGGAGATAATAGAGAAACTGGTGGATGATATTTTCAATGCTACGGTAGCGAACTGGTAGGATATGGACAGATACAGTCAACTGAAGGATATGTCTTTAGACAGGCTTGTGGACGTCGTCAACCGTTATCCGTGGTTCGGATTGGCCCGTAAGTTCCTGTGCGTCAGAATGCAGGAATCGGGCGGGAACGGCTGGGGCATGCCGGGGTACTCGGAAGCGGCCATGTACGTCCCGACACGGAGCCGTATATTCGCCCTGCTGAGATCGGAGGGCGTGTATTCCGACAAGGATGTGGATGGGATTATCCGCAGAATGCTTGGGAAATCCGTGGATAAGGAACAGTCCATGAACAGTCATGAAGGGAAAAACAAAGGGTTCAGGGGTGTAGGAGACTACTTTTCACAGGAACAGTATGCGAGCGTCAGGGGCAAGGAAGGCGGGGATTTCAGGAATTTGTCTTCATCGGACGATACCGATGTTCCGGTGATAGAGATGATCCCGGATTTCGGACTGGATTTCTGTACGGAGACATTGGCCGGAATATATGCGGAACAGGGCTATTATCAGCAGGCTAAAGAGATTTATTCCAAACTAATTTTGGCATATCCGGAAAAAAATGCTTACTTTGCAGCCCTTATTGAAAAAATGGACGCGGAAATTAAAAATTAGTGTGATATGAATGTCGTATTTACAATTCTGATAGTGCTTGTAATTCTTGCGAGTGTGTTCATTACGATTGTCGTTCTGCTTCAGAACAGCAAGGGAGGCGGACTTGCAAGTAACTTCGCGGCAGGAAACCAGACCTTCGGCGTACGCCAGACTGCCGACATCCTTGAGAAGATTACATGGGGGCTCGTGGCTTTCATTTTCGTGGTTTCCATCGTGACCACGTTCACTACGGGCGGTTCAGGCAAGACAGGCGTGGACATTACGGATCAGGTGGAAAACATTTCTACGGATCAGGCTCCGGAATTCCCTTCCGCACCGCTTCCTGCAGAGAGTCCTGAAGCATCTCCGGAAGCCGGACAGGAGTAAAAGGTGCCGGGCGGTCATTTGCCGGCCGTAATACGCAGTGATTGCAGACTTCTTGCCCGTCTGACAAAATGTCAGTCTGCGGGCAGTGGAATATAATTTGACTTACGTCGTCTGTTCTTCGGAACGGGCGACGTTTCTTGTTGCATGGGTTCCCGCGGGTATATGCCCGCATGAGCCGGACCATCCGGGTGTCCGGATGTTCCAGAGACCGGGTCCGTTCCGGAATGATATGGAAAGGAGAATTGAATATGGCAGAAAATAAATTGGAAAATCTTGAAAAGTTTGCCGTGAACCTCAATGAAAGGGCGGCTCAGGGCAAGCTCGATCCTGTGATAGGCAGGGACGAGGAGATACGTAGGGTGCTCCAGATCCTCAGCAGGAGGACTAAAAACAACCCTATTCTGGTAGGTGAACCGGGTGTGGGCAAAACGGCCATATCGGAGGGTATAGCCCGGAAGATAGTGGACGGCCAGGTGCCTGAAAACCTGAAATCCAAGAAAATATATTCCCTTGACCTCGGAGCCCTGATCGCCGGTGCGAAATATCAGGGAGAATTCGAGGAAAGGCTGAAGGGGGTAGTCAAGGAAGTAGTGGACAGCGACGGTGAAATCATCCTGTTCATAGATGAAATACATACCCTTGTGGGGGCCGGAAGGACTTCGGGAGCGATGGATGCATCCAATATCCTGAAGCCGGCGCTTGCCCGAGGCGAACTGAGGACTATCGGTTCCACGACGCTCGACGAATACCAGAAATATTTCGAGACGGACAAGGCTCTGGAAAGGCGTTTCCAGATGGTGATGGTGGACGAACCTACACCTGCAGAGTCCATTTCCATCCTGAGGGGACTGAAGGAAAGGTATGAAAACCATCACAAGGTGCGCATCGAGGATGACGCCCTGATTGCTGCGGTCGAACTGTCCCACAGGTACATTACCAACAGGTTCCTTCCGGACAAGGCGATCGACCTGGTGGATGAGGCCGCATCGAAGCTGAGGCTGGAGATGAATTCCGTACCTGAGCCTATAGATGACCTCAACAGCCGTATCCGGCAGCTTGAAATCGAGAGGGAGGCCATCAAGCGTGAAGGTGTCTCCATGAAGATGGACAAGATAAAACAGGATCTTGCGGATCTGAATGCGCAGAGGGATGTGCTGATGAAGAAATGGGAAGAGGAGAAGAAAATCCTTTCCGGCCTTCAGGAGGCGCGACAGAAGATAGAGGACTACAGGATAGAGGCCCAGAATGCCGAAAGGGCAGGCGACTACGGCAAGGTCGCCGAGATCCGTTACGGCAAGATGGCCGAGACCAAAAAGCAAATCGATGACCTCACGGCACGGCAGGCCGGGATAAAGGATCCTATCATTACCGAGGCTGTCACTCCGGAAGACATTGCGGAAGTGGTGGCCAAATGGACCGGTATTCCAGTAAAGAGGATGCTTGAAAGCGAGAGGGAGAAACTTCTCCGTATGGAGACAGAGCTGCACAAGAGGGTCGTGGGGCAGGATCAGGCCATTGCCGCCGTATCCGATGCCGTGCGCCGGAGCCGTGCAGGGCTGCAGAACGAGAAGAGGCCGATAGGTTCATTCCTGTTCATGGGTACTACCGGGGTGGGCAAGACTGAACTTGCCAAGGCTCTTGCCGAGTTCCTGTTCAATGACGAGAACATGATGACGCGTATCGACATGAGCGAATATCAGGAGCGTCATTCGGTGAGCCGGCTTGTCGGAGCGCCTCCGGGATACGTGGGATACGATGAGGGCGGTCAGCTGACCGAAGCGGTAAGGCGTAAGCCTTATTCAGTCATCCTGCTGGACGAGATAGAGAAGGCTCATCCGGATGTGTTCAATATCCTGCTCCAGGTGCTTGATGACGGGCGTCTGACAGACAACAAGGGCAGAACAGTGGATTTCAAGAACACTATCCTGATCATGACTTCCAATGTGGGGGCCGACGTGATACAGAGCTATATGGATAAACTGCCAGTGGTGGGGCTCAAGGATTCCGATCCTGCTGCTGAAAAAGCCGCGCAGGAAAAGAGGGCCGACATGCTTCTCCAGTGCAGGAAGGATGTTCTGGATATCCTGAAACAGACCGTACGGCCGGAGTTCCTCAACAGGATAGACGAGATAATCATGTTCGAGCCGCTTTCGCAGAAGGATATCAGGGAAATCCTGCATCTGCAGATGAAAGACCTGAAGAAGAAACTCGCCGAGAACGGAGTGTCAGTCTCTTTTTCGAAAGAGTTCGAGGACTATATGACTACCAAGGGCTACGAACCTGCCTACGGAGCACGTCCTATCAAGAGGCTGATGCAGCGTGAGCTGGTCAACCTGCTTGCCAAGGCTATCCTCGACGGTACTGTCCACCGCGACTCCGACATCGAAGTCTCCGTCCGTGACGGTCAGATTACTGTCGCCGACAGATGATGTAAAAAATGACTGGGGTTGATCCTTTCGGGTTTACCCCCAATGAGAGAGGCCGGCCCAAAATTTTTGGGTCGGCCTCTTTTGTGAATTGTCCGGATGAGGAAGCCCGTCTTTGAGGCATCTTGCCGGTACGGACGGGAATAATAGCAATATATGGTTATGGAAGACGCTAAAACCATAATAAATAGCTATTAGAAGAGAAATGTCGCCTCCGTACCTTTGCAGGCCATGAAAATAATTCGGACAATATCGGTATCGGGACTTCTGTTTTTAATGACGGAAGCGATGTCTGCGGGAGCTGTCCCCGGCGTAGTTGCGGCCAGGGCTGGTCTATCATCCGGTTCTGTCGGGATGCCGGAGACCGCTGCCGGAGAGAAGCTGTCGGAAGCCGGACATGCGGAAGATTCTGTCAGAACGGACTTTTTCCTGATTTCCGGCAGGGTGACTGAAGCCGGAGGAAGTGTCCGGGAGTACGGAGCCGGGAATGGAGGAGCCGGGAAGGATGCGGCACGGAATCTTACGGTACCGGGAGCGGGGATTGTCATAAAGGGACTGGGTCTGTGGACGGTAACGGACAATGACGGGCACTTCTCATTGGACGGTCTTCCGGAAGGCAGTTATATATTGGAAGTATCATGTCTTGGCTATGTTACGGCATCGGTCCCGGTCAGCATAGCCGGTGACAATGTGGAAAATCTTGAAATCCGTTTGGAGGCAAGATCCCTTGCCCTTGATGAAGTAGTGGTGACTGCAAGACAGGGCGGGGATGCAATGAACACGACACTTGTTTTCGGACGGGAAGCCCTTGACCATCTCCAGATGTCCAATGTGGCCGATGTGATGGCCCTGCTTCCAGGAGGAAAGACCGTCAATCCGGATCTGACAACGGCCAACGGGATATCGGTCCGTGACGGTGGGGTGTCCGCCGGCAATGCCGCATTCGGTACTGCCGTTGAAGTGGACGGGGTGAGAATCGGCAACAATGCGTCGTTCGGCTCCCTGTCGGGGATCGATACGAGAAACATTGCAGTACAGAACATAGAATCCATAGAAGTCCTTACCGGAGTGCCTTCTGCAGAATACGGAGACCTCAACGGAGGGCTTGTCAGGATACACACGAAAAAGGGCCGCACTCCTGTGAATGTGACCTTTGCCGTCAATCCGAGGACATGGCTCGTGTCGGCGGACAAGGGGATAGGGCTTCCGGGGAATGCCGGTGTCCTCAATGTAGGTGCGGAATGGACGAGGGCCACCAGGAAACTTTCGTCTCCGTATACATCCTATTCCCGCAGGGGAATTTCATTCTCATACAGCAATACATTTGCGAAGGTGCTTCACCTCGAGGCAGGCATCAGCGGGAACATCGGGGGTATGGACACTAAGGATGATCCCGACGCATACACCGGAGAATACACTAAAGTGAGGGACAATGTATTCAGGGGCAACGTATCCCTGACATGGCTCCTGGACAGGAAATGGATAACCAACCTTAAGGTGGACGCTTCGGTCAATTTCAATGACAACCTTTCCCATGCCCATCTGTTCTATGCTTCTGCAACCAACCAGCCGGCAGTACATTCCGGGGAGAAGGGATATTTCCTTGCCGGCAGGCTGCCTCTCTCTTATTTCGCAGACAGGATGACGGATTCCAAGGAGCTGGATTTTGCCGCTTCCGCCGGATATGACTGGGTGCGCAGGTTTGGCAGGATACAGAGCAGGTTCAAGGCCGGCATCCAGTGGAAGGCGAACGGCAATGCCGGGGCCGGTGAATATTATCTCGACCCTTCGCTTGCCGAAGACGGCTACAGGCCGAGACCGTACAGCGGGTATCCGTACATGCACAATCTTGCGGCCTATGCGGAGGAAGACATTGAAATTCCTGTCGGCAGGACATCCCTGAAGGTTTCCGCAGGACTGAGGCTGGAGAATGTATTTGTAGACGGGACGCAGTACAGGAATGTGAGCAGTCTTTCGCCCCGTCTGAATGCGAGGTGGAAACTTTCGGACCGGCTGTCCGTCAGGGGAGGATGGGGCATTACCGAAAAACTGCCTTCTTTCTATGTCCTCTGGCCGGAACAGCAGTACCGCGACATCCAGACATTCGGTTTTTCCCATGGTGAGAATACGTCCTATGTCTACTATACGGTACCTTATACGATGCTGTATAATGAAAATCTCCGCTGGCAGCGCAACCATAATGCGGAACTCGGGATTGATTTCTCCCTTGCGGAGGGGCTTGATGTCTCCCTGGCCGGGTATTATCACAGGACGGTCGGCCCATACAAATATTCCAACATGTATACTCCGTTTTCCTACAATATACTGGAACTGCCTGACGGTTTCACGATGCCAGAGAATCCGCAGATAAACGTGGACAGCCAGACGGGAATGGTGTATATAAGGAGTGAGGACGACAGTTTCTGGACTCCCATGGAAGTCAAGGTGACTGACCGCTCTTTCTTCAATTCCAGATATGCGGACAACGGGGCGGATATCCATAGGGCCGGTGTGGAGCTGACTGTGGATTTCCCGGAGATAAGGCCGGTCAGGACCCGGTTCCGCCTGGATGCCAACTATGCCTTCACCCGCTATGTGGACAATTCCCTGTACTGGTATTACCAGAACGGATGGTCGCATACTTCGCTGAGCGACAGGTCATACCAGTATGTGGGGATATATGCTTCCGGCAGCGGGACTTCCGTCTATAACGGTGAACTTTCCCATTCGGCCGATGCCAACCTGACTGCAATCACGCATATTCCCGCTGCAAGGATAGTGATTACCTGCCGTCTGGAAATGTCTCTTCTGAAACGTTCCCGCAGACTTTCGGAATATGACGGCCGGGAATATGCCTATAATGCAAGCGAGGACAGCTATGAACCGACTGGAGGGAGCATATATGATGGGAACTCGTATACGGTAATCCGTCCTGTAGCCTATATGGACCTTGACGGGAATGTGCATCCTTTTACGGACGCGGAGGCGGCAGACCCGGAATTCTCGGTACTGCTTATGCGTTCGGCCAATGCCTATACTTTCGCCATGGACGGATACGGCCCGTATTTTTCGGCCAACCTGAGCATTACCAAGGAGATAGGAGACCATGTGTCCCTGTCGTTTTTCGCGAACAATTTCACCAATTCCAGAATGGCGGTGAAATCTCTTGCCACAGGTGTCAGCGCTATTTTCACACCTGATTTTTATTATGGACTAACATGCAGACTGAAATTCTGATTATGAAGAAAGTATATCTGATATTGCCTGTAATTGCCGCAGTCTGCGGATGCTCGGCTCTTGAGGACAGCAGTCCGTATTCTGCGACAATGAATAACCTGAAGGTGCAGGTGGAATATCCGGAAGGTTTCGGGACTCTGCTCAGGGAGGGGATTGCCGTGAAGGTGGAGGATTCCTCGAAAGGAGGCAGCTATATCGCCCGTACGGACGGGAACGGCATTGCGGATATGACTGTGCCGAACGGGATTTACAGGCTGACGGTAAGCGACAGGTCGGAAGAATATGTGTTCAACGGGGCATTGTCCGGTATCAGGCTTGTGGACCGGGATCTCAGCCTGACCGTCGGACTTCAGGAGTCCAAGTCAGGCGATATAGTATTCAAGGAAATATATAACGGCGGTTGTGCGGCATATCCGTTGGAAGGGACATACCAGTCCGACAAGTATGTGATACTCCATAACAATTCTTCTGAAGTGCAGTATCTCGACGGCCTCTGCTTCGGTACTGCTGACCCGTACAATTCCCAGGGGACCAATGTCTGGGTGAAATATGACCCGGAGACAGGGGAGGCATCCTATCCGGACTATGTGCCCGTGGTACAGGTCATATGGCAGTTCCCCGGCGACGGTACCGCTTTCCCGCTACAGCCCGGAGAAGACGCGGTCGTCGTGTGCTGCGGGGCTGTAGACCATACTGTCCAGTACCCTCTTTCCGTAGATCTGGACAAGGAAGGTTATTTTGTATGCTACAACAATGTCTATTTCCCGAATACAAGGTATCATCCGGCTCCGGGGCCGCATATTTCGCAGGACCGCTACCTCGAAGTCGTCCTGAAGATGGGGCAGGCAAATGCCTATACATTTTCCGTGTTCTCTCCGGCTCCGGTAATCTTCAGGGCTGAGGGGATGACGATACAGGATTTCCTCAATACCGAAGGGGCAGTAATCCAGAAGCCGGGAAGTACCGTGGACAGGATAGCATGCATTCCGGCAGACTGGATAATGGATGGTGTGGATGTGTTCTACGGAGGGTCATCAAAAAATGTAAAAAGGCTCCAGACTCGGATCGATGCCGGATATGTTACCCTCTCGGAGATTTATCTTGGCCATTCTCTTTTCCGCAGGACGGATGAGGAGCAGACAGAGGCTATGGGGTATGAGGTGCTTATGGACACCAACAATTCGTCGGATGATTTCTACGAAAGGGAGGAGCAGTCTTTACATGAATAGGAATGTGATCATATTTCTCGGGGCCGTGTCCCTGTGCTGTTCTCCGGATGTCCTGGCGCAGTCCGGCATGTCCGCTTGTCAGGAGCAGGCAATCCCGGATATCGGGAATGCCTTTGTCCGGACGGAGAGGCGTAACTTCTGGAATTCCGGGCGCAATGCGGCCGGGGTGCGCCAGGATACGGTATCGGTGTCCTGTGCATGGGCCGGCGGCAAATATGTTTCCGGAGGGTTCCGCGACTGTTCGGATGCCGCTTCCTCGTGGAGCGCAGGGGCGAAGGCGGCGACCATAATGCACTTGAAGACGCTGTCCCTGACCGGAGCTTTCTCGTTCGTGAATTTTTCTGGCAGCGGCATGTGCGGGTCCATGTCATCACGGCCCGGATATTATCCTGTGGATGTGCTGGAGTTCACGCCCGGAAAGAAGACGCTTCAGACCTACGGTTTTGAAGGGGGAATATCCGTGGATCTGGGCCGGTCGTGGAGACTTGGCGGCAAGATAGATTTTACAGGGGCCAACTATACCAAGAGAAAAGACCTCAGGCATACCGATTATCTTCTTGACCTGACGGTGTCTCCGTCCGTGATGCATTATGGAGACGGATGGGCGGTGGGCCTGTCTGCCGTTTTCAACAAGAATTCAGAGACAATAGATGCGGAGGAGCTCGGCATATCTTCTTCCACGTATTATGCTTTTCTCGACAAGGGGCTGATGTATGGAGCATATGAGTCATGGGAGGGAAGCGGAGTGCACCTGTCCGAATCCGGAATAGACGGCTTCCCTGTCAGGGAACTTGTGTACGGAGGGGCGGCGCAGTTCCAGCGGCGCGGGTTTTATGCCGAGCTGGAGTATCTGTACGGGACGGGCAGGGCCGGAGAGAAGCAGACTGTATGGTTTCTTTTCACTGGCCATACGGTATCACTGAAGGCTGGATATTCCTTCGGCACGGAAAGCCGCAGGAATTATCTGCGGCTTTCGGCTGACTGGAAGAGCCAGAGCAATCACGAGACTGTGCTCAACAAAGTGACGGAAGGGGGAGTCACGACAACTGAAGTGTACGGATCCAATCTGGTGTTCGGGCGAAGGATGCTGTCCGTAAGACCGGAATACGGTCTGGATGCGGAATCCGTCAGGCTGATTGCCGGCCTTGGGATAGTCTCTCTTGACCGTCAGGCGTCTCCTCTGTATCCATATATCTTCACGGAGCACGATGTCATGATGTCTGCATATCTGTCGGGAGAAGTGCCGGCAGGGAATTTCGATATCCTTGCAGGACTCCGTTTCTCCACAGGCAGCCGGGTAGCAGACAGCAGGACGGATGAGGCAGACGTGGATGCGGAGAGTGAGCCTTACAGGCTTGAGGACTGGTACAATATGCAGAATGAATATATGCTGGCTTCACGGCTTGGAGTGAAACTCGGTGCGAGATACAGGTTTGTTGACGGGCTGTACGCGGAAGCGGCGGCGCAGTATTTCAGAGGGTTCAATCTGCGGTACCTGGCGGGCCCGGACCGCTGGACCGTGGCTCTGGCAGTCGGATATGTGTTCTGACAATGTTCTTTAAACTTTATATTATTATGAAAAAGTATCTGTTTATGTCAGTGCTCGCACTTGCGGCGATGACCGCATGCGAGAAAGAGCAGGGCAGCGTCCCTGCTGCGGGAGGTGATATTGTCAGGATATCACCCGTAATCACCAAAGTGACTGATGTCAGTTTCGAGGATGGGGACAGGATAGGCCTCAGCATCTTGAAAGGGGATGCATATTATGCCGAGAACCAGCTTCTGACTTTCGGTGACGGGGTCTTCTCGGGAAGTCTCGTATGGTATGCCGAGGCAGCGGAGACATCCGTCCTGACGGCATATTATCCTTACAGTGAATCAGGCATGCCGGAGACATTCTCTGTGGCGGCGGACCAGACTGCCGGCTATGAAGCATCAGACCTGATAGCCGGAGTGAAGGCTGACGTGACGCCGTCATCTTCTGCCGTGACAGTCGAGTTCGAACATCTGCTTTCCAAGATTCTGCTCAATGTAGACAACCAGTCGGGCTCGGACCTGTCCTCAGTGAAGCTTTCCGGCTCGAAACTTTCCGCCTCTGTCGATCTTGCAGGACTTTCCGTGGCTGTGGACGGGACTGCATCTGCAGAGGACATTACGATGCAGGCAGTGGAAGCCGGCAAACAGTACAGGGCGATAGTGGTGCCTCAGACAGTGGCATTCACCCTTACGGTCACTACTGCATCCGGAAAGACTCTGGAGCAGAAACTGGCTTCAGCCGAACTTGTTTCTGGCGGGCAGTACACGGTGACGGCAACCGTCATAGACGACAATCTTTCTGTCAGCATTTCAGGCGAGATATCCAACTGGACGGACGAAGGCGTGATCGGGCCGGACACTCCGTCAGAGGAAGTTCAGTTCGAGGAATACGACGGTTACTTTATCTATGACGGGGTGACCTATCCTACGGTCACGCTTGCCAATGGTTCCGTATGGATGGCCAGGAACCTGAGTTATCTGCCGGAAGGATATACCCCGTCCGGAGACGGCACGGATCCGGATGCCCATGTCCTGTATCCGTACGAGCTGCGGAATGACGGAGTGGAGCCGTCTGCCATCAATGCTACGGAAGCTGTTGCCTTGACTGATGCGGAGTCCATAGAGGAAAAGGGATATCTTTATGATGCATACGCGATTTTCGGAACGGATGAGATAACGGCTGACAATATCCACAGTTTCGAGGGAGCCCAGGGTATCTGTCCTCCTGGCTGGCATATTCCTACACGGGCGGATTATTTCGCTCTCTGCGGTCTTTCCAATAAGGATGATTCAGGAGAAGAAACCGGCAATCAGATCGATGAGAGCGCCCTTTTCTATGACGAGAATTATGGAGGAGGGAAATGGACATCGTATAATGAAGCCGGATGGAACTATCAGCTTGCCGGTTGCCGTCAGCTTACCGGATCTTCCGATGCCCGCATCTACAAATATTCCCTGACCCAGCTTTATTCCGGGAACACTACATTGACGGACAGCCTTGGGCAGCCGGCCCTGAACTATATCATGAGTTCTACCGGATATGTGTCGTCAGTCGGGACTCTCCAGTTGTTCTCGATGATGACCACTTTCACCAAGGTCTATCCTGAAGGCAGGATCAATGTCGCATATGCTACCCTCGGCACTGCTACTCCTGTCCGCTGTGTCAAGGATGCCGACTGATCATTGTCTGTAAGTGAGTGAAAATGAGGGCGGGCCAAAGTCGGACTCGCCCTCTTTTCAGTTTCGTGCTCCTGATGGAGTCCGGTTCCAGATCTTCAATTCTCAAAGAGGAAAAATTCCTTTTGGGTCTCTCTTGCTTTGGAATGGCTTGCTGTCCGGTCTGTCCTTCTGGCCGTGCCGTCCGGACGGAGTAAACGGTCAATGCCGGCGGTCATAGCCGATTTCATCGAGGATACGGTCCATGCCTGCATATTCATCGAGAATCCAGAGGATAAACCGGATATCTGCGCAGACGCATCTGTTGTATCCCGGGGTGTAGCTGACATCGCTTGCGAGGGATTCCTTGTTGCCGTCGAACGCCAGGCCGATGAGTTCTCCGCGGGCGTTGAGCACAGGCGAGCCGGAATTGCCTCCGGTTATGTCGTTGTCGGTCAGGAAATCGACGGGAAGAGGGTCTTCGAGGCTTTTTATGAGCTCTCTCTGTCTGTCACCGAGACGGAACTCGTATGAGGATGTGTCGTCCTTTTCCAAGAGTCCGTCCGTGGTGGTCTGCCATGAACATATGACAGCATCATACGGTTCTATCCCGCTGACAGTCCCGTAAGTGATACGCATCGTAGAGTTCGCGTCAGGATACTGTTCTATACCCATGTCCTTCCGCATCATGTAGAGGGCATGGGTATATTCCTTTTCCAGGGAGCGGATGTCCGGCGTGCCCTGAGCCGAGGCGATACTCCTGTTGAAGTCCACTATGCTGACGTCTTTCAGGAACCTGTACATCGGGTCTGCGGTATATTCATCGATAGTGTGCCTCTCACGTAGCATGTTCTTCAGCCGGACGGTATCTGTCAGGTAGCTCCCTTCCCACAGGCTGTCCACTAGGGCATCGAAATCGCATTCACCGTCAGGGCGGGTGAAATGTTTAAGGAGCGAGGTCTGGTAAGGGCCGAAACAGTATGGCTTTACATTCCGGTAATATTGCTCCGCCGCATAGCGGAAAAGTTCCTTTTCCACACGGAGATCCATTGACTCATAATCGTTTTTCAGCGGACCCTGCACAATTTCGAAATCCTTTCCTGCAAATCTGTATGTCCTCCGGCACTCCTTTTCTTCATGGCTCATGTGCGGGCCGGTGCTCCTAGCAGGCTGTATTCCCAGTTTTTTAAGCACTGAACCGGCTAAAGACGATATCCGGTTGGCCGTCCTGGTGAACCGTGTTCCCCTGACTAAAGTTTCCCTGTACCAGATGATGTTCCGCTGCGCTTCTTTCTGGGCGGCATATTTTTCTGTCAGCATCGCATTCATTTCTCCCCATTCCGCTGTGCGCTCCGGGCTGGCTTCAATCCATTCCTGCAGTTCCATTGATTGTTCCAGCTTGCTGCCGGCAACCCCGAACCTGCGGAAACATTGTGCCATACCCTCGTTATTCTCGCATATATTGCCCAGCCCGAAAAAATAGTCCGAATACTGCAGCCTTATGCCAGGATCCGAGTCCATCCATCTGCCTATAATCTCCATCTGTTTCCTTCTGAGTCTGTTGCTTATAGGGAGGCTGACATTTTCCATAAAATTCACTTTTGCGGGACTGCAATAACGGTCTGTAGAGCCGGGATAGCCTATGACCATGGTGAAATCCCCCGGGCTGTATCCTTCAAGTGAAACGGACAGTTTCCGTTCCGGTACGAGCGGTATGTTCTCTTCGGAATATTCTGCAGGAGAGCCGTCGGGAGCGGTATAGATACGGTAAAGGGCGAAATCGCATTTGTGCTGGGGCCATTCCCAATTGTCTGTATCGCCTCCGTAGGCTGCAATGGACAGAGGAGGGGCGGCCACAAGCCTCACGTCCTTATAGGTCCTGTAAAGGGCCATGTAATACCGTGTCCCGTCCCACATGGAAGAAAGGATGGCATCCAGACCGCTCTCCCCGGCGTATTTCTTTTCCATCAGCCATGACAGCCTCCTCATTCCGGCCGGTTTTCCGGATGCCTCCAGTTCTTTTCGCAAAGCTTCCGTTTCATCAGTCACATCTATGACCTTTTTCAGAAAGAGGACGCTTTTGCCGGGAATATTCACCTCTTTGTCCGCTGTCATGGCCCAATAGCCGTCTTCCAGACAGTTGTGCTCCGGAGTGCTGAGACTGAAGACATCCGCATATGCGCAATGATGATTGGTTATCACTAATCCCCGGTCGGAGATGACGCTCCCGGTACATCCGAATTCCATGGATACGACGGCATCGGAAATGGCTGCGCCTGAAGCGTCGGCATTGTATATTTCCCCGGCGGAAAGCAGCAGTCCGCGTTCCTGCATCTTTTTCTCTATTGCGGCGTCTATCATGTTTATCATCCACATGCCTTCATCCGCCTTCAGCCCCGTTGTCCAGAGACAGAGGACAGAGACTGTCAGTATTGTATGTTTTATGTTCATGATGTTGTCGGAAATATGTTTTTGCTTTTGGGGCATGTCCGTAAGAATTGTCAATATACGTTCTTACTGCACTTGTTGTCCTGTATTCCGGTAGGGTCGGACGGTTCCCGGTGTCTGGAATCCGAGTTTCGCCCCTTCCTCACGCACGTCATCTTCGCTGTATGTGATGGTCCATGTATCCATGGTCATCAGTTTCCACAGTTCTTCTTCTGTCATCGGGGCAGCATACCTGATGCTGATTGCCGGCCGGAGACTGCCGTTGAGATCCAGATATATGCCTATTATGCCGTCATGCCGTGAGAGATGGTTGCTCAGGTACGGCATGTATCTGCGGATGACGGGTTTCTCGTAGTCGGGGTCGGAGATTTCATATACATATTGAGGCTGCCCTGCATGTTCTTCCACGCGTGACTTGAATTCGGCACGGAACGGAGTGAACATCATTTTGAGATATTCGCCGACAGGCATGTACGAGATTTCCTTTTCGAGGCCTTCGAATCTGAACCCGGTCTCGATGTCACGTGTCCCGCCTCCATGTACCGGCATCTGCAGCTTTTCCATTTCAACGGTTTCCTTGAACCATGCCTTGTCCGGGTTTTCCGAAGGATCCATATAGACACGGACAATCAGAGGGCATGCGAACTCGCTGGAGAGCCCGTATATCTTCTTCCCGGTGTTGCGCATCTGCAGACCGAGATAGTTGAGATCCATCCTGTCATACATGTTTTCGGTTCTGATGGTAACGATTTTTATGCTGTCGACGGATGCCGGATCGGGAGATTTTACCCTGAATTTCGACGGGACGAAGATCATTTCCCGTATCTTTTCCGGAGATGTCCTGGCCGGATCGTATGTGACGATTGCCCGGTGATTGGCGACAAAGGTCTTTACACCGAAGACTCCCGGTATTTTCTCCAGACGGGCCTTGAATGCCATCGAACTTCCGTAGCATTTGACTGATTTCAACCCTGTAAGTTCGGCTGTCCTCAATATTTCCGGGTCGATCAGCTGTGTGACGGTGCCGTCTTCTTCTGTCTTTTCCATTCCCCATGTCATGTCTATGGTAGGGAGTTCGAACTTGCTGCCGAGCCAGATGCCGGAAATGACAAGCACGACGGTCAGTATGGCAGGGAGAAATCTCATCCATCTGCCTCCGGAACCGTTCCTGAGTCCTGTTTTCAGGGCTCCTGCCGGACAGCATCCCGTACATTCCCCGCACAGGGTACAGTCGACAGCCGTTATTTTGCCTCCTTCTGCGGAAGCGACGTCAATATGATAAGGACATATCACTGTACACAGGCCGCATGACGTACATTTCTGCGAATCCTTTATTATATACAGCAGCTGCGCTTTCGGTTTGCCGGAAAGGATTTCAAGAAGATAGCCGAGGATGCAGAATGCCGCAAGCATGAACGGCCACGGGATTTCGAGCCCTGCCGCCGCCAGCCCTGCATACAGGACAAACAGGACGGCAATCCATATCCAGAATTTCAGAGTATTGGAAGCGGCCCCGAGAGGACAGATGTACCTGCACCAGAAACTGTCGATGAAAAAGCCGGCCAGAAGCACTGTGGCGACCGTCGTGACCGACATCCACAGCGTTATCTCTCCCTTGAAACCTGTCGCGACTGCATAGTACGGGTCGAGGTTCTTGCAGAACAGTTCGCTTGACGTTGCGGTCATGTAGAATATCCAGAACAGAAGGATGTATTTTATGAGTCTGAGCGCTTTGTCCGCTACTGAGCCGTTCCGGATGGTTACAGGTCGCAGTTTCAGCCCTCTTCTGGCCTTTGAAAGCAGGTCTTCGACAGTCCCTATGGGACAGATGTAGCCGCAGAACAGCCTGCTGAACAGAATGACGGCAGCAGCGAGGGCAATCCCCATCACTATCTGCAATGTAGTCATGCTGCACGGCAGAGTTCCGTTGACCAACCATGTCGTAAGGGCCTGTAGTCCTCCTACAGGGCAGTATGCCTCAGGGTCGGCAGGTTCGTCTCCTTTGATTACTCCTGTCATGAACAGGATAATGGCGGCCAGCACTCCCCACTGGAGGAGATATTTCGGCCAGTTTCCGATGATTGTAGATCTGTGTTTCATATCTGGTCTCTTTATATTCATTCAGAGCCAGATCCTTTCTTGTGTGTGCTGTGTATTTCCGGTCTTTGTATATGTCCGGTGCGGTGCGTGAGCCCTGTGCACCCGGTGCCGCGGCCTGCAGGAGCTGATGTCAGTCCTGCGGCTGTTCCAGTATTTCCCCGTGGTCTTTGGCGACGCATTCTTTCCATTTGTCCGTGTAGCCCGGATTGGTGATGCCGTCAGGGATACGGTCGGTGTAACCGTTGGTGACGAACGACCCGTCCGGGTTCTGCGCCTTGACATTTCCGTCGATATATTTCACTAAAAGCAGAGTCTCCAGCTCAGTCCATTTCCGGAAAATTTCCTGTGCCGTATTGACAGAGTATTCGGTAAGATATGCTTTCAGTTCTGCATACGGGTCTACGGTCTTCTTTACTTTGTCGTTACGCCTTATCATCCTGCGAGGAGTCTCCAGGGCTGTCCCGTAGAGTTCCATTGCTTTGGCGTCCACTGTCCGGATTGCCTCCATCTGTCCGTTCTCCCATTCGTCTATCTCGGCCCTGACAGTCGGGGCCATGATGTTGTACATCCTGTAGCAGGCATTCGCCACCCTGTTGCACATCCAGAAGGCCGAGGTAGGGGAGTAGGTCAGCATGTTGCCGTTCCCGACGCGGAAACTTTCCGGCACTTCCGTAATGCATGTGTATATAGGTGTCAGATAGGAAGTCGCGGCATCATCGGTCCCGAACCATAGCAGCCCTCCGATTTCGTCCGGGAACTGGGGCCGTGCCTGGGCGACGAACCAGAATCCTGTCTGCTGGGTCGCGATAGCCCTTTCATTGACATAGGTCTTGCCTTCATGTTCGAAGTCCATCGGCCTCCACCGGTACGGGAGAGCATTTCCGCCGGCTCCGATATCCACGGTCATGTCCATCGGCGTCCCTTCGAAATGGTCGCGCATCACGTCAGCCACGTCCTTTACGGTGATTTTCCGGGACGGCTTCACGAACAGAGGGAACCTTTTGCTGCTGTCGTGTCCCATGGCATATTCGATATAGTCATATGCGTCTGCCGTGATTTCATTCCCGTTCTCGTCCTCGAAGGTGAATTCCCCGTCGCACAGGATGTTGAATGCGCTCCAGGCGCGTGCTTCGCATCCCCGCATCCCTCCGAAATTCAACGGGTTGTAGGTGTCGCAGAAGCTGAATTCCTCGTCCGGCCCGTCATACCATCCCATCTCGCGTGCGAAGGAAACCACGTCCGGGGCATATATGCAGTTCTCGGGGTCGTCAAGCGGGAATGTGCTGATACGGGCCTGGTTGGCATGTGCGCAGATATAGCCGTCAGGCACCCTGCGTGCGACATATACGATACCCTTGCGGATATTCTTCCCGTCCACGATTTCAGTCCCTTTGCCTATAAGGTCCATCACCCAGACCTCGTCCTTGTCCGCTATGGAAAATGACTCTCCTTCAGAGCAGTAGCCGTATGTCTCCGCCAGTTCCACTATGGTCTTTATCGCCTCCCTTGCGGTCTTTGCCCTCTGGAGGGTTATGTATATGAGCGACCCGTAATCCATCGTCCCTGTCGTGTCTGCCAGCCCTCGTCCTCCGTAAGTCGTCTCCGCTATTATCAGCTGGTGTTCGTTCATGTTGCCGACTGTCTGGAAAGTATATGGTACCTGCGGTATATGTCCGAGCGGACGTCCTGTGTCCCATTCGGTTACGGCAAGCATCTCCCCTTTGCCCCACCGTGCGGCCGGATGGAAATACAGTTCTCCGAACAGCTGGTGGGAATCTGCGGCATATGAAATCATGTTGGAGCCGTCTGCGCTCGCCCCCTTGGTCACGAGAATATTCGTACATGCCGGAAGTTCCCGTGCGGACAGGGATAAAAGAGCAATGATTGCAAGTGCAACTGCTTGTTTTTTCATATACTTATTTTTAATTTTGCAACAATATGGGCTTTTACGAGCCATGGAATGCAAATATAGATGCTGTTTTAATTTATTTCAAATAAATATTCATAAAATTCGTCATATATGCATATGAAAATTTTTACTTTGGCCGCCGTATCGGTTCTGTTGTGCGTTTCTTCGTCAGGTTATGCCCAGTCGCAGGACGAGAAGCCGGATCTTATGGAAATCGCGGAGAATGAGGCGGACAGGCTGGAGCGGCTTCTTGAACTTGAAGTATGGCAGGTCTTTTATGTGGATTCTACCCTGAAACATGACTATGCCGCAATGCAGGCCGAACTCGAGAAGTTCCAGAAGGCAAAAGTCTCCAATTATTCCATGTATGTCACCGTCCAGGACAAATGGATGGAAACCATAGATTCCACCTACAGGACAATCTTTACCGAGGAACAGTGGAATGCCTATCTGAAGAGCGGGGCCGAAAAGCAGCAGAAGGCACGGGCCAAGCGCAAGGCGAAGGCGGAGAAAGCCCTGGAAAAACTGGAATCCAAGGGCAACTGAGATATTGCGCCCCGGTTCGGACGTCCCGCCAAAAGACTCTTTCTCGGGAACTACGTCACCGACAGTGGTAATTTTCTGAAATTCACTTTGTTTATTTTATTGAATTTACGTTAACCAACCAATACCGAGATGAAGAATACGATATTTCTTGCCGCTGCCTTTGCCGCCACGGCGCTTTCGGCAGTCAACTGTACGGACAGCCCGGGCTGGGAACTTGTATGGGAAGAGAATTTTGAGTCCGAAACCATCGATTATTCAGTCTGGAGCCACACCGGACGTGGGTCGGCCGACTGGCAGAAGACACAGTCTCCGGATCCCCGTTGCTATGGATTCCGGGACGGGAATCTGCTCCTGATAGGCATTAAGAATGATGACCTGCAGGCAGACACTGCCGAATATCTTACGGGAGGACTCTGGACTCTTGGCAAGAAGGCTTTTGATCCGGGTCGTATAGAAGTCCGTGCAAAACTCAACGGGGCGACAGGGGCCTGGCCTGCCATCTGGATGCTGCCGTTCGACCAGAAGGATCCTGCCAACAGGTGGCCTTTCGGCGGGGAGATCGACATAATGGAAAGGCTCAATTACGATTCGATAGCGCATCAGACTGTCCATTCGAACTATGTGGACAATCTCAAACGGTTCGATTTTCCGCCTAATGCCAGTACGGCTCCGATCGATCCGGACGATTTCAATGTATACGGAGTGGACATCTGGCCCGACAGCCTTGTATTCCACATCAACGGAGTCCGCAATTTCACCTATCCGCGTATCCCGGAGCTCGATTCTCTCGGACAGTTCCCTTTCTACAAGCCGATGCATCTGCTTATCGACATGCAGCTCGGCGGTTCTTGGGTGGGAGAAGTGGATCCTGCCGATCTTCCTGTAGAGATGGAAGTGGACTGGGTAAGGTATTATCAGTGGAAATGATGAGCCTTGCTGCGTTCCTCGCATGCAGCCCAGTAACCGCTTGTGCGGCTGTTGTCATTGTATCTCATGGAAAGTGCAGTTGAATTTGTCTTCTTTTTATGTTAATTTTGCAGGCTGTATAAATCGAAAGACATGAAAGAACGTATAGAAGCCTTGCTTGCAGAGGTCAACGGCCTTGCCTGCAGGACAGCAAAGGAGATAGAGGATGCCAGAGTGCGCCTGCTCGGGAAGAAAGGGGAGATTACCGGACTGTTCGAGGAGTTCAGGACGGTTGCCCCGGAACTGAAACGGGAGTTCGGCAAGAGCCTTAATGAGCTGAAGAATGCGGCGGCAGCGAAGATAGAGAGCCTTAAAGCCGCAGCTGAGGAAAATGCCGGACCGGCAGCGTCTTCGTTTGACCTGACCATGCCGGGAGACAGTTATCCTCTCGGATCCCATCATCCCGTGTCGATTGCCCGTAAGGAGATAATAGACATTTTCCGCAAGTTCGGATATGATGTGGCAGAGGGTCCGGAGATTGAGGATGACTGGCATGTGTTCGAAGCCCTGAATTTCCCTCCGGAGCATCCGGCCAGGGACATGCAGGATACGTTTTTCGTGACATCAGGACATAATCCCGTATTGCTCAGAACGCATACTTCCTGCGTGCAGGTGAGGGCGATGGAGACCATGCCGCTCCCTATCAGGATAGTATGTCCCGGAAGGGTATTCCGTAACGAGGCCATTTCGGCCCGTGCACACTGTATCTTCCATCAGGTCGAAGGACTGTACATAGACGAAGGCGTGACTTTCTCCGACCTTAAACAGGCGATTCTTCTCTTTGCCAGGGAAATGTTCGGTGCGGATACCAAGATCCGTATGCGCCCGTCGTATTTCCCGTTCACCGAGCCTTCTGCAGAGGTGGATGTCAGTTGCAACATCTGTCACGGCAAGGGGTGCAACATCTGCAAGGGAACCGGCTGGCTTGAGATTCTCGGTTGCGGTATGGTCGACCCTAATGTCCTGGAGGCGTCCGGCATCGACAGCAGGAAATACAGCGGTTTCGCTTTCGGGATGGGAGTGGAGCGTATTGCCATGCTCAAATGGCAGGTCAAGGATCTCCGTAACTACTTCGAAAACGACCTTCGCTTCCTTAAAGAGTTCGAAACTGCATACTGAATGCGGGCATTGCATGTCCTGACTGTGCTTCACGGGCAGGCAATTATTTTTCAAGGTTTTTCAGAAATATTTTGGAGAATCGGAAATTTACCCTATCTTTGCAATCCATTCGCGGAAATAGCTCAGTTGGTAGAGCACAACCTTGCCAAGGTTGGGGTCGCGAGTTCGAGTCTCGTTTTCCGCTCCATAAAGGTCATCAGAAATGGTGACCTTTTTTCGTGTGTATCAATACGTTATGCTGCTCTGGCAGGACTGTGCCGCTGTTTTGGTCTGTTCTTGATTTTGCAGCGGAATCTCGGAAAATCGGGAGAAATGAGGGCGATTTCGGGGGTTTACTTACCCTTACATTTACCCCAATCTTTACCCCTGTCCATATAGGTACATTTCGTTTGCTCATATCATAACAGTATGAGTATCAATATAAAAATTGTTCAAAGGAAAGATAAGACAAGTAAATCAAATGCCGCTCCGATACATATAAGATTTACCCTTAAAGGCAAAGTACGCTATCTTGCAACAGGAATTGTACTTCCTCTTGACGCATGGGATGATTCCGAGCAGCATATTGTCTCCACATATCCAGATTCCGATGCCTTGCAGATGCAGATAACGGCAAAGAGGCTGGAGATAGAGAAGAAAATTCAACGACTTGAAGCACTTGATGCAGATGTCAATTTCGATACCCTGTTCGGTCAGAAAAGCAGGTATATCAACTGCACCATATCCGAATACTTCCAGCAACAGATTGACTATCTGAAAGGCATAGGCAAGGTAGGTACGGCTGGCAAATACGAGACCTGCAAAAGTCTTTTGGAACAATGTGGTTTGGGAAAGAAGCGGTTCGAGCAGGTGGATTTGCAATTTCTGCAGGACTTTGAAGCATACATGACCAGAAAAGGCAACAGCAGCAACAGTCTTGCGACCTCATTCAGTGTACTTCGTGCGGTATATAACAAGGCTGTCAAGCAGAAAGTATTTGCAGAGACGGATAATCCATTCAAGCAATACAACATTGGAAGATTCTGGAAACCTACCCGAAAGAGGGCAATAACCAAAGAGGATGTGCAGAAGATACAGTCGCTTGAACTTCCAGAAAGCACTGAATCATACTCGCTCTCATTCGCACGGGACATATTCCTGTTCAGCTATTGTGTGGCAGGGATAAACTTCAAGGACATAGCCACATTGCGGTACAGTGACATCCAGAACGGCAGAATCTACTACCAGCGGCACAAGACAGGCAAGGAACTCAACAGCCCGATACTTCCGCAGACAAGGAACATACTGGAAAGGTATTCCAAATCAGACGCAAGTCCAGATGATTATATCTTTCCGATACTCGACAGGCATATCCATAAGAGCGAACAGCAGATTTGCAACCGTGTCCATAAGGTAATTGGTCATGTCAACTCCAACTTGAAACGGATAGCGGAAATGGCTGGCTTGCATGTGAATCTCACGACCTATGTTGCCCGACATACATTCGCAACCGTCTTGAAAAGGTCTGGAGTGAACATAGCAATCATCAGCGAAAGTCTCGGACATTCCGACCTTGAAACCACCCAGATTTATCTCGACAGTTTCGAGAACTCCCAGATAGATGAAGCGATGAAGAATCTGCTGTGAATCCTCCAACTCGACTTCCAATCAAACTCAATCCAAGTAACGACAAAGGGGCAGGTGAAATATCCTGTCCTTTTCTGTTATATCCACTTGACAACCAATTAAAATCAACATTATGAACAATCAATCATTTATCCCTTATCAAAGGCTCGAACTCAAACACATGAGCACAGAGAAAATCATCAGCATCATCAGAGTGGCAGCAAAGAACTATGATGATACTTCACTCATCCTCACACCACGCATAGACCAGTCTGGACAGGCATACTACTGGACAGGACTTCGTTATGGTGGATGTACCGAACTGGATTTCAAGTTATGTCTAAACAAAGAGATAGAATCCTTTATCCTCTGTTTCCTCATGAAAGGCAAGGACGGTCTTGTTGATGTCGGCAACTTCACTCCAGACCCGATAATGACACATGGCATAAACTGGCTGCAATCCCACATGTACCGTCATTTGGAATACTGTCAAGGTCTCAAAGACTTTATCCGCACCTCCAACGGCAGGACATTCCAGAACAGGAAACTGACATTCCCGTATGGCAGTATCATCTATTCACAGGAAATCAAGGATGTATTTTCAACGCAGCCACAATGAGGGTCAAGCAGGCATATCCATATAAAGACAAGGGGACATCCCGATAAAGGACATCCCCCTGTTTTTCATAGATTTTCGACAGGACTATGCTGCCGTTTCGGTAGATTCTTTCCTTTTCTCTGGCTCATAATCCAGAACGAACTGCATTGCATCCTCCGAAACAAACTTGTCCTTATAAAGGATGTAATCGTTTCCAATGGCAGAGCGGATTCCGTATTTCATCACCTTATTTCTCATCCCGACACCGAGAAAGATGATATGGGTTGCAAGAGTGGTCGGGTCAATTCCGAGGTCGGAACATTCTTTCCCAAATTTACGGCTGTCCAGCAGCACATTTACTTCGTCCATATAGTCAGCCCAGAACTTGACATCATCGGTCGTGATTGTAGGGATGTAATGTTCCACGCACTCCAGTTTAACCGCATTGTCCTTATGCAGCTGATTATTGAAAGCCCGTCTGGCTTTAGTGATTACACCCCAGAACTGTGATTTGGTCGTGCTTCTCTGCGGTCTTGCAGATTCAGCAGTCTTTACGGATGAAACATTTGTTGATTCAACATTGTTCGCTACCTTAGCAGCCTCTGTGAGGTTTCCCTCGAAATTTTTAATACTATTCATAAAAATAAAAAATTAAAAACTCTCGGAACTGCCGAGCCAGATAACCAGACCTGTTCTGATTACGGTGGCGAAGGTGCAATATTTCTGGCAGTATCTGAATTTGTAGGAGTACCCGACAGAAGCGCAGTGTATGGTGTACCGCTATAATCAGAAGCCAGCCATAGTGTTAGGGTCGAAATTCTTGTATTTGGACATAAGACTTTTTATGAAATTTTCGTTTCTGCTGTCCGTGTATCGCATGAGATTCAGACAAAGGACAATGAGCCTGTTGATGCTGTATGACTTTTCGTCCTTTTCATCGAACTCCGAGACATCGAGACATTTCCTTGCACGGAGGTCTGGAAGATTCATCGTCCCGAAAAGGTATTTGAGCATGTCCATGGCAATCCAAGCCTTTCTTGTCGGGGCATAGGTAACCCTGTCATCGGTGGCAAACAGGTCAAACTCCGCATCGTCAAGAGGAATTTCCAGCACAGTCCCAGCACCAGATGAATCGAACCCGCAGTGCAGCGAATCTTTCTGGAGAAGCATATCTATGCAATGTACGAGGTTTGCAATGAGTGCCCTGCCATATATCCTTACAGGCTCTTTCCTTACATACTCTTGTGTACTTCTTCCGTCCTTTTCCCCGAACACCACTCTTTCTGATTCCAGAGTAAACCGTCTCGCATCGTAAAGGCTGTCACGGAGATTAAGCAACTGCTGCCTTACCGTTTCTGGACTTCTCTTTGCGTTGGTGCATTTCCTCTCCGTAAGATAATACACGAACATGACACCGTAATAAAAGGCTTCCTTGTCTATCTGGAGAATCTTCTTCCCGTCAGAAGTCTGCATCCCGCCACTGCCTATCCGTTCATTGTAGGCATCCACGATGTCCATAATCTCCCTGTTGTCACAGAACTGTCTGAAAGAGCATGGGAAGTCATAGTGGTGGCATCCAGCGACTATCCCCATAAACCATGTCACCACTTCTGGAAAGTCACCGCATATCTCCCCGTCTTCTTCATAAAGGTCTGGAGGGGCATATCTGCTTGCAATGTCAAATACATAATTAAGTCTGTCCATGTCTGTGATGTTTTGCTTCCAAAGATAGCCAATAAAAACAGAAGCAGGCAGACCTAAACGGAATCAAAGCAAACCGAATACATGATTCAAGCATACAGAATATACCGCAAGACAAGAAAAATTTGTCCAAATGGAACATGAAACAGAGTTTTCTTGCATATACATCGCATAAGCTCGACCTTTTGACATATAAAACATTCTTAAAACGTGATTTCAGTGTACCAAAAGACAATTTTTGCAGGCAATCGGCATATAAAACATACAGGAAACATGGATTTCTGGTCTCAATCGTACCTTAAAACATGGTTTCATGGTCTTTACAGTACCCATAACACAGGAATCGGCAACAAAACATTGTCAGAAACCGAGACACAGGAACATCTAAACAGACAGGAAGCATGATACCTATTCCAGATAAAGCAAGAATCCAATCTGATTCCAGACAATCATACATCCGAAGAAGATTCCAAAACAAATTCCAGAATTTTCTGGGGACAAAACCGCTGAACATACGGGAAATTAAAGGGCAATACCTACATGGCATCCAGACAATCAGCCGTCAGCCATTTTTAGACATGCTGAAATATACCCGATGTGTCCTCCAGAGCCGAGAAGATACCACTGCTGTCCGAGTTGCAACTTCTTGATTTTTAATGGATTTTAATTAGGAAATGTCCGAAAATTTATATAACTTCGTATTACAGATTCAGATAAGGATAGTGCCGAATCTGGGCACAGGCTGATTCCGACAATGGTCACGGAGAAGCCAGTCATATATGCGTAACGATACACAGACAAGAGGGAGGGGCTGAAAATGCCGTCTCCCTTAACTGTGCCTTGACTTACCATATTTTTTGAGTGGCTGAATCGACCGAAAGAGATTCCATATAAAAGAGATAAGGCTGAATATCAGTCCATTTTAATTCCAAATCAAATTTTCGATACGCAATATGACAACAAGAAAAATTACCTTGACTGAAACAGGAATACAGGAAATTTCCGATGCGACAAAGATTACAGGAGACCAGAAGATAACAGCCCCAGAGGGTGCAATATACCTCACGGACTGAATGGAAGAGATACCGTCCAACTGCATATTAAGCAAGGGAACGACAGGATGCGGAGCGACTACACTGGCAACGGTACAGAATACACCTACACTGATAGCGATGCCGTTCGTGGAACTCATAGACAACAAGGCATTGCAGTTCCCAGACAACGGAGACGGCAGACCTGTCCTGCTTCCGATATACGGTGAGGGAGACAAGACAAGGGAGATACGGAAGTACATGGACAGACATGGAGACCTGCCGAAGATAGCCACCACCTACGATTCATTGCCGAAAGTGTGCAGCATACTGGATTCGTTGGGCTATGACCCGTTTGGAGAAATGCACCTGTGCGTGGACGAATGGCATACACTGTTCAACCAGTACAGTTTCCGAAACAGGGCGATACGAAACCTGCTTGCAATCGCAAAAGACTTTGACAGGGTAACCTATATGTCCGCCACCCCGATAGAGAGGGCATACTGGCTGGAGGAACTTATGGACATGCCAGAATACAGGATAGAGTGACCGCACATAGAGCCAGTAAAGGTCAGAAGCCACAGGATAGAGGGCAATCCCCTTGCATACATGACTGGGATATGCAGGAACAGGCTAAAGAGAGAGAATATCGGCAGCAACTACCATATCTTCCTAAACAGTGTGGAGGGCATATACTGGATAATCCGTAACGCAGGTCTCACACCAGACAACACAAGGGTCGTATGCTCACAGTCCAGCGGAAAGCAGAACACAGCCAAACTCCACGGCTTCCCGATAAGCAGGACGGCAGACCAGACAAGGATGTTCAACCTCTACACTTCAACCGCTTTCGAGGGATGCGACATATACGATGAGAGAGGACGGACATTCATAGTCAGCGAGCCGTACAAGGCGCACACGATGCCAGACATATCCACATCGTTCATCCAGATAGCAGGGAGGGTAAGAAACAGCATATACGGAGGGGAAGTGATACATCTGTACGGAGCGACAGGCAATCAGAGGACGGTAAGCCCAGAGGAGTTCGAGAGAGCCACATGGGAAGCTGTGGAAAAGACGGAACATGACTTGGAACACATCAACGCCCTGTCGGAAGACTTCAGAGCGAGCATAATCCGCAACCTTCCGTACATAAACGAGCCGTTCGTCATAGAGGACAACGGGAAACTCATTGTGGACAGGAACATGGCTAAATATGAGATAGTGAACTACAAGGTCATTAACGGAGTGTACAGTTCACAGGTAACGGTAGAGGACGAGATGAAGAAGAACGGAATCGGCATAGCGAACAACGATTCCTATACAGCACCCAAAAACATACAGGCAATGACAGAGAAAAGGACAAACTTTGAAGACATATACAAGAGGTACAGCGAGATAAGGCATGAGAAGCCGATAATGTTCACGACCGACTGGGAGATAGAACTGTCGGAAGCGATATACCCGTTCATAAGGGACGCATACACGAAACTCGGTGATGAAAAGGTCAAGGCACTCAAATACAGGGTCGGGGCTATACAGGATGCACTGACAGCGATGTCAAGGGTGGACACGGACTTGAAGATAGTCGAAATGGCTGACAGGAGATTCCCAAAACAGACACCGATACCAGTGAAGAAGATAAAGGAAGAACTCCAGAAGATATACGATACGGTAGGATTAGACAGGAGGGCAAAGGCAACCGATATGGGGCAATGATATGACACGAGCACTATGTCAAGGAAGATTGAGGGCAGGACGGTATCATGTATGACCATTATCCGCAGCCGATTCATACGGAGCAACTTTTAATGTGGAATGGGAGGGCTGCAAGATGTCCTCCTACTTCCAGATAAAAAACGGACAGATTTTTCATGGCACGAGATTGAGGTGTCTATAAGAATAGCATTTCATGCCATAAAAAATATTACATCGGATGTACTGTCGGGAATCAGTCTCCAGAGCAAATCCAGATAAACAGAAAAATTCAGTTGGAGACTTTACATATCCCATTATATATAAGCCAGTTAATCCAGAAAAATTTACTTTGGAAAACTCGAAAATATTGCATAACTTCAAATAGAATTGGCATATAAAGAGATACACTATATGGAAACGGACAGGATTCCATTTAAGAGATACAGACATAAAAGATTCCATTAACCAGAAACAAAAGAGAAGCGATGAAAGCAATACCATTGATATGCACGACAACGATAGATATACCGATAATTTTACAGATAGAGAAGTCAAGGACAGTGTATATCTACAGTGAGGACGAGGACTGGGACAGAGAAATCATTTATCTGCCTTGCTTTAGGGATAGCGACAGCAGGAAGAAACGGAATTAACTGCATTATAGATAAATCCATATTAAATTAGTTTGAATTATTCGGGGAGGACAGCATGAGTTCTCCCTTTTCTTGTATCATGGAGTTTGGTTTCCAAATAAGGTGGAAATTGAATTGGATTCTCATTAACTATATCCGATTAACTTCCAAATCAAACTGGAAACAGAATTGGAAACTATGCCTTTAACTATACCAGACTGGCTTCCCGATAAACTGCCAAATCAAGTCGGGTTCATACCTTTATATATACCTGCTCTCATAGGTACAGGTAAAGAACACGCACAGAGTATCTATCCAAAGCACCCCTACACATACTTCAAGAGAAATCAAAATCCACTTCAACGCAAGACCTGTGTAGGGTACATCCAACAGGTACTACTTTAGATAGAATCCAATTAAGACATATTCACATTAAAAACAGACAGTCTGCAGACCGTTCAATAAACGACAGATAACAATGTCGTTGAAATACATTTATGTTTAACCAGCCGTTCTCACAAGGGACGGCATTTTTCGTTTAATGACATGGAAATAAGAGAACTTATCGACAGGACAATGCTTCATGAGCAGCATGAGGTCATCAGAGAACTGAAGAAACACGACAGCACAATCTGGCAGGGACTTATGAACAGTGAAAGCGACACGGGAGTAAAGGAATGGTGGCTTGTACCTCCATACTTCGCAGGGATGTTGAGCATAGAGGAAGAAATCGTACTCTGCAAATATGACTGCTGCTGGTGGGGACGGCAGGTGACAGGACAGCCACTTACACGGGATGCGGTATTGAGGAGACTTGCCAAGAAAATGTGGGTGGATTACGGGGAGGGGAAATGACAGGATTCCCGATTTGATTTCCAGACAGACCGAAATGGAGTTGGAAACATGGAACAACAAACAGAAAAAGATATGACAGCACAACAAATTGTGGACAGGGAAAT
>CALUPB010000021.1 GCA_944322585.1 uncultured Bacteroidales bacterium | reverse complement strand
AACAGACTTACAATCACTAATCCGGGAGTACCTCTTATAGACACCAACCGTTTCATTGACATGCCTCCTAAATCCCGCAATGAAAAAGTCGCCCAGTCGATGTTCCTGTTCAATCTGTGCGAGAAACGGGGCAGCGGTATGGACAGAGCCGTCGCTTGAGTTGAAGAAATGAGACTGCCGCCGATAAAAATTGAAAGAGGCGAGGACTTTACCCGTATCACCCTATACCCTGAACGCAAATATCTTGACATGAGCAAAACAGAAAAGATACAGGCATGCTACCAACACGCCTGCCTCTTGTTCGAAGATGGAACTAAAATGACAAATCTGTCACTACGGGAACGCCTTTCCATCAGAAAGAACAATTCTGCAGTCGCCTCCAGAATCATCAATGACACTATAAATGCTGGACTTATAAAATTAGCAGACGAAAGTTCCGGCTCCAAGAGATACTCTGCATATATACCTTATTACGCATAGTCGGTTTTATTTGCACGGGAAATCCCTCTTGTGTTAAATGTTATTGATTATCAATCACTTCTTATTTGCACGGGAAATCCCTCTCCCCAAAATTGGTCTCAAACTCCGGCATTCCTCCTGCCGTCAGCCTACCGGAGACTGACCATTCAATCGAGGAAGTCAGTTCGGTCGCCAGCTCTCTCCCTCACTTCCTCTATGCCCGCCCGTTCCGCTGCGTCCCATTCCCGTTCTCCTTTGCGTCTTCGCTCACCTTGCGGACAAAATCCTTCGGAAGGATTCCGAACTGTTTCCTGAAGCATGACGAAAAATATGACGGTTTGTTGAAGCCGGTGAGAAAGCATACTTCATTGATGCGCCAGTTGCCTTCGGACAGCAGGTCAGCGGCCTTTTTCAGTCTGATTAGCCGGATGAATTCAACGGGAGTCACTCCCGTAAGTCCCTTGATTTTTCTCTGGAAGCTTGATCTGCTCACATTCATTTCGTCCGAAAGATAATTTATGGAGATTTCAGTCTCGTTGAGGTTGGCGAGAATCAGTGAAGTTACCTTGTCGAGCCATGCCTTGTCTCGAGATGATACTATGGAACTGTTCACATGTTCCAACGGTTCGGATGCGTAATGCTGCCGGAGAGCCTCCCTTCTGGATATGATGTTATGTACGGTAGCGATAAGGTGTTCCGGGGAGAAGGGTTTTTCTATGTAGGCATCGGCGCCATATTCCAGTCCCCTGATCTTTGCTTCCACCGAACTCTCGACGGTCAGAAGAATGACGGGAATGTGACATAGCAGGTCGTCTTTCCTTATGGTTTTAAGCATTTCCAGACCGTCCATTACAGGCATTGATATGTCGCTGACTATTATGTCCACTTCAGTACGTTTCAAAAAATCTATGGCATCCTTGCCGTTGCCGGCAGTGAATACGGTATGCTGTTTCCTCAGGATGTCAGCGATGAATTCCACCATATCGGAAGTGTCCTCCACGGCAAGTATTTTCATGTGTCCCGCATTTCCGGTGCCCATAGATTCCTGTGCGGGCAATTTTTCTTCAGGCAGGGCAGGTTCTGCCGGGATGTACGGTATGTCGACACACATCGAACAGCCGTCCGTATATGTCGTGTCAGCATATGCTCTTCCGGAATGCTTTTCTGCAAGAAGCTTTACTAATGGCAGCCCCAGGCCGACACCGGGCATTCTGGAAGTGCTGCCGCTGCTTATCTGGTAGAATGTCCTGAAAATGTGCCCGGTTTCGGTTTCCGGTATTCCAGGTCCGTCATCCTTTACATTAAGATGGAGAAGAAGCTGACCGTCTTCTTCCAGAACCTCAAGACGGACTTTGATGAATGTCTTCGTGTGCTTGATGGCGTTGGTCATGAGATTGCTGACAATCTTTATGTATGCTTCCGGATCAAGTTTACATCGGACAGGTTTGTCGGGCAGTGATGCCAGTATCGTTATTCCGTTGAGCGTATCCTTGCTGAATCTGTCTATGACGCTGTTCACCAATTTGCATGGATCGGCTTCCTTCATGCTGATCCGGTAGCCTCCACTGCTGATTTTCCTGAAATCAAGAAGCTGGTTGACAAGGTTCAGCAACCTCCCCGTGTTCTTTTCTATAATATCAAGATTACGTCTGTCTTCAGGACTGTGTCCGTTTTTAAGAACCATTTCAAGCGGAGCTTTGATAAGAGTCACGGGAGTCTTTATTTCATGTGCTATCAGAGTGAAAAATTTGATTTTTTCGTCATATTCTTCCTGTTCCCGTTTTATTTCAGCCTCTTTTGCCCTGGCCTTTTCCTGTTCTTTCATTCTGCGTGCTGCAACGAAAAGTATCAGAAACAGGATGGATGTTGCCGTCAGGAGATAAATTATCTTTGCTCCCCGGCTTTTCAACAGTGGCGGCAAATTGGTGATTTCCAGAATTATTTCATCGCTCCACAGATTTTCTCCGTTTCTTGCCTTGACCTGGATGCGGTGTGTGCCGTAAGGGAAATTGATGAATGTCACGGAGGATTCATACGTTGTTATCCATTCCTGCTGTCTGTCTATGCGGTAAGCGAAGAGATTCTTGTCGGGAGCTGTGTAGCTGAGGCATTCGAAGTTGACGGAAAAGGAATTGATGTTTCTCGGAATGACCGTATGTCCGTCATGTTCCGGATGCCTTCCTCCTGCAATGGTCACATGGGCGGTGACATCAGGTTTAACAGAATTCTTTTTCAGGTTTTCGGGATTGATGACATTGAACCCGTTGATACCTCCGAAATACAGGAGGCCTGTGGAAGATCTGAATGTAGCCCCGAAATTGTACTGGTTGCTCTGCAGTCCGTCTTCTCCTGTCAGATGTCTGAGAATTTCTCCGTTTGCCATGCAGCACCATATTCCATTGTTGGAAGACAGCCACATCCTGCCGTCGGAATCAGTGAGTATGCCGTATATGACCGACAGGGTAATCCCGGAACTGTCGGGCCAGTGCAGATTCAGCCTGTGAAAATTGTCGGACTCATAGTCATAGCGGCATGCCCCTCCTCCTTCAGTGCATATCCAGAGTCTCTTTCTGTCATCTATGTGCAGACTGACTATTTTGTCATGTGCTATGGAACCTGGATCGTCACTGTCATGTCTGTAGGTTTTCCATGTCCCGTCTGTCCTGCTGAATCTGTGCAGCCCGTCGTAGTACCCGGCGAACCAGATATATCCGAGATTGTCCTCTACTATGTCATAGATAAAGGAGCTGTCGAGTTCATGTATCCGGAAGAACTTTCCGGTCTCAGGATCGAACCGCGAACAGCCTGAAGTAGTTCCTGCATATATGAATCCGTCGCTGCTGCGGAATATTGAGAATATATAGTCGTCCGGAATGTCTGCTCCTGAGGCTCTGGACCATGTGTCTGTCCTTCCTGTGCCGAGATCTATCCTTCTGACGCCTTTTGAGTATGTTCCTATGTACAGCTTTTTCCCTGTGGAGTCAGTGCATAGAGTATGCAGATTGTCATCAGGAATATAATATGGTATAGGGATGAATTTTTTCCCGACGGGATCGAAAAGGCTCAGTCCTCCGTTCTCGGATGCTATCCATATGTTTCCGCCGCTGTCTTCGCAAAAGGAACTTATGGCAGAACCATGAAGATGTGCATGTACATTGTCGGGAGTATAGCATTCAATCTGTCTGGCCGTAGGGCTGATATAATATGCCCCCTGAAAGTAGCTGCCTATCCATATGCCGCCCTCTTTGTCCCTGAAGCAGGTGTAGATATTGTCGATTGGCTGTCTCGTTGACAGGGCAATCTGTTTTATTGTGCTGTTCAGTATGTCATATCTGAAAAAACCCAGATTGGAGCAGAGAAACAGACATCCGGAGGAATCGTACATGATATGGCGTACCCTGAATCCGCTGCCGGGACTGCCATTGTTTACCGGAGCCATAAATTCGAGAGTATTGCTGTCACGGTGCAGGATAGCCAGGCCATTGCTCCATGAACTGCACCATAATGTTCCGGACGGATCTTCTTCGATGGCTATGATATGACTCCGGTATGATTGGCTGCCGTTGCGGGAAATTACCTTTACAGGGATGAAACCGTCTGTGGCTGGGCTGTATTTGCACAGCGATTTTTCACTTCCGATCCAGATGACACCTTTGGAATCGCAGTATATTATTTTTATCGGGCCTTCCGGAAGGCTGCTGTTGGAAGATGAATATTGCTTGAATGAAGAGTTCCTGTCATCATAGATGAATACGCCTGTATCCGATGCAATCCACAGCCTGCCGTCCGGGCCGTAGGAAAGGTGACGGCAGAAATTCGGTGCCGGTCCGTCCTCTGCCGGAAGATCCAGTGCAGTGAAGCTTTCTGTGTCAGGGTCGAAAAGATAGAGAGTGGAACTTTGGGTTGCCGCCCATATCCTGTGCCCGTCCCGGTGCTGGAGTATGAACATTATGTTCAATGTGCTGATATCCTGTTTGTTGTCGGGAATGTATGAACATCCGTAAGATTTGAATGATTTGCCGTTGAAGACATTCAACCCGTCCTGCGTGGCAAACCAGATACGCCCCTCCTTGTCCTGTATTATGCTTTTTATAGAGTTGCCGGACAGTCCCGAGTCCACATTGTAGTGGCGTATGCTTTGAGGGTAGCAGATGCCGGACGTAATCAAAAGGAAGAATGCAGCGATAAGAAATCCTGCCGGATGGTATGTCTTCATTGCCATATCGGTTGTTGCCAGTACAAAAATAGCCAAAAACGGCCGTCGCCATAGCCTTTAGGACGAGTTTTCCTAATTAGGGGTATCTTTTGCCCAGATTGGGGTCTTTATTGAACAGGGAAAAGGTCAACTTTGCATTAACCCAAGATAACACTTAAAACTATCGTTATGACAAGAACAAATTCTATTCATGTGCTGACAGTGTTCCTTGTGCTTGCCGCATCCTGCTCCATGGAGGAACCTTACGGGCATGAGGATTATGCCCTGTTTTATCCCGGGGTGAACGAGATCTGTCCCGGGACGGTAATCAATCTGACTCCTACATGGCGTGGAGGGACGCCGGGAGAGTTTGCCATATCTGCCGTCAGGTTTGATGGCATCACGTTCACCACAGACTGTTTTTCCGTAGAACCTGAAACAGGAATATTCAGCATAAAAGGGTCTGAAAATCTCGGTACGGGTGAATATTCGATTGACATAGCATGCAGTTTCAACGGTGTCAGGAGAATTTTTTCCGATGCAATCAGAATTTCCATGATGAAACCTGTCCCGGACGGAATAGTGGTGGAACCGTCGTTCCTTCAGATCAAGCTGACCGATGTCGTCTCTACAGGAGACCAGCAGGAGTTGCCCGGGGCACAGGTGAAGACTGATGGCAGCAACCATGTCCAGATCAAAGGCTATTCGATTGCGAATGTATATTTGAACGGTGAACTTGCAAACAATGTCAAGGACTGGTTCAGGATTTCGGAGACAGGGCAATTCTCTATCGTGCCGGACAATCCGGATTTCGAGGCCGGTCTCTATACGTTTGACTTCAAACTCATTACCTATATGGTTGGGGTGAACAGTGAAGAGGGGATATTCCCGGATGCCTTGAGCCTTAATGTGACATCGGTGCCGGCTGTGGTCGAATACAGCCCGTCTGCCGCGCGTGTGGAGTGGGGTGTAGCCGGCCAGTCGGCTGCACCTTATTATAAAGGTTCCCTAGACGGCCTGAAATATTCCGTCAAGTCGGTATCTCCGGAAGATCCCGGCATAACTGTAGATGAAACGACAGGAATTTTGCATTTCCCTGAAAGTCAGCAGACGGAAGTGGATGATACATATACCGTCAGTCTGACTGTTTCCAATGATTACGGCACTACGGATTTCGACGATGTCTATTCGTTCACCGTGATATCGTTCATAGAACCGGTAACCAGTTTTTCGTATGCGGATGTGATCGGCAAGATTTCCGGAGTGTCAATCTCGAATCCTGTGGAGGAGATTGCCGGGGATGAGGTTACATATGCATTCGTGGATCTGCCGGCTGCACTGGAAGGCCTTGAAATAGATCCTCAGACAGGTACGGTTACCTGTGAGAAAGGAGTCGAGATAGTGCCGGGAGACTATACCGTGACAGTGTCGGCTACGAATGTGAAAGGTTCGATGAACGCCTCGTTCAGACTCAACATAGTCGAGAACCCGTATTATTTCACCTATGTAAGATGGGGCAACAATCTCGGGCTGGAGCCGTATGAGGACTATGCCGACCAGTTCAGGATATATCACGGGGATGCCAAGATAAGACAGGAGATAGTCGATTCGGATATTCCTGAAGGAGCACCGGTGAAATATTCATTCGTAAAAGCCGAGGATTCGGGAACCTCCATGGGACTCGGGTTTGCAGTCAACGCGAGCAGCGGATTTATAGAGATTTATTCCAAGACTGCAGGTACGGCCAAATCGTTTGTAGACTACGCATTCGTGAATGTGACTGTAGGTGGAGATTCCGAGGCGGCCGTCACGAGACGTTTCCCTGTATTCATCCATTATTGCGGTCCTGTAGGCGGAGTCATTGTCGAATACAATCCGTTTGTCGTGCAGGTCAATCCCAAGACCGGAGGAAGGTCTGCGGTTCCGGTAATCAAGGATGCCGACAAGACTCCGATGGAGGATTATACCCTTTCCCTTGATTTCTCAGTAAATGCCGCTTACAGGAATCTCGGAGGTCCTGCGGAGCACAATGAGACAAATTACGGACTTGTCAAGAACGAAGAAAGTCCGTTCTTGAAGAATGTCTGGGAAAGGTATTTCTCAGCCGTAGGAAAGACATACAACAAGGGTTCGCGCAGTCCTATGTCATACTGGGACAATTATGCCAACAGCTGGCTCGACCTTGCTGCCGGATATGTCAATAAAGATGACCTGAGAGTGGTGATAAACCCTGAAAAATTTGTGGACCAGTACGGATATGCGGACGGCGTACTGCACATGATAATGAAACAGAGCCTGACGGGAGAAAGTCCTCACAATGACACGAAAAATCAAGAGGTGACTCCTATAGTCATATTGTTTGATCCGGATTATACAGAATAAAAAATTCAGCCATGAAAAAATATATATCCAGAATATTGTTTTGTCTTTCTGTCCTTGTGTTGCCGTTGTCGCTTGCTTCACAGCCAAAGACTGTCACGGTAACCGGTCAGGTATCCGACGAGAATGGCGAACCGCTTGCCGGGGCAACAGTCCAGATAGAGGACTCGCAGACCGGGGTCGTGACGGACGGGGAAGGGCGCTACAGCATTAAAGTGCAGAGTGACGGTGCTCTTGTGTTCAGTTTCATGGGCTATGAAACCCAGATATTGACAGTTAGGGGCAGCAGGCAGCTCAATGTGGTTCTTGATCCGGATCTCAATCTTCTTGACGAGATTGTGGTTGTCGGTTACGGGACAATGAAACGGAGCGATCTGACCGGAGCTATTTCTTCGGTGAGTTCGAAGACTATAGACAATTACAAGACGGCCTCTGTCTATGAGGCTCTCGGAGGAATGATGGCCGGAGTGTATGTCACATCGGCTGACGGCACTCCGGGAACCGGATTCGACATAAAGATAAGGGGTGTCGGTACGGTTACGGGGGATTCTTCCCCTTTGTATATAGTGGATGGTTTTGAGGTGGACGATTTGTCTTCCCTGTCCAATCAGGACATACAGTCTGTGGAGGTGCTGAAAGATGCGTCTGCATCTGCAATCTACGGGTCACGTGCCGCTAACGGGGTTGTCCTTGTTACCACGAAGTCGGGAAAGAACGGAAGACCGGAGATTTCCTACAACGGATCGGCAAGCTACAGGGTTCTGTCCAGACATCTGGACGTTCTCAGCCCATACGAGTTCGTGAAACTTCAGATGGAACTCGACCCGCTGAAGTTTACCAATATGTATTACAGGACTGGAAATGACGAGGCCGGACAGCCGTACAGATATCAGACTATGGATGATTATCATAATGTGTCCGGTATCGACTGGCAGGAAGAGGCTTTCCGTCCGACCTGGTCCCAGAACCATGATCTCAGTGTCAGGGGGGGGCAACAAGGAAACCCAGTATGCCCTGTCATTCTCCCATTTCGACGAGGACGGACTGTTCACCAACAGTTCATATGTCAAGAATACTGTCAGGATGAAACTCAACCAGCAGATATTCAAGTGGCTCTCCTTCAGCGGTACCGTAACCTATGCCGCCACGGGCTCCACCGGTATCGGAACGGGAGGGAGCACTTTGAGCAATATCCTGATGTACAGACCGGTGGGAGGGCTCCTTACATCGGATTACCAGTTGAGGTACAATCCTGTCGATCCTATCCTTGACCAGATATCATCTACCAGCACGACTTATTACAACCCTCTGATAAATGCCGAGAATACGGATCAGGAAAGGCTTACTGACCAGTTGAATGCCTACGGTTCCCTTAATTTCCGTCTGGCGAAATATCTGTCATTCAGGACTTCCGGCAATTATGTGCTGTCCACGGACAGAAATGACCGTTTCTACCGCAACGGTACTTCGACAGCGGACAGGGGTTCCGGCCCGTACGGCTATTCCCGTACTACGCGCACCAGAAGGTACACTGTAACCAACCAGCTGACTTTCAACAGGACTTTCGACAAGATCCATAAGGTCAATGCGATTCTCGGACATGAGACATCCAATACCCTTACCCAGTGGCTGTACGGAGAGTCGAGGGATTTCCCGCTGGACAATCTCGGCGTGGACAATCTCGGACTCGGAGCAGTGCCGGGTTCTGTGAATTCCAGCAAGACGGAGAGCAGCCGGCTGTCGTTTTTCGCCAGAGCATTCTACAGTTATGACGAAAGGTATATGCTTACTGCCACCATCAGGGCGGATGCTTCAAGCGTGTTTTCTGAAAAGAACAAATGGGGATGGTTCCCGTCCTTTGCAGCGGCCTGGAACATGGCCAACGAACCGTGGCTCAAGGATGTCGGCTGGATATCCAACATGAAGCTCAGGGCAAGCTGGGGCATAGTAGGGAATGACAGGATTACCAATTATCTGTCTCTCGACCTCTACGGATATTACAAGTACGGAGTAGGCGAAGAGCAGGTGACGGTGTTCTCACCGGCTCATCTGGCCAACAAGGATCTGAAATGGGAGGCTTCGATGACCACAGACATCGGTCTCGACCTCGGTTTCTTCGACAACAGGCTCAACATAACCGTCGATGCATTCATCAAGGATTCCAAGGATCTGCTTCTGCTCCAGGATCTTTCGTTCGTGAGCGGGTTCGAGTCGCAGTGGCAGAACATCGGAAAGATAAGGAACAAGGGTATCGAGCTGTCAATCAATTCCGTTAATTTCAACAGAAGGAATTTCTTCTGGTCTACCGATTTCAACATCTCTTTCATAGAGAATACCCTTGTAGCCCTGCAGAGCGGACGCGACTATATGCTGGCGCATACGGGATTCAATTCCAGTTTCAGTGAATACGATTATATTGCCATCGTAGGACAGCCGCTCGGCAACATGTACGGCTATGTCTTCGACGGGGTATACCAGTCGTCTGATTTCGAAATGTACGGTGACGGGACAATGCATCTGAAGAAAGGCGTCGTGGACATCAGCGACCATGCAGGCAAGGCCGTACAGCCGGGTTTCGTGAAATACAAGGATATGAACGGGGACAATGTCATCACTCCGGAGGACCGTACTGTAATCGGCAACGGGCAGCCGGACTGGTACGGTGGTATTACGAACACATTCAATTTCTACGGGGTGGATTTCAGTTTCATGTTCCAGTTCTCCTACGGCAACGATATCTACAATGCTCAGCGCATGTACACTACGCAGTCCGACCTGACCACGCTCAATATGCTTGACGAGGTCAGATACAGGTGGACATCCTCGGAGGCTACGAATCTCGTTCCTTCCGCTACGGGATATGTCAGGAATGATGTCTACTCGCGTTTTATCGAGGACGGTTCGTTCCTCCGTCTGAAGAATGTCACTCTTGGATACACTCTGCCGTCGAAATGGATGCGGAAAGTCTATGTCAGCAGGATGCGTCTGTATGCGTCCGTACAGAATCTTTTCTGCCTGACACGCTACAGCGGCTATGACCCTGAAGTGAGCATGCTCAAGAGCGCCCTCATGCCCGGGTTCGACTATGGAGCTTACCCGAAGAGCAGGGTATTTACTTTCGGTATAGAGCTTAACTTTTAAATGACAGTGCTATGGACAAGATAACAGGATATATTGCAGTGGTGTTCATGTCTGCAGCCGTAACGGCCTGCTCGCTTGACGAGAAGGTATATACGCAGATCGACGAATCCTATGTGACGGATGCGGAAATGGCTGAATCCGTACTGCTCGGAGTGTATAGGGACCTTAATGTGGACGGTATCTACAGATGGAACCTTTCCATGATGTTCAATCTCCCTACGGACGAGGCCAAGATAGAGGGAAGTTCACTTGTGGCGGAGCGCCTGGAGGGCTGTAATGCCTATTCCGCTTCTTCTTCCCATGTACAGAAGACGTGGGCCGCCCTGTATAAGGCAGTCTATGACGCCAATTATTTTTTAGAGATGATGGAGCGCCGGTCTCCTGATTTTCCGGAGGAGGATACGGCGCTGTGCGACATCTATGTGGCAGAGGCGCGTTTCCTCAGGGGGCTCCTGTATTTCGAACTCGTGAGATGGTTCGGACATGTCCCTCTCGTTACATCTACGGCAGAGTCGTATCTGCCTTCCGATCAGATAGAGCAGGCAGACCCTGTAAAGGTGTATGAGTTCATTGAGAAAGACCTGCAGTATGCAGTGGACAATCTTCCATACGCATCCCAGGACGATGTACGTCCAGACAACAAATTCAGGGTATCCAAGGGCGGGGCTCTCGGGCTTCTTGCCAAGGTGTATGCGACATGGGCCGGCTATCCTCTTCAGGACGGGGCCAAATGGGAACTTGCCGCGGAGATTGCCGGACTGCTGGTGACGTCGGGGCAGCATTCCCTTCTTCCCGACTTCGAACAGCTCTGGAGAAATTCCGGAAGCAACGCCTGGGATCCTACGGAAAGCCTGTTCGAACTTTCTTTCTGGTCTCCGCTTTCCACCAATAAGTCCAGCGGCCGTTTCGGAAACTGGAACGGGGTGAGGGCGGTTGCCGGCGGCCTTTCCGGAGGCAACCACGGGCATAATGCATGGTACAGGATATGCCCGACTTTTCTTACCGGCTGGAAAGACTGGCAGAATGACAGGCGCTGGGCACTTTCCTACGCAGACTATCAGTATACGAAGGAGGGCAAGGTGAACATGGTGCAGAAGACCATAGACGGAGTGCTTACCGACATTACGTTCCGTATGGCCTTCGAGGCGACAGATCCTGATTATAATGACAGCTGGAGAACTCTCTACAGTCTTCACCTGTTCCCTCGCAAATGGGATACCGAGATATATGTACCTGAAGACAAACAGCTGATAGACAATAATTACACCAATGTCAACTGGTATATTCTGAGATACGCCGATGTGCTGCTGCTTTACGCGGAGGCCCTGAACGAAGTCAACCGTGGCCCGACTCCGGAAGCATATGAGGCTGTCAATATGGTCCGCAGAAGGGGTTATGGTCTGGATTTCAGTTCTCCGTCCATGGCTGCTGACCTCCAGGCCGGTATGGATTATGAGACGTTCCGCCAGGCCGTCAGGGACGAACGTTCCTATGAGCTTGCCTTTGAAGGGCACAGACGCCAGGATCTTGTCAGATGGGGCATCTATTGCGACACTGTGATAGAGACTTATCAAAATTTGACTGACTGGTGTGATACGGCACCGGATTACTATCTTGGCGGGCTTTATACGAAAAAAGGAAAGAATGAGCTTCTTCCTATCCCGCAGAGGGAAAAGGACCTTTGTATAAAATTCAAACAAAATCCGGAATGGTAGTCATGAAAAGAAATCTTTTTCCAATATTTCTGTTGCTGGCGGTCTTTTTTTCAGGACTTCCGGCAGCTGGTGAAAGTTCCGGACCGGAATATCCGGAAGTCGATACTGCAATTTCGTCTCCGCTTCCCGAGAGAGACTATTCGTGGATGCAAGACATACGGAAAGAGCATCCGAGAATGTTCCTGACGGCAGAAGACATACCTCAGATACGCAAAACGGCGGCGACTTTTGAAAACGGAACATATCTGTCCATGAAGAAGCGGATAGACGGTCTGATCGGTACACCGGTGACATTCCCGGATTCCCTTGCAGCGACCGGCGAAAGCAACCGCAACCACGAATGGGGATACAGGGCTTCCGAGGCTGCCATGCTTTATCTTATAACAGGAGATCCGGTCTATCTCGTATTCACGAAATATGTGCTCAGAGAGCTGACTGCCTATTATCAGCTGCGGATCGACAACAATCTCAACATATCCTGGTATGTATTTTCTCAGATATGCGCCCTGTGTGCATATGACTGGATATACAACGATCTTTCTCCGGCTGAAAGGGACGAACTCGGAAAATCTCTTTACAGGGCAATGTACGGGATAGCGTGGCATGGAGGAGGCGTGCGTAAAGCCCGTTTCAGGGAAAATGTCAGTGATTTCAGATCCGGATGCTATGGAACTGCCATATTGCCGTGGTATCTGGGCCTGACATTCTATGGGGACGGCGTGGACGATGGAGCATGCAGGGAGATGGTCATGAAAGGATACGACCTTCACCAGAAGATGGTCGCCTTCAGGGCTTCCATGATAGGGGAGAAAGGAGGCGGTGTCACGGCATGTGCACAGTATACTTTGGGCTATTATCCTTATGCCGAATATGATTTCATATATACATTCATGTCCGCTACGGGCATTGACATAACGGAGAAGATGGATTATCTGCTCGGTCTGCTGACCTACATGGACTGGGTGATGCTGCCCGGAAACAGGGAGTACGGTTTCGGGGACGTCCATCATTACAACTGTCTTCTGCCGCACAGGGACATGAACGCACATCTGTCGGAACTTGCCAATCTGTTCGGACCGACACATCCGGAGATAATACCGGTTGTACAGAGGATGGGAAAGTCGCTCACGGAACGCAGACCGTATGACGGTATCCCGTTCCTGCGTCTTCTCCACAAGTTCGATCCGGGGGCAATGAAAACAAAGGCGTCAGCCCGGAACGTCACTGCGGAGCAGTCGATTTATTTCGATACGATGGGACAGCTGTACATGCGCTCCGGGACAGGGGAGGACGATACATATGCCCTGTTCGTAAGCGGAGGTGTGCCCACCCAGCACAAGCATTACGACAACAACAATTTCATAGTCTACAAGCATGGCTACAGGGCTGTGGATTCCGGTACCAGACCCGAGCCTGGGCTCCATCTGACCCATTACTACTGCAGGACAGTGGCTCATAACTGCATTACGATCCGGATGCCGGGAGAGCAGTTCCCGGAATACTGGGGAGGTCCTGCCGCGAATGAGCCCAAGGACGTTCCGATACCCAACGACGGCGGACAGAGGGAACTTCTTGCCTCGAAGATCATGCAGTATGACGAGACACCGGAGTATGTGTATATAGCATCGGATGCCACCGGCAGCTATCACGAGGACAAGGCAAGGCTTGTAATGAGGGAATTCATCTGGTTCAAGCCGGATCTCTTCCTCGTATTCGACAGGGTCGAGTCCACGAGGGCTGAATATCCTAAGGCATGGCTTTTCCACACTGTCGCAGAGCCGGAGATGATTACGGACATGGAATGGCGGGAAACTTCCGACGGAGGCGCGACAGTATGCAGGACTCTTTTCCCTGAAGATGCAGTGCTGGAAAAGATAGGCGGTGAGGGAAAGGACTTCTGGTCGGACGGCCGCAACTGGCCGCTGCCGGTGCTCACTCCGGATGACTACGGTTATTCCAAACGTCATATCATACCTCCTCCTGACCATCCGCAGATAGGTCATTGGCGGGTCGAGGTAAAACCGGGTAAGCCTTCCGGGAAGGATTATTTCATGAATATCTTCCAGGTAGGGGACACTTCTCTGAAAAGGCTGCCGGAAACACCGGTCTTCGAGGATGAAAGCAGCATGGGAGTCAGCTTTGTGTACGGGAAGCACAGATATACCGTGACTTTCGACAAGGACAAGGATTACGGATGTGACATCAAAACAGAAAGAAAATGACAATTATCATGAAACGGGGATATATGACAGCATATGCGCTTTTATTATGCGGTCTGGCTGTTATTCTTGCAGGATGCGTGGAGAAGGAACATGAATTCGACAAGGGAGTGAACGTTCCGACATCTTCAGTCCGTCTTGTCCATCCGCGGCTTTTCCTTACCGAGGATGACATACCGGTTGTCAAAGCCAACGCTTCCGGCCGGTTGAAAGACAGTTATGATGAGATGAAGTCCCGTATAGACAAGCTGATGGGGTCCGACATAGTGTTCGAGGATCCTCTTGCAGCTACAGGAGAAAACACCGACAATCACGAATACGGTTTCAGGGCAAGCGAGGCTGCCCTTCTGTGGCTCGTGAGCGGTGACAAGGCATATCTTGACTTCACGAAGACCCTTCTGAAGGAGATAACCGGTTATTACGAGCTCAGGGTCAGTAATAATCTGAATATCCACTGGTACATTTTCTCCACGATATGCGTCCTGTGTGCGTATGACTGGATTTACAATGATCTGACTCAGCTTGAAAGACAGCAGATAGGGATTCCTCTTTACAAAGTGATGTACGATGTGGCCTGGCACGGTTCCGGGACAAGGCCCGCAAGGTACCGTGAGAATATCAGCGATTACAAATCCGGATGTTACGGACCGGCAGTTCTTCCGTGGTATCTCGGTATCACTTTCTACGGAGAAGGCATAGATGACAAAGCCTGCGCAGACATGATGTCTGAAGGATATGCACTGCACATGCAGATGGCGGACTTCCGCAGGCAGATGGCCGGTGAGAAAGGCGGAGGGGCGACGGCCTGTGCCCAGTATTCGTTCGGATATTATCCTCTTGCGGACTTCAATTTCATCCATACCTACAGGTCTGCCTATGGAGTGGATATTTCGGAGAGGATGGACTATGTCCTGAAATACCTCGACTATCTGGACTGGATAGCGTTGCCCGGCAGACGGGAATACGGTTTCGGGGATGTCCATCATTACAACTGCCTGCTCCCGCATACCGATATCAATTACCACATAGGGGAGATCGCGAACCTTTACAGCGGCAACCATCCTGATGTGCTGGCGAAGGCGTCCCGTCTTCTTGCCCTGTTCTCGCAGTCCAGAGAGACCGATACATTCCCGTTTATCCGTTTCCTGCATAAGGTGTTCCCTTCTCCGGCATCCGGAGTGTCTTCGGAAACCGATGTCCATTCCATTTATTTTGATACCATGGGACAGGTCTACATGAGATCGGGAACCGGAGATGACGATACATATGCAATGTTCGTCAGCGGCGGCGTGCCTACCCAGCACAAACATTATGACAACAACAATTTTATCATTTACCATAAAGGTTACAGGGCTTTGGATTCCGGTACACGTCCGGAACCCGGCAACCATCTGTCTCACTATTACTGCAGGACAGTTGCTCATAACTGCATCACGATCCGTATGCCGGGAGAGACTTTCCCCGACTACTGGGGAGAACCGGCTTCCACTGAAGAGGAACTACCTGTACCCAATGACGGAGGACAGAGAGAACTACTGTCTTCGGAGCTCCTTGCGCTGGAAGAGACTGACGACTATGTATATCTGGCATCGGATGCTACCGCCAGCTACCATCCGTCCAAGGCGGAACTCGTCATGAGGGAATTCATATACTGTATGCCTGACCTTTTCGTAGTCTTTGACAGAGTGACTTCCACTGACGCGGCCTATCCCAAATCCTGGCTCCTGCATACGGCTTCAGAACCGCAGATGAACGGTACCCGCGAGTGGACCGAGACATCGGACGGAGGCCGCATGATATGCCGTACCCTTCTTCCCGAGGATGCTGTCATCGAAAAGATAGGAGGGGACGGGAAACAGTTCTGGTCGGACGGGCGGAACTGGCCCCTGCCGGTCCTTACCCCGGATGATTACGGTTATTCCAAGAGGTTCAATATCCCTCCGGCTACGCATCCCCAGGTGGGACAGTGGCGGGTGGAGGTCCGTCCGGGCCATGAGGCCGGGCAGGATATATTCATGCATATAATGCAGGTAGGAGACACTTCGCTTTCATCTCTTCCCGATACGGAAGTCTTTGAAGACGGGGATGCAGTAGGTGTTGAATTCACTTACAATTCGAAGCATTTCAGGCTGACTTTCGACAGGATGGCCGATTACGGATGCAGTATTGATGTAGAATGAATTTGTATGACATATGAATAGATTTGTTAGGATACTGGCAGTCCTGCCCTTTTTTGTGCCGGCTGCATGCACATCGGACGCGACGGACGAATTCAATATTCCGGAGGAATATCTTGCGGAGGCGGAATCGATCCCGCCGTATTGGATAGCCTCCACATCGGAGGTCAATGACTATATTCTGAACAATGTGCACAAGGGAGAAGTGGAGCTTCTCGGACATTCTGCCGGAGGGCGTCCGATATATGCCGTCACTTACGGGACACCGCGTTCCGGCAGTGGTACGACTACATATTCCGGTGCATCCAGCATAAACAGGATAGCTGCATACAGAGGACCTGACAGCGGGAAGAAGGTGTATATGGCCATCGCGGCCGTGCATGGCTTCGAACTGGAAGGAATTGTCGGCATAGTCAACATGATATCGGTCCTTGAGACGGGAAAGGATCTCTCGGGACAGCCATGGCCGGAACTGGAAGCCATGCGGGATTCTCTGGACAGGATTGTGCTTGTCCCTATAACGAATCCTGACGGGCGCGACAGAGTGCCGATAAGAATGGAAAAATTCCGGGGAAGCGGTCCCGATGCGTATCTTGTCCATGAATACCTCAATACAGGGGGGCTCGACCACGGAAAACTGATAGGCTGGCCGGCATGCAAGGAATACAATCCTGTTGACTTTTCCGCTGTCGAATTTCCGGGAAGTTATCCCAACGATAACGGTATCAACATAATGCATGACGACTTTTTCGGGACGGTACAGCCGGAAACGAGGATTGTCCTTGACCTTGCCCGGAGGGAGAATCCGGACATACTGCTGAATATGCATACCGGAGTGTCGCGTTACGATTATTTCATCGAGGTATGCCGGCCTTGTTTAGGGGCCTATTCCCCGATGCATGTGCGTGTATGGGAGCAGTTCTACAGACATGTGCACACTGACCTGACGCTCGGCGGTTTCAGGGGGACGGATGATCTTCTCAAGGAAACTACGCCCAAGCTGGAACACACCGGCACGGGAGCGATGAACCTTACATCCGTGCTGTCATACCATTGCGGTGCCCTTGCCGTTACAGTGGAGGACGGGAGCCACGGTTATACGGGGGTCTACCCCGACGGTTCTCCGGTAAACCATACTCCTGAAAAGATATTGAATGCCGAACTGACCCTTCACCAGTCGGCCATGCGCTTCCTTCTGCGGAACGGCGGCGTCAGTGCCTGGGAAAAGGCGGAATAGAAAGTGAATACAGGAGAATTTCGTCAGGAGGGCTTGCGGCTCTCCTGATTTTTTGTTGTCTGCTGATTTTTACGGGAAAATTTGGAAAAGTCGGGGGGGGTATTATATTTGTCCGACAGTATCCGGATACTGTCGCTTATAATTAATAACCATTACAAAACTAATTGACAAGTGCTATGAGGATTGTATCGCTCGCCGCGATGCTTGCAATAGCATGTGCGGCATCCTACTCTTGCACGAAGCCGACTGATGACCAAGGTAACGACACTACCAAGCCGACTTCTGATACGCGCCTTTCAGATTGTACCATTTCGGAAATCGAATTTGAGGGGCAGACAGAAACACCAGTTATCTCCATTGACGGAGATGTAGCGACCATCGATTTCAAGATTGACCCTTCCCGGGTCGACATGAGGGCAGTAAAGATAACCAAGCTGACATTCCGGTACAGCGACCCTGCCTATATCCCTTCTTCTTCCGTAAATGCAGGCGAGACTCTGAATCTCGACAAACAGTCCGCTGACATAGTCGTAACATCCCACAATGGCGAAAAGGTATGTACATACACCGTCACCGCCACGAGCGATATCGTTTTCACGGTGGACAATCCGTTCCAGGGTACAGTCACTTTCGACCTTATCGGAGGCATCCCGTTCGGCAACGGACAGAGTTTCCTGGTATTCATAGGCGGGAACGGAGACGAGTCCAAGCCTGAAGAATGCGACATAAGGATGACTACCGATGCGGACATAGGAGACGGTATCCACTCGCATGTGGAAGATCAGGACAACAGGGAGAAAGACCACAGAGCCATGACCCTTGCGGAACAGGACAATATCATCAGTTTCAAATATACTGAAGTCGATCCTTCCGACGGCACCACTTACGGTACATATGTCAATGATGCAGGTCCGGACGGCAAGTATTCCGATTTCATCTATTTCGCTTTCGATCAGGCATCGAGAGAAGATGACCCTCTGATAGACATATCGTCTCTGTTCCGGCTCCTTCCGCAGGGAAAGATGCGCTGGTCCCAGGCCTACAATTCCGATGTGATAAGATTTTACGAATACGATGATGCGGAGCACACGACCGTGATTTCTGAAGTGACTCTCATGACCAAGGACGATAATTTCGTCTTCCCGTATGCCAATTACAGCCAGGCGCAGTGGATGGCTCCGGAAGAAGTCGAAGCAGGCAAGCATATTACCATTCCTGTAGAGCATTACGCTTTCAACAGACATTATGCTTGGGATCAGTGGTGGGCTCAGCTTTATCCCGATGAATACAACAGCGAAGAGGAATGGTCCGACACAAGGTATTGCGTAAGCAATGTGAGGGATATATTCTGGCTTGTGGATATCTCTTCTGAGCCGGTTTCCAATCATGACGAGCTGTTGAATAATAACTGACTCCGACATGAAAATATTCAAGGATTTTCAGGCATGGCAGCTGATATTGCTGTTATGCCTGGGAGCCTGTCAGCCTGTCGGACACAACACGGCAGAGCTGATAGACCCATGGCTGAGAGACCGGACTCTGGAGTCTGTCAGACTTGCGGGACAGGTAGGGACAAGTATCATTTCCACCGACTGGAGGGATGATGCCCACGGGACTATAACATTGAATCTGATAGTGAATTCCATAGATCTTTCTGCAGTCAGGGTGGAGGAGATTGTCCTGAAGGATCTGGGTGAGTATACTCCTACGGCTTCTGTCAAAGCAGGGGATACGATAGACCTTTCGGACGGTCAGGGAGAAATCGTCGTTACGGCTTTCAACGGGGAGACGAGGACATATATCATCTCATATTCGGGTACTACACTGTTCAACGGGACTTTTGCCTTTGCTGCCGAGAAGAGTTCTCTGACGTGGGGTGATGCTACATATTGTTTTCTTGCAGGAGGTCCGGATGCGGATGTAAGGACAGGCAATATCTATGATCATCTCGGTGCCGCGTGGAACAAGGATGAGGGCCGCTGGCCGAACGATGAACTGGACAATGTCGTGAGTTTCAAGCAGACATATTACGATCAGGACAACAACTGCCAGTACGGGACATTCCTCAATCTTCCGGGAGAAGACGGGCTTTATGCGAATTTCGTGTACAGGGAAGTTCCGGAAGATGAGCCTGAGAACGCTTTCGAGAAAGACTGTAACAGCATATACCGGCTCATTCCGCAAGGGAAGGGCAGATGGTCCAATGAGGTCGGAAGCGATGTCTTCGCTTTCTATGACTACAGCGATGATACATACAGCAATCCTGTAGGCGAGGTACAGCTGCTTCAGGCAGGGACGTATACCATCGAGTATCCTGGGGCTACAGTGGCCACTTCATGGTGTCCGGGGACGATAACGGTTGCAGATGTCGCCTTTACGAGACTGTATACCTATGATTCCTATGTGGATCACGGGGATCTTGTAGCATCATTCATGGCCGACAATGTCAGGCAGGTATGGTGGCTCATGACCCGGACTTCGGACGGGTGCCTTGAAAATCACGATGCGCTGATCGCTGAAATCCAGTGAATAAACATCATGAAGGCCGTTCCTGATTATTCTTCAGGAATACATCATATGGAATTCCCGTCCGGCGGGAAATAGATTGTCATACTTATAAAAAAGATTTAAATGATAGCCAATTCGCTAATGAAATATTTGCTGTGCGTATTTTTTGCCCTGGCGGCATCTGCCGGTCTGGCATTCGCCCAGCAAAGGACTGTGAGCGGTACTGTGACGGATGAGACAGGCGAGCCTATGGCAGGTGTCGTCGTCATCGAAGGGGGAACATCCAATGTCGCCCTTACGGATGACAAGGGCCGATATTCCATACAGATACCGGATTCGCAGGTGACTCTCGAATTCAAGTTCATGAGCTATAAGACGAAGACCGTGGACGTCTCTTCAAAGCAGGATAAGGTGAATGTTTCCATGGAAGTCGATGCCACCGAAATGGAAGAGGTCGTAGTCACGGCTTTCGCTACCCAGAAAAAGATCAACGTGACCGGTGCCATTTCTTCCGTCAACGGTACGGATCTGGTTTCCGCACCGGTTGCCAATATTTCCAATGCATTGATCGGTAACACTCCTGGCGTGAGCGGCCTTCAGACCTCCGGAGAGCCTGGACGAAACCAGACGCAGTTGTATATCAGGGGAATATCGACTTATGGTTCCGCCAATCCGTTGATTATAATAGACGGTATAGAACAAGCCGACGAGCAGGCCTTTGCCGAGTTCAATTCAATGGATGCCAATGAAATCGCCAGTATTTCAGTCCTGAAGGATGCCGCTTCTACGGCAGTCTACGGTGTAAGGGGAGCCAACGGCGTGATTATAGTGAAGACCAAGAGGGGAAACGAAGGCAAGCCGACGATATCCTTTTCCGGCAATTTCGGTATCACCAGCGCTACTGCCATACAGGAGGGGACCACATCCTATGAATACGCTCTTCTGAGAAACGAGGCCATCCGCCATGAGCAGAACAGTTTTGCCGGTTTCGACAGCTACAATATCTATATCTACGATGATTACGATCTCTGGAAGTTCAAGAACAACAGGGATTATACTCCGCTCGAAGTGGATGCGATGACCTGGCTCAGCGACAGTCAGAAGGCCGATCTCAAGAATTCTCCTGCCCTGTTCTATGCATCGCACGACCTGTATGACGAACTTTTCAGGAAGGCGGCTCCGCAGTATCAGGCGAACCTGAATATCTCTGGAGGTACGGCAAAGGTCAAGTATTTCGCTTCATTCGGATATTTCAACCAGGAGGGTATTACCAGAACCTACCATTACCGTGACGCAAACACGAGTTCCGACTATAACAGGTTCAATTTCAGGACCAATTTCGATATTGAGATTCTTAAGAACCTGAAGATTTCAGTCTCTTCGGCAGGACAGTTCGGACGGACTGCCGGACCTGGAGCGACCGAGAGTGTATCGGGTGTCGTGAATGATGTCAACGACATGGCTGCACGTTACAAGACTTTGATGAAATACGTGTATGAAGCCAATCCGATGATTTCTCCGGGGATCGTCGAAGGGCATCTGATCGACGGCTTCTCCGCGCCGACAGGCTCGATGCAGTACGACCTGCAGCTCAAGCACAATTCCAAGACAGGAGGTATCAATGCCGTCAACACACTGCTCAGAAGCGGAAGGGGTATTCTGGATGAAAGTCTCCTCGACAACACGATCCGGATCGACCACGAGATGGACTATCTTCTTCCAAATCTCAATATCCATGCGACTGTCTCGTATCAGGACAGTTACAGCAGATATACCTTGCTTCAGACCAATCTGCCTACATATCAGGTGAGAAGGAATTCCGTAGACCCCAATGTCCTGGATTTCTATGCCTCTTACAGAGAAGGCCCCGGATCATATGAATCTTATGGATATTCCAACTGGAACAAACTCTATGTAGAGGCCGGTGTGGACTGGAGCCAGAGTTTTAAAAAACATAATGTGTCGGCCCTTTTCCTCGGGAAGGCTTCCAAATATACCATGCCCGGGGATTCCTATCATGTGCCTTCGGGAATTATGGGTTTTGTCGGACGTGTTACCTACAATTATGACGACCGTTATATGGCCGAGGTCAATCTCGGTTACAACGGTACGGAACAGTTCCGGGAAGGCATGAGGTTCGGGCTTTTCCCTGCATTTTCGGCAGGTTGGGTTCCGACTGCCGAAAAATGGTTCCCTGCTAACGACATCTTTACGTTCTTCAAGATAAGGGCTTCATACGGAGAGGTCGGGAATGACCGTCTTGGTGATCAGAGACGTTTCTATTATCTTCCGAGTACATACAATCTGAACCAGTCGGGATATTTTCTCGGAGCTGTGGTCGGTTCCACACCGGGTGCATATTACAGCGGTGCCTCCGAAGGGAATGTCGGCAATCCTGACATTACGTGGGAGAGAGCAAGAAAGTACGATATCGGCGTCGAGGCGAAATTCTTCAGGGACAGGCTTTCCATGGAATATGACTATTTCTACGAAAGACGTGACAATATCCTTACCACATTGGGTATCATTCCTGCCATATACGGAGTAGAGGCGAGTTCGGTGCCGCCTGCAAATGTCGGTATCACCCAGAACAGGGGATATGAACTTTTAGTGAAATGGGAGGATCAGGCAGGCGACTTCTTCTATTCGATAGGGGGCGACATCAGTTATTTCCGGAACAAGATAATCTACAAGGCTGAGGCCAAGACAGCCTGGCCGTGGATGTCCGAGACAGGCTTTGCAATCGGCCAGAGGTTCGGCCTCGTAAGCGACGGACTGTATGACACTCCGGAGGAACTGGCCACCAGACCTTACAATAATTACGTTTCCAACAGAGTGACCCTGGGTGACATAAAGTACCGGGATCTGGACGGCGACGGCATCATAAATCAGAATGACATGTGTCCGATCGGCTATCCCAATTATGCACAATACCATTTTAATCTCAGGGCTCAGTTCGCATGGAAGGGATTCGACTTCAAGATACTTTTTACAGGTTCGGCCAACGGTTCGTTCTATCTGAGCGATGTCATGACCAATCCGTTTTTCAAGTATTCCGGTAATGCCTGGAAATGGCAGTATGACGGCAGATGGACTGCGGCCCGTTATGCTGCAGGAGAGAATATATCGTTCCCGCGCATGACGTATGCATACGACCCTACATCGAACAACTACATCATGAGCGATTACTGGATGATGTCCACCGACCATATCAAACTGAAGAATATCGAACTCGGATATACGTTCAATGTCAGGAAAGGCATACTCAGCGACATGCATATCCAGTCGATGAGAGTGTATTTCAACGCTAACAATGTTTACACGTTCAGGAATGCGCTCACGCCTTTCGGTATCGATCCTGAAACCACGGATGGAAGTCCTTACATCTATCCGCTTACCAGGATCTTCAACTTCGGTCTTACTCTCAAATTCTAATGTCAAGAGGAAAATATGAAACATAGCAGATTTATAACATTCATTGCGGTGGCGCTTATAAGCCTTACAGGCTGCGAGAAATTCTTCCTGGAGAAACCGGATACTACAGGTACTGTGGATATCAATACGATTTTCTCATCGGAAAAGAATGCCACTGCTCTGCTCATGAATACCTATAGGAACGTCCTGCTCATGGATTGGCCCGGGGGCATAGGTATCAGTCACTCCACGCTCGGGAGCATATCGGGCGAGGTAGGAAGAGGATACGACTGGCACGGGAGTTTCATCATCAGCAATCAGGGATTGAGTGTCAATGGCTGTGACGGTTCCGAGAATGGAGCAGAACGCTATTCTGCGAACTGGAGGTTCATCAGGGCATGCTATATTTTGATTGAAAACATCGATATGGTGCCCGACATGGACGATACCATGAAAAAGTATGTGAAGGCTGAGGCCAAGTGTCTGATAGCCTACAGGTACATGGGAATGTTTTACCGGTACGGCGGAGTCCCTTTGGTCTACAAGTCATATACATCTTCAGACGACATGACCACAGGGCGTTCTTCCGTGCAGGAAGTGCTGGATCTGATCGTAAGGTTGTGCGATGAGGCTTATGCCGACCTTCCGGACAGCTGGGATGCCGTCAATCTCGGCCGGCTTACGAAAGGTGTCGCTCTTGCTGTAAAGGCCAGGGCACTGCAGTATGCAGCGCGTCCGCTTTTCAATTCGGCCACGCCTTATCTTGACAATGGAGCAGCCAACAATCTCATCTGTTTCGGCAATTATGACAAGGAACGCTGGAAGCAGGCCATAGATGCGAATCTGGCGGTGATAGAGTGGGCGAATGCGAACGGCTACCAGCTCCTGAATACCGGAGGTGCAGGTGAGGGTGTCCCTAATCCGAATGCTTTCGATGACTATGCCACGGCAACTTCCGTTGCAGGCAATCCGGAGGTGCTGTTGCCGTACAAATGTGACGAATATACGCAGGGAATACATACGTACATGCTCTTTACCATGTTCGTGCCGGACAGCCACTGGGATACGGATGACGACGGAGTGCTGACCAACATGCTGGAGAATTATTATGCGGCTGACGGTCAGGATCTGGATATTCCGGCAGTCGGGGAGGCTGCAAGGCCGGGTTCGGACTGGGTAGAGCTGATAGAGAACATCGAACCGAGGGCCAAGGCCGACATCAAGTTCTGCGGATTCGATTCCTACAATAATCCTGGCGACCAGAACTGGCAGGAGGTAGGGTGGATCCGGGAGTCTGGAAATATGGCCATAGACAGGGCCGATGCATGGCCGGGTTCCCTCGACCAGTCTGCCGGGTGCGGTGCTCCTGTGAAATTCTGGTATAAGGCAGGGACACGCACATGGTTCGAACTGCCTCTGTTCCGCATGTCTGAATTCTATCTCAATCTTGCTGAAGCATACAATGAGTACGATGATCCGCAGAATGCTTTGAAATATCTGAATTATGTCCACAATAGGGCAGGTCTGCCTTCCATCACGGAGTCCGGTCAGACTGCGTTGAGGGAAACGATACAGAGGGAGTTCTATATCGAATTCTTTTTCGAAGGAGGGAAACGGTATTACAATTCCAAGCACTGGAAGCGGGAGGATATCGATGACGGGATCTGCGGCGGACAGATGCGCGAACTTCAGTTCAGTTTCCGTGCAGGTACCCAGGCCCCGAATACCAAAGACAAGATCGAGTGGTACTGGAATGCGAATACGTTCAGAAGCACCTGGCATCCGAGGATGTTCCTGGAGCCGTTCCCGCAGTCTGAAATAAATAAGGGATATATCGTTCAGAACCCTGGATATTAGCATTCAAAAAGGATTTACAATGAATAGGAATATTATAAAATACATATTGCTCTCGGTATTCCTGCCGGCAGCGGCAAATGCCGGTGCGCAGGATATGGAAAAGCCGGGCATTGGGGATGATTTGTCAACGGCAGCAATATCGTCAGTGTCCGGAGATGAGCTGTACGGGATACCTGCGGCAAACCTGTCCAACACGATGGTCAGTCCCATTTCCGGTCTGACCCTCATGCAAGGGACCGGACAGGTAGGAGGAGATACTGCCAACTGGCTGATCCGCGGTGTGGGAAGCTATGGCTCTGGGAACTTCAAGTCTGCCGCCATTTTTGTCGACGGGTTCGAGGTTACTGAAGAATACTTCGTTTCGATGTCGCCTGCGGAAATAGACAGGATAGAGATATTGAAAGATGCCGCTGCCCTTGCGATCTATGGGGACAAGGCGGATAACGGAGTGATACTGGTCACCACAAAGAGAGGAGAGGCAGGCAAGCCTAAGATCAATGCAAGGGTAAGGTATGGAGTCCAGTCTCCGACAGCCGTCAACAAGCCTCTCGGGGCATACGATTATGCAAGGCTATATAACCAGGCTGTATCCAATGATGCCGGACAGTGGGCTCCTGCCTATCAGGATTATCAGCTTGAGGATATAAAGAACGGATATACTCCGGACGTGGACTGGTTCGATGAGGTTATGAGGGATTACGGTTCCTATGTGGACGGGAATGTCATCTTTTCAGGAGGGAACAAAAGTGCCAGATACAATCTGACTTTCGGTTATCTGAACAATCAGGGGCTGCTGGATGTCAGGAATACGGATAACACCAAGAACCTGTCGTATCAACGGTATAATCTCAGGGCGAACCTGGATTTCGATATCCTCAATTTCATGGAGGCAAAAATAGATATCGGAGGACGTCTGGAATACAAGCGCCGGCCTAACTATGACATAGGTTCACTGTTCTACAACATGGCCAGGATTCCGGCCATCTCCTATGACATATGGGACAATGAGGAGAAGACAGACTGGTCCGGAACAGCCATCTATCCTGACAATCCGGTGGCCTCCATCAATTCGCTCGGCTGGTATGAAAACAAGTACAGGATGCTGCAGGGTAATTTCGTCCTGAAGGAACGGCTTGATTTCCTGCTGAAAGGACTCTATATCGAAGAATCCTTCTCGTTCTTCAGTCTGACAACGAGTTCCTACAGCAAGACCAGGGATTACGCGAGATACCATCTCGGTGTCCAGACTACTGTCAACCAGAATACTTCGATAACGGCAAGCGGATACGGTTCCGACAGCATGAAGGACTGGAAGCAGGGCAAGGTCGGGTTGGGATACAAGGGCGAATTCGGAGACCATGCAGTCAGTGCTTCGGTGAATGCCCATATTTCATCTTTCCAGGGAGATACATATTTTGAGTACAAGAATCATTATGTGAATTTCTACGGACTGTTCGATTACAATTATGCCGGCAAGTATGTCGCTGCGTTCGCTTTTTCCGTCTTCGGGAATGATGCCTATGCTCCGGGACACAGGTACCATTTCTATCCGAGTGTCTCCGGTGCATGGATAATGTCCCGGGAAGACTGGATGAAACAGGTATCATGGGTGGATTTCCTGAAACTGCGTGCCTCTGTCGGGCTGACAGGCAACTCGTATTCCATGGAAACGAGCGCGTTGTCCGCCTTTAACTTCGATTCTCACGGAAGATACCTGTACAACAGATATTATACGACGGGTACTACGGGTTCTTTCTTTATGGGACCGAACAGTACCTGGCAGAGCACATTGGTGCCGGCATTCATAGAGAACGACAGGGTCGCTCCGGAAAAGAGTCTCAAGGCGAATATCGGGATAGATGCGCAGCTGTTCTCCGGGCTTTCCGTATCGGTGGATGCTTTTCTTGACAAAAGGTACGGGATACTGACTGTGGACAATTCGCGCATGAATTATTACGGCAAGCTGGTCTATCTTTCGAATATCGGACGGATGACGAATGCGGGATTCGAGGTGTCGGCCACATATACCGGCAAGGCTGGGGATTTCTCGTATGCTGTTGCCGGAGCGGTCTCGTATGCGAGGAACAGGATCGACTATATGGCGGAAGTGAAGCCTGCAAATGATTTCAGCGCCCAGACAGGACTGCCGTACGGTACTTATATAGGTCTGGTGGCTGACGGGTTCTATGACATCGACGATTTCAACCCGGACGGCTCCCTGGCCGACGGTCTTCCCGAACCGGTCTTCGGTGCGGTGCAGCCAGGTGATGTGAAATACAAGGATCTTGACGGGAACAATATCGTCGACCAGAATGACGTCAGGAAGATAGGAAAATCCTGGGTCCCGGAATTGACGGCAAGTCTCGGCGCTAAGTTCATGTTCAAGGGGTTCGACTTCTCGTTCCTGTTCCAGGGAATAGGATGTGTCTCCTATAATCTTCTGGACAACCAGCAGACTACGGCGTTCGTCAACAATGCCAATGTCTTCTCCATTGCGGACAATGCCTGGGCCTATTATCCTGAACAGGGTATAGACAACAGGGCGGGTGCCACCTACCCCCGTCTTACGACCCAGAACAATGAAAACAACTATCAGACAAGTTCGCTATGGGTGGTGGATGCAGGCTATATCAAACTGAGAAATGTAGAACTCGGATATCAGTTCAGAAAAGGACCCCGTCTGTATGTCAGCGGACAGAACCTGCTGACTTTCAGTCCTCTTCTGAGTAAATACAATCTTGATCCGGAAAGCCCGGACGGGTATTATCCGGCCTTGAAATCCATTACCGCAGGTATAACCATTACGTTCTAACGGAGTCAGAGAAATGAGAAACAACAAGATTATATGTGCAATGCTGTCCGCAGCGGTATTTGCCGTCAGCGGATGCGGAGGCTTCCTGGACACGTGCTACAATATAAACCAGACTGACGAGATCAATTCCCGGAATGCGGGGAGTATCTGGAGTTTTGCCTATGCTTTCTATGCTCCGCTGGGTCATGGTCTGCAGTCTATCGACTATAATGTCTTCGCGACAGTGTCTGACGAATGCCAGCAGACTTCCCCTTCGTCAGAAGCACTCTATTTCAACAGGGGTGTCATCAACGAAAGTGTCAATCCCCTGTTTACAAGATACCAGGACTGCTACGAAGGGATAAGGGCTGCAAATTTCTTCCTCGACTATGTCGCTGACGGGAAGGGAGAGGCTCTTCTGGCCCTCAACCGCGATATCGTCACTGATGAATACAACTACAAACGGGATGTACAGTCCCTCAACTGGTTCATTGCAGAAGCCCATATCGCCAAGGCCTATTATTATTCGGAACTTATCAGGATGTTTGGAGGCGTGCCTATCGTGGAGAATTTCGACCCGTCTACAGAAGAACTCGTGTCGCGTTCGTCATATGATGCCTGTGTGGAATACATTGTGGAAGAGATCGACAACTGGAAAAACTCACTGGCGCTGAACTGGGATGAATATGTGGACCGCGAGGGACGCTTCACATATGGAGTCGCCCTTGCGATAAAGGCCCGCACCCTGCTTTATGCAGCCAGCCCTCTCAATAATCCGGACAATGACCGGACCAGATGGGAGGAAGCTCTCAAGGCGGCAGGAGATGTCATAAATTCCGGCATGTATTCGCTTGCTCCGGATTACGACATGTTTTCCGGAGAGGATCCGCTTTCGTCACCGGAGGCAATCTATATCGTGCGTACCTATGTGTCGAGCGATCCGGAAAAGGCCAATTATCCGATATCCACTCCGGGCGGGCAGAGCGGAGCCTGTCCCACCCAGAATATTGTGGATGCCTACGAATATGTGGATACTCCCGATGAGAAGAACCCTTATCTGAACAGGGATCCGCGCTTTTATGCCTCAATAGTTTACAACGGAGCGGAATGGAACGGCAGGATTATCGCCGAGGGGCCGTCCGAGACCGATGACATGGCCAATACGAATGCTTCCCGCACCGGATATTATCTCCGGAAGTTCCTGACTGACGAATTGAATCTCGAGCAGGACCAGACTGCCCAGCACAACTGGATAGCATACCGTTATGCCGAGGTGCTTCTGAACTATGCGGAGGCAGCTAACGAACTTTACGGGCCGGATGTTGTCCCTACGGGGCAGCAGCTGTCGGCACGGCAGGCGTTGCAGATGGTAAGGGACCGGGCCAGCACCTCCCTGCCTCAGGTTACCGCATCGTCGACTGATGAGTTTCGCGAGGTGCTGAAACACGAACGTCAGGTGGAACTGGCATTCGAGGACCACAGGTATTGGGACCTGCTGAGATGGAAGGATGCCGAGGATGTCCTTAACAGACCGGTGCAGGGTGTACGGATTTCAAAGGTCAACGGTGTTTATTCCTATACGGTCGTGGATGTCGCTGAAAGGAAATTCAACGAAGCCAATTACCGGCTTCCTTTCCTCAGGTCGGAAATCGAAAATTCTAAAGGCACTCTTGTACAGAATCCAGGGTATTAATATTTGTAATAATAGTTGAAGATGAATGCGATAATCAAAATACTGGTAGCAGCGGCTTCTTTGGTTGCGGTATTTTCATGCGCAAAAGGCGATGGGGATGCTGATTACGGTAATTGTCTCATATATTTCCCCCAGGCTACCCAGTCGGGGGGAATAAACAACCAGTACAATGTCCCGTCCGGAGAAGGCCCGTATACATACAATTTCAGGATTGAAGAAGACAGGATTCTGGCAATGATGGGTGTGATGCGTTCAGGGAAGGCAGAGGGCAGTGCGTTCAGCGTCGACATCGTGGAGGACAGGGCCGCTTCCGAAACATTCGTTTCCTCGTCAGGGCAGCAGTACATGGTAATGCCCGAAACGATGTTCAGTTTTCCTTCTCCGGTATCTGTTCCGGACGGTTCTTACAGTACGGAGTTCTATGTGGAGATATCGAGGGAGGAAATGACGGATCCCGCATATGATTCCAAAATACTTGTACTGACCCTGAAACTCCAGAATCCTACGAAGTATGAGCTCGCCGGCAACAATACCGTTGTCACTCTCCTGCTCGATACGGACAGGATGGAGTCATATCTTTAAGGCAGGCGGAATTCGCTTGAATGATATTAATTTAAGGAAATGAAAATTATGGGAAAAATGAAATCGATGCTGGCATTGTGCCTCGCAATATTCTTCGCGTGCACTTCCTCGGAGGCGCGGCATGACGATGGTAAGGATTCTCAGGATACGGACAAGGGGAGAATAGTGGTTTCTCCGGACAACAGATTCCTTATGTATGAGAACGGCGAGCCTTTCTACTGGTTCGGTGATACGGCCTGGATGCTTGTCGACAAGGTGAGTACCGAGGATGCCCGTTTCTATCTGAGCAAAAGGGCGGAGCAGGGTTTTACTGTAGTCCAGGTGGCTGCCCTTGGGGACGGCTTTGCTACATTCAAGTCTAATTATCATGGCGAGACCGGTTTTACCGATCCGGAATATACGGTTCCGAATGACAGGTATTTCGACCATGTCGAAGAAATCATCGACATGGCTGCGGAATACGGGCTTGTCGTTGCATTCCTGCCCAACTGGGGTGACAAGATATGCTCTCTGTACGGCTCGAATACCTTGATATTCGATACGGAGGAAAAGGCCGAAAATTACGGCAGATATATCGGCAGCCGTCTGAAGGACAAGAAGAATGTCATATATGTCCTCGGCGGAGACCGGCCTGCAGTGGGGGAGGATAACGGGAAACCGTTCGATATCCGCGACATAGTCAGGGCGCAGGCGCGTGGAATAGCTGTCGGAATCTGCGGGAAGGAAGATTACGGCTGCTGCACCATGACGTACCATCCTAACGGATGGAGCACTTCCGCAAAATGGTTCCACAATGATCCTTGGCTGGATTTCAACATGGAACAGAACGGGCATTACTTCGACAATGATGTGTGGGACAAGATATATCATGATTACAGCCTTTCGCCGGCTAAGCCTGTAATTGACGGGGAGCCTACATATGAAAGCCTTAAACTGAAAGATCTGGACAACACTCTGAGCTCCGGATTCAGTGTCCGTCGCTTTATGTATCATGACCTGTTTGCCGGAGCTTTCGGGCATACTTACGGGGAGGGCAGTATGTGGAGATTTTATGACCCTGAAATAGAAGGCATTGCGGACGGTTTCCAGCAGGACAAGGAAGAAACACGATGCTGGAAAGAGAATATGGATCTGGAAGGGGCCCGTCAGGTCATATATGCCAAGAACCTTATCATGAGCCGTCCGTATTTCACGCGTATCCCGGACAATTCCCTCGTGACGGAGCTTTATTCAGGCCATCAGCGTATAACAGCTACACGCGACACGGACAATACCTATGTGATGGTGTATACTGAGCAGGGCAAGCCGATATGTCTTGACACGACACCTATAGGCGGAGGAAGTGTAGTCAAGGCATGGTGGTTCGACCCCCGGACCGGTGAAGCGGAATTCATCGGTGAAGTCCTGAAAGGAAAGCAAAGCGAGTTCAGGCCTGAGACCGAGGGCCTGGGAAATGACTGGGTGCTTGTAGTGGATGCGTATGATTCCGGCTATCCTGCTCCGGGCAGTGCTACGGCAAAGGAAAATCTTTAATAAATCAAAATACGATGAAAAGAATGATAACACCGTTTGTTACTATATTGTTCGCTCTGGTTGCCTGCCAGGCGCAGATGCCGGATGCCGGGGGGACCAATCCCCCGGAAGATTATGAAGAGATTGAATTCGAGGGAGGAGAGGAATATGCTTTCCTTGAATCAATCAGGCTCGTGACTTCCGAAGGGACAGTATACGGAGTCGTTGACGAAGAGACGAATACGGTTATATTCAGGCATCTGCCTATGGGAACGGCAATACGGTCTTCGATTATCGAACTTGTGGACGGCGCCGCGCTGCTTACCCCTCTTGACAGATATAACGGCAACTGGCCGGAAGAAGTGAAGATTGTCATAGAAAAAGACGGTGCAATGTCTTCATACCGGCTGAAACTGGCGGATTATGTCGGAGCTGATGACGAGTTTTATCTGAATGATCCGGAATGGTCGCTGGAATGGTCGGAAGAGTTCAATACGGATGATATAGACTGGTCTGTCTGGGAATATTGCCCGAGGCAGGATGCAGAGTGGGCCAACAAGATGGTTCCGAGGGAAGATCTGGTGTTCCAGAAGGACGGAAATCTTGAAGTCTGGGCAAAGGTTGCGGATTCCGGGAATTTCCCGTATGTTACGGGAGGTATCTGGGGAGAAGGCCTGAAGTCATTCGATCTGGGGAGGATAGATGTCCGTATGAAAAAGGATTTCGCGCAGTCGTTCTGGCCGGCGGTCTGGATGATGCCTGATGCCAATATCGGCTGGCCTGACGGAGGAGAGATAGATATAATGGAGCATCTGAACTACGATCCCATAGTCTATCAGACAGTGCACTCATATTATACGGAAAACGTGAGCAAGAATGATCCGATAGATCACTCTACTACTATTGTCGACACGAGGGAATATCATATATATTCCGTGGAGGTCTTCGAAGACAGACTCGTATATTATGTAGACAACAAACCTCAGCTCGTTTATCAGAGGGATGATACCAAGGAGGGACAGTATCCTTTCCGTGACTATGATTTCTATATGATCCTGTCTGCCCAGCTGGGAGGAAACTGGCCCGGTGAGGCGACCGGGAAGGATCTCCCTGCGGCAATGTATGTGGATTTCGTGAGATATTATGCACCTGTAGCAAAATGACGTATGATGAAAAGAGTTTTTATGTTCTTGATGGCCGTTTCGGTTTTTCTGGCCTTTCCTTCATGTAACAAGGCGGCAACCGATACCGGAGGGCAGGATGAACCCGCCATGACTCCTGAGGATCCGGATGATCCGGGAACCGTGCAGCGCCCTGAACACAGGGGCAGGATAGTAGTGACTGAAGACGGTCGTTTCGTGATGTATGAGAACGGGGAACCTTTCTTCTGGCTTGCCGACACTGCCTGGCTGCTGATAGACCGGATGACTGTGGAGGAAGCAAGGGAATACCTTGAGAAGAGGGCGGATCAGGGTTTCACTGTCATCATGTTCTCCTGTCTCGGGGATGACTATGCCGTGAAGAATGCAAATTATGCAGGAGAGAAGGCTTTTCTGGATGAGGACTATACGATTTTCAATCCGGAATATTTCGAGCATGTCAGGGAAGTCATAGACATTGCGGATGAACTCGGACTCATAGCAGGTTTCCTTCCGAACTGGGGTGATAAGCTGTACAGACAGTACGGATACGAAACACCTGTCCTTCATACTAAAGAAAGGGCCGAGAATTACGGAAAGTATATCGGCAATCTTCTGAAGGACAAGGAAAATATTGTCTGGATACTTGGCGGTGACAAGAGCGGTGACTATACTGCCGAACTTGTCAGGGCTCAGGCCAGAGGTATCGCAATCGGTATTTCAGGGAGCGAGGATTATTCGGAATGTACCATGACATACCATCCTTCCGGATATCAGACAAGTTCGACATGGTTCGGGTCGGACAGTTGGCTGGACTTCAATATGCAGCAGAACGGTCATGGATACGATAATGTGTGGGAAAGAATCGAGCGTGACTATATGCGCGTGCCGGTGAAGCCTGTCGTTGACGGTGAGCCGACATACGATGAGCATTGGCTGAACTTCAATCCGGAAGACGGTATTTCCAGCGATATCCATTGCCGCAGGTATCTGTATCACGATGTCTTTTCAGGGGCTTTCGGACATACCTACGGGACGACAGGCATATGGTCTTTCTATGATCCTGACATTCCGTTCAAATATGCCAAGGAGGATGTCCCTGCACATTCATGGAGGGAATCCCTCGACCTGCCGTCAGGCAGACAGATGATATATGGCAAGAACCTGATGATGAGCCGGCCGTATTTTACCAGAATACCGGACAATTCTATCGTCCTGGACAATTATGACGGACATGAAAGGATTACAGCCACGAGAGACAGGAACAATACATATGCCATGGTATATACCGAACAGGGCAGGCCGATAAGAATCAATACGCTCGCCATAGGAGGCGGAAATACCGTGAATGCATGGTGGTTCAATCCGAGGGACGGAAAGGCGGAGTTCATAGGAGAAGTGGAGAAGGCTCCGAGCCATGTTTTCACTCCGGAGTCCAATGGTATGGGAAATGACTGGATCCTTGTCATCGATGATCCTGCGTCCGGCTATGGGGAACCGGGAGGAGAAATATGTAAGGAAAACAAATGAACAGTATCATGAAAAAGATTTTATTGCCGTTATTGTCATTCATTGTTTTAATGTCCTGTTCTTCCGAGCCGGAAAGCAGGTACGTGGATCTTGCCGTCCATCCTGACGGACGGTATCTCATGCATAAGGACGGTTCTCCTTTCTTCTGGATCGGAGATACTGCATGGAACCTGTTCGGCAAGACTACGGAGGATGAGGCAAGGAAATATCTGACCGCACGGGCAAGGCAGGGCTTTACCGTAATCCAGGCGTGCATGCTGTTCGACGGTTATGGGACGGAGCGGCCCAATTCATACGGACAGATGGCATTTACGGATATGGATGATCTTACGGTAAATGACAGATATTTCGACTATGTAGAGAAAGTCATAGATATAGCGGACAGTCTCGGCCTGTATGTCGGGCTTCTTCCTGCCTGGGGAGACAAGGTGACTGCCTTATATGATTCAGAGGTCGCCATATTCAAGACGGAGGAACAGATATACCGGTATGGATATTATGTCGGAAGCAGGTTGAAAGACAAGACGAATGTGATATATATCCTTGGCGGTGACAGGGCTGCGACCGGAAACTACAAGAACGGGGAACCGTTCGATCATGTAGCCATGTATGATGCCGAAGCCAGGGGGATAGCGGAGGGGATATGCGGGACAGAGGATTATTCCTGCTGTCTTATGACATATCATCCGGGCGGCTGGAGAACATCGTCGGAATGGTTCCATGACAAGGAATGGCTGGATTTTGACATGCAGCAGAACGGACACGGCTATGCGGATGCGATATGGAGGAATATCGCGGCTGATTATGCCAGAGAGCCGCACAAGCCTGTACTTGACGGAGAATCGACATATGACGAGCATTATATAGATTTCAAGGTAGAGCTCGGCATAACCACTGACTATCATGTCAGGAGATCTTTCTATCATGAAGTATTCAGCGGAGCGTTCGGACATACCTACGGCACGACGGGAGTCTGGCAGTTCTATCTGCCGGGAAGGGACATGCCGCATGAACTGGAATGCTATTCCTGGGAACGGAGCCTCGCACGTCCGTCAGGATACCATATGATATACGGAAAGAACCTCATGCTCAGCCGGCCGTTCTTCAGCAGGATACCTGACAACAGTTTCGTCTATGAACTGTATGACAGGGCAGACCGCATTACGGCAACCCGCGATACGGACAGGACTTATGCTTTTGTCTATTCGGAAAGCGGCCGTCCTATCCATATCGATCTGACGGCCATAGGCAACGGTAAAGAGTTGAAGGCATGGTGGTATGATCCGAGGAATGGAAGCAGTTTCCTGATAGGGACTGTAGAGAAATGCAAATCCTATACATTCACTCCGCTTACGGAAGGGGCGGGAAATGACTGGATACTTGTGCTCGATGATCCTGCAGCAGGATATCCCGCACCAGGTACATCGGTCGTGACGAGATGACTGAGCTATTGTTCCATTGAAATATTATAGATTATGAAATTCTGTTTTTTGTACCTCTCTGCTCTGGCGGTTGCGGCGTCATGTTCTTCCGGAGCGGAATATACCAGAGGGATAGGAGTCTACCCGGGATGTCCGGATGACTACGCGGGGCCGGCCATAGTTGCGGCAGACAGCGGATACCGTAATCTGGCAGCCGGACGGGTCGCCATGCATTCATCGAGCTATGATTACAGTCTGACGGCCCAACTGGTCACGGACGGCGTGGTATCGGCTGACAGACCGGTACTTCTGGAAGTCATCACGTCAGACGGTTGCGTTTCCAAACAGTTGAGAGATGTGCTGTTTGACGGAAATGACAAGAGAAGTCTGCCGGTAAAGTCGGAAAAGGGCGCTTTTGTCAGGGCTGAATTCAGGAATACCGTCATTGACTGCGACAAGGTTGTCCTCGAATATGACGGCGGAACAGTGGGCGTCAGGAATGAAGACGGCAAGGTATTTACCGCTGACCTTCCTGACAGAGGAGGCGTCCTTAATCTGAAACTGATGCGTTTCTATAAGGACGGGCAGGAAATATCCGTACTTCCTTCCGAACATTTCGTCAGTTGCTGGATGCCGTCCACGGCCGGCAAGGAATGGGTATATGTGGATCTGGGCGCTGTGTCGTCATTCGACAGAATTGTCCTTCATTGGATAGGAGAGGTCCCGTCTGGCCGTGTCGAAGTCTCGGATGACGCTGAAAAGTGGGAGCGGCTATGCGATATACAGGACAATCCTGAAACGGACGTAGATGGGCACGGGCGTTATGTCCGGGTCATGATTGACAGATCAGCCGGCGGGAAACCCTGCATGTTGAGTGAATTCGAAGTCTACGGCAAAGGCGGTGTCATGGCGCTGCCTGCTTCCCGACCTGCAATTTCAGACGGAGTAATACGTCTGCAGGGAGGAAACTGGAAACTCCAGAGGGCGTCCATGGTATCTGCAACAGGAAAGGAACTGTCATCCTGCGGATATGATGACGGCGGATGGGTCGTCGCAACCGTCCCTGGAACGGTCGCCACCTCGTATTATAATGCCGGAGCCATTCCGGATATAAGATATGATGATGACCAGCTCCAGATATCGGAATCGTTTTTCCTGTCAGATTTCTGGTACCGTGACGAATTTTTCGTGCCGGATTCATTCAGCGGGAAGACGCTGCTTCTGAATTTCGACGGTATCAACTGGAAGGCAGACATTTGGGTGAACGGCAGAATGGCAGGCAACATCGAAGGCGCTTTCAGAAGGGGACAGTTCGATGTTACGGAAATGCTTGTCCCAGGGAAAGACAATTCCATAGCAGTGCTTGTCCGCAGGAATGCGCATCCGGGAGCTGTCAAGGAAAAGACAAGACTGTCGACAGACAATAACGGAGGTGTACTGGGTGCGGACAATCCTACTTTCCATGCTTCTCTCGGATGGGACTGGATACCGACTGTACGGGGCAGGAATACGGGTATCTGGAACGACGTCTATATATCGTCCCATCAGGCCGGTGTCTGTATCGGAAATTCCTATGTGAGATGTGACCTCCCTTTGCCTTCCACGGAATATGCAGACCTCTATCCTTCCGTCATGCTGAAGAATTATTCCGATGTTCCGGTTTCGGGAACCGTGAAATTCAGTCTCGGCAATGAGGAGCTTCTTTCCGAACCTGTCAGTCTTCAGGCAAACGAGACAAAAAGCGTGCAGCTGTGTCCTGTACGTGTGGACGATCCGGAACTCTGGTGGCCTGCCGGATATGGAGCCCAGTATCTGTATGATGCCGAAATGTCATTCGAGACGGATGGCACCGTATCCGATGCCGACAGTTTCAAACTGGGGATCCGTGAGATGACCTATGATGATGCGGACGGGTCGCTTGACATTTATGTAAACGGCCGGCGTCTGATAGGCAATGGCGGGAACTGGGGCTTTCCGGAGGTAAACTATAATTACAGGGCAAGGGAGTACGACATCGCTGTCGCCTATCATGCAGATATGGGATTCACTCTTATCCGCAACTGGGTCGGACAGACAGGTGACGAGGAGTTCTACGAGGCCTGCGACCGGCATGGCGTGATGGTATGGCAGGATTTCTGGCTTGCCAATCCGTATGACGGGCCGGATCCTTATTATGAGGACATGTTCATTGACAATGCCGCCGATTATGTGCTGCGTATCAGGAACCACCCGAGCATAGCATTGTATTGCGGAAGGAATGAAGGGATGCCGCCGGTGCGTGTGAACGAAGCTCTTGAAGATATTGTAGCCGAATACCACCCTGATATCCACTATATTCCGCATTCGGCTGATATTACAGTCAGCGGATACGGACCGTACAGGGCTTTGGGACCGGATGCATATTTCGAACTCCGGCCCGGGCGTACGACCCTCCACAGTGAACGCGGTATGCCGAATGTCATGACGTATGAGAGCATGTCGAGAATGCTTGACAAGGAAAACCGGTGGCCGCAAAACAATGTATGGGGCATACATGACTATACTTTGGAGAGCGCACAGGCTTGTGAAACCTTCAATTCATTCATAGAAAAGGCTTTCGGTAAACCGGCGGATCTGAAACAGTTCACTAAGAGGGCCCAATGGGTAAATTATGACGGCTACAGGGCCATGTACGAGTCGAGAAGCTGGAACCGCAAGGGATTGCTGATATGGATGAGCCATTCATGCTGGCCGTCTATGGTATGGCAGACTTATGACTATTACTTCGAGCCTACGGCTGCCTATTTCGGGGCCAAGAAAGGGTCTGCCCCTATCCGAATCCAATACAATCCGTCCACGGGACAGGTAGAGGTCGTCAACAACAATGCCAAGGACCGGACAGGACTGACCGCATATGCGGCAGTGGCGGACATGTATGGCAGGACAGTCTACGAAAAATCGACAGGACTTGACTGCGCGGAAGATACGACTGTACCGCTCTTTACCCTGCCGTTGGACAGTCTTGAACTTACCGAGGTCTATTTCATCAAACTGACACTCTCAGAAGACGGGGAGACGGTCGCCGATAATTTCTATACCAGAGGGAAGGAATATTACAATTTCAGGAAACTGCTTGAATTGCCTGCGCCCGATCTGGCTGTGGATTTCCGCTGTACAGCGGATGACGGTGAATATGACTGCGTGGCAGTTGTGGAGAACAGAGGGGACACGCCTGCACTGATGATTCGTCTCAACGTTGTCAGGAAAGACAGCGGAGAACAGATACTGCCTGTATTCTATGAGGATAACTATATATCCCTGCTCCCTGGCGAGAAACGTTCCGTCAGAATCGGTTTCAAGGCGGAAGATACCGGAGGCGAGGAGCCGGAACTCGAATATGAAGTATCATTTTGACGGCCGGTGTTCTTGTATCGCTCGGAACAGTTTCGTAAATTTGCCATGTTTCCTGTCTGGATAGTGAATAGTCGGTCGGATAATATGGCGTTTATGAAAATTGATGAATTCATGTCAGGAGGGCTTGCGGCTCTCCTGATTTTTGTGCTTGCAGGGTGGTTGACGGGGTGCAGTTCCTGCAGCTCCGGGCATCGGTCGGATGTGCAGGATACTTGTGGTGCGGAGACAGCGGAGACTGTTGTGCCGCACAGGTTCGGCTTCGATCCGGATACTCTTGCCGTATATGAAGGCAAGGTACGCCGCAACGAATTCTTTTCGAACCTGCTGATGAGGCTCGGCCTTGAAGCCCGGGAGGCGTATGAACTGTCTATGTCCTGCGATTCCGTCTTCGATGTACGCAAGCTCCGTTCGGGCAACGTGTTCGAAGCGTATTACGCGGTGGAACGGCCTGCTTCCGGACGGAATGCCTCCGTTGATGATACGGATCCGGTGCTTTCAGACAGCCCGGCATCAGGAGAGGTGTCGGAAACTGCCGCTCCTGCCGGAAGACGGCTGGATAATATCCCGAAGGATATGGTACCGGAATATATCGTGTACGAAAGGGATGCCATGACGGATGTCGTTTTCCACTGCAGGAAGCCTTACGGAGCTTGGCTTTCGGAGAAACCTGTGACTGTAGAGCGCAAGTATGCGGAGGTGACGATAAAGTCGTCCCTGTGGGAGGATATGCTCGAAGCGGGCGTGTCTCCGCTGCTCATACTCCAGCTGTCCGACATATATGCGTGGACAGTGGATTTCTTTGCCCTGCAGAAGGATGACAGTTTCAGGGTGTTGTATGACGAGAAGTCCTGTGACGGCAGGGTAGTGGCCGTGGATACGGTCAGATATGCGGTCTTTATCCATGCGGGAGAGGAATTTCCCGCAATAATGTTCGACCAGGGCGATGGAGGCAATATCTACTGGAATGCCAAGGGCGAGAGCATGCGCAAGGAGTTCCTGAAGGCCCCGCTGCAGTATTCCCGTATCAGTTCCGGGTTCTCATATGCCCGCAGGCATCCTATAACAAGGCGGGTGCAGCCGCATACCGGTGTCGACTATGCCGCTCCGGCAGGTACTCCGGTGATGTCGATAGGGGATGGCAAGGTGATCAGTGCGAAGAACGAGGGAGCCGGAGGAAATACGGTCAGGATAAGGCATAATTCCGTCTATACCACCGCGTATCTGCATCTGTCCCGGTTCGCATCCGGCATCAGGGCCGGAGTGATGGTCCATCAGGGAGACGTGATCGGTTATGTGGGGTCCACCGGCCGGAGTACGGGACCTCATCTGGATTTCAGGGTGTGGAAGAACGGTTCTCCGATCAATCCGCTTAAGATGGAATCACCTCCTGCAGAACCTCTCAGGGAAGAGAACATGCCTGCATTCAGGGCTCTTGCCGACTCTCTCGGCAATGTTTTTCATCATTGACTGTCTTTCATTCAAGTCGGCTTTCGGCGTGTCGGGAAGATTCAGGTTCACTGCCGGTCGTAATCCATCTGAGGCAGACATATCTTGCAGCAAAAGCCAGAGCCAGACCGATAATGCTTCCTGCAACCGCTCCGCAAAGGATATCCCCGAAATAGTGCATGCTCACGAATACCCGGCTTATGCTCACCAATGCCGCCCATGAGAATATCCAGGCTGCATATCCGCGGTATCTGAGTCTCCTGTCCATCCTGAAAAGTACATATGAACAGCATGCGAAGCCGAACGAGTTGGCCGCGTGGCCGGAAAAGAATCCGTACAGCCCTCCCTGCTGGAGCATGTACAGTCCGTTGTCTATCATATACTGCGTGTTGCAGGGACGCAGCCTCTGCACGCCGTCCTTGAACAGGTTGGCTGTCTGGTCGCAGCATACTACCATAAGTACAAGGGTCGCCGTGGCCACGAGGGCCCGTTTCCACCCGATTCTCCAGAACAGGCATCCGAGTACTATGGCATACATCGGGAACCACACCTGAGTATGGGAGAAGAACAGCCATATCTGATCCGTTACGGGAGAGTGCAGGCTGTTTATTGCCAGTGTTATCTGCTGGTCTATTTCTGTCAGTCTGTCCAGTATCATGGTTTGGAAGTGACTTTGAAGCTGTCGGCTTCTTTAAATATTTCCATTAACAAATGTCCTGTTGCGGTCTGATGTGTCCGCCGCTCCAGGCCTCGTCCGCTGTCCATTCCCTTCCTCACGGAAAGCAACAGCCAGGCGGCCGGCCAAAGTTAGGAAAAATCCGGAACATTTTTATTACCTTTGAACGTTGAAAATGTCATATTCATATATGGAGAGGAAACAGGTGGCGGCACTCACAATGGTGAGGAATGACGATTTTTTTCTGGAAAGATGGGTGGGGTATTATGGCCCGAAACTGGGCTATTCCAATCTTTATGTCTATTTCGACGGTCTGGATCAGGAGATTCCCGCATTCTGTTCAGGAGTCAATGCCAGATGTGTGGAAAGGTTGGCCGGGAATGTCGCCAAGGGAGACCGTCTGAGGGCGGATTTTCTTTCTTCGGAAGCCGCCCGGCTTTTCGGTTGCGGTTATGACATGGTCATCGGTACCGATGTTGACGAGTTCCTTGTGGCGGATCCTGCATCGGGTAAGGATCTTGTGGAGTTCCTTTCTTCAATCAGGATATCCGGAGTGTCCGTATCCGGACTCGGTGTGGATGTCGGGCAGAATATTTCATGCGAAGAGGCACTTGACGGGGACAGGACGGGGAAAGGGGACACTTTTCTTTCCAAGAGAGGATATGCCCTGCTGTCCACGAGATATTCCAAGTCCACAGTCCTTCTCAAACCTGTGGCATGGGGGGCGGGTTTTCACCGGACCCGTAAACATAATTTCCATATTGTCAAGGATTTGTATCTGTTTCATTTCGGCTGTGTGGATCTGGCGAGGATAGAGGCCAAGTTCGCCGACCGGGAACGGGTGGCGGAGGGATGGTCCCGCCATTTCCGGAAAAGGATAAGGACAATCGATGTCATATCGAAGGCCCGGCATCCATGGTCATGGAATTCTGCCGTCCGTTTTGCGAGGACGGTCCAGAATATGGTGCGGCCTCCATATGCATGGAACAAGCCTGCGATGTTCAACCTGAAACTTGTGGTACGGATTCCGGACCGGTTCCGGAATATGGTATGATTCAGGTGTATGGCATGCGGATTTTTCTTATTGTCGGATGCGGTATCCTTTATGGCTTTTCAGTATTACGAGGAAGGGACTGAACTTCTGTTTTTACGTTGGAATATGTATAATTGCAGATAAAACTTTATTATGCCTAAGATATCAGTAATCATACCGGTCTATAATGTCGGGAAAGTGCTTCCGAGATGTCTGGACAGTCTGATCGGCCAGACTTTCCGGGACTGGGAGGCTATATGCGTGGATGACGGGAGCCGGGATTCCTCTCCCGGGATACTCGATGCCTATGCCCGGCGCGATGCCAGATTCAGGGTCGTCCACAAGCGGAATGCCGGAGTGTCGGAGGCAAGGAACGATGCTGTCGCTCTGGCTGAAGGGGAATACATGCTTTTCCTTGACAGTGATGATTTCCTGCATCCGCAGACGATGGAGATCTGTCTGTACATGGCCGGACGCGACGGCTCCGATATGGTGGCGTATACTTATGACAGGAAATTCCGGACAGCTCTGACCATAAGACATTTTCTCGGTCTGCCAGAGCCGCGCGGAATCAAATTCAGAACATATCTCACCGACAGGATAGCATCGCGTACCGTGGATGACATTTTCGACTGGGCGACGGAATATTCCCATCCGGATGGCCGGGAGATGAAAAGGTGGGCGGTAAAGCATTGCCAACCATGGCGCTGCCTGTACAGGACCGACAGGATAAGGCACATCGGATTTATTCCGGGCATCATATATGAGGACTTTCCATGGTGGAGCGAAGTCCTTCTCAATGTCCGCAGGACTACGATCATCAATCTTCCTCTCTACTATTACTATCCTAATTTTACCGGATATATACATTCCGCTACCCGGAAATTCCGGATAGAGAGCCTTAAAGTAGCTGTCGCCGCTGCGGAAAAACTGTATGGGACCGGTGTGGAGGCTTCGTCCAGGGCAAAATGGGAGAGAAATTTCCTTGTCCCTTTCAAGGATAAACTCCGCAGAAAAGAGAAAAATGCGTGAAGTTATTCCTCGTGAGGGATTCTGAGTTTTAACATGGAGATGATCTCGTTTTTGGTTCTGACATCATCCTGCAAGGCTGCTACACAGTCGTTCAGAGACTTGATTTGGGCCAGAAGCGATGCCACTTCATTGGAGTGATGCCTTTCCTGTTCGGTCTGTCTGGTCCGATACTCTTCCCTGATGTCATTGAGTTTCCTGCTGCCTTCGGATGACGGCTCATATCCGAGCATGAGTTCCTCTGTCGTTTTCCCGAGTTCTTCTGCTATTCTTTTCAGAATGTCGCTCAGAAGCCTTGTCTTTCCTTTCTCGATGTTTCTGTATGCTGTTCTGGACAGTCCGAGCCTTTCGGCCATCTCTGACTGGGAAATGCCCGATGCCTTTCTGAATTTCTCTATGTTCGATTTTATCGAAGCGTTGTCCATACCAATGCGATTGAACAGGACAAAAGTATAATATAATGTCGTGCCAGAGGGGCAATAAAAATATGCCAAAGGGAACCAAAAGTTGTCAAAACGGTCGAATCGTGTATTTTTATTCCATGTCGGAGCCGGAATGCCGAAGAAAGAGCGGTTCCGTACTCCATGGCTGTTCCGGAATTGATGGAAAATGCGTATCTTCGCGAAGAATCGGGGCGACTCAAAAGGGTACGCCTGCGTTACGCTTGATGCGAAAATCCACATGTACGACAGTACACTGCGGTTTTCTTATCTTCGCAGGCCTTGAAAGCCCTCCTTTTGAGTCATCCCCGAGTGATGAACATTAACCAAACTTATTACAGTTATGCTGTATCCGATAGGCATCCAGAATTTCGGTAAGCTCCGGGAAGGAGGCTACTTGTATATAGACAAGACAGAGAA
>CALUPB010000020.1 GCA_944322585.1 uncultured Bacteroidales bacterium | reverse complement strand
ACGATATTATGACTGTTCAAATATTCATTGACCGCATCCGGCATACCTCCCACGAGAAGGTATCTTTTGAAAAGACTCAGCACCTTATCGTGAACCTCCGGGGACAAAGGCTGTTTCTGCTCAAAGGATTGTCTCAGATGCGCAATCGCATCCTCGCCGAAATCATTTGCAATCAGGAATTCTTCAAAGTCCAGCTGATACATTTTCTTGGGGATAATACTTCCGACTGGAACCGAAACGGTCTTTTTCAATGCAATCCCCAGCAGGCTTCCGCTGCAGATAAACCGATACCTGTGTTCTTGCCTCAAGAACTTGAGCATCGTCAGAAATTGCGAATAATGCTGAATCTCATCAATGAAGACCAATGTGTTTTCATATCTGTCCAGCCTGGATCCTGCAACCATACTTAAGTTCAGGTAAAACTCTTCCGTGGTGCGGACATTCTTGAATATCTTGTCGCCCGCATCGTCTTCCACGAAATTTATCTCTACATAGTTGTCATAGAGTTCTGTCCCTACATCTCTTATGATGTATGACTTGCCTATCTGCCGCGCTCCCTCAATAAGGAGAATCTTGTCCTCATTGGACCTGAGGTGGCCATCTATATATGATCGGATCTTTCTGTACAACATTGCTCCTACACTTTTCTAAAAGATTTGATAGTGCAAATATACACTTTTCCATAAAAATAACCCTTATGATTCTACACTTTTTCTACCTTCCCGTGTCTACTTTTTCGGCAGCAGCATCAGCAGCAACAGTGTAACATAGACTTTGTCGAAAGAGACTTTACTTTAACAGGAATCTACAGCAATACCGATTTCCAATTAGATGCGCATTCACCACAAACATCTACAATGGTAGAGGCCAAAGACTACTCAATAGAAGGTAAAAAGGTAGGCAGAGGAGATATCCAAAAACAAGCAGGAGCTTTGAATGATTTACCAATTAAACAAGGAATATTTGCTTCAGCAACAGATTATACCGCCCCTGCAAAAAAATATGCAAATAGCACTCATATCAATCCATCCCAGAAACCAATTAATCTACTTCATATTCGGCCTTCTACAGAATTAGATCGAAAAGGAAGAGTGGAACGAATTATTATCAATATAGAAATGATAATAGATGATTTCGAACATGCTCAGTATCATATCCATTTATCAAATAATGCCATAAATTTACTCAAAAAGAATAATTTACTAAATAAAACATTAGATTGTCATATCGAAAATTTCTACAATACACAAGGAGATATAACAATTACCATTAATGAGTTAATAAACGACTATGCGCCTTCTATTTCTTCCATTCCATACGATGATGGTATGTATCATGGTTCTTGGATTTTCCACGAAGAATTTATTCCATATGGAGATTTAAACATAGAAATTAATCGTATTGATTACGCTGTTAAACGACAGATTATAAAACATCAAATAATCGTGGAAGCACAAGGAACTCCCAAAATATTAGTGAAATCGGAGGATGGTTCTATTAATAAACTAATCACTGATGAGCAGTTAAAAAAAGTCCGCTTTGAAGGCGGACGAGTCATTGTATAATCAAAGTTATTTTTTATGGTAAAATCGCGAAAAGGAAAGTGTCCGGAATGTGGGTCAAAAGAAGTGATAAAATGGGGGCGACAAGCCAATCATCAGAGATTGTAATCGGTAACGAGAAGTACATCATTTTCGGTAAAATGGAGTACATCAGAATCAGTAACAATGATGCATCATTTTCGGTAACAATGGTACACCGATTTCGGTAACAATGATACAGCACTACAAAGGTATTGATTTATTTAACAGAAGCAATAGTTTGTTCGCAGGACTATAACCTGCTTTTTTCATTCTTGTTTTCAGTCTGGGACTGTTCGAATATGGTTTTTCTGTTGGCCATCCTGTAGCTTCTGCCTGAGAGCTGTATGAGCTCGCATTTATATAGCAGACGGTCAAGGATGGCGGTTGCAAGAACTTCATCACCTATTGTCTGTGCCCATTCTGCCGGAGAGCGGTTTGTCGTTATTATGAACGAGGTTGTCTCATACATGGAGTTGATGAACGCGAAGAGCATATTCCCCTCCTCCCTGTCAACGATTATATTCATCAGGTCATCAATGACGATTACGTGCGAGGAACAGAGGTTTTTGTAGGCAGCCCTGCCGGCAGATGTCATGTCACGGGTCCGGAGTGTCTGGAGTATTTCATCCATGGTACGGAATGAAGCACGGTATCCGTGTTCAATGGCATCTGCGCACAGTCCGGCGGCGATGAAGGTCTTGCCGACACCGGACGGCCCGGCAAGCATTATGTTGAAGCCGGCTTCAACCCAGTGCAGCTCGCGGAGCTGATGCAGCTGTGTCATCGACAGGCCGCCGGACATTGTGAAGTCGTATTGGTCCAGGTCATGGGACATGGGCAGACGGGCATTCTTGTAGCGCAATATCTTCCGGTGTGCTTCACGTGATGCCACTTCAGACTGCATCAGGTCTATAAGGAAGTCATCGTAGCTGGGTGAAGCGCTTTGTGCCCTCACAAGTGTCTCTGCCACATTCGCTCCAATCCAGGACAGCTTCAGCCTCCTGGCGTGGCTTCGTATTATTGAGAGTTTATCGGTATGTTCCATATCAGGATTTCGTGAAAAGGTTGTTGTACGTGTCTATGGATGATGTCCCGGGCTGGAAGTTCGCCATCATACGCGACCTGCCGTTGCCGACTGTCTTTACGGTTACATGGGCGGTGTCCTTCCCAGCCGGGCGAAGCCCTTCGGCAATCTCCCGGAAGCTGGACGCACTGAAGAGTCTGTTCTCGCAGCAGATTGCCAGTGCCTTGTCGCATGATTCCCGGCCATAGCTGACCATGCACTCCTGAAGCACTGCCAGCTGGTCGCGCAGATACCTTGGATATCTTTCCTGGAGTCTGGCCGCAAAAAGGGATGCCGCATCACTGTCGCCGAACATGGCTTCAACCTTTTTCCGGTATTCGGACAGTTTCACCGACCGGTCCCTGAGATGGTTGCTGTTGATGACCTTCTGACCGCTCCCGGAGGGCATTATGTGTCGGGCTATCTCGTGCCCGTCTGAATCTGTTATAACCAGACTGACGCCTTCCTCCTTAAGATATACCACACTGCCTTCTCCCTTGTAGGTGCCTATCGGAAGGGTGTATATGTTGCCTCTGTACCGGACGCTGTTGGTTTTCATGACCTGATGGCCGGCATCCGTTCCGGATGACAGGGCAAGCGGAATGTGCGGCAGCAGGGACCTGCATTCAATGTACCACTGCTCCTGAGGGACTTTCATAGTCGTGGAATGGACCATGCCGTTTCCTGTCCTGGACAGCCAGGCCTCCGCTTCCTCCTGCAGGTTCTCAAGGGTGCTGTACTGACGGTTGAGCAGGAAGTTATGCTTGACGTATTTCACGGCATTCTCGACCTTGCCTTTGCTTTCCGGATCCGCGGGACGGCAGAAGACCGGTTTGAAAGGACGGCTCTTTACATAGCTCTCGAAGACTGTCGTCATCCTATAGTCACCGATGTTCTCGTCATAAAGGAAGACCGCATCCTGATCATATATGATATGGCCCGGCACACCATGGAAGTATTCGAAAGCCTTCTCATGGGCCAGTGATGCACTTTCGCTGGTGAACGGCCTGTCCTGGAACCATGCATACTTGAACCGGCTCCAGCATAGGATCATCACCATAAAGTACACTCTGATTCGTGTGCCGTCTCCTTTGCGCAGCTTCATCTGCCCGAAGTCAACCTGGGCATATCTGCCGGGGGCTGTTTCAGGAATGCAGCTGTATTGCCGCTCCGATGCGCTTACTGCAGGCAGACCATGTTCCTGACGTATCTTCATCACATAGTTGTAGACGGTCTTGGGGGATACTGCCGGGAAGTCCGGGTAATGCTCTTTCAGCAGATCGTGCATCTGGGCCGCAGGTGTGTCCTGATACTTCTTGAGACGTTCTACGACAAAGGTGGTGTACCTCTGAAGCTTGAACCCCTTACGGTTGATGTTGTCCGAATGCCGTTCGAACTCGGCCTGACTCATTGACAGATACTTCTTGACCGTCCGCGGGTTTATCTTCAGACGGTCGGCTATCCACCGAGCTGACTTGCGCTCGGCATGATAGCGGTGGATTTGCTCATACAATATCATTCTCGATAACTTGTTTTGTTCCTTTGTCGTCATATGCTTTGTGATTTTGTTCGTGTCATATGCACAAAGGTCGGGTTAATAATGCTTTTCATGCTGCACTATTGTTACCGTTTTTGATGTACAGTTGTTACCGTTTCTGATGTACGATTGTTGCAATTTTTGATGTAGCCTCGTTGCCGATTTTGATGTATTCCTGATTTCCGGTTACAGAGATATAAATGCAAGCGGTGCGGAGCGTCCTTCACTCTCAGGAGGAAAGATGTATCGCTCAACAATATGTTCGTATGGTTCAATTGGTGGATTGTAGGGAAACAGACAATAGAGCAGATATCCACATTGAACGGGCACAGCGTAAGGCACCTGAAATCCGTGTTCTACAAGTATCTGGAGCTGGCGCCTCAATGGACAATAAAGAGGAGTGAGGCTGTCAATCTGTTGATAGACGGGATATATTTCCGTAACAAGGTATGCCTGGTCGTATATAGAGGACATCGTATAAAATCTACCCTTTTCTACCGACTGACGGACAGGGAGCGGGAATGGGAGATAATCCAGGATCTGCAGGCGCTCAAGGCTTGTACTCCAGATAAGCGACATCGCCACGCACAACGACGAGAGGTTCTGGAAGATGCAGCTGGAAAAGTGGCATCTTGAGTATGGCGAGTTTCTTAAGGAGAGGACTGTATCCAGAACGACAGGTACATCCTCATACACGCATGACAAACTCAGAAAGGCTTATTTTCATATCTGGAGGGCTTTGCCTGACATGTTCAGTTTCATCGACAATCCCAGAATCCCAAAATCTACCAACGCTCTTGAATCTTTCTTCGGCCATCTTAAAGATAATCTCCGATTGCACCGCGGACTATCTCTAGAACATCACAAGAAATTTATCAAGTGGTATCTCTTTTTCAGAGAAAATATCAACAAATCCAGCGCAAAATAATCGGTAATTACCAACTACTTTTTGCATCATTACCTTATTTTTTGTTGTCCCCAAATCCCCAATAGAACGCGCTGCAAGGGCGATTTTGGCAAAGAAAGGCATCAACGGAAAATCCATGTTGATGCGTTTTACTCCTAATGAAGAAAAGAACACATTGCAAAATCAGCATAACAAAAAAGCAGCCACATTTCTGTAGCTGCTTGATTTGCCGTGTGGGAGCAGAGGGAGTCGAACCCCCGACCCTCTGCTTGTAAGGCAGACGCTCTGAACCAACTGAGCTATGCTCCCATTATTTTTTAAGATCTGAACCCCTTCTTTTGTTTTGGGATTGCAAAGATATGCAAGATTTTTTATTCTGCAAAAAAAATTTAGAAATTGTTTTGAATTTTTATGTCATGTTGCATATCATAGTGTCCTGCGGAGTAGTGATTGCAGCATATCTGGTGGATTTTCTCTGCCGCCTGCCATCTGATCTGCGTGTTCATCAGCCCGTTGTATGCCATAGTTCGGGCTCTGGGTGTTCCTGGAACCTTCAGAACTGGATCTTGACGGTCTGAGGGCAGGCATCACCGTCCCCGCAGACAGGTCTCACCTGTCAGAAACAGTAGGAGACACCGGCATAGACGCCTGAATTACCGGCATTACCGGGAGTAAACCCGGAAAAGAATGGCCCGCCTCCGGACGACATGGAGCCGAAGACAATTCCGGTCATGTCTCCTATATAAAGACCGTTGCCGAAGCAATAGCCCTGGGATGTCACGACGGAAACAGCCGCCACATTGCCGTTCAGGACAAGGCCTGCCTCTACAGTGGGATGATATCCGGCATCATAACCGGAATTTTTCTGCGCCAATGTCATAAAAGGACAGAGCAGAAGCACCGCAAGAGCGCACGAAAGACGTAAATTCATACACATATCGATTAAACATCATAGAAGCCGTCTGACTCCGGCTGTATTCAGACGGCTTCTCACATAAGATGCAGGAATATACCACGAACGATGCACCGGACGCGGCTACTCGGAGCGCAATTGCCCGGACGACCGGCCGTTTGCACGGTAATGCGGAGAATACAGGCACTCTATGGTGACGGCCGGAGCCGTAAATGAACCTGCCTGCGTGACATGGAATTCTTCCGTGAAGGCAATGTCCTCCTCCGGACATACATCGAAATAATATATGCTCCTGTCAGCTTTCACTTCCCTGTAGCCACGCGGGACAATACTCCATGAAGAAATTCCGGCACCGGACACCATGACAGGCCGGAACAAGCCTCCTGTCGGTCCCGAAAGCTGGTCCACCGGACGCAGAGACGCATAATAAGGAGACACAAGCTGTACGAAACTCCTGTTTTCCTGACTCCATATCCTGTACTGTGCCACTATCCTGTCTCCCACACTCAAGGTATCACCTTCGGAAACCGGTATCATCAAGGTATCACTGTCCGTCTGCTGCTCCGGCACGTCCGACACTATCCGGTACCACTGTCTCTTCACTGTCATCTCGTTCCCCGCCGGCTCCACCTCTCCGAACGGCTTCAAATACTTTTTCGTCATCACTGCTATCCTGGCAGCCTTTACGGCAACCGACCCTGCCAGAACAGAAGACACGGCGTTGACATATGCAGGATCAGCATCCCAGTGCTGGGTCTCTTTCTGCAGCATCAGCCACAGACGCACTCCATCGGCAATGGAGGATGCCCTGTCAGTGGATTTCCCCGTAGTGGACTTTCCGGCGATGGGACCAGCTTTGTCTGCGGACAGGACGGCATCGGAATAACGCTGCATCAGGTCACAAAGCAGAGAATGCGCATAGACCTCGCTTTCAAGCAGGCCTCTGAACGGCATGACCGCATTAGGGAAATACACTCCTCCGGACGGATGCTCCACGGCATATTCGGTAATGGAAAGGATATCGGCCTCTGCAGAAGCCGCCAATTTCCTGATATCTTTCCTCCTTAATCCGAAAGAGACGGCAAGAGACTCCGCTTCATCTTCGGAAAGAGCCAAAAGGACGGCAGCACGCCTTGCCTTCCCGAGCATATTGTCATTCAGTCCCCGGTCTGTTTCCGGAAGAAGATACTCCCTGACAGCATCTGTAAATGTCTTCATCCTGTCCTTGCCGGCCGGAACCGTAAATCCGATTTCAGGATACATTGACCTCAGATACAGATACTGCGACAGCGACAGTCCTCCGTACCATGAAGGTCTCTCCGGACCGAACTGCAAGGAATCCAGATAATGTACAGCCTTTTGGATACTGTTCCGTAAGCCACTGGACTGCCCGCCACGGACATTCCCATGATTGTCAACAGACATTATGTCCGTTGCACCGTCATCATGACTTTCAGGGACATCCGATGATTCTCCCGAGCCATATTCCACCGGAAGCATCCCCCTGTTCAGGAGCGAAGCGAATCTCTCCAAAACCACGGCCGTTATCACGGGCGATGACGGAAATCCCTCGAACCAGCCGAAACCGCCATCGGAATTCCGGCAAGAGAGTATACCGTCCAGCAAATCCGACTCTGCGACACACCCGGCGGCACTATCCTGATGTCCTCCGGCTGCATCGGACACTGTATCATGAATTGCCGGGACACCAGCGTCTGCCAAATCGGACATGGCACCGTGAATTTCCGGGGAGCCGGCTCCTACAAAGCCTGGCGACCCGGCAATGTTTCCGGCAAGCCGCATCATATAATATGCCTCCGTCAGCGACAGCACATCCTTACCCTGAGGAACAATCTTGCGCGGCACTGACTCCATAAGCATATCCATCAGGGAAGTTTCCCTGTATTCGGCCCCGTACCCCGATGTTCCCGTAAAGGCAGCTTCCAAAGAACGTTTCAGGGAATCCGTATCCGTCCCCGCCAGCACTACGGAAGAATGCGATTCCGTCAATGTCTGGACCGGTCTTGACACAGGTACTGTCACGAACATGGCATCAGAGACCGGAACTCCGTCAATTTCAGCCATATATACCACTTTAAATCCGAGAGTGTCCACCCCCTGCGGGACATCTACAGCGAACTCCGCCGAAGACGCCGAACCGGCTCCGGCCGTTACCGGGACAGACCTGACCATGAACGGTTCAGAATGCCCATAATCTTCAGATCCGTAGACATACAGCAACATATCTCCCGACAACTCTCTGTCAGAAGAATTCGACACCGACGCCATGAGGCAATACCTGTCGCCTTCATACAGGAAACGCGGCACTGTTGCCGAGACCTTGACAGGAAGAGAAACCACCATCTCCCTGCCGAGCACGGCATTCCTCATATCCGTACTATGTGCGAACACGGTCACATAATATGTAGACAGCTTGTCTGTAACACCGACATCGAACCTGACATTCCCCTCCTCGTCCGACCTGAGGAAAGGCAGGAAAGCCAGGGTATTGTCGAACTGTTCCCGGACCGTCACGGCAGCGCCCTCACCATAATCCGGCTCCCCGCCGGACGGAGCGACGGACTCTTCTGCCATTGCGGCATTGCCGGTGACGGAAGCCGACTTCGACCTCATCAGCGGACTTGCCATGACAATCCTGTCAGCCGTATGTGCATAATAGAATCCGGTATCATGCCCGTAATAAGTCCCGCCGACCATGCCCGTCGCAGATCTTACATTCACATAGACAGGCGACACCGTCTGCGGACGGACTCCGGACCACATATTGCTCCTAATATTGTCTGTGCTCTTGTCATATACCGTCACGGCACATTCCACTCCGGGCAGGGTCTTCAGGACAAACCCGGCTTCTGTTCCCGGCAAAGACCTGTCGACAAATCCGGTAAATTCCAAAGGCAATACCCTGTCTGACGGTTCCGGCCTCCTGTAAGTGAACACAGCTGTCCTCACCCCGCTGTTTCTGAACCCGAATACCCTCATTGTCACTTCATCGGTCCATGAAGGGTCGAAAGCGTATCCGATCATCCTCACTGAACCTTCCTTGCCCGGCTGTCCTGCCATATGGACCGACTCTGCCTTCAGCAGCCTCCCTGCCGCATCATAGACCTCGACCACATACCATTGTTCTCCGTCACCTACTCCTGCAAGTACAGAAACGCTTCCGTCCCCGATCTTCCTGAAAAAGTTCTCCACGCCCCAGTCCATGACCGTATCCGACAAGGATGTCTTGAGAAGATACAGGTCATCCTCATCGCTGAGCGACCTGCCGTCATGACAGACATATGCAGCACCGGCCCGGACACGATAAATCCCCGAAGGCTGGCCCGAAAGGTCAATCAATATTTCCGACCCGGTACGGCCGGTTCCGGACAGGACAGTCTGTCCGCCACGGGTGACTTCATATTCCACCGGACATTCAGGCATGTCCGACGGTATGTCGAACCTGACCATAACCGTATCGCACGACATCAGCTCCACATTGCCATCCACCGACAAACCGCCCGCCTTTTCTCCCAGGACAGCCTCCGGCAGCATATCCACATTCCCTTCCGCCCCGTTCAGCAGGCCCGCATATATCTGCATTTCAGGATTGACACGCACCGGTGCCGCTGACCATTCGTATGTTTCCCCGGTCAGATCCGTCACCCTGACTGTCGGATAATACCAGTATGTCATCCCGCTGTCGGATGACGGAGTACCTGCGATGAAACCGATTTCGAATGTACCGTCATCGCCGGCCTGCGTTTCCCCATGAAGCCGGCCTACTCCCGAAACGTATGCTTCGACATCATAGACTATACGCGCCCCCGACACGGGATGGCCGGAATAACCGGAAAGTTTCCCTTGTACAACGACGGTGTCACCTGAAAACCGGACAGCCTTCCCTCCCGTGAATTCCATGGTATATGTCGGAAGGACAAATTCATCCACTGTCAGGGCTGAGCCCGCAAGATGTGTCTCCTCACCCGCCGGACTGACATATATATAATAGGTACCGCCCTTCAACCCCCTGTCAAGATCGAACGACCCGGCGGCAGAACCGAATTCATTGGTCTTCAATGAGATTTTCCCGACCGTCTTGCCGTCCGGGTCGGACAGCACCGCATCCATTTCCACGCCCGGCTCCACGGCACAGCCACCGCTCACGGTACGGGAAAACAACACTACCTTGAACTGTACGGAGTCTCCGGGATTGAAAGCTGCCCTGTCCTTGAATATCCTTGCATCCAGACTTTTCCCGTCCTGCGGCCTGCTGTCGTTTCCAGTTTCTGAAAGAGGGGCAATGATTTCATTCTCATAAAGGAACAGGGGTCTGGAACACCTCCGGAACCCGTTCTCATCTGTCAGCCGGCATCTCACCTGCAACGTACCGTCATGCTCCGACGCCACTTCATCCATAATATCCTGGACAGGAGTAAAACCGTCGAATACGAAATCTTTTACTGTCCTCACGACCTTGCCTTTGGAAAGGATCTCGATATCCGCCCTGTCCACCGGTCTTCCGCTCTTTTCCCATCCTGCATATATCCCATAGCCAAAATCCCGTACCGACCTGCCGGCCAAGGACAACGAAAACACAGGATATGAAAGCAGCGACTTTTCCTTGCCATAACGGCAGACGAGCACATAGTCCCCGTCCGGTATTGCCGGGAGCCGGTACTCCACGGTATCAGGAAGATAATACCGGTTATCGGCATTCGACAGCACGGCACTATGGACGACTTTCCCTGTATCATTGCCCTCCCTAAGCTCAAGAGCCGCCTCAGCGATATTTTTAAAGACCGCTTCCACAGTATATCCTGAAGTTCGCAGACCGACACTGCGGCCATCAAGGTTTTTCACAAGGTTCTCTATTGACGTAAGGCAGTCAGCTATGTCCTTTTCGCTTCCTTTGAATGACTTCCTCGATTTCTCGAAATCAGCACAGGACCGCCTCAATGCCTCATAGTCGGAGGCCTCAGGCACAGATACGCCGCCTATTCCGGCCAGTCCGGCATCCAAAATCTCCTTCCTGTCGAGCAGAAGACGCTGGCAGGCATACAGGGCTATGGCCTTCCCCTCATATTTCCCTGCAAACTCCTCCAGGGCTGATTTCCGCGCATCCATAGACGCCCTGTCGATTTCAGGACCGTTCTGATCTCCTGCCGCTTCCGGGACGGAAAGAGATTCTCTCCCGGGATCCATAATAATGGAGGAATTTCCTCCATGTGCATCCAGGACATCAAGATATTCGAGATAGGCTCCGCACGGATAACTGTCACCTATGTAATCTTTCAGCCTGTTCTCCGCAGCCTCTCTCACATCATCCGAAGAATCGGACCATAAATAGGATGGTATACGCGATACGGACCAGAGCAGATATTCATAGTCATTCGAAATGAGCGGAGTAATGAAAGGTGCATATTCCGGGGACGAAGACAGGCAGGAATCCTTTCCGTAAAACGCTCTGCTGCAATTCTGCTTCAGGAGTGCAGCCCTCTCCAGCACATTGGTCCTGAACCATTCCATATCTATCTCCTGATCAATGAGACGGGCATGGACAAGGCTGTATGTCACCACCGGATTGTCAAGGGCGACAGCATCTTTCCCTATCCTGGACAAGGTGCTGTCCCTCAGTTTCCAGTTGCGCGATGTGACAGCCTGATGCCACTTGTATGCGGAATCGTAGAAATCCCATGCAAGGCCTCTTTTCAGTGATTCCTTCATTATCCCATCCAGCACGGAAGCCTCTTTCAGAGGTCTGTCGTCCGAACGGGCTTTGGAGTATTGCTGCCACAGGTCCACAAGGACATGGCCGTCTTCATCTGTCTTCATATCCTTTTCCCTTCCGATTGACGCCGCATCCGAATTTCCGGGCAACAGGAATGCCGCCACCATAACCGACGCAGCCGCACAGAAACCGGCCAGCATCGGGAAAAATCCTGATCTGATTCTCATACCCGTACAGTTTTAAACAGAACATTATACATCGGCACAACTTCCGCCACTACATAAGTGCTGCCGCCGATATATACCAAATGCCGTGCATTGCCGGTACCAGAGACTGTCGCTCTGCTGCCGCCCGCAACCGTTTCCGTACCCCCAAGGGCTTCACTCCCGCATAAACCTCCCGGCAAGGCTCCTGCCATTTCCAGCGCAGAGCACATGTCTTCCGCACAGACGGCATTCTCCTGCCGTCCTCCTGCATCAAGATATTTCCGCATTATCTCTCCGGCCGGCATGGCTCTTCTGCCAGGGGCCGTAACGAAAACCATTTCCGCACAGGATGGCAGCATACGCATGATTTCGTCCACATCCTTGTCCGCCATGGCTCCGTATATTACAGTAAGACGGTCGAAACGGCCGGACTTCATCATATCTTCAAGCTGTGCGAAATTATATTTCAGGCCATGGGAATTATGACCTATATCGCATATGACGAACGGTTCATCCGACAGCTTTTCCCACCGTCCGTGGAAATCCATGATCGAAGCCGTGTGTTCTATTGCCCATTCCAGTTTATATTTCCATATTTTCTGACTGTCATGCCGTATTGTCCGGCACTGATCCCTGTTACTGTCAGCCGCCCTGGCAACCTCCGGGTTCCGGCTCTCCGTAACCTCGTCATCGACACTCAGTCCGTCCCGGAATCCGGTTCCGTTTCCTGGAAGGACTCCCTTTCCGGAAAGCACGTCGCACGCCGCAAGGACAGTCCTGAGGTTTTTCTCCTGATACTTCCCCTGCAGATCCATATTCCCGAGAATACGTTCCCTGTCCTGCCACAGGGTCGGCTCCGTCTTGTCAGCAAAAGTCATCAGCTGCATTATCCTGCCTCTGTCACCCATGAAATCCGGCTCGGACAGGTTGGTATAAAGCACTTTTCGTTCGAATACGGCATCTGTTTCGGGACTGCTCTCCCCCACCACTACGGGAATTCCGGGCTTGATGATACCGGCTTTCTCGAACGCAATCTCGGCAAGGGTGTTCCCGAGCATGTCGCAATGGTCCAGACCAATGTTGGTGATGACACTCAATTCCGGAGTTATGATATTCGTGCTGTCGAGCCTGCCCCCGAGCCCTGTCTCGATTATGGCCACATCGACATCCTGCAAGGCAAACCACCGGAACGCCATCATTGTCGTAATCTCGAAAAAAGAAAGATCCAGATGGTCAAAGGTTTCTCCCCACTGCTGCACGAATTCCCATACATCTTCCTTCGATATATATTCCGCTCTACCGATCATGCGGTCTTCATGAAGTACAGACCGCCCGTCGACCAGCCTGATACGCTCCCTGAAATCAAGTATATGAGGAGATGTATACAGTCCCGCCTTCATTCCGGCCGCCGCACAGACTGCCGTCAGCATGTTCGAAACAGACCCTTTTCCGTTGGTCCCTGCCACATGTATCGTCCTGTATTTCCTGTGCGGATGCCCGGCCAGCTGGTCGAAGACCAGCATATGACCCAACCCCGGCTTGTAGGCCCCCGCTCCGACATTCTGGAAAGAGGGGAACCGGCGGAACAGCCCTTCCAGCATCCTGTCATATTTTTCGTCCGAATATTCTTCCATTCTGCATTGACATCATCATAACAACAGCCCGAGTCCCGCAAATCCATGATTGTACCGATATCCGCGGGTCTGTGCGGCTTGCGGAACCTCTTCCCGCCGCACGGATTATGGTATACAGTTGCAAAAATAAGAATAACAATTTGAAAAGGGACGCGATTTTTCCTATCTTTACGGAGATATTTGCGGGAATGGCTGAAAAGAGCGACATATTGTTTTCGGAGTATATCATTGACGGGACGTCGAAAGAATCTACCCCTGCCGATATGCTCAAGGAATGTATGCCTGCCCCGATATGGGATGAATTTCTGGGAAAATGGTGCGGGAGGACCGGCAGAGCCAACTCCCTGCCAGCCGAAAAACAACATGAACCGATAATAGACGAGACGTCCGACCGTATGCCGGAAGATTTCCAGTATGACCGGAACCGGGCCGGAGAATATCTGACGGAACTGTTGCGCTCACTGCCGGCAGGAGGTTCCCATTCCGGCATTATCAACATCGGACATCCGTTTTCCACCACCCGCATCACACTTGCCGAGAGCATTCTGGAGGCTCTCTGGAAAGAGGGGCATTTCAGTCTGAACAACATTGACCTGAATGCCTGCTGGCAATGGGATACCGGCCCTGTCGGGAACATGGCGGCTTTCCACACCTCCATCGAGGCAGCCTCGGGATACATGTATGACCTTGGCGTCAAGCTCACCGGCATGGAAATCCGGGAAACTCCAGACAGACATGAGGTATCCTTTAAAGTAGCCGGAGTAAAGGACTGGCTGCCGTTCAATGACATGGACGAATATGCCATGCCCGGCACCGTTTTCACTGATGACAGGCCCGACTTGCCAGGTGATGACATTGCAGGACTGTCCCCTGATGATGTCATACGGCAGTTTTCGGATGACGGACTTACGGGAACGACTGAAGAGCCGGAAGAAAAAGTGTGGATATGGAACACCAGAAAATGTCCGGAACGTATAATATATGGTATTCAGGGCGGGACTGGAGACAATCCCTGCGACAGGCAGACGGAACACGGCAGAGTCCAGGCACCGGACAGACAGGCAGAGTGCGGCAAGACGCACGATCCAGACAGACATAAAGAAACCGACACACTCACCTCTGAAAGCAGCTGGCTGATTTACATCCCGTTCGACACGTGTTCCCACCGGCTCGGAGGCTCCCTGCTGTCGGACATACTCGGCAACGGGAACGGCAACGGTCCGGGAATCATGGATCCCGACTATTTCATCGACTGTTTCGAAGTCGTACGGGAACTTGTGGAGGACGGGATAGTCATGGCTGGAGCCACAGCCGGACGCGGCGGACTCATGACCGCGGTCGCCAGAATGACAGGATTGTACGGATATGCCGGGAGTGCCGGATGCTACACCTCCATAGATTTGGATATCAGCGGAATAGAACAGGCATACATCGAGACGGATGCCATAAGGATACTTTTCTCTGAAATTCCGGGAGTCGTAATACAGATCAGGGACAGCGACTACGACTATGTAGACGCCCAGTTCCTGCTGCAGGACATAGCCTATTATCCGATAGGGCATCCCGCAGCATCCGATTCCCCCCGCATCAGGCTATCCTCAGCGGACAGGACAGGACTGTCGGCAATCCTTGCGGCGCTGATGGACGGACAGTCTTCGGAAGGAGAAGACTGAGCCGCAGGAAGAGGCAGACATTTAGAGACAAAAATCCGTCGGACTGACGATAAAACCGCATAAAATGACTCGATATGCAAATGTGCCGGACAAGGGCCCGGGATCGAAAAAGCCGAAGATATTCGTGCTTGACACAAACATTATCCTGCACGACTTCAAATGCATACGGCATTTCCAGGAAAATGACATAGTCATACCTTCCGCCGTGATAGAGGAGCTCGACAAGTTCAAGAAAGGCAACGATGCGCTGAGTTTCAACGCCAGGAACTTCATGCGCGAACTGGACAGGCTCACCGGGAACAGGATGTTCGGGGAACACGGTGTCCCAATAGGAAAGGACAGGGGAAACATAAAGGTGGAGCTCAACCATCCGTTCCCCCACGAACTGCGCAATCTGTTCCAGGACGACACCCAGGATCACAGAATCCTGGCGACCGCCATGTGGGTCAGGGACAACAATCCGGAACGTTTCACAGCCCTCGTGACCAAGGACATCAACCTCAGGATGAAAGCCAAGGCTGTCGGGATGGAGGCACAGGACTACCTGACGGACAAGATAGACGAACAGAGGGTGGAATATACCCGGAACGAAGTCATAGTCAAGGAGAATTTCGATCCGGCCAAATGTCAGGAACTCACATACGGGCGAGGATGGCTTTCCCCGGAAGATCTGGCATATGGCAAACATGCGGGACAGCAGTCAGACAGGACTGACGGAAGAGAGGACAGACCGGCACCCAACCAGCTGTACTGTTTCCGGTGGGGAGAGAACGGTCATGAGGCCTCAAGCTGCGCCAGATACGACAGCCGTACCGACCGTATCGTATTGGTGAAAAAGCAGTACGCATACGGCATATCCCCACGCAACGAAGAGCAGAAATTCGCCATGGACGCCTGCCTCAACAAGGATATCAGGCTTGTCTCGCTTACGGGAGGAGCAGGTACGGGAAAGACCCTCATTGCCCTGGCATCGGCCCTCGAGCAGGAGAAGGATTATGAACAGATCATACTCTCGCGTCCGACCGTCATACTCGGCAACCAGGACATCGGCTTCCTTCCGGGCGACGAGAAGATCAAGATGGGGCCGTTTATCCAGCCTCTGTTAGACAATCTCAACGTGATCCGCAGCGCATGCAGGCAAGGGAGCAGGCAGGCGACGAGGATAGATGCCATGCTGAAGGAGGAGAAACTGCTCATCACTCCTTTGGCCTACATCAGGGGTCGCAGCCTCGGGAACGTCTATTTCATCATAGACGAAGCCCAGAATCTGACCCCACACGAGATAAAGACCATCATCACCAGGGCCGGGGAAGGGACGAAGATGGTATTCACGGGAGACCTGTTCCAGATCGACCAGCCTTATCTTGACATGTGGTCCAACGGTCTGGCACATCTCGGAGAGAAAATGGCCGGACAGCCGTTGTTCGAACACATCAATCTCCGCAAGGGGGAAAGAAGCGAACTGTCGGATCTGGCCAGCAGGCTGCTGTAATGCCGGAACTATGGCCAACCGGCCCCGGGAACACCGTTTTTCAGCACACCCGCAGCGGAATAAGATATAAATCAAAGATTTTTATTATTTTTGCGCACAATTTGACTTTAAACTAAACTTTTAAAAAACATAACTGAAATGGCAGACAAGAAAAAAAGAGTCTACCGCTTCGGCGGAAAGGCCGCTGAAGGAGACGGCTCTATGAGAAACCTCCTTGGAGGAAAAGGCGCTAACCTTGCAGAAATGTGCAAACTTAACATTCCGGTACCTGCAGGCTTCACAATCACGACGGAATGCTGTGCAGAATACTACCAGCTCGGAGGAGGTTATACGGACGAGCTTAAGGCGGAAGTAGCCGAAGCGATGAAAGCCACTGAAGCCATAATGGGCAAGAAATTCGGGGACGGCAAAGACCCGCTTCTCGTCAGCTGCCGTTCAGGAGCAAGAAGCTCTATGCCTGGGATGATGGACACTATCCTGAACATCGGACTGTGTTCGGCTACCATTCCGGGACTTATCGAGAAGACAGGCAACCCGCGTTTCGTATACGACGCATACCGCCGTCTCATCATGATGTATTCGGACGTAGTGATGGAAAAGGCGGAAGGCATCGAACCGGAAGACGGACAGGGTATACGCCAGCAGCTCGACAGAATGATGGAAGAACTGAAGAAATCGAAAGGATACACATCCGATACCGACATCACGGCTGACGAGCTCAAAGAGCTTTGCGACAAGTTCAAGACCAAGGTCAGGGAAGTTCTCGGAGTGGAATTTCCTGACTCCGCCGAGGCCCAGCTGTGGGGTTCCATCGGAGGAGTGTTCAAGTCATGGAACGGCAAGAGGGCAATTGCATACAGAAAGATCGAAGGCATTCCGGATGACTGGGGGACAGCGGTAAACGTACAGTCGATGGTATTCGGGAATATGGGAGAGACCTCGGCTACCGGTGTGGCTTTCTCAAGGAACCCGGCATCGGGAGAGAACAAATTCTACGGAGAATGGCTCATCAACGCCCAGGGAGAGGATGTCGTGGCCGGTATCCGTACTCCTAACCCTCTGAACGAGGCGACGAAGAACCCTCACAACCAGCATCTGCAGTCGCTTGAAAAGGCGATGCCGGAAGTCTACAGGGAACTTGATGACATCCGCAAGCGTCTCGAAGACCATTTCAGGGACATGCAGGACATCGAATTCACTATCCAGGACGGCAAGCTCTGGATGCTCCAGTGCCGTATCGGCAAAAGGACAGGCATAGCTGCCCTAACCATGGCCATGGATATGCTCGACGAAAAGATGATTGACGAAAAGACGGCCGTCATGAGGGTCGCCCCTAACCAGCTCGACGAGATACTTCACCCTATACTCGACCCTGCTTCGGAAAAGAAGGCAAAAGTAGTCGCCCACGGACTTCCTGCATCACCGGGCGGTGCTGTAGGTAAAGTAGTGTTCTCTTCCGAAGCCGCCATGGCGGAAAATGCCAAAGGCGTGGCCACAATCCTTGTCAGGGAAGAAACATCTCCTGAAGATGTCGAGGGAATGCGTGCAGCAGCCGGTATCCTCACCCAGCGCGGAGGAATGACCTCCCACGCGGCCCTCGTGGCAAGAGGATGGGGCAAATGCTGTATCGTAGGATGTGACTCACTGCACATCGACCTTGCAGGCAGGACCGCTACGTTCACTGACAGCGGAGTGACGATCAAGGAAGGCGACACAGTCAGCCTCAACGGGGCAAAGGGACTGGTCTACAATACGGGCATCGACACGATGGATGCTTCGGAGAACCCTCTGTTCATCAAGTTCATGTCTATCGTGGACAAATACCGCAGACTCGGGGTACGCACCAACGCCGATACACCAGAAGATGCCGAACGCGCACTCAATTTCGGTGCCGAGGGGATAGGTCTCTTCCGTGTAGAGCACATGTTCTACGGAAAGAACGCGGAGACCCCGCTTGCGAAACTCCGCAAGATGATTCTTTCCAGGACGGATGAGGAGCGCAGGGCTGCCCTTGCGGAACTCGAACCGTATATCAAGGCTTCCGTAAAGAGCACGATGAAGGTAATGGACGGCAAACCGGTGACATTCCGTCTCCTCGATCCGCCTCTCCATGAATTCGTGCCGCAGACACAGACAAAACGTGAGGAACTCGCCAACGAGCTCGGCATATCGGAAGAGGATATCGAAAAGAGGGGCGAATCACTCCATGAAGTCAATCCTATGATGGGACACCGCGGAGTCCGCCTGCACATCACATATCCTATGATTTCCGAAACCCAGTTCAGGGCAATCTTCACCGCTGCGGCCGAACTCCTGTCCGAGGGGCTCCACCCGATGCCGGAAATCATGGTTCCTGTCACCGTATCCCAGAGGGAGTTGAAGTTCCAGAATGCAATCTGTGTCCGCGTCAAGGCTGAGGTAGAGGCCACCACCAACCAGAGCATCGACTACAAGTTCGGAACGATGATAGAGATTCCTCGTGCGGCCCTTACTGCCGACAGGATGGCGAAGACTGCCGAATTCTTCTCGTTCGGCACCAACGACCTTACACAGATGACATTCGGGTTCTCCCGTGACGACGTAGGCACCTTTATGGGAGACTACCTCGGCAACAAGATACTCGATGCCGACCCGTTCCAGACACTCGATCAGAAGGGTGTGGGCAAGCTTATCGAATATGCTGTCGAAATGGGACGCGAGACCCGTCCGGGACTCAAATGCGGTATCTGCGGAGAGCATGGCGGAGATCCTGCATCCGTAGAATTCTGTTACAGGATAGGACTCGATTATGTGTCCTGCTCGCCGTTCAGAGTGCCGATTGCACGCCTTGCGGCCGCCCAAGCCAGCATCAAGGCTGGGAAATAGCATTACCTTCGAGATCCGAAGTAGCGTCCAAAAGGGGACGACAGCATCACACTTGATTCGAAGAGGCCGACTCTTGTCTTGAGCCGGCCTCTTTCTATTCATTACCTTCCGCCGAAAGCTGTGCATACCCACAAGCCGTAATCCATGGAAGTAAAGAAAAATTAACATGACTTTACAGGATTTTCGGCTGAAACCATATATCTTTGTATTCTGCTTGTCCCATAGCCGGGATAAACGGAGGATATGAACCCGAGGCCATCTACATCAAGGTGAACAATGCGATAATCTCGGAAGTCACCCTTCCTCCCGGACATCTGCGATGGTGGAAGCATGAAGCCTGCATATTCTCCGAAGGGGAAAGGACAGTGGGCATCATGTACGGAGGCAGTGACGGAGAGAAGGCGATAGAAGCCTACAGAAATCTGGAAGCGGACAATATCATCGCCAACGCCCCGATGCTGGTCAATGATTATGACCCTATGGGCGAACGCTTCGTCGACGGTTCATACACCGAAGAACAGCTGAGCCAGTTCGACTACGAGGATTATCGCCGCCATCAGGGAGTGCGTCACCCGCGTACGGTATATGCCCTTACCGAAGACAATGATCTGCTGCTGATAGCCATCGACGGAAGGTGGCCGGGAAAGGCCGAAGGGATGAATGCCGCCGAAGTGACCAGGTTCATCGTAAGGTATTTCAACCCGCAATGGGCCATCAACATGGACGGCGGAGGCTCTACGACTCTGACCATAAAGGGGCTCGGTCATCCTGAGACCAATGTGGTCAACTACCCTACCGACGGCGGGACCCACGACCATACAGGAGAACGTAAAGTAACTACACACCTCCTTGTCCTCTGCAACGAGGATGCCCAATAGATATCAAATAGTTAATAATCAATATGATACAATAAACAGTGAATCCGCAGTCCCCTCTTCTTTACGGGTACCGCGGATTCACTGTTTTAATTAAATATTTGTATTTCAGTTATTTAAAATAATTTGACATCCTTACTATAACCGTACAATGTATTTAGAATTTGTCGGTCAGCGGAATAACAGGGCAACCGACAAAGCGGAAAGAATGCACGGACTGTCGGCAGTATAAAGGGATAAATGACAGAACGGGAAGATTATCAACGGTGTACAAGGGGACAGAAATGCCAGAGAACGATACCTACGGAGACTGAGACATTGAGGGAATGCTTGGTGCCGAACTGCGGTATCTCGACCGAGAAATCAGACGCATCCACAACCTCCTGGGAGACACCCGAAACTTCGTTGCCGAACACAAGGGCATATCTGACACCCGGTACAGGCCGGAAATCCTGCAGCGGGACGGAATGCTCGGTCTGCTCGACGCTTATTATCGTATAACCTTCCGCCCTCAGTCCGGCGACAGCCTCTGAAGTGCTGTTCCAGTGTTCCCAGCTCACGCTGTCTTCGGCCCCGAGGGCGGACTTGTGTATTTCCGCGGACGGAGGCACGGCGCAGATGCCGCACAGACAGACCCTGTCCACCTTGAAAGAGTCGCTGCTGCGGAAAGCGGATCCGACATTATGGGCACTCCTGACATTGTCCAGAACCACCGCGATACCGGATTCCGGAAGCTGCCTGTACTGCTCCACCGAGACCCTGCCCAGTTCGATATTGAGACGCTTGCGGTTATGCATAGGAAAATTTTCCGAAAAGTTTTCAACACAAAGGTAGTAAAAATAAAAAATAGGGCTACATTTGTATTTGCTTTTAAACACAATACAATGAAACAGGATCTACAGATTTTCAATCTGATCAAGAAAGAGGAAGAACGGCAGTCTTCCGGACTGGAACTCATCGCATCGGAAAACTACGTCAGCCAGCAGGTGCTCAACGCCCTCGGTTCCGTCTGCACGAACAAGTACGCTGAAGGTTATCCCGGAGCCAGATATTATGGGGGATGTGAGGTCGTCGACCAGATTGAACAGCTCGCAATAGACAGGCTGTGCCAGCTTTTCGAGGCGGAGTACGCCAATGTCCAGCCCCATTCGGGGGCCCAGGCCAACATGGCAGTCCTGATGGCATGCCTGAAACCCGGAGACACATTCATGGGTCTTGACCTGTCGCATGGCGGTCACCTCACTCACGGTTCACCGGTGAACATGTCCGGCATCCTGTACCATGCAGTGTCGTACGGGCTGAACGAACAGACAGGCCTGATAGACTATGACAGGATGGAGGAAACGGCCATCGAGACCCGCCCGAAACTCATCATCGGAGGCGCATCGGCATATTCCCGTGAATGGGACTACGCCAGGATGAGGGAAATAGCCGACAAGGTGGGCGCCCTGCTCATGGTTGACATGGCCCATACCGCAGGACTTATAGCCGCAGGTCTCCTCAGCAATCCTGTCAAATATGCCCATATCGTGACATCCACTACCCACAAGACACTCAGGGGGCCGCGCGGGGGCATAATCCTCATGGGCAAGGATTTCGACAACCCGTGGGGGCTCACTACACCGAAGGGCGCAGTCAAGAAAATGTCGCAGATTCTCAATTCGAGCGTATTCCCCGGAGTGCAGGGAGGCCCGCTGGAGCACTGCATCGCAGCCAAGGCCGTAGCATTCTACGAGGCCCTGCAGCCTGAATTCAAGGAATATCAGAAACAGGTGATCACCAATGCCTCCACCATGGCAGAAGCCTTCAAGTCAAGGGGTTACAAGATTGTCTCAGGAGGCACGGACAATCACCTGATGCTCATAGACCTCCGCAGCAAGTTCCCCGACCTTACGGGGAAAGTGGCAGAAAAGGAACTCGGGAAGGCAGACATCACCGTCAACAAGAACATGGTTCCTTTCGACTCACGCACTCCTTTCCAGACTTCCGGCATCAGGATAGGTACACCGGCAGTCACTTCCAGAGGATTCGTGGAAAAAGACATGGAAACCATTGTGGAATGGATTGATACAGTCCTGAACAACGCATCAGCACATCTCGACCTGATTGCCGGCAAGACCGGAGAAGGCATGGAGGAATATGAAACCGTGCTCTCGAATGTCAGGAAACAGGTACGCCAGCGCACTTCCGGAATGCCGCTCAACCGGTATTGAATCACACCTAAGGGGGGGTGACTCAAAAGTGAAAGTCATCCCCTTTTTCCTTGTTTTTCCGTGAGGTCAACCTCAGTTCCTCTTTCGAATATTCGATTTTCAGAGAGTTATCAAACCTTTTGGGCTTCTTAGGTGTGTTAGAATCGATAAAATGCAAGACATTGAGGGTAAGGGCGACAGGAGTTTACTTCCGTAAATGACTTAGCCCGAAGCCCGATAATAACGCAGCAGTTTGCAATCATGACACACCGCCATGATCAGATGATTTCCATATCGGAGGAGAGCATCCAGCCCTGGCGGCCGTCGGCAAGGCTGATGTTCCGCCAGTCCCCTACCTCATCCAGTATCTTCACTTTCGTTCCTTCATGAAGTATGAAGAGGTCTGTGGATGATTCCGCTGCAGGAGAACTCTTGACAGAGGAGACGGGTCTCATCACGATAGCGCTGTCCGCCCTCTCGTAATCGGCTTTCTGCCATAGAGAGAACCACAGGGATATCCCCGCGAAAAGAATGAAGACTATTGCAGTAAAGAACCCGCTCCTGCGTGCTCCGGCACGGGCGGAAAGAAGGAACAGGAGAAGCATGGCAAGAAAGGCTGCAAACAGCACTACGCATATTACGGCCCACGCATCCGAATCCAGCATATAGCACAGATCCCTCGTCCAGCTCTTGAGGAGGAATTCCGGCACTGCATCTATCCTGTCCTGTATCAGTTCCGATGCTATCCCGAGATTGTACCTCGCATCGGAATAGGATGGATCGAGCTTGAGCGCCCTCTCATAATAAAGGATGGCATGAGGATAGTCTTCAGCCTTGAAACAGGCGTTGCCTATGTTGCAATAAAGGGCTGCCGATTCCAGTCCGGCCGAAACTATGGACGAATAATCCTGTACGGCGACATCCCACTGACCGGACGAATAGGCTTCCGTGGCGCTGTTCCAGAGCGAATCTATATAAGGGTCCGCCGTTGCGGCCGAAGCAGTCACAGACGATGACAGTACAACGGCTGCCGCTATTGCCATAACCCCAGCCTGTCTGCCGGGACCGGGATTCTTTCCGGAAGATTTCTTTCCTTTCATATCGGATTCTATTGAAGAGATGACATTGACTGCCGCTTCATAATGAGCCTGCATGGCATCATGTCCCGCATCAGGGGAATATCTTGCGAATTCGCATGCATCTATCAGTCCTACCGCCTCATCGGCCAGTTCCTGCGGAATTCCGTTCCCGACAAGCTGACGGGCAACCGTATCCTTGGAGAAATCCGCCGCCGCAATGTTCAGCTTATCCGAAATATAACCCACGAGAGCCTTGTGAAGTTCCTCATAGAATGCAGTATACAGATTCTGTTTCAGGAATTCCCCGGCCTGTCTCAGCCTCCTGACAGCCATCTTGCTGGCTTTCCGTGTCCTCGTACCTGCCACATCCGCCCTTCTGGCCGCCATCTTTCTGAACCCGAGCCAGAGGAAGAATGCCGCTGAGGCCAGAACCGCAAGCGCCGCCCACCAGAGACCGGACATCACGATGAAATCCCCTTTTGCCGTCATTGCCGGTATCTTGGTGGCTATGAAGCGTATATCGCTGTTCAGACTCTTCACTCCGCTTCTGCTCACTCCCGGAACGACTGCTGTCCCTGCTGCCTGCCCGCTGTCCTTGCCTTTCCCGACATGATATCTGACAGGGCCTGTGGAAAGGGTCACATACTTTTTGGAGTCAATATCGTAATAGCTGTATTTTATGGAAGGTATTTCGAAATCCCCGTGACTTCTCGGGATGAACGGATACTCGTATATCTTGCTTCCTGTCGTTCCGCCGGTACTCTTGTCGGTCTTTTCCGACACCTTGGTGTCATAGACTTCCATGTCAGGAGGGAAAGAGACCTTAGGCGCTTCCAGAAGGGAGACATTGCCCTCACCCTTGATAGTGACAATGAGGGATGCAGCATCATGTGTCTTGAGGGAATCCTTGCTCAGGGCGGCTGATATGCTGAATTTCCCGACACCTCCGCCGAATGTGGCAGGGGCTCCGGCAGGGAGAGGAGAAACATTGACGGTAAAACTGTCCGTACTTATCCTCTTGCGTATCGTCCTCTGGTCTTCGAAGAAACTGTCGAAAATGCTGGCCCCTCCGGAAGGCGACACTCTTACATTCACGACACAGACGAGCTCCGCAGGATCGATGGTGATACTTCCCGCCTGCTGGGGAATAAGGACATATTTCCGCAGCAGGGCGGAATAGTAGATGTTGCCGTCGACGTTTTCCCTCTGGAACTCTATGTTTGTAGGAGCCTCCACCTCCTGGCTCCAGAATCCGTTGAATGAAGGGAATCTCGCATCTTCAAAGCCTGCTATGTTGACCCTCTGGTAAAGTTTGAGTGTCGCGACGACCGGTTCTCCCACCACGACATTGCGTCTGCTGAAAGTGAACTTCATGAAAAGATCCCGGTCGGATATGCTCCCCGGTGAAGATGCATTCCCGCTCCCCTGCCCGCTGCCCGGAGAAGACGCGGACACTCCGCTGTTTTCAACGACTTCGACCACGGCCGTCCCGGACGAAATCTGCTTTCCCCCTTTCAGCCGGGCGGTAGCTGCAGGCACGGTCAGTTTTCCGGTCCTCTTCGGTTCAAGGATATAGGTATAGGTAAACTGGGATGAACTTGTACGTTTTCCGTTGATGATCTGTACACTCGTCGACCGCCCCTGCTGAGGTCCCCATATAAGCCTGAAATCATTCCCCTGGTCCCAGGAAAACTCTTTCGGGTTCTCGTCGCCCTCTATCACGAAAGTGACATTGAACTGTTCGTCAGCAGCCACGACATTGGGCACATCCACCCTCATCGTTGTCTGGGCAGCTGCAAGCATTGCCTGCACTGCAATGAATATCACCGAAAATAATTTTTTCATCTGTCCTTATTTTACCAGTTCTTCTCTTTCTGCCTTGACTTCATCACGGCAGCCTTTTCCTTGTTGACCTTTTCCTGAGTCTCTCTTTCCTTGGCCTGGATGGCCTTCAGCATCTGCTGGGCAGCCTGAGGGCTTATCTTCGGCTGTTCCCCCTGTCCGTTCCGGTTCTGACCGTCATCGGGATCATTCTGTCCTTCATCCTGATTCTGGTCATTCCGGTTCTGATCCTTGTCGCCGTCCTGATTGTTCTGACCGTTCCGGTTGTCATTGTCCTGATTGTTTTCGTCCCTGTTATCCTGATTGTCCTGACCTCCCCCGCCGTTCTGCTGATCTTTCAGCTTGCTCCTCGCATAGACATAATTCTCCTTGGCATCCATATCCCCCGGATTCCTCAGGAGCGACTGGGCATATGCATCCACGGCAGCCTGCCAGTCTTCGGCAGCCACGGCCGCATTCCCGAGATTATAGTAATAGTCGGCACCATACGCCGAACCTGCAGCAGCATCCTTCAGTCCGTCATAGACCTTACGGGCCTGCTCCATGTCCCCGTTGCGGTAAAGGGTGTTGCCAAGATTGTACGCGGCCGCAAATGAAGAGGAATCCTTCACAAGCGCCCTCCGGTAATCGATCTCGGCCTCCCTGTAGTTCTCTTTCCTGAAATCCCGGTTGCCCTTGCGGACTTCATGACGGTCCGTCTGGGCAATCATCACCGAGCATGCCAGAATCATTGCAGCGGCACCGACGGAAATATTTCTGAACCATCCCATATCCATATCAGTTGAAAAGTCTCTTCCTGGCCCTGCGGTTGCCTATCAGCATCTCTATCACGAAGAATACAAGGGCAATCGCAAAGAAATACATATACTGTTCGTCGAATTCCTCGAAAACGACGGAACTGAACTCTTCCTCGTCCATTTTCCTGATGCTGTCGACTATCGGATTCAGGCCGAACTCGCTGTTCTCCGCCCTTACATAGACACCGTCTCCGGCAGCGGCGACATCCTGCAGCTGCTTCTCGTCAAGCCTCGTCACCACTATTTCCCCGTTCCTGTCCTTCAGCAGTTCCCCGTCCATAGGGATAGGCTCACCCTCCGGAGATCCGACACCGATGGTGAATACCCTTATACCCATTTCGGCAGCCTGCTTTGCCGCTGCGACAGGGTCATCCTCATGATTCTCGCCGTCCGTAATGACTATGATCGCGCGGCTCTTCTCGCTCTGCAGACTGAAACTGCGTATAGCCGTGTTGATGGCATCGCCTATAGCCGTACCCTGGATCGGTACGGAAGACGTCGTAATGGAATTGAGGAACATTTTTGCCGACACATAGTCTGTAGTGACCGGAAGCTGCACAAATGAATTGCCGGCAAATACTATCAGACCTATCCGGTCATCCCTGAGCCTGTCCACGAGCTTGGATATCGCGAGCTTCGCCCTTTCGAGCCGGTTCGGGGAATAATCCTCGGCCAGCATCGAATTGGATACGTCAAGGGCAATCATTATCTCCACGCCTTTGGTCTGGTGCTCCTTGAGCTTGGCCCCTATCTGCGGCCTCGACAGACCTATGACAAAGAAGAAAAAGGCTATGGAGAAAAGAGTCACCCTTACCCAGCCCTTCGACCCGGAGCGGGAAGGCATGATCTCCCTTACGAGCGCCTCATCCCCGAAACGTCTTATTCTTTTCTTCCTGAACCTCAGCATTACCGCATGGAACACAAACAGAAGCGGTATCAGCAGAAGCAGCAGAAGATATTGTGCCTGTGCAAAATTCACCATAATTATCTCTCTTTAAGGCAGTCTTCTGATTACAAACAGTCTTAGCACGAGTTCGAGCAGCAGGGCCACGAGGGCGGCAAGGGCATATCCCGTGAAAAGTTCCTTGTACACAGGGAAACTGTCCACGGAAATACGGGCCTTCTCCATCCGGTTGATCTCATTGTATATCTCCATCAGCTTGGTGTTGTCCGTCGCCCTGAAATAGCGCCCGCCCGTAGATGAGGCTATCTCCGAAAGCAGGTCCTCGTCGATTTCCACCTGCACCTTCTGGATATCCACTCCCCATGGGGTCATCACAGGATACGGAGCCATCCCGTTCGCCCCGACACCTATCGTATACACACGTATGCCATAAGTCTTGGCTATCTCTGCGGCCATCTGGGGCGTAATTTCACCCCTATTGTTGACACCGTCGGTCAGAAGAATGATGACGCGGCTCTTGGCATCCGAATCCTTCATCCTCGCCACAGCAGTCGCAAGGCCGTTGCCGATGGCAGTACCGTCCTCGATAAGGTCGGTGCTTATCTCTTTCATAAGGTTTATGAGAGTGGCACGGTCTGTCGTAAGAGGGCACTGGGTGTAGCTCTCGCCCGCAAATACCACAATTCCCATCCTGTCATACGGACGCTGGGATATGAACTCGATGGCGATGTCCTTCGCCGCACTTATCCTGTCCGGAGTGAAATCCCGCGCCAGCATACTCGTGGACACGTCCATTGCGAGGATGATGTCGATACCTTCCGTATCCACTCTGTCCATCTGCTCTGAAGATCTCGGACGGGCAATCGCAAGAATGATCATCACCAAGGCGACTGTCCTGAGCAGAAAAGGGAAATGCCTTATCACGTTCATGATACCGCGCCCCTCCTTCATCCACGGCGTGACCGTAGATACTCTCATGTGCGGATTCCTCTCTTTCAGCTCAAGATAGAGATAGTGCAACACCAGCAGCAGCGGTATCACTTCAAGCCATAAAAGTCTCGGATATTCGAAAAACATAGTCAATTCTCCTTTTTGTCCGGTGTCACCGTATCCGCTTCTCTGCCTGTTCCGTTTCCTGCAGCCGGACCGTCTGTCCTGTCGGACGCCCCCACGGTTCCTGGCAGGGATCTGCCGCCGGAATATGCTTCACCGTCAACAGAACCCGGCGAGGAGGCCGGTGTCTGCCGCAATGCACCATCCACATAGGCTCCTGTTCGGGAAGCCTCTGAAACGGCAACCGCCGTCTCATCGGCATTGACCTCGGCCTGATAAGTCGTTGTAACGAAACGCACGGCCAAAGGCACGGCGGAAGCATTCTCCTCATTGGTGGCCACATACTTGGCAAATTTCACATAGTCGGCCCTCTCGAACAGCGACTTGAGCTCGGAATAAAGCTCTTCCGGCACGTCCGTCCCCTTCAGGCCGTCAAAGATTTCCTTGGTAGTCATCTCCATGGCCGAAATGCCGTAGCGGGCTACGATATATTCCCTCAAAGCATCCGTGACTCCCGAATAGAACACTTTCTGCTTTTCCGGGAGCCAGAGCCTGTCACCCCTGAACGTATCCAGTTTGCGCAGGGCCACTATATGCGCCGGATCCCTGTGCGTCTCCTCGTAGATTCTCTTCCTGCGGAACATGAGGATAAGACATACGGCAAGTATGACAATGACAGCGAGAAGCTGGAAGCCGAGAATATACGGCAACAGCTCTGCGAAAGTAAGAGGATACCGTATCTGCCCCTTGATGTCATGCAGCTGGAAAGTCACAGTATCTATCTGTACCGGAGCGACATTCATTGTCAGGGGATCGAACGAGAGGGTGTCGACCGCCCCGTCAGGACTGTGCCTCTCCACCATTATCGGAGGAAGCGCATATTCCCCCTCGATGAACGAGGTCACCGTAAACCCTGCCCTGATGTCGTACAACCGGGGAAGTCCCTTCTTCTGCTTCTTCACGTCCAGAGTATCGATCCTCCAGTCGGACAGCACCATCACTCCTCCCTCGCCCGGCTCTTTCCGCTCGATGTCCGGGAAAAACAGCCGCGTCCCCTCCACGACATCCTTCAGCTCCACCCCGTACATCATCTGGTCGGCTATCAGGACAGTGTCCCTCCCCTCCTGAAGAGGAGCGAGGAACGAGCCCTGCATGGGCACGACTGTCAGGAATATGGATAACAAGCATGTATTCATCTTCTACCTCCTTTGAAAGAATGCCATCAGGCTCTTGACATAGTCCTCATCGGTAGAGATGCTGACATTGTCGATATTGTATTTCATAAACAGTCTGGAAGCAGTCCCCGCCACTGCGGCGAACCATTCGGAGTACGCCCGTCTCATTTTCTTCGAGGAAGTATTGACCCATGCGCAGCGTCCGGTCTCGGAATCCTTCACATGGACAAGCCCCACATCCGGAATCGTCCTCTCGCGCGGATCATACACTTCAATCACGGAAAGGTCATGCCTGTTCACAGCCACTTTCAGCGCATCCTCATAGTTCGGATGGCCGTCCTCATCCACATCAAGCATGTCCGACAGAAGAAAGGCGGTACACCTTTTCTTGATGGCATTGGTCAGATAGCGCAGAGCCTCGCTTATGTCGGTACCGTCGGAGGAAGGCTGGAACTCGATGATCTCCCTTATGATATGGAGCAGGTGGCTCCGTCCCTTTTTCGGAGGTATGAATTTCTCCACTTTCTCACTGAAAAAGAGCGCCCCGACCTTATCATTGTTGAGAATGGCCGAAAACGAAAGGACTGCGGCTATCTCTGCTATCAGATCCCGCTTTATCTGTCCGGAAGTCCCGAACAGCCTGGAACGGCTGGCATCGATAAGGAGAACGACCGTCAGTTCCCTCTCCTCTTCGAAGACCTTGACATACGGTGCACGGAGCCTCGCCGTGACATTCCAGTCCATATTACGGACATCGTCACCGTACTGGTACTCCCTGACCTCGCTGAAAGCCATACCGCGCCCCTTGAAGGCCGAATGGTACTCGCCTGCAAATATCTGGTGAGAGAGTGCCCTGGTCTTGATTTCGATCTTCCTGACCTTCTTCAGAAGGTCGTTTGCACTCATGCTCTCCATTACGGAACCTCTACTGCGTTGATTATCTCGGAAATTATATTCTCCGTAGTGACATTCTCGGCCTCGGCCTCGTATGTAAGGCCGATCCTGTGGCGGAGCACCTCGTTGCAGACCGCCCTCACATCCTCCGGTATGACATACCCCCGCCTCTTTATGAAGGCATAGGCTTTCGAAGCCATCGAGAGGGAGATGCTGGCACGCGGCGAAGCTCCGTAGGAAATAAGGTTCGCGAGCTTGCCGAGTCCGTAGTCATCCGGAGTTCTGGTCGCGTAGACTATATCGACTATATAGCGCTCTATCTTCTCGTCCATGTACACGTCCCTCACCACGGAACGGGCACGGACAATGTCTTCCGGCTTCATCACAGGGGAGGCTTTCGGGAACTCGCCCGAATTGTTCATCCTTATGATGAGCTTTTCCTCTTCTTTCTTGGGATAGGTAACCACCACTTTCAGCATGAACCGGTCCACCTGGGCCTCCGGAAGCGGATACGTACCTTCCTGCTCGATAGGATTCTGGGTGGCCATCACAAGGAAAGGCTCCGGGAGCCTGAATGTCTGATCCCCTATGGTCACCTGTCTCTCCTGCATTGCCTCCAGAAGGGCCGACTGGACCTTGGCAGGCGAACGGTTGATCTCATCCGCCAGCACGAAATTGGCGAACACCGGGCCCTTGCGTATCTGGAACTGCTCGCTCTTCTGGGAGTAGATCATCGTACCGAGGACATCGGCCGGGAGGAGATCCGGAGTAAACTGTATCCTGCTGAATTTGGCATCGACAGCCGATGCAAGAGTGTTGATAGCCAACGTCTTTGCCAGACCGGGGACACCTTCGAGCAGTATGTGCCCGTCAGCGAGAAGGCCAATCAGCAGATTCTCCACCAGATGTTTCTGCCCCACGATGACCTTGTTCATCTCCATGGTAAGGATATCCACGAAAGAGCTTTCGCGCTGAATCCGGTCATTCAATTCTTTAATGTTTACGCTCTCCATAAATAGTATTTTTGATAATTTTGCAGTCTAAAACTCCGGAAGCCTCTCCATGCAGTCAGGCTCCCGTAAAGACAAAAATGTCATGCGATACAGTATCCGACTCTCATATAACGGTCTGTCCCTGAACGGATGGCAACGTCAGGACAATGCCCCGTCAGTCCAGGAAGAACTTTCAAAAGCCCTTTCCACCCTCCTTGGAAGCAGCACCGATGTCACCGGAGCCGGACGCACTGACGCCCGGGTGAATGCAGTCAACTACATAGCCCACTTCGACACTCCGAATACGGTACCGATTGACGCAACCCGTCTTGTCTACAAAATAAATGCCATCCTGCCGAAAAACATAGCTGTACACGAAATATTACCGTCTCCCGACGGCTTTCACGCCCGATTTTCAGCCATATCCCGTGAATATCATTACTTTATCCATCTCGGAAAAGATCCGTTCATGGAAAGTTTTTCTTACCGGTGCCGCTGTCCCATAGACATGGAACGGATGAACTCGGCGGCACGGCATCTTCTCGGGACGCATGACTTCAGCTGTTTCGAGAAGAAAGGCAGCGACAACCGCACATCGGTATGTACCGTATACGAAGCCATATGGGAGACATATGTCCCCGCGCACGTCACCGTCATGGGCTTCCCCTGCCATTCAGGAGATTATATGGTGTTCAGGATAAGGGCCGACCGGTTTCTCCGGAACATGGTCCGGGCAATCGTCGGATCACTCGTGGATGTCGGACGCGGGAAACGGGAACCGGAATGGATAGCGGAACTCATGACTTCCGGAAGCCGGGGCGACGCGGGAGGCTCCGTCCCCGGGCATGCCCTTTTCCTATCCGAGGTACGATATTGACCCGGAAACTGTCTGAATCATTCCGGGAATCCGGCCGGAGAACTTTCCGGGAATGGCATTCCCGGGAATGCAGTCCGAATTTTTCAAAGAAATTTTCCTACTGCCGCTGATTTTATTGAAAAACTGTTCCTATCTTTGCGGCGTATTAAAATTTACTGACTACAGCAATGCTTACCACTCTTTTACAATCAGGTCTGGAGCCGGCTATGGAAGCTGTTCCGCAGCCGCAGGAGATGACCATGTCCCTTTTCGACCTCTTCCTCAAGGGAGGGGCCCTCATGTGGGTGCTCCTCGCACTCTCGATCATAGCCATATACATATTCGGGAAGAAATGGTGGATGATACGCAAGGCGGGACAGATCGACAGGAATTTCATGAGAGAGATAAACAGCCTGATCCATGACGGCAAGTTCAAGTCTGCCGCCGGTCTATGCAGCCGGTACGACTCCCCTGTCGCCAGGATGGTGGAGAAAGGCATCGAAAGGGCCGGGCGTCCTCTGCCGGACATCCAGGCTGCCGTCGAGAACACGGGGAACGTCGAAGTAGCAAAACTCGAGCGCGGACTTCCGATCCTCGCCACGATAGCGGGAGGCGCTCCGATGATAGGATTCCTCGGCACCGTGATAGGTATGGTCCAGGCGTTCTTCAACATGGCGTCCGCCGGCAACAACATCGACATCACCCTTCTTTCAGGAGGTATCTACGTGGCCATGATCACGACTGTGGGTGGCCTTATAGTGGGAATTATAGCCTATTTCGGCTACAACTACCTCACATCCAGGATATCCGATCTGGTATTCCAGATGGAAAGCACGACTATCGACCTGATGGACATCCTGCCGGATCCGGATGCGGGCAAGGCAGTTGCGGAAAACCTCAACGAGTAGACGAGATGGCAATCAAGAGAACCACAAAGGTAGAGCCCAATTTCTCGATGTCGTCGATGACCGACATCGTCTTCCTCCTGCTCATATTCTTCCTTGTCACCTCGACCCTGATAAATCCCAACGCGCTGAAGCTCCTTCTGCCGAAGAGTACGGGGCAGGTTTCCGCCAAGGCAACCGTCAGCGTGTCCATCAAGGATCATCACGACAACACATACACCTATCATATAAACGGCGATATGGAACCGATACGGTTCGACAAGGTGGAAGATGCATTGGTGAAGGAGCTGCAGACGGAGGAAGACCCGACATTCGTGATATATGCCGACGAGACAGTCCCTATAAAGGAAGTGGTGCAGGTAATGAACATAGCGAAACGCAACCACTATAAAGTGATAATGGCGACTTCGCCGGAATAGCGGCGGGCCGGTCGGGCTGCTTGCCGACGGACCGGGAAAAATGCGGCAAGAGTCAGGCAGGAATACGGCAGAAGTGCGGCAGGACCTGGGCCACACACCGGCAATGCAGTCCGGGGAACATAAAAACCGACGTCAGATGACAGACAGAGAGCGCAGAAGACAGGAGAAGAACTCCGACATTACAGGCATCGTGCTGACGGTGCTGGTACATGCCTGCATCGTGGCTGTCGGCTTCTCGTCAGGATTGAAATACATCTACCCTCCCCCGGAGGAGGAAGCCATGCTGATCGACTTCTCCGAAGACATGGAAATACCCGTGATAGAGGAGAAGAGCGGCAACGAACCGAGATCTGTCAATCCTGATCCGGAAAGGGATGTGGAACTGGTACAGAGATCCGAAGGACAGGTGGAAGGGACACGGAGCAACGAAGCTCCTGAAGCCACTGTGGGCGAAGACGGGGACGTGGAAGTGCCGGAACCACCTCGTAAAAAGGAGATAAACCGCAGGGCGCTGTTCCATGCTGCCGCCAACCGGACCGACAAGGATACTCTGGCACCGCAGACTGCCGCCGAAGTCACCGATGAACTGAAAGCCGGACATGCGGCGGGGACAGCCGAGAATGGCAAGGAATTTGGAAAGCCGAACGCCCGGCTCAAAGGAAGGTCTCCTCTGAACGGGTATCTGCCGCTGCCGGAATATCCGGTGCAGAAGGAAGGTACGGTGGTCGTAAAAATCGTGGTCGACGGACGCGGATATGTGACCGGACAGCCTCAGGTAGACCCGGCACAGACTACGGTGACCGACCAGGAGCTGTGGCAGGCTGCGATAAACGCCGCCAAGAAGACAAGGTTCAATGCGAAACTTGAAACGCCGAGCCAGGCGGGAACGATAACATACGTATTTAAACTTAAATAGTATAAAATAATCAGGTATCCCAATTTGTTTTATTTAAAACGCCCGTGAGGGCATGTAAAAATGGAAGATTTCAACAACAGCGGGTATGACCGCAGACCGGCGGAGGGCCGTAGAGAGTACGGCAGCCGCCAAGCAGGAAACAGCGAAAGGCCGGGAAGGTCTTATGGAGAACACAGTGACAGACCGAGGAGGCCGTTCGGAGAGCACTCCGACAGACCGTACAAATCATACGGAGACAGCCAGAACAGGCCACGCAGATCATTCGGTGACGGCGCAGAAAGGCCGCACAGATCTTTCGGAGACGGACAGAACAGACCTCGGAGAACATTCGGGGACGGGGCTGAAAGACCGAGGAGAGCATTCGGTGACAGCCAGGGCAGGCCTCACAGATCATATGGAGAGAATTCCGACAGACCGTACAGATCATACGGAGACAGTCAGGACAGACCCCGGAGGTCATTCGGGGACGGGGCTGAAAGACCGCACAGATCCTTCGGAGACGGCCAGAACAGGCCTCGCAGAGCATTCGGGGACAATCAGAACAGACCGCGCAGACAATACGGAGCAGGGCAAGGCAGACCGGGAAGAAACGGCGGCTTCCGCAGTTTTGCGGACGACAGGCTCCCGGTAGCCAGAAGTGCAAGCGGAGCCAAGCTCAGGCCACGCAAGAACAGGACTCCCGTAGAAACCGCTGCCGAGCAGGGCATCAACAGGATGATAAGCCGCAAGCCCCTTGTCAATGACAGCCAGTACTCGGACAACGATTATGTAAAAGTCCCTATAAAGGAAACCGTAAGGCTCAACAAGTTCATTGCCAATTCAGGCATCTGCTCCAGAAGGGAGGCAGACAATTTCATCCAGGCCGGAGTGGTGACAGTCAACGGAGAGACAGTTACGGAACTCGGGACCAAGGTCAACATCAATACCGACGATGTCCGGTTCAATGGAGAAAGGCTCAGAGGCGAGGCAAAGGTGTACATAATCATGAACAAGCCGAAAGGATATGTGACCACAGCAAGCGATCCTCATGCGGACAAGACCGTAATGGATCTCATAAAGGGATGTCCGGCACGTGTCTTTCCGGTAGGAAGGCTTGACAAGAACACCACAGGAGTCCTGATGTTCACCAACGACGGGGAAATGGCCGAAAAGCTCACCCACCCTTCATACGAGAAGAAGAAAATATACCAGGTGACCCTGACCGGCGACCTCAAGCAGGAGGATTATGACAGGATAGTGGCCGGGATAACCCTGAACGACGGGGAAATCAGGGCTGACGAGCTGGAATACATAGATGACGGAGACCATCGGAAAATCGGTATAGAGATACATTCCGGGAAGAACCGCATCGTACGCAGGATTTTCGAATCCCTCGGCTATGAGGTCAAGGCTCTCGACAGGGTATATTTCGCCGGGCTGACCAAGAAAGGCATCAAGCGCGGAGGATGGAGATACCTTACAGAAGGCGAAGTGAACATCCTCAAGATAGGAGCATATAACTGACATGAGCAACCATAAGGCAGGGTTTGTCAACATAATAGGCAACCCCAACGTAGGGAAATCGACTCTGATGAACGCACTGGTCGGGGAAAAGCTGTCCATTGTGACTGCCAAGGCCCAGACCACCAGGCACAGGATAATGGGGATAGTGAACGGAGAAGACTGGCAGATAGTCTACTCCGACACTCCCGGTATCCTGAAACCCAACTACAGGCTCCAGCAGAACATGATGAACTTTGTCGACACTGCCATCGGCGATGCCGACATCATCCTCTATGTGACCGACACTGTCGAGAAGGCCGACAAGAACATTGAATACATACAGAAGCTGCAGAGGATAGAATGTCCTGTCGTTCTTGTCATCAACAAGATAGACATCAGTACGCAGGAAGAGGTGAAGGAACTTATGGACTGGTGGGCCGGCCAGCTCCCGAAAGCCATAATCTATCCCGCTTCTGCGAAGGAGAAGTTCAACCTCGAGAATATTTTCGATGCGATCGTGCAAAATCTTCCGGAAGCGCCGGCATGGTATGACAAAGACACATTTACAGACAAGAATCTCAGGTTTTTCGCTTCGGAGATCATCAGGGAAAAGATTTTCCTGAACTACAGCCAGGAAATCCCGTACTGCTGCGAAGTCAGCATAGAAGAATTCAAGGAAGGCAGTGAAAGATACGACATCAGCGCCGTCATCTATGTGATGCGCGACAGCCAGAAGGGAATTATTATCGGCAAGGGCGGCAAATCCCTGAAAAAGACCGGTACGGAAGCCCGATTGGAAATGGAGGAGTTCTTCCAGAAGAAGGTTTTCCTGAGCCTGTTCGTAAAGGTCGATCCGGACTGGAGGGAAAACAAGAAGGAATTGCGCCGTTTCGGGTACGAGCACTGACGGGCGTCGGGAAGAGGAGCCGTCCATTGCCGGCCGGACCGGGACAAGTGAAGCATCAGATTTATAACAGTATTGACAATGAGCAACAACGACATCGAGCTCCCTGAGGAGTATGACGACGATGACATCAACGAGGCTCCGCTCGACGAGACCTCCGACCAGTCATCGGGAAGATTCGACCGGCTGACAGGAGAGAACAGCCGTAAATTCAAGTTGTCCGGAATGTTCAAGGAATGGTTTCTGGACTTTTCTTCCTATGTCATCCTCCAGAGAGCTGTCCCACATATCACGGACGGTCTGAAACCTGTACAGCGCAGGGTTCTGCACGCCATGTACAGGATGGATGACAGCAGCCTCACCAAGGTGGCGAATATCGTGGGACAGGCCATGCAGTACCATCCTCATGGAGACGCATCCATACTCGGTGCATTAGTGACCCTCGGACAGAAAGACCTGCTGATCGACTGTCAGGGGAACTGGGGGAACATCCTCACCGGAGACTCGAACGCCGCTCCACGTTATATTGAGGCAAGACTGTCCAAATTCGCCAAGGAAGTGGTCTTCAATCCCAAGACAACCAACTGGATGACTTCATACGACGGGCGCAATCAGGAACCTGTGGAACTTCCCGTCAAATTCCCTCTGCTCCTCGCCCAGGGAGAGGACGGCATCGCCGTAGGTCTCGCATCCAAGATACTCCCCCACAACTTCAACGAGCTCATCGACGCTTCGATAGACATTCTCGAGGGCCGGGATTTCGAACTGTATCCCGACTTCCCTACCGGAGGATTCGCCGACTGTTCCAAATACAACAAGGGACAGAGAGGAGGTGTAGTACGTGTCAGGGCAAAAATCGACAAAATCGACAAGAGCACGCTTGCCGTCACGGAGCTTCCGTTCGGACAGACGACCGAACGGCTAATAGAATCCATCATCAAGGCCAAGGACAAAGGGAAAATCAAGATAAGGAAGATAGACGACCTCACCACGGAACAGGTCAACATCATCATCCATCTCCCTAACGACGTGTCTCCGGACAAGACCATCGATGCCCTGTATGCATTCACCAACTGCGAAGTCTCCATCTCTCCGAATGCCTGTGTGATAGTGGAGAACAAGCCGCAGTTCCTGAATGTGGACGACATTCTGAGGTACAGCACGATGCATACGCGCGACCTGCTCGGACAGGAACTGCAGATACGGCTCGGAGAACTGGAGGACGACTGGCACTACAGCTCGTTGGAGAAGATATTCTTCGAAAACAGGGTGTACAAGCTGCTTGAAGCCGACTCCCGCTCATGGGAAGCCCAATTGGACGAAGTCTTCACCGAAATGAAGAAATATCAGGGACTCCTGAAAAAGGAAATCGTGATGGACGACATCCTCAAGCTCGTCGAGAAGCCGGTCAGGAAGATATCCAAGTTCGACACCAAAGCCGTGGAAGACAAGCTCAAAGGGATAGAAGACGAAATCGAAGAAGTCCGCAACCACCTGGAGCATCTCACGGAATTTACGGTACGGCATTTCCGCAACATAAAGAAAAAATACGGACAGAAATATGTCCGGCACACCGAAATCACGAATTTCCAGAACATTGCCGTAACCCGCGTCGTGAGCAACAACGCAAAACTGTATGCCAATATGGCGGAAGGCTTTGTCGGAATCGGACTCAAGAAAGAGGACAATGCCGAACTCGTGTGCGACTGCTCCGATCTTTCGGAAATAATAGTGTTCAACAAGAACGGCAAATACCGTGTCACCAAGGTAAGCGACAAGGCTTTCTTCGGGCCCGACATCATCCATGTGGGCCTGTTCGACCGCAATGACCAGAGGACTACCTACAATGCAATCTACCGTGACGGAAAGAACGGAGCCTACTATGCCAAACGGTTCTCTGTAGGAGGAGTCACACGGGACAAGGAATATGACATCACCCAGGGGACTGACGGCTCTTCCATACTGTGGTTCACTGCCAACAGCAACGGTGAAGCGGAAACGGTGAAAATATACCTCCGGCCGAGACTGAAACTCAAAAAACTCATCAGCGAATACGATTTCTCCCGGCTCGCCATCAAGGGAAGGAGTTCCAGAGGCAACCTCGTATCCAAGAATCCTGTTCAGAAAATCCTGCTCAAGAGCAAGGGAGTGTCCACGATAGGAGGAAAGGATATATGGTTCGACACCGACATCCAGAGGCTCAATGAAGACTCCCGGGGAGAATACCTCGGACAGTTCGGGAGCGATGACCATATACTTGCCATATTCAAGGACGGCACATATTACACAACTTCGACCGACATGAGCAACCGCTATCAGGGAGAACTGCTCAGGATAGAGAAGCTGGACATGTCACGGACCTGGACCGCGCTGTATTATGACGGAGAGGTAGAAGCGTTCTATATCAAGCGCTTCAGCTTCGACATAAGCGACAACACCCCTGTATCGTTCATCTCCGCCTCAAAAGGGTCGTATCTCGTGGAAATAAGTTCCGACAGGCACCCTCAGGTGGAAGTCACCTTCGGGGGTAAGCATGCGCACAGGGCTCCGGAAGACATAGATGCGGAAGAATTCATCGCCAAGAAAGGCCTGACGGCCAAAGGCAAGAAAGTGAGTCCTTACGAAGTGCAGGCCGTGGCTTTCATAGAACCGCTGCACAAGCCTGAGGATGACATAGATGCCGGTTCCGATGACAGTTCCGTGAATGACGTACATGACAACGGTACAGCCGGAGAGACAAATGCAGACACGGACACATCGGATGCAGGTACAGGCGACAATGTCAGGCCAGACGACGGAGACGACAGAAGCAGCATGACAGCAGATACCGCTTCTGTCAAGGTTGACGGCATGACAACCGAGACCGCCGGCCCGAAAGGTATGCCGGAAAGGGAAGGCTGGACTCCGGGCTTCTCCGACGATGAGATAAGCGATGACGACCAGCCTACACTGTTTTAACCATGATAATATCGTTGACAGGATTTATGGGATGCGGTAAAAGCAGTGTCGGGAAAGAACTCTCGACACTGCTTTCCCTGCCTGTCGTGGATCTCGATACCTTTATAGAGAACTCTGCCGGACGAACCATCCCCGAAATCTTCACAACAGACGGAGAACCGGCATTCCGTACAATGGAACTCTCTGCCCTCCGGCGACTGCTTCTTCCCCTGTCCCGGTCAATGTGCACTCAACCTGCAATCAATGTGGCAGACAATACCGCAACAAATGCCCTCTCCGGCACTCCGGGCAGTACCTCCATGTCGCACACCCCTGCCGCACTTCCTGACATCCCCAGCATATCTCAATCCGCTGCTATTCCTGACGGACCTGCCGACTTTATACTGTCCCTCGGAGGGGGGACCCTTACTACTCCCGGATGTGTGGAATTGATAAGAGAAAAGACATTCTGCATCTACCTGCAGGCAGGCATCGACACCCTCGTCCGGAATCTGCAGAACGACACCTCGAACCGTCCCATGCTCTCCTCCGCCGGGACTGCTTCCGCTACCCTCCATCCTGAACCGTCCCGATATTTCCCGAAAGATTCCTATTCCTCCACCCTTCGCGACAGAATTGAAACCCTCATGTCTTGCCGCAGCAAGGCCTACGAATCCACCGCCCGCCTCATCATCGACATCGACGGCAAATCCTTCCCCGCCGTCGCCTCCGAAATCGCTTCCCGCCTGCCGGACGCCAGATAATCCTTGTGAATATAACAATTTTCCATTCATTTCGAAAAAGACAGGAATACGATCATGTATTCTTTGTCACAATATTATAAATTGCTTCATCAGAACGAAGATAAGGCTAAAAAAGTTTCCGATACCATAAACCGGAGACGGGATGAAGACAGAAAAAACAGTTCAGCGACAATGAGAAAATTCTGGCAGAAGGCTATTCCTCTCTGGAAAACGAACTGTCCGAGAAAGATGCGGAAATCAGAATGTTAAGAAGCCTTGCAAGCAGCGGGATAGCTGTAGCCTCATTTACCCATGAATTACAAAGCCTTTCCAAATTATTGTTGCCACGCACCGATTTGCTCAGGGATGCGATGTTGCAGTTAATCCCTGAAGAAGATGTTGCCAAGAAAAGCAAATTCGACAATCCATACTATCTGCTGCAACTCATCAGAAATGATGATATCAAACTGCATCAATGGCTGAATTATTCCCTCAATGCTATCCGCCGCGACAAACGGGACAGGAAGGAAATATTGCTGAAAGACTATTTCAATAACCTTAAACTTTCGTGGGCGCCATCCCTTGAACAGAAAAATATTCATTTCGATATCAATCCGAATGAAGGCGAACCGATATTCTACGGATATGAAATAGATTTGGACAGTATATTCAACAATTTAATAACCAACGCTGTCACATCTTTGCTCAGGACATCCGGGAATGACAAGAGAATTACACTAAAATGGATCTGCCAATCCGGTTTTCTGAAGGTCGATTTCATGGATAACGGTCTGGGGCTTGCCGCAGAATACACCCAGAATCCTCAAATGATTTTCGACGCGTTCGAGACCTCCTCCAGAGACAAAAACGGGAATAAGACAGGAACCGGAATGGGATTATTCATTGTCAAAGGGATAATAGACTCTTATCCGGATGCCCAAATATATGTAAATCCCGTCCCAAAAGGATTTTGTATGAAAATAATATTAAAACTGAAATGATAATGCAAGACAAAATGGCCAAATATAACATAGGTTATCTTGATGAAGAAGAGTTGTGGCAAGCAATAGCGATCAATAAACTCGGTTCCGAATTCAATGTCACAGTGGTGGATTTCCCTATCTCTCTGGACAAGATATGGCAGTTTATTATCGATAACTATATAGATGCCATTATTGTGGATTTCCGGCTGTATGGTTCCGGACAAGTGTCATATACCGGTGCAGATGTCGTGTCCGAGATAATGAAACATAATAAGTATTTCCATATTTTCATAATGACCGCTTTTGAGAAAGATGCCATAGACAAGAGCGAAAATGTCCTGATCATAAACGGGAAAGGAGTGCTTTCTGAAGACAAGGGCAAAGATGCCTTGGACAACTTCATACTCGTATTGAAGCATGTCATAAAGTCATACAAGGACAGAATGGAAAATGCAAAAGCCACGATTCTGGAACTTCATCGGAAATCTTTGTCCGGACAGACTTTGTCTCCGGAAGAAGATGAGGCATTATTCCATGCCGAGCTGTTCCTTAATGAAACCGACAAGGACAATGCCTTGCCTTCCAATCTCAATTCAATAGGTTATTCCTGTCAACTGAAAGAAATAATCAGAAAAACCGACAACCTGATATCAGAACTAAAAAACAGATAATCATGGATTTCAGGAAACATACACCTCATCGGCGAGAAAACCCTTCACATATAAACAAAGCATCCGAAGCGAAAAAGGAACTGAGGGAAGATTTCCATCAACGATGCGGGTATTGTGACGATCACGATTATTTCAGGCAAACATATTACGAAGTAGATCACTTCGGGACGGTTCCATAATCCCGATTACGGAACTTGGGGAATGGATGTGGAGCACCCTGAGACTATATCATCCTTCACACCATATTATCCGGCAACTGGAACACCTGAAGACAAACTTGAAAATTCTGATTGAAAACACAGCAGACAATAATCCGGATGCAAACAGGCAAATTCGGGAAATTGCAGAAATGTATATGAAATATGAAGAAGAATTAAGAGAAACTCCTGTCTTCTGATATATGAAACATAGTATTTTCAGATATTTGGATAAGATAAACCTTTCCGATACTGCCGTGGTGAACAGACTGTTCATTTCGGCATTTCAGAAAGAGGAAAGATGGAATTTTCAGAATAATCATATAACCGGTCTATTAAATCAGTCGGATATTGACAATATTGATACAGACTATTTCACAGCAATACTGAAAAAATCAGGCTACAGTTTTTCTTTCGAGAATCTGATAGAGCTTTTTGAATTCGTCATCTCTCCTGCAGACAGAATTGTAACAGGAGCTGTATATACACCGGGAGACATCAGGAAAACAATCATAAACAGATGTTTAGAAAAATATACCGATGAACAGCTAAAAAATATCAGAATCGCAGACATTGCCTGCGGATGCGGGGGCTTTCTCATGGATGCCGCCATATATATACATGAGCATACCGGGAAAGACTTCTATGACATATACATAGAAAATCTGTTCGGCATCGATATACAGGACTATTCCTTAGAAAGGACTAAAATAATTCTTGAACTTCTGGCATATAGCTATGGAGAAGACAGGGCATTCCAGTTCAATCTTCTGCATGCTGACACCCTGGATTTCAAAACTGCGGACTGGCCCATGGCTTACTCCGGCTTCGATGTAATAGTGGGAAATCCTCCATACTCCTGTTCACGGAATGTCAGCAAAGAGACAAAAGAAAAAATGCGAAATTACTCCGTCTGTATATCCGGACATCCTGACTTATACATTCCTTTTTTCAGATAGCAGTAGAAATGCTATCTGATAACGGCATTTTAGGATATATAACAATGAACAGCTTCTTCAGGTCTGTCAACGGACGTGCCGTCCGGAAGTTTTTCTCGGATTCAGGCTTCGATATCACTCTGATAGATTTCAGGGACCATCAGATGTTCAGAAGCAGAAATACATACACCTGCCTGTTCTTTCTTGACAAATCCATCAGAAATCACACCGTCCATTATATGCTCAACGAAACAGGTGACCTGACCCGTGAACAGATTTTCAATAATATTGAATATGATAAATTAAATGACTTTCAGGGATGGCTTCTGAACAGCCATGAAAAAGCGCTTCATTTCGAATCTGCCGGTATCCCGATCAGGAAATACTGTAGTTCCCGCCATGGCATTGCTACTTTGTGTAATGACATATATATTTTTATGCCGGTAAAGGAAGACGAAGTCTACTATTACATAAAGAAAAAAGACGCAACATATTGCATAGAGAAAAATATCTGCCGGGACATTGTCAATTCAAACAGGCTGAACTCTGAAACGGCCATACAAGCCATAGCGGAAAAGGTAATTTTCCCATATCTGATATCTCAGGATGGCAAGGCCTGTATTATCGACGAAGACATAATGAAAACAGAATACCCTAAAACTTATGCATATTTAAAATCGCAACGCGAAACATTATATGCAAGAGATAAGGGGAACGGAGAGAAATATCCTGTGTGGTATCAATATGGCAGAACACAGTCATTGACTATGCCCCGGTATAAACTGTTTTTTCCGAAAATTGCCGACAAGCCATTAAATTGTATTCTGTGCGATGATAAAAACCTGTTACTTTATAACGGCATGGCATTCGTCTCCGACAACATGCAGACTCTCCAAATATTAAAACGAATCATCGAAAGCACTGTTTTCTGGGAATACATTACATTGAACAGCAAACCATATTCTGCGGGTTATTATGCTCTGTCCGGCATCAATATCAAGAATTTCTGTATCCCGGACTTTGATGAAAAAGCCATAATGACACTTTTATCTTTTAATGATAAAAATGATATAGACAACTTCCTGCGGCCGTATTATCGGGAGAATACCTGAATACCCCTCGAATAAAGATATCAGAGGACTTTCCACTCCTCGATACGGCGGGTGGCGGAGGAGAAGCTGACACCGATTTTACAGAGCTTGCGTGGGTCGGCGGCGAACGGTTTCGCATAACCTTTCTCCTCTATCTGCGCCAGTGCCTCGTCGGCTGTGCCGTCCACCTTCAGTTCCATGACATAGATATAGTCCTTCGTCTGAAGAAGGATGTCTATCCTACCGTTGCTCGTCTGTCTTTCCGTCTGGACATATTCCCCGAGAAGTTCGAAGATGATGTACATCGCATACTGGAAGTCCTTCTCCGCATCTCCCTGGATCTGATAATTAGCTCTCGCAAACATCCCCTCCAGCAACCGCATCATCTCATCCGGCTTCCCTCCCCGCAACGCACGCGATATTTTCGATATCAGGGTGATACCCGACGTCTGTTCCCCGGGTACATAGTACTGGAAGATGAAGTTCAGGAACCCGGTCTTCACCTCACGGTTAGGGAAACCCAATCTGTACAGGGCGAATTCGGGGTCGTAGCCCGTGATGGTCAGATAACCGCTCTGGTAAAGCAACGGTATAGGATTCTCGAATACAGTGTTCACTGTGCTCAAAAGCGATGAATCCACTTCCTCGTCTGACAGGGTCGTGATATCATAGGACGTCCGCTGCATCACTTTCACTAAAAACGTCGGTGTCCCCGTCTCGAACCAGTATTCCTTGAACTCCTTACCCCGGAATGTATTGAGCAGACTGAACGGATTGTACATCCCGAGGCTGTTGTGACAGAAATGGTAGCCGTCATACATCTCTGCCAGTTTCCTGTAACACTCCTCTTCCGTCAGTCCGTTCGCTTCCGCAAGTTCCTTCACGCTTGCCGGAAAATATTCGTGCAGGTCATCATCGGATATCCCGCAGATGTCAGAGTACTCACGTTCCATGGAGATGTCGATGAGATTGTTAAGTCCGCTGAACACGCTCAGTTTACCGATCTTCGTCACTCCCGTCAGAAATCCGAAACGGATGCACTCGTCTTTCGCCTTCATTACGCTATAAAACCCCTGCAATGTGCTCCGGTAATA
>CALUPB010000019.1 GCA_944322585.1 uncultured Bacteroidales bacterium | reverse complement strand
AAATCGGGTGTTTGTTTTGTAAAACATTGGTTTTCAATGTTTGTTGCGGTGCGGACGGGACTCGAACCCGCGACCCCGGGCGTGACAGGCCCGTATTCTAACCAGCTGAACTACCGCACCAATATTTCAATCATCCTTATCCTTTTCCGGAAAAGCGGATGCAAAGGTATGCATTATTTTTGAATTGTACAACAATACAAGCACATTTTTCAAAAAAATCAACTGTGTCTTCACTTTCCGACCTCCAGTGTCTATCCAGATCGTTGATTTACACCACCTTTTGGTACTCCCGTGCGGAATCGAACCGCAACCGTCGGAACCGGAATCCGAAATTCTATCCATTAAACTACGGGAGCAATCGGGGTGCAAAAATAATCATTTTCTTTAAAGCAACATAGAAGCTGTCTGAAATTTTTCAAAAATTTAAACAGCTTCTGAATTTTTCAAAAATTCTTGGTACTTTTGCGGCATTCTTCAATATGGTATTGTCCGGATGCCGCTGATGCAAATCCGGCCAGGACCTTGAAGAAGCTGCCTGGAATTCCACAAAAATCCGGACAGTTTCCATGGACAACGGAAGAAAGTACATTCAACATAAAACAAACGATTATGAAGAAAGCATATGTTTTTCCCGGCCAGGGCTCACAGTTCCCCGGAATGGCAAAGGATCTCTATGACACCAATCCCATAGCCAAGGAAATGCTTGAAAAAGCGAACGAAATTCTCGGATTCAGGATTACCGATATCATGTTCGAAGGGACACCTGAAGACCTCAAGGCTACCAAAGTGACCCAGCCGGCCATATTCCTGCACTCCACAGTGCTTGCAAAATGCTACGACGGCTTCAGGCCGGACATGGTGGCAGGACACTCTCTCGGAGAGTTTTCCGCACTTGCCGCGGCAGGCGCAATGGATTTCGAGGACGCATTGAAACTTGTCAGCATCCGTGCCACCGCAATGCAGAAGGCATGCGAGATCAAGCCTTCCACCATGGCGGCAATCATCGCCCTGCCTGATGAAAAAGTCGAGGAAATATGTTCGGAGTGCAGCGGAACCGTCGTTCCCGCCAACTACAACTGCGGAGGACAGATCGTAATCTCCGGAGAGGTGGAAGCTGTCAATGAAGCCTGCGGGAAATGCAAGGCGGCGGGAGCAAAAAGAGCGCTCGTGCTCCAGGTAGGAGGCGCGTTCCACTCCCCGCTCATGGAGCCGGCCAGACTCGAACTTGCCGAAGGCATCGAAAGCACATCGTTCAGGACTCCTGTCTGCCCTGTCTACCAGAACGTCACCGCAATGCCATCCTCGGATCCGGACACAATCAAGAAAAACCTTCTGTCCCAGCTGACTTCACCTGTAAAGTGGACACAGACGGTAAAGAACATGGTTGCGGACGGAGCCGGTTATTTCATGGAAATAGGACCGGGAACAGTTCTTCAGGGACTGATAAAGAAGATCGCCGGCGATGCCGTGACAATCGAAGGCATCACGACCCTCTGATATTACGATACAACAATGAAAAGGACGGCCTGCCCTTTGCTGACATGCAGCGGAAAATCGGACAGAGCCGTCCTTTTCCGTTACGGAAGCTGTCGGGAACAGTTGCCGGGACAAGGTGTGGGAACCGGATTCGGACCTGCGACCGCCCCTGCCCTGCGAAACAGTCAAAACAGTTGCCGGAATCTTCGGATTATACAGAAAAATTACATAAATTTGCAATGATTATCGTTTCCGTGCACGGGCACGGCAAACAGAATCCGGGACAATGCCGGCAAAACATGTAAAAATAAAATAAAAACTATGTCTCATAAACTTTAACGATTATGGCAAACGAGAAAAAATTTATCACTTGTGACGGTAACTACGCAGCTGCCCACATCGCTTATCTTTTCAGCGAGCACGCTGCGATCTACCCTATCACACCGTCATCGACTATGGCAGAGTACGTCGATGAGTGGGCAGCTCAGGGAAAGAAAAATCTCTTCGGAGAGACCGTCAAGGTTACCGAAATGCAAAGTGAAGGAGGCGCGGCCGGTGCCGTACACGGTTCGCTTCAGGCAGGAGCCCTCACCACGACATTCACCGCTTCCCAGGGACTTCTTCTGATGATCCCCAACATGTACAAGATTGCAGGTGAAATGCTTCCTACCGTATTCCATGTGTCGGCACGTGCGCTCGCATCGCATGCGCTCTCCATCTTCGGAGACCACCAGGACGTAATGGCCTGCCGCCAGACGGGATTCGCCATGCTTGCTTCCGCTTCTGTTCAGGAAGCTCTTGACATGGCAGCAGTGGCACATCTTTCCACAATCAAGTCCAGCATCCCGTTCATCCATTTCTTCGACGGATTCCGCACCTCGCATGAAATACAGAAAATCGAGCTGATCGATGAAGACAAGCTCCGGGAAATGATCAGTACGAAATCCCTTGCAAGATTCAGGGAGAAGGCTCTCAATCCTGACGCTCCGGTAACACGCGGAACGGCACAGAACGGGGACGTATATTTCCAGGCCCGCGAAGCATGCAACGAATATTACGAGGCCGTACCTGACATCGTCGCAAGGTACATGGGAGAAATCAGCGAAGCCACCGGAAGGGACTACCGTCCGTTCGACTATTACGGTGCTCCTGATGCGGAGAACATCATCATCGCAATGGGATCGGTTACCGAGACCGTCAAGGAGACCGTGGACTATCTCGCCACAAAGGGCAAGAAAGCCGGTGTGCTTGTCGTCCGTCTTTACAGGCCTTTCTCCGCAAAATATTTCATGAAAGCCCTGCCTAAGAGCGTGAAAAGGATCGCCGTCCTCGACAGGACAAAGGAACCGGGAGCACTCGGAGAGCCTCTCTACCTTGACGTAAAGGCCCTCTTCCAGGGAGTTGAAAACGCTCCGATGATCATCGGCGGCCGCTACGGACTTTCCTCAAAGGACACTTCTCCTGCCCAGATCGTTGCAGTTTACGAGAATCTCGAACTCGCCGAGCCTAAGAACGGCTTCACCATCGGCATCGTGGATGACGTGACATTCAAGTCACTGCCTGTCAAGGAAGAAATATCCATCGTAAAGCCGGGAACCACCGAGTGCAAGTTCTACGGACTCGGATCGGACGGTACTGTCGGAGCCAACAAGAATACCATCAAGATAATCGGCGACCACACCAGCAAATACTGCCAGGGATATTTCGACTACGATTCCAAGAAGTCCGGCGGATATACATGCTCGCACCTCCGCTTCGGAGACTCCCCTATCAAGGCTCCTTACCTGGTGTCCACACCTGATTTCGTCGCTTGCCATGTCCCTTCATACCTTCACAAGTACGATGTGCTCAAAGGCATCAAACAGAACGGCACCCTTCTTCTCAACAGTATCTGGGACGAGGAGGAGACTATAAAGAGGATTCCGGAAAACGTGAAGTCCGTCATCGGCAAGAAGAACATTTCCCTGTATATAATCAATGCCACCAGGATCGCATCCGAGATAGGGCTCGGAGGAAGGACCAACACCATCCTCCAGTCCGCATTCTTCAAGATCACAGGCATCATCCCTTACGAGGACGCTGTGACATACATGAAGAAGGCCATCGACAAGAGCTACGGCAAGAAAGGCGAAAATGTGGTGAAGATGAACTACGCCGCAGTAGACAGGGGCGGAGAGTACATCAAGGTGAATGTTCCTGAAGACTGGAAGGACATCACAGCCAAGTTCGAGAACCCTAACAAGGACAGGCTTGCCCCTGAATTCGTAAAACAGGTCGCTGACGTAGTGAACGCACAGTGCGGAGACCTTCTGCCTGTAAGCGCATTCAAGGATGCCGCCGACGGGACTATCCCTGACGGAACGGCAGCCTACGAGAAACGCGGAGTAGCCGTATTCGTGCCTGAATGGAAGGCAGAGAACTGTATACAGTGCAACACCTGCGCATTCGTCTGCCCTCACGCAGCCATCCGTCCGTTCCTGATGACGGCAGAAGAGGCGGCCGCCGCTCCTGCAGGCCTCAAGAAGGCACAGGGCAAGGCCGTGTTCAAGGACTACACATTCACGATGCAGGTATCCCCTGCCGACTGTACAGGCTGCGGCAACTGCGCAGATGTCTGCCCTGCAAAGGAGAAGGCTCTCGTCATGGTTCCGGCAGAATCGCAGGAGCACGAGCAGGCAAACTTCAACTGGCTGCACTCCAACATCGGCTACAAGGACACTGTACAGAACAAGTTCCAGAACATCAAGAACGCACAGTTCTCACAGCCTCTGTTCGAATTCTCCGGCGCATGCGCAGGATGCGGCGAGACTCCGTACATCAAGACCATCACCCAGCTCTTCGGCGACCATATGATGATTGCCAATGCGACAGGATGCTCTTCCATCTACGGAGCGTCATTCCCTGCCTCACCGTATTGCACGGACATCAACGGACACGGCCCGGCATGGGCGAATTCACTGTTCGAGGACAATGCAGAATACGGTCTCGGAATGAAACTCGGTTCCGACAGGGCACGTGCTACCGTAGCCGGACTCATGGAAAAGGGACTCTCATGCAGCTGCTGCTCAGACACGATGAAGGCTCTGTTCACGAAGTGGCTTGAAAACCGCAACGATGCCAAGGTAACACGGGAAGTCGCTGACGAACTCATCCCTCTCATGGAGGAATGCGGCTGCGACACCTGCAAGGCCCTGCTCGAATACAGGCATTTCATCCCTTCACGCAGCCAGTGGATATTCGGAGGCGACGGATGGGCATACGACATCGGATACGGCGGACTCGACCATGTCCTCGCTTCAGGAGAGAACGTGAATGTGCTCGTACTCGATACCGAGGTATACTCGAACACCGGCGGACAGTCATCCAAGTCAACTCCTGCCGGGGCAATTGCCAAGTTCGCTGCTTCAGGAAAGAAAATCCGCAAGAAAGACCTCGGAATGATGGCCATCAGCTACGGCTATGTCTATGTTGCACAGGTTGCAATGGGAGCGAACCCAGCACAGTTCTTCAATGCGCTGAAGGAAGCCGAGGCCTATGACGGACCATCCCTCATCATCGCCTACTCGCCATGTATCAACCATGGGCTGAAGGCAGGTATGGGGCTGAGCCAGAAAGAGGAGAAACTTGCAGTAGAGTGCGGATACTGGCATCTCTACAGGTACAACCCTGCACTCGAAGAGGAAGGGAAGAATCCGTTCTCCCTCGACAGCAAGGAGCCTGACTGGAGCAAGTTCCAGGACTTCCTGAAAGGTGAAGTAAGGTTTGCATCCCTTTACAAGATGTTCCCGGAGAAAGCCGGAGAACTGCTCCAGAAAACGGAGGAGTTCGCAAAGATACGTCTCAACACATACAAGAGACTTGCAGGGAAAGAGTAATCCTTTCGCTTTGCAGACATCATAATAAAAGGGGCCGTGACGGAATATCCGGATTCCGGGCATGGTCCCTTTTTATACGGAGGCCTGTTTCAAGGTTCTTCCATACAGGCCATCGGAAGTTCACAAATTATAATATATGACTATGAAACGTTTAATTTCAACAATGATTGCAATCTCGGCATGTCTGGCGGGAATCTCTCTTTCAGCACAGCCGAACACGGGTCTGAGACCGGACAAGACGGTTCTCCTGTACGGAGAGAAGCTCGTGGACAACACCGACCCCGTAGTGGCGAAGAAAATAATCTCAGCCGGATACGAAATGGAAGAGAGCAACGGGCTGGAGGGCCCGGAAAAGATCAATGAGTACGGCAACATCGGGAACATAAATGTCAATGCGAGGTTCGACCTGTATTTCCCGAAGCAGCCTAACGGACAGATGGTTATAGTTTGTCCAGGAGGAGGATACAGCATCGTGTCATCATACAATGAAGGCGTATATGTAGCCGAATGGATGCTTGAAAGGGGCATCACCGTAGCCGTAGTCAAATACAGACTGCCGAACGGACACTGGAACGTGCCTCTGACCGACGTACAGAACACATTCCGCTACTGCAGGGCAAATGCGGAGAAATGGGGAGTAGACCAGATCGGGGTAATGGGCTTCTCTGCCGGAGGACATCTGGCCGTGACGACATCCGTAATGTACTGCGATGCCGTCACACGGCCGGACTTTTCGGTATTCGTTTACCCTGTGGTGACATTCGACATGAAAGTCACACACAAGGGAACCCATAACTCACTCATAGGCAAGAAAGATGAATTCACGGCACGGAAAGGCCGCTCATGGGAAGAGTGGGACAAGGCCTGCCGGCAGTACAGAAATCTCGAAAGGAAATATTCCCTCGAAAACCAGGTGGCATCCGACAATGCCCCGGCATTCATCGTCCTCTGCAGCGATGACAAGACAGTGCCTGCCGAAAACAGTATCAGGCTGTACCGCTCACTCATAAAAGCCGGAGTGCCGACTGAAATGCACATCTTCCCTTCAGGAGGACACGGATGGGGCTACTCTGCCGAGAAATACGTCGGCGAGGGACATGACGGATTCAGCTATGCACGCGATGAGTTCTACAACTCTCTTGACCGCTGGCTGAAGGCTGTGCACAAATAAGAAACCGTACAGTTTCCAAAGTTGCATTTCAACGGGTTTCCAGCATATTCCTGATGATGGAAACCAACACGGGAGAGAGGGGATGGGATGACGGACATACATGGAAAGTGAAAGTCACACCGTCCGGATGCCGTACAGGGGCCGACAGAATACTGATGTCGGCCCCTTGCTGTGTAGCGGCAAGTCCGATTCCGAGGGAGGGACAGATGACTCCGAGGATCCGCGATATTTCAGGAAAGAGATATTCCCGGGCAACGGCATCCGCATATATCCTGCATGCCGTTCCGTCCGGAACCGGGGTCATGAATACAGTCCTGATATCGCGGTAGGCATCTTCGACCCGGGAGGCGAAACTGCGGAAAAGCTCACCTGCTGGCGTGACAGACACCCTGCCTCCGGAACGCACGAACAGGGAAGTTCCCAGCATCCGCTCCAGTTCCGCCACATTCTGGCTCACGGCAGGCTGGCTGATACCGAGGCCGGCGGCAGCCTTCGTGAAACTGCCTGCCTCATAGACTGCCATGAACACCCGTATCCTGAAATCTTCCATCTTAAATAACGCCGGTCTAAAAATTGGGCAACGCGTATCAGGTACCTGTGAGGGCAACCGCTTTTAATGAGCGGCCCCGTTCCAGGACGCTCCGGAACACTGCGCCTTATGATGCATGCTCCGGACAGTGTCAATGAATGCCTGCAAACGGTCACCTGAAATATGGTTGCGGTGTATGGTCCTGTGACAGTTCGGGCAGACAGGGAGAAGGTTTTTGAGGGCCTGCTCAATGGTTGCAGATTCGCTCTCCCCTGAATAGCTGAATATCGGTCTGATATGATGCATCTCAATGCAGCTTTTCGAATATTCGGGACCGTAGAACTCACCGAACTCGAAGCCGCAGCAGGCACACCGGATGATCCCGTTCTCGGAAAAATGCCGGGCAGCGGCATCCCTCAGCTTCTTCGAACGTTTGCGTGAAACCGTCTCACCGGTCCTTACAGCTCCTTCTTCCACTGTTTCCCGATACGGCACAGGCAGATGTTTCTTCGATTTCGCTATCCTTCCGAATGCCTGTCTGACATCGGAGTATCCGAAATCGGATCCGAGCAGATATTCTATGTTGGACATGTTGTCCTCAACGAACTTCCGCCCTTCTTCAGTAATGTAAAACCGTCCGTCCCGGTAAACCGCATACCCTTTCTTCTGGAAAGTGTCATGACTTTTCAGATTCCTGACCTTCTGCGAGAAATAGCTGTCATGCCTGTTTGCTATTATGGCAATGTCCTGCCCCTCGGGCTTCATCATGTCCTCAAGGGCGACGATAAGGTCGGATGTACTGACCGAACCGCCTCTACGGTTCATCAGATACAGGCTCGGAAGCACGAGTTCCGATTCCGTTATTCTTTCTTTAGCCATCAGTAGTTAGTAATTAAAAGATGTTTGGCCTTCCTGTCGTTCCTGTTCATGAAACTGACTAAATATTCCTTGTCGAACACACGGATATTTATCCCGTCCACTGCATAGAGTCCGTAGATAAAGTCGGTATTCTTGATTATCATCATCCATTTGGCCCTGCATTCGTCAATCATATACCGGGCAAGTCTCCTCTGGTCGTCCCTCGTGAAATCATTCCCTGCATAAGACGAGAATTCCGTATCATACGGAGGATCCAGGAAGACGAAATCATCCTCTCCGGGATTGCACTGCCGAAGGAATTCCTCGAAATCGAGGTTGTAGACGCGGGTATTCCGCAACCTTTCACGCAACGGTTTCGAACGGTAGTAGGCAATTTTCCTCGACATGCTCTTTGCATTATAGGCGATCCCTCCGTACGGGACATTGAACTCCCCGTCATCATTGTACCGGAACATCCCGCTGTAGCAGTAATTGCGGATGAACAGGAACAGGGCGCAGTGCATGGAAGCGTTGCGTCTCGCCAGGGCCCTGTCGTTGTACATCGAACGGTATCCCATATATACGGCACTCTTGACAGATGTCTCTATATTGTCATAAAGATCCTCTTCAGGCAGGGTTTCGAGCTTTTCCTCAAGTTCCTTCATCCGCCAGAATTTCCTGGCAATGTTTTTCTTCAGTTCGTCAAGGAATACCGGCATATGCCCCAGGAAACAACCCGAAAACAGGCGTGCAAGCTCTTCCTCATGTCTTGAGACGAAGCCTTCCGCAGCCTCCTTCAACCCGCTCTTGCCGGTAATGCCATCCCGGCACGCACTGTAAATACGCTTCAATTCATCGATATGACTGTCGCAGAAGGCATGGGCATCTGCCCATGAGCGGTCAATCGCCGCCGCATACCGGAATAGCCATGTATTCCGTCTCGAAATGCCGTTGTACAGGGCTATCAGTTCATCTGAAAGGTCATTTATATAATAGTTTTCAGCCTCGACCGCCGTGAATACGGCGCCTCCTCCCACGAAAGGTTCATAATAATTCCTGAAATCCGGGATATTCGGAAGAATATATTTCAGTTCATGTTCCTTGCCTCCTGCCCACTTTATCAGCGGCTGGAGCACATTCCCCGTACCTGGAAGTACCGGAACATCATTTTTCCCGTTTATCGCCATATCCCGTCCTCTGTATTCAATAACTCATGTTTCGCAAGTTCATAATCGCACCGGCATTCCCTTTCTGCGGCACTGTCCGGACTGCCCTTCTACGGATACCACACAGCAGTGCGGTACTGCAAGAATATGCAAAGTTAGAAAAATATTGTATCTTTGTTGGCTTCGGCCCGGTTTTATTGATGCAATCCGGCACCGAACAACGTATAAACCATTCATACAAAACGCAATATGAAACGCATTCTGACATTATCAGTGCTGCTGGCGGCTGTTGCGGTGTCCTTCGGTCAGGCTCCGCAGATACAGCAGCTTCCGGACGATCCCGCTGTCCGCAAGGGAAAGCTGGACAACGGACTCACCTATTACATAAGACACAACGACAAGCCTGAAGGAAGGGCCGAATTCTATCTGGCAACCGATGTCGGGGCCATACAGGAGACCCCTGACCAGGACGGACTCGCCCATTTCCTCGAGCACATGTGCTTCAACGGCACGAAGAATTTTCCGGACAAGCAGATACTGGACTATCTCCAGAGTATCGGAGCCGAATTCGGACGCAACGTGAACGCAGCCACAGGGGTGGAGCAGACCACCTACATGCTGAACAACATTCCCGTCTCCCGCTCCGGCATTGTGGACACATGCCTGCTGATCATGCATGACTACTCACATTTCGTGACATGCGACCCGGTGGAGATAGACAAGGAGCGCGGAGTCATCATCGAGGAAAAGAGATCCCGGAACACGGCATCATGGAGAATGCACGAGAAATCCCTCCCTTATTATTACGGAGACTCAAAATATGCCACATGCACTCTCATAGGAAGTCAGGAGAATCTTGAGAACTTCAAGCCGGAAAGCCTTGTAAACTTCTACAGGACATGGTACAGGCCGGATCTTCAGGCCGTAATCGTGGTAGGTGACATTGATGTCGACTACGTGGAGGCTAAGATAAGGGAACTGTTCGGGGACATTCCTGCAGCTGAAAATCCGAAGCCGAAGGAAATGCACATGATTCCGGACAACCGGGAACCTCTTGTGGGAATCATAACCGATCCGGAGGCCTCCTCCACAGGCATGGAAATAATGTGGAAAAGCCCTGCAAGGCCGGAGGAGCTCAACAGCACCGATGTAGGGATGTTCCTCGATCTGGTGGACACATACATAGCCCTGATCATGAGGGAAAGGTTCAGCGACATAGCTTCGAAACCGGACGCGCCTTTCCTCGGTGCAAGCATCGGCATCGGCAACCTGTGCGAGACATGCCAGGTGACAATGGGCAATATAGCATGCAAGGACGGCGAGGCAATCCCCGCATTCAAGGCTTTCCTGACGGAAATCGAAAAAATGAAGATGTACGGGTTCTCCGATGCCGAAGTCAGCAGGGCAAAGGACAATATACTGAGGGCTTACGAGAAGGCAGCCGATGCAGCCGGCACAAGGACGAATTCAGAATTCATCGACCTGTACACCGGCAACTTCTTCGACAACACTTCATATATGGAACCGTCGGAAGCATATGAATACGCAAAGGCCTTCTGCAGCCGGATCAATACGGACATCCTCGACGGTGCAGTCGCCGGGATGGCTCCGGACACCAATATGGTAATAGTCTACAAGGCTCCTGAAAAGGAAGGTCTGGTCCATCCTGCAGAAGCTGACTTCCTTCAGGCTATAGAAGAAGTGGAATCTTCCGAGATAGCCGAGAATGCCGAGGAAAGCATCGACGAGCCTCTTCTCGACCCTGCCGCACTCAAGGGAGCGAAGGTGAAAAAGGAGAGTGAAACCGTATACGGAGCCACCGAATGGACTCTCAAAAACGGGGTAAGGGTAGTCGTGCTCCCGACCGACTACAAGAAAGACCAGGTCATCATAAGGCTCGTAAAGGACGGAGGCCGGAGCATTATCGCCACAGAGGATCTTCCTTCATTCGAGGACAACATCTATGAACTCTTCGAGCACAATTCAGGCATATCGAAGTTCCCGAACACAAAACTTTCGAAAATGCTGGCAGGCAAGACAGCAAGCGTGACGACTTCCATAAGCGGGATCAGGCACGGTATCATTGCCACCGGCTCCCCGAAAGATCTTGAGACCGCATTCCAGCTCCTGTATCTGAAATTCGTCGACCCGAGGTTCGACTTCGACGAATACCTGCTCGGAATAGAGCAGATCAAGGCAATCCTTCCGAACCTCGAAAGTCAGCCGGATTTCATCTTCCAGAACAGGATGAACAGGGATCTCTACGGGAATAATCCGAGGAATGTGACCATTTCCGAGGAAATCATCGAAAAGGCTTCGATGGAGACTATCGAAAGGGTCTACAGGGACCAGCTGTTCAAGGATGCGGCCGGCGCTACCGTATATATTGTGGGGAATGTGGAACTTGAAAGCCTGAAGCCGCTTGTGGAGAAATATGTCGGTTCCCTTCCTAAGGGGAAGAAGGCTACCGAGTGGGTGGACAACATACCGCGGATAGCTTCCGGCAGGATAGAGGATGTGTTCGAGACCGGGATGCAGACGCCGATGAATACTGTCCTCCAGGTATGGACGGCCAATATTCCGTTCAGTGTCAAGTCTTCCGTCATGCTTGACGCCGCGTCCTATATCCTGGACATGATATATACGGAGACCCTCAGGGAGGAGGAAGGCGGCACATACGGGGCATCGGCCAACATGAGCCTCCAGCGTCTTCCGGAAGAGAAGGCAATCATCCAGGTCTACTTCAATACCAATCCGCAGCAGTCGGACAGGCTGCGCGGACTCGCGGTAGAGGGCCTGACGAAACTGGCTGAAGAAGGTCCTACGGACGAACAGGTCTCCATGGCCGTCGAGAATTTCAAGAAGAAGATACCTGAGTCCCGTATCAGCAACACATACTGGCTCAGCAACCTCCAGAACTGGTACAATTACGGCGGTGAAGACTTCGATGCCCTCTATGAGGAGGCTGTCGGGGAAATCTCCGCGGAGAATATCATGAATGTGCTGCAGAGTGTGCTGGAGCAGGGCAATTTCATCGAAATCGTCATGAGGCCGCAACAGTAATATAGAAAAAGTCCCTGAAGTCTTGCGGCTTCAGGGACTTTTTTTAGCTGCAGGACTGAACTATGCCTCAGGAGCGATAGCGCCCATAGGGCATACGTCTGCGCATGTTCCGCAATCAACGCAAAGAGACGGATCTATCTTATAGATGTCCCCTTCTGAAATAGCTCCCTGAGGGCACTCGTTGATGCAGGTGCCGCAAGCTACACAGTCTTCTGAAATCTTGTAAGCCATAATCTTATCTTTAATTGTTAATGTGTCGTATCTCCGGATCGGGTCCGTACTCCGGCAGGGAATGTCCCCGCCTGTAAAACAAGCGACAAATTTATATGAATATTTTGAAAATTCAAAGCACAAGTTCCGCAAGCGTCTGACGCAATGCTAAAGTTTGACGAAAAGTCTTATCTTTGCAGTCTGCCGCCGGAAATCCGGGACATAACGTAAATGTTTTATAAAACAGACCGTACATGAAAAACAGCCGGAACATATTCCATATCCTTTACATGTCCTTGTTTCTCTGCCTATGTCCCCTGCTGTCACCCGCCCAGGAGAAGTTCGGAGGGACAGTCGAATTCGACAGGACTGTATGGGACTTCGGGGATGTCCTCCTGAGCGACGGAGCCCTGAAATGCGAATTCAGGATGAAGAATATCGGGGCGAAACCGGTAGTGATATACACAGTGAACACGACATGCGGATGTACCGATGTCTCCTGGAGCAGGGAGCCTGTCCAGCCCGGCAGGACAGCGGTAATATCTGCCGTATACACCAATGATGAGGGCCCCTACCCGTTCGACAAGGCCCTTACCGCACATATATCCGGCCTCAGCAAGCCGGTTATCCTGCGTATACGCGGCGTCAGCCATCAGAAAGAGGAACCTCTCGAGACAAGGTTCCCGGTCCATTCAGGCAAACTCGGGCTGAAAGATACCGGACTCAAATGCGGCAATCTCGAAATGGGAGGCTCTAAAAGCGAGGAAGTGCAGATAGCCAATATAGGCTCCTCTCCGATGCATCTGACATTTACCGATGTATCGGAAGGGCTGTCCCTCGAAGTCGATCCGTCTCCCGTACCGGCGCACAGTACGGCAACCCTCCGGTTCAAGGTCACGGCCGTAGACGGCATGTGGGGCAAGAACTGGTATTATGCCACCCCGGTCATTGACGGGAAACCGTCAGGGGAAAAGCTGAAGATATTCGCCTTTACAAAGGAGAACTTCGACAGCCTTTCAGCCCGGGAACGGGCCGACGGACCGAAACCGGTATTCAAAAGCAGCACATATTCTTTCGGGAAAAGGCCTGCCGGAACGGAAGTGACCGCAAGCTGGGAATTCTCGAATATGGGGAAAAGTCCGCTGAAGGTCTATAAAGTGGATGTCGAGTCGGAACAGGCCACCCACACGGACATACCGGAAATCCCGGCAGGCGGCAAGGGAAGCCTGAACGTCAGCCTTGACACATCGGGAATGCCTGAAGGAGAGACGCTCGTGATAGTCACCCTTACCACCAACTCCCCCATCCGCCCGATAGTAAACCTTTTCATCACCGGATGGATAGAATAAGGACAGCCTCCATATAACCGACTTCGCAACGTAATGCTTCACCTTCTTACAGATACCCTGCTCAACTCCGTGCTCATCACAGGCATCGTCATAATAATGATGATGATGATCGAGTCGTTCGACATAGGGTCCCACGGCAGGATATTCAGCAAAGCCCGGGGCAGCAGTTTCAGGCAGGTGCTTATTGCAGCCGTTCTCGGCTCGATACCGGGATGCATAGGAGGATTCGCCACTGTTTCCCTCTACAACAGACGTCTGATGAGTTTCGGAGCCCTGATTGCAATGATGATCGCCTCTTCAGGCGATGAGGCATTCGTCATGCTGGCGATGATGCCCGACAGGGCTCTGTGGATATTCGCCATACTGTTCGCCGTAGCCGTCATATCGGGAATTGCAGTGGATGCCATATGGCCGCAAGGTATCCACAGGTCAGTACACTGTCCTGAATGCAGTAATGCTTCAGATACACCTGAGCGGGACGGCAATAATATGACGACCGTATCCGGGGAATCCGGATCCCGATACATGAATTGCAGCCATTCAGAGGACAGTCTGTCCCATACCGGACATGATCCGCATGGTGACAAGGGCAGCATCCACTGCCACAAATCCTGCTCCGGAGGCACAGGCTCCTGCCACACGGATACCGGACAACGGAGCCTCATATGGCAGAGACTCGTACTGACGGCTGCGACAGCAGTCTTTGCCGTCGCCCTCGCGGCAGGGTGGCTTGCACATGACCATGCAGTACCGGAAGACGGTCATCTGCGGATAAACCTGCTCAGCGAATGGTGGATGAACCTGATATTCGCCATTCTGAGCATCGTCATGCTCGTAATCCTGTGCTTCCGGTCCGACAGGTTCATCAGGGAAACCCTCTGGCGGCACATCATTCTGAAGCATATGCCGAATATTTTCGCCTGGACATTCGGAGTCATCTTCCTGATCGGGCTCGTATCCGGATATGTGGACATCAGCAGATGGGTAAGCGGCAATCCTTCCCTGATGATACTTCTGGCCGTAGCGATAGGAATAATCCCGGAATCCGGGCCACACCTCATCTTCGTGACCCTGTATGCGGGCGGGCTTGTCCCGCTGCCTGTCCTGCTGGCAAGCTGCATTTCCCAGGACGGACATTCCTCCCTCCCCCTTCTCGCGGAAGACAAGCGCAGTTTCCTCTATGCCAAGCTCATCAACTGCCTCATAGCACTGCTGGCCGGCTTCGGGGCGCTGCTCCTGACATGATACGGAGATGCGGCCCCGTCTATCCGGATGCCGCACCATGACATTCCTGTCCGCCTCTATCTTGTCGATGAATATATGGCTGTAGAACGGCCCCCCAAATTTGAACGGCCAGTTAGCGTTGACTGAAACAATTAAAAGAGTATTCCCGTCATAAAGTCATACCCCTTGTCCAAAGCCTCAGACGGCGGTCTGTGTCCGGAAGCATGGTTTACAAATCCGAGCTTTCCGGCATCTTCCATAAACACGCAGTCATTCGGAACCGCAAGATACAATTTATCCGACTCGATTGTTAAATTTTAAAATTTTCGGTTAAAATTTACCGAAGTATTGATTAATATGAAATTGTTTTAGAATTAGATGATTTTCCATTCTTCTATACGGCGGGTGGAGGAGGAGAAACTGACACCGATTTTACAGAGCTTGCGTGGGTCGGCGGCGAACGGTTTCGCATAGCCTTTCTCCTCTATCTGCTCCAAGGCCTCGTCCGCTGTGCCGTCCACCTTCAGTTCCATGACGTATATGTAGTCCTTCGTCTGAAGAAGGATGTCTATCCTCCCGTTGCTCGTCTGTTTCTCCGTCTGGACGTATTCTCCGAGCAGTTCGAAGATGATGTACATAGCATACTGGAAGTCCTTCTCCGCATCTCCCTGGATCTGGTAGTTCGCTCGTGCGAACAATGCCTCCAATATCTTCATCATATCCTCCGGTCTGCCTCCGGTAACCGCACGGTACAGCTTCGACACGAGAACACTCCCGGATTGTTCCGGTGACGGTGAATACACATTCAACAGCATCTTCATGAAACCTTGCTTCACCTCCATGTTCGGAAACCCTAATCTGTAGACTCCGAACATCCCGTCATAGCCCTTGATCGTTAGATAACCGCTCTGGTACATCACCGGGATAGGGTCGTTCACATAGTCATTCACACCCGATATCATGGCTGTATCTATCTCCACTTCATCTTCCGACAGTCTGGAGATGTCGTACCCCGTCTGCTTCAGCAGTTTCACCAGGAACGTCGGTGTCCCCGTCTCGAACCAGTAGTCATGGAACTTCTGTCCCGCAAAGGTATTCAGTAGACTGAACGGGTTGTACATCCCGACGGAATCCTCGCTGAAATGATAGCCGTCATACATATCCGCAAGTTTCCTGTAGCATTCATCCTCTGTCAGGCCGTTCGCTTCCGCAAGTTCCCTGACACTATCCGGAAAATATTCGTGAAGGTCTGTCTCCGAAATCCCGCAGATGTCCGAATACCGGGGAAGCATCGAGATGTCACGCAGGTTGTTAAGCCCGCTGAACACACTCAGCTTACCTATCTTCGTCACTCCCGTCAAAAATCCGAAACGGATGCACTCGTCCTTAGCCTTCATTACTCCGTAAAATCCCTGCAATGTGCTCCGGTAATATTCCTGCAGCTCGGGGTTGTCCAGGTTGTCGATTATAGGCTTGTCGTATTCGTCTATCAGAATCACTACCTGTCTGCCCGTAGTCCCGTATGCTGTACTGATAACTTTCTGGAACCGCAATCCCGGCACATCCGATGCAGCGGATATTCCGTATTGTCCTTCCCATTCAGACAACTTCTGGTCAAGCACCTTGATCAGGACATCCTTTCTATCGTAAGCCACTCCGCTCAGGTCAAGATGGAGGACAGGATATCGGGTCCAGTCTTTTTCCAGTTTCTCTATCGCAAGCCCTTCGAAAAGCTCGCGCTTCCCTTCGAAATACGCCTCCATCGTCGACACAAGAAGGCTTTTCCCGAAACGACGCGGCCGGCTGAGAAAATAGTATTTCCCTGTAGAGAAAAGGTCATATATCTTCCCGGTCTTGTCTATATAGACATATCCTCCTCTCCTAAGGTCTTCAAAATTCTGGATACCTATCGGATACAGCATGGCTGACAACGGTTTGGTTAATGTTCATCACTCGCAACAGGCGGCACAACTTCCGCATATTTCGCGAAGATAAGAAAAATTGTCTTATCCGGAACATCATCTTCCGTTTTTGCACCAGAATGCCGCTCAATCAAACAGAACGCCGTCCAATCAAACAAGTATAGACAACAATGAAGTATGGGGCTGGCATAATTATCGACAGCATTCCGCGATCTGCCATATCTGGTAGAGGCCTCTCGGGACATGGAAGCAGCCCTTCCATTTACCGCCCTTCAACGGCAACAGCACTTCACCTCGGCGGTTAAGGTAGCCGTACCACTCCGGATAATCCTTGTCCTTGAAATGGTCCCACATGTACTCATGCAGTTTCTCGAACCAATCCAGACTCGTCATGTCTCCAGTCAGCAGATAACCCTTCAGCATCGCTATCGCCGACTCGATGTGAACCCACCACAGTTTCTGGTCCCACTCCAGCTGCTGCTGAGGATGACCCAGTCGGTCCATGAAATAATAGATACCTCCGTACTCCTTGTCCCAGCCGTATTCTATAACATTGTGCGATATCTTCACGCACCTCTCTATCAAACCATTGTCCTTAAGCCGCTCTCCGAGGCTCATCAGAAACCACAGCGCCTCCAGGTTGTGTCCCGGATTGACAAGCCGGCCCTCGTAGCAGTCTACAAGGCTCCCGTCCGTCCCGGAAACGTTCTCCACCATCATCCCCACCTCGTCCTTGTAGAACACGCCCAACACTTCGTGCAGACACTCTTCTATCGTCCTGTCCAAAAGACTTTTGTCTTCTATGATTTCCTCTATCTCCAACGCCATGTTACAGATGATCATCGGAAGCGAAAAGCCTTTCAGCGGCCGAGTTCCCGGACAGCTCTTCTCCCATTTCCCCTTCGGATTGTCCCGCCTCGCCAATATCCGAGCGAAGGTCTTCCGGGCTATTTCTGCATATTCTTCCTTCCCCGTCGCCTTCGCAAGCTGCGCGAAGCCCATGCACGCGAATGTGTTCGAGAAGATGTTGTACGGCTGTATCAGCGGCTTCCCTTCTCGTGTCAAAGAGAAATAGAAGTCATAGTTCCCGTCGTGCCCGTATTTCTTCAGGAACTCAGCCCCGAGAAGAGACGCATCAAGCCACTCCTCCCGTTTCTCGACATTGTTGTACAGCATTGCGAAAAGCCATACCTCTCGCCCCTGGAGCCAGATGAACTTGTCCGTGTCATATACGCTCCCGTCCCTGTCCAGACAGCTGAAATAGCCGCCGTATTCCCTGTCCAACGAATGCTCCAGCCAGAAAGGAAGACAGTTCTCCATCAGCTCCAGCCGGTATTGTTCTGCCATACCGGCAAATGAAACAGTATCCATATATGTGAATTTAAAAGCTAAAACAGTTTCTTGTCAGATGACGCATCCAGATTTCCCAACATGGACATTACATCCGCATAACGTCCTCCGGTTTCGGTCACCATCCCCGGATAGGCTTCCAGCAACGCCTCGTTCCTGACTTCGGCCAGATGTTCGGATGCCTTTTCCGTGTTGCCGGTCCTATGGTACACAATAGCGGAGAGCCAGTCTTCCAATGTAGTGTCAATGAGTTCGTCATATGGTTTGCCGACCCCCAGTCTCCATGGATATTCCCGGGCTTCGGATATTCTCTCAAGGGCTTCCGCATATTTGCCTTTGTCTATGCTTTCCGCCGCAAGATGCAATTTAATATCCCGGTACATTACATGTGTTCCCGCCTGACCTTCGAACGGCAACACTCTCATGCCGGCCATAACCTTGTCCGCGTCATGATACTTACCTGTCGCTATCAGAGCCTTGACGTATGTATCGCCGATGTGGAAATTGTCTCTGTGCCGCGCATAATATTTTTTCAGCAGGCCGATTGTTTCAGAGTAGCGTCCTTCCCCGTTATACCTCTGTCCGAGATACTGGATATACCTCCATTCTTCAGGATCGAGCGCGTGGGCCTTCAGCATATCGTCCATATTTCCTGTCAGATTGCTTCTGTAGCAATAATACGGAGCATAATCCGGACTGCTGTCTTCCATGAGTCCGATTGCCCTGTCCCTATGTCCGAGAAAATCCTGCAGCATAGCCAGCAGATAACGGCTCCTCCATCCTCCGCCATTTTCCACCGCCCATTCCAGCGGAGCAACGGACTCCTCCCTGAACGGGAATACCAATTCGATGGATCCGGCTTCGGCATCGGATATCATCGACGTATCCCCTTCAAGCCATGCCCGCCAAAGCGAAACGAGCGCATTCTGCTCCGGGCAGGCTGCCAGAAGGCGTTCTGCCTTGTCCTTAAGCCCGAGACTGCTGTAGAATGCGGCGAACTCCATATAATTCTGCCAGCCGAGCTCTTCCCTGACAGACTCCGCAAGGTCTTCCCTGCCTATCGTTCCGGCAAGCATCATTTCCATTTCCGGGAAATGGCAAAGAGGGTCGAGTCCCCTGACCGCATCCAATATGCCTTCTTCCGGTTCAATCTGATAAAGCAGATAATATGCAGAGAGATTATGTCCGTTTCCTGTCAGACTCTTGAGTGCATACTGACGCGCCAGATCATAATCCCCTTCCATGAAATGGATACGGGCAAGCTCGGTACAGGCGGCACTTCTGAGTGAGGATGTTATCGCTGCCACTTCGAACCTGTCCATGGCATCATATTTCCGGCCGAGAGCGGCACATGCCTTGCCGCTGATGAAATTGGCCTGAGGATCATACTGATCGATTGACAGGACTCTGTCTGCATATTCGCAAGCCATTGCATAATCCGTTTTCCGCAGGCACAGCAGTGCTTTCAGATTAAGGGCCGGGACAAGCGAAGGGTCCAGCCCGATAGCCTTGTCTATACGCCATTCCGCGTCGGCATATTTTCTCATACCGATGAGATATTTCCCGTATACGGCAAGTCCATAGGCGGAATCCAGACTGAAATCCTTGTCTACAGTCTCCGGTCTGCCGATATCCTGACGGTCTTTTGACCACAGTCTCTTTCCTCCGAGCATGATTTCAGCGAGGCCGTCCATACCGTCCGTATCGAACTTCTCGACGGCAGGATGTGCCGGAGCAAGGGATATTTCCCTTCCGGCAAGGACATGTCCGGAAGAATCCCTGAGTTCAAGCCTGCCCGAAAGAGCCTTCAGGGGATAAATCCCGACATTGATTCCGGCTCCTCTATCATCCACGTTGACAGCGGCATCGAGAGTCAGCATATCCACATCATCGCCTATACCGGCGAAAGGCAGCCAATATTCATTCCACTCATCCGTGCCATAGGGTGTAAACAGAGTCTGCTTGTACGGTGTGCCGACGCTCTCCCACAGATTCTGGTTAAAGAGCCGTCCGCTCTGCAGCTCCACATACTGCGGCCGCGTATCGGTCAGAAGCTCCACCCATATCTCTCCCTGGTCGGACTGAGTCCAGCTGAAATATTTCCTGCCGATCTTCTCGTCCCGCAGGGCATAATGCAGCATCCCGAAATCCTTTTCCGGCCAGTAGACTCCGAACCAGTTCTTGTGGGAACCTCCGGGATGCAATGACTTGTCAAGGCCGAAATCCTGCATGGCATACTCGGAAAGATCCCGTCCCGACTCATCCACAGGATATCCGGAAATCCTGCCGTCATGACCTATCGAATATTGCGCCGGATACAGCAGCTTCATCTCGGGGGAAACTTCCGTAGCCGAATTCGCCCATGTGTAATACGGCTGGAATGTTCCGGAAGAATTATGCCAGAAAGACCTGGTCCGTACCCAAACCGCGTCCGCAGGGAGATTGATCTCGACCATCCATCGCGTACGGGTAAGAAGCTCCATCACTCCTATGTAGCAGCTGACGCTTCCGTCCTCCTTGTACTCTGTTTTATAGTCGACAGGATGCGCACATGAAGGGGCGTGTCCGATGACTCCGTAATTGAATTCTATTCCACCGCTTGTCCATGGTCCCCTCAAGGCTATTTCCCTGAACTTCACGACATCATTGTCATAAAACATCTCATTGCCCGATGTCTTGTCGTATACCGACCATATCTTGCCTCCGATCTCCGGAAAAATCTTCACCCGGAGATAATCGTTCTCGAGCACCACCATTTTCCATGTCACGTCTTCCGGCTCGAAGGCAAATGTCTCGTAACGGTGATACGGATAGACTCCGGAAGTCCGGGGGACAGGATCCGGATCGGAAAACGGATATGTCCTGCACAAAGTATCCTTTACCGTTATTTTCTGGGCCGTGCCGACAACCGGGAAGAGCGCCAGAAGAATCAATGCCGCCAAATTTCTGATCATCTGTCAATTGTCTTTTGGAAAAATTTCAAAACAGCTTCTTAATCAAGTGTTCCGGTTTCAGTATAAAAAAGCATCTCGGGCCGGTGGAAGTCCGGAGCCGTATCATCCGTCTCTACATGGGAGTACCAGTTGACCGTACCGTCCGGATGGAAATCGGCCCTGAATATTCCCATATGGAAGCCTGCATGCGGATCAATTCCCAGCGACTTAAGTTCGTCGAGAGAAATCCTGCCGGCTACTGCATATCCTCCGGACGTCAGCCACCCGGCCGCCGACAGGGTAGTGAAATCCCATCCGTAATCCATCCGGGCATAATACTCGCACGAATAATCCATCACTCTTCCGAGAGGGTCTATCTCCGCACAGTAATATCTTTCCATATCAGGCCCCGGACTGAAGAAAATCTCCACCCTGTCTTCCGTGTCCACTACCCGTTCTTCGGGGAAATCATCGGAAAAAGTCATCGTACTGTCCTCGACCTCATACAGGAAATAAAAAAAGGACGAATCCGCAAAACACCGGAACGAGGTATTGTCATCGAGTCCGTCCCATGGGGCATGAAGGCCGTCGATCTCCCCTGCCCTGCCTATCAGGAACCCGTCATGTCCCGCTTCATTGCGGCATGCCGCCGCAACCGACAGCATGCACACAACGAAAAACACACCACTACCTTTCATAGTTCAAAAGCCCCTGGCCATATTCTTCGAGGAATGCCGGAAATCCGAACTTGTTGACATACGACGGTCCGACATACACACAGTAGCACATTATATTGCGTATACCGTACGAAGCATAGGTATCTATATCGTCAAGGAACATCCCGTTGTCCCACGGCACTTCCACCAGATCCGTAGGATCCCACTCACTGAACAGGGAATCGTCCATCCAGTATTCCAGCACCTGGGCCGTCTCCGGAGGGAAAACCTCTAAATTCTCCTTGAGCGCCCTGAGATATGTGCTGTGCTTCATGCTGTACCTTCCGACCGCCCATTCAGAAGATATGGGATCGGACATGCTCCGGTAGAACGGGGCGAATTCCAGGAAAATGTCTTCATGCGGCTTCACTGTCTGCGGAGGATCTATGGAAGCGGCATAGCACAGATGCGCCAGCATGGCTTCAGGATTGACCTCCTTGATCGCCTCTATGACGGCATTTTCGAACAGAAGTGCCTGATCGGCATAGTTGAGTCCCTTGCATTTGTCGCAATGACACACTCCGCCGCCGTCGTCCAGCCAGAAATAATACTTGTCGTTGGTCGGAGCATAATCCACCGCCAGAGTCTTTGCATTCTTCCTGATTTCCGCCAGGGCGCCCTCCGAAGACGGACACCCGTTGGCGTCATTGACCCGTTGTCCTTTCTCGTTCATCCGGAAATACTCGGGATGGGTGCTGAAAAGGTCTCTCGGGAGCAGTCTGGACATCATGTGCTCCTCATATTCCAGATCGATTCCCGCCTCGGCACACCTGTCTGCGAACTTCTGCCAGATGGGCCATGTACGCTCTGCTCCGAAAATACTGAATGTATTGATACCGTTGGCTTTTGCTATCTCCACATAGTCTATGGCATCGGCATTCATCACATCGCTCCACGATGCCACAAGACCTCTCTGGATGAACCATCTTTCCGGCTCTGCCGGCTCCGGGTCATCCGTGTCACCTGTCCCGTCATCTCCATCCCCGCCATCCTGTCCGACGTTCTCTTCCCCGCTATCTGCCTGCACTGCCGGCTCGGAACAGGAACACAATGTGAATGAAAGGCATCCGGCTGCCATCAGGAGTGTCAGAAAAATCCGTTTCATACTCTATTCTTGTCTATAGTTCAACAGTCCCTGCCCGTAATCCTCCACAGGAGTCAGATCGCCGTATGTATCCACATAATACTTGTCTATCCAGGCTCCGTAGCAGGTTATATTCCTGATGCCATAACCGGCATATGTCTTCAGGTCATCGAGATAGACATCATTGTACCATTCCAGCCTGACTTGCGGTTTCTTCCAGCCGCTGCGCTGCGAGACATCGAGCCAGTATTCGAGCACCTGGGCCGTTTCCGCCGGGAATACTTTCAGATTGGCTTCGAGCATATCCAGATAGTCGCCATGCGTCCATGTCTCCCCGTCCCTGATTGCGGACCTGTCTGAAAGAGGCTTGTCCCAGCGCCTGTAGAAAGGGGCGAACTCCAGAAAGATACCCTCTTCCGGTCTGACGACAGAAGGCGCAGGCGTCGTATTGTGGTATGCAAGATGCGCCAGCATCGCCTCCGGATCATACTCCCTGAGAGCCTTGATTATATGGTTCTCGAATATCAGACCCTGGTCGGCGGCATTGTATTCCCGGCACTTTTCGCAGTGGCAGATATCTCCCCCGTCATAGAGCCATGTATAGTATCTGTGATTCGTCGGAGTGTGCTCCATGGCGAACTGACGTACATTGCCCATTATCACCTTCAGTCCTTCCTCGTTAGACGGACATCCGTTACCGTCAGGCTGTCTCTGTCCGTTCTCGTCCATACGGAAATATTCCGGATGGGTGTTGAAAAGCTCCCTCGGAAGCAGCCATGACATCGCATGCTCTTCATATTCGAACTCGAAACCGCTGTCAATGCATTTCTGCCTGAAAACCAGATACTCCGGACTTGCATAGTCTTTCCCGAACACACTTATGGTGTTGAGACCGTTTTCCTTCATCAGGGAAAGCCAGTCCACTGTTTCAGGATTGCATACATCATCCCACGCAAGCACGATACCGCGCATTTCAAAGAACGGGGCATCATTACCGGAACTCCTGCCCGCCCCGCATGAAGCGAGCAGAAGTACCGAAGCGATTATAAGAAACCTATTCCACATATGCAGGCAGATTGATTACAGCCATATCGACAGGCTTGAACTCACCGTTCTCCGTATTGCCCTGAGGCAGAAGTCCGATTGCGTCCCAGTTCCTGGCGCTGTCCATTACCTTGATGGCAAACCTTGCGGCCGTGCCTGTCATACCGAAGAAATTCCTGTCGAATTTGACCTCTATCCTGCCTATGCCGTCTTCATACGAACCGACTCCGTAAATGGTCTCTCCGTCATATTTACCTACAAGAGAAGTCAAAGTCACGTCTGATGACCAGAAAAATCCGCCGTCCTTGACACAGTCGGCCCGGTATACGGTCATCGAATAGAATACCGAGAACGGATCACCGGAACCGTCACGGAGAGCACCCTCGATATAATAGGTAAGTCCCATAGGATCGAATGGCTGCCCGGCCGTGGCGTTGTCTATGGTTCCGATATATGCGCCGGTAGCAGCATTCCCGTCATGGTCGATAATGACATTGAAAGGCATCGTGTTGGCATCGAATGCAGTATAGCCGAAATCTTCAGGAGCCTGCAGTTCGAAGTACATGTATACATCCTTTGAATTGGCCGCGAGCTTGAGTGTTCTCAGTACAGGATATTTCACATCTCCTTCCGGCAGAGGATAGGATGTCACTTCCGGAGTATCCCAGTCATCGAACAGACCGTCCATCGTCATCTCCACCTCGAACGGATAGGAAAGGCTGATGGTCACCGAGCGTGAATTCCCGCTGACCGCATTTTCCACGGAAGCGATATTTATGACAGCCTTATAGTTTCCCTGCGCCATGTCGTCCGGTATCACCACCGTCACCGGTACCGCAGCTTCGGTCTCACCGGCAGGTATGGACACAGTCTTTTCATATTCTACCGAAACCGTACTTGAAGCATCATCCTCGAGAGTCACCGTAACATTCGCTTCAGCGGCCTCTTCGAGCCTGAGACGCAGTTCGGCAGTGCGGGTATGAGTAAAATGGTCGTCGGCATACAGGTTAACGGCCGGAAGTTCCACATAGTCGAGTCCGATATATACAACGGAATTTTCAGCCACATCAGCCCCTTCGGCGGACGCGATCATAATGGCAGACTGGTACGTGCCCTCCGTCAGGCCGAGCACATCGGCAGAGACTTTCACGGTAGCGCTTGTCTTGCCTGCCCCGATAGTTACCGACTTGCTGTAGACGGCAGGCACTTCCGACTGTCCGGACTCCACGTCCGCATCGGCGAGTTTCACGACGACATCGGATGAGGATGCCGACGAAAGGGTCAGAGTAAGCGTGGCCGTATAGTCGGAAGCGAAGGTTTCGTCAGCGGAAATACTTACTTCAGGAACCGTTCCCGGCTGTTCTTCGGTGTTGTCCTTGCATGACGTGAACAACATCCCTCCTGCAAGAGCCATGGCTCCGGCAAATAAAAATAGCTGTTTCATAATACAGAATTTAAACGTTGTTATTTGATCTATTGTAAGGTATCCCGGAAGCCGGCCGCATCACCATCCCGGGTTCTGTTCCAAAGCATTGTTCTTGTCTATCTCACTCTGCGGTATCGGGAAAAGGTAATGCTTGGACGGGTCGAATACCCTGTTCTGGAATACAGGATATGTTATGTTTCCGTCCTTGTCCACATGTACTGCATGCACAGGCCCCTTGTCCACTTCTTCTGCAATCATCCATCTGCGGACATCCCAGAATCTGTGGTTCTCGAAGCACAGTTCTATCCTCCTTTCGTGCCGGATCTTCTCCCGCATCTGTTCTTTGGAAAGTCCGGACGGGAGTTCAGGCTGACCGGCCCGTTTTCTGATGTCATTGACAAGAGTATAGACCGCACCTGTAGGGCCGTCGACCTCATTGAGAGCCTCGGCATAGTTCAGATACAGTTCTGCCGTCCTTATTATTGCAAAACGCCTGTAGGTCCATGTATCATTCGTCACAAGATTGTGGTTCTGATCCAGATATTTGTTGTAGAAATAACGTGTACGCGTGATTGCACCGATATTGATGTCATCCAGACCGCCTTCCGATATATCTATCGGGCGGCCCTGAAGTTCCGCTCCATGGTAGAGGATGCATGAATAGAACCTTTCATCCCTTCCGTCCCACGGATTAAGCGGATCATAGTCATACGCCGCTTCATTGATTATCTGGCGGTTGTCTTCCGTATAGCCGAGCACAGGCACTTCCCCAGACTCTTTCATCTCGAAATCATCCACAATCTCCTGCAGCGGACCGTCCACATTCCAGCCGTTATATCCCAAAGGCATGGCATACCAGTCCCACCAGTAGCATTCGTAATTGTTCGGCGAATTCTTGGTCCAGATCACCTCATTCTGTATGCCTGTCTGGTTGAACAGATAACTGTATTTCTCCGCCAGGGCATGACCGTTCTGGAGAGCCATGTTATAAGCCTCGCGGGTAGCATCCACGGCATCCTCCCATCGGGAAATGTCATTGTCCCTGTTCCAGTACGGGCTTGCCCAGTATAGCTTTACCTGAGACTTGATCACTGTCGCGACAAGGGACGTGAACCGTCCGAAATTGGCATCGTCATGCTTGACAGGAAGATGCCTGATAGCTTCGTCCATGTCATCCAGCACACGCTGCAGGGTCTGCTCGGCGGACGCCCTCGTAATACCTGCCAGCTGGGATTCATCTCCCGGATCAAGGACAGATGTGATAAGAGGCACGCCTCCCCACTGCTTGAACAGCAGGAAATAGAAATATCCCCTCAAGCCGTATGCCTCACCGAGCAGCCTTTCCTTACGGTTGGTCGCAGCGCCGGCCGTCATTTCCTCGGGAATAAGGTCATAATTCTTTATCAGCATGTTGCATCTTCTGATCACCCCGTAATAATCGGCCCAATTGCGCTGCATCGGCATCACCTCGGGGTTCCAGCTGCCGAAATTGATATCGAACGGACACTGCGTATATCCGGATGCCTGCTGGAAACCGCCTTCGTCCGTGGCATCACCGAGCTTGTACCGGCCGTTGAGAGGTTCGGTATTATACTGGAAATCCGGCATATAAGTATAGGCATTATTGAGATAGTCCTCAGCCGTCTCTATCTTGGAGAAAAGTTCCTCCTCTGTCATGTTGTCTCCAGGCGCCCTGTCGAGGAAGTCCGAACACGACGCAGCGAGGAGCACCGAAAAGACAACCGTTATTGTATGATATATGCTTTTCATTATGTCTATGTCTTTTAAGTCCTGTTACAATTCGAAGCGGAGTCCTATGTTGACAAGTCTCTGCAGAGGATAGGGCAGCGCTGATGTTCCTGCCGATTCAGGATCGCGGTCCTTCAGCCACATCCTGTCCCAGACCGCAACGTTCTGCGCGCTGAGATAAAACCTCGCACTGGCGACGCGTATTTTCTTAAGGAAAGATGTCGGTACGGTATATCCTATCTCCACATTTCTCAGTTTCAGATAGTCCGTCTTCATCAGGTTCCAGTCCGAACTTACAGTGTTGTTGGCAGTAGTATGTGCCACAGGAAGACGGGCACTTCTGTTGTCCGTAGTCCATCTGTCAAGATTGATGATGCTCGCATCGTAGGAATACAGACGCGCCGTCCCGCCCAACGAGCCGCTGAACATCACACTGAAATCGAATCCCTTCCAGTTGAAGCCAAGCGAAAAGCCTCCGGTAAACGTCGGCACGGAATAGCATTTTATCGGGATACGGTCCGACGGGTCGATGACACCGTCATTATTGTAATCCTGGTACTTGACATCTCCCGGAATCACTTTCTCCGCAAACGTCTGTTTCGGACTGGTGTCTATATCATCCTGATCCTGGAAAAACCCTATCGCATGATAGCCGAGGTCATAGCCTATCTCATATCCTCTCAGATCCTGGTATGCATAGGCAGGCGTAGGCTGGTCATTCTCCAGAACCTTGTTCCTGGCATAGGTGAACTGCACATTTGCAAACAGGGCGAAGTCATTGCCGAACTGTTTGTTTATGTTCAGTTCCCCTTCGAATCCCTGGTTCATCACCTTTCCTGAATTACGCGGGGCGACGTTGGCGATACCTACATAGTCCGGGACACGTCCTGCCTCGGTAAGTATGTCATCCCTCATTTCATAGAAATAGTCCAGAGTAAGGTTTACCGCATTGTTCCTGAAAAGGGACAGATCGAATCCGACATTCGTCTTTCTGGAGCGCTCCCATGTCACATACATGTTTCCCACCTGGGTCTCGTTATACCCTCCGGCAGAGACCGACCCGCCATTGGTGGTACCGAAATAGTATCCGTCATTGAAAATATCCTTCCATCCGCCGCCTGTCCCGAAATCAGAAAGGTAAAGGAAACGGGAGCCTCCTATCTGGTCATTACCCACGACGCCATACGACCCCCTGATTTTCAATATCTTCACCACATCCGGCATATTGAGCCAAGGTTCATCGCTTATGACCCAGCCAGCAGAAAATGCCGGAAACAGTCCGTACCTGCGCCCCGGAGGAAAATTCTCTGAACCGTTATACCCGAGATTCACCTCGAGGAAATACCTGTCGGCATAATTGTATGTCGCCCTTGCACTGATCCCCTGATAGGCATACATGTATTCCGACCCTGTCAGATTCTTCAGTGTCCTGTTGGCAAGGAGCTGTGCACTGACATTGTGGTCGCCGAACGCCCTGTCGTAATTCAGACGGACATCATAATACGTATACTGGTCCACACTGCGCCATGTACTTGCATTTAACTGTCCGGCAGCGGAATAGTCCTGATATATCGGCTCTCCCGTATCGCTGTCTATGCCCCTGTACCAGTACTGCTCGAAAGTCCTGCTCCATGTCCTGTTGAGATTGGCAGTACTCTCGAAACTGAAATAGGCCTGTACGCTGAGTCCCTTGGTGATGAAGTCCAGTGCATGACGGGCGGAAATGGTACCGTACATGACATTGGTGATGTTCTTGTAGTAGCCGCTCTCGGTAATGACTCCGTACGGGTTGTCCTGGAACGGGATTTCCAGATTGCTTCCGGCCGCAAGAGTGCCGTCCGGGTTGAATACCGACTGCGAACTCGGAGAACGGGTCGTAATGATGTTGAAGACATTGGAAAAGCTCGTACTCGGCCCGATCTGGGTCTCGAACCGTCCTGCAAGGTCGAACCTTATGTCGAGCATTCTGGTAGCCTTGATATCGATATTGGACCGGAAATTATAACGGTCATACTTGGAATTCACGCCGAAATTGGACTCGAACACATCGTTATGGTTCAGGAGAGTCCCCTGGTTGATGTAGCTTCCCGAGACAAAATACGTGACTCTGTTGTCCTTGCCTGCACTTCCGGAGATGTTCACGTTGTACTGCTGCTGCCACGAATATTTCTTCAGGGCCACATCGAACCAGTTGGTGTTGGGATAAAGGTAAGGATCGGCTCCTGTCCTTATCATTTCGAGCACTTCGTCCGTATAGGTCACAGGCTGTCCGTCATTTTCATCCAGCACCTTGTTGTAGAGGGCCTGCTGATAGGAACTCATGAGCTGAGGCAGGCGTATCGGCTGCTGCAACGCCTGCTGTATCGTAAAGGAAATCCTCGGTTTGGTATTGCTGCCGCCGCGCCTTGTCGTCACGACAACCACACCGTTGGCTCCCTGTATTCCGTACAGCGAAGAAGAGGATGCATCCTTCAGGATAGTGATAGACTCGATTTCATTGGCGTCCAGCATGTCGAAATCCGCCTTGTCCCGGGGAAGGCCGTCGATGACGACAAGCGGCGTACTGGTTCCGTAAGTTCCCACCCCTCTTATATAAAGAGTCGCAGCATCGGCTCCCGGTTCACCTGACGACTGTACAGTCATAAGTCCGGGCAGTTTTCCGGCCAGGGCATTCGAAATGTTCGCAACCGGACTCTGGACAAGATCCTTCGTGTCGATGGTGGAAATCGCTCCAGTAATCGACCGTCTGGTCTGACGGTTGTCCATACCCACGACAACCACTTCATCCAGGAATTCGGAAGACGGATTCAGAACAATCTCATAACGGTCTCTGCTGTCAAGCCTGAAAACATGTTCCTCGTACCCTATACAAGATACGGTCAGTTCGGCATCGGAAGGAACAGTAAGAGTAAAGTTTCCGTCAAGATCGGTCACTGTTCCGTTCAGAGTTCCTGTCTGCATTACTGAAGCACCTATGACCGGCTCTCCTTCAGTGTCCCGGATGACACCGGTTACAGTCCTCTCGTCTTGAGTTGACCGTACTTCAGTTGCATTCAGAGGATTAAGATCCCCCCCCAGTTCAAATACGGTCAACGAGAAAATGCATAAAGAAATCAGATAAGATTTTCTCATTGGACTTTAGAGTTAATTGGTTAATAGTATATATACATTAAATATGGTCAATCGGACATGACTGGCATGCATTGTCGTTGCAAATATAGAACTTTTTATAAAACATCCGACCATATTCATAGAAAAATTGAATAAAAATTTCAAATAAGACTGAAAACATATTAAAAAATTCTATATTTGCACAAAGTTGTTAAATTATTTTAAAAATCCATAACCATGACGGACAGGAGAACATTCATAAGGAAAGCTGCGATAGCAGCGGCATCGGCAGTTGCGATTCCGCAGATAGGACGGGCCATGACCGGTACGGAAGCAGTGAATAACGCCGGGGCAGGCGGAGCCGGAAGTACGGCTGGAGCAGCCGGATCCGGTTCTGCGGGCAGGACCGCAAAGGAAAGCACGCTGATAGTGCCGAAGGCGAACGGACTGCGCATAACCGGAACTTTCCTGGATGAAATATCCCATGACATCCCGCACCAGAACTGGGGCGAAAAGGAATGGGACGCCGATTTCGCGCATATGAAAGCTATCGGTATCGACACTGTCATCAACATCAGGAGCGGCTACAGGAAATTCATCACCTATCCGTCCCCGTATCTTCTGAAAAAGGGCTGCTACATGCCTTCTGTGGATCTGATCGACATGTTCTGCCGCCTGGCCCGAAAATACGGGATGAAATTCTATTTCGGACTGTACGACTCCGGACGGTACTGGGACACCGGAGACCTGTCCTATGAGATAGAGGACAACAAATATGTAATCGACGAGGTATGGGAGATGTACGGCAGCAGATACGACAGCTTCGGAGGCTGGTATATCAGCGGGGAGATAAGCCGCAAGACCAAGGGGGCGATAGACGCGTTCCATGCCATGGGCAAACAGTGCAAGGAAGTTTCCGGAGGACTGCCGACATTCATATCACCGTGGATAGACGGGAAGAAGGCCGTGGCAGGCGCTGCCGGAGTCAGCGTGACCGACCATGAAAGGGAATGGAACGAGATTTTCGACGGAATACATGACGTCGTGGATGCATGTGCCTTCCAGGACGGCCACATAGACTATGACGAACTTGACGCCTTCTTTACAGTGAACAAGAAACTGGCAGACAAATACGGGATGAAATGCTGGACAAATGCCGAGACATTCGACAGGGACATGCCGATACGTTTCCTGCCTATCAAGTTCGACAAGCTCAGAATGAAACTGGAGGCGGCCAAAAGATGCGGATACGACAAGGCCATCACTTTCGAGTTCTCGCATTTCATGAGCCCTCAGTCCGTCTACGGGGCGGCAGGAAACCTCTACAACAGATATAGGGAATACTTCGAGATATGAAAACAAACAGAGGATACGTCCTTTTCATGGCGGTAGTGGCCGCCATCGGAGGAATTCTTTTCGGATATGACACTGCTGTCATCTCCGGCACGATAAGCAATGTCACTGCTCAGTTCGGACTGGATACCCTCCAGCAGGGATGGTACGTCGGCTGCGCCCTCATCGGCTCCATCATCGGCGTCCTTTTTGCCGGAGCGTTGAGTGACAGCATCGGAAGGAAGAAAACGATGCTGATAGCCGCCACGCTGTTCTGTATGTCGGCTGTATGCTGCGCCATCAGCGCCGACTTCATCCAGCTGGTATGTTTCAGGATAATCGGAGGGGTCGGCATCGGAATAGTGTCCATCGTATCCCCTATCTATATTTCCGAAGTCTCTCCGGCCGACCGACGCGGTACGATGGTATCCCTCTACCAGCTTGCCATCACCATAGGCTTCCTCGCGGCATATCTTGTGAACTTCTGGATACAGGATGCCGCAGAATCCTCCGAATACGGGTCCGGAGTCTGGAACCACCTGATGAAGGAGGAAATGTGGCGCGGAATGCTCGGCTCCATGACAGTCCCCGCCCTGCTGTACTTCATCGTCATCTTCCTGATCCCTGAAAGCCCGAGATGGCTCATAGTCAAAGGGAAAGGAGACAAGGCAATCAGGACGCTCACCCGCATATACGGAGACATGACGCACGCCGTTGCCCAGCTTGAAGAGACAAGGGCCTCGATCGCCGGAGAGACTAAGTCCGAATGGAAGGCCCTCCTGCAGCCCGGTATTCTGAAGGCGGTAATCATCGGCTCCGCCATAGCTATACTCGGCCAGTTCATGGGCGTGAACGCAGTCCTGTACTACGGCCCTGAAATTTTCAGCAAGGCCGGCCTTTCGGGAAGCGACTCCATGTTCTCGCAGGTGCTCGTAGGAGCCGTCAACATGCTCACTACGGTCATAGCCGTGTTCATTATCGACCGGGTCGGACGCAAGCAGCTGATATACTGGGGAGTTTCCGGAATGATAGTCTCCCTTCTGATGATAGGGGCATATTTCCTGTGGGGAGACGCATGGGGACTCGGGAACGGATTCCTTCTGGCGTTTTTCCTGTTCTATGTATTCTGCTGCGCGATATCCATAAGCGCCGTAGTATTCGTCCTGCTTTCAGAAATGTATCCCAACAGCGTACGCGGACGGGCTATGTCGATTGCAGGCCTTGCCCTTTGGGTGGGGACATACCTGATAGGCCAGCTGACGCCATGGCTCTTGGAGAACCTGACTCCTGCAGGGACATTCTTCCTGTTTGCCGTCATGTGCATACCGTATATACTGATAATGTGGAAAGCCGTCCCTGAAACCACAGGAAAAACGTTGGAAGAAATAGAGGCATATTGGAAAAAATAGTATAACTTTGTCCTCAATTATTAAAATTAATTAACAAACTGTATCTTTTCCGTAAAAGAATACGGGACTGTGCAATTTTATACGGATAAAATTCAGAAGCTGCCGAGCAGTTTCTCAAAACAGTTACGGGACAGTTTCCGATATGGCCCTTATGAAAAATTTTTTAGACAGAATAGACGACGGCAAGAACGGTTCCCTGAAAAAGAAGATACTCGGTCTGTGCATCACTGACGGAGACTTCAGCATTGCCGACCTGAGCAAGGAACTGAATACGAGCATCCCTACCATAACAAAACTGCTGAGCGAGCTGATAGAAGACGGCTTCATAGAAGATCTCGGCAAACAGGGGACTTCGGGAGGACGCAAGCCGAACATCTACGGGCTGTGCTCCTCTGCCGGATATCTCGTCGGAGCAGACATAGGAAGTCATCACATAAGTGTGGCTGTGACTGATTTCAAGGGTAATCTCATCGACTATCAGGAAGATATGCCGTTTGTTCTTGAAAGTACGGAAGAGTCTTTCAGGGAAATGTGCGGAATGCTTCTTTCCCATATTGAAAGCCTGGGTATCGACAAGGACAGGATACTCGCCTACGGCATCAATCTCACCGGCCGCGTGAACTGCGAGACCGGCTTCAGCTTCTCCTATTTCCTTGGAGAGGAGCGGCCTCTTTCCGATACCCTTGAGGACATGCTCGGCAACGCCGTCTTCATCGACAATGACTCCAGGGCCATGGCATACGGGGAATATATCTGCGGAGTGGGCAACGGGGAGAAGAACATGCTGTTCATCAATCTGAGCTGGGGACTCGGGATGGGAATGATCCTGGACGGGAAACTCTCCTACGGGAAGTCCGGATTTTCAGGGGAAATAGGGCATTTCCCGTTCAAGGACAACGACATAATGTGCCGGTGCGGGAAAATAGGGTGCCTTGAGACAGTGGCTTCAGGCTCTGCAGTCCACAGATTTTTCACCGACAGGCTGAAAGAAGGACGGGCTTCGGTGCTCAGACCGAAATTCGAGAAAGGCGAGGACATTTCCCTCGACGAGATTATCGATGCGCTGGAGGACGAGGATGTGCTTGCCATAGAAGCGATGGAAGTCACCGGACGGGAACTCGGACGGGCGATAGCGGGACTGATAAACATCTTCAATCCGGAACTTGTGGTAATAGGAGGAAAGCTCACTGTGGCAAAGGACTATCTGATGCTGCCTATCATGGGGGCCATCAACAAATATTCCCTGATAATCGTCAGCAAGGACACCACTGTCAAGTTTTCCAAGCTCGGTTCCAAGGGCGGGGCGCTCGGGGCCTGCATGCTCTCACGCAGCAAGCTCCTCGGCCTGGTGTAAGAGGTCGGCCTATAAAGCTATACGAAAAGATCACCCCAATTAGCTGTCAAGAACTTTCAGTTCCGTCCTGCGTCCTATCACTTGCCGTTCCGCTTATAAATCATTATAAATGACTACAGGACGTGTGCGGCGTACACTCATCGAAGGGAACCACAGGTCATCCGGAGTGAGACCGCACTGCTCTATGGCATCGACACAGTATTCCAGACGTCCGAAATCGGCATCCACGTTGTTGGTCCCGAAAGTGAACTTTATCCCCCTTTCCTTGGCCTTCCTGATTATCTCGAATGAAGGTATCCTGTACCTTGCATTTATTTCGAGCGCAATGTCATATTTTTCAAGCACATCCAGGACACGTTCCACCCTCTCGTCCGTCCAGTATCGGGCATAGTCGGGATTCATGTCATCAGGTATATAGGTCGGATTGGCGAAGATGTCAGCCGGCTCGTTGGTCAGGATCTTCACGGTCTGGTCCACTATGCAGTCCATGTACTGCTCCTTCGTAATCCCGTCGTAACGGACTTCTTCCGGTCTGTAGATCCGCGACAGCCTTCCCTTGTGGTCGACTATGGTCATGGCATCAGTGAAAAGATAGTCGAAGACACCGAGGGCTTCCCGGGAGAACGTCTTTGTCCAGCGGCGGCCCTCACCCTGCACACCGCGAAGGAAAGGCATGTCCTTCACCTCATCGAAATATTCATAGACCTCGGCATCATCGGCCAGCATCCTGCCGACACCGCCTTCACCGGCATTAGGGGCCACTCCATAATTGATACCGTAATTCATGGACATCGCATGGGCCATCTCTTTCGTCAGTCCGCCCTTCAGATGTACATGATAGTCTATCAGCGGGAAATTCTGTTGCTGCAGGCGAATCAGGGCGTCATTCCTCTCATCCGGAACAGGCATGGTATCGCACGGATTCACCGCATCTGCCTTGAGGCGGGTCACTTCAAGATCCTTGAATATCATCTTTCCGCGAATTCCCGTCAACGCGATCCTGCCGTGTCCGAGCAGTCTGGAGGCATACTCCTGCGTCCTGTACGGCTCCTCCGGCTCGGTATAGCATACCACCTCCGTACTGTCTATCGACACAGTAATGTTCTTCCCCCTGACAGCAATCTCGAAGCTGAACCATTCGCAGTCTCCGACAAGTGACCTGTAAAGATTCCGCACTGCGGCAAGGCTGCCGGTCTTCCTTGTACCGTCGATCGGACCGTTGTGGAATATCACCTCATAGCCGGACAGCCGGATACCTTCATTGGCTTCAACTTTCGTGACTCCGCCCTTTCCCGGAGCAATAGGTTCTACGGCAACTTGATTACTACCCGCAACATCCGACTCCGGATTTGCCGCGGAACCGCATTCTACAACTGCTCCGGAAGCGGTATCGGACGGCAGACCGGTATGGAAATACAGCGACGCCTCCGCTCCCGGCTCCAGACAGGCCTCTCCCGTCAGGATGAAGTTCCTGTAGTCCCCTTCGGCGAACCATACCTCGCTGTCCGCTGCATCCGCCGGTTCCGAAACGGTTATCTTGCTCCCGTTCCAGACCCTGCCGTCCGCACTGCGAAACGTGTCGAGCCGCACAGCCGTACCGTTCCCGCTGCAACCTGCCGCCAACGGCAATATCAGGCAGCACAATACGGACATTGAAATACCCTGGAATATTCGATTCATACCTTTTTTCATTAAAGGGATGACTTTTCTTTAATTTACCTTATATGAATCCTTAAGGGAAGTGGTCTTGTTGTAGACCGGATTGTCCGGAGTGCTGTCGGGATCCCTGTAGAAATAGCCGACACGCTCGAACTGCACTGCTATGCCGCTCCTGTCATCAAGAAGCGCAGGCTCCGCATATCCCCTGTCCACGACGAGAGAATCGGGATTCAGATAGTCCTTGTAGTCCGTCCCCTCCGGAATACCGCCCATGTCAGGCTCGGTAAACAGCTTGTCGTAAAGACGCAGCTCCACAGGCTTTGCGTATTCGGCCGCCACCCAATGGATCGTCCCCTTGACAGAACGCCATTCCCCTCCTCCAGGCTTCGTGGCCGGATCGTATGTACATTTCAGTTCTATGACATTGCCGGCCGCGTCCTTCACCACCTCATTGCATTTCACGATATAAGTGTATTTGAGACGCACCTCCCCGTCCGGTTTCAGGCGGAAGAACTTTTTCGGCGGCTCCTCCATGAAATCGTTCCTGCTGATATACAGTTCCCCGGTAAAAGGCACCTTGCGGGAAGGGCCGTCAGGAGCAGCCGGATTGAGGGGGGCATCGAACCATTCCACCTTGCCTGGCTCCCAGTTGGTGACGGTCAGCTTCACCGGATCCTGCACCACCATATAACGGTTGGACCTTTCATTGAGATCCTGACGTACGCACCATTCCATCAGCTGAAGGTCTATCAGCTGTTCCCTTTTGGCTACCCCGACCTTCTCCGCGAACATCCTTATCGACTCCGGAGTATATCCCCTGCGGCGGATACCGCAGATGGTAGGCATGCGGGGATCGTCCCATCCGCTCACATAACCGTTCTTCACAAGTTCCAGCAGTTTCCGCTTGCTCATGACAGTATAGGTCAGGTTCAGACGGGCGAACTCATACTGGTGTGACGGGAATATGCCGAGCTTTTCGATGAACCAGTCGTAGAGAGGCCTGTGCACATCGAACTCGAGAGTACAGATCGAATGGGTTATATGCTCGATGGAGTCGCTCTGGCCGTGGGTATAGTCATACATAGGATAGATGCACCACTTGTCTCCGGTACGATGATGGCTCGCATGGATTATACGGTACATTATAGGATCGCGGAACAGCATGTTCGGGTGCGCCATGTCGATTTTGGCCCTGAGCACCTTCTCTCCGTCGGCATATTTCCCGTCACGCATTTCCCTGAACAGGCGCAGGTTCTCCTCCGCGCTCCTGTTGCGCCAAGGGCTGTCTTTTCCCGGCGTCTGGACCGTACCCCTTCCCTCGCGTATCTGCTCCTGCGTCTGGTCGTCCACATAGGCGAGGCCTTTCATTATCAGTTCCTCGGCCCATTCATACAGCTGGTCGAAATAGTCCGACGCATATCTTTCGTTCTCCCACTGGAAACCGAGCCACCTGATATCATCCTTTATGGAATCCACATATTCGGTATCCTCCTTGACAGGATTGGTGTCGTCGAAACGGAGATTGGTCTTTCCGCCGTATTTCCTTGCCAGTCCGAAATTGAGGCATATACTCTTCGCATGCCCGATATGCAGATATCCGTTCGGTTCAGGCGGGAAACGGGTCATGATGCTGTCGTACTTGCCCGAAGCCAGATCGGACTCAATGATTTCTTCGAGAAAATTGAGTTTGCGGGGCTCTTCCGTCCCCTTTGTCACTTCTTCCATATTGTCTGTGAAATTCAATATTATGCAAAACAACTCGCAAATATATGGAAAATTCAGTATTTTTGTCGCCGGAAAGACAAGAAGCTGTTTAAAATTCCGATAAAAACCTAACAGTTCCCCCAAAAAACGGTGAGACACACCGGAACAACTGTCCGAAACATGATAAAGTCAATGACAGGCTACGGCAAGGCGGAAACAGTACTCGAAGCCGGAAAACTGTACGTGGAAATACGCTCCCTCAACGGAAAGACAGCCGATATCAGCATCAAGACACAGTTGCTTCCCAAAGACAGGGAAATGGAAGTGCGCAAGCTGATTGCATCGGAGCTGCAGAGAGGAAACATAGACCTGTTCGTGACATGGGAACCGGGAGAAGGGGAAGCCGCAAGGAAGCTGAACGCCGAAGCCATAAAAAGCTACTTCAGTCAGGTGGCCGGTCTTGCCGAAGAAGCGGGCATTCCGATGGACAGAGAGACAGGAATACAGACTCTGCTTTCCGTGCTCCGGCTCCCCGATGCCGTCAGTTCCCAGGCTCCCGAGATAATCAATGACGGGAACTGGCCGGCAGTCGAAGCCTGCATCAGGGAAGCCGTAGCGAAACTGAATGAATTCCGTTCTACTGAAGGGGCAATCCTGTACAGGGATGTTACGGCCAAAGTGGCATCGATTCTTGCATATGTAGATGAGGTCGAGGCTCTAGAGGGGGAACGTACGGCTACGGTCAGGGAAAAGATCGTCTCCCGTTTCGAAGAACTGTCCTTACAGCCGGATCAGAACCGTCTTGAGGAAGAGATGGTCTATTATATAGAAAAATTCGACATCAACGAGGAAAAGACAAGGCTCCGCCAGCACTGCCGCTATTTCATGGAGACCATCGACAACGAACCGTATCCGGGAAAAAAACTCGGATTCATAGCACAGGAAATGGGGCGTGAGATCAACACCACAGGCTCCAAGGCCAACCACACCGGCATCCAGAAGATCGTCGTGAAAATGAAGGACGACCTCGAAAAGATCAAGGAGCAGAGCCTCAATATCCTGTAAAGGCAGGTTCCCGCATCCACGTTGAACGGCTCATGTCCCCGCTGTCGCGTCGGGACTTCATTCGATATCGAGTCTTCCCACGTAAAGTCCCCAACAGCCGTCTGTGACTATCGTGACTTCCTTCCCGTCCGCATTCCGGACATACACAGGCTCTTCAAGGAAAGTATGGGAATGCCCGCCGATGATGATGTCTACATTACGGGAGGCTTCAGCAAGCCGGATGTCGGTAAATTCCGACTTCTCTATCCCGAGATGGGACAGGACGATGACCATGTCGCATCCCTTGTCGCGCAACAGCGCGGCATACCTGTTTACCGTTTCCACAGGGTCGAGGTACTTCATGGTCTCCGCCACGCTCCTGTCCACCACCTTGGTGACATCCACGAGCAGACCGATTATCCCTATTTTCCTGCCGCCTTTCCGGATCACGGTATACGGTTCCACATACCTGTCGAGAACACTTCCGGAGAAGTCATAGTTGGCGCATACCACATCGAACTTCGCATTCCGCAACCTCCGTGCAAGTTCTTCCGGCCCGTTGTCGAATTCATGGTTGCCGAGACATACGGCATCGTACCCCATTCCGTTGAGCAGTTCTATCTCGATATCCCCTTTCAGCACGGTAAAATACGAAGTGCCCTGACTGAAATCACCGGCATCCACGAGCAACAGATTCCTCTTTCCGACAGCCGACCTGACACTGTCGATATAGGCCGCCCTTTCTATCACACCCCCGAGCCCTGCTTCAGGCCCGGCCTTGACCGGATCCACATGGCTGTGCGTATCATTGGTGTGTAATATCACCAGTTCCCTGGCACCGGACTGTCCGATACATGGAAGCAGGAATGCCGTCCAGCATAAGATGGCAGTCAGAATATATATTGTCCTTTTATAAAGCATAACCTTAATTTTCAAGAAACTGTTTTGAAAACACCTTATAACAATCAGTCCGGATGGATCATTGTCGTTTTCAGTCCCCGCCATCAAGGATCACCACCCTGCCGTCGGCCCGGCCGGTTATCTGCCTTCCCGCTGCCGTGTCCTCTTCTATGAGCTTCAGCATGGCATCGTATATCTCCACGGAAGTGTCCACCATCTCCACTGCATTTTCCGCAAGATGCAATCCGTCCCCTCCATAAAGCAGGAAAGATATCGTAGCCACGCCATACAGGGCATTGTCGTCCAGCGGCCTGCCCCCGATTTCAGCCGAAACTATCCTGCCGTCCCTGGCCACTACCCGCACCCCGCCGAGCACCTGGAACCCGTCCCTGGCCATAAACTCAAGCACATCACGGACATCCGAGCCCTTCATGGCAAGATACACAAGATCGTTCCTGAAAGGGAACATGGACCTTATGTCATCCACCATGACATCACCTTCAGGCATATCCACGCGTATTCCTCCGAAATTGCCGATACTGATGTCCACCTTGCGCCCGCTGGCGGCCTCAGCGGCCCGTATCAGATTGTCTGCAAACCAGTTGGACAATGCACTCTCCGGATATGCCAGTTTCATGGCTTCGGGAGAATATCCTATCACCCTCTTCACCGCCGCCATATCGGGCTGTGCATCGATGACAGTCCTTGCCACCCGGCAGACAGACCCGCCCCTGAATACACGCCCGGACGGAGCGTAATATGTCCTGCCTTCAACCTTACCGAGCGCCTCGACCGTATTTTCACTCCCCGGGACTGTAACTCCCGTCCTAGTCCCGTCCATCACCGTCCGGGACCAGCGCACACTGTCGGCCTCATGGGCGGCCAATGCAACCGGGAAGGCCGCAGGGACCGCCATGGCCAGAAATATGGCCGCTATAGTCAACCTGTCCGTTATCATATCACATCCTCAAGTTCATAATTTTACAGATATTCATTGATTTGTAACAGTTTTTATTTCTGTTTCAACCATTTCCACAGATCGGCGAATGTCGTCTTCTTCCCCGACATCAGAAGCCCTACCCTGTAAATGCGGGCAGAAACATATGCCAGGGCCACGAATGTAAGCAGCAGAAGCACTATCGAAAGGGCCAGTTCCCATGCCGGCACACCGAACGGCAGCCTTGCAAGCATCACTATCGGCGACGTGAACGGAATTATGGAACCCCAGAATGCCAGCTGGCTGTCAGGAGCCTCGAAAGCATAGAACGCAATGAAGAATGCCAGCAGGAGGGGTATCGTCACCGGCAGCTGGAGCTGGGTACTGTCGCCTTCATTGTCTACAGCCGAACCTATCGCAGCAAACAGGGACGCATAGAGCAGGTATCCGAGCAGGAAATATACCACAAAGGAAAATATCAGCTGCCCGTAGTTCAGATCCATCAGAGTCTCGAAGACAGCCGCCATCTCCGAATCATTGCCGGACACAACAGTATCCACCATCGACATGTCCATCCCGGACATCCTGGCTATCTCCTGCGCCTGATCCGGATCCGCCCCCATAAGGCTGTCAAGCCCCACTGTGGCGTTGATGCCGACGATTATCACGGCCGCCAGCACAATCCAAAGAAAAAACTGCGTCAGCGCCACGCAGGCCACACCTATAATCTTGCCGAACATCAGCTCCACTGCCTTTACCGAGGACACCAGGACTTCGGCCACCTTGCTGGACTTCTCCTCTATGACACTGGTCATCACCATACCTGAAAACATGGCTATGAACATGTATATCACAAGTGTCAGGACTATCGACACTATCATATACACTTCCGACGAGGTCATCCTGTCCTCGCCGTCCTCCCCGACGGTATATGTCGAGACAGTGATGTCCGCCTTCACGTCCTCCATTATCTGCTTCAGCCCGTCGATGCTGTAGGATGAAAGCCTGTAGTCCTCGACTGCCTCTCCGACCATGGAGGCAATGCTTTCCTTTATGTCCACCGACACCGGTTTGATGGAATACATGTCCACCTTCACGGACTTCGTCTCCGGGTCGACCGGAGATATGCAGAGTATCGCATCCGCTCCGTCCGCCACTATATTCTTCTTCAATGTATCGAGATTCCCGTCAGAACAGTCGACGAACGAGACGGCATCGCTGTCCTTTAGGTACGGCATGACAATGCCGGACCTGTCTGTCACCTCCACCTTCTTGCCCGTCTCCTTGCTCAGGAGCATGATTATGGCAGGCAGAGTGCACAGCAGGGCAAAAAGCACCGGAACGATGAATGTTATGACCAGAAACGACTTCTTCCTGACACGGGTAGCATATTCCCTCGATATTATTACCCCTATATTACGGATATTCATTTTCTTTCCTCCTGATTTGAATACTTAAGCTACATCGGCATCCGCTGCCCCGGTTCTTCGCTTCCTCCGGTGACAAGTTTGATGAAAATATCGTTCATTCTCGGTATGAGTTCCTTGAATGAATTGATGGACAACCCTTTGTCAAGAAGGCACTGTAATACGGCAGAAGTGCCGGCCCCCTCCTTCAGGGACAGCACGGCCGTGTGCCGCGAACTGTCTCCAGTATCGGACAGCACATCGAAAAGGCCCGGCTCCGAAGTCACCGGAGAAGATGACGTATAGACCAGTCCGACATTATTGTTGCCGTACTTGTGCCTTATCCCGTCGACGCTTCCGCTTATGACAAGTTTCGACTTGTTTATGAGCGCTATCCCGTCGCACAGTTCCTCTACCGATTCCATATTATGGGTCGAAAGCACTATTGTCGCCCCGTTCTCCTTGAGTCCGAGTATCTCGTTCCTGATGAGCTGGGCATTCACAGGGTCGAATCCTGAAAAAGGTTCATCCAATATGAGCAGTGAGGGACGGTGGGCCACAGTGGTGATGAACTGGACTTTCTGAGCCATTCCCTTGGAGAGTTCCTCCACTTTCCTGTTCCACCAGTTCTGGATGCCGAACTTCTCGAACCACATCTTCAGTTCGGACATAGCCTCCCTCGATCCCATTCCCTTAAGGCGGGCAAAATACATCGCCTGCTCCCCGACCTTCATCTTGCGGTACAGGCCCCGCTCTTCCGGAAGATAGCCTATCCTTTCGACATCTTCCTGCCTTACAGGATGTCCGTTGAAAAGGATTTCTCCGGAATCCGGCATTATAATCCTGTTGATTATCCTGATGAGCGTTGTCTTCCCGGCCCCGTTCGGTCCCAGGAACCCGAAAATACGCCCCTGCGGGATGTCTATGGAGACATGGTCGAGAGCGACTTTCTCACCGAACTTCCGGCATACCTCCTTGCATTGGATCAGTCCCATAATATCTGTCAGTTTAAAATTCTTGCCGTTAACTCTACCAAAAGACGGTCGGGGGTCGCCTCTCCGGCATTTCCCCCTTTGCCCTTGAAATCATATTCCTTCAGCAGGGCTATCACGGCCATGCATTTCCTGAGAGGATATGCAGCGACCGCCCTGTCGTATTCACCTATGAAATAAGGATTCACACCAAGTACCCTGGCCTTCTGCTCCTGAGTCGGATGCGGGGAAGACATCAGCAGGGCATGATATTTCAGGATACGGTAAAAATGTGTAAAAAGAGCGCTTACCGCCATCGGAAGCGCGAATTTCGGAGCTGCCCCTATATACGAGGCAATCTTCAGAGCCTTGCCGGAATTGCGGTACGACAGCTCCTTAGCCAGCTCGAATATACTGTACTGGCGGCTGATACCCACATTCTTCTCTATGTCCCCGACCGTCACCGTCACCGCACCTTCAGGAAGATTCTTCAGCATCTTGTCCGTCTCCACGGCAATCTTCGAAAGGTCAGTCCCTGCATATTCCCCGAGAAGGGCCGCCGCATCCGGAGCTATCTTCAGTCCCCTGGATGCGTAGAACGACACTATCCATCTGGCTATCTCATAATCCCGCAGTTCGTTGGATTCGACGACGGTTCCTATTTTGGAAACAGCCTTGTACAAAGCCTTCCTCTTGTCCACCGAATCGCCGTGAAGGCATATCACCAGGACAGTCGTGTCGAGCGGTTTGCCGCAATATACCGCAAGGTCATCTATCTTCTTGAGATTCTGCGCCTCCTTTACCACTACAAGCTGGCGTTCCGCAAACATCGGATAGCGCCGCGCTGCCGTGACTACAGTATCCACATCCGTATCCGCCCCGTAACATATCGTCTGGTTGAAATCCCTTTCGCTTTCGTCAAGGGCATTCTCTATGATGGCATTGCACACGAGGTCAGGATAATACGGTTCCTTCCCCATCAGAAGATATACCGGACTGAAGATGCCCTTGCGGACATCCTCCAATATCTTGCGGCACTGCGCATCGGTATCAGCGAAACCTTTTGCCATAGGGGCACAAAGATAGCAATTTCGTGGAAATTTTGCTACCTTTGCGACCATGTCTGGAAAAACCGTATGGGATCCGCTGAGGAAGAAAGAAGTCGCGCTCACTCCTGAAGAGGGTGTGCGCCAGTGGTTCATCAGGCTTCTGAACACCTCAGCCATGGTTCCGATGCATATGATGATGAGCGAAGCCTCCCTGATGTTCGGGAACAAGAAATACAGGGCCGACATCCTCGTCTACGGCCGGGACGCAAGGCCCATAGCCATCGTAGAATGCAAAAGGCCGGAAACCGGCATCGGGCAGGAAGTGCTCGACCAGGCAATCCGATATAACATGGTTCTGGATGTCAGATACATAATGATAACCAACGGAAGACATACCTATATCGGTGAAAGGAAGCCCGACGGCAGCGGCTATTCTTTCATTGACCGGCTGCCGGCATTCGAGGAAATGAACAGGTGAACCGATTACGAACTTGCGAACCTTGAGATTATGATAGAGGGTTTTCTGGAACATCCCATATTCAGGATAGTTTCCGATGCCGCGCGTGAAAGCGGTGTCAGGGCATTCGTCATAGGAGGATATGTCAGGGACTGCTTTCTCGGTTGTCCCAGCAAGGACATAGACATAGTGGTGGAGGGCAGCGGGATAGAACTGGCCCAGAAAGTCGGGGACATAGTACACAGCACCGTATCGGTATTCAGGAATTTCGGCACGGCCATGCTCCGCTTCCGCGGAGTGGAGATAGAGTTTGTCGGAGCCCGCAGGGAATCCTACAGACGTGATTCCCGCAAGCCGATAGTGGAAGACGGCTCTCTCGAGGATGACCAGAAGAGACGCGACTTCACCATCAACGCCATGGCATTCAGTCTTCAGAAAGAGGACTACGGAGAGCTGGTGGACCCGTTCGGAGGCATCCGCGACCTTGACAGGGGCATCATACGGACTCCTCTCGACCCCGACACGACATACAGCGACGACCCTCTCAGGATGATCCGCGCCATCAGGTTCGCCACAAGGCTCAGCACACCGGAGCACAAGTTCACCATTGTCCCGGAATCATTGGAATCAATACGCAGGAACAGGGAAAGGATAGGCATCCTGTCCATGGAAAGGATAGTGGAGGAACTGAACAAAATACTCGTGTGCGACAACCCGTCCATGGGTTTCAGGCTGCTGGACGAAACCGGCCTGCTGGAATACATCCTGCCCCAGCTGACCAGGCTCAAGGGAGTGGAGACAGTGGACGGCAAAGGCCACAAGGAGAATTTCTCCCACACACTCGAAGTACTCGACAATGTAGCCGCATTCGAGAAACAGGCCATCGCCGCCGGAGAGCTGAAGGACCGGTTCTTCGAGGACGGCATCCTGAAAGAGAAGGTCAGGACGGAACCGGACCTGTGGCTCAGATGGGCCGCACTGCTTCATGACATAGGCAAGCCCGCCACCAAACGCTATGATCCACAGGCCGGATGGACATTCCACGGACATGAAGTCGTGGGAGCGAAAATGACACCAAAAATATTCCAGAGGCTGAAACTGCCCCTGAACGAAAAAATGAAATACGTCCGGAAACTTGTCAGCCTGCACTTGAGGCCCATCGCCCTAGTGACGGACGAAGTGACGGACTCTGCTGTCAGAAGACTGCTTTTCGACGCCGGGAACGACATTGACGACCTGATGCTGCTCTGCAATGCGGACATAACATCCAAAAATCCGCGCAAGGTGGAGAGGCTGAGACATAATTTCGAACTCGTACGCAGGAAGATGCAGGAAGTCGAGGAGAAAGACGCCCTGAGAAACTGGAAGAACCCGATTACCGGAGAATATATAATGGAAACCTTCGGGATAGGCCCGTCCAGGGAAATAGGACTGCTGAAGGAAGCGGTCAAAAACGCCATTCTCGACGGCAAGATAGAGAATTCCTTCGAAGCGGCCGACTCATACATGCGTTCCGTCGCTCCCGGGTTCGGACTGCATCCGGAACGGTAAATCTCTCCCCTTTCCACGTTTTTACAGGCAATGACATACATTGACAGCTACATAGACTATATTTCAGGTGTAAGACGCTATTCCCCGAGGACCTGCGAAATCTACCGCGAGTCACTGGAGATGTTCCGCGATTATCTGGTTCCGGCATCCTCCCCTTCCCGCAGCCGTCAGACGACAGAGCGCGTCAATGCCGGACAAACCGACACCCGGAGCGGGCAGCGTTCCGGAAGCGGCAGGATACTGGTGTCAAAGCCGTGCCCGGATGATGAAAGACTTCCCGCAGAGAGTCTGACACCGTGTGTCATCAGGAGCTACGAAGTGCACCTGCTCGAAGACAGGCATATGTCACCGAGGACCGTCAACCTGCACATATCCGTACTGAGCGGCTTCTGCCGCTACCTTCTCCGGAAAGGCATCCTGCATTCCAACCCTGCCAGGACTGTCACACGTCCCAGAACCGGGAAACGGCTTCCCGAATTCTACAGGGAAGAGTCCATGAAAGAGTATCTGTCAAAGACCGTATATTATGCAGGGGAAGATTCCCTGTATGTCCCGGCGGACCCCGGGCAGAAGAAGCATCTGTACGAAAAACGGCTGGGCAGGGCAATCGTATCCGTACTGTATTCGACAGGCATCCGGCGGTCAGAACTGACAGGACTGGACATCAGAGACATCGATTTCAGCAGGAACACAATGACCGTACGGGGGAAGGGGGACAAAATGAGAGAAATTCCCCTGCTTCCTTCTCTTTTAAAAGAAATTTCATTATATTTACAGTCGGTTGAAATGATGGTAGGAGCGGATAGGACACCTGCATCTCCCCTGTTTGTCACTTTCAGCGGCAGAGCCCTGTATCCCGGCTATGTCGACAGGACAATAAAGCGAGAGCTCGGAGAGGTGCCCGGCATTACGGGAAAGAAATCGCCCCATGTCCTGAGGCATACATTGGCTACGGAACTGCTCGACAGAGGAGCCGACCTGAATGCCATAAAGGAACTTCTCGGACACTCGTCCCTTGCGGCGACGCAGGTCTACACCCACAACTCCATCGGACGACTGAAGAAAGTTTATGAATCAGCCCATCCGAGGGCAAGAAAAAACGGAGGTAAAAATGGAGATTAGAGTACAGTCGATCAAGTTCGACGCTGACCAGAAACTGCTGGATTTCGTGGAGAAGAAAGTATCTAAATTACCAAAGTTCTATGATGAGATCACGGCTGTGGAAGTGACAATGTCTCTTCTTGCAGACCATGAGAACAAGAATGTCAAGGTACATGTCAGGATTCCGGGCAACGACCTTGTAATCGAGAGAAATGCAAGAAGATTCGAGGACGCCCTCGTGGACTGCGTGGATATCCTGAAGGACAAGCTTGTAAGAGCCAAGGAGAAAAAGGCAATCTGACATACCCCAATGACAGGCCGCAGGGAGATTGAAATACTGTATGAGGATGATTTCATGATTGTCATCGACAAGCCATGCGGTCTCCTGACAATGTCCACGGGACGGGAAGGCGAGATCACAGCCTATTCAATCCTTACAGATTATGTACGTCACGGCACACGACAGAAGAAAAACCGTGGGAAAAGAGACAGGGAGAGGATCTTCATTGTACACCGCCTCGACAGGGACACATCAGGAGCAATAGTATTCGCCAAAGACCCTGAAACCAAATATGCGCTCCAGGACAGTTGGAATGAGACTGTTCTGGAGCGTAAATATGTTGCAGTCCTGGAAGGCGTGCCTGAAATCCCGGAAGGCACAGTAGAAAGCTGGCTTACCGACAATCCGAAATCACACAAGGTATCATCCTGTCCATATGACAACGGCGGCAGATATTCGGTCACGCACTACAGGCTGTTACGGCCCGGGACCGCAGAGAGACGCCATCATTCCGCCCACCCGGAAAGGCATATGACACAGACCGTCCGTGACACGGTCGCCGTTACGGACTCCGTTGCCGGGAAAAGGAATACCGGCTATGCTTTGGTGGAATTCGAACTGGAGACGGGCCGGAAGAACCAGATCCGGGTCCATGCCGCCGAAATCGGGCATCCGGTAGCGGGAGACAGGAAATACGGGGCCGCGACCAATCCCCTGCACCGTCTCTGCCTTCATGCCAGAACCCTCACTCTGAAACATCCCGTCACCGGAGAAATCCTGAGTTTCGATACCGGCATTCCCAGGTCTTTTCTGAAAATCATCTGAACAGACGGAATTTCCTTCATCTTTCGTCTTGTCCTCTCCCCTGCCGCGACCGTCTCCCGGTTATGCACAGCCGTCACCAGACACACCGCACTGCAGCCTCTCCCGCATATCCCGCCGCTGCCTGCAAATATCAGCCGTCCCTGTCGGAAGCAGGGGAATCTATCGGACGGAGAGAAGGAAGGCTGATGCCGAAATGCACCGAAAGGACCCGGACCAGAAACACCGAGGCAGCCGCTATCACCTGCGTCAGCATATGACCGCACCCGAGCCACAGGCAAAGATAATAGACGACTCCCCCGAGAGCGCATGCCATGGCATATATATCCTTTCTGAAAATAAGAGGGACTTCGTTAATGAAAATGTCCCTGAACATTCCTCCCGCAGCCCCGGTGATCGCTCCCATTATTATATTGACCCACACGGGAAAACCGGCGGCTATACTTCTCTCCACACCGACAACGGTGAACAGGGCTATACCCACGGCATCAAATATGAAAAAGGTATTGTCCAGGCGGACCACATACTTACTGAAGATTATCACGAACACGAGGGCAAGTCCGGTAATTATCACATACGACGGCTGCTCCATCCAGAACGGAGTCATGTTCAGAAGCAGATCCCTCAGGGTACCGCCGCCGATGGCAGTGACGAAACCTACGACATAGGCGCCGAAAATGTCGAAATTCTTCGCTGCCGCCAGCCTTATTCCGCTTATCGCAAAAGCGAATGTACCTATGTAGTCTATCAGGGTTATGAAATCCATAGCCAGTCCATGTTAAAGACCGGGAAATTTCCCGTAAATTCTGTCGTATATCTTCCGCCGTCCGGCTCCTGAACATTTTCCCGAATGGAAACCCGCCGCTCTCAGGCAGTCGGGGAATCCGGGGAGACAGGAACCTTCATGTCCGTCGGCAAAAGTAGCAAAAATATGATTATCTTTGCAGGTTATGGAACAGATAATAAAGGAGCAGCTCATCGGTTGGGCCGAAGAATATAATGACCCGAAATATTTCGAGGAAGATCCTATAATCTTCCCGAAACGATTGGCCGCCGGATACCGGGTCGGGAAACGCTCCGTTGCAGATGTCGAAATAGCAGGCATAATCGCCGCCCATCTTGCATGGGGCAGAAGGAGCATGATCGTAAGGGACTGCGGAAGGGCCATGGAAGAAATGGAATGGAGACCTTATGACTATGTGATGGCCGGAGAATACAGGAATGACGATGCAAGCCTGCACCGTACGGTAAAATGGAGCGAATTCGCCCGGATATGCACAAACCTGAGACAGGTATATCAGGAAAGGGACAGTATAGAGGGCATGTGCAACTCCGAGATACGGTGCCGCATCTATGGAAGGAAGGCCGACCCGAAAGCCCCGGACAAGAAGATAAACATGATGCGCAGATGGATGGTCCGCAATGACGGCAAGGTAGACCTCGGTCTGTGGAAGGACAGTTCCCCGAAAGATCTGGTCATTCCTCTTGACGTCCATGTATATGACCAGGCCACGGCACTCGGACTGACTTCACGCAGATGCAAGGACATAGTGACCGCCATGGAGATAACGGACGCTTTCAGGGAAATTTTCCCTGACGACCCGTGCAAGGGGGATTTCGCCCTTTTCGGTTACGGAGTCACCCATTCCGGGAAATGACAGGGCTGCCTGCGGACGGAAACCTAAGACGACAGGACAGCCTGCGGACCGGGGCCGGAAATTACAGGACTGCCCACTAACGGGAGATGAAGGTGACTGGTACAGACAGAGGCGACAAATTGAAAACGAACATATTATGCCGAACCTATACATAATATCCGGATGCAACGGTGCCGGCAAGACTACTGCGTCATATACACTGCTGCCGGAAATGCTTGAATGCAGACAGTTCGTCAATTCCGACGAATTCGCCAAGGGGCTCTCCCCTTTCAGCCCGGAAAGGGCTTCGATCCAGGCCAGCAGATACATGCTCATGAGGATAAGGTACCTGTTGCAGAGAAAGGAGGATTTCGGGATAGAGACAACCCTCGCCACAAGGACACTTCTCAGGACCGTACAGGCGGCTCAGGAAGAAGGGTACTTCGTCACGGTCCTCTATTTCTGGCTCAATTCCCCCGACCTTGCCGTCAAAAGGGTGCGGGCACGGGTGGCCGCCGGAGGACACAATATTCCGGAAGAAACCGTCAGAAGAAGGTACAGGGTGGGACTGGACTATTTTTTCCACGACTATGCACCGGTATCGGACCGATGGATATTGGCGGACAATTCGCAGGTACCGTTCAGGGTCGTGGCGGAAGGAGGCAAGGCCCGTCCTCTGAATGTAAGGGACAAGGATACTTTTGAATCCATCAGGGCACTGGCCGAAAGGTCTGAAGGGCATGACGGGGACGGGCAAGACAGAACAGATGCAGACAGACTTGAGACCCATCGTATAACAGACGAAGAATGACACAGGACGTTTTTTTCAGGATTTTCAATACGGACAGGAAACAGATGGAGCAGACGGTCGCAGCCGGGATGTCCGGAGGGGGCAGCTGGTGCGACCTTTATTTCGAATACACAGTCTACAACGACCTCATGCTGCGGGACGGTGAAGTCAACTCCGGAGGATATCATGAAGATTTCGGTGTGGGGATACGTGTCCTGAGCGGAGAAAAGACAGGATACGCCTATTCCGAAAGTACCGTACCCAAAGACATGCTTGCAGCGGCTGAAGCGGCGGCAACGATAGCTTCTTCCGGAATGGGAGCCAGGGCAGGCTCCGTATGCGCTTCACGGCCGGAGGGAAAGATACCCGGACATGCCGTCGGCATTCCGGCTTCCGGAAGGAATTGCACCGCTGTCCCGGGGATCACGGGAACGGCTCGGCCGGAGGGAGGATTTGCTGCCATGCATACGGCCACCCCTCATCCAGACCTGTATCCCGCGGCTGTGACATGGGACACGGCACGGCACGAAAGGTTTCTTCCTTTCCTGAAAAGGCTGGAAAACTCGGTAAGGGCAAGGGACAGCAGGGTAGAGAAAGTCATAGCGAGGATTTCCGACTGCCAGAGCCATATAATGATGTTCAATTCCAACGGGGAACTCGTCTGTGACAGCCGTCCGATGTGCAGCATCACAGTCTCTGCCATATTCGTCATGGGAGACAGGAGGGAAAGCAAAACCGCGTCGTGGAGTTACCGATGCGGGGCGGAAATGATCGGAGACGCACTTGCAGAACAGCTTGCGGAAGAGACTGTGTCCGGAATAGATGCCAGGTTCGAGGCAAAAAGGCCCAAAGGTGGTGAAATGCCCGTAGTGATGGGCGCCGGGGCTTCCGGGATTCTGCTGCATGAAGCCATGGGGCATGCCTTCGAAGCCGATTTCAACAGAAAAGGCCAGTCCGCATTTTCCGGAAAGACAGGACAGAAGATATGCAGCCCGGATATAAGCATAGTTGACGACGGCACCATAGCAGGCAACCGCGGGGCATGCAACTATGACGACGAAGGTGTGCCCGGACAGAAGACATATATGGTAAAGGACGGTATCCTCACGTCATATCTCCATGACAGGATAAGCGCTTCCTGGTACGGAGTGGCACCTACAGGAAACGGGAGGAGGGAATCGTTCAGATTCAATCCCATCCCGCGCATGAGGGCTACATACATGGAAAACGGGACGGCTGCTCCGGAAGACATCATCGCATCCGTCCGCCATGGAATCTATGTGGATGAATTCTCCAACGGACAGGTCAGGATAGGAGAGGGGGATTTCACTTTCTATGTCAGAAGCGGGTTTCTGATAGAGGACGGCAGGCTCACGGCACCGGTCAAGGACATCAATGTCATCGGAAACGGCCCCGAAGCCCTTGCCCGTATCGAAGCTGTAGGGAATGACCTGAAGATCGACAACGGGACATGGACATGCGGAAAGGAACAGAGCGTACCTGTCTCCTTAGGGATACCGACGGTTCTGATAAGCTCCCTTATCGTAGGAGGGGAATAAGAAGCTGTTTTGAAAACAGTTTCCAACTAATCCAATAAATTTACGGAAATTTTCAATGGATAATTTTTCAGGAATAACCCCGGAAGAAATATCGGAGACACGGCGCTGCCTCGAATTTGCAGTCAGTCATGGTGCCTCGCAGGCAAGGATATGTTTCGGGAAAAGCATACTCGACTCGATACAGCTGCTGAACGGAGAGGTGGACAAAGTCAGCCGGAATGCGGACAGGTCGATAACCATAAACCTTTTTGTAGACGGGCGGTACGGAGTATACTCCACCAACCGCACCGGCACTGCGGGAATGGAGGGATTCATCCTCAAAGCCATAGAAAGGACGAGGATGCTCACCCCGGACGAATTCAGAAAACTGCCCGACCCGGAAAGATACGCCACGGATGCAGTCACAGGCAAGGAACTCGGACTGTATGATGAGACCTACGGAATGATAACCCCGGAGGCCAGGATATCGGCCGCCCTTTCAGGCGCGATATTCAGCCGCCTCAGCAAAGACAGCCGGTACATCCCCGTTTCCGAAGAATGCGAATATTCGGATTCCATAGACGACAACTACACTGTCGATTCACAGGGATTCGAGGGACGGCACACCGAAACATCCTTCTCTTTCTGGTCCGAAATCACGATAGAGGATCGGAGAGGGAACAGATACAGCGGCTACTGGTGGACCGCCTCTCCCATGATGGACAGGATCAGTATAGCAGGCTGTTCGGACAAGGCTCTGGAGAGGGCTGTCAGGCAGATAGGCCCGAAGAAACACAGGGGAGGGAAATTCACGATGGTAGTCGACAATCTCTCAAGCGGCAGGCTTGCCGCTCCCCTGCTGCAGGCGCTTAACGCATCATCCATCCAGCAGAAAGATTCGTTCCTGGACGGGACTCTCGGACAGCAGGTCTTTCCCGAAGAACTGACTGTCACCGACTGCGCCCGTACTCCGGGACAGACAGGTTCGAGACTTTTCGATTCGGAGGGAGTGGCCACGACAGAATGCGACATCATCAGCGAAGGGACAGTGCGGATGTATTTCACCAATACATATTCTGCAGAAAAAATGGGCATCAGACCGACTGTGGAAAGCCCGTCCAGGCCTGTCATACGACCATTTCTGAAACGGAAAGACAGCGCAGTGCCCGCGAATTTGAATTATGGAGAAAATAACCTAAATTTGCAGGTTGTTTTAGCCGAGATGCAGGAGGGCATCCTCGTGACAGGCTTCAACGGAGGCAACTGCAACAGGACTACGGGCAATTTCTCGTACGGTGTGGAAGGATTCGCCTTCAGGAACGGGAAAATAATCCATCCCGTGAAAGAAATGCTTGTAACAGGGAACATGATCTCTCTGTGGAAATCCATTGTAGCGGCCGGTTCCGATGCCCGCGAAGGCGCCCGGTGGCAGATACCGACCCTTGCCTTCGCAAATGTGGACTTTTCCGGATAAGCGGAAACGTTAAGGGCCGGTTGAACCCTATCCCGCAAGAATCCTCTGATTTCCGGATGTCCGGCGGACATTCCCATGAAACGTTTGCGGGACTGCGGAAGACCGCTCCATCCGGACTGAACAGGGTTAGAAAAAGATTATTGAAATAAGGACAGGACCATGAAAATAGGACAGAACAAAGCCGTTGCACTGACATATGAACTGGAAGTGGACGGACAGATAGTGGACAGATGCCCGGAGGAAAGGCCTTTGGACTATATACACGGAACCAGGACACTCCTCGCCAAATTCGAGGAGAATGTAGAGGGACTGGAGCCGGGGGAAAGTTTCTCTTTCACTCTGACTCCTGCCGAAGGATACGGTGAAGTCGATCCTGATAAGGTGATTGACCTGCCCAAGGCCGCTTTCGAAGTAAACGGGGAAATCAGGGAAGACCTGATGGTCAAAGGAAATACGATTCCTCTGATAAACAAGGCCGGAGGCGTTGTCCCTGGAATAATACTGGAAGTCGGTGAAGCATCGGTAAAAATCGACCTCAATTCTCCGATGGCAGGCAAGACATTGAATTTCAGCGGAAAAATCCTTTCCGTAAGGGATGCCACCGAGAAAGAACTCAAGGAAGGACTGCACGGCGAGTACCTGCAGAGCAATTGCGGATGCCACGGAGGCTGCGGCGGCCATTGCCACGACGGCGACAGCCAGGAGGAAGGATGCTGCGGAGGTCATGGAGAAGGGCATTGCGGAGGACACGGCCACGGAGAAGGACATGAGGGAGGATGCTGCCATGGAAACGGTGGTGGTCATTGCCATCATAAGGAATAGTGTATGTGGCTGCTGCTGGCATTTGTTTCCGCCGCCCTGCTCGGCCTTTATGACACATCCAAGAAAGCTGCACTGGAAAACAATGCCGTTCTTCCGGTGCTTTTTCTCAATACGCTGTTCTCAACCGTCATATTTTCCCCGTTCATCATAGATTCTCTTGCAGGCACAGGCTGGTTTGCCGGCAGCATATTCGACAGCAGCCCTTTTGCCGGACATCCCGGAACATCCGGGGCATTTCAGGAAACGGCGGAGCAGCTGTCATCAGGAATGCAGGCAGCGCATCCTCTGCTGAAAGCCCATCTGCTCGTCATTCTCAAGTCCTGCATCGTACTGACATCGTGGATATTCGGTTACTTCGGACTTAAACATCTCCCCATCACCATCGTCGGTCCAATAAACGCAACGAGACCGATACTTGTCCTCGTGGGAGCGATGCTCCTTTTCGGTGAACGGCTCAATGCATGGCAGTGGGCAGGAGTAGTACTTGCAATGATATCCCTGTTCCTGTTGAGCCGCTCCAGCAGAAAAGAGAATGTGGACTTTTCCCACAACAGATGGATACTTTTCATAGCCGTCGCCACCATAACCGGAGCGATGAGCGGGCTGTACGACAAATTCATAATGCAGCAACTGAGCCCGATGTTCGTACAGGGATGGTACAATTTCTACCAGTTCCTGATGATGGGAACTGTCATAATGATCCTTTGGCTTCCGAAACGCAGGGAAACCACCCCGTTCCACTGGAGCTGGGCCATTCCGCTCATATCCGTTTTCATATCCGCCGCAGACTTCGCATACCTGACCGCCCTCAACCAGCCGGATGCAATGATTTCCGTAGTATCCCTTGTCCGCAGGGGCTCGGTCATCATTTCCTTCCTCTGCGGGGCAATGATTTTCCGGGAACGCAATCTCAAGGCCAAGGCCCTCGACCTTGCATTCATCCTTATTGGAATGATTTTCATCTGGCTCGGGTCGAAATAGAGATGCCATTTTCCATGCATCTTTCCTGCATGATTTTGATGAATAATCAGAAGCAGTTCCGGATTTATGATTATCTTTATAGCCGGATTCAATTCTATGCAAGAACTTTAAGTCAATGACAGGATTTCTGACAGAAAAACCGGTCTTGTTGTCCGGAAATGACTTCTGCTTCCGTTCAGGGGGGGGTAAATTTGTCCGTACCGGCTGTCTGACTTCATTTTTATCTTTATCTGACATAAAATCCCGGCAAAATTCCGTTGAATCCGGATGGTTTTCATTGTGCAATGGCAGCACATCTACCGTCCGGATATGCTGTGTTTTGTCATTGTCCCTCCTGTATGGGAGGAATTGCAGGGATTGTCGCAAGCAGCCCGATAAACGCAGAGACTGTCAACAGCTTCCTAAATACAATCATAATATGATGAAACTGAAAATAACGACATTAGTCCTGATGTCACTTTGTCTGATACCTGCTGGCGCTCAAGAACAGCACACTGCTGACACAACTGTCACAAACCATCGGACAGCAGCTTTCGACCTGCCATGGCTTGCAAAGTGCTACGGGCTGGATTGGGGATATTATGACAGGATATCTCCCGTGCAAGATAACACCGACTGCTGCGCTGGGCCACACTCACGCCCGACCTCGGCATCGAGTGGCGCATCAGCCCGTCATGGGGTATCATGGTGAACGGCTCATGGACCTCGTGGAGTTGGAACAATGCAGACCGCCGCTACGCCCTGTGGGCAGTGGCTCCGGAGGTACGGTGGTATCCGGGTGAGGAGAAAACCTGGTATGTGGGCGCGATGTTCAAGGCCGGACAGTTCAACTACAAGTTTTCAGGCACCGGCCGTCAGGGCGACCTCTTAGGCGGCGGTATCACCGGAGGCTACCAGCTACAGCTAAACAAGGCACTGGCACTTGATTTTACCCTCGGATTAGGCTACCTGAACGCCGATACGGAGAGATACGATGTGATAGACGGAGTGCGGGTGCGCAGCGGCAACGGGACGAAGCACTGGATTGGCCCGATTAACGCCGGAGTTACTTTAGTGTGGAAATTATTTTAAGAGGATATCGAGTATTACGGGAAGATCCATTTTGAGAGGAAGGGAGCCGACCGGTACGACATGCACGCACATAT
>CALUPB010000018.1 GCA_944322585.1 uncultured Bacteroidales bacterium | reverse complement strand
CGGCTTCTTCTTTCCAATCCATGACTATGTCTGCAAAAGCAGCGGTTTAGTGAATGAATGCAAAGTTAATGTATTTTGGGATATGCCATAATGGCAATTTTCAATCATGCGGGTATTCTTTGTGAAAATCAGATGTCTGTGAGGAACGGAGCATTGCGGAGTGAGAACGGGTGCAGACAGGGAGGGACGCGAGGCGGGAAGCAACGGTTGAAAACAATGTGGGAAAATTTTGGAAAATATTGGAATAAAGTGGAAAATTATTCTTACTTTTGCGGAAATCGGTGGCAGGGATAACTGTCCCCTGACCGTAAGAGTTTGATGATCAAATTTATAGGTGAATATACAGCTAAAATCGATGACAAGGGACGGCTCGTGCTGCCCTCTGCCTTCAAGAGTGCCATGTCCATTGACGGCAGTCAGGACATGCGGCTTGTCATCAAGAAAGACATCTACGAAAAATGTCTTGACATGTACACCTATGAAGAATGGACAAGGGAATCCGAAGAACTGAAAGGGAAGCTGAATTTCTTCAACAGGGACCACGCCAGATTCTGGAGAGAGTACATGAGGGACAGGGCGCTTGTGGAACCGGACGGCAAATTGGGAAGGATCGGCATCCCGAGGAAGCTCCTTGACGCAATAGGGGCAGGAAAGGAAGTCGTTTTCTGCGGGAGCGACCACAAGATAGAGATCTGGGCCAAGGAGAATTTCGATGCCGGCGGCCTTTCGGACGAAGAATTCATCTCCCTCGCGGGAACAATACAGGGATAGGAGGTAGATGAAATGTCCGGTTATCATATACCTGTACTGCTCGAAGAAAGCATTTCCGCTCTGATTTCAGATCCCTGCGGCGTATATGCAGACGCCACTTTCGGAGGAGGCGGCCATACGGCGGCAATATTGTCAAGGCTTGCCCCGTCAGGCAGGGTAATCGCATTCGACAGGGACGCCGATGCCATCGGCAATGCCCCTGAAGACAGGAGGCTCACCCTTATCAGAAGCAATTTCCGGTTTATCCACAACTATGTGGAATATTTCAGCCGGAAAAATATCCGGGAACCTGGAAATGACACATGCAGCAGCACTGACGGTACGCATCCGACAGCTGGAACAGACCTCGGAATGCCAGATACACGAAGTATCCCGGACAATATCTACGGAAATACGGACGGCATCCCGTCAGGAGGACTCGACGGCATCATCGCCGACCTCGGTGTATCGTCGCACCAGTTCGACACCCCGGAACGCGGCTTTTCATTCAGATTCGACGCCCCGTTAGACATGAGGATGGACAGCCGGGCGAAGCTCACCGCAGCAGACATAGCGAACACCTATCCGGAAGAAGATATCGAAAGGATTCTCAAGCTCTACGGAGAAGTGGACAACAGCCGCAAGACGGCCTCGCTGATCTGCAGGGCACGGCAGTCGGCGGCAATAGCCACCACCGGAGACCTCTGCCGTGCAGTCAGCGGCATTCTCCCGAAATACGCGGAGCACAAGGTACTGGCAAAGATATTCCAGGCACTGAGGATAGAAGTCAACCAGGAAATGGCTTCGCTCGAAAAGTTCCTGTACGGAGCCGGGAAATCCCTCCGCAAAGGAGGCCGGCTGGCAGTCATCACATACCATTCCCTCGAAGACAGGATGGTCAAGAATTTCATACGCACAGGACATACTGACGGGACAGTGACAAAAGACATCTACGGCAATACAGGGGCGGCGATGCGTCCGGTGAACCGCAAGCCCACAGTACCGTCGGAGGAGGAAATATCCTCCAACACAAGGGCAAGAAGCGCAAAACTCAGGATAGCGGAAAAGATATGAAGACAGGCAGGACAATAGTGAACATACTGAAGGCGACAATGCGCGGGGAACTGCTGCTGAGCCTGAAAATCGACAAGATCTTCATGCACATCATATACCTTTTCGTTGTCGTATGGTTTACCATATACATAAGTCTCAAGATCGAGCAGACACTTACGAGAGTGGAAAGGAACAGCGCCGTACTCGAAGACCTCAGGATTTACCACGCCCAGAAAACGGGCGAGCTGGCAGGGTTCGACAGAATAAGCACAATAGAGAAGATGCTGAAGGACAGCGGCTCGAAGACAGGGCTTCCAGAAAAGCCGGCAACCCACATAAAATAGATACGCCCTACGGGAACGGACAGCAAAGCAGATACGAAAGACATAACGGATGACAGCAACAGGCAGAATGAACGGACGATAAAGCAGATACAATGAGGCATTACGAACGGCAGAAGGCATAGAATGGAGAAACAGGTACAACGGGTATAACTGACAACAATAGTAAGAATGTACGGTAATGACTGAAGCGAAAAGGACTGGGATACAGACGGAGAACACCTCCAGAAAACGGGACAGGGTGGGCATCATCATGATGCTCATCCACTTCGTATTCCTTGTAGCGTCAATCATTCTGGTGATAAGGATTGTCGGCATCCAGCTTTTCTACAGGCCCGACCCTGCCTATGAAAACGCATTCACCCCGAAATCGATAAAACATGTCATAGAACCGGAAAGAGGTTCGATCCTCGCAAAGGACGGCAGGCTTCTCGCCGTCTCGGTTCCCATGTACCAGATATACATGGACTGCACGGTGCGCAAACAGGAATTCGCCGACGACGGAAAGGAAGGCGAGGAGAACAACAGGAAATGGCTGGACAAGGCCCGACAGCTGTCCGAAGGCCTGGCAAGGATATACGGAGACATGAACGCCTCCCAGTACTACAGGCTGATAGCCAGCGGAAGGGCGAACGGCAGGCAATATGTCAGGATAGGCCATCCGGTCGACCACGCCACCCTCCAGGAACTGAAGGAACTGCCTCTGTTCAACGAGAGCAGCTACCGCGGAGGAATGATAGTGGAAAAAATCGACACAAGGGAATACCCGTACGGCACACTCGCCCTCAGGACCATAGGAAGCGTCCGCAACAACAGCGACAGGAACACGTTCATAGGAATAGAAGGCAAATACAACTACGCCCTCCACGGGACAGCCGGCGAAGAATGGCTTCAGAAAAGCGATGCCCGCGGGTGGATAAGGGACTATGACAGCACCATGGTAAAGGTGCGCGACGGCTACGACATCCGGACGACAATCGACATCGACATCCAGGATATAGTCGACAGGGCACTCAGAGACAGGATAACGGACAACGAAATCATAGAGGGCGGCTGCGCCATAGTGATGGATGTAAAGACCGGGGCAATCCGGGCAATGGTCAACCTCAAACGCGACGGGGACGGCCACCTCGGCGAAACCTACAACTATGCCATAGGCCGGAGCGGGGATCCGGGTTCCGTATTCAAGCTCGCCACTCTCATGACGCTACTCGAGGACGGCAAGGTGAAGACCCTCGACACTACCGTCCCGACATACGGCGGTTTCTGGAAATACCAGGCCGGAAAGAAGACCGTCACATTCAAGGACGAATACCTGCAGGCCAGGAAAGGTCAGGACAGAATCAGCATAATAGACGGCTTCAAGATATCCTCGAACAACGTATTCCGCCAGCTGGCATGCGAATACTATGAGGACAATCCGAAAAGGTTCACCGACAAGCTGTCTGAATACAAGTTCACGGAAGCATTCGATTTCGATCTCATCGGCCTTGCAAAGCCTACCGTCGTAACGCCAGACCAGCCTGCATGGAGCGGGACGGCACTGCCGTCCATAGCGATAGGCTACACTGTCAACGAGACGCCGCTGCACATAATCACATTCTACAACGCAGTGGCGAACAAGGGCAAGATGATGAAGCCTTATCTCGTGGAAGCGTTCGAGCAGGAAGGTTCGGTCAGGGAAAAATTCGGTCCGACCATCCTCAACGGAGCGATATGTTCCAAAGCTACCGCCGACACACTGCTCAGGGCCTTGAAGGCCGTTGTCCGGGAAGGGACCGGAAGCGGGCTGCGGGACGCCAGCTGCCAGGTCGCCGGCAAGACCGGAACAGCCCAGATACCGTTTCCGGCCGAAATCAACGGGAAAATGAAAGTCGTCTACAAGGATCCGGCAGGGAACCGCCAGCACCAGGCCACTTTCGTAGGCTTCTTCCCGGCCGATGACCCGCAGTACACGGCCATAGTGGTCATGTATTCCAAGCTCGGAAGACACAACCTGTACGGCTCTTTCGGAGTTCCGGCATTCAAGAGAATCGTAGACGAGATATATGCCCTCGGAGACGGCATCTGGGGAGAAGACATGAAGGACAACGGGAACATGCCCGAAATGACTGTCCATGGCACCGACGCTTCCGACTACGGGATAGACGAAATCCCGGACGTGCGCGGGATGGGACTCAAGGATGCCGTCTACACCATAGAGAGCTGTGGATATGTCTGCCGCTTCGAAGGCATCGGGCATGTATCCCGACAGGTTCCGGCACCGGGGACAAAGGCCGGGAAAGGCACAGCCGTACACATAACATTGAAATGACATGATACTCGGAAGCATAATATCAGGATGCGGCATGGAGGCCGTACAAGGCAGGACCGATATTGAAATCAGTTCCGTCACCGCCGATTCCCGCAAGGTGACTCCAGGCTCGCTCTTCATCGCTGTCAAAGGGTTCGCCGCTGACGGACACCGGTATATAGGAAAAGCGGTGGAGGCGGGAGCCGCAGCGGTCATATATGAGGACGCAACCATGGCCGCGCAATATGTTCCGGACATCCGTCCGGCAGACGCCGGCAGCGGAAAATCCGGTCAGGATGCCTCCATCCGGACAGGAACCGCAAGCGGAGACAGCCCGGTCTTCATACAGGTAAAATCATCCAGATACGCCCTGGCCATAGCCGCAGCCAACTTCTACGACAACCCTTCCAGAAAGCTGACCCTCGTCGGGATAACCGGAACGAACGGAAAGACCACGACAGTCACCCTCCTTTACAGGATGTTCACTTCCCTCGGATACAGCTGCGGACTGCTTTCCACCATTGCCAACTATGTGGGGGACCGCCGTTATGAAGCCGCCAACACGACCTCCGACCCCGTCACTATCAATTCCCTGCTCGCACAGATGGTCGGTTCGGGATGCGGTTACTGTTTCATGGAAGTAAGTTCGATAGGTCTTGACCAGGACAGGGTCGCCGGGCTCGAATTCAAGGCCGCGATATTCTCCAACCTGACACACGACCACCTCGACTACCACAGGACATTCGCCGAATACCTCAGGTGCAAGAAACTCTTTTTCGACAACCTTCCCAAAACGGCATTCGCCATCACCAACATTGACGACAGGAACGGGATGGTCATGGTCCAGAACACCAAGGCGCAGGTCATCACATACTCCTGCAGGAGCATTGCGGACCACACATGCAGGGTAATGGAAGAGAGTTTCGACGGAATGCAGCTGAAGATAGACGGACATGAGACCTGGACAGGGCTCATAGGGATGCACAATGCATACAACATACTTGCAATATACTCCACGGCAGTCGCCTTGGGGACAGAGCCTCAGGAAGCCCTCATAGCCTTGAGCCGGCTCCAGCCCGCACCCGGCAGGCTCGAAAACCTGCGCGGGCCGCACGGACTGTCCGTAATCATCGACTATGCCCACACACCCGACGCCCTCGAAAATGTCCTGAAGACACTGAGGGACGTCGCTCCCTCCCGCACTCTGATATGCCTGTTCGGATGCGGAGGGGACAGGGACAGGAGCAAACGGCCTGAAATGGGACAGATTGCCGAAAAGATGGCTGACCGGATCATTGTCACGTCCGACAACAGCCGCACGGAAAGGACATCGGACATAATGGACGACATCCGCTCCGGAATGACTCCGGCCGGACGTGCCAGAAGTCTTTTCATAGAAGACAGGGAGCAGGCGATACGCACGGCCATAATGACCGCACCCGAGGGTTCCACCATACTTCTCGCAGGAAAGGGACACGAAACCTACCAGATAATCGGCACGGAGAAACGCCGTTTCGACGAGAAGGAAATTGTCACCGGAATATTCGGTGAAATGGAACGGATGCAAAATGCAGGCATATCCGGGAACGGGAGGAAAAACTGAAATTACGGGAAAACGACAACAAAATGATATACCATCTATTCCAGAGTCTTAAAGAATATGATATCCCGGGACAGGGCTTATTGACCTACCTGTCCTTCAGGGCAATATTCGCCAGCATTACAGCCATGCTGGTGGCGGTGTTCGCAGGCAAGAGGATAATCAGGTGGCTTCAAAGAAGGCAGATCGGGGAAGACATCAGGGATCTCGGACTGGAAGGACAGCTCCAGAAGAAAGGCACCCCGACCATGGGAGGAGTCATAATCATAATCTCAATACTCTGCGGAGTCCTGCTCTTCGCCGACCTTACCAATATCTACATCATTCTCCTGATTATCTCCACACTGTGGCTCGGAGGACTCGGATTTGCGGACGATTATATAAAGGTGTTCCGGCGCAACAAGGAAGGCCTCAGCGAAAAGAGCAAACTCATAGGGCAGATCCTGCTCGGACTGGCCATAGGCATTACGGTATGCTTCAACGGAGACATAGTCGTGAGGGAAAAAGTCCCGGCAGGGTCCATAGTCCAGGGAACAGACAATGAATCCGACAGAGGCGCGGCGGCAGGGAACGCTGCTCCGACCGTACAGGAGGAAAGCAGGACTGCTGCCGGACAGTATACCGCTGCCCCGGGACACGGGAACATGACAGGCGGGAGCAGGGCCGGGGACACCGTCGACATGGATGTAGTCAAAAGCACCAAGACCACAATCCCGTTCGTAAAGAACCACGAATTCGACTACAAATGGCTCTCCCCTTTCAAAGGGACATTCGGATGGTACTGCAAATGGGCAATCTACGTGGTGATGATAGTGCTCGTGATCACTGCCTGCTCCAACGGGACGAACCTCACCGACGGGATGGACGGCCTCGCCACCGGGACGTCGGCCATAGCCGGAGTCGTCCTCGGGATATTCGCCTGGCTCTCCGGTAACATCATAAACTCCGACTACCTCAACATAATGTATATCCCCGGGACAGGAGAGATCGCCGTCTTCATGGCCGCATTCGTGGGAGCGCTCATAGGCTTCCTGTGGTACAATTCCTTCCCGGCACAGGTCTTCATGGGAGACACCGGTTCGCTTGCCATAGGAGGCATCATCGGAGTATGCGCAATCCTTATCCGCAAGGAGCTGCTGCTTCCGATACTCTGCGGGGTATTCTTCGTAGAGAGCCTTTCCGTGCTTATGCAGAGATTTTATTTCAAATATACGAAAAGAAAATACGGGACAGGACGCAGGATATTCAAGATGACCCCCCTGCACCACCATTTCCAGAAGGAAGGCATCCCGGCCATGATATCGGTACCGAAAAGGGCCCTTCCGGAAGCCAAGATCGTGGTCAGGTTCTGGATCATCGGCATCATCCTCGCCGTTCTCACCATAGCAATGCTTAAAATCCGTTAAAAATGTCACGTATAGTCATATTGGGTGGAGGCGAAAGCGGCACGGGAGCCGCCGTACTCGCCAAAGTGAAAGGCTTCGACGTATTCCTTTCCGACAAGGGTGAAATAGCACCGGAATATGCTGCAATGCTCGAAAAATGGGAAATCCCCTACGAGAGCGGGCAGCACACTGAGGAGAAGATCCTCAACGCCGACGAAGTGATAAAGAGTCCGGGCATCCCTCTGACGGCCCCCATCGTGAAAAAGATCGCCGATGCAGGCATACATATCATTTCGGAGATAGAGTTTGCCGGAAGATACGACACCGCAAGGAAAATCTGCATAACAGGCAGCAACGGCAAGACCACCACCACGTCCCTGATATACTACCTGCTCAAACAGGCGGGACTGAACGTGGGACTCGGAGGGAACATAGGCAAGAGCTACGCCCTCCAGGTAGCTACAGAACATTACGACATCTACGTGCTGGAGATAAGCAGTTTCCAGCTGGACAACATGTACGACTTCAAGGCGGACATAGCCGTCATAACCAACATAACTCCCGACCATCTGGACAGATACGACCACAGCATCGAGAAATATGCCATGGCCAAGTTCCGGATTACGCAGAACATGGATCCCGACGACTGTTTCATATTCTGCTCCGATGACGAAATCACCATCAGGCATCTTGACCGGATTGTCATCAAGGCGAAAATGCTGCCTTTCTCCCAGAAGAAGGAAGTGAAGGAGGGAGCCTTCCTGCGCGGAGACAAAATGGTCGTAAGGGTCGGGGACGACGAATGCGACATGTATCTGAAAGAGCTGGCTCTCGGAGGGATACACAATGTCTACAACTCCATGGCGGCCGCCATTGCCGGCAAGGTCATGAACATAGACAACGAGAACATACGCAGGAGCCTCGCCTCGTTCCAGGCCGTCGAACACAGACTGGAGAAAGTGATGAGCATCCGGGATGTCCTCTATATCAACGACTCCAAGGCCACCAACGTAGATGCCGCATGGTATGCCCTCGAATGCCAGGACAGGCCCGTAGTGTGGATAGTCGGAGGCACTGACAAGGGCAACGACTATTCCGTGCTCCTCGACCTTGCAAGACAGAAGGTGAAGGCAATGATATGCATGGGATTGGACAACAGGAAATTCCATGAATCATTCACCGGAGTCGTTCCGGAGATACACGATGTGACTTCAGCCGAGGATGCGGTGAAGCTCGCCAGCAGGATAGCGGAGGCAGGGGACGTAGTCCTGCTGTCCCCGTGCTGCGCAAGTTTCGACCTGTTCAGGAACTATGAGGACAGGGGCAGGAAATTCAAGAAGGCGGTAAGGAATCTCTGACCAGCCGCGGTGCGGACGGGGATCAAGAATCCAGGAGAAACCGCAACTCCAGAAAGCAAAACCGACGAACGGAAAAGACAGACTACAATGGCACAGGAGAAGACAGGCAGACAGACAGGGATATGGAACTGGATTGACAGGATCCAGGGTGACAAGGTGATATGGATGATTGTCATCCTGCTCATCCTGTATTCCATAGTCACCATATTCTCATCCACTTCCCAGCTTGCCAGCAAGGATGTCAGCAGGATAGACATCTTCATGGAGCAGATGGTGGTGGTAGGCATCGGCGTAGGAATCATCATTTTCTGCTACGCATTCATGAGGATAGGCTGGATCAGATGGCTGTCGCAGCTCGGCTTCATAGTGTCGGCTGTCCTTCTGGTCCTACTGTTCTTCATCGGAAAGGAAATCAACGGAGCCAAGAGAGTGATCGAGATTGCCGGTTTCCAGCTCAACGTCTATGAAGTCGTAAAGGTGGCAATGGTCGTGTACCTTTCCTGGGCCATACATGCCTACAGGACAGGTTCATTCTGGATAGCCAACATATTGTCTGCAAAAATCGGATGGCTCTCTTTCCTGTCCCGGGCAGGCTGGCAGCGGCTCATTTACATACATTTCCCTATTGTCTTCGTGACAGTCTGCATACTTGCCGGAGGCTTCTCCAGCGCGATGTTCATAGGAGGTATCCTTATACTGACTGTCCTGATCGGAGGCGTGCCGGGAAAGGACATCGCCAAACTCATCGGAGTAGCATTGCTCGCCGTGGCATGCAGTTACGGGCTGTTCAAGGCCACAGGCGGCAAAGAGGCCGGTGACAAGGCCCAGTTCTCGCGCTGGGCGACAGTGGAGGAAAGGATTGCCAGATTCTTATGTCCGGGCAGTGTGGAGGAGTTCCAGCCGGGTACAAAGGAGTGGCAGGAGCATCTGGACGAAATCCGGCAGCCGGAAGGGGCCAAGATAGCCATCAAAGAGGGCGGCCTCTTCGGCAAGGGACCGGGCAAAAGCACGCAGAAATATACGGTAGCCCTGATATTCAGCGACTTCATGTTCAGTTTCATCATAGAGGAATACGGTCTCCTGTTCGGGGCCATACCTCTGATAATCCTGTACGTAAGCCTGCTGGCGAGAGGTTCGATAATAGTGAGATACTGCGACAATGAGTTTGCGAGGACAGCTGTGGCAGGCCTGACCCTGCTGATAAGCACCCAGGCGATGATGCACATGTTCATCAATGTCGGACTATGGCCGCTGACCGGGCAGACGCTCCCGATGATAAGCCATGGCAACAGTTCCTTCCTCGCTTTCAGCGTAGCTTTCGGAATATTGCTGTCCATAAGCAAGATGGCCAAGAAGAAAGTCGACAAGGCCGTGCAGGAAGCAGAGCCGCTTATCGTACCGAGTGACGATGATGTCAAGGACGGGTTGGACGATCTCGATGCATTTGAAAGCAACTGACAAGAGGCCACGGGCGGCCACGCCGTCCGGGCCATTCCACCCTGCTGCCGGCAGAAACACAATTGCGGAAAAGAATCAAGAATACTGCTATGGAATATAGAAAAATAAAGGCGATAATAAGCGGAGGCGGTACGGGAGGCCACATCTTCCCGGCCCTCTCGATAGCGGAGAAACTGCGGGAGGCCAATCCCGACAACGAGATTCTCTTTGTCGGTGCGGAAGGCAGGATGGAAATGGAGAAAGTGCCGGCAGCGGGATACAGGATCATCGGCCTGCCGGTTGCGGGTCTCAGGCGCAGTCTGTCCATCTCAAACCTTGCCCTTCCGTTCAAGGTACTGAAAAGCGTGAGGATGGCAGGGAAAGTGCTCGGAAGTTTCCGGCCCGACATAGCCATAGGCGTGGGCGGATATGCCAGTGCTCCCCTGCTGTGGGCGGCGTCGAGGCGTGGCATTCCGACACTTATCCAGGAACAGAACAGTTTCGCCGGGCTTGCCAACAGGATACTCGGGAAACGCGCAGGATGCATCTGCACGGCATATGACGGCATGGAAAGATTCTTCCCGGCAGACAGGATAGTCCTTACAGGGAACCCTATCCGCAAGGACATCGTACCGGCAGATGACGGCATGAGACGGGCAGCGATGGAATTCTACGGTCTCGACCCGCAGAAGAGGCACATCTTCATCGTCGGAGGAAGCCTCGGCAGCAGGACACTCAACAGGTCGGTCATGGGATGGATAGAGGCGGGATGCCCGGGCGGAGAGGATGTGGAGATAATCTGGCAGTGCGGGAAATACTACAAGGCAGAAACCGACAAATTCATGGAAGGGCACGACAGGTGTCGGAAGCCAGAAATCAGGCATTACAGTTTCATAGCGAGGATGGATCTGGCGTATGCGGCAGCAGACGTAGTAGTGTCACGGTCCGGGGCCAGTTCCGTGTCGGAACTTTGCGCCGCACACAAGGCGGTCATCTTCGTCCCGTCGCCGAATGTCACCGAAGACCACCAGACACACAATGCCATGGCACTTGTCGGGAAAGGAGCGGCGCTGATGGTAACGGATGCCGAAGCGCCGGAGAAGCTCATGAAGACGGCATGCAGCCTCGTGCACAGTCCGGACAGGATCGCCTCCCTCGAAAAGAACATCGCTCCGCTCGCTATGACAGATGCGGCCGGAGCCATAGTGGACAACATTTATAAACTGTTAGGTTGACCGACAAACTGTTTTTTATGGATTATACGGACATATATTTTATAGGTATCGGCGGCATAGGCATGAGCGCCATAGCCAGATATTACAACTTCAAGGGCTACAGGGTCTCGGGATACGACAGGACGCCCTCCGACCTGACCCGCGCACTGGAGGAGGAAGGCATCTCCGTCCATTATGAGGACAATACCGGCCTCATTCCCGGGGATAGCGCGACCACACTTGTAATCTACACTCCTGCGATACCTTCCGACATGAAGGAACTGGTCTACGTCCGGGAACATGGATACAGGGTGATAAAGAGATCGGCGATGCTCGGGGAAATTTCCCGCGGACAGCGATGTCTCGCCGTCGCTGGTACACACGGCAAGACCACCACGAGCACTCTGCTTGCCCATATACTTACCTCCTGCGGCGAAGGATGCACGGCCTTTCTCGGAGGCATATCCAAGAATTACGGCACCAACCTGCTGATGAGCCATACCCCGACAATCGTCGCCGAAGCGGACGAGTTCGACAGGTCTTTCCTGCAGCTCCACCCCGAAATTGCCGTCATTACCTCCATGGATGCCGATCATCTCGACATATATTCCGACCTCGACCATGTACGGGAAGCATTCCGGGAATTCGCGTCACAGACGACAGGGACGGTAATAACCAGACTCGGGCTCGACATAACATCGTCCGACACCAAAGCCCGGGTCATGAGATATTCCTATGATGACGCCAGAGCCGACTTCTACGCAGGGAACATCCGATGCGACGACTGCGGCTATTTCACATTCGACCTCAACTGGCCCGACGGAGTAATCCATGACTGCCGCTGCGGAGTACCGGGATGGGTCAATGTGGAGAACAGCATAGCCGCGGCCGCCATAGCCCTGACATACGGCATCCGGCCTGATGACATCCGGAACGCCATAGCGACATTCTCAGGAGTAAAAAGGAGATTCGACATACACCTCAACACCCCGGACTGCTCCTACATAGACGACTATGCCCACCACCCGAAAGAACTGGAATCGGCCGTCAGCTCTATCCGCGAGATGTTCCCGGGCAGGAAACTCACCGCAGTATTCCAGCCGCACCTGTACACAAGGACAAGGGACTTCGCGGACGGGTTCGCTTCGGCTCTGAGCGCAGTCGACAGGCTGATACTTCTCGACATCTACCCTGCACGTGAAGAACCGATACCCGGAGTGACTTCCGAAATCATATTCGACAGGGTTACATGCCCGGACAAAGTGATGATTCCAAAAACAGGACTGATGACATTACTTGAAAAGGAACCTGTCGACATCCTCGTGACATTCGGTGCCGGAGACATCGACAGGTTTACCGGACCGATAACCGCCATGCTTGAAAAACGCCTCGCACAGAAATGATACGGAAACTGAAAAACATCCTTGCGGCAGCATTTGTCTGTATCCTGCTCATCTGCCTCGCGACATGTCTCGGCATAAGTGCCGGAAAACATGAGAAAGCCGTGTGCAGCGGGATCAGGATCTCGATAACCGACAGCACCGAATGCCGTTTCGTGTCCGAATCCGAAATATCGGAATATATCGGCCGAGAATTCGGTTCCTGCACGGGGAAACCTGTCGGCAGCATAGAACTGTCACGGATAGAAAAATTCCTGGACAACAGGAGTGCTGTACTGAAAAGCGAGGCATACATCACCCCTGACGGGATGCTGAACATAGACATCACACAGAGACAGCCGGTCATAAGATTCGAGGGGACATCCGGAGGCTTCTATGCAGACAGGGACGGCTATATCTTTCCTCTCCGGGAAAACTACACCTCGCATGTGCCCATAGTCAACGGCCACATACCGGTACGGATAAAACCGGGATACAAGGGACCGGCTCCGGACGAAGAGTCGGAGCTTTGGCTCCGGAAGATACTCAGTATGACAGACTATATGGACAGGAGCAGGATATGGGGAGAGAATATCGTCCAGATATATGTCAGGGAAAACGGAGACCTGATAATGGTTCCGAGAGAAGGGAAGGAACGTTTCATCTTCGGAGGGCCGGAAAGTTTCGAGGACAAGTTCATGAGAATGGGGAAATACTATACTGCAATACGCCCGTCCAAGGAAGACGGCCACTATTCCACAGTAAATGTCAAATACGACGGACAGATAATCTGCCGTTAGGCACGAATTCAAAATCGTTCACTATATGGAAGAAAGACATCTTGTGGCAATCGACATAGGGACCTCGAAGATTGCCCTGACTGTAGCTAAAGTCGACGGTGACAATGTACAGATAGTATATTACAGGGAGACACCGTCGAACGGCATCAAATTCAGCCGTGTCTACATCCCGGGAAGAGCATCGGAAGCAATCCGCACCGCTGTCCGGGAAGCGGAGGAGGAACTCGGGATAAAAATAACCCAGGTGATTGTCGGACTGCCTAAATATGAAGTCAGACAGGAAATCGCCACCATGTCCGTCACAAGGGATCCCGGCGTCTGTATCACCTCCGAGGAAATCGGCAACATCAAGGATATGGCCATCGAGACCTATCCGCTTGAGAATGAAGACAGGGACATGCTTTTCGGGGCAGTCGCACAGTCATTCTCGGACGGAGTGGACTTCCAGATAGTCGAACACGATGTCATAGGTATGGCGACGGACAAACTCGACAGCTATTTCAAGGTATTCGTAGGACAGAGAAAATACGTCAAGGATCTCCGTCTCGCATTCCACAATGCCGACGGGATATGCATAAGCCGCGAATATTTCACTCCGGACGCCATCGCCAAGGCAGTCCTGTACGACTCGGAAACGGAGAACGGCGTGGCTCTCATCGATCTCGGGGCAGGAGTGACTTCCGTATCCATCTATTACGGCAGCATAATGCGCCACTATGCTACCATACCGTTCGGAGGACGCTCCATAACTTCCGACATCAAGACCGAATGCTACATTCCGGAACGTCTTGCGGAAAACATCAAGCTGGCGTACGGTGCGTGCATGCCCGAAAAACTGCAGAACCTCAGCGAAAAGACCCTCCAGATCAACAGCGATACGGCCGTACCGGTCAAGCAGATTTCCGTAAAATACCTGTCGGAAATAATCACGGCCCGTGTCCGGGAGATTGTGGACGCTGTGATGTATGAAATACAGGAAAGCGGATTCGCAGACAGTCTCAGGAGCGGGGTGGTGATTACGGGAGGAGGAGCCAACATGCTGAATATCGGCAATTTCATCAAGGACGTATCGGGATACAATGTGCGTACCGGATATCCGAAACACACGTTCAGTACCGCCGATGAATCCGCAGAAGCCGTCTATGACCCCGGGGCGGCTGCCTCTGTCGGCATGATAATGATGGCCAAGTCCGAAAACATCAACTGCCTGATACCGTGCGGCATCTCAGGAGCGGCAGAAGCAGATCAGGAAGACGGAGAGGAGACGGACAGCCCGGCCGGCGGCAGCGGTACGGCAGGACCGGGTCTCGACGATGAAGGCAGAGGCAACCTGTTCGGCTATCCGGAAGACACGCCGGATACGGACAACGGTCCGAAAGGGACGAAGAGAACGGGCAAGGGGACAAAGGGCAATCACGGCATCAGATGGGTCAAGAAACAGATCGGGAACCTGTTCGATACCATCAACGACACTTACAATGAAATCAGCAACGAAGGAGTATAGACTATGGGAGACAGCTACAACGACATGGTAACCCCTACCGACTGGGTTCCGACAGATTCCATAATAAAGGTGATAGGCGTGGGAGGCGGAGGATGCAATGCAGTCACCTACATGTACAACCAGCATATCGAAGGCTGCACATTCATAGTATGCAACACGGACAGACAGTCCCTTACCAACAGCAATGTTCCGATAAAGATACAGCTCGGGGCAGGACGCGGAGCCGGCACCAACCCTGTCAAGGGACGGAATGCCGCAATCGAAGCCGAGGCCGAAATCGAGAAGAAAGTATTCACTCCGGAGACGGAAATGCTGTTCATCACAGCCGGCATGGGAGGGGGTACGGGTACCGGAGCCGCTCCTGTCATCGCTTCCATGGCCAAGAAAAAAGGCATACTTACCGTGGCGGTCGTCACGCTCCCATTCAAGAACGAAGGCAACGAATCCATGTCCAAGGCCGTGGACGGCATACGCGAATTAGAGAACAATGTCGACAGTCTGCTGATAATCAACAACGAAAAGCTCTACAGCTATTACGGGGACCTGCTCATCCAGGAAGCCTTTCCGAAAGCCGACCAGGTGCTCGCAACGGCAGTACGCGGAGTCGTGGATATCATCCAGAGCAAAGGATTCGTCAATGTGGACTTCGAAGATGTCAAGGCCGTGATGCACGACAGCGGGATGGCCCTGCTCGGGGTCGGTACGGGGACCGGTCCCAACCGGATAGAAGACGCAATACACCAGGCTCTGGAGTCGCCTCTCCTGAACGATTCCGACCTGACTACCGCCAAGAATACACTGATAAACATCACCGCAGGCTACAACGACCAGGGACTGCTGACAAAGGAACTCAGCAACATCGATGACCTCATAAGCAAATATACCGGCAACGCCAACCGATTCAAAAGGGGCATCGTGTACAACTATGATGATGACTTCGGGGACAGGATCAATATAACCGTAATTGCCACCGGCTTCAAAATGAGCACTCTTGAGAGCATGATTCCTGCCAACCTCGGGAATATCATAATAATAGCCCCCGATTTCGAATACAGGAAAGATTCCTACAGCGGAGGAGGAGAGATCGAACTGCCTGACACGCAGGCAAGCATAAAGATAGGACCGAGTACCGTATACAATGTAAGGAAATTCCATTTCACCGAAGAAGACAGGCCCTTGCTCGCAGTCCGGCCGGGAGACAATATCGCGGAACTCGAACGTGTCCCTGCCATACGACGCCGTCTCCCGTCGGCAACGGAACAGAAACAGTCCTCATTCCGTTCATGAGAATAGGTGGAATTCCGTCTGTTTTTATTATTTTTGCGGCGGTTAATTTAATTCGTCGGACAGACGTCAATATATCATGGAAAGACGAACAAGAGTAAGGTTTGCCCCGTCACCGACAGGGCCGCTCCACATGGGAGGAGTAAGGACAGCGCTGTACAATTACCTCTATGCCAGACAGCACGGAGGAGACTTTGTCATCAGGATCGAAGACACGGATTCGCAGAGATTTGTCCCGGGAGCCGAACAGTATATCATCGAAGCCCTAAACTGGTGCGGCATCATCCCTGATGAAGGGGTGGACGCTGAAGGCAGGATCGTAGAGACCCCTTCGGAACGGCATCCCCATGCCCCGTACAGGCAGTCGCAGCGACGCGGCATCTACCGCAGATATGCGGAGGAACTTGTAGAAAAAGGATTTGCATACTATGCATTCGACACTTCCGAAGAACTGGCGGCAAAAAGGGCCGAAATGGAGGCCCGCAAAGAGACTTTCATATACAACCATCTCACCCGCGGCAGCCTGCGCAACTCTCTCTCCATGCCTGAGAGCGAATGGCGTCCTCTGCTCGAAACGCATACGGACTGGACCATCAGGTTCAGGATGCCGGAAGACAGGGTCGTGAAGATGGACGACCTCATCAGAGGACATGTGGAAGTGAACACCGGCACCCTGGATGACAAGGTTCTGTGGAAACGGGCGGACGAACTCCCGACATACCATCTTGCCAATATCGTGGATGACCATCTGATGGAAATCACTGAAGTCATCCGCGGCGAAGAGTGGCTTCCGTCACTCCCTCTGCACTACCTTCTGTACGAAGCGTTCGGATGGACGGATACCATGCCCCGGTTCGCACACCTTTCCCTGCTCCTGAAGCCCGACGGCAAAGGGAAACTGAGCAAGCGTGACGGAGACAGACTCGGATTCCCGGTATTCCCGCTCCAGTGGACAAGTCCTGAAGGAGAAATCACACGGGGCTACAGGGAAGACGGATATTTTCCGGAGGCATTCGTGAACATGCTCGCCATGCTCGGATGGAATCCGGGTGACGACAGGGAACTTTTCACCATGGACGAACTCATCCATGCATTTTCGCTTGAGCGCGTCATAAAATCAGGAGCGAAATTCAATCCCGACAAAGCCAGATGGTACAACAAGGAGTACCTCAGAATGAAGCCGGTCGCAGAACTCACCGACCTGTTCATACCGGTTCTGGAAAGCCACGGGATACAGGTTGTCGCATGTCCGAAATGCGCCCTTGCGGCAGGCGCGGAAGTGACTGTGCAGGGAGCTGATTTCAGGAACAGGATATTCACCCGGGCATATGCGGAGAAAGTCGTGTCCCTCATCAGGGAAAGGGCCACGTTCACGGCCGATTTCTGGGACATTGCACCGTATCTTTTCATCGCACCGGCCTCTTATGCCGAGAAGGACGTAGCCAAGTTCTGGAAAGCAGAGAACTACACTCCCGCATTCCAGGTAGCCGACTTCATATGCGGTTTCGACGGAGGCAACGGCCCTGCCGGTCCGGAATTCACCAAAGAGCAGATTGAAGGCCCGATGGAGGATTTCATCCGCAGCCGTGAATGGCCGATGGGCAAGGTAATGAACTGCCTCAGGCTTGCCCTTGCCGGAACTTCCAGCGGATTGGGCATCGCCGACATCGTATCCCTTATCGGGAAAGACGAGGTTGCCCGCCGTATCGGCAATATCAAAGCCGCCCTGACGAAAATGAAAATAGGCATTTGCAACGACCACGCCGGAGTGGAGTACAAATCCGGACTGAAAAGACACCTTGAGGAGAAAGGCTACGAAGTCATGAACTTCGGGACCGACACTACAGACAGCATGGATTACCCTGACGTGGCCCATCCGTTGGCCGAAGCCGTCGAATCCGGCAAGGTTGATCTCGGGATCGCATTATGCGGCACCGGGAACGGAATGGCAATGACACTGAACAAGCACCAGGGCATCCGCGCCGGCCTTGCATGGAGCGAAGACATCGGCAGACTCGTGAAACAGCACAACAACGCAAATGTCCTCGTCATGCCGGCCCGTTTCATCCCGTTTGAAACGGCAGTAAAGATTACCGATGCCTGGCTCGACACCTCCTTCGAAGGCGGACGTCACCAGCGCCGCATCGACAAGATCCCGTGTCCTCCCATACAATAGACATATTTCCATAGCAATTGGCAGTGTGTCATAATTGCAAACTGCTGCGTTATTATCAATTCTTACACCCCTAAAGAGACTGCGCCAAAATTTACCGTTTTACCACGACAGCAGGTTATACGAGATACCGACACCGATGTAGGGACTCAATTTCAGTCGCCCGTCCGCACACCCTACACCATACCCTGCATGTAACCCGAGTCCCCAGCGTCCCGGCATTCTTTCCCTGCGGATCACCTCCCTGTCCACATACACAGCAGACGGGAAAACAGCTATACTGTCAAGTCTCGGACGATACCCGCTCACCCATACCCGGTAATCATCCGCACTATAGAATTTCTGTTCCCTCGGCAATTCGACATACAGCGTATCCCGCACATACAAAGTATCCTTAACAGAATACAGTACAGTATCCATAACCGGAATGTGCAAAGTATCCACGACCGACATTGCCACCGGTTCCGGCATCCTTTCAATGACAGTGTCCGTGACAACTACAGTATCAGTCCTGACAACAATATCCCGCCTGTTCCGGGATTCTCTCTCAAAAAGTCTCGTGCCCATCCATCCGGCAGCACAACCTGCCAGAAAGAGGAAAATACTGATCCATTTTGGTTTCATATGATTTCTATCGTCATTTCCTCCCCTTCTGCACTGCCGAGCAATTCAACAAGCCGTTTTTCATAAGCCGACGAATTCAGCACCATACCCTTTATCCGGTTCTCCCCCACCAGTATACAGCCTGACGTATCATCCGCCGTATTACCTCTATGGATAAGAATTCCCTCAAAATCAGGTACATCGAGTAATCTCGGCAATCTGCGACGGAACTTCGGGGAATAATTCACTGTTAGCCCGTATTTCCCGTACGGGATAGCCGTTCTGCCCGGTATCTTGATTTCCTTTCCTTTGAACACCCCGTCTCTGTCGATATCCCGCACCGGATCTTCAAGGGTATCGCAGAAATATTCCCCGTCGATGAAAAGGGAACCGACTGTATAGTCGTTACCGAGGAATTCTCTTTTCAAAAGCAGTTTCATATCCAGCAGTTTAAAATCAACAATAAATCAATGAATTTCAAGATAATGGAGGGACTATCGGTAATCCGGAAGAATATACTGAATGTTCATGGCAGCCTCGTCCATCACGCACTCGACCAAAGACCTGTCCATATCAGTCATCTCAGTATATTCACAGAACAGACTGCCGACCCAGTCGTGTCTGCCGTCATTCAGCCTCCTTACCGCAAGACATTCACATCCGCACAGAGAAAACATGGCCTTGACAAGCTCATCCTGTACCTGAGTGTCGACATCCGATATGAACATCATCCGGTTACGGCCGAGCTCTCCGCTGAAAGACGGCATGTCTGACATCCTGATCCGCTGTACACGTTCTTTCATGCCCTGAATACCCTTCCGCTTTACTTCATAATACACAGACAGCATCTCCTCATTTCCGAGAGGATGAGGCTGAACAATATAGACCCTGTCGGCATCAAGCCGGTACAGGACACTCCAGAGCTCTCCGAAAACTATCGCGGAGCTGTCGTTCCTTTTTCGGGATGCAGTCCGCTCCTCAGACTTGAACTGCTCTATCTTCAAGTCTGTCAGCTTGTTCTTGCTATACTGGTTATAGGCGAACCATGCCGCTATGATTGTGCCTGCCGCGCTGATTATTGCCGGTAAATATTCCATGACGCTTGATATATCCATAATATTGTCTAACTTTGGAAGTTACTGAGACCGGACAGCATCTCTGTTGCTATCCGGATACAAAATAAAGCAATTTTAAGCAATAAAGCAAGTCCGTCTGCTATATTCATAAAAAGAATTAGGATATAATCATGCGAAAAACTTTTATCATACTGACACTCATAAGTCTGACTCTTGCAGGAGGATGCGGGAAAGAGGGAAGCGGGGATATGGGTACGAGGATCGTGTTAGGGGAGGCCGGGGCGTTCCGGCTCGGGGAGACACAGGAAATCGGGTATTCATTCCCTGACGGCCAGGACAGGGAGGTCTCGGTCAGGAATGTCCCCTCCGGATGGCAGGCTTCTGTAGACAATGACGCCAATGCCATCTCGCTGACATGCGGCATCGATGCCGGAATCAGCGGGGAATATTCCCTTGATGTGGTAGCCAAAGGGAGCAACGGGACTGAAACGTCTGCCGAACTGGTCTTCCGCAGCGAAATTGTCCAAGGCTCGCCGTTCTTCATCGGCAATGAACCCGTCGGGGTCGTTGTCCTCGAAAAGACCGCAAATTCCGACGGAATGGTCATATGTTATAGACAAGAATCGGATGATGAGTGGACTGATTGGAATACATGCATTCAATGGATTGAGAAATTAAGAGTCCAAACGAAATTAGATTGGGAAATGCCTGGCAATGAAGACTATGAGATTATATATACAATATTCAACGGAAGTACTAGCCCTAATCCAAATATAACATATCAAAATAGATTCAACGAATGGTTTATGAATATCACTAAAGAACCTTTTTTTGAAAAAAACTCTATTTCTTTTTGGTCAAAAACAATAGTTTCTGAAAATGATGACAATAGATATACATTTGTATTTAAGTCAAATTCTTCTCATGATTGGATCATTCCCGGAACACCACTAATAACAACAGCTGGATCCTCCGTAAACTGTATGGCTATATTAAGATTTTAAGAACAGCATTAATCTTAATATTATAAAATGGTTCTGCATCATCTGCAAATTTATGATGCAGAACCTATTCTTACATACAGGCATATTACTGATATCATAGCCATTAAGACGGGGTCAGCCTTTACACTGTTCCACAGCCTCATTCACGGCATCGATGAACATCGGAGTGCCGAAACTCTCCGCATAGTTCCGTATCTGAAGCACCTCTTCCTCGCCGTACTCCTCCCCGCCTGCCGAATTGTAAATCTTCAGGGCAAGAGCATGGGCCGCGACTCCTTTGCCTTTCTGATATATCAGATCCGCAAAATCCTTGCGGACATCCATCTCCACCGACCTCTGCCGGTCTATGCCAGGATATATCCTGAGCCTTATGAAATCTATTTTCATAATAACAGCAGGATAAAGAAGCAGATGGTTATATATGATATTTTTGTGTATATTTGTGAATTATGGATGTGGCTATCTGCGATTTCGGGATAGGAATTGCAAATTCGGTAAAGGGGGTATATCCGGACTTTTCGGATGAGGAAGCGCTGAAAATGGCTCTGAATGCAAACTTTACTGTCGGGACAAAAAGTTACAATGCCGGTATGGGACTTGATGTCATTAAAAATAGTGTTACGGATGACTTGAACCTTACTATTATAAGCAACAGCGCTTTCCTTATTTCTGATAACAGAACGACCAGGACTGGCGCGTTGGATTTCTCCTTTAACGGAACGCTATTAGAGTATGATATGAATTTATCAAAGTATGACAATAACGATGATGAATTGTTGAATGAAGTAAATTTCTAAAATATTGGCAGATTATGTGTACGATCAATATTTCGACAATCATGCAGGGGAGGACTTTCCCGGATGCCGGATCCGCTTTATTTGATATGATTAACCCTGCTCTTGATGCAGGGGACAGAATAACTCTTGATATGAATGGCGTTGATGTTCTGCCGTCAATGTTTCTGAATCCTTCGATAGGCAGGATTGTCAAGGAACGGGGAATGTCTGCAATGTCCAGATTCACATTCCGCAATATAAGCAGGAGTCAGATGGAGAGATTAAGATCTTACGTATACAAGATATATACTCCGGCAAAGTGATGTCAATGCTGGAAAGCACCGGCCGTAAACCCGGTCAGTAAATATGTTGCTCTAAAAGCGACAATCGAATTCAGTAAAGGACACTTACAATATTCATAGAAAAAATTAGGATATAATCATGCGAAAAACTTTTATCATACTGACACTCATAAACCTGACTCTTGCTGGAGGATGCGGGAAGACGGGAAGCGGGGATGAGGGGGCGAGGATCGTGTTCGGGGAGGCCGGGGCGTTCCGGCTCGGAGAGACACGGGAAATCGGGTATTCATTCCCTGACGGCCAGGACAGGGAGGTCTCGGTCAGGAATGTCCCGTCCGGATGGCAGGCTTCAGTCGACAATGACGCCAATGCCATCTCGCTGACATGCGGCATCGATGCCGGAATCAGCGGGGAATATTCCCTCGACGTGGTAGCCAGAGGAAGTGACGGGACTGAAACGTCTGCCGAACTGGTCTTCCGAAGCGAGATTGTCCAGGGGTCGCCGTTCTTCATCGGCAATGAACCCGTCGGGGTCGTCGTCCTCGAAAAGACAGCAAATTCCGACGGAATGGTCATCTACAAGGAAATGCCGGAATATGACTGGAACGACTGTGTCGACTGGATCGAAACTCTCCGTGAAACCACACATCTGCAATGGAAAATGCCCGGCAATGAAGACTATGAAGTCATTTACGAAATCTTCAACGGCAGCGACAGCTCCACTCCCAATGCCGAATACCAGGACAGATTCAGCAAATGGTTCACTGATATTGGAGGAGATAAAATTTTTGACGTAATCGAAGAATATGCAGACGATACATATTGGAGCGAATCCGGTACAGATAATAATAAAGAAAAATATATCTATATCTTTTCGACTGGGGAATTCTCCACGACAAATTGGATAAATATTCCTAGCAATTGCATGAGTATCTTATTTTTCTGATAACTATCAGGAACCATTTTATAATGCATCTTATAAAGAATCCCTGCCGAGGTGTATCCAGGCAGGGATTCTTCCGTACATAATACCGTCAGACTACTATCCTTCAGAGGCCATCACCTCATTCACGGCATCGATGAACATCGGAGTACCGAAACTCTCCGCATAGCTCCGTATCATGAGCACCTCTTCCTCACCGTACTCCTCCCCGCCTGTCGAATTGTAAATCTTCAAGGCAAGAGCATGAGCCGCTACACCTTTGCCTTTCTGATATATCAGATCCGCAAAATCCTTACGGACATCCATCTCCACCGACCTCTGCCGGTCTATGTCAGGATATATCCTGAGCCTTATGAAATCTATTTTCATAATACTACTTATCACGTATCAATGCATCCAGCCACCATTTATTATCCTCTTCAGAGTATGTATAGAAATATGTTCCAACCGTATTAACGCTAAATGTACTTGTATTTTCGTTGGCTGATGTTGGTACACTATGTATAGTCTTACCATTACCATTTATATATATGACGAAATTTGCACCTGACTTAACAATTAACACTGTCTGTCCATTTTCCGGGTTTTGAGGCAAATACATATTCAGCGTCCTTCCACTACTTGCATTATTAAAACACAACAGATAAAAATCGAAAACAGTTATCTGATACGTCAAAAATTTAGCGGCATCCACAGTCTTTACCTTCGGCCTCAAGCCTGCTATCATCCCGTGAACACATTCTATGGCATAATTCCCGCTTGGCATATTAGCAGGCCCAGTGCCCACTTCCGCACCTGTAGCAGATATGCTCAATACTACATTATTCTCCCCTGCTGTATCTGCGACACGATTTAAAGACATTATACTGTCTCTCATTTCCGTCTGCATCGTGATTGACCGATAATCGGAAAGTGTGGCATGTTTATGATTAGCTATTCTGAAAGCCACGTTAGACAATGCCATATAACCGTCATCAGAAGGACTTTCATAATAAATCCCCACAAAATCATTGCTGTCAGCCAATACCGAAAAACCGCCAATCTTACCGCCCTCTTCGATCTTTATAGTGTTTGTAAATATCCAGCCATCCTCATATATCCTTGTCTTGGACATAGAGATATTATCCTCTTCGCCTGTCCCTGCAAAAAACAGGAGTTTGCCATGTTCACCGGCTCCCATATCAGAACCGTTAAGACCTGCTATTATATGCGTAGGATTTTCCTTGCCGGTCACTCCTACAAGGCCTGAAATCAGACCATCCCGAAAGTCAATTCGACCACCTATCTCTGAATTGGTAAGATCGAAATAGGTCTTACCATCAGCAGAGACTATCCTTTCCGTATTTATCTGGCCGGGAAGGATTTCGGTGAAGCCGTAAAGGGAGACATAGCTGCGGTAGCCGTCGAATTCGCTTCCGAGAAGTCCCATAAGAAGATAATAATTGTCCGGATCATCTTCCGGCATCATCCCTATGGCAGTCCCGCTCATGTGGAATGTCCCTGTCCGTGCACTGCGGCTGACCTTTGCATACAGGTAATATTTCTTTTCCGTCTCCGTCAGGATCGGGGTCTCGAACGCCGGCAGCTGCCAGAAATGATAGTCCGACGCAGGATGTGACGGGGATACGGAAGACACATCGAGGGTCATATGCTGGATTATCCCAGCCGGCACTTTCAGGACCTTGGCCGTCCTGTCATATTCCACATGATGCATGACCTGATGCGGATTTTCCATACTGTCCACAAACCGGAACTGAAGGCTCTCATCCCCTATAAGTACCAGCATGGTCTGGACATCGAGAGGGGTGATGCTCTCGTTGAAGCTGCCGAGCATAGCCTGCTCCAGCATTCCGATAGCCTCGGAAGTATCCCTCATCCTGCGCTTAGTGTACCTGAGGGACTCCCTGTGCCTGTCCTCCACGAGCACCTCGTCCCCATGTATCCTGTCCATCTCGCTGGTAAAGGAACGCCCTACCACAGAATTGGAAAGCTCTATCTCGGGACTGTAGGGATTGTTGACATAGTCCTTGATGGCTGTGATGCGGATAAGGACAGGCTCCGGCTGGAATTTCGGGTCGGTAAAGGCGACATAACCACCGAGCCTGATCTTTCCTCCCACATTGAGCCAGTTCTCCTTGGTCCAGATGCCGTCCAACTCACCAGTAAATGAGAATTTCCGTTCTTCATGGTCATGGAAATACCTTACAGCCTCGCGGAACATCTCCCATTCCGCACCGGACCTGGCGGCGTTGTCGCAGACATATTCTTCCGGAAGGGCAATGCCGAAAATCCTCAACCTGCTGCCGGCTACTGAAAGACTGACTCCTTCTGTACCGAACAATGCCATATCCTCCTCGTCAATCCTGACCCATATCCTCCACCCAATGAAACTTCCGTTCTCGTAATATTTCTCGCATATTTTATTTTCCTCTTTATCCAATTCATATTCTTTCCCTGCAAGATTACCGTCCTGAAAAACGACTGTAGGCATATCATCCAGACGATAATCCTCATAATCCAGATTTTCAGGTGTTTTGATAATTACTGGCAATCTTTTTTTATCAAATTCCTCTACCTTATAAATCTCCTCGTCCCTGCAAGGATAGATTTCGGAACAGTCGAGACTGTCCTCGGCATGGGAAAAGAACTCCCTGTCGGAGCGGTGTATCTCCATCCCGTCGGAAGAGACCTCATATTCCCGGGCATCCGCCTCCATAAAGCCCTCCTCGTCCTCGAAACGGGTTCCGTCATATCTTATAGTCTGACCTTCCGGCAGATGCAGGGACTCTGCACCGTATTTCTCCATGACGATATTTCGGTTCCCTCCCTGGACATACAGCACCTCCACGGGAAGGCTTTCATCGGAGTTGCGTCTCTCGACTCCGGACTTGAAGCCGTTGCCCTTGCCGTAGGACAGGGGAAGAGGATTGTCCCGGTTGTATTCGACCTTGCGGAGAGAAACCACAGTCCCGTCTATCTCCCACTCCGTGCCGAACTCATCCGCAATCATGGTCAGAGCCGACATGCAGTCGGTATGGTTGTAATTGATTGCCTTGGCGGAAGCGTCGATGCACTCCCCTATGCTCCAGCGGTCGGTCTGCCCTGTCAGAGCCTCCTCCCGGGCATTCAGGTTGTCCACAAGACGCTGCAGATGCCCTTTCGGCCTGTCCGTAAGGCTGAATTTGAGCCGCCCGTCGGTCAGATCCCGGAACTTGTACCGGGACAGTTCCGCCTGTGCCGCCTCGAATGTCACGGAATATTCGTAATTCCTCGTATGGATCATCTTCATGTTCTCCGGACGGAGAAGGGTGTACCTCGTATTCTGGTATTCACACCACGCCCCGACAGGCAGCGCGACATATTCCGGCAGGGAAAAATCCAGCACAAGGATATGCTCTCCCTTTATCGCACGCGACCGGTAGCTGCTGTCATCCACCCGGACGTCGAGGATTTCAGTATTATTGTCGTATATTTTCATTATTTATCCAGTTAATATTCAATATTTTATACAAACACAGCAAATATGGAAGCGCCCGTGCATCCGTACGTTCTGTCATTCAATCGTACCGGAAACGGACGTATCCTGACTGCCTGTTACGGTCAGGACAAGGGTAGCCCGCATCCAAATCCTGTCTTCGGCGAAGAATTCGGACACCGTGGCAGATTTGTAATAACAGGCGTATGTCTTTCCGGTCGCCTTGCAGGCGAACTGCCTGAGTCCCGGACGTACAAGGTCGTAGAGGAAGGCATCCCGGTTGCGCCACAGCTGCGACACGGAAGACGCCCGCATCAGGAAATCGAGCTTCACATCCTTCTGTCTGAAACGGACAGGGGCATCCCCGTCATATATGACTCCGGACACTGATGCTATCTTGCGCTCAAGCCCTGTCCTGACATCGGGCAGCCGCGTCAGCGCAGCGACAGTGCCGTTGAGAAACGAAATGCCGTAACCGGACAGATATTTCCCGTCCATACTGTAGTCATCGCTGTCAGCGACGGCACTCTCAGGAGCGAGATAGCTGTAACCTTCCAACGGCGAATCTTCCGAAAGGACAATGGACATGGTCCCGTCGTCGGGAGTCCCTTCAGTCTGCCGCTGCGAAAGCAGACGCAGACGCAGGGTACGTCCTGCCCTTCTGAATTCGAAATCGTGGCAGGCTTCCGACGTCAGAAGCCAGATAAATTGTTCCACCTTCTGCCTGCCTCCGCCATAGGCCAGACCGAGGCTTACCTTCCTGCTGTCCAATACCGGAGCGGTAAGGTCAGGCTCCACCCCATCGTACTCGAACCAGTCGTTAACCGTCACTTTCTTCAGTGCCGGGAAAGAGGCTATGGAAGCATAGGTCCCTTCCAGGACGGATATCCCGTAATCCGCACAGGCATCATGTCCGTCTATAAAAAGTTCATTCTTCATAATAATCCGACATCTAAATTTCCGAATGACTACCTCACCCTTATGCCCTGCGACTTGAAAGCATTGACTGTCCTGCGCATATCCGACAGACAGGTCTCGATGTTCTCTAACCGGGCAAGCTCTCCGGTGTTGTCCTCAATGCCGGCAAGATGTTCGAGCATCCGGGAAGTGTTGGCGACAAGGCTCCGGGAGTTCTCTGCGATGGAGAATGTGTGTCCCTGTACCGCTGTCATCCGTCCGTTGAGTTCATCCACCGAGTCCTGCGATGCGGCGGCGATACCTTTCTGCGCCACAGCCGTAGAGCCGGCCAGCCTGCCCATGTCAAGACCATATGATTCAGCAAGGTCCATATAGCTGCCATACACCGTGGCTGCCGTATCATAGACATTCCCAAGCCCCTGATAAATCGTTCCCATCACTTCCGACAAAGACTCCTGGGGATTTTCCGACGACATGGCGGCTATCATATCATCCTCATACCCGTCAAGATAGGCCTTTACGATTTTCTCCTGGATAAACTGCCTTGCAAGGCTGTCCATCACTTTCACTCCGCTCTGCTCGAACGCATCCCAGGCCGACGTGCTGTTGAGCACGGATTCTGCAATCGCATCCGTAATTTCGCCCGACAGCTGCCCGAAAATTCCGGAAATCTGATCCCTGACAGTCTCAATCGCCTCATCATATGCATCTTTCATATCGATGACATTCTGTATCTGCTGGCGCTGCTCATCGCTGATCTGCGTATTCGTCTGAAGGAACACCTTGGCAGCATCCACGTCAAGCTCCATTGTCCCGCTGTCGAAAAGTTCAGGAGCCATATCTTTCAATGCCGTAAATTCATCCTTGACACCGAACAGATTCGCAAGCCCGGAGTGATCCTTTGTCTTTACCTGCATTGACAGAAGCCCGGAGGAACCATTCAGGTACTCCTGCATGGCCTTCTGTGCATTGGAATACGCATCCTGGGCCTTCTTTACCGAAGCGGTCCCGAATACGCTTTCATAATCCTCATCTTTCAGCTGAAGATTCTGCTTCGCATATTCACGCAGGAAGTCCTCCCTGTTTTTCAGATACTCTTCCTCTTCCACTCTTGCTGCCGTCAATGCTTCTCCTATCTGACTGGCTATATCCGTAGCCGCACCGACGACCGCACCGATCCATCCTCCTGTCGCCGCGCCCTGAGCCGCCGCATTCAACGTCTGTCCTACTGACGAGAGAGCATCAGCCGTCTCGGACATCCGCTCATCACCGGACATGTCGACTATTTTCTGCAAGTTCTCGGCAGCGAACTCAAATGCCTTTCCAAGATCCCCCATCCCGGCTCCCGCCATTCCTTTAGCAAATCTGTCCACTGCCTCATCCAGGTTCTGCCTTGCCTCTTTCTGCGCCTCTTCATCCCCGCTATCCATGGCGGCTTCCACTTCTTCCATCGCAGCTTTCAGATCATTGATATGCTTCAATGCAGACAGAAGATCCGTATCCCACACGGAAAAATCTATTTTCCTGTAACTTTCCCCGATTTCTGCCACAGATGCCTCGACTGCCTCTGCGGTTTTCCGGACATTGTCCTCCAATTCAGACACATCCACTTTATATACAATTTCTTCCGTATCCATATTACTTTCCGTTAAATATTATACTCCTTACCCTGTCCCTGTTGCCCGGATCATCAGCATTTATGACTTCTTCTTCCTGTCTGTGCGACCTGTCCCTCCCGAATGTAGGAAGTACCGCTCCGTACATTATCAGATTGGCATAGCTCAGGTCATAAAGCACATAGTCCAACGGGAAACCGAATGCCTTGACCGTCCCGGCAATCACTGCCCAGATGCTGTCGTTCCGCCCACTTTCCTCGTCCTCCCCGTGAGGCCGGCTCCTGTCAGGAAAGTGGTAAGCCCGAAAAAATCAGCCACCTGCATCTTCGAGAGCAGTTTCACTGTCAGGGCACTCAGTTCTTTCGGAGACAGGTTCTCGAGAAGTTCCGCTGCAAGTTCTGCTTTAACCGCTTCCGCCTCCTGCATACCCGTCTGTCCGGCTTCATGCCGACCGGAACATAAGCGCAATGCTTTCAGAAACGATTTCAATCTTCCCGACTGTCCCGACACCCGGCTGCCCTGCCCGTTGTCACGCCCGGCCGAAGGACTTATCCTGACAGACGGCTTCTGTCTGCCGGACAACGCCTTGGCTCCGAGTATCATTATTGCCAGGATTTCGCCCAACGGCCGGCAGTCTTTGGCTCCGGCAAGAGTCCCCTGGACGATCCTGTTCCTGTCGATATCTATCGCTGGCATCCTGGAGACTGCCTCCGACACAAGTATCAGAGTAGCCACACTCGGAGGCGCGACCGTATATGTCCTGTCCCCTATCTTGATTTCTTCAGGTCTCTGGAGGACAGTGTCCGCGACCCTGCTTTCAATATTTTCCATATCTTTTTATTCCATTTGTAAACAGTTTCGTAAGGAAGATGAACTCGGAAGGGGAATTCCAATGCGGGAAGTACCCTTTCAAGTCACCCGTACCCAGATAATTACCAGCAGTTGTACCGATCCGTAAAATTGGAACAAGTAAGGCAGAGCCAGGCCGTCAGTCCGGCCCCGCCTTACACACCCGCTTTTTCTGCTTTATTCCTTTACATAAGGTTTAAGCACATTGCCTGAAGCAGGCTTGATAGCCGAGAAGACGTACTTCCAGAGCTTTCCGTCCGCTGCGGTCCAGGTCTCTTCGAGAGATACCGTTGCATTCTCGATAAGGAATCCTTCGCAGGTTTCGTCCTCCGGAGTCAGACGGACAGCATAGGTATCCACCACAACCCCGTCCATATCCTCGATAGGCTTCTCGTCCCCTTTCTTGACAAAGAGCTGAAGCTCGAACGAGTACTTGTTCCTCGCGACTCTGGTATCCACTACCTCCCCGCCTTCGCCGATAGCTTCGGTCCTGTTGCCGGCCGTGACAGTCAGCTGGGCCGTTCCTTCCTTGATTTCTGAAAACGCCGTCCACACGGCAGCCGGAGAAGTCGAAGGTGCTCCGTTCACGCTTTTGGTAAACTCTACAAGCGGTTTACCCCATGATAGTATAGACATGATTTCTGATGTTGTGGAAGCTGAACGGACTTTCTGCAGGAAATCCTGTCGCTTCCGGGTTTTACTTATATAATACTGTTTCCGGAAAGTATTTTCTGTTAGTATTGCTTTATTATCGAATAAATCCCTATCTTTGCATTCAGCATCGCTTTTTGTTTCGCGATACAAAGATAAAGCATTTTAAAGCAACAATCCAAATATTTTTGCTAATATTTTTAAGCGTTAATTTGAATTTATATGGCAATATCCGGTTTCCAGGAATTTCTATGGGTCAACAATCTGCGGAAAAAAGAAGTCGCAGAGTATCTCGGGGTCTCACCTGCTTTCATCACGCAGCTGGCATCCGGAACAAGACCGGTACCTTTGGAACAGCAGCTCAAGCTACTGCTCAATAAAGACTGGAACACTTCCATGTTCAAGTTGCATTGTCAGGACGAGAGAAAAACCGGCGGAAACAAAGATGCAGTTTCCATGGCAGGAACGGATAAGCCCGATGATAGCGGCAGTCATGAAAGCAGACGCCACTATAGCCCGCTTCCCCTCATCCCGATCGATGCCCTTGCCGGATTTCCGGGAAACGACAACGAAATGGTTACGGAGGATGATTGCGAGAAATACGATGTTCCGGAATTGGCCAGCAAGGGAGCAAAATTCCTTATCCGCGTATCAGGCTCCTCAATGTATCCGAAATATTCCAACGGAGATCTACTCGCATGCAAAAAGCTCCAGGCTGCATCATTCATCCAGTGGGGCAAGGTCTATGTACTGGACACGGAACAGGGAGCATTGGTAAAGCGGCTCTATGAAGACAAGGCGGACACGGACTGTATCATCTGTCATTCGGACAATACAGAAAGATACCCTGATTTCCGTATCCCGAAAAACGAAATTCGCTCTATCAGCATTGTCCTCGGAGTCATCAGGGTAGAATAGCAGTTTATCATGAACGGGACGCCATTCATAATCGACGGTTCGACCGACAGAACAGGGAATGACATCGGAGAGTATCCGGGAGGGATAGTGATACCTGTGGACAAGCCGTACAGATGGACTTCCGCTGACGTCATACGCAAGATAAAATACGCGGCTATCAGGCATTTCGGGAAAAAGAACCTGAAGGTCGGCCACGCGGGGACACTCGACCCGTTGGCTACAGGGATACTGCTCGTGTGCATCGGCAACGCCACGAAAATGGCAGAGCGGCTCCAGTCGCATGACAAGGAATATATCGCAGGCATCAGTTTCGGGGCGACCACACCGTCATACGACCTCGAAAAGGATATCGACAGGATGTTCCCATACGCGCATATTACCGCAGACGCCATCCGGAAGGCACTGACCCGGTTCATCGGGGAACAGGAACAGGTGGCTCCGCTCTTTTCCGCAAAGTCCGTGGACGGGGTCAGGGCATACGAACTGGCCAGAAAACTTTACAGAAAATCCGGACAGGCTTCCATGGACGGAGGTTCTGACGGAGCAATCATGATATGTGACAACGCGACAAGCAGAGAGGCGACAGCCGGCAACAGAAGGCACGGAGATGAGGACAGGCCCAGGAAGGACAGTCTGCAAGAGGACGGCGGACGGCAAGAAGTACACCGCAAGGAGAGTCAACAGGAGCAGGGCGGCCATGAAGTGGATTTCGATGACACGGCCAAATCATTGCTCAGGACGTCAATAATCACTATAAGCGAAGCGGAACTTCTGGATTTCAGACCGGCGGGGACAGACACCGGACCGTCACAACAGGGGACAAATGCCGGGTCATCACAACAGGAAACAGATTCAGGACCGTCAATCCGTGAGACAATGCAATATAGGCAACAAGGTACGGGACAGGTATCAAATGCAAGCGGCAGGATAAATGTCGCAGACACATCGTACCTCGGACTTCCTCATGCAGACATACGGATCACATGCAGCAAGGGAACCTATATCAGGGCGTTTGCCCGTGACCTCGGGGAGGCTCTCGGTTCGGGGGCGCATCTCGATTCGCTCCGGCGCACCCGCAGCGGTGATTTCACGATACACGATGCCGTCACGATAGAGCACGTTCTGGATATTCTGGGTTAATCGGCCCCGTCCGGCTGTCCAGTCCGCGAAAACGCTCCTGACTATGGGTACGGAGAGTGCGCACGGAGGAGGCCACGGAGAGCATACGGACGAGGATACAATCCATCTCACCTGACCCTGATACGCTGGCCTATACGAAGAATGGATTCGGCCCTGATACCGTTGAGACGGCACAGTTCCGATACCGTAGTACCGTTAGCTGCAGCGATTTTACCCAACGTATCTCCTGATTTGACTGTCACATATTTCATCGCCGCCTTCTCGGCATCCTCTAAACGGTCTTCCTCCAGATTGCGGAATTCGTCCTCGAAATCCTGCTCATACGAACTGTACGGATTGAAATATCCCCTCTTGAGCATGAAGAACCTGTGCCTCAAGTCCCCGGTCTCGAAATTGATAAGCCACTGCGGATCGAAGGCATATCCCCTGTATCTGGTCTCGAAATGCAGATGCGGCCCTGTAGAGCGTCCCGTAGAACCGCCGAGCCCTATGATATCACCGGCCGACACCCATTCGTCCCTTTCGACATCCCTTCTGTTAAGATGGGCATAGAAAGTCTCCAGACCGTTCTCGTGTCTTATAATCACAAGATTGCCGAACCCGCGGGCATATCTCGAGACCCGGACCCGGCCGTCGAATGCCGCATATACAGGAGAACCGGACACTAATGGCAGATCCACCCCCTGATGCCTCCTGCCTCTGCGCATGCCGAACTTTCCCCTTGGATGCACCTTGCCCTGATAAGGACAATGATACTGGGAAAGACTGTCCACCATCCATACCGTCCAGACTTCAGGAAGGCTGTCCAGAGGCATTTTGTACGGGTCCACTGCAACTGCATCCCAATAATCCGTATAAATGCTCGAATCCTTGATATAGTCGGGATCCTTTGCGTAGAGCCATGTATTGTCTCCGTAAAGGATCACCTTTATATACCACACCTGGGTGTCGAGCGTGTCTATCGGCTGGGCCTTGGTAGGGACGAAAGACTTCACCGGCTGTAGCGCGGGCCTCGGGAGTATGACCTCGGCACGCTCTGCAGGCAGGGTAAGCGGCCGCCCCGGAGGAAGAGTATCCTGCTGCTGTCCGCCGGCCCGGGCTTGTACCGGGATACACAGATATAACAGGATATATCCCAGGACAAAGACGATCCCCGGCAGTTTCCCGGAGCAACTGCCTGAAAAAATATGTTTGCTGTTCATCTTTATCATAATGTCTGACAAATCCAACGGACCGCGATCCCTTCCGTCCGATTTCCGGTCCGGAAGCTGTTTGGATTATCGGAAAAAACTCAAACAGCTTCTCAGCCCAGGACAGCTCCGAAACGCGATGAAAGCAGAGCCTTCACGGCATCGGTCTTTTCCTTCAGGAGGGTATCGGATGTAGCTTCGCAGATAAACCTCAGATACGGCTCGGTATTGGAAGGCCTGATATTGAACCACCAATCCGGGAACTCTACCCTGTATCCGTCGAAATCCATATACGCCGAAGGCTTTTCCTCCGACATGAAATGGTCCCTCACGGCATCCATTGCCCCCTGCTTGTCTTCGACGCGGAAATTGATTTCCCCCGAATTGCGGTATTTCTCTATTCGCGAAATGAGCGACGACAGGGATATCCCTCTCGACTTCATCTTTGCGACCACATTGAGTATCAGTATCGAAGCCAGCAGACCGCTGTCCGAATAGAAGAAATCCCTGAAATAGTAATGTCCGGCCAGTTCGCCTCCGTACACTCCGTCGATTTCCCTGAGTTTTCTGGCAGCGAATGCCCTGCCGACTTTCCATGTACGCATTTCCGCTCCCATCGGTACAAGATACTCCCCTACAGCCTTCGAACTTCTGATATCCTGCAGAACTATTCCTTTCTCGCCCTTCTCTTCAAGGAAATAATGTCCGAGGACCGCTATCATCAGATCCGGAGAGATGAACCTTGCATTCTCGTCCACGAACATCACCCTGTCGGCATCGCCGTCGTAGATAACCCCGACATCTGCCCCTGTCCTGCGGACCAGTTCCTGCAAAGCCCGGACATTGGCCGGGACCAAAGGGTTCGGTTCATGATTGGGGAAACGCCCGTCCATCGTATCGAATATATAGGAAGGCGCATCTCCGAATATTTCCCTTGCATAGAGAGTCGCCATGCCGTTGGACAGATCCATCGCTATTTTCAGGCCGCCCAGATCCTCCTTGTACTTCATAAGGAAAGACAGATATTCCTGATGTATGTCCATCCTGTGCACGGTCCCCTTCACGGCAGCAGGCCTGCACTCACGCCCTGACTCTATCCACTCCTGTATCTGTCCGAGACCGTTGTCCAGCCCGACAGGAAGTGCGTTCTCACGGGACACTTTCATGCCGTTGTACTGCGCAGGATTGTGCGAGGCGGTTATCTGTACGGAGGCCTTGAAACCGTAGTCCGCCGTGCCGAAATACACCATCGGCGTGGTACTGAGGCCGAGATCGCAGACATCGGCCCCGGCATCGGTAATGCCCTCCACCAGCCTGTCATGAATTTCATCGGAAGAGAGCCTGCAGTCCCTCCCTACGAGGATTTTGTCCGCAGACAGCAGTTCAGGCAGGAAAAATCCCACCTTGTAGGCCGTAGCCCCGTCGAAATCGACACCGAAGACTCCCCGGATGTCGTAAGCGTGAAATGCTCCCATAATTACATCAGTGCAACAAAAATATACAATACCGCCCGCCGGGCGGCCGGACCTATTCGATCCTGCTCTTGTATCTTGTGGATATCTTGCCGTGCGAGATGCCCTGCAGCTTGCGGGCAAGCATTTTCTTCCGTATCGGAGCGACCCTGTCGACGAAAAGATGCCCGTCGAGATGGTCCATCTCATGCTGGATCATCCTGCAGGCGAACTTGTCGAATTCCTCGGTCACCTTCTCGAAGTCCTCATTGTAATATTCCACCCGTATTTTCGAAGGCCTGCGCACGTCCGCATATACCCCCGGTACGCTGAGGCACCCTTCGGAATATTCGGTCAATTTGTCGCTCTCCTCTATGATTACAGGATTGATCATAGTCCTCCTGAACCCTTTCAGATAATCATACACATCGGACACCACATCCCCGTCCACTATAAGTACCCTGAGCGAACGTCCGACCTGAGGAGCCGCCAGACCGCATCCGTCGGCGGACTTGAGAGTCTCCTTCATGTCGGCCACCAGTGCCGAAAGCATCTCCCTGTCGTTTATGTCAGCCTCTGCAGCCGTCTCCCTCAGCACTTCCGAGCCATAAAGATAAATCGGTAATTTCATTATTTTTACTTTTATATTGTCATTCCCATTCTCCCGCAAACCCCGGCATCCCGATGGGACGCACAATGTGCCTGAATTTACGGGAACATGCCGTTTACTACAATGCCGGATCACCGCTCTTCCTGTCAAGATAGCTCTGCAATATTATGGCGGCGCTTATCCTGTCCACGGAATTCTTGTCACGTCTGTCCTTTTTCCTCATCCCCCCGTCTATCATTGCCCTGTGGGCCAGAACCGAGGTGAACCTCTCGTCCTCGAGTTCCACCGGAATATCCGGGAATACCTTTGCCAGACGTTTGAGAAACACATCCACGTCTTTCGCAGCCTCGGACGGCCGTCCGTCCATATTGACGGGATACCCCACCACAAACTTCACTACCTTCTCTTTTTGAGAATATAATTCGAGATATTCTATTATCTTTGCAGAATGGACAGTATCCAGTGCGGACGCAAAGATACCCAGCGGGTCGCTTACTGCCACGCCGACGCGCTTCCTGCCATAATCTATGCCGATTATCCTGTCCATTTGGGTACAAAGGTAACATTAAAGTATGTCAAGACAAAATAAAGATAACAAAGTAGACGATTTCAGGCTCGACCTTGTCGACAACCGTACCCATAAACAGTTGTGGGGAATGAGGTTTTCCAGAATCGGGTTTATCCTGAGCGTGGTGGCAGCGACCGTATTCATTATCATACTGTTCTACACTCTGTTCGCATTCACACCCCTGAGGAAGACCATCCCGGGCTATCCCGATGAATCATCCAAGAAGGCAGCCATACAGAATGCAATCAGAGTGGATTCCCTTGAAAAGATAATCTCGCGGTGGGAACTGTATTCGGAAAACCTCCGCAGAGTCATCAACGGAGAGGAACCCCTCCAGATAGACAGCATAATACGCTCCGGAGAAACAGCATACACCAAGACAAGGGAAGAACTGCACAGGAGGGATTCCATGCTGAGGGAAAGGGTCATGACAGAAGAACAGTTCGAACTGAACAGCCGGGGCCTCAGGGATCTCCCGATAGAAGGCATCCATTTCTTCACCCCTCTCAAGGGAGTCATCTCCCAGAGCTATGACCCGGCCATACATCCTTTCATAGACATCACTGCACCGGCCAACTCCGTTGTCTCCGCTGTACTTGACGGCTCGGTAATTTCCGCCGGATGGAGCGATGACGCAGGATATACGATCTGCATCCAGCATGACAATGACATAGTCTCCATCTACAAGCACAACAACAAACTCCTTAAGGAGACCGGAGAGAAAGTCACTGCCGGCACACCGGTCGCCATAATAGGCGGCACCGGGAATCTCAGCACGGGAGACCACCTGCATTTCGAACTTTGGTACAAGGGCAATCCGATAGACCCGACAAAATACATCAATTTCTGATGCACAAGAGAAGACTTGCAATACTCGGATCCACCGGATCGATAGGAAGACAGACTCTGGATGTTGTCAGACAGCATCCGGACCTTTTTGAAATAGAGTTGCTTACCGCCAACACCAGCAGCGACCTCCTTATAAGGCAGGCAATAGAATTCAATGCCAACAGCGTGGTGATACGCGACGAGGCCAGATACCGTGAAGTAGCCGACGCACTGGAGCCGCATTATATAAAGGTATTCACCGGAATGGATTCGATATGCAGTCTTGCTGCCGGAGACAATGTCGACATAGTGGTCACGGCCATGGTGGGCTTCAGCGGATTGGAATCGACAGTCGCCGCCATAAGGGCAGGAAAGACAGTGGCCCTCGCCAACAAGGAAACGCTCGTCGCAGCCGGAAAACTCGTGACGGAAATGGCTGTGAAGCACAATGCAGCCATACTGCCAGTCGACTCGGAACATTCCGCAATCTTCCAGTGTCTCCAGGGCTCGCACGGAGCGGAGATCGAAAAAATCCATCTCACAGCTTCCGGGGGGCCGTTCCGGGAATGGCCGGAGGAAAAGATTGCGGCCGCCACCAAGGAACAGGCTCTCCGGCACCCGAAGTGGAACATGGGCAGCAAGATAACCATCGATTCCGCCACAATGATGAACAAGGGCCTGGAAATCATAGAGGCCAAATGGCTTTTCAGCGTGGAACCGGAACGGATCAATGTCGTTGTCCATCCCCAGTCAGTCATTCACTCCATGGTGGAATTCGCAGACGGTGCCGTCATTGCCCAGCTCGGACATCCGGACATGAGGGAACCGATACAGTATGCCCTGTCGTACCCTGCAAGACTTCCCCTCGACAACAGGAAGCTTGATTTTGCGGAACTTGCCTCCCTGACATTCCATGCTCCGGACAAGAAAAAGTTTCCTGCACTGGAACTCGCATACGAGGCCATTGCACGGGGAGGCAACATGGCCTGTATCATGAATGCGGCCAATGAGGAGGCCGTTTCCGCATTCCTGCACGACAGGATAGGTTTCTACGGCATCACCGACATCGTGGCAGAATGCATGGATGGCGTGGATTTTGTCGGGGAGCCGACGCTCGAAGACATCTTCGCCACCAACGATGCCGCCAGACGGCGTGCGCAGGAAATAATTTCAAAGAAGAATTTATGATCGTACTGATGAAAATACTGCAGGTACTGCTTGCTCTTTCGATACTGGTTGCCATACATGAACTGGGACATTTCCTGTTCGCCAAGATGTTCAGGATACGGGTGGACAAGTTCTACCTTTTCTTCGACATCGGAGGGTTCGCACTGTTCAGGTTCAAGCCCAAAGGCTCCGACACGGAATACGGGATAGGATGGCTTCCTCTCGGGGGGTATTGCAAGATTGCCGGAATGATAGACGAATCCATGGACACCGAATCGCTGAAGCAGCCTCCGCAGCCATGGGAATTCCGAAGCAAGCCGGCATGGCAGAGACTTTTAGTCATGTCCGGAGGAGTGCTGTTCAACTTCATATTCGCCATCATGCTGTACATCGGCATTCTTGCAGGATGGGGGGAAAGCTATATCTCGAATGACGGGAACAGCATCTATGTCAATGACCTGGCCTACGAAATGGGCTTCCGCAACGGGGACCGTATCCTGAAATTCGACGACTATGTGCCGGAACGTTTCGAGATGCTTCAGGCGGATCTTGCCCGCAAGACAGCCCAAAAGGCCACGGTACTTCGTAACGGGGATACTCTTGACATCTACATTGACCAGAACATGATAGGGGATGTGCTCAACACTCCCGGGATGTTCGACCTCGCTGTCCCGTTTGTGGTAGAATCCACTGCTCCAGGCTCTCTGAACGAGGACGCCGGACTGGAAAGCGGAGACCGGATAATCGCCATAGACAGTCACCCCGTAGAATATCTTCAGGATTCGAGAAGACTGCTGGCTGACCTTTCAGGGCAGAACATCCCGGTCACCATAGTCAGGGATTCCGACACGAGCGAAATCGTCCTGCAGGTGGATACTACAGGACGTCTCGGTCTGTATACCCGGATGCCGGGTCTCAAGACTATGGAATATTCCGTTCTGGAGGCCATACCGGCAGGGTTCAGACTGACATTCGACACCATAGGAGGATATCTGCAGGATCTGAAGCTGGTATTCACGCCGAGCACGGAAGCATACAAGTCCGTGGGAAGTTTCATCGCCATGGGACAGATATTCCCCGCATCGTGGGACTGGTACAGATTCATCAATATACTGGCACTGCTCTCGATCATGCTCGGAGTGATGAATCTTCTGCCTATCCCGGCTTTGGACGGGGGACACATAGTCTTCACGGTGTATGAAATGATAACGGGACACAAGCCGAGCGACAGATTCCTGACAGTAGCACAGATAATAGGGATGATACTCCTGTTCGGGCTCATGATCCTGGCTTTCGGCAACGACATCGGAAGACTTTTCAGATAGTCCGTCCGGCAGGGACATGACAGACACGATATATTGACAGCCTAAATACACAGACAATGAAACACATATTCCCACTCCTTGCTGCCATTGCCGTCGCACTCGCGACAGTCTCATGCAGCTGCTCTCCGAAGAAGGCGCTTCTGCCTACCATAAGCGGAAAGGCAGGAGAAGTAATCGTAGTCATCAACAAGACAGACTGGGAAGGAGCCATCGGCAACGAACTCAGGGAACTGCTTGCCAGCGACTGTCCGTTCCTGCCTCAGCGGGAACCGCTCTACACGCTCGTAAACATAGTTCCGTCAGCATTCACCAATATTTTCCAGGTCCACAGGAACATCATCCTGATAAATATCGGGAATGACATCACTGAACCGGGAGTCGTCTACAGACAGGATGTCTGGGCAAGACCGCAGTGCGTCATCGGAGTGAATGCCGTTGACAGCGAATCTGCCCTGGGACTTGTCAAGGAAAACGGCAAGATGATACTCAGCACACTCGAACAGGCTGAAAGGGACAGGATAATCACCAACTCCATAAAATACGAAGAGCGGTCTCTCGCCCCGGTCGTCACCGGATTCATAGGAGGCTCACCGCATTTCCCTACAGGATATGTCCTGAAAAAACAGACTTCCGATTTCATCTGGATAGGATACGAGACGACATATGTAGATCAAGGATTCTTCATCTATAAATATCCGGCAGAAGGGAATGAAGAGGACTTCAGGATAGAGAATATCGTCGAGGAAAGGAATGAAGTCCTCAAGGAAAACGTACCGGGGATGTTCGAGAATACATACATGACCACGAGCGATGTGACCATGCCGTCACTCGAGTTCATCAAGTACAAGGGACGGGAATTCGCCCAGGTGCGCGGATATTGGGAAGTGCATAACGACTATATGGGAGGTCCATTCATCTCCCACACTTTCTACAGCAGGGACGGGAAAGAGCTTATCGTGATGGAAGGCTTCGTATATGCGCCAAGGTACGACAAGAGGCATTACATGAGGGAAGTGGAATCGATACTGTATTCCTTTGAATGGAAAGATGACAGTCAGAAATAAGAAAAAATCCTCTCATAAAGTAAAAACAGTCGAGAAATATTTTGTCATACGAAAAATATTACATACCTTTGCACTCCCTTTCGGTATAGCCTTACGGGAAGGGAGGATTTCGGTGGGTTCGTATAACGGTTAGTACTCAAGATTTTCATTCTTGCAATAGGGGTTCGATTCCCCTACCCACTACAGAAAATATAAAAAATAAAACAATGGCAAACCACGCATCAGCAGAGAAGCGTCATCGCCAGAGCGAAAGACGCAGGTTGCATAACAAGTATTATGCAAAGACCACAAGGAACGCCATCAGGGCGTTGAGAAACACAACGGACAAGGGCGAGGCCCAGGCCAATGCCCCTAAGGTCTATGCAATGATTGACAAGCTCGCAAAGATCGGTGTCATCCACAAGAACAAGGCAGCCAATCTCAAGAGCGGAATTGCAATCTACATCAATAAACTTTCATAACGGCATCAGCCCGCAAGAGGGTTTCTTATAGCTACAGGAAGCTGTCAACACGGCAGCTTCTTATTTTTAAAAAGGAAACGGGATGTAGCGCAGTTGGTAGCGCACTACGTTCGGGACGTAGGGGTCGGGCGTTCGAGTCGCCTCATCCCGACCAAAACAAAAAGCAACTACTGGATTTCCGGTAGTTGCTTTTGTTTTCCTTCGCAGTATCTCTGCGGAAATCAGAAATAGTACTTGAAGCCTATGGCTGCACCGAGATTGAGGCCGAGACCGACTGTATTCTGCTTTCTGACAGTAGTAGTCGTCACATTTGCTGCCGTTTCACTGTGTTTTCTCTTCACGAAATTGTAGGAAAGGTCTCCGGCACTCAATGTAATGCCGAGATGTTCGCATGGCTGGAACTCGAAAGCGAGCAGTTCCAGGGTAAGATCAACTGTAGTACGCCCTGTCTTGTCCACAGTGTTTACATCCACGTCTTCCGACTCATTGCCGAATCCGATGCCGAAACTGAGACCTGGCTTGTAATAGAACTTGTCTGCAAGTCTGAGGTAATAGCTGGCACCGGGACGGATTACGAACATATTGGTCCGCGAGAACAACCGGTTCTGGTTGTTGTCAGTCTGAAGATAACTCCTGTTGAGAGAATAATCGAGCGAAAGGTTCACCTCGAGATTGTCCATCACGAAATATCCGAATGACGGGGCTATACCGAAACTGAAAGTCCCCGGCCGGTCAGTAGTTGTCGTCTGGTCAGCTACCGTTACGGCAGACGTAGAACTGCCTCCGGATATATTGAAGGTGCCGGAGATGTACATGTCACCCTTTTCCTGTGCCGCCATTGCTACCGACAGTGCCAGCATTGCAACAGCAAATAAAATCTTTTTCATCGTGTTATTTATTAGTGGTCAGTATGTCTCACGCATTATTTATTTGAACAGCTTCGTCACGAAATCGGAAAGATAGATACGCCAGTTCTTCCATATGTGTCCTTCTCCGGACTCGTGATATTCGTACGGATACCCTTTACTGTCCAGGAATTCCCGGAACCCGCAATTATCCTTATAAAGGAAATCCTCGTCCCCGATGGCTATGTAGTATAGGACCGGAGCCTTGGAAAACTGCCGTGCTATCTGGGCCTCTACATCACGGTAGACCGGAGAGTCAAGCCCTTCCCGATGCCTGATTGCAGCAGAAAACAGCCCTACATAATCGAAAGCATCAGGATAATAGCAGGATATGTGCAGAGAATGGAACCCTCCCATGGAAAGTCCGGCTATGGCACGCCCCGACTTTTTAGTCTCCGTCCTGAAGTGGCTGTCAACAAAATCGACTATGTCGGGGAAAGATGTCTCATATGACCCTTCCATAGACCTGCTCCTGTCCGTCCCGGGCTGTTTCATTCCGTCAGCCGCCTCTCCGGGAGCAGCCTCCTGATAAGCGTTCCCGTTCGGCATAACGACAATCATCGGTTCAGCCTTGCCCCGGGCAATGAGATTATCCATTATCTGCGCGGTACGGCCCAAGGAAATCCAGGCCTCCTCATCCCCGCCCATACCATGAAGAAGATAGAGCACGGGATATCTTCGGCTGCTGTCCTCGTAACCGGCCGGGAGATACACGGTCAGTCTTCTCTGCATCCCGAGAGACGGACTCGGATACCACATTCTGGAAACCGTACCGTGAGGTACGTCATTCACCGCATACAGGTCACCCTGTCCACCTCCTATGACAAATATGCTGAACACACTGTTCACGTCCCTTATCATATAGACATTGGAAGGATCCGTTACCTTCACTCCGTCCACAATCAGATTGTAACTGTACAGCTCCGATGGAAGAGGCTCGGGAACCGTGTATGTCCATACTCCGGCACTGTCCCTCTGCATGCCCGCCGTCCGCACATGCGCCATCTTCCCGTCAGGCAGAGGTACTTCCATGAGAGGGATACAGTCGCCCGTTACCTGAACTGTATCCGCATCCGGAGCAAAGATCCTGAACGTCACTGTATTGTCTTCATTTATCTGAGGGGAAACCGACTGCGGACCTCCCCAGATGGACTGCTGGGCAGCCCCAGGCACAGATGACATAAGGCCCAGAGCCGCAATAATACAAAGAACCGTCTTTTTCATTTCCTATCAGTTTTCAGAGACTTCAGTCCCGGTTAAACCTGCTTCATGACATATCCGCTGTCAGCGGAAAACCTCCGCAGACAGACAGTCCCGCAGACAGACTAAAACGTAAACCTTACCATCATCTGGATGCGGTGGTTATATACCCAATGGAGATTGTCCGTTGCAAGACCCCGTGGGCTGTAACTTTCAAGCATCTGCACATTCTGGCCGGGACCGAATGCGCTCAGACGCGTCTCTCCATACTGCGCGGCTGTCATGTTGTACTCCATGGCAAGAGTGAACTTGCCCATATTATAGGCCACGGTAGGGAGAATCCTCCACATCGAGTTCAGGTTCTTGAAGCCGTTCTTGCTGAAATAGAAGGCTTCCTCCCGGGTCCTTCCGTTCTCCTGTATGAAATCTTCAGTCGCCCCGAGATTCCTGATATATCCTCCCATCAGCATCACCTGCCATTTCTTGCCGTAAGATACGGAAGCCCAGGTAGAAGAAGCCTGCATCGGAGCATATTCCCAATGACCGTCGGCAAACATGCCCGTCACGCCATACCCGCTCATCAGGTTCATGTGTTCACCGCCCTGGCTGTAGATGGTCTTGGCCTTGACCTCGAAATTCTTTCCCGTGTACTGCAGATAGATATAAGGATTGACCGTGGTTATTCTGTCGCTGACCTTCACTTCGGTTCCGCTGGAATTTACGCCCGTCCGTCTCGGCTTGATGCTGAGTACGCTTGCCCCCACCCGTCCGAGAAATCCGCTGTTTCTGCATGAAATCCCAAGATACATTTCAGGAATACATGAATATTTGATATAATCGGCAGACGGCACGTCACCGGCGTAGTCATCCAATGTCAGTATATTGCCCGGACCTGTCGAAGTGTACTGCATCTGCCACAATGCACCTGCGGAAAGAATGAAATGCTTTCCGAGAGACGCATCCATCATGACCTGCGGAGTACGGCTGAATGCATTGAAAGGAGCACCTGTCTCAAGGCTGGTCACATGAGGCTGGTCAGCGGCCACAGGATGCCAGGCCTGGCCGAGCTTCAGGTAAACAGAAGCTGTCTGCTCCGTATTCCGCCCCATACTCAGTCCGTCCCAGCCTATCGTTGCATACGCCTGACGAAGACGCAGCAGGGCCGTCCCGGTCGTCCCTGTCACTCCGGCGTAGAAATCCGTCTCCACCTTTGCTCCGAATTTTGTCCTCCCGACCTGATATCCGGACACATCCACTCCCAATCTCGTGGTGAGGGAAAGGAAGCGGAACGATGTCTGCTGATTGAGGTCCTGCGAACCGTCCGCGTTCATATCCCTGTCTTTCGGCAGGTAATAGAAGAGGTCTCCTATGCTGGCCACACTCTCCCTCGTATCGAATGCAAAATAATTACGCATGAAACCGTAGAACTTGAAATGGTTCTTCAGTTCCTGCCTTATGGCGCTTTCCTTTTTCTCTGCCGGAAGCTTCTCTACCTGTCCGTCCGCAGCCATGACATCAGCAGCAGGCAAGAGGATAGACAGGAGAACAGTAACAAACAATACTCTCTTCATCTCAAATTCCGATAAAATACAGCATCAGATATCCGAGGACAAAGCCTATGACACCTATCATTATGCCTATCTTCGACATGTCCTTGGTCGTCACGAGCCCGGTGGAATGCGCAAGGGCATTAGGAGGAGTGGATATCGGGAACAGCATTGCCAATGAAGTACACAATGTAGCACCCACGATAAGCATCTTGATACCACCTACAGGAAGCAGGGCATCGCCCATCCCGACACCCACCGCACTCAGGATAGGGACTATCAGGCTTGCGGCAGCCGTATTCGAGATGAAGTTGGAGATGAAATAGCCGATAAAACCTGCTACGAGCACCACCACTAACGGCAGCCACTCACCGAACGGTATGGACGATACAAGATGTTCGGCCAGACCGGTGGCATTAAGGGCAAGTCCGAGGGCAAAACCACCGGCCACCATCCAGAGCACGCTCCAGTTGATATCCTTCAGGTCGTCCTCCTTTATTACTCCCGTAACGCAGAATACTCCGACAGGGATCATGGCCACGACATAGGAATTGATTCCCACTACGCTTTCGAGCACCCAAAGGAGTATGGTGATTCCGAAAGTAACCCATACGACATATGTACGCCATGTCCTCTCGTGTCCGCCTTCGATCTTCAGCTCGATTGTCTTCTGCTTGAACGGATACTGCCACAGAAGCAGCCCCCAGGCAATGAGAAGCATTATATACACATACGGAACCATTATCTTCATCCAGTCAGCGAATGTCACGTCAAGATGGAGAGAATCATTGAGGTATCCGAAAGCGATGGCATTCGGCGGCGTCCCGATAGGGGTTCCTATTCCGCCTATGTTAGCCGCTATCGGTATGGCGAGGGCAAGGGCGATACGGCCTTTGCCGTCAGGAGGCAGGGTCTTCAGCACGGGAGCCAGGAACGTAAGCATCATGGCAGCCGTAGCCGTGTTGCTCATGAACATCGAGAACGTGCCTATCACGACCAGAAAACCCAGAAGCACGAATTCCGACTTCTTGCCGAAAGGTTTGAGGAGGACCCTCGCAAGCTGCACATCAAGTCCGTATTTGGAGGATGCTATGGCAAGCACGAAACCTCCGAGGAAAAGCATGATCACAGGGTCGGCAAAAGTAGCCAGCAGCGACTTGTAGCTTACCAATGTGCCGAGTTCGTCAGGAACACCAGTAGCTTTCAGAAACGGCAGACTGCTGTCGGATATGGTAAGCAGCATGACCACTATTATCAGGACGGATGTCGTCCAGGTCGGAATGACCTCGAACATCCACATCAGCGCCGCAAAGACGAATATGGCAATTGTCCTCTGCTCCGTAACTGTCAGTCCGTCGATCCCGAAGAATGTTGACGGGACAAACCACAGGAAAAGTGTAATCGCCACGATTACCGGAAGCATCACATAGAGCTTCATGTTGAAATGGTGCGTATCTGTAGTAGACATGTCTTTTATCTGGTTAAATTATTCCCTGCTCAAGCATGGCCGTAGCGACTTTCATGAAACCGGCCACATTCGCTCCCTTGACATAATTGATATACCCGTCAGGCTGCTCTCCGTACCGGACGCAGGCATGATGGATATCGGACATTATTTCATGCAGCTTCTTATCCACATCTTCAGCACTCCAGCTCAGATGCATCGCATTCTGCGTCATCTCAAGTCCTGAAGTAGCGACCCCGCCGGCATTGACAGCCTTTCCTGGTGCGAACAGTATCCCCGCCTTCCGGAACGTTTCTATCGCCTCCGGGGTACATCCCATGTTCGAGACCTCTGCACAGCACCACGTACCGTTGGCGATAAGCTCCTCTGCATCCGCGCCCGACATCTCGTTCTGGTATGCACACGGCATGGCGATGTCGCACTTTATGCTCCATGCCTTCCTGCCAGGATAGAACGTAGCCGAAGGGAACCTGTCAGCGAACGGAGCCACGACATCATTGTTGGAAGCCCGGAGCTCAAGCATATAGGCTATCTTCTCGTCATTCATGCCTTCCGGATCGTAGATTGCACCGTCCGGACCGGATATCGCTATCACATGTGCGCCGAGCCGGGTAGCCTTTTTGGCCGCCCCCCACGCCACATTTCCGAATCCCGAAATGGCTATCTTCTTGTCCTTTATATCCTTTCCCTGACGATGGAGCATATGCTGCACGAAATAGACGGCTCCATATCCTGTCGCTTCCGGACGGATAAGCGAGCCCCCGTAGGTAAGGCCTTTCCCCGTAAGCACTCCGGTATGTTCCCTGGCGAGTTTCTTGTACATTCCGAACAGGAAACCGATTTCCCGTCCGCCGACTCCGACATCTCCGGCAGGCACATCCGTATCAGGCCCTATATTACGCCAGAGTTCGAGCATGAAAGCCTGGCAGAACCGCATTATCTCCCCGTCCGACTTCCCTTTCGGATTGAAGTCGGAACCTCCTTTACCGCCTCCCATCGGGAGCGTAGTGAGGGCGTTCTTGAATATCTGCTCGAAACCGAGGAATTTAAGTATCGAAAGGTTAACAGAAGGATGGAAACGGAGACCGCCCTTGTACGGGCCGATGGCATTATTGAACTGCACCCTGTATCCCGTGTTCACCTGTATCTGTCCGCTGTCGTCCACCCAGGTCACTTTGAAAGTGAAAACCCTGTCGGGTTCCACAAGTCGTTCCACAATCTTTGCATCCTCGAATTCAGGATGTCTGTTGTAGGTTTCCTCAATGGATTCAAGCACTTCACGCACTGCCTGAAGATACTCCTTCTCGTTAGGATATCTGGCCTGTAGTCCGGCCATGATTTCATTGGTGTTCATTATAATATAATGTTATTAAAATGGTTGTCGGATCTTACGGATTCCCCGTATCCCGGACAGGACATGCTGCCCGTCACTTCACCTCCCAGGTGGAGCCGCTGCAGAGCAGGTCATCCATACAGCGGATCTTCGACTTTGCCGTGACCTGTTCCGCCTGCATCCTCACTCCGCCGTCATACGTCACGTCCTGCACATCCCTGATGACGCCCAAGGCTACCGGATAATCCGGATATTTCATGTCTGCCAGCATCATATGTATCCCCACATTGTCACTGTGCACATCGTGGGTCAGGATATCGTCTTCAGTGATACCCTTTTCCCCTATCGTCACGACCTTCAGTTTCAGCCCGTCAAGGACGAGACCCTTGTTCATGTCCTTCCCGAAAATCATCTTCCGGCCGTGTCTCAGGACAATCGTCCTGTCTTCCTTATAGGCTCTGTCCGATATTGCCGAATGCGCCCCGTCATTGAATATGACGCAGTTGGTAAGCATTTCAACCACTGACGTCCCGTTATGGGTGGCAGCATAATACAATATCTCCTCATTGAGCTTCAGATCCGTATCAAGCCCTCTCGCGAAGAACGTCCCTTTCGCCCCGAGTACAAGGCTGCCAGGATTGAAAGGATGTTCGACAGTTCCGTAAGGCGAGGTCTTGGTAATGGCGCCGAATTTCGATGTCGGTGAATACTGGCCTTTTGTCAGACCATATATCTGATTGTTGAACAGGATGATATTGATGTCTATATTGCGTCGTACCGCATGGATGAAATGGTTTCCGCCTATGGCAAGAGCATCGCCGTCTCCGCATGCCTGCCAAACGTTAAGCGACGGATTGGCCACCTTGATGCCGGTAGATATGGCAGTGGCACGTCCGTGTATGCCATGAAAGCCGTATGTGTCCATATAATACGGAAGTCTGGAAGAACATCCGATACCGGAGACCACCACAAAGCGCTCCTTTTCGTATCCGAGGGTCTCCGCCACCCGCGGCATCGCCCTCTGCATGGCAGCCAGTACGGCATGGTCGCCGCATCCCGGGCACCACCTGACCTCCTGGTCGCTCTTGAAATCCTTACTCGTATATTTCATATTCAATGTCAGTTTCAATGGTTCTGCTATGATTGGATGTAAAACAAAGGGAAATGACCCATATGTACGTCAGTTCGATACCGACATTATAGCGGAGAAGAGTTCCTGGACGAGGAACGGCTGCCCCTGCACCTTGTTGTACTGAAGATAGCCGAACTGCGGCATCACAGACCTCAGATAGCCGGCAAAATGTCCGCTGTTAAGCTCACAGACGAAGATCTTTCCGAACCGGGAGAATATTTCCGCAGTATTCTTCGGAAGAGGGTCTATGTAATCGAAATGGACATAGCTTACATTCCTGCCGGCTTCCCTTACCTGGGCCACTGCAGAACTCAGGTGTCCGTAGGTTCCTCCCCAGCCGACAACGAGAAGGTCTCCGCTTTCCGGACCGTCGATTTCGAGAAGAGGTATGACCTCCGCCACCCGGGCAACCTTTTCAGCCCTCTCCTTCACCATGAGTTCATGATTCTCGGGCGCAGAGGAAAGGACTCCCTGATGGTTTTTCTCCAGGCCTCCGACCCTGTGTTCAAATCCTGCCATTCCGGGAACAGCCCATTTGCGCACCATGGTCTCCGGATCGCGTTCGAACGGGGAAAACCTGCCTTCGCGCTCAACTGCAAACGGAGGCTTTATCTCAGGATAGTCTGCCATCGAAGGTATCCTCCACGGTTCCGAGCCGTTACCGAGGAAGCCTTCGGAAAGCAGGACTACCGGTGTCATGTGCTCCAGGGCGATCTTCGCCGCATTGAATGCGGCATCGAAACAATGCGCAGGAGAATGCGCCGCCATCACCACTACGGGACATTCACCGTTACGTCCGTACAGGACCTGATTGAGATCCGTCTGTTCGGTCTTGGTAGGAATACCCGTGGAAGGTCCAGCCCTCTGCACATCGACTATCACTATCGGAAGTTCAGTCATCACTGCAAGCCCCATGGCTTCGGACTTGAGGGAAAGTCCCGGACCCGAAGTGGTCGTCACTGCAAGGTCTCCGGCAAAGGCCGCACCTATCGCCGTACATATTCCAGCTATCTCATCTTCTGCCTGAAGAGTCGTCACTCCCAGACTTTTATGAAGAGCCAGCTCTTCGAGTATGGCGGTTGCCGGAGTTATAGGATAGGAGCCGCAGAAAAGAGGAAGCCCTGATTTCTCAGATGCTGCCATAAGCCCCCAGGCCACGGCCTGGTTGCCTGTAATGTTCCTGTACAGTCCCGGTTTCATGCGGGCCGGTTCAATATGATAGGTATTGGGGATAGCCTGTATGTTGGAGGCATAGTTATACCCGTCGAAAAGCACTTTCCTGTTCGGAGCCACAAGTTCCGGATGTTTCTTTCCGAACTTCTTCTCCAAATAACCGTAAATATATTCCATCGGCCGGCCATAGATAAAGCATGCCATCCCGAGCGTGAACATGTTCTTGCACTTGAGCACCGACTTGTGATCCAGTCCGCTGTCCTTCAGACTCTCCTCGGTAAGGGAAGAAATCGGAGCGGAAATGATGGTCCTGTCACCGATGTTCAGTTCCTGAAACGGGTCGTCTCCCTTGAAACCGGCCTTTGCAAGTCCCTGACTGTCGAATGCGTCTCCGTCCACAAGAACCAAAGCCGTCCTTTTGAGCCATTTTGCATTGGTCTTCAAGGCCGCCGGGTTCATCGCGACAAGCATGTCGCAGTAATCGCCCGGAGTACTTACATGTTCGCTGCCTATGTGTACCGTAAACCCGGAAACTCCGGACACTGTCCCATGCGGGGCACGTATCTCGGCGGGGAAGTCCGGGAAAGTAGACAGCTCATTGCCGTAGACTGCCGACATATTCGCGAAAAGAGATCCGGTAAGCTGCATACCGTCTCCGGAATCTCCGGCGAATCTTATCACAACATCCTTGGCATCAATTACTTTGTGTTGCATATCCGTTAAATTGTTTTATGTACTTTCGCAATTGGCTATCAAAGTTAGAAACTGTTTTTATCATTGTCAAGACAGCAAAGGATTTTAATTCGGAATTTATCCGCTCCCTCCAGCCGCATACCGGCATCTCATGCATCAGCCGCGGTATCGCCGTCTGTCACCTCCGGAGGTAAAGCATCCGCAAAGACAGCCGGAATGACCGAACCCGGAACAGACTTCCGGGATGCCGTCTTCACCGCCCCCCGTTTCGGGGCCGCACCGAGCTTCTCCAGTTTCCTTATCTTCTGGATTACGGACTGCCTCGACCCGGACAATTTGTCCGTACTCTCTCCATATGCCTTCGACAACTGCGCGATCCTGTCCCCTATGCCGGCATAAATATCGAGCCAGCCGCCCAGCTGCCCCATCAGTTCCGAAGCGGCAGCCACTATATTGTCCACATTCTTCTCTCTTTCCGCCTGCTTCCATACCATCTGAATCATATTGAGGACTATCAGAAGGGTCATCTGACTGACGATCAGGACATTCCTGTCCCTGGCTTCCTGCCACAGCCTCGGAGCTTTCTCCAGCATCAGCTGGAATGCCCCTTCATTGGGAATGAACATTATGTTATAGTCGACCTTCCTTTTTCCGGAAGGGACATAGGATGCATAGTTCTTGTCCGCCAGTTCATTGATATGCTTGCGCACACTCTCCATATGCCTGGCGGCGGCTTTGTCCCGCGCATTCTCATCCGAAGCCGAAACATATGCCACATAATCGGTCAGACTGACTTTGGAATCTATTACTACCATGGTATTGTCGGGATAGAAGACCAGCACATCGGGAATCATGGTCTTCCCCCCGTCACTCTTTATCTCACGGCCGTCTTCATCCGTCATGACCCCCTGACACTGGAAATGGATGCCCTCCGCGAGGCCGGCATTGAGAAGTATGTCCTTGAGTATCATTTCACCGAAATCGCCCTGCACTTTAGAGCGGCTTGTCAGGGCATTGGCAAGGTTCCTGGCCTCGTCCCCCACCTTGCCGGACTGCTCGACAAGACTGCGTATCTGCTCTTCAAGAGAAGTCTTGACGGCCACCGAGGTCTTTTCCGAAGACTCGACACTTTTGCGGAACTCATCGAACTTCTCCCTTACGGGCCCGAGAAGATCCGCTATCTTCCCTGCGCTCTGCTCCTTGAACTCCCTGCTGTTTGCGGACAGGATTTCCGAAGCCGTCACCTTGAAATTCTCCTTCATCTGCTCCAGTTCCCGTGCATGCTGTTCCGCCATCCTCGCCAAAGCCTCCCTGTGCTGGCTTTCCATTCTTTCCTCTGAAGCCTTGCGCTGATTTTCCAGCCGTTCCTCCACCGCCTTGTGCTGACTCTCTATACGATCTTCCGCCGCCTTGTGCTGTGCGGCAAGTTTCTCTTCCGTTTCCTTCTGCATCTGCCGCAACTGCTTCACATTGTCTTCGCTCGCCTGCAGTCTGGCCTCCAATGAGGCATTGTCCCTCAGCAGGGCTTCTATCCTCTCCCCCGAATGCCGGTCCCGGATCCCGGCTTCCGTCAGCTGCGACTCATACCGTCCTTCCCGTTCTTTGAATTCGCTTTCCCTCATCCTGAATTCCTCTTCCCTCTTCCCGAAATCACGGGCCTGCCTTCCAGCAACCCCGGCCATTATGAAATACACGGCAACGGCAGCCACTATGGCCACCGCAGCGACAATGATCAGCAATACATTCTCCATACTCTGCGTCAATCCTTTTCATTCTTCCGGTATCCGGACACAAACTGTAAAGATAGCAAAATTTCAAAATGTAAAAAGGGATATGCCCGAATGAATTCAGACATATCCCGATAAAATGCATGACGGAGTTTCAGAAAATCCGGAACATCGTCATAAGCCGTCCGGTGACTGTTTCTCAGTCATCGATATCGATAAGGACGAAATTCCGGTCGAAAGTGAGTTCGAGCCCGTTGGTAAGCTCCACCTCATATCCGTTCTTTCCTTTCTCTATCTTGACGTACTTTGTTCCCGGATAGGTATCGGTCACATATTTCCGGATCTGCTCAGGAATGAATTTCTCGTCAACCGTAGAATACTTGCACTCTATCTCTTTCCATTCTCCCTTGTCTGTAAACTCCAGTTTGGTGCCGCTTGCGAAGAGAACGTCATACGTATCTCCGAATATGTCCTTGTCCAATGATGTAAACGCGATCTTCTCCTGTGGGAAATTGGTCTTGATGAACTGCTGTGCCTTGGCAGGAAGCTGTTCGAAAGTGATAGGCTTGTCATCTGCTGATGCCACACCGGCAAATGCCATGACAGAAGCGAAGAACAATGCAATCTTTTTCATATTCCAAAAATTTAAAAGGTTAATGTTTCTTGCCCGGAACCTGACGGAGATGTCTGTTTCAGTTTCCGGGGACAAAAGTACAGGCGGATTCTGAAACAAAACTGAAACGTGAAAAATTTTTCTTATTAAAAAGCTGTTTCCGGAAATTCAAGACAACTTCTATGACTTGCGGACGGAAAAATGATGCTGCCCGTCCGACCAGGCGTAGGAAAGAGCAAGGCCATAGTTCCGGCAAATGGAATCCGCAAGGGCAAGGCCAAGCCCCGTAGAACCTTCCGTATCGGATGACTGACGGTAGAATCTGGTGAATATCCTCTCCCCGTCAAGGGCCCCGGCGCCGGCGTTGGAGACTGTGAATCCGCCGGAATCCATACATACTGACACTGCCCCGCCCTTGTCGCTGTGGACAAAAGCATTCTTGAGAAGATTGTTTGTCAGCATCCCGGCAAGCTGGGGGTTGATATCAAACATAAAATGGTCTTCGGCAGAGATGGAAGTACGGATTTCCCTGGAAGCATAAATCTCGGAATATATTCCGATGCCTTCTTCCACAAGAGTAAGGAAATCCACCCGTTCGGATTCAGGGAACCTGTCATTCTCAATCCTGTGCAGCATCAGCAATGTCCTGTTGAGACGGCTGACATCCCTGAGAGAGCGGGCAAGTTTCATAAGCTCCACTGCCTGGGCTTCCGTAATGTCGGGATCGGCAAGCATCATCTCTATCCGGCCGCTGCATACGGCAAGCGGAGTCTGGAGTTCATGCGAGACATTGCCTATGAATGCTTTCTGCTCTTCATTCCGGGCTTCCAGCCTCCGGACAGCCTCCTGTGCCACTTCCGACAGTCTTCTGAACTCCACCACATGCCTGTCATAAGGCAGCGGGCCGGGCTTATGTCCATGGGAATAGTCGTCAAACCATCTGAGCATGGCATCCAACGGTCTCAGATTCCGGCTCACCACCGTCAACGCAATCCCGACTATGGCCAGAAGGAGCAGGACATACAGTATGACAGTCCATTTCAGGATATGTTCCGAAACGGCATCCCTCTCCACGGTAGGGACTGACACCGTAAGTTCATAATACCGGTCCCTGGCATCCATGAATATGCATCTGCGGTTTCTGGCAGGGACATCCTCGTCCTGACTCTGGATATATGTCACGGATTCCCAGTATGTAATCCTGTTGTTGGCGGCCGCATATTCAGGAGTGACTTCTTTCAGTTCGAATGTATTGTATGCAACGGCATCAGAGTACGGGAGCGGTTCTCCTGCCAGCGACCACAGTATGATGTCCTCGGAATAATCATCCAGGGTCTCGTCCAGTTCGTGCGTCAGTTCGGCAAGAAACGAATAATAGAACACAGTCCCCCATACGCCGAGGGCGATAAAGACAAGGACAGACAGTCCGAGAATTATTTTTGTCGCTAACTTCATTCTATCGGTTTTAAATCCGCCTGACAACAGGTTCCGCCATGTAACCGGCTTCTGCCGCCCTTTCTCCGGCATCCGCCATAAGACATCCTCGGGAGATGATTGCAGGTCTACCTGTTTATCAGTTTATAGCCGAACCCGTAGACCGACCGTATCTCTATGTCGGCCCCTGCGCCGTCAAGTTTCTTCCTGAGATTCTTCACCTGCGCATAGACGAACTGGAAGTCGTCCGCCTGGTCGACATGATCTCCCCACACAGCTTCCGCAAGCACAGCCTTGTCCACGATATGTTCCGGGCGCTGGATGAAATACTTCAGAATGTCGAACTCTTTCTTCAGCAGCAGGACATCCTGCCCCGCTACCGTCACCCGCCCCGTATCCGGCTCTAAAGAGACATTGCCGAAGACAAAGGCGAAATCCCCCGCATTCATGCTGCGTCTTGCCACACTCCGCATCCTCGCCACGAGTTCCGCCATATGGAAAGGTTTGGCAAGATAGTCATCCGCCCCGAGTCCGAGCCCGGTCACCTTGTCGTCAAGGGAATCCTTGGCCGATGTAATGATTACATTGGCCCTGTTGCCGTCGGCCTTGAGCCGCCGCAGAAGATCCAGTCCGCTTCCTCCGGGAAGCATGACATCCAGAAGCACGCAGTCATAAGAATATACTGCAAGCTTCTCTGCCGCAGACGGGTAGTCGGTCGCTGTCTCAACGATGAAACCTTCCTTTTTCAAGGCCTTTGACGTCAGCTCAACAAGAGCAAGCTCATCTTCCACTATAAGTACTTTCATAATGCCACTCCGATGAATTCACGTTCCGTAATCCGCATCCGCATCATTTCCGCCCGATGCCGTTCCAAAATTACGGAAAATTCAAGAAACCGTCTGATTTTTCATGAAAATTTTTCCGGGCGTGCAACAACAGCCTCTGATGTCCATGCATCCCGGTCCTGCGCCGCCCCATGCCGGCCGACCGTACCCGTCCGGGATCCTCATCCGCGTACAACGCAGCAGGCTTTCATCTTTGCCTTGAATAAACTGTACATCGCAGGAATCCCCATCCGCTTACGACATATTATCCGGAATCATTACCTTTGTGCTTCAAATCCGGAACCCGACGGGATAAAGGAGACCCGGGCCTGACCTACCAAAGCCGACGGCATTCCATAATATGAGGCATACACGGACCATAATCATATGTATACTGCTGGTATCCATAGCGGCAGCCGGTGACATAATTGCCGGTGGCAATGCTCCTGCGGAAGTATTCTGGCTATTGCGTATTCCCCGTACTCTGACAGCTGTCCTGTCCGGAGCCCTGCTCGCTCTTGCAGGAGCACAGATGCAGGCCGTGTTCAGGAACCCGCTTGCCGACCCGCATATCATGGGTGTAAGTTCGGGAGCAGGATTGGGAGCTGCCATAGCGACGCTGGCAGGTGCAAGGATATTCCACAGTATAACGTCACCTGCAGGAAGGGCCGGTGCAGGTGACATGGCCGGGAATATCATCGCCGGGACGGGCGGTGTAGGTGACATGACCGGGAATATCATCGCAGGAACGGCTGGTGCAGGTGACATGACCGGGAATATCATCGCAGGAACGGCTGGTGCAGGTGACATGACCGGGAATATCATCGCAGGGACGGCCGCCATCCGGCCAGACATTGACGGGATACTGCAAGGGATTTCACTTGCAGGAGCCGCCTCGCTCGGGGCCCTGCTTGTCTCCCTGCTTGTCATATACATTTCAAGGAAAGTCAAAGGCACCGACACCCTGCTGATATTCGGTGTCATGACGGGTTTTGCCGTCAACGCCATAATATCCATTCTGCAGTCCGGAGCCGATCCCGAAAGCCTCCGGATATTCTACAGTTGGTCCGCAGGCAGCTTTACCAACTGCAATTACACCGGAATTGCCGTCATCACTGCTGCAGGGATTATCGGCTCCTGTCTGGCCTTCAACAGGACCAAAGGACTGGACATTCTGCTGTTCGGGGATGAATACTCCTCGCTTTCCGGAGCAATGCCGGAAAAAATCAGATGGGTATCTCTGACCGGATGCTGTATCATGACCGGAGCAGTGACAGCATTCTGCGGACCGATCGGCTTTGTCGGGATTATAGCACCGCATATTGCCCGCCGGATAACGGGGACAGCCGTACACAGGATCGTGCTTCCGGTCAGTATGGCAACAGGAGGAGCCTGTGCGGCTGCGGCTGACATTCTGTCCCGGGCCACCCCTGTTCCCGTCCCTGCAGGAAGCACAATGGCACTTATCGGCATCCCGGTCATCTTATATATAATGTTACGCAACTCATCGGCGTTCCAGGTCTGCGCAAAACAGACAGACCGGGAACGGGAACAGCCCGCACAGGCCACAGAAGGCACTCCGGCGTGCCAGG
>CALUPB010000017.1 GCA_944322585.1 uncultured Bacteroidales bacterium | reverse complement strand
ATCCCGCAATCTTAAACCTCTGACTGTACGACAGTTAAAATACTGACTGAATCTCCAGAGTTTTCCCCTCAAAAAAAACTGATGACTCGTGAATATCTCACGATGGCTATCTGTCATCCGACTTCTCTATCCGACCTATATAGGAGATCGGCTGTCTTCTGTTCGAATTGACATTGACATATGCGGATCCGTTAGGATATACGGTAACATTAAAGGTATAATTGTCCTCCTCATTCATGACAGAGAATTCGATATCCTTTCCTCCGCCCTTGGCATCACTGACTGAATAGTCTTTTGCCTTCCCCTCGAACATAAGCCCCTTGCCGCCTCCGTACGGAATGGAATATGCCCTTCCGAAATAAGGCAGATGCGAAATGATGGAGTCTTTTGCCACCTCAAGCGTGTATACCGATGTCAGATTGACCGTTTTCCAGCCCATAGGAAGGGCTGATGAAACACTTATTGTATATACGGTATCACTGACCATTTCCATTATCCTGGCAGCCTCGGCTTCCCTGCGTTCTGTCCGGGACTGGGCAAATGACGGAACTGACAACATTGCCGTCAACATAATGATAAAAAACGTTTTCATAATAACCTCCTTTGATCAATCGGGCAGTCTCTTCATCGTAATCGCAGCGTACAGACCTGAATTCGAGACTCGGAGCACTGCATCCGGATGGACATATCATAAATAGTGCCAGCCGGACGGACAGGACAGTATGGGAACATGTCTCTTGACAATAATAAAAAAAGCGTGACCATACCGGCCACGCCCTATTATATTATCCTGGGAAAATCCTACATCATTCCACCCATCCCGGCACCTGCAGGTGCAGCAGCCGGAGCCGGTTCAGGAAGATCTGCTATGGCGCACTCGGTAGTCAGGAACATGCCTGCAACAGAAGCCGCATTCTCGAGGGCTACACGGGCCACTTTCGTAGGGTCGATGACCCCTGCCTCGTACATATTGACATATTCGTCAGTGCGGGCATTGTATCCGAAATCATCCTTTCCTTCACGTATCTTCTGGATGATAACGCTTCCTTCCACACCAGCATTCTCAGCAATCTGGCGAAGAGGCTCTTCCAGAGCACGTTCCACAATATGGATACCTGTGGTTTCATCCTCGTTGACACCTTTCATACCTTTAAGCACCTCTGCCGCACGGATATAAGCGACTCCACCGCCAGGCACGAAGCCTTCTTCAACAGCTGCACGGGTGGCATTCAAAGCATCTTCTACCCTGTCTTTCTTCTCCTTCATTTCGACTTCAGTAGCGGCTCCTACATAAAGGACTGCGACTCCTCCGGCCAGCTTGCCGAGACGTTCCTGAAGCTTCTCCCTGTCATAGTCGGAAGTAGTGGTCTCTATCTGCTTGCGGATAAGGGCTGTACGCTCCTGGATGGCATCCTTGTCTCCGCAACCGTTTACTATGGTCGTATTCTCTTTGGTAATGACAACCTTCTCAGCCTTTCCGAGCATGTCCGGAGTCGTGTTCTCAAGAGTGAAGCCCCTCTCTTCGGATACTACGACCGCTCCGGTAAGGGTTGCTATGTCCTGCAGCATCTCCTTGCGCCTGTCTCCGAAGCCAGGAGCCTTGACGGCTGCAATCTTCAAAGTACCGCGGAGCTTGTTGACTACGAGGGTAGTAAGTGCCTCACCGTCGACATCCTCAGCTATTATGAGCAGGGACTTGCCTTCCCTTGCAATCGGCTCGAGGATAGGAAGAAGATCCTTCATTGTAGATATCTTCTTGTCAGTGATGAGGATCTGAGGGTCATCAAGGACAGCTTCCATCTTGTCCCCGTTGGTCATGAAGTAAGGTGAGATGTAACCTCTGTCGAACTGCATACCTTCCACGACCTTTACTTCAGTTTCAGTACCTTTTGCCTCCTCTACTGTAATGACACCGTCTTTCTTTACCTTTGACATTGCGTCTGCGATAAGTTTTCCGATGTAATTGTCGTTGTTGGCGGATATCGTACCTACCTGCTCTATCTTGGAATAGTCATCCCCGACAGACTGGCTGTGTTCCTTCAGCTGATCCACTACAGCAGCCACCGCCTTGTCTATACCACGCTTCAGATCCATAGGGTTTGCACCTGCAGTGACATTCTTCAGCCCTACGTTGATGATAGCCTGGGCAAGTACGGTTGCGGTAGTGGTACCGTCACCTGCCTGCTCGTTAGTCTTGGAAGCCACTTCCTTGACCATCTGTGCACCCATGTTCGCAAAACGGTTCTCAAGCTCGACCTCTTTTGCTACAGTCACACCGTCCTTTGTCACCTGCGGTGCACCGAACTTCTTGTCTATAACGACGTTGCGTCCTTTCGGACCAAGTGTCACCTTCACTGCATTGGCAAGTGCATCCGCACCTTCCTTCATCTTGGCACGGGCCTCCACATTAAACTGAATATCTTTTGCCATAATTATGTTCTCCTATAAAATTAAAGTATTGCCAATATGTCTGTCTGTTTCATTATAAGGTATGTCTTGCCTTCATATGTAACTTCCGTACCTGCATATTTCCCGTACAGTACGGAATCGCCTTCCTTCACCTCCATAGGCTCGTCTTTCTTGCCAGGGCCTGCTGCGAGAACTGTTCCCTGCTGTGGTTTTTCCTTTGCTGTGTCCGGGATATAGATTCCGGCCGCCGTCTTGGTCTCCGCCTCTTTAGGCTCAACCAGTACTCTGTCTGACAATGGTCTGATCATAATTCTATAATTTTAAATGTTATTGTTGTTCTCCATCCGCCCCTGATCATGTCATCAGGAACGCAGACAGACATCAGACAAAACAAATGCCAGCCCGAAAGGGCTGACATTTTGTCATAATGCCTGACTGAATGCTTTTCTGTTCAGGAAGTTGCCGTCGGATGACATTTTTACAGCCTCCCGGACAGGACCGGCACGGCCGCATTATTTCACGCTGAACCTGTATACGCAGGTATGTGTATATGTCTGTCCCGGATCAAGACGTGTGGAAGGGAAATTCGGATGATTCGGGGAATCCGGATACTTCTGTGTCTCCAAAGCAAGAGTTTCCCGGTAGTTCAGGGTCTTGCCGTACTTGCCTACCGTAGTGCCGTCAAAGAAGTTGCCGCTGTAGAACTGCATTGCAGGCTGGTCAGTGAAAACTTCCATATATCTGCCGCTGGCAGGCTCATAGACAGAAGCCGCGAACTCGATGCCGTCAGGCGTCTTGCGGTCGAGCACCCAGTTATGGTCATAACCTCCTCCGTTTTCAAGCTGCTCGTTATCGTCATTGATTCTCTCCCCGATGGTATGCGGTTCGCGGAAATCGAACGGAGTACCCGTAACATCCGCAATCTCGCCCGTAGGGATCAGGACACTGTCCACCGGTGTAGTGTGGCTTGCATTGATAACCATCACATTGTCAAGTATCGTCCCGTTACCCTGCCCCTTGAGGTTGAAGAAAGAGTGATGTGAGATGTTGAAAAAGGTAGGAGCGTCAGTCGTGGCGGCATATTCCACCTTGAACTCATTGTCGGATGTAAGGGAATATGTCATGTCAATCCTGACATTGCCTGGGAACCCGTCCTGTCCGTCAGGATGCAGATACGAAAGGACAAGGGTACTGTCGTTGGAGGAAACCACGTCCCATACGACCATGTCAACGCCCTTGAGTCCGCCGTGAAGGGTTTGTCCGTTGTTGTTTTTAGGGAGATTGTATTCCTTGCCGTCAAGGACGAAGCGTCCTCCGGCTATCCTGTTGGCATATGGTCCGACAACCGCTCCGAGGAAGCGTTCCCCAGGATTGTCGATATAGTTGTCAATATTGTCATAACCGAGCTCTACATCGGCATAATTGCCGTCTCTGTCCGGAACCCAAAGACTTACGACCCTTCCTCCGAAATTGGTTACCTGCATGATGAGATCCCCGTTCCTGAGAGTGTAGAGTGCCACCGGCTTGCCGTCCACTACTGTATCGAAATTCGCGGCAGGGATCAGCTGCACTCCGTTCCTGTCTGCTGCACAGCCGGCCATGACAGCAGCCGCAGCAATGATAAACAATGTTTTTTTCATATATGGTCCAATTATTAAACTGTCAACAGAATGCCATGACGGTACCGATAAAGTACACCCGTGCCATGACATCGGGTACATGATAGCAAAGATAACATTTTATATGACATGGAGGACAGGTCATGCGTATAATTTCTTCTTCAGGCAGCCCCTGTCCTGCACATTCATCGGCCTGCTCATCTCATATCGATGAATTTCACCGCCTTGCGGGACATCGGAGGCATCTGCAGCTTGGCTATATACCCGATACTTTCGAAACTGACGGACGGTGCCACTCTCACCCTCGAACGGAACATGTCCTTCACTTTCTTCAGAAAAGCATCGCTATGGTCATTGCAGCCTATCCGCACAAGCACCTCATCCGTTCCGAGGTCATTCGTATAGACCTCGACGATATAGTTGGTTATTTCAGGTATATTGTCCAGGACATCGAACAGTGCAGGAGGATAAAGAGTCGTTCCCTTGAACTTGATCATCTGGCTGCGTCGCCCTATGACGGAACTCAGACGGGCCGAATTCCTCCCGCAGCCGCACTGTCCTTCATACCGGATGCAAATGTCTCCCGTCCGGAATCTCAACAGAGGCATGCCTTCCACTCCGAGTGTGGTTATCGTCACTTCCCCCGGTTCCCCGTCCGGAACCGGATTGCCCTCCTGATCCAGAAGCTCTACTATTATAAGGTCTACCGGAATATGGCACCCCTTGTGGCAGGCACACTCGGTAAAGGATGACTGCATTTCAGTTGAAGCATAGGTAGAATACAGTTCCAGCTCCGGCCAGACTTCGTGGATACGTTCTCCGAGAGTACTGAGTCCGAATGTATCCGGTTTCCTCAACGCTTCGCCGATACAGATCGCCTTTTTCAGGGAGCTTCCCCGATAATCGATACCGTTCTCCTTTGCATACTGCACCAATTTCATCAGGAATGACGGCACAACCATGCAGCAGTCGGGCCGGATACGGCGTATGGTGTCCCATTGCAGTTCCGGTATGCCGTTCCCGACCCTGACGACGCCCATCCCCATCTTCCTCGCCCCGAGAAAATATGCGAGTCCTGCCATGAAACGCCGGTCTATGGTCGTCATAAGCTGCATTATGTCGGAGCCGGTGCATCCGGACGTGGAAAACGAGAGCCATTCATTGTATGCAAGACGTTCCAGGTCCGCATCCGTGAGGGCAAAAGTGACCGGATCACCGAGAGTGCCGGAAGTTGTCACATAATCCACTATACTGTCTTTCGGAACGCATATGAAATCTTCGCTGTATCTCTGAAGGTCATCCTTCGAGGTCAGAGGCAGGGAGAGCAGATCCTCTGTCTTTCTTATGGAATGCGGGTCTATTCCCTTGTCTGCAAACATTCTGCGGTAAAAGGCCGAATTACAGGCAAGATATTCCACAGTTTCAGCCAGTCTCTCTTCCTGAAAGGCCCTTATCTGTCCGGCCGTACCGAACTGGATTTTCGGATCTGGTATGAATTTCATGATATTATCGGTTTATTTCGTATATCTTGAATGGCAGGAGGACGGCTGCCCGGGGAATGGCGTTCCGGAATTTCCGCCGGAGCCGAATGATACAGGACAGCTTCCGTATATGACGGCGTCATATCCTTCAGCCGGAAACGTATCCGGATCGGCACATATGAATTCCAGACCCTGTGTACACAGATAATTATGGCGTGCCATATCCATAATTTCCGCATCGGCATCCACGGCCGTGATCATCCTGCCGGGAGCAAGCATTTTCAACAGGATATCTGCCTGACCCATCCCGCATCCGAGATGCAGGATCCTGCCGTTGCGCGGAAGGCCCGCATCCAAAGCCGCCATGTCAGTGCAGCGCAGCATGGCTTTCGTCGAACGTTCAGCCTCTGTCCCCCTGTACATCATACTCCTGCGCAGCGCCCATGAATAATACGGATTCGAAACGGTCGCAAATTCCTGTCCGATTGCAGAATATCTTTCCCTTATCAGCTCCCGGACATTCCGGGCCAGTTCCCTGTACGGCACTGCTCCGGTCTGCACTCTCGGAAGGATTTCCGTAACCGATACGCCTTCTGCCATATTGAGAGGAGCATTTTTAGGGAATATCAGACCGTTCCCGTACATAACGACAGGTACTATGTCTATCCCGAGCCTTTCCGCAATATAGAACGCGCCCTTGTGGAACCGGTGTATCTTGCCGTCAGTCTCTCTCGTCCCTTCCGGGAAGACGGCCAGGCTCCAGCCTTCGCCGAGCCTTTTCCCGAACTCCTCCGTAATGGAATCATATCCGCTGTCAGTATAATAAAATCCGAGAAAACGTGCGACAGGATAGAAGACAGGAACCTTGCGGACCCAGCCTTTGGCCACTATGAGCAGTTTCGGACTCAGCGCCATCATCCACACTATGTCAAGAAATGACTGATGGTTGCCCACCACCACTGCCGGTCTGGAAAAGTCCTCCCCACAGACATTGCGCAACCTGGCTTTTGCAATAGGCGCAGTGAAGAGCACGCAGCGGCAGCCGATACAGGCCATATACCTCACGATGACCTGTTTTCTGAAACGGGAAACAGGAACAGGAAGCAGGACAAGCACAGCCAGAATGGTCACAAGACAGGCTGCAAGGAACTCAAGCCACAGGAGAGCGGACATCAGAATACCCGCGATGGTATACGGATGACCTCCTTCCGAGACCGGCCCTGTAACGAAAAGCCTGAACAGAAGCGGCTGCAGTGTATAGGCGACCAGCAGGACCGCCAGCATCCCGACAAGGGATATGGCCCCCACGGAATGCAGTGCCGGATGACCTGCCGCTATCATCGCCCCCATCCCGGCAACGATTGTGAATGCGGAGAAGAATATGGCAGTCCTGTGCGCGGCAAGCATGTCCTTTCCGGTAGCATATCGTCTGGACAGTCCGTCTGTAATGAATATGCTGAAATCATCGCCTATGCCGAATATGAATGTGGATATGACGATGTTGACTATATTGAACTCCATGCCTGTCAGTCCCATGAGTCCGACTATCATCACCCATGTGACAAGCATCGGGAGGAAGCTCAGCAGGGCAAGTTCGAGCCTGCGGTAAGACAGCCAGAGGCCGAGAAACACGATCATGGATGAGATCCAGAGTATCAGGTCAAGATCTTCCGACATCGATCTTACTGCAGAACCGGCGAACCAGCTTCTGTCGTAAATTACAGTACCGGTACCGTTGAAGAATGGATATACCCCGGCTTTCATTTCAGGTCCGAGGGACACGGCCGACACCAGCATGACGAGGGAATCGGAGCAACAGACCATGTCTGAAAGCAGAGGAGGGACACTTTCCGCCGAATAGTCCATGATGCCGTATTCCCTTGACAGCATATCTTCAAGGCCTTTGCTGAAGACCCCTGTCCTGAAACCGGCATCGGCCGCTTCCCTGCCGACCAGTTCAGTCACAGCACGTATCCTGTCCACGGTCCAGTAAGAATTCCATACCTCCACCCTTTCCCTTTGGACGTCATAAGGGACTACAAACCTCTCCGCAGACGAGAAATGCCTTATCAGGCCCGCTGTCAGAAGACTGTCAAGCATATTGCCGGTCTCTGCATATACACTCACTGCCGAAGGAAGATCCTTGCCCGTACTGACAAAAAGCACAGTCTCCGACGAGTCTCCCGACATGGTCTCGAGTTTCTCCTGGGCTGCCCTGAGATGTTCAGGCATGTAATTGATACTCATCATGTCGGCGTTGAAGCCCACATTACGGGAAGTGAACAGGCTGACAATGAACAGCAGCACGATGACGGCGATAACCCACATGTTCCTGTCATAACCGTAACCGTTGATTTTTCCTATGCCCTTCATTATCGGAGTCTCAGGGACATCCGACATAGGCCGGAGGAAATGCGGCAGGAACACAAGGGTGAAAAGAGTGGTCCCCACAAGTGCAAGGGAAGCGAACAGACCGAAATCCTTCAGCAGGGAAGAAGAAGTGAACAGGAGCCCGACGAACGCACCTATCGTAGTCATGCTTCCCACTGTCAGAGGGAAAGCCAGTTCCCTCACGAGCTGTTCCACGGTCCTGACATGCATCTGGTGAACGATGACGTGTATCGAATAGCTCAGGGCTATTCCCAAAACCACTGCACCTGTCCCCACCGCTATCGCTGAAATACACCCTTTCAGCAGACTTACGGCAGAAAGGGAAAACAGGATCCCGTACACTACCGGGAGAAAAATGAGCAGGACAGAGCCGCGCCTCCTGAACGCGAGAAAGACAAAGACCGCTATGAGCACTACTGCAAATGCTGAAGTCATGAATGTATCCTTCTTGATCTGGCGGGCATTGTATACCCCGACGGCAGGCCCCGCAAAATATTCTGCAGTCACTGACGGATACTGCACTGACAATGACTCTATGGCATCCTCCACGATTGAGACGAGCCTGTCATTATGTCCGGTCTCACCTGTACCGAAGCGTGGGGTCAGGAAACACAGCAGGGTATTCCCGTCAGGGGACAGTATCCAGTCACCGGCCATCCGATAACCGCCGTCCGTATCCATGTCCGACAATGATGACAGCACAGGAACGGCTATCCCGAGAGGATCGCGCATGACATAATCCTTGATGAAAGCTCCTGCCGGAGAAAGAAGCGCATCCCTGATGTCCTCCATCTGCCTTTCCATAGCAGACGGAGTCATGAGAGAATCCAACCTTGAATATGCCTTTTCATCAAGAAAGACGGGAAGATGGTCAAAAATGAATCCGGCAGCATGCGATACTGCCTCATCATCCACCGACACGACGGTATCGCTTACCAGATCCGCCCCATCCCCGTAAAGGACGGCAGAGACAAAGGCGTCTGCCGCCTCTCCGAGCAGGTCATAGTCCGGCTCTCCACAGGTCTGGCTGAACATTACGACAAACCTGTCACTGACTTTCAGATTGTTGAAGACTTCTGTCATCTGACGGGCGTCTCCGGTCTCCGGAAGGAAAGACATTATATTCTCGTCGAACTTCAGTCTGACAAGAGACAGCCCCATGAGTACCACGGACAGCCCCAGCAGGAAATACATCAGTACACTGTGCTTCCTGAAAAAACGGTATATACTGACAAACATCCCCGTCATCTTCTCCTCCTCAACACTGAAAGCAGGACCGCACATATGCCCGCACACAGGGAACTTGCCGCGGCAGCAAACACGATTCCTCCTATTATGTAGTCTGCCAGCATATTGCCGACATCCTCAAACGACATCACGAATCCGGAAAAAGGTATGGGATGCCCGAGCAGCAGGCTGCCTGTCCAACAACTGCAGAATATGATGAAAGGCATCATCGGAGCAATGCTGATAAGGGTGAACGCCCCCGCGACAAGAGTATTCAGCTTCAGCACATGAGCCAGGAAGACGGCGGTCACGAAATGGTAACCGCCGAAAGGCAGCAGGCCTATGAAGATGCCGAGCCAGAAGGAAAGGGTCAGTTTCAGATTGGAATCCCTGACATGGAAAAGATTGTCGTCAAAGAACTTCCTGATTTTCCTCCAAGAGAGTTTCCTGCACAGATTCCTTGGCCAGACATAAAACAGGCAGACCAGCACAAGGACGGTGTTCAGAAGGCTGATGCGCGTAAAATCCCGCACCGGTCTGAAATGCGACACTCTCTCCCCCTCCGGAGGATAATGGATATTCACAGGTACATTGCGCACTTCGGTTCCGGACCATGCGGCATACACAATCGCTTCCAGTTCGAATTCATACAACGAAGTATAATACCACCCCGAATAGTCTGCCCTGCCGAGAGGATACACTCTGAATCCGCACTGCGTATCATCAAGGCGGATACCTGTCTCCACCCTGTACCAGAAATTGGAAAACCTGTTGGCAAAAGTGTTTCTCCGGGGCATATTCTCGCTTCTGAGATTTCTGCTCCCGACATAAAGAGAGTCCGGCCCGGCAAGTAAAGCATCCACAAATGCAGGTATATCGGACGGGAAATGCTGGCCGTCCGCATCGATGGTAACCACATATTTCCATCCCGTCGCCGATGCAAGCACCAGAGCATCCTTGAGGGCACGCCCTTTCCCCATATTGGACGGATGCTTCAGGACAGTCCTTCCGGACAGGACCGCCTGTTCCGGAACCTGTCCGGAAACAGATCGGAATTCCCTCCCGGCGCCTTTCATCCGGATACCGGTATCATGAAGTTCCCTGAACCCGAATGTGGACAGTATCTCTCCGGTGACATCGGTGCATCCGTCATCTACGACGAGAATATCCGAAGCATATTTTATCAGCCCGGCCATAAGAGTACCTATTGTCCCGGCATTGTTGTATGTCGGGACAACGACAAGGGCACCCAATTCCTCCAAATGCTCCTTGCACTCACGCGGGCTCATTACCTTATTCATGTACCTTTATCCGCTTGTCCGTGAAAATGAATTCCGTATAGTCCTGACCTCCCTCCATTATCCTGAAAGAAGCGAGGGACATGTCGCCGGCATCGATCACCGCCTCTATACAGCCTGACTTGCGCCGCAGAGGAGCCAGAACAAGCCGGTAGGACTTTCCGTCACTGTAAGCATCTATCTTGTAATCCTGTATCTGCCGGACGGAAGGGATACCTCCGGAACGGATGATTTCCGTCAGCTGCGCAAACCTTCTGTCAGAAGCAATCTCCGTTTCGGACGTCTTTCCGGCTGAAACGAACCTCATGACACCGCCTGACACGGTTATGGAATATTCTTCAGGGACAAGATACCGTATGACGACACTGTCGGGAGCATAAAAACCGTAGAACCCTTCCGAAACGGATTTCTCCACAAGGACATCCACATATTTTTCCTGTCTGAAACTGCATTCTATGGATGTCACTTTCGAATTCGCCTCATTGAACGCCTCTATGACAGCAGAAGCATCACCGACATGCTTCCACTCCTGTCCCACCGCCATCGTAACCGCGGCGGACAAGAATAACGATATGGCTACAAGACTTCTTCGCATTACCTTAAACGTCTGCAAAAATAGCAAATTAACTGCAAGTATCTGCAAAAAGCTATGCAAGTTTCCATTCTCCCTTCCTGAGCCCGTCCATAAGCTCCCGGAGAAGCATCGGAGAATATTCAAGACGGTCATGCAGAAGTACCACCGCCCCGGGATGCATCCTGCGCAATATCCTCCTGACACATTTACGGACTGCCTTTCCGGCCTTTTCAGGAGACATTCCGTCTTTAATCATTATCGTATCGTAGCTGCGGATATCCCAACCCACGGCCGTGTGTCCCGTCTTTACGAGAGCCCTTGCCACATCCGGATTCGTGACACCGAAAGGCGGTCTGAACAGTTTCTGCCCGCTCTTTGCCGCAGGATGGTCTTCCTTACGGGCACCGGGAAGGACTCCTGACGGCACGTCTGCGCCTTCAAGAGCCGATGAAACCGCTGAATCGCAGGCTTGAAGTTCAGCCACCATGCACGGGACTCCCGAAAGGGGGAAAAGCGGTGAATGATGGAACGTATGGTTCCCGACCGTATGCCCTTCCAGCACCATTCTCCGTATAAGTTCCGGATACCGGACCGCCCTGTCCCCCGTCACGAAGAAATATGCATGTACATTATTCTCTTTCAGAATATCCAATATCCGGGGCGTCGCCGACGGATCCGGACCGTCATCGAAAGTCAGCACTGTCTTCCCAGGTTCAAGATTGTTGCAGACGGTCTTTGTCCAGACTCCCGAACTTACGGAAGCACAGGACCATACAAGAAAAACAAGGCCGGCAGCCACCAGGACCGGAAATACGATGAATACACAGACTGTCATTTCCCGTCATCCTCCATATAAAACCGGTAAAGGCGCTCCGCCTCCCGGATATTGCCCGACATGTCCTCCGGGTCAATCCCCGCCCCGCAGATGAAAGAATCCGGAATACGGTGCGTTCCGGGCAGATCCCCCGACAACAGGAACGCCACTGACACGGCATCGCCGATATATTCCCTGCCAATACGTCGCATGACAGTTTCCGCGGTCGGCGTATTCTCGTCGTAGGCGACGACAAGGATATTGTCCATACCTTCCGCAATGCAGAGGGCGGCATCACGCATCGCGTCATTGAAACTGCATCCGCCGTTCACATATGTCATATTGTACGCCCGAATGCCTCTGACAAGTGCAATCTGACCTGCAACCGTATTGAATGTGGAATAGATGAACGGAGACGGATTGAGCATCGTTTCTTTCCTGTCGCCGATTTCAATCAGGAATTTCTCCGTATCTGCAAGGCAGCCGAGAGCCGTGGCTGTAATGACGGCCTCCGGTTCCGTTCCCGGAACCATATCAAGACATCCGAGGGCGGACGCCACTCCCATCTTCACAATACGGCTCATTCTGCGTCGGGTGTTGGCGTCGGGAATTGTCTCACGGTAATCCGGTTCCTGTCCTTCAGACGGACATATCCTGTATGCTGCTCTTATAATCATACCCGGGTGTGCAATCAAATGTTATAATGTATACGACCGTTCATTTCAAAGTCCCGAAAAGACGAGGGAGGAATTGTTGCCTCCAAAGCCGAAGCTGTTGGAAACCACATGCCTCAGTCTGCATCCTCTCCGTAATGCACACATGGGTGACATGCCTATTTCAGGATCCTCCTCCGAAAAGCCGGCACTCGGCCACAGTACACCGTCCCTTACCGATATGGCGCAGAATGCGGCCTCGATACCCTCCGATGCGGCAAGAGTATGGCCGATATACCCTTTGAATGAACCGAAGACCGCGCTTTTCCCGAACAGCCTTCCTATTGCAGTTCCTTCGGAAAGATCATTGCCTGGAGTCGCCGTACCGTGGGCGTTTACATAATCTATGTCATCCGGCTCCAGTCCTGCAGCAGACATGGCCTCCGACATTGCGGAAAACGCCCCTTCACCGGAAGCGGAACTTCCTGTCTGATGGAAAGCCTCGTCAGTATTCGACCAGCCTGTCAGGATACAGTACGGCTCATGCCCTCCGACAGAACCCGGAGAATCCTTTCTGAGGACAATGAAACCGGCGCCTTCTCCGAGATTGAGACCGTCGCGGGAAACATCGAACGGCCTGCACGGAGATGAAGACAGTATCCTGAGCGAATTGAACCCGTTGACGGTAAACCGGCTCAGGGCATCGGCCCCCCCTGCCACCACTGTATCGAGCAGACCTGCCCGTATCATCCTTGCTCCGAGCATTATCGCATTCCCGGATGAAGAACAGGCAGTACTGACCGTAGTGCGGAAACCGGTCATGCCGAGGTAATCCGCGACAAATGATGTCGTGGCTCCGCAGTCGTGCATCCTTATCAGATCCGTATCACCCCCGCCGTCTTTCCTGAATTCCCCATAGAACTCTTCGCTCAGATCCATGCCTCCCACGCTGGTGCCGACAATAAGGCCGGTCCGTCCCCCTGAAAGCATTCCACGGTCAAGCCCTGCATCACGTACCGCCTCCGAAGCGGCAAGGGCCGCAAGCAGGGCGGTACGCGTAACTGTCCTGCCCTCCGGCAGACCGAGCCTTTCCTTCAGCACGGCATTGTCTGCACGGACCTCGCCTACAGGCACCTGCAGCACCGTATCCAGAAATGACGGACATGCAGACAGGGCCCTCCTGCCAGAATCCAGAACAACAATATTGTCATGAAGGGACAGACCTGCAGCAGAAACAGTCCCGAGACCTGTCACAAGAATCCTGACATTCATTTCCCGTGGGCCTGGATATAGTCTGCCATCGATCTGACACTGGTAAGGATTTTCCTGCCCTCTCCCGGATTAGACATCTTTATCCCGTAGTCTCTCTCGAGAATGAGGATCAGTTCCAGTGCATCTATGGAATCCAATCCCAAGCCTGACGCTCCGAACAGCGGGGCATCCGTATCGATGTCCTCCGGCCGGATGTCTTCGAGATTCAGCGCCTCTATAATCTGCGCTTTCAGTTTTTCTGTCAGTTCTTCCATAATATAACGAAATTATTCTGTCCTTATACGGTTACAATTCCCCTTCACGCCGGTTTCGGGAGACTTCCTGCGGGCTGTCCGAAGTCTTTTCAAGGAGCTCGAAATCAGCGAGGAAAGTGCCTCTGAGGAAATCGAGCCAGCCTACGATACAGTACTTCGCATGCGAAGACGACAGCACCATGGCCGCATAATCCTCCATCTTCACCTTACTGTAACGGTCAGAAATGAAGAAAGTGTTCTCTCCCTTTATCCGATGCCGGATGGAAATCTCGCCCGACGCCACATTCGGCAGCGTGTACACGAATACGGCCGGACTTGCTCCGGCTCCCCGGGTTATATTGGAGAGATGCTTCAGGTCGGAATCGAGGGATGCGTTCCTGTTCTGAAGAATTACAGCCATTTCCTCAGGCGCGAACTGCAGTCCCTCCAAAAGCATATGGCAGGCTATGTACCCGAGCTTGCTCATGTCGTCCATCTTGTAGAACTTCATGTCATCAAGCCCCATGGACCTGTACTTTTCCCTGATTGCCGAATGAAAATCCCCTGCACCTGACGATGCATGGAAAAGGGACTGCCCGTCGAGCCGTACATGACGGATTACGGCATATCCCGCAGGTTTCCCGATACAGGTATCCGAGGCGTATTCAGGAAGACTGAACACCGCTGCCGCATTGCATCCGCCGAAACCGGACGCAGTCTTGACACAATGCCTCATCGCAACCTGTCTTGTACAGTCGCTTACGTCAAGAGGCAAAGGCACACCGGACTCATTATAGCCGGGAGTTCCCCAGACTTCCCCTGACAACAGCTGTCTTATGCACAGTATACTCTCCACCACTCCGCTCGCTCCGAGAGTATGTCCGATATACGGTTTCAGACTCTGTACCGGTGTCCCTGAAAGGCCGGCAAGGGATACGGCCTTGGATTCCATCTCGTCATTGTAGACTGTGGCCGTCCCGTGCAGACTGACAAAAGACACATCCGAAGGAGAGGTACCGGCCTCCTCCATTGCATCACGCATGGCGAAATAAAGAGCATCACCCGTACGGGAAGGTCCGGAAATATGGTTGGCATCGTCACTTATTGAACCTCCGGAAATGACAGCGCAGGACGGCATGTATTCCGGACCGGAAGCGAGCACTACGGCTCCCGCAGCCTCCCCGAGATTCAATCCGCACCTCTCCTTGTCATAGGGACGGCACAGTTCCGGGCTAAGGGATCTGAATGAAGCGAACCCGCTGACTATGAATTCCGAAAGAACATCAACCCCCACTACCGCCACCTCATCATACCGTCCGTACCCAATAAGCCTTCTTGCCACTACGAGTGCAGAAATTCCGGATATGCAGGCATTCGAGACTGTATACACATCTTCCGGAGAATAGCCGAAAATCCGGCCGGTTTTCTTTGCCGTAACATCAATGAATACATCGTCGGGAAGTTCCGTATCCAATGACTCTGCCGTCAGGATGCCCGTATTTCCTTTGGTCGAAGAAAATATCATGGCTTTCCTGCGGCGGGAACCTATCCTGTCCTTTTTCCCGGCTTCGCCGAGGGCCTCGCCGAGAGCCGCCGCAGCAAGCAACTCCAGTCTCGTATAAGTCCCGTTCCCTGACGGATACTCTTCACTTATTTCCCGCATGACATCCTCCGGAACCATCCCGCACATTACGGGAAGCTCCCTGCCGTCCCCGTCCCTGAGCAGCCCCGTATGCATGGCGACACCGGACCTTCCTGCACGTATGGCCTTCACATTCATGTCCACTCCCCTGCCGAGAGCCGTCACCATACCTTCTCCTGTAACATATATTTTCATTTTCCCTCCGTTCTGATGAATTATCTGTCCGGCACCGCCGGTCTGCATTCATACAGGCTGTGTGCATATCCGAGTCCGTCAGTCACTGCCACCGTCTCGAGTCCGGCCGCACAGATATGGCGATCCAGATCTTCCGCATTGAACATCCTGCTGTTGCCGTTGGCCATGACAGTAAAATATACGCTTGTCTGCGCAAGATCAAAAGATGCCGCAGAATATTTCTGCCTGTCCCATACGGTCTCCATTATGAATATGCGTCCTCCCGGAACCAGCGCGGCAGCAGCCCTTTCAAGTATATCCACAACCTGGGTATCGGAAAAACAGTCCAGAAACTGGCTCATCCAGACCACGTCATAACCGGACGGCAAAGTATCGGTACCGGAAAGGATATCCGTACCGAAAGCATCTATGCGTTCCGCGCCCGGGCATCCGGCAGTCTGCTCTCCCATCATCGCCACCTGTCCCGGGAGATCCGCCACGGTCACCCTCACATCAGGATCATACGAGACGCATTTCATAGCCCACCTGCCGGTATTGCCTCCAATATCCATAATCCTGGACGGTCTGCCGGCAAACACTATCGGAAGAGCCTGGTCAAAAGCGGAATCCGAATAGAAATGATCGAAGCCGAACCAGCTCTCCTTCTGGCGTTCCGTAAGATATGGAAGACCCTCGTAGATCGTCTTCCACGGTCCGAGTTCCGCAAGACCTTCCGGACGTCCGCTGCAGAGCGCTTCCTCCAGATGGTACATCCCCTTATAGTTGATGTCATGGTTGAAGTCCATATTTACCTTCACCATCGGATCGGCAAGTATGGACCATCCTACCTTGGACAGAGAATAACGTCCCTCATTGTACAGAACGGTTCCGAGAGTCAGAGAAGACTCCAGAAGGATCTTGGCCGCATATTCAGACAGTCCGGACTTCTCCGCGGCTTCGGCCGGCGTAATCCCGTCTGACCGGTCCCTCATCAGCCGGAAGATGCCTCTGGAAAGCATCACCCTTGTCACCTGGAAGATTACGGGGCCGAATGCTATGACATGTGCCAGCTCCTGCGCTATCCGTGCAGGCAGGTGGTCTTTCCGATATTTCCCGTGTATCATCTCGACGAATATAAATTCCAGAAATCATAGTAATTGAACCACTGTTCCGGGTATTCCCGGACCACCGACTCCAGAGAAGCCACGTACGCCCGGAAAATATATTCCTCCTCCTTCATGTCTCCTCTGTCAGCAAGCTCCATCCCGGGAGTCCTGAAAATAAACCTGTAATTCCTTCCCCTGCCCCTCATGGCATAATAGAATACCACCGGACACCCGAGTCTTGCGGCAAGAATGAACGGTCCGGCCGGGAACTCAGCCTCATGTCCGAGAAATTCTGCCCTGAACACCCTGTCCTCCTTCATATACCGGTCCCCCTGGAAACAGACGAGTTCACCGTTCCTCACTGCAGAAGTAATCGATATCAGGAATGACCAGTCCTCCTCATTGACAGGGATGACATTGAACTGACACTGGTCCGTATTCCTTTCGAGAACTTTCTTTATATTCCGGTATTCATTGTCATACATGACGACATTCACCTTCGCACCGTTAGGGGCAAAGAACTGCGCCCCCATCTGCCATGAACCTACATGGGCCCCGATTACGATACAGCCTGTGCCGCTGCGGACATATTCCATGATTTTCCCGTGGCCGTCAAAACTGTATCCGAACCGATCCCGCATCCCCATGGAAGACACCACCCTGTCAATGATGGACTGCCCGAAAGCATAATACGAACGTACGGGAAACAGGACCGCCCGGAACTTTCCCATTCCCAGGATACGTCTTGCATACATCCGACAGCTGCGCGTCTGCGACGGGGCAAAGGGGATGAAATACAGGACGACAAGGCTCAGGAAAGCATATGCCGCCCATATACCGGCTATCCTGACAAGCAGGATGAAGAACATGTATCCGAACGGGCCTCCCCGCGTCCTGCCTTCCCACTTCCGTCCCATAGGTCAAAGTGCTGTCCTGCCGGCAATCATATCATACAGATCGGCAAATGTCCTTATCCTTGAGAAGTCCTCCTTTGCCATTCTGACACCGAAATGCTTCTCTACGAGTACCACCATATCCACAATATCCAGACTGTCCAGATCGAGTGTTGACATCAACGGGGCATCTTCCGTAATGAGAGCCCTGTCCACCTCGAATTCCTCTGCAAGAATATCACCTGCCTTCTCTGCCAGACTATCCCTTTCCATTATATCAACAAAATTATCGGTCACGGCCGCAAAGATACTAAATTCTGTCCAAAACCAGTTCAACAAGACTTCGCACCATCGGCTTGTAGTCCGGTGAACTCGTTTTCTGATGCCTGTTCGCTATAATACAGCATACAGTGCCTGCATTATGACCGAGATGTGCGGCTATTCCGGCAATGGCAGACCCTTCCATTTCGAAATTCGTAAGCCTCCAGTCACCGTACCTGAAAGTCTCGAATGTCCGGAGCATGTCCGGCATAGCAAGAGGCATCCTCAGTACCCTGCCCTGAGGACCGTAGAACCCGGAAGCGGCAACCGTCATCCCTTTTAGCGTACAGTCCGAAAACTTTTCCGTCATGGCCTTGCCGGCCCTGACGAAATACGGCACGGGAAGATGCCTGTCCCAACCGGTATGCTCCATGAAAGCCTCCTCCATGCCCGGCACGACAATGCTCTCCCTGTCCGCATACCAGTTCAGAAGGCCGTCGCACCCTACGGATATATGTGAAAAGACGAAGGAGCCGATAGGGATATCGGGCTGTATCGCACCCGAAGTGCCTATCCGGAGAATATTGAGCGAACGTCTGGTCTCACGTATTTCCCTGGTCCGGAAATCAATGTTCGCAAGGGCATCCAGTTCGTTCATCACGATGTCTATATTGTCAGTGCCTATACCGGTGGACAGGACCGTGATTCTCTTTCCCCGGTATTTTCCCGTCACCGAAACGAATTCCCTGGACTGATGTCTGTACTCGATATCAGCAAGGTATTCAGTTATCATGTCCACCCGGCCGGGGTCTCCGACCAGGATCACATTGTCAGCCAGTTCATCCGGCTTCAGATGCAGATGGAACACCGACCCGTCCGGATTGATTATAAGTTCTGATTCCGCTATTTTCATAATAATATCCGATTTCGTCCGTCAGGACATGTCAATTGTCAAAGTTAGGTTTTTATGATGAATTTTCCTATTTTTGCGCTCTGCAAATAAACATCAATGATATGTGGCAAAGAGTACAGACACTGTATCTCGGAATAGCGACAGTCCTCATCGCTTCGATGTTCTTCTGCAATTTCGCTGTAATTCCGGGGAATGAAGGATCTGAATCCACCATAGGATACGGAGAATACCTGCCGTATCTGCTTTTTCTTCTGATGTTGGTGACAGCCAATGTAATAGCCTTAGGGACATTCAAGGCGAGAATGCTTCAAATGAGAATATGCATACTTGCATCCATTCTCCTTCTCGCATTCCAGATATGGCTCGGAGTGGACATGGTAAGGAACCGGGAAGAAATGACATTCTCATTCACTGCCGTATTCCCGGCAATAGCGATGATACTCGACCTGATGGCCGCAAGGAATATCTTCCTTGACGAGGCAATGGTGAGGGCCGCCTCGCATCTGCGCGGTGCCAGAAAACGGCACGGCAGACAGGACGGCCTGCGCTGACCGTGCGGGAGGACTTCCCGGTCAGGCTTCAGAAGAAGATTCCCTCTGAGGCGCAAATCTGGAAAGGACATTGTCCGCATATGTTCTGGTAACCATTATCGGAGGTATCTCCTCATTGTCGAGATCAAGCAGATATCCTTCGCTTTCCTTGCGGAGCACCTTGACTTTCTCCGTATTGACAATGTATTTCCTGTGACACCTTATCAGGGAAGTGCCTCTGAAACTTTCCTCGACAGTCTTGAGCCGGCACCGCAGCATGTACATCTTCAGGACACCCTTGCTGTCGGTGTACCATACCTTGATATAATTGTCGTCCGATTCGATATAGTACAGATTGGAAGACTTGACGGAAAGCTTCAGGGCCCCGCTGTTGTCGAAAAGCGTTATCTGGCTTTCCGCCCCGTGGAAAGGTTCCTGGTCAGAGACGAAACCCCGGGAACTCATCAGACGGATAGTCCTGTTCTTGTCGACTATCGCAAAATACATCCCCGCTATGATATATGGTATGATCAGGCATATCACCCCATACGGAAGAGCCCGTGAGAATATCCTCAGCGCGGACACGTCCTGCGGCCTCTGGACATCCATCGTGACGAAAGTGTAGAAAGTGCAGATCAGGAAGACCTCCGCAAAGCACCAGAGGACATATTCCAGATAAGTCATGCAGAACCATTTCTTCGAATGGTACATCAACACCCTGCTTACTACCAGAATACATATCGACAAGGCCGCAAAGCCGGCAGTGGACAGGAAAAGCACCGAATTCCCGAGCCGGAACCATGCCGTATCGGAAAACGGTATATATATGTTGAGGAATACGACTGCAAACAGGACGGCAAAAGTGACAGTCCCGATAAGCTGTGTCTTTTCAAGAAAATATTCCGGCAATTTCTTGTTCATAGTCAGTCATACGGATTGCAAATATAATGATTTTACCACATATATCAAAAATTCGCCACCGCAGACACCCCATACGATAACTTATTGCCACAAATATTTTTCCTTTCCGATTATGAGACGTAATTTTGCCCGGTTTTTAATGCAAGTCATATGAAAATAACAGGAACAGGAAGCGTACTTCCAAAGAAGATTGTGACCAACGACATGCTGTCCGAATTTCTGGACACGAGCGATGCATGGATCTATCCGAGGACAGGCATCAGGTACAGGCATGTCATTTCGGACGAGAAGCTTGAAGACATGGCTGCAGAAGCCTCGGTCAAGGCACTTGAAAATGCAGGAATTAAAGCGGAGGACCTTGACATGATCATCTGCTCGAATGTCGTGAATGAATACGTGACACCATCCCTGAGCTGCATTGTACAGGGAGCCATAGGAGCTACCTGTCCGTGCCTTGACATCAACTGCGCATGCGCAGGTTTCATATACGCTCTCGACATTGCGGAAAGCCACTTCAAGGCAGGAAAGGTAAAGAATGTCCTTGTAGTCTGCGCGGAAGAACCGTCCAGGATGACAAGCTGGAAAGACCGCAGCGTATGCGTCCTCTTCGGGGACGGTGCAGGAGCAGCTGTCCTTACCGAAGGCGACAACATCAAGGGCATCAAGCTGTCTGCCGCAAGCGCGACCGACAAGCTCTATGAAAAGAGAATCCTCGAACCTACCCCTTATGTGGCCAAGGAAGAGGAAAACGTACCGCTCCAGATGAAGGGACAGGACGTGTTCAAGTTCGCGGTAAAGGCTTCTTCAGGAGACATAAAATATCTGCTCGACAAACTCGGAATGGATGCCGGAGACGTAAAGTGGTACCTTCTCCATCAGGCGAACATGCGAATAATCAATTCCATACGCGACTTTCTCGGACAGCCGGAGGAAAAGTTCCCTACAAATGTGGAAAGCCACGGCAATTCATCATCGGCCAGCTGTCCGATCCTTCTTGACGAATGCAACAGGAAAGGGCTCTTCAAGCCGGGCGACATACTTGCGCTGAGTGCATTCGGTGCCGGATTCATTTCAGGAGCAGTCATTCTGGAATGGTAAATTTTGTTAAATTTGCAGCATCATACCATGATAAAAAGTAGAATTTGCGGAATACTCGGTATCAGATACCCTGTGATCCAGGGAGGCATGGCATGGATTGCCGATGCTTCTCTCGCTTCTGCGGTATCGAATGCAGGAGGTCTCGGACTTATTTCATCCGTGAATGCCGGGACAGAGGCTGTCAGGGATGAGATCCGGAAGTGCAAAGAACTCACGGACAAGCCATTCGGCGTCAACATAATGCTACAGGCCCCCAATGCGGGAGAGATTGCGCGTCTGGTCGTTGAAGAAGGCGTGAAAATCGTCACTACCGGAGCGGGCTCACCTGCTCCGTACATGGAAATGTGGAAAGAGGCCGGCATAAAGGTAATACCCGTCATAGCTTCGGTAGCCCTTGCCCTCAAGGTCCAGGCTCTCGGAGCTACGGCCGTAATAGCGGAAGGGGCTGAATCGGGAGGTCATGTAGGAGAACTGCATACGATGACCCTTCTTCCCCAGGTGGCGGACGCGGTAGACATTCCCGTCATAGGTGCGGGCGGCATAGCGGATCCGAGAGAAGCTGCGGCAGCATTCATTCTCGGCGCAGACGCCGTACAGGTCGGGACAAGGTTCCTTGCCGCTGAAGAATGCTCCGTACACATGAATTACAAGGAACGGATAATCAAGGCTACTGACATTTCAACCATTGTGACGGGAAAGACCCTCGGCCATCCTGTCCGCTCGCTCAAGACACCTTTCTCGATGACTTTCGCGAAGATGGAAGCCAATCCGGAAGTGACATCGGAAGAAATACTTTCATTCGGGACAGGCGCTCTCCGGAAAGCCGTAAAGGAAGGGGATCCGGACGGAAGCTATATGGCAGGAGAGTCCTCCGGCCTTGTGAAAAGAATCGAACCGGCCAGGGCCATAGTCGAAGACCTCATGCTCGGTGCGGAAAAAATCCTTAGGGAAGCATCCTCAAAATATCTTGAATAAAACTTAAAACTGAATACACATGGACAATAAGAGACGAGTAGTAGTAACGGGTACAGGCGTCGTTACTCCAGTAGGCAACAATGTCGGGACTTTCTGGAAGAATCTGCTTGACGGAGTCTGCGGAATAGATTTCATAACGGAATTTCCGACAGACGAGCTTCCGGTAAAGATTGCCGGAGAAGTAAAGGATTTCAATCCTGCAGACTACGGCATTGAGCCGGCATTCGCAAGAAAGCAGGATAAATTCTCGGTGTTTGCCGTCGCTGCGGCCTGGCAGGCAATGCAGGAGGCAGGACTCAACGCCGGCGAAGGCGGAAACATAGATCCGTTCAGGCTCGGAGTATACGTAGGCTCCGGTATCGGCGGTTTCGCCGTACAGTACAAGGAGACGGAAAAAATGATAAAGGACGGTGCCAAATGGATTTCACCCAACTTCATCCCTACGATGATCTCCAATATGGCGGCAGGCAACATAGCCATAAGGAACCACGCATGCGGTCCATGCGTACCTGTTGTGACTGCCTGCGCCACATCGACGCACACTGTAGGTGAAGCCTACAGGGCCATAATGTACGGATACGCCGATGCAATCATTGCCGGAGGAGCCGAGGCTGCTACAATTCCGCTCGGGATTGCCGGTTTCGCCAATGCCAAGGCTCTTTCCAAGGCTGAAGATCCGAAATACGCATCCCTTCCGTTCAACGCCAACAGAGGCGGTTTCGTAATGGCGGAAGGAGCCGGTATGCTGGTCCTTGAAGAATATGAACATGCCGTAGCACGCGGAGCCAACATCCTTGCCGAAATATGCGGATACGGCAATACCTGCGATGCATATCACGTCACAGCCCCGAGGCCGGACGGTACAACCCAGGCGGCCGCAATCAGGATGGCCGTGGAACAGGCCGGATTCGATGCGTCAAAGGACAATCTCTATATCAACGCGCACGGGACAGGAACAGCCCTCAACGATGCTTCTGAGACCAGATCATTCAAACTGGCCCTGGGAGAAGAGGCTGCATACAAGGCGCATATCAGCTCCACCAAATCCGTGACAGGACATATGCTCGGAGCAACCGGAGCTGTAGAGGCGATTGCATGCGTCCTTGCCCTCAAAAACGGGATTGTACCTCCTACAATCAACCTGGATGCACCTGATCCTGAATGCGACCTTGACTATACACCGAACAAGCCTGTAAAGACAGACCTGACTATTGCCATTTCCGATTCTCTCGGATTCGGCGGACACAACGGATGCGTAGCATTCAGAAAATACTGAACCGATAATACTGAAACCTGAACCTTTTAAATAACGTATATGAACAGAGAAGAACTTAAGGAATATCTTCCACACCGCGAACCGATGCTGCTCGTGGATGAAATCGATATCGACGAGGAAGGGATCGCACATGCGAAATATACTATCCGCGATGACGAATTTTTCTGCCGCGGACACTTTCCGGGCAACCCGATAGTCCCGGGAGTCATCCAGTGCGAGATCATGGCCCAGAGCTGCGCCCTCCTCGTAAAGGATCTCATCAAGGGTCACACCACTCTCTACAGCGGTATAGACAATGTAAGATTCAAGAATATAGTGCGCCCTGGGGACACCTGCGAGATTACAGCGAAGCTGCTCAGCCAGAGAGGGATGATGTTCTTCTGCGAGGCTAATCTCAAGGTAGACGGCAAACTCTGCTGCAAGGGGAATCTTTCCTTTGCCCTTATATAGCGGCTGCCGGACACATAACTTTACAGAGGTCGACTCAAAAGGGTAATTTCTGCGTTACGCTTGCTTCGCAAGCCTTGAAATTCCTCCTTTTGGGTCGTTTCTTTTTATGTCATTTGTGGTGATTCCTGTCCTGGAACCCTCAATTTCCCGCACTGGATTTGGGAATACGGAATATCTTATATACCTTTGCAGCCGCTGAAACGGCTACGTCCGCACGGGCGCCGTTCCGAGGAAGCCGGGTGTGCTTGGTAACCACCCGTAACAATCAAAACAAGGACATATGGACAATCAGAACAACGGCAGACAGAAACTGTCTGTATCCTTTCTGCTGATGGCCGTCGTATTCAACGTGTGCCTGATAGCATCGAACCTTTTCGAAACCAAACTCTTTATGGCAGGTCCGATAGCCCTGACCGGAGGAGTAATCATTTTCCCGATTTCCTATATAATAAATGACTGCCTTGTCGAAGTATGGGGATATAGGAAGGCCCGTCTCGTCATCTGGACAGGGTTCGTCATGAATTTTTTCGTCGTGGCCATGGCCCAGATAGTCAGACTGTTGCCGGCTGTCCCATTTTGGGACGGAGGTCCCCATTTCGACTATGTCTTCGCCATGGCGCCACGTGTGACATTAGCCTCGATGATGGCATTCCTGTGCGGTTCCACGGTCAATGCATGGATAATGAGCAGGATGAAAGTTGCTTCGCACGGAAAGAGATTCTCTCTAAGGGCAATAGTATCCTCGATAGGAGGAGAGACCGTCGACTCGCTCATTTTCTTCCCGATAGCTTTCTGGGGGCTCGGTGTCACGGAAATGCTTCAGCTGATGGCTACACAGATAGTGCTCAAGACAATGTACGAAGTGATAATACTCCCCGTAACCAACATAGTCGTCCGGAAACTCAAGGAATTCGAGGGTGTGGACACATTCGACGGTGGAATTTCCTATAACCCGTTCAAAGTCTTCGACCTGTGAATACCGTATCCATAGGGGCACATTTCACGTTACACACAGAAATCCGAAAGAAATGGAAAGGAACAAGGCTATAGTAGTGTTCAGCGGAGGACAGGACTCCACCACATGCCTGTACTGGGCTCTCCGACAGTTCAGTGAAGTGCACACGATCACCTTCACATACGGACAGAAACACAGTGCGGAAGTGGAAGCGGCAAGGAAAATCGCCGGCATGGCAGGGGTGGATTTTCACCTGATCGACATCACATCAGTCGCTTCGATAGGAAAGAACTCCCTTACGGACAGTTCCATAGGGATGGACAGAGAAAAACCGGCAGAAGGCTGTCCCAACACATTCGTCCCGGGGCGCAACCTCTTTTTCATAAGCATAGCCGCAGTATATGCAAGAGAGCTCGGCATCCATGACATCGTGACGGGCGTATCCCAGACCGATTTCAGCGGATACCCGGACTGCAGGGACTCGTTCATCCGCTCCCTGAACGTAACACTCAATCTCGCAATGGACGCACAGTTCGTCATCCACACCCCGCTGATGTGGATAGATAAGGCGCAGACATGGGCTCTTGCCGACAGTCTCGGGGTATTCGACATTGTCAGGGAGCACACCCTTACCTGCTACAACGGCATTCCGGGAGACGGATGCGGACACTGCCCTGCCTGCCGTCTGCGCAATGAAGGACTGAAGAAATATTCAAACAGCAGGACTCTCTCCGGACAGTCATCTGCGGATACTTTCTAAGCAACGAAAATATGGACAGGACAAACGATAATCTACAGTCTTTAGGGAAAAAGACCGGATACAGGAGCGACTATGCTCCGGAAGTGCTTGAAACATTCGAGAACAGGCACCAGGACAACGACTATTGGGTACGGTTCAACTGTCCTGAATTCACGAGCCTTTGCCCGATCACCGGCCAGCCCGACTTTGCGGAAATACGCATAAGCTACATACCCGACGTGCGGATGGTGGAAAGCAAGAGTCTGAAACTGTATCTTTTCAGTTTCCGCAACCATGGAGACTTCCACGAAGACTGTGTCAACACCATAATGAAAGACCTTATCCGTCTGATGGATCCGAAATATATCGAAGTCACGGGAATATTCACCCCGCGCGGCGGCATTTCCATCTGGCCGTATGCCAACTACGGACGTCCCGGCACGAAATACGAGCGCCTCGCAGAAACACGTTTCGCCTCACATCAGTAACGGCACGGCAATGGCCGGCCGGGCAGAATTTACCATTATTATGGATTCGGATGTCTAAACGGGGCGGGTCTGGCCTGAGCCGGTAATAAGGTATTTATAGGTGGTGAGTTCGCGTAGAGCCATCGGGCCGCGGGCATGGAGTTTCTGGGTACTGATACCGATTTCCGCTCCGAGACCGAACTGTGCGCCGTCGGTAAAGGCCGTCGACACATTGGCATAGACACAGGCTGCATCCACCATTTTCTGGAACAGGGATACCGTATCCGGATTCTCCGAAATTATGGCCTCACTGTGATGGGACGTGTATCTTGAGATATGGGAGATGGCATCGTCCGGGCTGTCCACGGTCCGCACCGCCATCCTGTAGGAAAGGAATTCAGTCCCGAAACTGTGTTCGTCCGCATGCTGCAGAAGTGCCTGAGGATAATGGCCCTCAAGAGCATCATAGGCCCGGGCGTCAGCATAGATTATGACATTGTGCGCGACAAGGCCGCTGCAGAGAGCGGGCAGATCGGCAAGCCTGTCCTTGTGGACAATCAGACAGTCGAGGGCGTTGCATACACTGACTCTGCGTGTCTTCGCATTCGTGATTATGGCCTCACCCTTGACTACATCCCCGTCCTTGTCGAAATAGGTATGGCAGATACCGGCACCTGTCTCTATGACAGGTACTTTCGCATTCTGTCTGACATAGTCGATAAGCCCTCTGCCTCCCCTCGGGATAATGAGATCCACATAGCCCGTGGCATTGAGAAGCTCCGCGGTCGATTCCCTGCCCGCCGGCATCATCGTAACGGTGTTCATGTCAGCGCCGCATTCTTCGAGACAGGATCTGATGAGCAAGACTATCGCATCATTCGAACAGGCGGCATCCGACCCGCCTTTCAGAATGCATGCATTACCAGACTTAAGGCACAGGGAAAAGACATCGAATCCCACATTGGGCCTCGCTTCATATATGATGCCGATTACTCCGAAAGGGACACTGACTTTTCTGATTTCCATCCCGTTCGGCCTGACTCTGCTGTCGAGCGTTATCCCGAGAGGAGACGGAAGGGCAGCCACATTCCTGATGTCGGCAGCTATACCTTCAAGACGGTTTCTGTCAAGCAGAAGCCTGTCGTACATCGGATTGTCGGGAGACATCCTTCCGAGATCAAGCCGGTTGGCCGCGAGGATTCCATCTGCCCCGTCCAGCAGCATGTCTGCAAGCCTGAGAAGGATGGAATTTATCTGCTCTTCCGACATGAGAGACAGGGATACGGATGCGGCACGTGCCTTTGAAAAAATATTTTCGGTATTCATATTTGATTTCTCAAGTTTAACAGGTTCCTGACTGTAAGGATGAATAGCCGGACTCTGCCGGAAGGAAACGGGTGCACGGGACATCCGCATAGGAGTCCGAAAGTACGGACAGTATGATATTTTCCCGTCTTCCGTTCGCTATGACAGTCTCTATCCCCTTGGAAGCAGTCTGGATAGCTATCCTGCATTTGGCCAGCATACCTCCTCTTCCGAAAGATGACTTTGTCTCTCCTATATATCCGGACAGATCCTCTCCCGGCACGACCTCCCGCAACAGACGGCTTCCGGGACTGTCCGGAGAACCGTCATATACTCCGTCCACATTGCTCAACAGGACAAGACACCGTGCCTGCATCATCGAAGCCACCAGCCCTGAAAGTTCGTCATTGTCGGTAAACATCAGTTCCGTGACCGAAACCGTGTCATTCTCGTTTATCACAGGTATCACCCCATGTTCAAGCATTACCGACATGCAGTTGCGCTGATTGAGGTAATGGTCTTCGAGCATCAGGCTCTCCTTGGTCGTCAGCACCTGTCCGCAGACGATACCGTAACTGGAGAAAAAGTCATAGTATCTGTTGATAAGCCTTGCCTGCCCGACAGCCGAATACAGCTGCCGCTCGGAAACCTCGTCAAGATGCTCCGACACAGGAAGGACTCCCCTGCCGGAAGCCACTGCCCCGGAAGAGACAAGGATAACCTCCACTCCATGCTCCCTGAGAGCGGCGATCTGGCTTACAATCTCGGCCATCCTCGCAATGTCAAGTCTTCCGTCACCACGGGTAAGGACATTGCTCCCGACCTTGATGACGACTCTGTCAAATCTGTAATCCATCATAACATGTAATCCATATCTTCAAAAACAGGTTACCGCTGTCATTTGCATGAAGCATTGAGACCGGCAATGACCGATTCCGAGAATCCATTATCTTCCATTGCCTTCAGTCCTTTGAATGTATAGCCTCCCGGAGTCGTCACCTTGTCGATCTCCCGGGCCGGCATGGAACCTTCCGACTTCAGGAGGGAAACCGCCCCTTCCACCGTACCGATGACCGCTCTTCGCGCCTCCTCTTCCGTAAATCCGAGTCCGATGCCGCCCCGTATGGATGCTTCCATGTATTTCAGAGCATATGCTATCCCGCACGAAGCCAGAGCCATACCTGCATCGAGCATATTCTCTTCAACCCACAGCACATCTCCCATTTCCCTGAAAATGGCGTCTATCTGCCGCCCTATGGCATCCCCGGCACAGTCAGGACCGGCTTCAGATGCTATAAAAGTGGTACTGCACCCTATGGAGACCGCCGTATTGGGAATAATCCTGTACATAGGAAGTCTTTCCTGTGCATTCTGTCGTCCGGATCCGCCGGCATCCTCCTCAGCCAAAACCGGGTAAAACATTGACGACAGCTGCCGGAATGCGACACCGGCCACGACCGAAGCTATGACAGTCCTGCCGGGCTCGACACAGCCCCTTATCTCCTCCACGACGGACTCTATCTGCCATGGCTTGACGGCAATGATGATCAGATCGGCGCCGCCGACAGCGGTCCTGTTGTCGGTAAAGACCGTAATTTCTGGATATACGGCCCTTATCCTGTCAAGTGAGGCCGGTGTTCTTGCCGTTACGGTTATGTCTTCAGGCCTGATGACAGAGCCTTTGGCCATGCCGCATGCAATCGCCCCGCCCATATTGCCTGCTCCGATAACGGTCACTTTTCTTATAGTGTTCATTTCTGAAAATATTTAAATCCCTGCTGTCTTGTATTTTGACGTAAGATCCATGAGACGGTCGTATCATATCAATCTTTCAACCGGCACACTTTCCGGACTGCATATAACATTTGAACTCACCGAAAGTGTTCCCTATAATCACAGTCTTTTTCTCTCCGGACATGAATTTCCTGAGATTATCCGGAACAGGGACCGGCGCACCGATTATACCGCTGACAGTTTCCCTGAATTTTGCAGGATGCGCCGTTTCAAGGAAAATACCCGTCTCGCCAGGGCACAGACTGTCCTTAAGGCCGCTGTATGCACATGCCCCGTGAGGGTCGAGGAGATAGCCTGTCCGTTCATAGACATCCCTGACTGTCCTCCTGATATCGTCATCCGTATATCTGCATCCGACTATATCATGCCTTATGGATTCGACAGAACCGCCGTACATGTCGAGAATCCTGGCGAAATTGCTCGGATCCCCGACATCCATGGCATTCGCCAATGTCCTTACAGACGGTCTCGGTCTGTATGTCCCTGTCCTGAGATATTCCAGAAATACATCGTTGATATTGTTGGCTGCCACGAACCTCTTCACCGGAAGACCCATCCTCGCTGCAACAAGTCCGGCCGTAAGATTGCCGAAATTGCCGCTCGGAACGCAGAATACGGGAGCATCGCCGATACCGAGCCTTTTCAACTGCGCGAATGCGTTGAAATAGTAGAAGGTCTGCGGAAGGAAACGGGCCACATTGATGGAATTCGCCGAAGTAAGGGTGAACTTGCCATTCAGATCACTGTCAAGGAAAGCCGTCTTGACAATCCTCTGGCAATCGTCGAAAGTTCCCATGACTTCTATGGCGGTTATGTTCCGCCCAAGAGTCGTGAACTGCTTCTCCTGGATCTCACTGACCTTTCCCGACGGGTAAAGCACTACCACATCTATACCTTCCACCCCGAGAAATCCGTTCGCCACCGCACTGCCGGTATCACCTGAAGTAGCGACAAGGACCGTCACTTTGCCGGTACCGCCATCCCCTATGAAACAGGAGAGCATCCTCGCCATGAACCTGCCTCCGACATCCTTGAACGCCATCGTCGGACCATGGAACAGTTCAAGGGACCGGATACCGTCCTCCACCTCTACAAGAGGCGTATCGAAAGAAAGGGTGTCGCGGACTATTCTGTCTATATCATCAGCGGGAATGTCCTCTCCGAAAAAAGCCCGGGCCACCACCGACGACATACTTATGAAATCCATGTCGGCTATCCTGTCGAAGAATTCCCCGGGCAGGCGCGGAATCCTTTCAGGCATATAGAGTCCCCTGTCGGGAGCAAGTCCGTTTTTCACGGCTTCAGCAAGGGAAACCGGCGGTGTCTGTCTGTTCGTACTATAATATTTCATAACTGCTGCTCAATGAAAAGATCCATAAAACGGCTGGCCGGAAGAGTACCGTAACATCCTTTCGCGGCGGAAAATTCATCGAATTCCCTCACTCCGTCGGCCCCGCATCCTGACGTTCTGAATATAGTGAAAGGCACCGGATCAGCCGTATGAGTCCTTATGGAACATGGTGTCGGATGATCGGGAAGCAGGGCTACTGAAACAGGACAGTCCCATTTCAGTATCCTGTCCAGAACCGGACGCACTATACGGTCGTTAAGATACTCTATCGTCCTTACCTTGAGCCGGGGATCCCCGTCATGCCCGGCCTCGTCGCTCGCCTCCACATGCAGGAAAACGAAATCCTCATCCTCAAGAGCCTTCAGCGCAGCCTCCGCCTTGCCTTCATAATTGGTATCATACAGTCCGGTAGCTCCTTCCACCTTCACCGGGACAAGACCTGCATACACGCCTATTCCCTTTATAAGATCCACGGCCGAAATTACCGAGCCTTTACGCAGCTGCGGATACCGCTCCGACAGGGGCTCCATCATTGGCCTGTAACCAGGAGACCATGGCCAGATACTGGAAGCCATGCATTTCCCCGCCCTGGCTCTGGCGATATTGACAGGATGTGAAGAAAGAATCTCCATCGACTTCAATATCAATTCATTCAGTTTCCGGGCTGTTTCGGCACGTCCGGCCAATTCTGCGGAAGACAATACCGCAGGCGCTGTCTGCGGAAAGACAGATGTTTCCGGTTCCGGCCTTATCATATAACCGGCATACGGCTGCCCGGCGATATCATGCGGAGGTGTACAGACAATATGCTTGTTGCCGCCCTTCATCTTGAGAAGATGTCTGTACGAGACCCCGGTATGGAAACTGAATCCATCTCCTCCGAGATTATCCTGCAGAAAAGACATCAGTACGGAAGCCTCTTCCGTACTTATCTGTCCGGCTGAATGATTGAGTATCCTCCCATCCTCAACGGTTACGAGATTGCATCGCATGGCCATCTCGCCCTCCTCTATCGGAACGCCCATGCTCGCCGCTTCAAGGGCACCCCGTCCCTCGAACACCCTGTCAAGGTCATATCCGAAAATTGCAAGATGCGCAATCTCGCTTCCGGGAGCATAGCCGTCGGGCACAGTCGCGAGCAGCCCGTTGCATCCATGTTCCGCGAGCCAGTCCATTTCCGGAATGTCCGCAGCCTGGAGAGGGGTCTTTCCCCCAAGAGACTGCACAGGCCTGTCAGCCATTCCATCACCGAGTATGACAAGATACTTCATGGCATGTACATTTATATTGTCTGTTCTCCTTTCCCGTTACAGGATGACAATAAAAAAGCCCCTGTACCGGGGCCTTGAAATCAGTCAGAAACTGTCAGCGGATATTCGCTATGCTTATTATATCGGCAAACACTCCTGCTGCGGTTACACTTGCCCCTGCTCCGTAACCTTTAATCTGCATCGGGTACTCCTTATATCTTTCCGTCGTAATCAGAATGACATTGTTGCTGCCTGCGAGATGATAGAACGGACTCTCCTTATCCACAGCCTTAAGGCCGACCTCCGTCTTTCCGTTATCCATCGTAGCAATAAATCTCCATCGCCGGCCCTGTGTGACCAGCGTCCTCCGTTTCTCTTCAAATTCCGCATCCAGTTCAGGGACAGTCTTCCAGAATTCGTCTATCGTTCCCTTGAAATATTTGTCCGGAATGAACAGATGCTTCTCCACATCACTCTGCTCTACATGATAGCCCGCCTCACGTGAAAGTATGACGAGCTTCCTTATGACATCCGTACCGCTGAGGTCAATCCTCGGATCAGGCTCGGCATATCCGGACTCCTTCGCCATCATGACAGCCTTGCTGAACGGAATATCCTCATTCATCTCGTTGAAAATGTAATTAAGGGTACCTGAAACGACAGCCTCTATCTTCAGGATCCTGTCTCCGCTGTTGATCAGAGCATTGATCGTGTTGATTATAGGCAATCCCGCACCGACGTTTGTCTCGAAAAGGTATTTGACCCCTTTTTTGAGAGCCGTCTCCTTCAGGTCGAGATAGTTCCCGTAATCCGAAGATGCCGCAATCTTGTTTGCGGCCACTACGGACACATTGTGCTCCAGAAGGCTCTTGTAAATCCTTGCTATGTCCGCGCTGGCCGTACAGTCCACGAACACCGAATTGAACATGTTCATGGATATTATCTCATCCCTGAACATCTCAGGAGACGCGACATTTTCAGAAGCCTCCAGACGTTCCGCATATGAGTCAAGATCGATGCCCTCCCTGTCAATTATATAGCGGCGTGAATTGGTAACGCCTATTATCCTCAACTGCAGGGACTTCTCCTTCATCAGCTTCTCCTGCTGAAGTTTAATCTGGGATATGAGATTGCTCCCGACAAGCCCGGTCCCGGCCAGGAAGACATTGAGCACCTGATAGTCGGAAAGGAAGAACGAATCGTGTATGACATTCAGAGCCTTCTTCAGACTGTCCAGAGATATCACGAAAGAAATATTGGTCTCCGACGCCCCCTGCGCACAGGCTATGACATTAATGCCGTTCTTTCCCAGTGTACCGAACAGCTTTCCGGCAATACCAGGAGTATGCTTCATATTCTCTCCGACAATGGCGACAGTGGCCAGATTGCGTTCCTGCTTGATGCCGTTGATTTCTCCCATCCGAATCTCCCGGGAGAATTCTTCCGAAAGCACCTGCACAGCCAGATCGGCATCGGCATTCCTGACTCCTATGGATGTAGTGTTCTCCGATGATGCCTGGGAAACCATGAAAACGCTTATTCCGGACTTGGCCAGTGTCTTGAATATACGGTAATTGACTCCGATTACCCCGACCATGCCGAGTCCCTGCACCGTTATCAGGCAGGTATCATTGATAGAGGATATGCCCTTGATAGCCCTTGTCTGGTCCATCTTCGCCTCCCGGGAAATGAATGTTCCCGGAGAAGACGGATTGAAGGTATTCTTTATCTTTATCGGTATATTCTTATGGTAGGTAGGGAATATCGTAGGAGGATACACCACTTTCGCGCCGAAATTGCACAATTCCATCGCTTCCACGAAAGTGAGATGTTCGATAGTGTACGCGTTGCCGATGATTTTCGGATCCGCAGTCATGAACCCGTCGACATCAGTCCAAATCTCAAGCGTATCGGCATTGAGAGCCGATGCAAGAATAGATGCCGTATAATCCGATCCTCCCCTGCCGAGGTTAGTGACATCCCCGCTTTCCATGTCCGAACTTATGAAACCTGGGACTATCGAAATATGGGGCAGATCAGCGAATGTCTTGAGTATCAGACTGTCGGTCTCCGGAAAATCCACTATATGCTTCCCGAAATACGGTCTTGTCCTGATGAATTCCCTCGAATCGTAGAGGACTGAATTCCTGACCGTGCCATGTACAATGACAGAAGAAAGCCTCTCCCCGTAACTGACTATCGCATCGGACGTCTTGCCGGAAAGATCCTTGATAAGGTAAACGCCCCGGAAAATATTGGAAAGTTCACCGAGGAGCTCCGATATCCTGTTAGTGACAATTTCCTTCATCTCGGGCATGACAGTCTGCTCCGCCTGGATAAAATGTCTTCGCATGATGGACTCCATCTGCTCCTCATACGAAGAATCTCCGGATGCAGCCGCCCTGGCCGTAGAAAGCAGCTGGTCTGTAATGCCGCCCAACGCAGATACGACTACAATGACATCGTCAGAACAGGATTCGATGACTTTCTTGGCCTGCAGAAGACCTTCAGCAGAGCCGACAGACGTACCGCCGAACTTCAGAACTCTCATGGGATTACAGGGATAAATTAAGTCCGTTTCACGATGGCCGGACATCCGGTGCCATCATAAGGGGTGGAGAATACGAGAGTCGAACTCGTGACCTCTTGCATGCCATGCAAGCGCTCTAGCCAACTGAGCTAATCCCCCATTGTCATCCGGTCATGCCTCCCGGTCTTCACCGGTCAGCCGACGAAGTCGAAACGACCGAAAGAGACAGCAAGATAGGCATTTTTTCCGAAACTGCAAAATTTTCTTCGTGCCCGCCGTTTGCGTATGCCCGGACATGCACGCCGGCATGCCATATCATTCGGCTGCTTTCAGACGCTCTGCATTCTCGGCTATCTGCAGCTGGTCAAGCACCTCCTGGATATCCCCGTCCATGAATGCCGGAAGATTGTACATTGTATAATTGATGCGGTGATCCGTCACCCTCGACTGCGGATAGTTGTAGGTACGTATCTTGGCCGAACGGTCGCCTGTCGACACCATTGTCTTGCGTTTCGCGGATATTTCATTGAGATATTTCTCGTATTCCATATTATAGAGCCTCGTCCGGAGTTCAGAGAGGGCCTTGTCGAAATTCTTCAGCTGGGATTTCTCGTCCTGGCACTGTACCACGATACCAGACGGGATATGCGTCAGACGAATAGCGGAATAGGTGGTGTTCACCGACTGACCGCCCGGACCTGAAGAACAGAAAGTATCCTTCCTGATATCATTCATGTTAAGCTCTATATCGAACTCGTCCGCCTCCGGAAGTACAGCCACGGATGCCGCGGAAGTATGCACCCTTCCCTGTGTCTCTGTCTGCGGCACTCTCTGCACCCTGTGCACACCGGACTCGTATTTCAGGACTCCGTAGACCCCTTCTCCGGAAACCTTGCACACCACTTCCTTGAATCCTCCAGCAGCGCCTTCCGACTGGTTGGTTATTTCCATCTTCCAGCCCTTCCTTTCGCAGTATTTACTGTACATTCTGAGAAGATCGCCGGCAAATATCGCAGCTTCGTCGCCTCCGGTACCTCCCCTTATCTCCAGAATGGCGTTCTTGCCGTCCTGGGGATCGGCAGGTATAAGCATCAGCTTGATATTCTGCTCCATAACCGGTATTTCAGGTTCGATTGCAGCAATTTCCTCCTTGGCCATTTCCCTCAGTTCCTCATCTTTCTCATTGGCCAGGATATCCTTCGCATTATCGTAGTCCTCAAGCATTTTCCTGTATTCGTTCCCTGCCTTGATTATCGGTGCCAGCTCCTTGTATTCCTTGTTAAGCTGTACATATTTCTTCATATCCGATACCACTTCAGGATCGGAAAGCTGTTCCTGAAGCGAAGCATATTTCTCCTGAAGGCCAAGAACCTTCTCCAAAAGTGAATTTTCTGACATCTATTCTCCGTTTGTTATCTGTTTGTCTTCTTCATTGCAGTCCTCCTGCGGAACAAGAGACTTGATATAGCACCGGCGGCGCATATAAAGTTCATGTTCATACCTGTCCCATACATTCACGGCAGTATTGGTCTCAATCTGCGGATTGGCAATGGCCCATTTCGCCCCGCACTCACGGTATTTCTTCGCCATGATGCAGTGATAGACGGATGACACCCCGCTTCGCTGCCATTTCGGTGCCGCACCGTTGATCATCAGATCCAGTACCGTGAAATTCCTGAGTGCCTTCAGGAAATGTATCCATCCGAACGGGAACATAGACCCCTTCGCCTTCTGTAGCGCCCCGGATATTGAAGGGAAAGATATGCCGAACGCGACTATCTCCCCGTTCTCATCCAGAAGGAAACAGCACAGGCGCTTGTCCAGAAGTCCGATGGTCTGTTCGGTCTCCTCCTCTATCTCCTCATCCGTGAAAGGGACAAAATTATACACGGATTCGGCAAAGCTTTCATTGTATATCTCGAAAAATTTCCTGACGAGTTTTCTGTCATGCTTCAGGGAATCGATATCGCCCTCGACAAGCCTGTATCTCTCCATGAGCCTCATGGCTATGTTCTGCATCTTTTCCGGCACTTCCTGGTCCGCAGCCATCTTGTACTGGAGCCAGTCGCATTCCTTGACATAACCGAGAGCAGTCACGAGGTCATTGTAATAAGGGTAATTGTAATAGCAGTTGAACGGAGGGACATTCTCGAAGCCCTCCACGAGCATTCCCTGTTTGCCGAGTGTATTGTAATAAAGAGGCCCGTGTATTTCCGTCATTCCCTGAGACCTGGCCCATTCCTCCGCAGTACCGATAAGAAGCGATGCCACTTCCATGTCGTTTATGGTGTCGAACCACCCGAAACGCGCCCTTTCCTTGCCATACCGCTCGTTATAACGGGGATTGACCATAGCGCAGATACGTCCGACGACCTTTTTGCCATCCATGACCATCCACATCCTGTGGGGACAGTATCTGGCAGTGGACACTGTCGTAAGCGACTTCACCTGGTCGGAATGGAGAGCAGGCACATACTGCGGGCAATCCCTGTAAAGGATATCCGGAAACCTGACGAATTTCATCAGATCCTTTTTCGTCTGAACTTCAACTACTTTATAGTCAGCCATGAATGTCTGTTTTTGGTACAACTCTACACTTGACGGACCTGTACGGCACATCATCCTGCAAAGATACGTAAAAGCTATGGAATACTCCAAGAAAAATAATCATGTCCATACACTGCACCCGTCATTTCATGCCGAGCAGATGCTGCAGGACCGCCTGGGCGCAGGCGCATCCGAACACGGCCGGAAGATATGATACCGTGCCCACCTGGGATTTCTTGTTGGGTTCATCGCATGGTACGAATGCGTTCCGGTCAGAAAGCTCCTCGGAAAAGACGGTCTGGACTCCTTTGGATATGCCCATGTGCCTGAGACGTTTGCGCACGATATAGGCAAGAGGGCAGTTGAAAGACTTCGAAATGTCGGCTATCCGTACCTTTGTGACATCGTATTTCGCCCCGGCTCCCATAGACGACACTATCGGGATACCTGCCTCCACACAATATTTTATAAGCGACAGCTTGGGGGCAAGAGTGTCGATGGCGTCTACAACGAAATCAATGTGCATGCCGGCCAAAAGGGCTTCCGGAACAGACCCGCTGCCTTCATTGCACGGAGATCCGTCGGATTTTACCGAAGGCAGGATATAGGTCTGAAGCAGCTTCAGGTCAAGCCCGGGATTGATATCCATAAGCCTCGACGCCATCACTTCACATTTCGGGCGGCCGACAGTGGAATCCAGGGCTATGAGCTGCCTGTTCCTGTTTGTAACGGAAACTTCATCGCTGTCGATAATGGAGATGTGACCTACGCCTGCACGGACAAGCATTTCCGCCGCATACGCGCCCACTCCGCCGATACCCGCCACGACTACCGAAGCCTGTTCCAGCCTGTCGAGACCGTTCTGCCCTACAAGCATCCGCGTCCTTGACTTCCAGTCTTCCATTACATTTACAGTCCTTTGGCCTTGGCTTCGTCCCATATGGCATCCATCTCGGAGAGTGTCATGTCGCTGAGATTGCGTCCCTGACGGATAGTATGCTCTTCAAGATAGGTAAAACGGCGTCTGAATTTCGCGCACGTACGTTCGAGGGCAGTGTCAGGATTGAGTCCGTACAGACGTGCGGCGTTCACGACAGCGAACAGGAAATCCCCGAGTTCCTCTTCCGCACGGCCGAAAGCAGCCTTCTTTGCCTCCGCATCCTCTCCTGCCGTCTCCATGGCGTCCAGCTCAGCCTGATATTCTTTCATCTCCTCCCTGACCTTGTCCCATACCTGTGATTTCTCCTCCCAGTCGAATCCCACTCCTCTTGCCTTGTCCTGCATCCTGTAGGCTTTCAGAAGCGGAGGAAGAGCATCCGGCACGCCGGAAAGTATCCTTCTGTTGCCGTCCTTTTCCTTTGTCTTGAGCATTTCCCAGTTCCGCATAACCTCTTCGGCATCCGCGACCTTCGCGGTAGAGAACACATGGGGATGCCGGTATATCAGCTTGTCGCACAGGAAATCGATGACATCCACTATGTCATATTCTCCGGTCTCCTCCCCTATCTTCGCATAGAAAAGGACATGCAGCAGCACATCCCCCAATTCCTTGGATATGTTTCTGCTGTCCTTCTTCAGTATGGCATCACTGAGTTCATATACTTCCTCTATAGTCTGCGGTCTCAGGGATTCCGTGGTCTGCTTGCGGTCCCACGGGCATTTGACACGAAGTTCATCCAGAATATCAAGTATACGTCCGAATGCCTCCAGCTTTTCCTCTCTTGTCTTCATCGTATGATTCCTACTCAAGTTTCGCAAATTCATAATCGTACCGATATCAATGGGGTTGTGCGGCTTGCCAAACCGTTTCCCCACGCACGGACAGTGTCCACAACCAGGTACATGCTCCGGTTCCTGTTCCGGAAGACAAAGGTATCATTTTTTAACTTCTCCTACAATAAAAATAAATCACTATATTTGGCTTCAAAATAATTGCAGATGAAAAAAGAGATGCATTTCGTATCGGCAGATGAAGCCGTAAAGGTTGTAAAGTCCGGAGACCATGTCCATTTAAGCAGCGTGGCCAGTGCCCCCCAAGTACTGATAGAGGCTCTATGCCGCAGAGGCAGGGCCGGGGAACTCAAGGACGTCAGGATACATCATCTGCATACGGAAGGACCTGCGCCGTATTCAGATCCCGAATTCAGCGGCATTTTCTTCCATCAGGGATTTTTCATCGGGGCGAATGTCCGTCCGAGCGTCCAGGACGGCTACTCGGACTATATTCCCGTCTTCCTGAGCGAGACCCAGAAACTTTACCGCTGCGGAGCTCTGAAATGCGATGTCGCCATGATACAGGTCTGTCCTCCGGACAAGCACGGCTTCGTGTCCCTTGGGACATCGGTTGACGCTACCCTTGCCGCCATCGAATGCGCCAAGACGGTCATAGCAGTCGTGAACAGCAATGTACCGCGGGCATGGGGACAGGCCATGATACCCATGGACATGATAGACATCTTCGTAGAAGACAACACTCCGTTGAAGGAAGCCAGATTTACCCGACCGGACGAAATAGAGACTGCTATCGGGAAAAACTGCGCAGAACTCATAGAAGACGGAGCATGTCTCCAGATGGGAATAGGGGCAATACCGAATGCCGTGCTGGCACAGCTCGGAGGACACAGGGATCTTGGCATCCATACGGAAATGTTTGCCGACGGAGTGCTGGATCTTGTGAAGAGCGGGGTAATAACGGGACGCAACAAGGTCACTGACAAAGGCAAGCTGGTATCCACATTCCTGATGGGCTCGCAGCAGGTCTATGATTTCATAGATGACAATCCGATGGTGGCCATGATGGATGTAGGATACACCAACGATCCGTACGTCATTTCCCGGAACCCGAAAATGACCGCCATCAACTCCGCCGTCCAGATTGACCTGACAGGACAGGTATGCGCAGATTCAATAGGTACGAAATTCTATTCCGGTACAGGAGGACAGGTGGATTTCATATACGGAGCGTCCCTGTCAAGCGGAGGGAAGGCCATCATCGCCATGCCTTCATGCACTAAGAAGGGCGTAAGCAAAATCGCCCCTACCATTATGGAAGGGGCAGGAGTCGTCACATCGAGGGCACATGTACACTGGGTCGTAACCGAATACGGAGCAGTAAACCTGTATGGCCGATCTATGCAGGAACGGGCCAGACTGCTAACCGGTATCGCCCATCCTGACCATCGTGAAGCCCTTGACCGTGCCGCATTCGAAAGGTTCGGCCCACACTACTACGCATTCTGAACCTTGCCGGGGCATGTCCCGCAGGCAAATGTCCCCGCCCGAGCCGTCCGTTCACGGGTAATGACACTGACTATCGCATGGGGACGGCTATGTCTGCCACCGAAGCCCTGGTATAGCTGATGATATCCTTCGGAGAAAGCCTGAACTGCAGGCCGCGGACTCCGGCACTCACATATATATAGTCATAAAGCAGTGCTGTCGAATGGAACCATGTCGGGAACGGCTTTTTCATCCCGACAGGAGAACATCCTCCCCTTATATAACCTGTCAGAGGAAGCAGTTCCTTCACGGGGATGAGGTCGCATTTCTTGTTTCCGGACACTCTTGCCGCCGCCTTCAGATCGACTTCGCAGTCGCCCGGAAGGACACAGACGAAATGCCCGGTCCTGTCACCTTCGAGGACGAGCGTCTTGAACACTCGCTCAACCGGCTCCCCCAGTTGTGCGGCGATATGCCCGGCTGCAAGGTCATTCTCGTCCACCTCATATTGTATCAGTTCATACAGGATACCGGCCTTGTCCAACAGGCGGGCAGCATTTGTCTTCTGAAGTTTCATTATCCGGAAATGTCTGATTACGGTCACTTGTCAAGCATCAGTCGCCCTGCATGTAGGCCTCGAAGCGCTTTGCAGTGTTGAGTTCCGCCTCCTTTGTGGAAGCGGCGACAATCCTGGTGCTGATCCTGGATGACGGTCTGGAAATGATACGTACCATATCCTCTGTCTTTTCCGGAGCGGAAAAGACGCCCTTGCTGAAAAACATGCCGGCACCCACAGGCACCGGAACCGCCGACACATCGGCAGGATGGACTCCCCACACGGAAATATAGCCGTCACCGGACTGGACCCGCGCTCCTTCATGCCAGTTTACTCCCGTGAGAAACTGAACGCGCGTCCCGTCCAGCACAGATGCCGTAACCCATGCTTCCCGGGATCTGTCCCTGACATCAATCCGTATCGAAACATCAAGAGTATCTCCGTTATAGGGGACCCCGTATGCTATCATCTCCGCATATGCTCCTTTTCCCGTATCGCCGACGCGTGCAGTACGCCCTTCCGTTGCGACGAGCTTCACCTCTTTCTCACCGTCCCAAAGAGCTATTCCTCCAAGTCCTACAGTCTTTCCCACGACATACTCGTCGCATCCGGCTCCATAGTCAGCCCGGGCGAGAGAATCGGGATACCATCTGTATTTTTCCAGATCCATGCCTCTGCCGCTCTTCGAATACACATCAATCGCACCGCTGTCATTGAAATATATCCTCAGCGCCATATGGGAATTCTCGACGGCCGGACCATGATGCCCGACATTGCGGTACTGGTCCGCCTCTTCCGAGACAATTTCCTCCACCTGCACTCCGTCAGACTTCCAGAAAAGGCTCTTTGCAGTCTGTGAAACAGCCTCATGCCCCGTAAACAGGGACAGCGGCACTGCCACAGCCAGCACTATGTAAACTTTTCTTTTCATATACAATGATTTAACGTAACGCGGCTTGACCGCTATATCCAATCTTACGAAATCTGTCCGGACAGCCTACTGCGCCTGCTCCGACGGTTCGATGTGTATCGAAATCTGGGTTCCGTCACCGTATCTCCGTCTCAGCACATCTTCCACAGCCGTCACGATGTCATGTGCCTTCTCAACCGTAATATTCGGATCCACTACCATATGAGCCTCGATTATAATGGATATTCCATTGCGGCGAGTCTTCAGTTCATGCACATTCCTTACCCCGTCTACCGACATTGCCAGTGCGACTATCTCCTTTTCAACATCCTCGGGAAGAGAGGCATCCATCAGCTCCTTCAGGGACGGTCCCGCCATCTTCACAGCCACCACCAGTATGGCGATACTTATGCAGCAGCACACAAGAGGGTCAAGTATCACCCACCTGTCGCCCAGGAAAATAGCTCCCGCTATGCCGACAAGGGAGCCGATGGAAGAGAATGCATCCGAACGGTGATGCCACGCATTGGCCACCACCGCTGGACTGTCGACTGCCTTTCCCACATGAATTGTGTACCTGTAAAGCACTTCCTTGGCAAGTATGGATACTGCGGCGGCCGCAAGCGCCACGTACCCGGGCCGCGGTATAGTCCCCCCGTGCAGGACCTCCATTATGGACTTCAGTCCGGAAACCATCATCTGTGCCGCCACGACAATAAGTATCAGACTTACTATCAGTGTCGCAAGAGTCTCGAACTTACCGTGTCCGAACTCATGATCCTTGTCCCTGCCCCTTGAGGAAACCCTGACAAACACCAGGACCACGATGTCGCTGAGAAGATCCGACAGGGAATGCACCCCGTCCGCCACCATGGCGGCACTCCGTCCGAATACTCCCGCTGCTATCTTTCCTGCCGAAAGAATGACATTGACCACAAGTCCGGCAAGCGTGACCTTCATTATTCTCTTTTCCCTGTTACCTGCTGTCTCCATATTCCTGAAATTTCAATGTCCGTCCGCCTGAGAGAAGAAAGTGAAATGGACATTCCCGTAACGTCTCTCCTTTACAAAGGACGGATGTTCCCCGAATGAATATTCCCCTGAATGTTCCAGGATAAAATAACATCCTGGATACAGAAGTCCGGATGAAAGCACCCTGTCCGGCAGCGTATCCACTCCCTCCATCGCATAGGGAGGATCAGCAAACACGATGTCAAAGCCCAGCCTGCATATGCCTATGAAATCGAACACGTTATGCCTCACCACAGTGATCCGGTCCCCGAGCCCCAGCCGCGCCGCCTGGGATCTGATGAAATCCGCATTCCGCGGCAGCATCTCCACACAGTGGACCTTTCCCGCCCCCCTTGAGGCGAATTCATACGATATGGCACCGGTACCCCCGAACAGATCCAGTACAGAGAGATCCGTGAAGTCATACTCATTGTCGAGTATATTGAAAAGTCCCTCCTTTGCGAAATCGGTTGTAGGTCTTGCCCTATATCCTGCAGGAACCGGTATTGTCTTGCCGCGAAGGCTTCCGCCAATAATCCTCATAACTGCTCCACGGATTTGAAATAACGGTAAAGGGACATCTTCTGCCCGCCCGTCAGCGGAGTCATGAAATGGACGGAGGAAATCTCGGGATTCATCTGCAAACGCTTCAATACCATGAACAGAAAATATTCCGCAGTTACGAAATCCATGGCTGCAAACGAATTGCATATCTTCAGACTTCTGTCCTCCACCACTACGAGATAAAGCCTTCCTTCATGGTAGGAAGCCAGTATCCTGTTGTGGTCGGATATGCTTTCCGATGCCTTCAGCAGATGATACAGTTCCGGCAAGGCTGTCTCGCCTGCCTGATGGGCATATACAAGAACCGCATCGTAATATGGTATGGCGACCGAAGATACAGTCTCTGCATCATCTACCTCGGACACTTCCACAAGCATTGCCCTCGCCGAGCCCGGTTCAAAGAACTGTGCAGGGACGAGGGCGCATCTGCCTGTAAACAATCTGCTGCTACTCCCAGTTTCCGGCATTGTTGTTAGGAGCAGTGACACTTCCGACTTTCAGCCCTGGATAGCGTCCGGTATCGCGTCTCTCTGCATCGAGATTGATTCTCAACTGATTGTCAAGTCCCTGAAGCAGTGACTTATATGGCATGCTGGCCTCGAAAAGAGGTACATCCACACCTGACACTTTCTTGACAGCGGATTCCATGATTATGGAATCTCCGCAGAACGGAATGAATGCAAGGGAATCTATGTTGAAATACTCCTTGACAGCCGGATTGGTAGTGTTTCTCCTGTTGAAAAGGGTATCCTTGACCGGTATGTCATTCTCAACCGAAAACACAAGGTGCTCGCCCTGCTGGTACAGTTCATAGAGCTGACGGTTGGTAATCCTCGGATTACGCTTCCTTATCTTCTCAGTATTGGCCACTGCAAGCGAGTCGTCATTGGAACCGATCTGCATCACGACCCTGATCTTGCCGGTATTGTAGAAATTCTTGAGAGAATCCACGGAAGACGTGAAATGCCCCGTCGAGTTCTTGTAGGCCACCTGCAGGTCACGGATGTCCATGAGTCTCTGGATGGCGATACCTTCCCGGTAGTCCTTGGCGTTGTTGAACCTCACAGGCTGCATGACGCTTTCGACAATGAGATAGACCAGCCCTATTATTACGATAGGGAGAATCAGATAGGAAAAAAGTTTCTTGACCATTTATGTATGCGTTTTTTATTTATTCCAAATTCCGGACAAAGTTAAAAATTTGATTTATCAAATGCAATATAATTTGTAATTTTGCAGCCAAAATATAAGGCATATACATGAACAGACTCAATCTCCGCGACATAGCATCACTTGACAGTCTGATTGCCGGAGCGGCAAGGATTACGGTAATCGGGCACATGAAACCCGACGGGGATGCCGTGGGAAGCGGAGTCGCCATGCTCTCGTTTCTGGAGAGCCTCGGAAAAGACGCTGCAGTCGTTCTCCCCGATACATATCCGGCCACACTGTCATTCCTTATCCCTCCACACGTGCAGGGAAAGGTGATCGTATATGAAGACTTCCCGGACAAGGCCTCCGAAAGGCTTCTTTCCAGCGATCTCATACTGTGCCAGGACTTCAACTCATTCTCCAGGACCGGAGATGCCTGCACCGTCCTGTCTGCTTCCTCCGCGGAAAAGATCCTTATCGACCATCATCCGGATCCGGACCGGGAATGCTTCAACCTGTGCTTTTCCGACACGGAAGTCTCATCAACGGCAGAACTGCTCTACCATATACTGATGGAAATGCCGCAGACAGGGCATGATGCACACAATCTGCCTTCCCTTACGGCTACGGCACTCATGACAGGTATGACAACCGACACCAACAACTTCGCCAACTCGGTCTTTCCGACCACGCTTGTCATGGCTTCCGAACTTCTGGAGGCCGGTGTGGACAGGGAGCGCATCATCGGAAATGTGTTCAACAGCTACGGAGAATCCAGAATAAGGCTGATGGGATACCTGCTGGACAAATGTCTGAAAATCACCGGAGACGGAGTGGCATATATGATTCTTGACAGGAAGACCGCAATGAAGTTCGGCATCCGGGAGGGAGACACAGAAGGTTTCGTAAACATTCCGCTTGCAATACGCGACGTAAGGATGAGCATATTCCTGAAAGAGGACACTGACAGGTTCCGTGTATCCATAAGGTCAAAGAAAGGCATTTCCGCCAATCTCTGCGCCAGGAAATACTTTAACGGAGGCGGTCACGAACTGGCTTCAGGCGGCAGGCTCATGATTCCGGGCGATGTCAGGAATTCAAGACAGGCATCTTCCTACATAAAAAAAGTCACACATACATTCATGACAGGACAATGAGGACTATTATAATATATATGACAGCGGCAGCTGCATGTGCCGCCATATCCGTATCGTGTTCCAACCAGAGCCTTGAGACGACTTTCAACAATCAGGAAACGAAGATTGCAGACTACGCATCAGGGGTCGTGTTTTCCCGGTGCACTCTCGGTCAGACGGAGGACGACAGCGGGAACCCCATGTTCGACGATGAAGGGAATCCTGTCTTCGGCAGGACAGTGGAAGAAAGCTTCACCCCGCAGTCAGTACAGAATGGAGGAGCCACCAGACTGACGATAGTTCCGGGCGAAGGCACCCCGCTCACTTCATCCGGTTCGGCTTCCGTCTATTATGCAGGATACGTATTCACTTCCGGGCCGTCCGCCGCGGATATCACGGACATAAGTCTTGAAGGACGGGATGCCACATGGCTGGCTTCCACTCCATACAGTCAGTTCACAGTGTCGGCCTCACAGGATGAGGCCACTGGAAATGTAACAATGGAAATAGGAGGCTCCGGTTCATCATCAGGACTGTCGCTTTTCGCCACAAACCATTACGAGACGGCATTACTGTCAGGATGGAATCTTTCAGGAGGAGACTGGACTCCCGTTACGGTAGACCTCGGAAGCGGAGATCTGGTAGAAGGTCTGCAGTCCGGGCTCGAAGGGGTAAGGGCCGGGGAAGTCTGCGAAATACTTTTTTCCGGCAAATACGGTCTCGGGAAAAAGCCGTTAGGCACGGTTCCTGCAAATTCGGCCTTGCTCTACCGGATATGGGTGATAAGCGTAACGGAATAAGCGACGGTATCGGCAATCCCGGGATTTATTATTATATTTGCAGTTTCAACGGAAAATTGGAATGAGAAGTATTGTTACAGCAGCGGCCGTACTTACGGCTGCATCGGTTCTGGCAGGATGCGCCAAGGAAATTGAAGCGGGCACCAACGAGGACGCGAAAAGATATTTCGATGCATGGATACAGATAAACGACCCTGGACAAACATGGACGAAGACGGCGAACGGACTGTATATCATTGAGAATACGGAACCGTCCATTCCGGAAGACGACCGGGAAGAGATTACGGATTCCGCATATGTCCTTGTCATGTACACCTATACGGATCTCAACGGAAATATCCAGGCCACCAATGTGGCTGACTCGGTACGGAAAGCGGAGCTGGGATACGACAAATCACACTACTACGGCCCGGCAGTATGGGTCAACTCCGACCTTGCCATCACGGTAGGCGTAAAGGATCTTCTGAGCGGAATGCATGTCGGAGGCAAGAGGAAAGCCGTCATTCCGGCATGGCTCAATACAAGTAACCGGTACGGTTCTGAAGAGGAGTTCCTTGCGAACGTGACTGACGGGAGCCACAGGATATATGAAGTGGAGATAGCCGATGCGACCAATGACATTCTCAGATACCAGACAGACTCCATAGAACTGTACTGGGACCGCCGGCTGGGATGGGAATACGAGAATGGAAGTCCGCACAAGGGCACTGAAGGATACTATAATGCGGCAGAACATACTCCGGACAATGGAGGGAAGTTCGACATCAACGAAGATGTGAACAAGAAACAGTTCGTTACGCACTGGGACACCACCTATACTGGATTCCGGTTCAGGCAGTATTTCAGGCACCAGCCTGAAAAGGATGACAACGGCAGTCCGGCAATGAAGTTCAAGGATGATACGACCCTGTACATCAACTATACAGGAAGACTTCTCAACGGACAGGTGTTCGACACTACGATAGAAGACACGGCAAAGTTCTACAATATATACAGTACTACCCGCACATACGGGCCTGTAGAGATAAAATGGTCATCCGACACTACGGCAATAACACTCGGAGACTCGGATGATATCATCGGGGGCTTCAAGTCGATGATCGGGAAGCTCCGCAACGACGAGCCGGCCTCTGAAGGGGAAGAGGAAAGGAAAGACGGAGGCAACGACGGAGAAAGCGCCGTAGCCATATTCTATTCGAACCTCGGATACGGATACAACGGCAGCGGCTCCTCCATTCCGGGCTATGCACCGCTCAGATTCGACATTACGGTCGTGAAGCAGGAGGAAGAAGAATGATGGAGGCAGGGAACCGGACTGTACAGGAAACGCGGCACACGGACAGTGCCGTTCCGGTCGAACTCGGGACCGAGCCGATCGGAAAACTTCTCAAGGCATATGCACTTCCTGCGATCATAGCGATGACGGCGTCATCGCTGTACAACATGATAGACAGCATATTCATCGGTCATGGAGTAGGACCTCTTGCCCTTGCAGGACTTGCCCTTACATTTCCGCTGATGAACCTGTCCAGCGCATTCGGAACCCTCGTAGGGGTCGGCGGATCAACGATACTTTCGGTACTGCTCGGACAGAAAAACTATGCCGCCTCGAATAAGGTCGTAAGCAACATAGTGACGCTCAACCTCATAATAGGTCTTCTCTTCACAGTTGCCGTACTGCTGTTCCTCGACCCTGTCCTTTACTTTTTCGGAGCCAGTGAAAATACGATAGTATACGCAAGGGAATACATGCAGGTAATCCTTTACGGAAACATAATAACACATATGTATTTCGGACTCAATTCAGCACTCCGTGCTTCAGGAGCTCCGAAAAAGGCAATGTTCCTGACACTTCTGTCGGTAGTTCTGAATGTTGCGCTGGCGCCCGTATTCATTTTCTGGCTCGGCATGGGCATCAGAGGCGCAGCCCTTGCCACTGTGATAGCCCAGGTAATATCCCTGTGCTTTTCGATGAAACATTTCAGCAACCCTGCAAATGCCGTACACTTCGAGAAAGGGATCATAAGACTCAACTGGAGAATAGCGAAGGACTCGCTTGCCATCGGTTTCGGGCCTTTCCTGATGAATTCGGCAGCCTGTCTCGTATCGCTCTTCATCGTACAGCAGTTCAGCAAATACAGCGGGGACCTCGGCATAGGGGCCTACGGAATAGACAACAGGGTGACGTTCATATTCATCATGATCTGTATGGGACTCAACCAGGGGATGCAGCCTATCGCAGGATACAATTACGGCGCGAGAAAATACAGCCGGGTGAAGGAAGTATACAGGAAAACAGTAATATACGCAACGGCGGTCACTTCACTGTGCTTCATCGTATCCGTTTTCTTCCCGGATATCGTGACACGGATATTCACTGACGATGAGGAACTTACCGTAATGGCGAACCACGGACTGAGGATAATGAACATCGTATTCCCGTTCGTAGGCTTCCAGATAGTGTCCACCAACCTGTTCCAGTGTCTCGGGATGGTAAACAAATCCATTTTCCTTTCCCTTGCACGTCAGATTCTCTGTCTGCTGCCCGTTCTGTATCTTCTGCCGCTTGCCATAGAGGCCGACGGCATATGGTGGAGTTTCCCTATAAGCGATGCAGTGGCGACCATACTGACTGTAATACTGATAATACAGCTTGTCCATAAGCTCCGCAGGCTCAAGGACGGGGATGATCCGGCAATACTCGGAAGCAAGATTTGACAGGTGCCGTATTTCCATGAAAAGTCAAAACATATAACTGGAAGCATATCATGAAAGGACTGATAATCAACGTAGGAAGACAGTTCGGGAGCGGAGGCAAACTCGTAGCTCTCGAAATAGGCAGGCAGCTCGGGATAAACGTCTACGACAACGAGCTGATATCCAAGGCTGCTGAAGCCAGCGGCTTCAGTCCGGAACTGTTCATGAAAAACGACGAGAAAAGAAGCATATTCTCATTCTCCTCGTTTTTCTCGCCGCAGGGTTTCGGGCAGATCGGCAACTGCATTGACGAAAGCGCCCTCTTCAAGATACAGAGCAACGTTATACGGGATATTGCCGAACATGAGTCAGCCGTCATCGTAGGAAGGTGTGCAGACTATATCCTACGGGACAGGGGGTGTACATTGGATGTATTCATCACCGCTCCGCTTGAAGACAGGATAAAAAGGGTGGCCGGAAGGATGGAAATTCCGGAAGAAAAGGCTGAAGACATCATACACAGGAACGACAGGAAAAGAGAGACATACTACAACTATTTCACGTTCGGGAACTGGGGAGTGGCCTCCAACTATGATCTGTGCATCGATTCCTCAATCCTCGGAATAGAAAAGACGTCTGAATATATCATAGAATTCGCCCGGAGGGCAGGAAAGCTTGTCTGACGGATGAAGAAACGGATTGTTCCGGCGATAGCGCTGACATGCATCATTACTATAATCATAGCTTCCGCTTCCACTTCCGGATGGCGTGACAGGACTGCAAAGCCGATCCTGGACTCGTGCGCAGTAGTCCAGACCGGTCTGAATGACACTCTTACCAACGGAATGTCCGACATTCCGGAACTGCAAGGAATGGAAAGGTCCATCACAGGCTTCCTGAAGAAATGGGAAATCCGCGGTGCATCCCTCGCCATCATGAGGAATGATTCCCTTGTATATGCAAAAGGATTCGGATGGGCTGACATGGAAGACAGCATCAGGATGGAGCCCGGCAATATTCTCAGGATGGCTTCAGTATCGAAACTGATTACGGCCACCGGCATAATGTATCTTAAGGAGAGAAACCTTCTCTCGCTGGAGGATACAGTATTCGGGCCGGGAGGCATTCTTGACGACTCTCTGTTCACGTCTTCAATAAGAGACAGACGGATATTCGGGATTACGGTCGAACAGCTCCTGAGACACAAGGGAGGATTTACGACCGGACACGGCGACCCCATGTTCTCGTCGCAGGACATGATACGGCAGTTCCGGCTCGACGAAGCCCCGGACAGCAGGACACTGGTCAGGTGCGAACTCACAAGATGGCTCGGGTTTTCCCCGGGAAGCTCGCAGCAATATTCAAATTTCGGCTATCTGCTTCTGTCGATGATCATAGAGAAGGTTTCCGGAATGCCTTACGAAAAGTTCATACAGGAAAATATCCTCGGTCCGGCAGGATGCCGGGACATGCATATCGCCCGCAACTATTACGAGGAAAGATATCCCAATGAAGTAAAATACTACATGCAGGCCGGCTCTGTTCCGTGCGAGGAATACAATCTCAGCGGCAGGATGGTCGAAAAATGCTATGGAGGAAGCGATATAACCGGACTGTCCGGAGCAGGAGCCTGGGTCGGCTCTCCGGCTGAACTGTGCCGTTTCGTAGCCAGCATAGACGGCCGGCCCGAAATACCTGACATAATCAGCGGAGAAAGCGTGGCCGAGATGACCGGATATTTCGATCCGCAGACATTCTCTTTAGGATGGAACGACACCAAACCGGACGGGGAATGGACAAGGACAGGAACCCTTTCAGGGACTTCAGCGCTCGTAAAATGCTATCCTGACGGGGAATGCTGGATAATGATAACGAATACGGGCACCTACCGGGGCCCGTACTTCACGAAACATGTCTCTACACTGTTCAGGAAATGCAGGGAAGCCTACAGCAGGTACCTTCCTGACCGGGACCTGTTCCTGACCGCAGGACACACAAGGTCTCAAAGCAGTCCGTCAGGATCATAATCCCTGATCTCGAATTCGCCTGAAAGGATGCCGTATCCGTTCTCGGCGAGGGAAGTGAGCTCATTTTCCCCCGGATATACCTCTACGGGAGCGATAAAGCCGACCATTTCCCTTACCCTCCTGACTATCTCTTCATTGTTCGCAATGCCGCCCGTCAGTATTATGACATCTACCTTTCCACTCACCACAGGAGCAAAATAGCCTATATACTTGGCGACACTTGCACAGTAGCCTTTCAGGAAAAGGTCGGCCGTGACATTGCCTCCGTTTGCCATTGCCGCAATTTCCCTGAAATCGTTCGTCCCGAACCATGCTATCGCCCCGCCTTCCCCCACAATCATTTTCTTTATCTGTTCCTTGGAATATTTTCCGCTGAAACACATCTCTATAAGAGGGAATGCAGGAACGGTTCCCGCCCTTCCGGCAGAAACAGGACCGTCGCCGCCAAGGGCATCATTGGTGTCAATCACAAGTCCGTGCCTGTGCAATGACACGGAAACGCCCCCTCCCATATGCGCTACTATGGCCGTTATCTCTCCGATGGACCTGCCTGTACTACGGGAATACCTTCTCACCATGGCCCTTGAATTCAGGGCATGGAAAAGTGTCCTTCTCGGGAACTCAGGCCTTCCCCCTATCTTCAGTTCCGGAAGCATTTCATCGGCCATGGGAGGATCCGCAATGAAGGCTCCGCATGTCTCGGGCAGCCCGACTGAGCGTCTTGCTTCATTGATCTCCGCGGCAATGTCATCCGCGACAATAGCACTCAGGTTGCATGCATGGGCACCTTCCCGGCCTTCCGAAAGAGCATCCCTCATGGCCTGATTGACCCTGTAGACACCGGTAACCACAGGAGTAACGAGACCTCCCCTTGCCATTACGATGTCTATGTCGGCAAGGCTGATACCTTTCGACACAAGAAAATCCGTAATGGCATCCCGTGTAGGAAGTTCGAGAGCCATTACGGATTCATATTTCTCCAGAGTTTCGGCACTCAGGGTAATATTCTGCTCGAAAAGCAGTTCCCCGGCATCGAAAAATCCGATCTTGGTGGAGGTTGACCCCGTATTTATAACAAGTATTCTACCTTTCATAACCAGACGCAAGGCAGACAGGCACTATTTAGCCGACATAGCTGCTATGGCTATGGAATTGAGCTTGGTGTCGATACTGTCGGCACGGCTTGAAAGCACACAAGGGACCTTGGCCCCTACGACCATCCCGGCCTGCTTCACATCGGCGGCAAGCTTGGAGTTGCACTTGTAGAATACATTCGCGGACTCTATATTCGGGAAAAGAAGACAGTCGGCATCTCCGGCGACAGGGCTGACAAGATGCTTGATCTCCACAGATTCCTGATCGATAGCCACATCAAGGGCAAGAGGTCCGTCCGCTATGCAGCCCTTTATCTCTCCCCTCTCCACTTTCTTGGCAAGGACAGCCGCCTCTACGCAGGCCGGCATCTTCTCGAGCATCTGCTCCGTTGCGGCAATCAGGGCGACCTTAGGACAGGCTATTCCCATGGCATGCGCGGTATTCACCAGATACCCGAGCATCGCCTTCTTCTGAGCCAGGTCAGGAAGAGGAATCACAGCCATGTCGCTGAGGAAAATAAGTTTATGATAATTCGGGTTCTGTATTACGGACACATGGCTGAGTACAGCCTTCGGAGGCAGGAGTCCGGTCTCCTTGTTAAGAATAGCCCTCATGAACTTGTCCGTACTGCACAGTCCTTTCATAAGGATATCCCCCATACCCTGGTTCACCATTGTGACAGCCTGTGTGACAGCCTGAAGCTCCACCGGATTATGAATAACCGTAAACTTGTTTACGTCAATGCCTTCCTTCTCGCATTCAGCCTTTATCATCGCCTCGTCACCGACAAGAGTCGCATCTACGATACCGAGGTCTACTGCCTTGCTTGCAGCAGCTATGGTATGACCGTCCACAGCCCAGGCTGCAATCATTCTTTTCCTTGCTCCCCGACTCGCGAGTTCTGCAAAAATATCTTCGAATTTAGTGAACATGATATTATGGTTTAATTGTTCTCCTCTTCATTTATCACTATGTGCATGGTATCCTGAGCTATCACGAGCTCCTCGTTGGTCGTGATGACGGCAACCTTCACCCTGGACTCCGGCAGGGAGATAAGCGTATCCTTTCCAGTAGCCACATTGGCTTCATAATCGAACCTGACACCGAGATACGAAAGGTTCTCGCATATCCTGCGGCGCATGCGGCTGTTGTTCTCCCCTATTCCTCCGGTGAACACAATCAGATCCACCCCGTTCATGACAGCTGCATATGCTCCGATATACTTGGTCACGTCATAGACCAGTTTCTTGAGAGTCAGCTTGGCTTTCGGATCCCCCGAATTGGCGGCATCGTTGAGATCCCTCGCATCGGAAGATATGCATGACAGACCGAGAAATCCGCTCTTCTTGTTCATTACATTGCTCATCTCTCCTGGAGTAAGACCTTCCTTCTCCTGAAGATATGTCACGACATCGGGGTCTATGCATCCGCATCTGGTCCCCATGATGACGCCTTCGAGAGGAGTGAAACCCATTGAAGTATCTACGGATTTTCCGTTCACGATGGCCGCGATGGAACTCCCGTTGCCGAGATGGCAGGTGATTATCTTGGAATTGTTCAGTTCGATACCGGTGAATTTCGCACCCTTTGCGGACACGTACTTATGGCTCGTGCCGTGGAAACCGTACCTGCGGATCCTGTACTTCTCATAATATTCATACGGAAGTGCATACATATAGGCATACGACGGCATTGTCTGGTGGAATGCCGTATCGAACACGGCAACCTGCGGCACCGTAGGAAGGACTTTTGCGACTGCCCTTATACCGAGCAGATTGGCAGGATTGTGGAGAGGCGCAATCTCGCAGCATTTCTCTATCCGGGCAATCACCTGGTCATCGATGAGCTTGCTGCAGAAGAACTCCTCGCCTCCATGCACCACCCTGTGTCCTACGGCCTCAATATCCTCCAGCGACGAAAGCACTCCGTATTCCTTGTCAAGAAGAGCGTCAAGCACTGCCCTGATGCCGACGGTATGGTCTTCTATCTGCATCTCCCTGACAAGTTTCTCTTTCCCGGCAGCCTGATGCTTCAGGCAGCCTGCATCCATACCTATCCTCTCCACGAGGCCTTTTGCCAGAAGATCATAGATATCGTCTCCCTTCATGTCAAGAAGCTGGTACTTGAGAGATGAGCTTCCGCAGTTCAAAACAAGGATTATCATAATTCAGTCGTCGTTTTTGAAATCTTTTAATTTTTATGACACAACGCGCAAAGTTATAAAATTTATAACTATTTTCGCAAAAAATAATAATCAAATGGAAGAGGGGAAAGCATCAGCGGGGATCGCCATGACGTTTGTCGCAGGAGTCGCAGCGACAAGTTATTCACTTGAAATATTCCATATAGGACGTTCCGGAACGGATACAGCCTCGGTACTGGGCTTTTCCGCCGTAACTGTCCTTCTCATGCTGCTGTGTACCGGAACTGCATCCGGTTATTTCAGGAGGCATGCCGGGAGATTCATATGCCTCGCAGCCCTTGTATGGTTCCTCGCAGGTTCGGCCATTGCCATGATGTCCGCGGTGCCGGCAGTCACGGCAAATGCAGAGGAAAAGGGTTTCGCCATGCGGTGCGCCGGCTCGCTGAAACAGCTTATCGACGGCATACCATACGGAGACCCTTCATGCAACGCCCTCGTCAAGGCATTCCTGACAGGAGACCAGAGCGACCTTACAGATGATGTCAGGACCGCATTCCGGGACAGCGGGGCATCCCACCTGCTTGCCCTGTCAGGGATGCATCTGAGCATAATCTATCTCGTCATCTCCAGGATGCTGACCGTCTTCGGGAATGCACCGGCGACAAGACTTTGCAGATCTGCCGTCATAATTGCCGGCTCGGCGTTCTTCACCGTCATGACAGGAGCGGTCCCTTCCCTTGTCAGGGCGTTCCTGTTCATTCTTCTGCGCGAATGCGCATCAATGACGGGACGTACCGCAGGCAATATCCATATATTCTCCACGGCACTGCTGCTCCAGCTCGCACTCACCCCAGAAACGGTCACTTCCGTCGGCTTCCAGCTATCGTATCTTGCCATGCTCGGTATTTTTCTGCTATACAAGCCGATAGACAACATATGGGAGAAAGCCGTCCTTGCGATAGAGGCAAGCCGGACCGCAGACACCGGAACAGGAAATACATTTCCGGACGGAGTGGCAGTCCATGACGGATACGGGGCAAGCACGGGAAACGGCATTGGGGAACTGCCTGACGGACAGACGGGAAACGGAGATGACGGGCTGCTGTTCGGCCAAGCCGGAAGAGGGAAAGACTCCGGAATATCCCGGAACGGATTTGTCGGGACAGCCATGCGGCATATATGGTCGATGTGCGCCCTCTCGATATCCTGCCAGATAACCACGGCGCCTGCCGTCCTGCTGTATTTCGGGACATTCCCGCAGTATTTTCTGGTCACCAACCTGCTGTGCATCCCACTAAGCAATGCAATCATGGTGATTTCCATGATTATCCTGCCGCTTCAGGCCGCCGGCATATGTCCGGATGTCCTGATTGCTGCGGATGCTTTCCTGATCGGCACCATGACGTGGATTCTGGATACAATAGCCTCGCTGTGAAAATTTCCATTCCCTGCTATGACGGGCCGGACAGCATCCAAAAAAAACTTCTTGAATTGACGCGACGAGAATTTGCCTTATTATTGTCATTTGTCTATCCGTCAAACGTTCCTCATTCCGTGCGAGTGCTCCAGGCCCCAATGAATTCCGCGGCCCTTTTGGGTGGAGGGAAGGGTGGACGCGGAGGGTGGCCGGAGACAGGTCGGGGATATGCGCAGCGAGGATGCCACAGGGAGCGTATGTTGATGGTCTGCTGCGCATATCATCGGGTTGTGTCGGGGGATATGCGCAGTGGGGATGCCGCATGGAGCGTGCATTGGTGGTCGGGTGCGCATATCATGGCGGTCGGGCGGGGATGATGATGTCGCCCGAAGATGATGCACTGGTGATGTGAAGATTATGCATGTTTGCGGATAAAGATTTTATTTGATATTTTTGTAAGTGGTATATTAGATTCTTATGGGCCAAGACGGCGCAAGACGAGAGATCCGGCATGCATTCCATCCATCCGGCGCATCAGGCGTCTCCATTCCGGGATCGGGCTGGGGTAAGCTGTCCATGCGCCACGTGTGTCCGGCCATATTTCCGTTTCGCGAGTATTCCCCCTTTTCACCACAAGCCAGGACGTGGAATGACTTCCGGGCCGCCCCATACCCTTTCGGCGGCCTGTCTTCTGAGCACAGCCGTCAAGGTGTCTTTCCGGCGCATCACTGCCAGCGGCACCGCCCCCCGCCCGCCCCGGAATGGGCGTCCGGGCAACGGGTGTCAGGGAGGGCCGCACGAATACGTCCGTCCTGCCCGGAGCACCGGCCCTCTTTTCCCCGTCACCATCCGCCGGTGCGGAATGGCGTGCGCGTATGCGGAGTCATCCGTCGGTTTCCCGGGCGTCCCATAGAAGATGAAACGACATAACAGACAAGAATATGAATGGATTGAAGACATGGATTACGGCCGCACTGCTGCCACTGCTGCTGCATCCGGCAGGAGCGCAGGGGCAGGCGGACACCACCTGGACATTCCGGTTCGTTCCGGAGGATGACATGTTCTATGTACCGTGGAACGGCAACGGCCTGGAGCTAGCCCGGCTGCAGGATTGCGTGGAAAGCAACATGCAGGACATACTCGGCGGCAGTCTTCCGCTCTATGTGGACGGCTGGTGCAGCTCGCTTGACAGCGAAAAGGAAAACATGCGGATGGCGGCCATCCGTTCCAACCGTGTGAAGTCGGAACTTATCGTGCGCTGCGGGATCAAAGAGGAATGTTTCATCACCAGGAACCATACTTCCGACGGTGATTTCGTCATCGTCCGTCTGACAGTACATGCACCGGAAGCATCCGCCGTTGAACCGGAAGGGCCGGGAAATGCAGAGGAAGAACGCCTTGCCGCCGGACGGGCCGAACAGGAACGCAAAGCTGCTGAAGAAAGGCGCAAGGCTGAAGAAGCACATCGCGCTGCCGGGAAAGAGGAAGCGGACAGACTTGCCAAAGAACAGGCGGCAAGACAAACTGAACAGCCACAAGAAATAACCGCCACTCCGTCGGAATCCCAATCATCCATCCCTTACCATTTTGCCCTGCGTGCGAACCTGCTGCGTTGGGCGACTCTCACGCCAGATGTCGGCATCGAGTGGCGCATCACCCCGAGTGTGGGCATAGCCGTGAACGGCTCGTGGACTTCATGGAGCTGGAACGACAAGGACCGCCGCTACGCCCTTTGGGAAGTGGCTCCGGAAGTACGTTACTATATGGGTGAGAAGAAAGCCTGGTATGTGGGTGCTATGTTCAAGGCCGGACAGTTCAACTACAAGCTCTCCGAAACAGGCAAGCAGGGCGACCTGATGGGTGGCGGCATCACCGGCGGCTATCAGCTGCGGCTCAGCGATGCCCTGTCACTGGACTTCAATGTAGCCGTGGGCTGCCTGCACGCGGACTGTGAGAAATATGAGGTCATCGACGGCGTGCGTGTGCGTGCCGGCAGGGAGACGAAGAACTGGTGGGGCCCGGTTAATGCGGGGGTCACCTTAGTGTGGAAGCTGTTTTAGAGAAAGGAGGAGAATATGACAACGACAGGATATACGACAACGATTCTTACCTTCTCGCTGCTGCTCACGCTTGGCGGCTGCGTCAAGGACGAACTGCACGACACGGCGCATCCCGACACGGGAAAGATCACCGTCACCGCCGACTGGGCTGACCGTGGCGACGGAGTGGACATCCCTGCGGAGTGGACAGTGACAATGGGCGGCTATACAGGCACGGAGACCGGTGCGACCCATTCGTCGGACCACCTTTTCAATCCGGGCAGCTATACCCTTTCGGCATACAACATCCCTGAGGACATTACGATAAGCGGCACGACAGCTACGGTCGCAAAGGCAGACAGTGACCCGTCGGGAATACTGATTGACAACACTCCCGGCTGGCTCTTCACTTCCGTGCAGGAGGTGGCGATAGAGGCCGATACCGATTACGAACTGACCGCTGTGATGCATCAGCAGGTGCGTGAGCTTACCCTCATGATTGAACCTGCGGGCGATGCAGCGGACCGTATCGAGAGCATCGAGGGCACGCTGAGCGGAGCGGCAGGGACGCTGGACTTCGCCACGGGCACCCACGGTACGCCCTCGGAGGTGGAGCTGCACTTCACGAAGATAACTGAGGGCGACGATGTGGGCAAGTGGATGGCAACCGTCCGGCTGCTCGGCATTGCGGGCAACTCGCAGCGGCTCACCGCCACACTGACCTACACGGACGGCAACCCGCAGCCTACATCTCTCAATAGCGACCTTACGGCGGCCCTCGATGGCTTCAACGACGACAAGACCACACCCCTGACCCTCGGCGGCACCTTGGCCGAGACCCCAGACGAGGCGGGCTTCACCGGTGAAATCACCGGATGGGAAACAGTGGACAGCGGCGGAGTGGATGCCGAAATCTAAAGAATAACAATGGAAAAAGAAATACGGGAAAGAAACAATAAATGAAAGATACGATGAATACCAGATTACTTCCAATCGCAGTGCTCGCCCTCTGTGCGGCCGCCTGCACCAACGACAACGAGAACCTGAACGATGATTCCGTGGCCGCAGTGATTAATGCCGAGGTCTCAGATGCCGTATCCACCCGCGCCAGCGGAACCGCCTGGGCGGAACGTGACGAGATAGGCATCTCCGAAAGCCGCTTCGGCTACACCAACGTGCCATACCGGTGGGAAAGCGGGAAGTTCACACCGACAGGAACCATTATCTTCTTCCAAGATGACGACCCGACCACCTTCTCCGCTTACTATCCTTACGATGCGGACGGCGGGACACTGACCGCCACCACCGATGCCACGGCGCAGCAGAACCAGCCCGCCATCGACTTCCTCTATGCCACCGGTGCCACTGCCAGTACGCACAATCCTGAAGTGAATTTTACCGACGACACTGATGCAGG
>CALUPB010000016.1 GCA_944322585.1 uncultured Bacteroidales bacterium | reverse complement strand
GCGGTCTCCAGCAAGGGTGGGCGTGCCAGGCCTGTCAAAACCGCGCAGACCTGGAACGGCAAGAGGCCCTGGAGCGGTCTCCAGCAAGGGTGGGCGTGCCAGGCCTGTCAAAACCGCGCAGACCTGGAACGGCAAGAGGCCCTGGAGCGGGCTCCAGCAAGGATGGGTGTGCCAGGTCTGCAAAAATCGCGCAGACCTGGAACGGGACCATGCCTTGGAGGCGGCTCTACGAGGGGCAGGTTAATTTTTTTCTTTACATTCCCGTAACGGTAGCGCAACAAATTATTTTCTATCTTTGCAGTCGCTACAATGGACAACAGAGAGCTTATAACAGAGATACGGGCCGGCAACCGTGAAGCCTTCGACTACATGTGCGGATTATACTACACTCCGCTGATGTCGTATGCACGGCTTCTCGTCGGCAACGACTGGGCACAGGATATTGTCCAGGAGGTATTCGCTAACGTATGGACGCGCCGAGGGGGGGTGAATCCAGACCTTTCTCTCTACAGTTATCTCATGAGAAGCGTCTACAACACAGCCGTCAACTTCATAAACAGGAACCGGCAGGGAGACAAATATATGTCATTCTGCAAGGAACGGATCGAGACAGACAACTACGAAATGTACGACCCTGACTCCAACCCGGTTATAAGACGGATATATTCCATCGACATGAGGAAGAATATCAACAGGGCAATCGAACGGCTTCCGAAGAAACGCAGGGAAGTATTCAGGATGAACTATGTCATGGGCCTGTCGCACAAGGAAATAAGCAAGGAACTCGGCATTTCGGTCAGCACTGTAGAGAACCACGTCTTTCTGGCCCTGCAGCAGCTCCGGACGATCCTTGCCGAGTTCGATTTCAAATAAGCAAGAGGGGAATAATTTGCAGTTATCCTTTAAATTTATCAATTTTGTAAAATATGTGTTGGGTGATTTTACCCGTTCAACTGTATATAATATGGTGTTTGTATCCGATGAAGCCGAGGTGCAGACATTCCATCAAAACGGACACACCGTCCGGTTGGCATTAATTACACTGAAACCTTGACTGTTATGGACATCGGCCCCATCATATGCAGATACCTCGCCGGGGAAACCACGGAGCAGGAAAACCGGATGCTTTCGGGATGGATAGAGGAATCTGAAGAAAACAGGAGATTTTTCTACGATACAAAAGCCATGTGGAATGCCGGCCAGGCATACAGGGAGAATGATGATCTTGCCTCATTCTCGAAATTCATGTCAGGGGTAAACCGGAGGATAGAGACAGTTTCCAGAAAGAAAAGGAACCGTATCATAGCCGCCATCTCAGCTACGGCCGGAATAGCGGCATCCATACTCCTTGCTGTCTTCCTTACACCTTCACAGACATCGGTCCAGATGCTGGAAGAACCTTATTTCACATATGAAAACACCTCCGGGACCGCCAGAACCATCACCCTTGAAGACGGGACAGAAGTCTGGATGAAAGACGGAAGCACGCTGTCCATTCAAAGGAAATTTTCTGAAAAGGGACGGGACGTGACCCTTACGGGCAAGGCATATTTCGATGTTGTCAAGAATGACAGCGCACCGTTCCGCGTCCATACGGGCAATCTCACCGTCCGGGTACTCGGAACGGCATTCTGCGTCGAGACCGACGGCAGCACCGGGGATACGGACGTGATACTCGAACGGGGTTCCGTCAGCCTACAGTCTTCTGACGGGCATAATCTTGCGACGCTTACTCCTGACCATAAGGCCGAATACGACAGCGACACGAAGAAACTCCGGATCTCATCCGTCGATGCGGCCAACATCGTGCTTCTGGAATACAATCTCGTATCAATGACGGATGCGACCCTCTATCAGATAATCTCAAGGATTGAAGACGACTTCAATGTCCGTCTTTCCGGTTCTTTCGACGGGCTGGACAGGAAATACACTTTCAGCTATCTGAGGACCAATACAATCGACGAGGTACTGAAAATCATGGAATATCTTACCGGAGACCGATACGAAGTGGTCTATAAAGCAGAATAATGATGCGTCAGGGAATCCAGAAATTCGGACGCGCCTTGAGCGCGATGGTCATGCCCAATATCGGGGCTTTCATAGCCTGGGGATTCATAACCGCTCTTTTCATCCCCTCAGGTTGGTGGCCCGATGAAAGGCTTGCGAAGCTTGTCCCGGCAATGCTGACATATCTTCTGCCTCTGCTTATAGGTTACACGGGCGGCCGGAACGCAGGCGGAGACAGAGGAGGGGTAATAGGTGCCATCGCCACAGTGGGAGTAATCGCAGGAAGCGAAATACCGATGTTCATCGGAGCCATGATAATGGGGCCTCTTGCCGGATGGTGCATCAAAAAGTTCGACCATTTGGTGGAGGGTAAAGTCAAGGCTGGCTTTGAGATGCTCGTGAACAATTTCTCCATCGGAATCATCGGGATGCTGCTGGCCATTCTCGGATATCTTGTAATCGGGAACATCGTCACATGGCTTACCCTTGCCATCAGTGCAGGCGCGGACGTGGTAATACGGCACGGACTGCTCCCTCTTGTATCACTGTTTGTGGAGCCCGCAAAAGTCCTTTTCCTCAACAATGCGGTAAATCACGGCATTTTCTCCCCCATAGGCATCGAACAGGCAAGGGAATTCGGTTCTTCCATAATGTTCCTTATCGAGACCAATCCGGGCCCGGGAGTCGGAATGCTGCTGGCCTACTGGATATTCGGACGTGGCAATGAGAAACAGTCCGCTCCTGGAGCGATAATAATACAGTTCTTCGGAGGAATCCACGAAATTTATTTCCCTTACATCCTTGCACGTCCCGTACTCATATTGTCGACCATTGCAGGCTCGGCCTCCGCTCTTCTGTTCTACTCTCTGACAGGAGCGGGATTAGTGGCTCCGGCATCGCCCGGAAGCATAATATCAGTGCTTGCCATGGCTCCTAAAGGGATGACGCTGACCATTCTTGCCGGAGTCCTGATATCTGCCGCCGTCTCATTTGCCGTCGCCATGCCATTCATCAGACTAAAAAAGACATCTCCTGATGAAAACCCATCTGACGGAGAGAACGGAGAAAACACAGACATATCATCAGCTGGAAGGAAAACTTCGGGAATAAGGGGAACTGTCACCGGTCTGACAGGGGGAAAAACGGGAATACGGACAATCGCCACCGGACCGAAAGGAAAAACTCCGGGGATAAGGGCAACTGTCACCGGACTGACAGAAAATACTTCGGGAGGACAGGGCGCCGACAGACAGGGAAATGCTTCTCAGAAGGAACAGGACACTGACAGACAGGGAAACGCTTCTCAAGGGACACAGACTTCATGCCGACAGGGAAATACCTCTGTGAATGGAAATGCAGCAAACAGGCCAGTGCATAAAATAGTATTTGTCTGCGATGCAGGAATGGGGTCGAGTGCTTTGGGAGCCACGAGATTCAGACAGAGGCTTCAGAAAGCCGGCATAGGCACGGAAGTGACCAACAGTGCCGCCGACAGGATTCCTGAAAATGCCGATGTGATTGTCTGCCAGGCCATTATAGCCCGCAGGCTCGCCGGAGACAAAGATGAATCTGCGGCCGGGACAGGGAACAATATCGGATTTTACAGAGGCAGCGAAGTGGTAGTCATAGACAACTTCCTGTCTGACAAACACCTGGATGACCTTTTCATCAGATTGCAGAATACGCGACATGATAATGCCGATAATTCCGCAGACAGCGCAGAAGAATCCGGTACCGGAACTGCTGTAACGGAAACCGGCAGCGACAGGCATGAAATCCGTAGAGAGTCCGGACCGACCGATGGAGAAACCGACACTGCCGGGCAAGGGGATGAACATCCGCAGACAGGCAAGCCCGACAGACTGCTGACCGAACAGAACATTGCAATCGGACTCCGTCCCGAAAGCAAGGAAGATGCAATAAGGCGTGCAGGAAAGATGCTTGCAGAAGGAGGGTATGTCAAACCGGACTACATAGAAGCCATGGTTGAACGGGAAAAACTGAGCACCACCTACATGGGTATGGGCATTGCGATCCCGCACGGCACATCCGAAGCCAAGGCCGAAGTGCTGCACTCCGGCATAGTCGTACTCCAATATCCCGACGGAGTGGACTTCGGAGAGGAAAAGGCCCGGCTCGTCATAGGTATTGCAGGGGTCGGAGACGATCACCTGTCCATCCTTGCCAACCTAGCAGGCGTTCTGGAGGACGAAGAACTGCTGGACAGACTGTCATCCACTTCTGACATCAGCGAGATATACAATGCTTTAAAACAGGAATAATCTTATGACCACAGAAAAAGTAACCGTAACCGCTCCTTCGGGAATGCATGCAAGACCGGCTGGAGAACTCGTAAAACTCGTCAAGAGTTTCGCACCGGCAAAGATAACGATATGCACAGAGGCCAAGGAAGTGAATGCAGCGAGCATGCTGTCAATCCTGTCCCTCGGGCTGAAATGCGGAACCGAGGCCGAGATAAGGGTCGAAGGAGGAGACGAACAGGCCATCGCATCGGCAGTGGCCGGATTCATCAGAAACATAAAGGACTGAAATGCTGACAATAGACACCGGCATAAAGACAGACGGGATTGCCTGCGGGACAGCATTTCTGTACAGGCCGTCCATGGCAATATCCCGATATATTCCGTCAGGCAGCAGCAAAGAAGAATGCAAAAGGTTTCATCTGGCTCTCAAGCAGGTGAAATCACGACTTTCAGACCTTGCAGAGCAAGAGGAGATATTCGCTGCACATTCAGAAATGGCGGATGACCCGATGCTGTCGGAAGAAGTGGAAACAAAGATTACAGCCGAAGGGCTTCCGGCAGACAAGGCCGTAGAAGAAGCCTGCGACTCGATCTGCACCATGCTTTCCATGATAGACGATGAATATCTGCGCAGCAGGACTGATGATGTCCGCGATGTATGCAGACAGATAATAAATGCCCTGCCGGCTGTCTGTTCCGAAGAGAATAATGGTCTGAGCCGGTCCGAAGCGATATCGACTACGGATGTAGGCACCACCGGGAAAGCCGGACCTGCCGATGACGGTGCCTGCGGCAGAACCGGGACACCGGATACACCCGAAACAGGGACCGGGATCGGAAAGGAGACCGGAACTGAGACCGGAACTGAAACCGGAACTGAAACCGGAACTGGGACCGGAACTGGGACCGGAAAGGAGACCGGAACTGAAACCGGGACTAAGACAGGAACGGGAACCGGGATTTCAAGAGAGTTGCCGGAAGGCACTATAATAGTTGCCGAAGAGCTGGCCCCTTCCGACACCGCCAGGATGGACTTCAACAGACTGGCAGGACTTGTCACCGAGAAAGGCAGCATCACAAGCCATGTCTGTATCATCGCAAGGAACAAAGGCATAGCCGCCATGACCGGTGTCCGGGACTGCATGTCGAGAATACATGACGGAGACTGTATAATAATAGACGGACCGGGAGCCAAAGTGATTGTCAACCCTGACGGGACTGTTCTCCGGTCCTATAGAGAACTCATTGCACACTATGCCGAAACACGTTCAGCCGCGGCACGTTCTTCACATGAACCGGCAGTCACTTTAGACGGGAAACGGATTTACGTAGAAGGCAATGCCGGCAATGTAAATGATGTACGTACTGCAATAGAGGCCGGAGCTGACGGAATCGGGCTGCTCCGGAGTGAGTTCCTGTACATGGAAAGCAGCGATTTCCCTGATGAGGAGACCCAGTATTCCGCCTATCGCGCTGCCGCCGAAGCCTGCGGAGACAGACCGCTGACAATCCGGACACTCGACATAGGAGGCGACAAAAAACTGCCATACCTTGATATAGGGAATGAAGACAATCCGTTCCTCGGATGGAGGGCCATACGTATTTCCTTAGACAGGCGAGAAATGTTCAGAGCCCAGTTACGGGCCATATTGCGGGCCTCGGCATACGGGAATGTACGCATCATGTTCCCGATGATAACGACTCTGGAAGAATTGCGTCAGGCGAAAAAGGAACTCGAATTCTGCCGCAAATCCCTGACAGCCGAAGGGTTGGCATCCGACCCGGATATAAAGACCGGGGTGATGATAGAGACACCGGCAGCAGTCATGATAGCGGATATGCTTGCTGCAGAATGCAATTTCTTCAGTATCGGGACAAATGACCTTACACAGTATATAATGGCTGCCGACAGAGGCAACCCGAAAGTCGCATCATTGTACAACTCTCTCGACACTGCCGTGTTACGGTGTATCAGCCATGTCATAGAAGAAGGACACAAGGCCGGAATCGATGTCGCGATGTGCGGAGAAATGGCATCGGATCCTGAAGCTATCGGATTTCTGCTTGACAGCGGTCTGGAGATTTTCAGCGTCAACGCCTCTGCCACAGGAGACGTAAAAGCCAGGATAAGACAATATAAATCAACAGGACAATAACAATGAAGAAGCTCATGATTCTGATTGCTGCAGCAGGAATGGCAGCAGCCGTACAGGCTCAGGAACCTGTACATATCCGTCTGTGGGACAACTCGACGGCTCCCACGTCCAACGGTCTCTCCGGAGAAGAAAAGGTTTCGAAAGGAGGAGCGGTCAGCAACACCACCACTGCCGAAATGTGGGTATACAAGGCAGGAGAAAACGCCACCGGGCAGGGCATCGTATTCTTTCCCGGCGGAGGCTACTCCAACCTTTCTCTTCCGAACGGGCACAAGACAGCCAAATGGTTTGCGGAACATGGCATTACCGCCGCTGTGGTGAAATACCGTCTCCCGAACGGCCACAGCGAAATACCGCGCAACGATGCGGATGAAGCCCTCCGTGTCATGAAAGCCAGGGCCGATGAATTCGGAGTGGACCCGGAGAAAATAGGGGTCTCCGGAACCTCTGCAGGAGGCTACCTCGCCGGAAGCGTGGGAGTGCTGTCCGAAAACAAGCCGGCATTCATGATTCTGTTCTATCCGGTAATATCCGCCGACCTTGACATACGCCATAAAGGCACTTTCGTCCAGCTGATGGGCGACAAGGATGCCAACTCGCCTAAAGCAATGGCATTCTCCCTCGAAAAACATGTCGACAGTACGACTCCTCCGACATTGCTTTTCCACAGCGATGACGACAAGGTGGTCCCGGCGGTCAACAGCGCCATTTTTTATCAGAGACTCAAAGAGAACGGGGTCAAGGCCAGCCTGCATATATACCCTTCAGGGGGTCACGGTTGGGGGATAAATCCTAAATTCCGTTACTACGACGACTGGCAGAAATCCGTTCTTGACTGGTTGTCCACTCTTTAGGCATAAAGACATGACACCGGCAGGAGATTTCGGCATGACAGTTGATGCCTTCTCTACCGCCAAAAGATGAAAGTCCCAGAATTCGGAAACATGTAAAACACTAAATATGAAAAATTTCATCAGAACACTCTGCCTTGCCGGTCTGGTAGCAGCAACCGTATCATGCAACTGCTCCGGCAACGAAGAAGCGAAGAAAGCCACGGACTCCAAGTCAGACGCGGCTGTCGTTACAGAAAACACCGTAAAGAAAGATACCATGAATTTCAATCCTGCAGACCTTCCTGAAGAGCCGGTCTTCGACATAGAGACCAGTCTCGGGACAATAAAGGTAAAACTGTACAGCAAGACCCCTAAACACAGGGACAATTTCGTCAAGCTCGTACATGAACATTTCTACGACGGGTTACTTTTCCACCGTGTAATCAACGGATTCATGATTCAGGGAGGAGACCCGCTCACAAAGGATCCGTCAAAGAAATCCCAATACGGAACCGGAGGCCCGGACTACACAATACCTGCCGAGTTCGTCCCTGAATATACTCACAGGAAAGGAGCTCTTGCAGCAGCCAGGCGCGGAGATGCCGCCAACCCGAAAAAGGCATCTTCAGGCTCGCAGTTCTACATCGTACAGGACGAAATGAACTGTGCCCAGCTTGACGGGGAATACACCGTATTCGGCGAGACCGTCGAAGGGCTCGACGTAATCGACAGGATTGCCGCTGTTGCCACGGACAGCAGGGACTGTCCTCTCAACAGTGTGAAGATAATCAGGATATATCCTGACCCGGAAATGCTGTCCGCACAGGAGGCAGCCCCTGCCGAAGAACAGTAATTGATGCAAAATTTCCCGAAAATAGAGAAAAACATGCTTTGACTGTCCCTGCAGGCTACCTGTGGCACAGGATTTGCAATATTTTGAAATCGAATAGTTTTTTCATAGGTTAAGTTTTAGGTTAGAATTGCGCCGCCCTTGCGATGTGAATCGCGAGGGCGGTATCTTTTTCACGGCTCAAGGGCAAAACGGTGTTATGATTTGTGACGTTCATTCATATAAAGCCGATATTTATGTGGACGATTTGTGCATCAAATTCTTCATCAGGTCTGAAAAGGGTATGTGCTGCATAGGCAGTACGCTGAAATGTTCTTTACAGTTGATTTCCACTTTAAGATGAATCGGAACTACAGGTATGACTTCCGATTCCAGCCTGAAATCAAAGTATTGTTATGTTTCTTCTGTTTCACTTTCGGCTCTCCGAGAAAAGCGAGGGCATCTCTTATACGGTCATAGGTTTCTTTGATAGGCTCAGCGTTAACCTGTACCAAGTCAATATCTTCGCTGTACCTGGGTTGGGGCGAGAGAAACAACTTGTGTAATGCAGTCCCTCCACGGAAAGCCAGGTGGGACGCGAGATATTCATCCTTATATATCTCGGTCAAGGCTCTGCATATCAGCAGATCCTGTTCAATCTGCTCGGACTCTGTCCACGGAACGTGTTCGCTCCATTCTCTGATTGCAAATTCCGGTATCATTCGTCTATCTCTATTTCTTGGTTAACAATCACTTTCCATCTTTTATCAACTTCACAACCATCTGTCGGTTTGTTTATTTTAAACGGGACCTTTCTTAATTTTAATTCGGCAGCCTCTATTTTTGAATATAATGTTTCCGCAAGTTCCTCCCGTCCAAGGCTGTGTTCCAGGATAAGTCCCAACCGTTGAAAGACAGGCGTAGTCGATATGTTGAAAAAGGAATCATCCAAACTATCCAGATTCATGGCATCGGACAATTCATTCAAAACAGTACAGACGCGGTTCAGACCGCCTACGTTCTTTTCGTTTTCTATCAAGTCAATGGCTGTCAGTTCAGGAGAAGATACGTTGATGTAACCTGTCTGTGTCTTGTGTTTCTTTATAAATTCCATCCGGATCTCTTTTTTTGAAAAGAACAGAATGGGAGTCCCGTTCTTGGAAGTATTCCTTAAGCTCGGCTGCTCCACCATGACTGAAAAAGTCTGGACTCTTTGATGCGATGCGCCATAAAAAGAGGCCGCATTTAAAAGAGAGACATAATATTTTTTCCCGAGATAGGACATCAGTTGATCCATATAGAAAACAGGTGGAATTATTCCTTTCAACAAATACTCCACAGGCATAATGACATAAAAATTACGCCAAGGAGAAATAATCCTTGATTTGGCAACTAAACGATGCAAGGCAGTTCGTTTTTCCATAATCAAATTGCAATGACATTGCAAATGTAGTCATTAATTGACTACCTACGCAGATACATTGCAATTTAACCCGAATTTTCCTGGAAAGGCAACGGATAGGTAGCGATTTGTTTCCTTGACTCCTCAAAAATGGCAGATATGCCCCAATGACGGACATTGGATATAACCGCACGTCACCTTTAATTTCCAAGAGTGTGCATTGTTCCTCCAAAATTTATCCGTATGTGGGTTAGTTTGCGTATATTTGCAGGCGGCAGACAAAGACAGGATACCATGCCGAAAGCAAAAAGCAAAGTTGAAATCAAGAACCGCCGGGCATCGTTCGACTACGAATTTCTCGAAACCTATCAGGCCGGCATCGTCCTCACGGGGACGGAAATAAAGTCCATAAGGGCGGGCAAAGCCTCTCTTGCGGACAGTTTCTGCTATTTCAACAACGGTGAGCTCTATGTCAAGAACATGCATGTAGCCGACTACTGGTGGGGGACATGGGGAAAACATGATCCTCGGAGGGACCGCAAACTGCTGCTCACGAAGAAGGAACTCGGCAAACTCAGCCGCGCGGTAAAGGAAAAGGGACTCACTATCATTGCCGTAAAGCTTTACATAGCCGACAACGGGTATGCCAAGCTGCTTATCGCCCTTGCCCGCGGAAAGAAAGAATACGACAAGCGCCAGTCCATAAAGGAAAAGGATCTCCGCCGGGAAATGGAACGGTACTGATACAGCGAAAAAATCATGCGAATATATCTTGTGACCGGGAACTGATTACGGTCCGGTCAATTGCGGCGTAACTGTCACCATACCTGCCGGCCGCACCTGCGATTATATCAAACCGCGTGACACTTTGTGACATACGGCTTTTCCGCATAAATACGGCATTTAAAGACATTAAGCATAATCCGGAATTTCATTATGATTATCAACCGTATCACGCTCTTTACTTACAAACAGTAATCAAATTCCCGCAAAAACTGAAGCCGACTAATATAACTCTCTAATTCAAAGCAGAAAAATATTTATTAATGTCCGTAATTATATAAAAATATTGTTTACTTTTGCGCCGCGAAATTAAGTCAGGTTTATGAAAACTACATTGTTATTTCTTCTTGAACTGCTGATATGCGTCGTGGCACCCGCTGCGTCAGCGCAGACTGAGGGGAAGGAGGAAGTTACGGTCAAAGGTGTAGTCACGTCGTCCGAAGACGGCGCACCTCTGATCGGGGTAGTGGTCATGTCATCCGTCGGGGGGGGCGTAACCGCTTCTGATGACGGCAGCTATTCGATCACTGTCCCGGCCGGAACCGTCCTCACATTCCACGCCATCAGCTATCAGACAACTGAATTCACAGTTCCGTCAGGCTCATCTTCCATCACTCATGATGTCGCACTTGAATCCGACACCCAGATGCTTGAAGAGACCGTGGTGGTCGCCTACGGAGTAAGGAAAAAGGGTACGATTACAGGTTCCGTATCCAGTGTCAAATCGGAAAAAATCGAAAGCACCCCTACAGCCGCATTCGATCAGGCCCTCCAGGGGCAGGTTCCCGGCCTGACGGTCCTGTCCTCTTCCGGCGAACCGAGTGCTGCGGCCACCATGCTCATCCGCGGGTCAAATTCCATCAATTCCGGCACGGCACCGCTATACATCCTTGACGGTGCCGCCATCTCGGCCTCGGAATTCAACTCCATAAATCCGTCCGACATCGAGAGCATATCCGTCCTGAAAGATGCCTCCTCGACATCCATCTATGGGGCCAGGGCATCCAACGGGGTGATTGTCATAACAACCAAGCGCGGACGTATGGCCGACAAGCCGACTATTACATTCCGCACACAGCTCGGTTTCTCTGATGTGGCGCACGGGCAGTGGAATCTTATGAATACCGCTGAACGCATCCGGTACGAGAAGGAAATAGGCATAGATGCCGGCAAGGACTACAGCGTCCTTTCACAGACCGACGTGGACTGGGAAAATGTCGTGTACAACGATGCGGCGATGCTTCAGAATTATGAACTGTCTGTGTCAGGGGCAACGGAAAACACCAATTATTACATTTCCGGAGCCTACTACGACCAGGAAGGGGTGGCTCTCGGATCCGGCTTCAGCCGGTATTCCGTCAGGGCCAATGTCGAGCAGCGTGCCGCCGGATGGCTGACCATAGGCACGAACACCATGCTCAACTATCAGGAAATCGAGCAGGCCGATGAGGGTGCGCCATCCATCGTGACACCTATCTCGGCGGCCCAGTTCATGCTTCCTTACTGGAATCCGTACAATGCCGACGGTTCCATTGCCGTTTCAGGAGGTTCCGATCCGGCAACGAGCTGGAAAGGGGACGGGGTCAACCCTATCGACTGGCTGGAGCACAATCCCCGTACATACAAGAGATACAAGGTGTTCTCTACGATCTTTGCGGAGGCAAGGCCGATAAAGGGGCTTTCGATACGTTCCCAGTTTACAGTTGACTACACCCATACCACTGGATACGGCAGGTCATATCCTGACTTTATCCCCAACCAGGAGCAGGGCTCGGCCCAGAGGCTCTCTACGGATGGCCTGACTCTGTCGGTGACCAATACGGTCAACTACCAGTTCGATATCAACCACGACCATTCTTTCAACTTCATGGTCGCGCAGGAGGGTATAAACTACCATTATGAGGATTTCAGCATCCTTACGGCCGGCCAGAACAACCACTACATGACCAATGTCACGACGGGTTCACGGGCCACCTCGTGGAGCGACACGACCGATGACGACTATGGATTCCTGTCATTCTTCGCAAGGGCGGAATACAATTATGCGAACAGATACTATCTCGAACTTTCAGGCCGTGCGGATGCTTCTTCACGGTTCGGACGGGATGGCAGATGGGCCGGGTTCGGGGCCGTCGGATTCATGTGGAACATGCTCAACGAAGACTTCATGGCTCCTGCCCGGAGTTGGCTGACCTATGCCCAGATAGCATTCAACAGCGGCACATCGGGCAATTCAGAGATTCCGAACTACAATCACCTTGCCCTTGTCGGGAGTGCCGGCGACTATGTCGGGACACCGGGCCTTGCCCCTATATCCCAGGGCAATGAGAATCTGAGCTGGGAGTCCACCTGGATCACCAATCTCGCCTTCCATTTTGCATTCTGGAACAGACTGAATGTGGATCTTGAACTTTACAACAAATACACGTACAACCTGCTCATGCTCGTGCCTCAGTCATATTCAGACAACGGTTTCGGCAGCAACTGGGACAACATAGGGGCCATGACGAACCGCGGTGCCGAACTGAATCTCTCTGGGACGGCGCTTCAGATCGGCGATTTCTCATGGCAGCTGAACGCCAACGTCTCATATAACAGAAACAGGATCTCCGAACTTTACAACGGGGTGCAGGAATACGAAATCGCGAACACGAACCTGAAGCTCGTCGTCGGCCATGATTCCGGGGAATTTTTCCTGAACCGTTTCGCCGGGGTAAATCCTGCGAACGGGGATGCCCTCTGGTACACCAAGGACGGGGAGATTACCAACGAACTCAGGGACGAGGACCGTGTGATGGTAGGCAAGAGCTACAATGCGCCGTGGGCAGGTGGATTCGGCACCACATTCGCCTGGAAGGGCCTTTCGCTTTCCGCACAGTTCAGCTGGGTGGCTGACAGGTGGATGATAAACAATGACCGCTTCTACCAGGAATCCAACGGGCGTTACCAGACCTACAACCAGTCCGTCAAGCTTCTTGACAGGTGGAAGGAGCCGGGAGACATTTCCGAGACCCCGCGCCACGGAGTGTATATGGAGTTTGACGACAGGCTTCTCGAAGATGCTTCTTTCCTCAGATTGAAGAATCTTATGCTGGCATACCAGTTCCCGTCTCCACTTATACGCAGGACAGGCTTCATCGAGGGGCTCAGGGTCTATTTCCAGGCTCAGAACCTGTTTACGGTCACCGGTTTCTCCGGTCTTGACCCTGAGGGCGTATCCAATATCTATATTGCCCAGTATCCGATGTCCCGCCAGTTCACATTCGGACTTGACCTGACATTCTAACAGGAGGAAATGCGATGAAACATATATTGAACTTCATAAAATATGCGGCCCTTTCCGCAATTGCCGTCGGGACGGTCACATCCTGCCTTGAAAAATATCCGGGTTCAGCCATTCCCGTGCAGAATTCGATGAAGACCTTCTCTGATGCCGAGCAGCATCTCATAGGGATATATGCGAGCCTGAAAAGCGGCAATCTCTACAGCGGAAGCCTTGCCCTGCTCCCGGATATCCAGGCAGACCTCGTGATGGCTTCACTGACCAACAACAACCCGTATCCTGGCATCTGGGAATGGGATATCCGGCCTACCAACGAACATATAGAAGGTGTTTACGGCGCCTTGTATTCCGTCATCGGCAACTGCAATTTCTATCTCGACAGAATTGCGGATGTGATAGCCTCCGAGACTGACGAGGACAACCTCGAAACCCTTGATGCCTATACAGGTGAGGTCTATGCAATCCGGGCTCTATGCTATTCCGAACTTATCAAATGTTTTTGCGCGGCGTATCCGGCTGCTGACAGCGATGGCAGTATTCCGGACGATGAGGCCGCCAGAAATCTGCCCGGGGTAGTGCTCCGGACTAAATATTTCGAGCCGGAGCCGGTGAAGAGGGCTTCCCTTTATGATTCATGGCAGCATGTGCTCGACGATCTCGACAGGGCCGAGGAACTGCTCGACGACGGGGATGATGACCCGTCTGCAAGCGAGGATGATGTATATGACAACTATTACATTTCTCCTGCTGCCGTCTATGCGATCCGCTCCCGTGTCGCCCTGTACATGAGGGACTGGGAAGATGCCGTGACATATTCATCATATGTGATAGACAACGGTGCGTTTGCCCTGAGCGGCACATCTGTGAACCAGACCACCGGCTATACCGGGTTCGACAGCCTGTGGTACTACGACACCGGTACGGAGATTATCTGGCGTATCGGGTTCACCGGGACATCCTACGGAGGAGCGCTCGGAACGGTATTCCTCAACTACACCCGCGACTACACCTACCTCTACCCTGACTATGTCCCTTCGGAATGGGTCGTAGGCCTGTATTCATCCAGTGATATCCGCTATCTGGCCTATTTTGCGGACGCGAGTGTGACTGGTATACAGAACGGATACTCTTTCGAGATACCGGTGCCTCTCGTGGTAAAATACTGGGGCAACCGCTCGTTCACCAATACTTACCAGCTCTACCATGTGTCCATGCCTAAGCCTCTGAGGCTCGCGGAGCAGTATCTGATACGTGCCGAGGCTAACTGCAGGCTCGGGAACACCGGACTTGCAACCAACGACCTCACCACACTCAGCCAGAACAGAGGCGCCGGGGCAGTGTCGGTCGGGTCGGACTGGCTGGAAACCATATCCCGGGAGAGAGTCAAGGAACTTTATATGGAGGGTTTCCGTCTGAATGACCTCAAGAGATGGAATATGGGCTTTGAAAGGACACCTAACAGCTATTCCCAGACAGAGGGCAATGACCTTGAAATCAGTGCGGACGATCCGCTGTTCGTCTGGCCGATACCTCAGCATGAGATAGAGGCTCCGGGATCAGACATAGAAGGAAATCCAAGCAATAACAGGTAAACACAGCAAGCGCAATGACAATAAGAATACCTATAATATTTATGGCAGCGGTGTTTCCGGCAGTCCTCTTCACGGCCTGTCAGGAGACCGGTACGAGGGTGGTGGACAGGGAGTATATCCTGTTCCAGGATACGCTGTCCGTGCACCCTGTCCTGAATGATGATAACTACAGCTTTACGGTTCCAGTTTCATCCACAGTGTCCTGCAGCTATGACAGGACAATAGCGGTCGAGATTGTCGATGAGGGCAGCAATGCCGTGGAGGGCCGGGACTATGTGCTGGAGTCCAACACAATCACTATTCCCGCAGGGAAATACAGCGCGGATGTCGTAGTCTATCCGAAATATGACCGTTTCAATGATGAAGACACCCTTTCGTTCAACCTGAAGCTCGTGATGCCGGAACAGCTTACATGGAGCCTGTACGGTGACGAGACCAGGGTGTCGATGTACAAGGTGTGTCCGTACTCTCGCGACACGTTTACAGGATGGTGCGTCGTGACTTCGATGTTCCTGTACGAATATCCGGGGCTGACGAATGTCTCCCAGTCGTACCAGAGGCTCATAAAGACCAGACCGGACCCTTCTGACGAAAATGCCGTAATTCTCGAGGACTGGCTTTTCGACGGATATGATGTCAGGATATGCTTCGACAACAGCGATCCCGCCAATCCGCGTGTCACCATGCCTGAGGACCAGGTCATAAGCGATGAACTGTCCGTCTTCGGCCAGGCCAACGGGGACAACAGGATACTGGGGATGGACAGTCCTGCCTATGTGTCCTATTTCAACAGCTGCCAGTCGTTCGTGTCCCTGTGGCTCAGGGCCTATGTCTACGACCTGAGTACCCTCGTGGGATATGTGGGAGACTTTTACAATGTGATGGAGTGGGTTTCCGATGAGGAGGCCGACAGGCTGCAGAAAGAAGAAGGGATGTAGACCTATCTCACTTAATTATAGTTTTATCGTTAAAACCGAAAGTCATGAAAAAACTTGCAGAAAGACTTTTGCCGGTGACACTGCTCCTTGCTGCACTTGTCACCGCGTGTACCACTGACGAGGGTACACCTGCGCCGAACTTCCCTGATCCTGTCGAGGATTTTGTGGAGCCGAACTCGACCTACACTCTCCATCTCAGCCCTAACCAGGAGTGGATGGTGAGCATTCCTTCTACAGCGTCAGATTTCTGGGGCATACGCAACGGCGAGCAGATATCCTACTCAATAGGAGGCCCTGCCGGCGATGTTACGGTAGAGATAGTATGCCTTGCCGAAATGAACGACCTTGCAGACCACGAAGTGGAAGTCTCCATGAGGATGGGAGGGGAGACGCGTGTCATAGCCACCCTCACCCTTTCCAGAGGAGAAGCTCTGCTCAATATAGTACCGGCAAAAATCGCGGAGGACAGCGACGGCCATGAGTATTTCCAGACTCCGGCCGAATCCACCGGATTCCTCTATGAATACGGTGATCCGCTGGCCGCAGGCGCTGCCGTCCCTATGCTCTGGGACGCCACGAGAAACGGCTATGTCTCATACATAAGGGTGGAATCCAACTTCAGCTACGGAACCAACATAGAGACTGCCGGTCTCAGGCTTACCGAACTCCAGTCCCCGTCCGCGAGCGGCAGGTATTCGGAGTACGAAGTCTTCTGCAGCCAGGTCAATCTTGGTGAGACCCCGGTTTCCTACAGTTTCGACATTACCTCCGAAGTCGAAGGTTTTGAGGAAGTGGCCGTATCCGTAAACGCGCCTCAGTTTGTCCCTGTCCTCGAGGTAAGGGCGACCGTGCCTGATGATGACAACCGCAACTTCCAGACCCCTTCAGGGGATGACAGCCCTTACAACTGGCTCTACAGCGAGACGCCTCTGACGCTTTCTGAAAGTGCAGACGGTACAGGGGCCGGAAATGTGGACCTGCTCTGGAGACCGTCGGCCACGATAACTGAAGTCGATGCCTACATCCTTGTCAAGGCTAACTTCAACCTTACCGTTGCCGGTGCCGGCTGGGTGAGCGTAGGGGACGGGACCGTAGTGGAGGAGACATCCGACAACTATGAGACGGAGACCTACTACCGTATTTACGTCGCTCCTTCCGATATCGTCACGGACGGTGCAGAGAGTACTGTCACTATAAACTTCGGGGACGAGACGGACGATGTCTACTCCAGGACTTTCAATGTCACGTCACCGGATATTACAGGCATTTTCTACGTGAATCAGGTGCCGGACTTCACCTTCGATGCTGAAGGCGGATACCAGGCCGACGAGATGGGTATGAGTACCAACGCGACGGTTGAGATTACCAGTGCGGCAGAGGTTGTCGTCAGTGAATTCTATATACGGAACGGATTTTATTGGATAGATGAAGAAGGTGAAGCCGGATGGATTAACCATACTTACAACTGGGCTTCTTCTGCAGCTGCTATTCAGTCGGTTACTATGACTGTCAGTGTTGCTGAAAATACTGGAGACGCCCGCGAAGGTCTTGTCATGGCATTCCCTCCTGAGGTATGGGACAGCATTCTTGCAAAAGCGAATAGTGCCGGATATGGCGACGATGTGACTATGGTGCTGTTTGATCAGAGGGATGGTACTGTCATACTTCCTGAATATGAAAATTATGCAGTAGCCTACATTGAGCAGAATGCTCCTGCAGGAGCGGTAGAGCCGTATAATCCTGATGAAGGATGGGCAAGTACCGATGTCGGCGCGTCATTCGGGGAACTTGACCCGAACGATGACATATACTATATGGAAGGAATCGGCGTGTCATACGATACCCCTGGTTATGAAATCACTTATACTAAAATCGCAAGCGACTATGAATTCGGTGCCGATACACAGTTCAAAGTCAATGTCGAGTATGACAGCTACAAGGTGTTCGATATGAATTCCGGCATACTTGCAGATGACCAGGTATCTTCATATTGGGCCCAGTACAGGGAATCCGAATCTACAGGTACCAATTATATAGGGGTAGCTCCGGGTTCGGCTGAAGGAGATGCCTATTTCCTGCTGATGAACGGGAATGTATGTGTAGCCATTATCCATATCGTATATGATTCGGATGCCGGCGGAAGCGGTTCTCTTGACCTTGAAATGACACAGGGGGCTCCTGACTTTACATTCACGGAATATACAGAAGAGGGTGTCACCGCACCATGTTATCTACTGACATATACAGGAACGGGAAGCGGGATGGCAGTCATTTCCAATTTCCCTGCAACAGGCTGGAATTTCGGTGCATCGGACTGGCTGACAGTCAATCCTATGGCCGGGCTGGCAATGTTCGAAGTAGATCCTTCGCTTGTAACGCCTGATGACAATGAATGCAGAGTCACTTTCTATAACGAGTCCTTGAGCGGTATAGCCTGCATCATTATCTGCCGCGTTGTCACTGAATAATCATTTACCGGTTGCGGGCCGGATACCCGGTCCGCAACCGTTTCAAAATAATTTGATTTGACTATAATTGATTGAGAATAAATAGTATGAAACGACTCTTTCTAATGACCTTGTCCGCCATCCTGTCCGTGTCGGCCCTGCTTGTCACCGGGTGTGCCCGTGAAGAGCTTCCGGACAACAGGGAAACGGACTACGGCTATGTCCAGTTCAAGCTCTACAAGGAGGTTTCCTACGGCAACGTCACCAAAGCCTCCGGAGACTATCTTCTGGACGAACTGTCCCAGGCCGGCAAGATAAACATAATGCTTACCAACAGCGAAGGGCGTACCATTTCGCAGACCCTGACCCTTTCGGCTGCCGACAACGAGGCTGCCGAGTTCGGCCTGCGCAGTGCAAAGCTCCGGCTTCTGAAAGGAGACTACGAGGTAGTGTCATACGCCTTATATGACAATCTTGACAACCAGATAGGAAACGGCAACCGTACTGTGGTGGCAAAGCCTCTCACCATCATCCCTGGCGGGATGGAAGTCTTCGACCTGACGGCTGACGTGGCCCCGAGGGGAATGATCCGCTTCAACCTTGTCAAGGATCTCTCCGGTCTCAATCCCGGGCTCGGCCTGAGGGACCGCCGTGACAACGGATATACATTCGACGAGATATCCTCCCTGGACATTACTCTCGTGGATGTCAACGAGCAGACACAGGTCGTTTCCTTCACAGGCATTCCGGTGACCTTCTCCATCCATTTCAACGGAGACGAGCATTATGACGGGGAAGACGGCGTGACCGGAGAGCAGACTTCTTCAAGCCAGGCGGATTCCATAGTATATGCTCCTGCCGGAAGCTACAAGATACTGTCCTACAAGCTGCTTGATTCCGATGACATTCCTCTCGAGACACAGGATTTCAGCGACAGTTTCGAGGAGCAGGAGAACACTATCGAGGTTTCCGACAATGAACTTACAGAGGCCGATGTCCCTGTCACACTTGTCGAGACGGATGAATATATCAGGGATTACTATGCTCTGCGTGCCATTTGGGAGGCGCTCGGCGGTGAGGACTGGTATTACGAAGGCCAGACCTGGCCGGCCGGTTCCAACTGGAACTTCGACAAGGATCCCGACCTGTGGGGAGACCAGCCGGGAGTGCAGATACACGACAACGGCCGTGTGGCAAGCCTTGATCTCAGCGGTTTCGGCATCCACGGATTCCTTCCGGATGAAATCGGACAATTGACCGAGCTGGTACGGCTTTCCCTCGGGGACCACAACGAGGTCAAGCAGTATCACGGACCTGGCTCCCAGTATCCGGTGGACGGCACTCAGGAGGCAAAGGCCCGCTGGATACAGGACAAATACAGGGATTTCGGCAAGGATATCTGCCCTGCGGAACCATTGTCACCGGCATGCGCACTTGCACTCCGGATGAACGGGAAGACTTCGTCTGCCGCATCGTTCTACAACGGGATGTCCCTGGACGAGATTTCCCGTATGGCGGCTGCCGGTACGGCTCCGGCAGGAGACAGCCAGATCCGTCCGTATGACATGAACCTCGGAAAGCTGACCAACGGTCTGACGGGTATCAGCGGTGAGATCCGGAACCTGCAGCGTCTTGAATCCCTGTCCATAGCCAACTCCCCGATAACGGAGTCAGGCTTCCCGGGCACTGACGTGTTCAGCCAGCTCACATCAGTCACCGAACTTGAGATTTACAACTGTCCGGAGCTTGAAACTCTTCCGGAGGGCGTGGCCGCACTTCCTAACCTGATCACAGTGAACCTCTCCACCAACGGGTTTACTCCGGAAGGTTCCAACAATGCCCTTGATGCCATTGCGGGAGGGGCTTCCGAGGACAAGATACAGGTTCTCTATTTCCTCCAGAACCAGCTTACGGAACTTCCTGAGAGCGTAGGTGACATGGCCAGTCTCGGCATGCTCAATGTGATGCAGAACAATATACAGGGTGAGCTTCCTCAGTTCGGCGAGAATTTTGCCCCTCAGGAACTTTCATTCGATGACAATCATATTACCGGCGTTCCGGAAGGTTTCTGCTCCCTCGATGCCCTCGATTCATTCAGCATCTCATACAATGACCTGACATCCTTCCCTAACTGCTTCTCGTCTGATCCTGACAATATTATCATGACATCCATTAATGTTGCGCACAACAGTATCGGGAAGCTGCCTGACGCGTCGGAATTCAACGGGGTCAGGGTCGTGACACTGACTCTCACTGCAAACCCGATATTGACTTTCCCTAAAGAGCTCGCAGAGACTGACTCTTATGTGGAAGTGCTCGTGATGCAGTCCTGCGGAATGAAAGAGTTCCCGGAAGGCTGCCTTGACGGGGAATATACGAGCAACCTTACCACTCTCGACCTGCAGTACAACAACCTTACTGACATTCCAGAGGATTTCAGTGCGGAGTCATTGCCCTATGTTTCCGGTATGGACCTGTCCTGCAATTCGTTCTCGTCATTCCCTCTCGAACCCCTCAATATTCTGCGCATGACGGCATTCAGCATCAGGGGCCAGCGCAATTCCGCAGGAGAGAGGTGTCTGAGTGACTGGCCGGAGGGTCTCTATACCCACACGGGACTGAGAGGATTCTATATCGGTTCCAATGATCTGAGGGTCATAAGGGATGACTCCATTTCCACGCTCATCTTCTATCTCGACATCAGCGACAACCCCAACATCGTATTCGATGCGTCCGATGTCTGCGCAGCATGGCAGGCGGGAGCATATTATCTGTACTATGATCCCGGCCAGGAAATCATCAACTGCGATGCAATGTTGGATTAGAAAAATATATTGAATTGTTATGAAGATATACAGAAATATTGCGTTGTTTGCCGCAGGTCTTGTGGCTGCATTTGCCTGCCAGACTAAGGAAGATGTGCCGTTTGTCCTTGACAGCGACCTGCTCGAAGTTGAGGCAGAAGGCGGATCCGCTACCGTGGAGGTTTCTTCTCCCGGTTCATGGATAGCTTCCGCCAATGTGCCGTGGATTACCGTCTCCCCGGCAAACGGGAACGGTTCCAGGACCTGCCGGATCATTGTCGATTCCGCCATTGTGATGAAAAATGCAGAGGTCGCCACAAGGACGGGGACAGTTACCATCACCGGGGACAACTGGGATTCCCGGGATATCACGGTGGTGCAGCAGAATTACGGATATACCATAGCGGTGGAGAAAACCGAAGTCGAGGTGCCCGACTACGAATCGCTGTCAGACCGTTATTTCAATGTGACTCTGAACTCCAATGTCAGGTTTGCAGTGAGTTTCACCGACGGGGAGGGGAATCCTGTGGCAGCAGAAGACTCATGGATTGAAGAATATGAGGAGAACCCTGAACTTGTCCTGACAAAGGGTGCGCGCCCGCGCAAGGTGACGCTGAGGTTCAACTGGGACATCAATTCCCTGCCGGAAACAAGGATTGCGGAGGTCCACTTCACTCCGGTAGATGAAGCCGGAGAGCCCGTCAACCCTTCGGAGAGCCTTGTGACCCGCATTGACCATGTGCAGGTGACCCAGACTTCCGCAGCGGCAAAGCCGGAGGACCCGAGAGCTGCGGACTCTACCGCCCTTGTCTCCATTTCCCGCGCCCTTAATGTATGGTCCGGAGGATGGGACACATCCACGAGGATGGAGCGCTGGGATGACGTGCACCTCTGGGAAGAGGGTGACGAGATTTCTGATGGCCAGCCGATTCCTGACGAATGGGTCGGAAGGGTACGTTCAGTCCGTTTCTTCATGTTCAATACCAATGACGGTATCCCTTATCAGGTGTCATGGCTCGATGCGGCAGAGGAACTTGAATTCTATTCAAACGAAAATTCCAGCTTCCGTGAAGGTATAGAACTCGGCGAATATCTCATGGAACTCGGGGAGCAGCCTGACAGGCCGAGCGTCCTGAAGAGGCTCACCATTGCGGCATACGGGCTCGACAATGAATCCCTGCCGGATTCCTTCTTCTGGCAGAACGGGGGCCCGGCTTTTCCTAAATTGGAGTACCTGAACCTGTCGAGCAACAATTTCAGCAATATAGACCCGCGTTTCAGTGCAAAGTATTTCCCGTCTCTCCATGCTTTCGTGATGAGGAGCAACCAGCGGCGCGTGGTATATGACCTGAGCAATTCCACCGCAAGCTCTCCGGAACAGTTCGCGGAAGAGAACGCGGGGCTGTATCTTGAGAACACTGATCCGGAGAACTCGTCTATGGGCGGTGGTTTCCCTGTAAGGCTTCTCAAATGGGACAATCTTGATACACTCGAACTGACCCTCAACTATCTGGAGGGATCCCTGCCTACTGACGACCAGATCCGGAGCTATATCGGCAAAGGCAACTGGTCTCACAGCGACCAGATACCGTTCGTCCAGGACGGCGAGGACAGGATCCTGTCAGTTGCGGATTCGCTTGCGGCTCCGGGTGCCCCGAATGAAGACGCTGCGTATGATGAATTCGATGCGCTCCAGATACCTAAGGTGCTGCCGAAACTGAGGGTGTTCTCGATCAACCTGAACCGTTTCTCGGGTTCTCTCGATCCGGATACTCACAAGTGGCTCATGTACCATCCTCTCATGGACTGGTGGGAGCCGTCCACGTTTATTTTTACGCAGGAAGGTACGGACAGCGACGGCCGGGCCGCCCGCTTTGACGATATCCCTGTGAATATGGATTATTATTACGATGTGTACGCGAACAAGAAATTCGCTGACTGACGTCCCGACTGATAGGAGAAACAAATGATGAAAATGAGATTATTGAATATATTTCTGGTATCCGCCGCCACGGTTGCGGCTGTTTCCTGTGCGAAGGTGTCCCCGGCAGCCGAATCTCCGGTGACATCTGCACCGGAAGAGACAGTTCCGGCATATCTTCCCGGAGAGGTGGTCCTGAAGTTCGACGAATCGCTGGCGGATCTGCTCGAGGAAGCCGGACTCGCCAAGGCGCCCGCCACACGTTCAGGGGTGAATACTGTTGATGAACTTCTCGATGTTATCGGAGGTTACCGTCTCGAACGGGTATTTCCGGTGGACAGGGCTACGGAAGACAGGGCCCGTACGGCCGGACTGCATCTCTGGTATGTCGTGCATTTCAGCGAGGATGAAGATGTGGAGGATGTGGTGGAGAAACTTTCCGCCCTGGGAGAGGTGCAGTCCGCATCCCCGGTGCTGACGATAAGGAAGGCGTATGACGGCAAGGTGATACCTTTCCGTCCGTCTCCGGCTACCCGTATCAGCGGGGAGGGGGATCTTCTCGAATGGCAGTGGAACCTGAAGAACATCACCGAGAACACTTCGAAATACACTCTCAATTCCGAGGTGTCGTCTGTGGACGGCTATCCTTTTGACAAGGAGGCGCGGGACAAGTTTGTCGCCGGCAATGACATCTCATGGGAGAAAGCGCGTGGACTGTGCAAGGGTGACCCTTCCATAATCGTCGCCGTGCTCGACGAGGGGCTCTACCTCAAGCATCCTGATCTTGTGAACAGTCTCTGGGTGAACGAAGATGAGACGGAGTATTCACATGACGACAATGATGGCAACGGGTATGCCGGTGACTACCATGGCTATGATTTCATCAACAGCCGCGGCGATGTCTCCTGGGATGCCGTCAGCGATACGGGGCACGGCTCTCATTGCGGGGGGATCATAGCGGCCACCAACGGCAATGATGGCATATCCTCCATTGCCGGTCCCGAAGCCGATGCCCTGGAGACGACCGGAGTAAGGCTCATGTCATGCCAGATTTTTTCAGGCAACCTTTCATCGAATACTGTGAGTCTCTCCCGGGCCATCAAGTATGCAGCCGACAACGGGGCCGTAGTCCTCCAGTGCAGTTTCGGCTATACTTCAGGCGCTGCAAACCCGTATGAGTACGGCACTGGTTACCGTGATGAGGACGAATGGGAATATGCCAGCCCTCTTGAAAAGGCGGCCCTCGACTATTTCATCCATAACGCAGGTTCCGAGAACGGGCCGGTGAAGGGAGGTATTCCGGTCTTTGCATCAGGGAATGAGTATGCCCCGATGGCCGGTTTCCCCGGTGCGTATGACGGTTGTGTCTCAGTGGCTGCCGTAGCTGGTGACTTTACTCCAGCCACATACACCAACTACGGGACATACACCAAGATATCCGCTCCAGGAGGGGACCAGGACTATTATTTCGACTTCAAGGAGACTGACGGAGACAGGGGCGCCGTAGGATGCATACTTTCCACCGTACCTACCCACATAAGCGAGTCAGGCTACGGCTACATGGAGGGGACATCAATGGCCTGCCCTCACGTATCCGGAGTGGTGGCGCTCGGGCTTTCATACGCAGCCAGACTCCACAAGCATTTCACCGCAGACGAGATAATGGATCTTCTGTATGAGTCCGCGACCCCGTTGAAGGATAACATCCTGTCAGGAGACAAGTTCTACTACAAATGGCAGGTGGATGCCGACCCTCTTATCCATGCACGCACTATGCGTCTATCCTCATACAGGAACAACATGGGGGCTGGTGTCGTGAATGCCTTCGCATTCTTGAACAAGATTGCCGGTGACGGTGCGGGCGTAGCCATGGAATTCCCCAATGTGTATATCAATGCAGGAGCCTCGGCTACCGTAGCCTCGGTTACCGTAGCCCCTTCTGCTTTCCTTGAAGGGGAGAGTTTCTCCGTGACTGTTGATGACCCGTCTGTAGCCACTGTAAGTGCTGACGGGCTTGCATCCAGTGCTTCCGCTTCCGTAAGCGGTGTGACCGGAAACCTGACTTTCTTCGGCCTCAAGAGCGGCTCTACGACAGCCACCATCACAACCTCCGGCGGTGTGCAGCAGACTTTTGCAATCACGGTCCGCACAAGCGAGGGCTGGCTGTAGGCCTTCAGAAGGAACATGAGACCGGGATATGTCATATCGGCCATTGCTGCCATCTGGTCATGTCCGCTGTGGATGATGGCAGGAGGGTCTGTCTCACGGCCTGCTTCCGTCATCCCGTCAAGGACTTTGGCTGACAGCCTGTCCTTGACGGAGCGGAACGCCGCCGACAGTACGGAGCTGGACAGGAGGGAGAAGACTATAGACAGCCTGTACTGTCCTGAAGTCTCGGAAGCAGGCGCTTCGATGCATTTCAGGACAAAAGTGATAGATACCGGAACCATTGACGAGACGGCTGTCCCGCCGGAATACGGATATACATGGACAAACACGGGAGACAGACCGGTAACAGTGCTGAAAGTCTCCACGACATGCGGATGCGCCGTCCCTTCGTTCGACAGGCAGCCGGTAGCGCCCGGAAAAAGCGGGTCACTGACGATAACGTATCATCCCAAGGGCCATCCGGGGAAGTTCGAGAGACGGATATTCGTCTACACCGATCTCTCCGGTTCCAGACCGGCGGCGGTCCTGTCGCTGAAAGGATATGTAGAGGCTGCGGATGTACCTGTATGGCTGTACCGGTACCGGATGGGGAATCTTTGTCTGCGCCGTACCTCCGTAAAGTTCGACGGGCAGAAGAAAGGTGTCGAAAGGATAATGTGCATGAATGCCGGAGACACTCCCCTGACGATAGGTGCCGATGCAGGATTGCTGCCGCCGTTCCTGACGTTAAGGTGCGAACCCGAGACGATACCGCCCGGCGGGGAGGCGGACATTGTAGTCTCCTATGACCCCGGAGCCGTACCGATGAGGATGCTGAAGGCTGTCCCCGTCATTCTGACCGGTCTTGACCTGCCGCCTTCGCAGAGGACGATACAGGTGGAAATTATTGATGAAACAAATATCAGAAGATAAGATGAAACATATTTTTAGAAACATTTTGAATGTACTGGCAACGGCCTGGGCGGTGTCTTTTGCCGTATCATGCGACAAGTCCGGGACAGAGACGGAAGAATACCTGTCCCTGACATATTACAATGTAGCCGGGACATGGGAGCTTGTCGAATGGAACGGGGAACCTCTCGCCGAGGGGACCTATGCCTATATCGAACTTACTCGGCAAGGCGAATTCACTTCATGCTCCAATATCGAGACCACATCTTCGGTGGCGTCTGTCATGACCGGAGAGTTCGATATCGATCATGAGAAAAAGACCATAGGCGGCTACTACGACTATATGGATTTCAAGCAGTGGTCACACTGGTATGCCGTATCGGGACTGACATCAGACAGCATGATCTGGACAGCGACGGACGATCCGTCCGAAGTCAGGGTATATTCCCGTATCGACGCCATCCCTGAGGGACTCATTCCCGACACTGATGACGAGGAGGAAACGCTGTAACCGGCACTCGGACAGCGATATGCTCTGCGAAGACAGGGAGATTGCCGAACGAGGATCCTGAAGTCAAATTTGCATGTGGCAGCTCCCGCAGAACCTGCTGGGGCTGCTGTTATTGTCTGTACTCAAGTGGGAGGGGGCGACGAGGGTATGTGACCCGAGAGAGCATTTCCGTGAGCCCACGAAAAAAGGCGGGGACAGGCATTCAAATCGTCTGCCAACTTTTGTAATTTTCAGTTTGTCGCCTTGCGGAGAGATCGGGATTCGAACCCGAGATACGATTTTGTCGTATACACGCTTTCCAGGCGTGCCTCTTAAGCCACTCGAGCATCTCTCCAGTAACATGAGTCCCGCTCCATGAAAAAGAATTTCCGGAACAGACTGCAAAGGTAATAAAATTTCCCGGATGCTGCCTAAATTTTTATCAATATAAATTTTACCGGTGATTTTCCGGGAGAATTTCCAGAACGGCAGAAGCTATCTATAACGTCAATTTCACCGCAGACCGGCTGAATTTGACAAATCTGTTATACTTATTAATTTATCCGTTATATTATATACCGATTTATTGTCTTAAATTTGTAGCCGAGCATTTATCCAATGCCTGATGGGAAACCCGAATAAAAAAGAATGGAACATGGCTCCGCTACCGGAAGCGGAAACAATAGACGCCTCTGTCCTTCTTCAGTCTTATCTTGAGGGTAAGACTGATCTTTTCTGTGTGCTCGGCCCTACGGCATCAGGCAAGACGAGATATGCAGTCCGGCTGGCAAGGGAATTCAACAGGCTTCTTGACAAAGCCGTAGAATCGCCTTTCATCCGCTGCCCGGACGGAAGTGTTTCCGAAACAGGCCGCTCACAGAAGGAGAACGGTTCCGGAAGCGATCGGACAAATGGGGGAATCATTCCGGAACACCGCAGTCCAAAGAACGGGATGCATGGAGCCGGATGCGCAGGAGCGGAAATCATTTCCGCGGATTCCAGACAGGTCTACAAAGGGATGGACATCGGAACCGGAAAGGACATGGAAGAATACGGAGAAATCCCGTACCATCTCATAGACATTGTCCCTCCGGGGTCGAAATACAATATATACGAATACCAGCGCGATTTCGAAAAGGCATATGACGACATCAGACACAGAGGAGGCATTCCGATCCTCTGCGGAGGCTCTGGACTGTATATCGAAGCAGCCACTTGCGGCTATTCCCTCCCGGAGGTACCGGCAGACCCGGAACTCAGGGCTGAACTGGAAAAGGAAGACACGGAGACTCTCATTAAAAGACTCGCAAGCCTGAAGCCACTGCACAACACTACGGATTTCGACACACGCAAAAGGCTTATCCGCGCTTTGGAAATCGCCATTTATGAGAAAGACCATCCTGCTCCGAGGACAGACTATCTTCCGAAGCATACATATTATATAGGTACATTGGTCAGCCGCGACGAAAGGAACGCAAGGATCGACCGGCGGCTCGATGCAAGACTTGAGGAAGGGATGGCGGACGAGATAAGGCGGCTGCTTGACAGCGGGCTGACACCGGAAGACCTGATTTACTATGGTCTCGAATACAAATATGTCACCATGTATGTCACGGGAGAACTGGACTATGCACAGATGCGGGAACGGCTCGCCATAGCCATACACCAGTTCGCCAAACGGCAGATGACATGGTTCAGGGGCATGGAACGGCAGGGCATCCGGATACATTGGACGGATCCGACACCATGATATCATACAAACCAACATCATATCAATTAATAACCAAAAGAAATGGGAACAAGACAACTGTTAAAAAAGACGATGCTTGCAACCGCCGTATCGGCACTTGCAGCAGGTATTGCAATCCCTTCAGGAGCACAGAGTTTCAATGAATGGCGTGATCCTGAACTGAATGCGGTCAACCGCGCACCGATGCATGCATCCTTCTTTCCCTATGCGGACAAAGAGGAGGCGGCACAGGCAGTAAGGGAAAATTCGGAGAATTACCTGTCGCTCAACGGCACATGGAAATTCAAATGGGTAAGGCACAGCTACGAAAGGCCGGAAGGTTTCTGGGTCCCGGGCTACAATGATGCGGAATGGGACAATATCCCTGTCCCCGGCATATGGGAACTGCACGGATACGGAGACCCGATCTATCTCAACATCGGATACGCATGGAGGGACAACTTCAAGAACAACCCTCCGTTCGTTCCGGAAGAGGAAAACCATGTCGGTTCATACCGCAGGACCGTCAATATACCGGAAGACTGGTCCGGCAAGGAAATCATAGCCCACTTCGGGGCAGTCGCCTCGAACATGTATCTCTGGATCAACGGAAAATTCGTGGGATACAGCGAGGACAGCAAGCTCGAGGCCGAATTCGACATTACGAAATATGTGAAGCCGGGAGACAATGTGTTCGCGATGCAGGTCTTCCGCTGGTGTGACGGATCATATCTTGAGGACCAGGACTTCTACCGCCACACAGGTATCGGCCGTGACTGCTACCTGTATGCCAGGGAAAAAGGCGGTATCAGAGACATAAGAATCACTCCGGATCTCGATGCATCGTATAAGGACGGGAAACTTGCTGTTTCCGTAACGACAGCAGGCAACTGTAACGTAAGCCTTTCCCTCACAGACGCATGCGGCAGGGAAGTGGCAAACGCTGTCCTGAACGGGAAAGGGCATCTCAACACGGAACTTGCCGTCACCGCACCGGAAAAATGGACAGCCGAGACTCCATATCTCTACACTCTGACGGCCACTTCTTCCGCCAAGGGAAAGACAATGGAAGTAATCCCGGTAAAAGTGGGTTTCCGCAAGATAGAACTGCGTAACGCCCAGGTGCTTGTCAACGGGCAGCCTGTGCTCTTCAAGGGAGCCAACAGGCATGAAATGGATCCTGACGGAGGTTCAGTCGTCTCATACGAAAGGATGGTACAGGATGTCCTCCGCATGAAGGAGCTTAATATCAATGCAGTGCGTACTTGCCACTATCCTGATGACTACAGATGGTACGAGCTGTGCGACAAATACGGGCTTTATGTCGTAGCCGAAGCCAATATCGAATCCCATGGAATGGGATATGAAGACGCGACTCTCGCCAAAGTGGACGAATACAGGGTCGCACATATTGAAAGGAACGCCCGCAACGTACAGAGAAACTTCAATTTCCCTTCAATAATCTTCTGGTCTCTCGGTAACGAGGCCGGCAACGGACCTAATTTCGTAGCCTGCTATGACTGGGTGAAAGCCGAAGATCCGAGCAGGCCGGTACAGTACGAAAGAGCGGAACACGAATCCAACACTGACATCTACTGTCCTATGTATGCCACCTACGACGCTTGTATAAAATACTGCGAGAGCAATCCTTCCAAGCCGTTGATACAGTGCGAATACGCTCATGCAATGGGCAACTCTGAAGGCGGATTCATGGAATACTGGGACATCATCCGCAAATATCCTGCATATCAGGGAGGATTCATCTGGGACTTCGTGGACCAGTCCATTCACTGGACAGACAAGGACGGGGCTGAATTCTATGCCTATGGCGGGGATTTCAACGAATATGACCCATCCGACTATAATTTCTGCAACAACGGACTCATCAGTCCGGACAGGGTGTTCAACCCTCATGCCTACGAAGTCGCGTATGTACATCAGCCTGTCTGGACTTCCGATGCAGGACTGTCCGACGGGAAAGTACAGATATACAACGAATATTTCTTCCGCGACCTTTCCGCATACTATATGGAATGGAACATTACCGCAGGCGGGATTCCGGTACGCAAGGGTTTCATCTATGACCTTGACGTAAAACCTCAGGAGAAAAAAGAATACGACCTCGGTTTCGACACCGCATCCCTCCCTGCCGGCAAAGAACTGATGCTCAACGTAGAATACAGACTGAAGAATGATGAAGGTGTCCTCCCGGCAGGACACAGGACGGCTTACCAGCAGCTTTGCCTCGCTCCATATGCATGGAATGAGCCTGATATAGCGAATGCCGTAAAGCCTAACCGTCCGGAAGAGCCGCAGGTCAGCGTAGCTGACTGGAAAGTCATGGTGGAAGGAGAGAACTTCGTCATCGGATTCTCCAAGAAGACAGGTTTCCTCAGCCTGTACGAATACAACGGCAAGTCACTGTTGGAAGAAGGCAGCACTCTGAGGCCTAACTTCTGGAGGGCACCGACAGACAATGATTTCGGAGCCAATCTCCAGACCCGGTATGCAGTGTGGAAATCCCCTGTCATCAGACTGGAAAGCTTGGACTACAAGACAGAAAACGGACTCGCCATGATAAGCGCAAGATATTCCATGCCTGACGTAAAGGCTACCGTAACCATGGACTACACCGTCAACAATGAGGGCAAGATCAAGGTCGCATACAGTTTCGACGCGACTGACGGAGAACAGGTATCCGACATGTTCCGGTTCGGACTCAGGATGGAAATGCCGAAAGAATTCGACACCGTCAACTATTACGGTCGCGGGCCATGGGAGAACTACCAGGACAGGATGCACTCCACTTCCGTAGGACTTTACAGACAGAGTGTCGAAGACCAGTTCTATCCGTATATCAGACCTCAGGAGACAGGAACCAAGGCTGACCTCAGATGGTGGGAAGTCCTGGATATAAGCGGCAGCGGCCTGCGTTTCAGCAGCGATGCACCGTTCCTTGCCTCCGCACTGGAATACTCGATAGAGATGCTGGATGAGGGCGTGAAGAAGATCAACCGTCACCCTTCAGACCTTGTAAAGGCCGGAATGACATGTCTGTGCATCGACAAGGCGCAGATGGGTCTGGGCTGTATAGACAGCTGGGGAGCACTTCCTCGTGAGGAATACAGGCTTCACTATGCCGACAGGTCATTCACTCTGCTTATCGAGCCTGTTGAACACAGTCTGTAGAAACAGTTATTAAGGTCGACTCAACCTCAAAGCAAGTCGGAAATGATATCATCCGAAACGAAGAAATGATCTTCAGGAATACGCAGGCGGGATTCCTTTTCTGAACCCGCCTGCTTCAGGACAACTCCTCCGACGGGAACAAGAGAACCCGTACGGAGGAGTTTTTCCGTATTCCGCTCTCTGGAAGATTCCGACATCAGAAGCCTGCGCGGCACTCCCCTGTCAGTCCGGAGCCCGAGCATTATCTCCTCCGTGACATACTGTTCCCGAGACAGGTATTCAAACTCGCGGATGCCGTCCCAGTCTCCGGATGCGGCAGCTTGCAGGTAGGCAGCGACATCCGGAATATTCCACCTGCGCATAAGGCCGCATGTCTCCCTATCCGTTCCGGACGCCTCCCCTCCCGGCGGCGGACATTCCATGCCTGTATGCAAACTGTCTGACGAACCGTATGACCGGCCTTCTGCCTGACTGTATGACGAACCGGGGATCTGTACAGGGTCAGCTGTCTGATTGCCAGACAAATCCGGAACCGGGCCTGCATCTGTCCGAAATGAAGGCCGGTACACCAACGAGTGTGCCCCCGGACCGACACCGACATAAGGCACATGACGCCAGTAAGCGCTATTGTGCTTTGCTTCATATCCCGGCAAGGCAAAATTCGAGATCTCGTAATGACGGTACCCTGCATCCTTCAACAACCTGCAAAGCACGGAATACTGTTCTGCACAGACATCATCCGGAAGTTCCGCATACTTCCCTTCCGCAACGGACTGCGCCAGGACGCTGCCATCCTCCACCGACAGCTGATAGGCGGAAACATGCTGCGGAAGGGAACCGTCACCGGAAATATCGAGGGCCTGCTCCACAGTCCTGCTCCAGTGCTCCACGGCATCCTGCCGGTCCATCCTGACATTACCCGTTCCTGAAGCATGCCTGTATCCATGAACTTCCGTCCCGCCAAATCCCGGGATATATCTCATGTCATACCCGAATATCAGATCTATGCTTATATTCCCTGCTCCCGCTTCACGCAGTATTCTGTATGCCTTCCGGGCGGCAGCGGCGTCATGCCGGCGGTTCATCCATCCGAGTACCCTGTCATCCAATGACTGGATGCCCATACTTATCCTGTCCACCCCGAGACGGAGCAGGCCCTCCACATAGGAAGGGCCTTTCCGGACTATGTCATCAGGGTTTACCTCGACGGTAAATTCATCAAAGCGGCTGTTCCCGTCAATCCCGGCATCATGTCCGGGGTCCGACACCGGATCCTGTCCGGAGCCGATACAGGTTACACCATTGTCCACCAGCCATTCCGTATCCGGCTTCCGGCAACGGCCGGACCTGTTTTCTCCCGGAAATGCAGCGGCACGGCAGGCAGACACAATCCGCTTCAGTTCATCAAGAGACAGAACCGAAGGCGTTCCGCCTCCGATATACAATGTATTGTTCCCGACAGCATCCCTGTCGCCCCGGATCTCCTTCCATCCGACCCCTATACCAGACCTTATCTCATCCGACCTTGCAGCTATCTCGGCACATGCCGCACCTACAAAGGCATTGCGGTTTCCGCATGACAGTTCAGAATAGAAGTCACAATAGGTGCAGAAACTTCTGCAATATGGAACATGTACATATATCATAAAGTCAGGACAAAATCAAACTACAGCAATGCCTGACCTCCAGACCCTCCGGACTTCCCGAAGATCGGTCCGCTCCGGAATGGAACACTTCAGGACAATTATCTGAGCATCAGTTCAGCCGTTCCGAGACTGCCCTTCTCCGTGAACGCCTCAACGGTATAAATACCCTTCACATAATCCGGAATATCGTTGAGGTATATGCTGAGCTCGACCTCCGAGCCCTGATAATCGACTTCCCTTGAAGCAGATGCCATCATCGGCTGGCCGTCAAGCAAGAATTCCTTGCTGGAAGCATTCGTAAGCAATGCTCCGTCCGGATCCTTGACCTGAATGTATACCCGTGTAGCACCCTTGTCTGCCAGTTCGTTCTCCACAAGGCTGAGAGTTGCCATAAGGCGCACTACCCTGCTGCTCCTGTCCGTAATCCTGTTCGATGCATTATAGGCATCAAGCCTCAGACCGCGTCCCTTGAGGACAGCTCCTGCCGCAACCTGGCCGGAAAGATCCTTGACTGTCCTGTTGAGTTCCTCGTTCTGTCGACGGCTCTCCGCCGCTTCCCTGCGTGCAGCTGCCGCATCGGCGGTAAGTTTCTGATTAAGGGTGTTGAGCGAATCTATCTGAACGATATAGTTCCTCATTATGCTCCTGAGAGTACCGAGTTCCTTCTCATACTGACGGATCTTGGTCCTGTTTGTGGCTTCAGTCCTCTTTATCCTCTCAATCAGCTGCGACACTTCCTCACGGGAAGAATCCAACTGCATGTTTATTGATTCATAGTCAGAAGAAAGACTCGCATAGTCATTCTGCAGAGCTATCATCTCCTTCGTAAGATCTTCCTTCTCGATCTTCAGTTCTTTCACGAGGGATGATCTTTCCATCCATACCGCAGCCAGAGCGACAAGCAGTACGGCCGCCACCGCCGCCAGAACATACATCGTCTTCTTCAGCCCGGCAGACTGCTCTTCATTCCTGCCCGGCAACTGTTCAATCTTCCTGTTCTCTTCCATAGACAAATCCATTTGGGGCACTGGCGGAAACCCTGTCCATCCAAATACATGGACAACTCCACGCCCGATGCCATGTTTTCAACTCATATCGTACAAATATACAATATAATTCGTTAAATTGCCATAGCAATCGGAATATTAAGGGGCAATTCCGGTTTCAGTGCAGTTTGCTCCGGAGCTACAGATTACAATTTCCTGAAAAGATCTGACTTTTTTATCCGGCCGGAGCAGAAATAGCGGATTTATATGTAAGTTTGCAGAATACTAAACACGATGTATCATGAAATATTTCGTCAGAGCCATCAAATATTTTATCTATCTGTCTGTACTTCTTGTCATTATACTGACACTTCTCGTACTGATAAGGGCTGTGGAACCCGATATAGAGACAATGTTCAGGAACGGATACGATGCCCTGTGGCAGATTGCACTGCTGTTCGCCGTACTGGCGGCAATCTATCCGAAAGTCGGATATGTCAACAGGATGGCGACGATGCAAGACAGTTGGGACAATGTCAGGAACGACATTAAAAAATACATGGAGAACCACTACTACAGCCTCGAAAAGGCAAAACCGGGCATGATGACGTTCAGGCATGACGGCACGGTCAGCCGGCTCTCCAGAATGTTCGAAGACCGCATTACAATCACCGCCACAGAAGGAGGAGTGACAGTCGAAGGTCTTAGGAAAGATGTGCTGCGCATTGCTTCAGGGCTTGAAAGAATTCAGGACCGAAGTAACGGGTGATGGGATCTTCGAGGAATTCGAAGACTCTGATGTTTTCGCGTCTGCCTCGCCTGAATGCGTCCCTGCAGATGTCCCAGCGGTGAAGATTGAGGGCTTTCAGGCCGTTGGACAGGATGGATACCCTTATAGGATAAAGCCAGCAGGATATGGGCTTGCGGAAATCGCCCTCCCCTTCGAACCATTTCCTCTCCATTGAGCAGAAGCAGCTTCCGTCCGGACCGAAACAGGTATAGGCACATTCCTCGCTCCCCGGAACAAGAGGAGTGACCATATCCCCGTCGATATCTATCTCGAAGAAACCTTTCTTCCTGACCGTTTCACGGCCCTGAGGCCGCATAATGGAGGAAAAGACCGGATAATTCTTCTCTATCGCCTCCGGTTCGCTTTCTTCAAGAGGAGCTCCGCTGTCTCCGATCACGCAGCAGCAGCCCTTGCACCTGTCATAGTCACAGGCAAAATATTCCGTAAGTATCTCCGACGACACGAGGCAGTCGTCTATCTGGATTATGGATGGTATATCTTCTTTTTTCATCTGACAACATATTCGACCTTGCTGCCGGAATTCAGCATGGAAATTATCTCCTTCACCGTCTCTCCGGTCACGGCGTCTGTTTTTTCAGCATATTTCGTATTAAGATCCTTGCCGAAGGAATACCTCATCCTTACAGCCTCTATCCAATACTGCGGATCCTGCTGCAGGGACAGGACATTATTCTTGACTATATCCCTGTAAAGAGCAATCCGGTCGTCCGGGACCGTCATCCCGGAAAGTGATGAAAGTACGGATCTGACCCGGTACAGAAGCACAATAGGTCCCCTCTGACGCTCGTCAAGAGGAAGAGAATCCGGGTCAAGTTCCGTAAGGGATATCATAAGGTTTATCCTCTCCTGTGGATAGGCAGAGAAATCGGAAAGCACCCTCACCGATACCCCTCTCCCGCACATTGCCTGTTCCATGGCATCTTCCACAGCCATTGATGCCACCTGCAGAGCCATATAATTCTCTGCTGTAAACGGAAGCTGAGCGGACATCGCCACCTCGACGCTCTGCCTGCGTCCTTCCCGGATATGGGTAGTCCAGCCTGAAATCGGCTGATACGGCAGACGGATTCTGACGGACGCGAGAGGCATGGTTGAAAATCCGCCGAGATGCTTCTGGAGAAACCGTCTCATTGCTGTCTCTTCCATATCCCCGACGATCACCAGGACGCCGTCATTCGCCCTTGAAAACTGGCTGTCGAAAAACTTCATTGCCCTGTCCTGCAGATCCGGATACAGCGCTTCCACCGCCGGATTGGAAGAATAATTGTACGACGGGCACATCAGACTGTCGATGGCAGTTATCCTGTCCCGGAGGGAACCCTCCCTTGCACGTATTCTCAATGCCTCGCACTGCCTGTAATAGGCAAATGCGTCCGGGTCTATCGTCCTGCCTTCCGCAACAGCCACGAGAGCTTTCATGAGAAGCGTCAGAGAAGGTCTCGGAGCCATCCCGGCTATATTCAGGTCGGACACCGTGACACGGCTGGACATGGTGATGCCCTCGGAAAGCAGAAGACGGTTGAAATCCCCGCTCCGCAACCCGTCGATGTCATATGTCTCAAGCATGTCGGCAAGGAATGCGCCTTCTCCTTTCTTTATATCCTCCATTGCCGAATACCCGCCCCGTATCATCAGGTCGTAATAGAACAGCCCTCCGGTAGCCATCCTCTTGTAAACTACCTTCATCCCGTTGGAGAACTCCCACAAAGATCCGCCGGACACCGGTTCCGGCCGGCTCCGCACCACCTTAAGCCTTTCCGACGGCCTGTCACCGAATGCAAGGGAATCGCTCATGTTTACAGAATAGGAAGTATATACGGAATTCTGCGTAGCATCCTCCCATGACCTGACAAAAAGCGTTTTAATGCGTGACCTGTCCGACACATGTCCTTCAGGGACAGTCACCGTAAGGCGGCACGCACTGTCAAGAAGCTCGGATGCGAAGTTATTGAACAGCCTTGCCCTGGTGGAATCCGGCATCTGTCCCCTCGACAGGAATTCGAACGTATCGGACTTTTTAACGATAGAAGCCCCGTACAGAAATGACGAAATGCAGGCATCTACATATTTCCTGTTGCAGGTCAAAGGATCGAGAGACTGTCTGTAAAGCTGTATCATGTATTCATTCCTTGCATCCGCGAACTCTTTGGGAAGTATCCCCTTGCCGTCCACAGCCGAAATGACGGAAGCGGTGACTGAAAGGGCGGGTTCAAGACAGGCGGTATCCGTCCTGACAGTAACGGAATATTCCTCATCCCCGGGGCCGTCGGAACTCCTGCGATAACGGCACGAGACATCCGCCACCGGGACGGAATTACGTTTCAGTTCACTGTAAAGCCTCTTTTTCAACACCTTGTCGAGTATCCCCGCAAGATGGTCCGACACGGCGGTTATGGCAGACCCCATATATTCTTCCGGAGTCCTCGGGGACGGGAAAGACACCCGTATCTCGGCCAGCCCTGCCTTTGCGCCTCCGGCCACGGCACATTCGAGACTGTCCATGCCTTTCCACATATATGAAGTGTCCGTTTCAGGATTTCCTCCCCTCGACGGCACCATCAGTGAAAGCATCTTCATCTTGGACAGCACGGCATCCCGGTCAATGTCCCCCGATACCACAACAGCATAGGATGATGTCGGACGGACAACCTGCAGAGAATCCTGGGCCGCCACTATGCCGAACAGCAGCATGAGGGTAGAATCCACAACTGCCTCGCGTCCCGAGACCGGAAAGGACCCGAACCTGTAGATGACAGCATCTTCCGTCACTTTCACCTGCCCGGAAGGGGATCTGCGGCAAAGCGTTGAAGGGAAGCCGTTGCGGGCGATGTAATCCCTTGCCGTTCCGTTCTCCAATCTCGGAATACGTGTAATCGAAGCTCTCGCTTCCATAACCGCCTCCGGAAGCGAATCCCCCGGTGCGCCTTTCCTTACAAGGGCGAATTCCGCCATGCCTTTCTCTGACGGATTGGATACGATATAATATGCAATGCCGTCAGGAAGGGTTCCCCGCATGACGGCAGGATCCCCGGGAAGACCGGGAGGAGCCGGCGAAGCCGCAAATGAGGGAACGGCCGCAAGCACGGCTGCAATAAGGGACATATGGAATATCCTTGGCATTTTCCTATGGTTTTATGGCCACAATTACAAAAATAAGAAAGTTTTTGCTAAATTTGTGAGTTGCATTGCAAGTGCTCCGGAAAAACAGGAAATAATTTAACTGATAAAGACTATAATTATGAAAAAAATCATTCTAACGGCTATTGCAGCATTGTTCGCTGCGGCCACCGTATCGGCACAGGACGTCAACCAGGCCATCGAGAACCTCAACAACGGCGTAATGTCACAGCAGATGGGAGACAACGCTTCCGCCCTGGAGTTCTTCAAACAGGCCCTGGCCATAGCGGAATCGTGCGGTGACGCAGGGAATGACGTCGTTGCACAGTGCAAGACCGTAATCCCTGCCACAATCTTCGCAATAGGGAAACAGTATATTGACAACGATGACTATGACAATGCCATAGCCACACTCAACGAGGCAATGACATCCGCCAAGGAATACGGCAACACCGAAGTACAGGACGCCGTTCCGGAAAGGCTTTTCCAGGCATATTTCCTGAAAGGGAACAGTCTGATCAAGGCCAAGAACCTCGCAGGGGCCATTGAAGCCATCAATCAGGCAATAGCCATCGATCCGGAGAACGGACGCGCCTACCTTCTGCTCGGAAGCGCATATGCATCATCCGGCAAGATTGCAGATGCTGACTCCGCCTATACCAAGGCCGGCAAATACGGAGAAGAAAGCAGTGCAGCAAAGCAGCTTACCAATCTCTATCTGAGAGTTGCCAACTCATATTACAAGTCAGCGAAATACAATGAGGCCATAGCTGCTGCCGAAAAATCCGCATCTTATAATGCCAGCAACGCCAATGCCTATCTGATTGCCGCCAATTCTTCGCAGAAGCTCGGGGACAATGCCGCAGCCATCTCATATTTCGAGAAATACATCGCTGTTCCGAAAGCGAAGAATGTGAATGCATATACTTTCACTATCGCAGTCCTCTACCAGCAGGCAGGCAACAAGGAGAAAGCCATAGAATACTATCAGAAAGTGGCTTCAGACCCTCAGTACGGGGCACAGGCCCAGGAGCAGCTCAAGGCTCTCCAGAAATAATTTTCCGGCAGGGATGAGAAGTCTTGAACTTCTTGCTCCGGCAAGGAATGCTGACATCGGCATCGCGGCGATTGACTGCGGTGCCGATGCCGTATATATCGCCGGACCGCGGTTCGGGGCGAGACAGGCTGCCGGGAACAGCATCGAAGACATCGCCATGCTGTGCAGGTACGCCCATCAGTACGGTGCGAAGATATTCGTCACCCTGAATACGATAATATACGACGAAGAACTGGACGATGCCGCAGTACTGATGGACGAAATAGCCGGGGCCGGGGCGGATGCCATAATAGTACAGGACATGGCCATAATCGGACTCCTGCGCAAACGTTCAGATGTACTGTATGGATCATTCCGACAGCCTGACAGGACCGACGGCGGTATTCTGCGCGGACATCCGGACGACATCATCCGGACGGAAAGCCATCACTCCGGTGTCGCAAGCGGGAAGATGCCGGTGTTACATGCCTCCACCCAATGCGCCATCAGGACGGTGGAAAAGGCGAAGGAGCTGGAAGCGCTCGGTTTCAGCAGGATAGTCCTCGAACGGGAGCTTTCTCTCCGACAGATAAGGGAAATAGCTTCCGCTGTCAGCTGCGAAATAGAGTTTTTCGTACACGGTGCCCTGTGCGTCTGCTACAGCGGACAATGCTACCTGTCGGAAAGGATTGCAGGACGGAGCGCCAACCGGGGTGCATGTATCCAGGCCTGCCGGTCAAGATACGATCTGACTGACTCCGATGGACACATTCTCGTCCGGGACAAGGCCCTGCTCTCGCTTAAAGACTACAACCTGTCGGGCAGGCTCGAAGACCTTGCCGATGCCGGAGTCATGTCCTTCAAGATAGAGGGCAGGCTGAAGAACATTTCATATGTAAGAAACACGGTAAGGGCTTATTCACTGGCTTTGGACCGCCTCGTGGAGCAATCAGGAGGAAAATACCGTAGGGCTTCCTATGGAAGAGTCACGGGAGGCTTCGTGCCTGACCTCGACAAGACATTCAACAGGGGATATACGGAACTGTTCCTCGACGGGAAACGTGGCAAATGGGCCGCAATGGATTCCGCCAAGTCGATGGGAGAGGAACTCGGGACAGTCACCGGGCTGAACAGGGACAGGACAACCTTCTCCATAAGGCCCGTAAACGGCCGCAGGCTCCGGATAAACAACGGGGACGGGCTGGCTTTCATCGGCAGGAACGGTGAAGTGGAAGGGGTCCGGGCCGATGTCGGAGAGGGGCTTTCAGTCCGGTGCAAAAGCACTCCAGCACTCTTCGAAGGGGCGAAGATATTCAGGAACTATGACATCGCATTCGAAAAAGGGATGAATGCAAGACCGTGTGTCAGGAGAATCAATGCGGGAATAACCGTTTCATTCATAATGTCTGACGGCACACACATATTGTCAGTCAAGGCCTGGAGCGAAAACGGACGGGAGGCCGTGAAAGAATATGAAGGGTTATGGCAGGAAATGGCTGCGAACATGGACAGGATGGAAGCGATGATCCGCACCCAGCTGTCCAGGACATCGGGTATCTACGCTTTCCGGGTCGACGGGATTGTCCATGACGGGACGCTGCCCCTGCTGTCATCCGCCACACTCAACCATATCAGGAACGACATTGCCGACACCCTGTCGCTGGATGTCCTTTCCGAGAATCCGGACAACATCCTGATAAACGGGACAGACATGGACGACAAGACGTTGAAGATGAACGGCCAGAAGATATCAGGCACGGATACAGGCAACAGGATCGCCGACTACAAGACAAATGTCGCCAACCGGCTTGCAGAGGAACTGTATTCGGAAGCAGGCTACCGGGTGTCGGAACCGGCATACGAACTGACCCACCGGAACGGAGCGGAACTGATGCGCACCAAATACTGCATCCGTTACGAACTCGGTCTCTGTCCCCGACACCATGCCTACAAAACCTTCGCCACGTCCGGCGGCTCATCACCGCAAAGCACGAAAATCCCTACGCTACAGGGCGTAAGCCAGAAGAACACACATGGCAGCAGCCGGAACGCCGCTCCCCTTTATCTGCTGAACAACGGGCAGAAATTCACTGCCGTCTTCGACTGCTCCGTCTGCGAAATGGTCATAAAGACAATATGATCCAAGCCATTATTCTATAGGGGCAGGAAGGACAGTGACGCGTACATGCTTCACTTCCTGCGATGCTCCCATATAGTTAGAATTGGCTCCGACAAAGACGGCATCGTATGTCCCGGGCTCCTCATAGGTGTAGGAGTAGCTCGGAAGATAGTTCTGGATATTCTTTATGGCCGTTCCCGTATCAGGCTCCGCGGAATTGAATGCACGCGGAGTGGAAACCAGCCATCCTTCGCATGTATGATCTATTCCGGCACTGCCATCGTTCGGATTTTTAATATAAAATCCTCCGGCGAAACTTATAGCGGCATCTGAAAGACCGAATCTTATCCAGCCGTTGGTATTCTCCCTGTGATAAGGATCCTCTATCTGATCCGACATCATAACTGTTGTCGTTCCCATAAGCGTCTCCAAGTCATACCTTGAAGTTTCAGTACCGCTGATATCCACGGTAAGTTCCCCGTTGGCAAAGTACGTATCGATCCTCTCCCCCTCCTCATCCGCATCGGGATGCCAGTGGAAAGCAATGCAGAGATTGGAGATACAGCCTGAAAGGTCGGCCGTAACCGTTTCCCAGACACCGGACTTGACTGTTTCATCCTTATACTCCACTTTGGTCCATCCCTGCATGCCGCCATCAAGCATCTCCTGGAGAAGAGCCTTGTCAGCCTGGGCATCATTTCCGGAAAGCCCTTTAAAATCATTGGTATAGTAAATGTCCAATGCCTTTCCGCCCGTATCGCCGAACCTGTGCTGGAGACTTAAACTCAATGTCATGGCCTCCACATCTTCTTCAGGCACCTGGTACCTGTCATGATACCGATAGTCGGAGCCCATCTCTCCGCTGTAGAACACGAGGTTGTCGGGATTGCCTGAAATGTTGAACACCACCGGCTCTCCCGCATAATAGGTATTGGAAGCATCCAACGTGACATTGAAATCCACTTCCGTATACATGCCCTTCTGCTCGCAGCCGGCCGTAAGGAGGAGCAGGGACAGGAGTATATAAGGGAATAATCTTTTGATCATCATATTGTTCGTATTTGACAGTTTAAAACCTATCGTCTTCCGGACTGTTTCTCCGGCATTTACCATAACGGATTCTGCCTGAGAGCTTCATTGACTCCGAGCTCTATGTTCGGAATAGGAAGCAGTATATGGCGCGGCTGCACGGAAGCGGCTATAATTCTTGCCGCAGCAGCCTCCGTACTCCCGCTGGCCCATTCTCCCGAATAGGTATCCTCCGTATATTTTTTCATTTCTTCTACGAATATACCCCATCTGATAAGGTCGTACTTCCTCAGCGACTCGAACACGAGCTCCCTTCCCCTCTCGTTGCGGACGAGCTGACGGAAAGTCTCCTTAGTGTCATAGTTCCCGTCGAACGGACGGGTGGATATACCGGCCCTGTCCCGAATCGGGAGAATGCAGTTTTCGAACACTTCCGAATCCGGACCATTGCATTCATTATATGCCTCGGCATACATCAGCAGGATATCCGCATAGCGGAGAATCGGATAATTAAGAGGAGTATAGCCGTTAGAGCTTCCCCTTATACCCTCATATCTGGTCTCCCTGCGGTATTTCCCGCAATTTCTTACCGCCTTCGAATCCGTAGGATCATCCGCAGTTTTCCCGTAATAGGTTTTCCTGCCTCTTTCTATACCTTCACTGTCCTTTCCCTGATAATTGTACGGACACATGTTCCAGGCCTGACGCCTGTCCCAATGCGGATCGTCATCGTCAGCCAGACGGATCTCCGCGTCAGTCCTGTCTTCCGTCCAATAGAGGTTCCACAGCTTGAGGGAACCGTTGTACTGGCCATAGGAGAAATTGCATTCCAGATCCGGATCCGAAAACCCGTCGGTAAGCTGGCACTGAAGTCCTATGACATTGCCGATACGGCCGTTGCTCCAGTTGTCGGAACTTGAACGGTTCCCCTTGAAATCGGCTTCCCACATGGATTCATAATATTCAGTGTCATATACATCGGCAATCATGTTGATGAACATCTGGGAATAGCCGTCATTGGTCGCATCCCCCAGATTGAGCCTGTGTTTCCCGCTACCCATCACTTTTCCCGCATACTCGACTACCTTGCCGTAATACTCTTTCTTCATCGCGTCATCGGTGCCGGTTATGGACTCGCCCGCCATAAACAGGTAGACCCTGGCAAGGATACCCCACATGGTGGTCTTCACCACCCTTGACGGAGCATTGGCGAGTGATTCCTCCGCATGGTCGAGACATGCCTCCATCTCGGAAACGACCCATTGCAGGATCTGCAGCTGGGGTGTCGCCTCACACTGGACATAATAAGGTGATGTCGTGGAAGTCAGCCTCAAAGGGACGTCGCCCCAGGCCTGTGCAAGAATGAAATAATAGTATGCCCTGAGGAAGCGGGCCTCGCTGTACAGCTTGTGTCCAGGATCGAATTCCGAATTCTCCATGGCTTCCATGAAAGTGTTGGCATTCCCTATGCCCTGGTAGATTTCCGTCCATGCTTCATATATTTCGGAAGAACTGGCATTATGCTGGTACCACACCGAAAAATTATTGCCTGAAGTACGGTTATAGTAGCACAGATCATCCACATTGGAAAGCATCTGGGAATAATAGTTCCCGTAAAACGCTTCATTATTGATGACTCCGTATACACCTGCAAGACCGTAGAGCGCTTCCTCTTCCGATGCGTATGTAGTCCCTGTCATGACGGTAGGCTCCACATCCAGGAAACTGCATGAAGCGAACGCGGTCAGAGAAGCTGCAAGAATATATATTTTCATGTTCATAGTCTGTCCTCCTTATCCTCAGAAAGTGAATGAAATTCCTCCCGTCAGCCCGAATGCCCTCGGATACGCGGACCAGTCGAATCCCGGGGTAAGGACCGAATTCCTTGTGGAAACCTCAGGATCCGGACCCGAATAATTCGTCCATGTCCAGATGTTGTCGGCCGACAGATATATTCTCATGGTGTCAAGATGAAGTCTCCGGAGAGCCCTCCTCGGCAGAGTGTAGCCTATGGAGACATTCCTGAGCCTGAGATATGAGCCGTCCTCCACGACACGTGAAGAATAGAGGAATGTACCGTTCGCCCCGATCCTCGGCATGTCGCTGTCAGGATTGTCCTGAAGATCGAACCGGTCCGTATAGGAAGCGAACTGGTTGAGGCTTGCAAGCGAACCGTTCTCAAAAATAAGCCTGTTGGCATTGAGGACATCGTTGCCGTAACTCCACGAGAAGAATATGTTCACGTCGAAGCCATGAAAATAGAACGAGTTCCCGAATCCTCCTGTATGGATCGGCTGCCCGCAGCCTATGATGGTGCGGTCGTTGTCGTCGATGATGCCGTCTCCGTTGACATCCCTGTATTTAGGATCGCCTGGCCTTATCTCGGACTTGTTGTAAGTGGAGACATACGGGATACCGTCCTTCAGATAGTTCCCGACAAAGTCATCGGCCTTGTAGGTGCCTTCATAGATGAAACCGTACATCATCCCTGACGGCTTGCCGACCTGGGTGATGTAAGGATACTGCGAATTGAACCTCTCGTCCCAATACACTGTGGAGAGCAGGGACTGCTGACCGCTCGTAAGGGCAGTAACGGTATTGCGGTTGAACGCGATATTGAAGGACGTTGTCCACTGGAAATTCTTCGTGTTGACATTGATCGTTTCAAGAGAGAATTCCCATCCGCGGTTGCGCATGGACCCGATATTCATCATTGCGGATTCATAGCCGGTTGAAGAAGGCATCGTAGCTCTCAGCAGAAGGTCATAGGTATTCTTCATATACCAGTCGGCAGTGAAACGTATCCTGTCCCCCTCGAAGAACGAAAGATCGAGACCCACATCCCACTGCTCGGTAGTCTCCCATTTGAGGTTGTCATTGGCCATGTTCCCGGGGTAATATCCGGGGACGATTTCCCCTCCGAATACATAGTCGTTGGAATCGGGATCTCCCGGAGTCGTAACAAGCTGTGCGTAGAAATCATACGGAGTGGTAGTACGGTTGTTGCCGGTCAGTCCCCATGACAGGCGGAGCTTTCCGTTCTTGAGCCAGCTGCTGTTCTTCAGGAGCTCCTCCCTGTTGAAGTTCCATGCAAGGGAAGCGGACGGGAAATATCCCCACTGGTTGTTCTTGGGGAATTTCGAAGAGCCGTCAGCACGGAACGATGCCGTAAGATAATATTTATAGCGGTAATTGTACTGGAGTCTGAACAGACCCGACATCATCGTCCAGTTATACTCCCACGGAGTGACCGTCTGATAGTTCCCGGTATGCATCCCGTTGAGCCCGAGGGCTTCCGTAGTCATATTGGTCGATCTTGTCCCTTTGTAGTCATTGGTCTGGCCCTGGAACGTCAGACCGCCGAGGAGAGTCAGATGATGCGTCCTTCTGATATGTTTCGTCCAGGTAAGGGTATTCTCGTTCAGCCAGGTGACCCAATTGGTCCAGTAGATGGCGCCGTTGATGCCTGCCCCTCCCGGAGACCGGTCGTTTCCCGTATAGGTCATGGTTCCGTTGAACTCCTCCCTGCGACGGTTCTGATAGGTATAGGTACCCGTCACCTTCAGTACAAGATCAGGGATAATCGTATAAGTCAGGCCGAGCTGGGCATTCACATAATCCTGTATCGTCTTCCTGTATTCGTTGCGTACCGACAGGGACGGATTGAAACGGTAATTGCTTTCATCCGACACCTCATCATCGATAGGGGCATTGAGGAAATCGTCGTCTGAACTTGTATCCCATATCGGCTTCACCGGACGGTAGCCCCAGACGGAATACATCAGCCACCCGGATGCCCTGTTGGACTGCTGGGCGGAAGTGGGATTTGTACCGCTTGTAACAGACCGGGAATAGTTCACGTTCAGATCCGCCTTTATCTTCTTTCCGATATTCTGCGAGAAATTTATCTTGCCCTGATATCTCTGGAAATTGGAGTTCACGATGATACCGTCCTGGTCGAGCACGGAGAAACTGGCAGCATAGCGGTTGCCCGCCTCCTTGCTTCCTCCGGAAAGTGAGACATTGTAGTTCTGCACGAATGCAGGTCTGTAGATCATGTCCTGCCAGTCATATGTCCTGACATTGCGGTATTCCTCGATATCATAGGTCACATCGTTGTGCTCAAGATAGATATTGGTTCCTCCGAACACCTCGTACCTGTCGGTCTGGAAATCCACGAACTCGTACGCATCCATCAGGTCGACCTTGCCGGATATCACATTGCCTGTCCATGATGCGCTGAAATTGACTTTCGGCTTGCCTTCGACACCCTGCTTGGTCGTAATGACAATCACTCCGTTGGCTCCCCTCGCTCCATAGATCGCCGTCGCAGAAGCATCCTTGAGGATATCTATGGATTCGATGTCGGCGGAGTTGAGGGAAAGCGCCATGGAACTTTCGGAAGGGAACCCGTCAATGACATACAGAGGAGCGCTGCTCTGTGTCAGGGAGTTGTTGCCCCTGATAGTGATATTGGCCTCAGCCCCGAGAGAACCGTCGGAGGTCGTGACCACGACTCCTGCCACACGTCCGGTCAGGGCCTGGTCGAAATTGGTCACGGGAGTCTTCATTATCTCTCCCATATCCACCTTGCTGATGGAGCCGGTCAGGTCTCGTCTTGTCACGGAACCGTACCCCACACTCACCACTTCCGCCGCATCCAAAGACAGGTTTTCCTCCTCCATAGAGACATTGATCACTCCCCTCTTTGCAACCTGCTCCTGAACTTCATCAAAGCCGAGGCAGGAGAATATCAGGGTCGCTGTCTGAGGGACGGAAATGGTATAGTTACCGTCCATGTCCGTCACCGTCCCGTTCGAGGTATTGCCGGATTCATAGACAGTGACAGCCACAAGCGGTTCGCCGGATGTGTCCGTGACCCGTCCCTTGACATCCATATTCTGAGCCGACGCTTCCCGCAGTGAACCTGCGAAAAGGGCCAGCGCTGTCAACAGTACAGTTAGCTTATACATCGGTATTGTGTTTTAAACTTGATTTTCAAATACACCGTTGCCTCCGGAATGGGAAAGTCCTCTTTCGTCAGACCGGACCGGCAGTACCCTACATCGCGGCAAGGCGGAATTCCACAGGTCGGCCGTCGACACATGTCACCGTCACAGTCGTAGTCCCGGCTCCGGAAGTAACTTTCACATTGCCGTCATTGTCCCCGAGGGTATAATTCCCTTCTATGACTACAGTCCTCTCAAGAGGCTGGCTCGGCTGCGGAGTGGTATAGGCCTTCTGCGTAATCCCGAGATCAGGGGTACAGATGCTCATTATCACCGAACCGTCTTCCGCTGTCCTCTCCATCACGATAGTTTCGGCGTCGATGGCCCTGACCGGAAGATACGGCTTTGCGTCCTTCCCTTTCGGGAGTCGTACGAATGCCTCGGCGGATGCACCTCCGTCATATGCCTTATAGCAGACATAGGCCGTAATGCCGGTAATATGGTCATTCACCACATGTGCGGCATTGTCCTTCCTTATTACGGTATACGGGAGATTCTTCGAGAATTTTCCTGCATCCTTGCCGGACGGCCGGATGAGCATGAGATATTCATACGATGCATCCTTCGGAGAAACTCCGTGGTCTATGTAGGCAGTGATGAAATCGCCTGTACCTTCCTTTTTCTTGGTGTCGGACGGCGATGTCTGGCTCTGCTTGACCACATTGAGCCCGGTACCGTCCGGAAGGATATAGACATTGCCGTTGATATCCGTCACGACGGCCTGCCCCTCCGAGGCGAATTTGTAGTTGAGAGGGAAAGTGTCGAACCATTCTTCGTTGATATCCACCTCGGAAGCCCTGTCATCGAGCCTGAGCTGGTAGAGAGTGGTCTCGGTCGGCCAGGAAGAAGTGTTGGTGATGCCGCTTCCGAGGAACACTATCCTGTTGTCGAAGCAGAATACACTTTTGGTGGCAGTCGCCCCGGCACAGAAATTAGGCCTGTCCTTCTCCACATAAGTGAATGCGAGAACACCGTTGCGGCCCTCAAGGGAAGACACTCCCGGGAAGCGGGAATCATTCCTTTCCATCAGTGTCCCTTTCAGCGGACTGTCGAGCTTGTCGAACGGCAGATGGATGGTGGTGGCTCCCGGCATTCTGTTCCAGTCCCAACCCTCCTGCGAATATCCGCTTGCCTTTGCCGACACAGGCTTGCCGGAACCTATCAGCTGGGCGGTACCGTAACTCTGGTATCTTCCGAAACGGTTGTCCGCCGCATATATCTCGGCACTCCATACGTCTGAATTGTATGCCTTGAGGGAAAGCATCCAGTTGTCGCGTCTGTGGATGCCGAGTGCCGCATAATTGAGGACAAAGAAACCTTCCGGAGCGGCAGATGCCGAAGACACCCCGGCTTTCCTGAGGGCTGAGACAGACTCAGGTTCGGCTCCTCCGAGATAGAGGTAGGCCCCCCCTAACTCAGGATCAGCCCCGAGTCCGGCCCCTGTCAGGTCACCGAGAAGGGCAAGGGAGGCAAACGCTTCTATATCCGCCTTGGGGATAAAGCCGTTGAACGGATGCCTTCCGCATATCCCCACACCCCAGTCGGTAAGATTGCAATAGTCCCTCATGGTCAGCAGGGCATGCTTGAATGTGCGCCGCGCGTCCTCCGCAATCACGAAATCGGTATCTTTCGTATAATGGCAGAAATCCCCCACAGCGGCAAATGCCCCGACCGAATACGCCGGATAATGCCCTCCGTGATGGAAGGAAGTCCCGTCCGGCTTCAGGCCGCCGAGTGTCCCCGGAGACCATACAAGGGAGCCGGAAACCCATGTGCCGAGAGCCTTCATTTTTGCATACCTGGCGGCAGGGTCTGAAGTCATCATGGCCGCTATCAGCTTGGCTTCCAGAAGAGTGTGCCAGCTGTCAAGAATTTCGTCCCGGCCGTACACGAAAGGCTGCCGCGTCTCCTGCAGACCGCTCCAGTATTCAAGGACCTTCTGGTATTCATCGGCCTTCCCCGCAGCGGCGATTTCATCCCTGAGCAGCCACATCCCCTTATACAATTCCCTTATCTGGTAACCGTAGTGATGGTTGGTCCCCTGTCCGCTGCCATATGCAAATCCCTGGTCTATGGCATGGTCCATGGTTACGAACACCCTCTCCAGATTGTCCTTGCTGCCAGTATAGTAATACTGCTGGGCATAGTAGTAGATTATCTGTCCGATATATCGGATACGCATTTCACCGAGGGAATTGTTGAACTCGTCGTCGCTCAGCAGGGGCGCTCCCGTCACAGACCCGTCCGGAAGCCGCTTCAGTCCGTATTTCGAATACATGTCATCCGCCCTGCCGACCAGAGTGTTGGCGACATATGTCTCGCTCGAATTGGACGAGGCAATCACTTCGTCCATCCTTTCCTCCACGAGATCAAGCATTCTCTGTCCTTCCGCCGTCAGAGCGGGAACCTCCGGCTGCGGATACTGCTCCCATTCCCACAGACGCGCCCAATGCCACATGTTCCTCTTAAGATGATTGTTGTTGTCCGGTATCTGCATGTCCGGGGTAATCTGGTCATGCAGTTTCTTCACGGAAAACGACAGTCTGTCGAGATAGACGATCCCCGACGGCATGGATTCCGGCATGGATACCGTCATCCGCGCCGCATTGACAGGCCGTTCCGACGCCTTGATGTCACCATAATACCCGCCGTCCGGAGTGCGCATGTCGATATACTTTATCCACGCAGTCCTCCATCCGGTGAAAGCCATATTGAAGTCGAAATGGCAGATTTCTTCTCCGCTCCAGTTCCAGAACGTAAACCGCATCGGGGTATCGGCAGGTGCGGTACTGTAAATCCACACCATCACACCGGCCCCGTTCACTTTCATGGAAGCTTCCATGTCGAGGAAATTGGAGAAGACCATGGAGGCTGGACCGCTCCACTCGAATTTCAGGGAATGCGAACCATCCTTGAATTTCTCTTCAGACGACGTCAGGACCGCCTGCCCTTCAGCCTTGACAAAGGCCGGAACGCCATCCTCGAAATTATGCTGGGAATTGATTGCCGCCTGCACCGCACAGGAAAATACCGGCACCGACATCAGTATAGTCAATAATCTTTTGTACATCATTGTTATGCGATTAGTTGCGAAATCACAAATTTATCAAATTTTCAGGTTATTACAACTTTTTTACAGTCTTTCGGACCGGACAGGGCAAACATTTTGTCTTTTTCGCAATTATTTTTTAATTTCGCAAACTATTGCTTATCAGCAATACCGCATTGGAACTGATTTTTAATTATTATAAATGACATACCATGAACCTTAAAACTACCATCGCCGCCGGCCTTGCCGCCGCCACCCTCACCGCCTGCAACCGTCCGACCGACATCATTTCCGAAAACATCGGAAATGCCAAGGCGCAGATAGGAGCACTGATGGAGGCTTCGGAAGCCGGTGACACAGTACGCATACCTTCGACATATATGGACGGTGAAATCGTGTATGTCCCTACTGATGACTGGGTAAGCGGTTTCTTCGCCGGCACTCTCTGGTACATGTACGAACTTACGGGGGATGAAATGTGGGCCGGACATGCCAGGAAGCATACCGAAATCCTTGATTCCATACAATACCTCACATGGCATCACGATGTCGGGTTCATGATCTATGACAGTTATGGCAATGGATTACGGCTCAAGAATATACCCGAATACAAAGATGTCTGCGTCACTACGGCGAAATCGCTGTCCACCCGGTTCAGGCCCGGAGCCGGCATCATCCAGTCATGGAACGTAGACAGGGGGTGGCAGTCCGAAAGAGGATGGAAATGCCCTGTCATCATAGACAACATGATGAATCTGGAGCTTCTGTTCAAGGCTACCGAATTCAGCGGGGACTCCACTTATGCTAAAATTGCAATAAGCCATGCGGACAAGACAATGGAGAACCATTTCAGGCCGGACTACAGCTGCTACCATGTAGTAGACTATGATCCGGAGACCGGGGAAGTACTCCACAGATGCACTGCACAGGGCTATGCTGATGAATCGGCATGGGCAAGAGGACAGGCCTGGGCCCTTTACGGCTACACCACGGCATACAGGTTCACCGGATATGACAGGTATCTCAGACAGGCCGAGAATGTGGCCGGGTTCATATTCAATGACCCGAACATGCCGGAAGATCTCGTACCGTACTGGGATTTCGACGCGCCCGACATCCCTGACACCTACCGCGACGTGTCTTCCGCAGCCATCATTGCTTCGGCCCTCTACGAACTCGGTTACCTTACCGGCAACACCTCTTATTTCGAGAAGGCGGACAGGATAATCGCATCCCTTTCCACACCGGCATACAGGGCCGCACAGGGGACGAACGGAGGCTTCATCCTGATGCATTCAGTCGGCAGCATCCCTCACGGAAGCAGCATCGACGTCCCGCTCAACTATGCCGACTACTATTTCCTCGAAGCCCTGATACGCAAACGCAACATCGGGAACGGGCTGGCTCCGGTTCAGGGAGACCCGGAGAAATAGTCCGCCCTGCACAAGAAACATAACCGGATGACTGTCATACACCGTTCAATAATGATTTCCGCACTGCTGCTGATGGTATCTCTGACAGCAGCAGTGGCACAGCAGTATACCGACTTTCCGGACCATCCGGAAATCCTGTCTTTCGAGCAGGAGGAAACGGCCCCTGTCAAGGCCCTGAAGAAATCTTCCTTAAGCATCTCTTCCCTGCATTCAAAGCTCGGCGAGAATTCCCTCATGTGGAAATGGAGGAAGGGAGGTGCCGGTATCGAGATTGCGGGAGACATACCGTATCTCCCGGAAAATCCCAATCCTAAAGAGACTTCGGTATCCACTTTCGTATTCTGGGTATATTCCGAGACCCCGCTGGACGGCCAGCTTACATTCTCTTTCATGAAAGGAGACAGTCTGTGCTGCAGTTTCAGGTACGGACTCGGTTTCAAGGGATGGAGAGGGGCATGGGTCGCATTCGACCGTGACATGGAAGGCACACCGCAGACCGGCATGGACAGGGTCGTAATCACAGCCCCGGAACAGGTCAGGAAAGGAAGGCTCTTCTTCGACGGCATCATCACTTCGGCTTTCGAGGATGTACGGCACCATACTGCCGATTTCCAGGCCCCGTTCATCAACAAGGGCACAACCTCCCACTGGCTCGTCCTGCTGGACAGCTGGAAACGTGAACTTGACATACCTCAGGCTGACAGCATTGCCGCAGAGGATATCGCCCAGACGGACACTGTAAGGAACAGGTTCATCACATTGGTAACTGACGGAAAGAACGCCCCTTCCCACGAAAGACTCAGGGAGCAGTTCTCCTCATACGGGATACGGTGGAACAAGGACGGTTCAATCACCGGCAAACCTGTCTTCTTCACAAGATACGGAGAGACATACATCAATCTCGGTATTACGGACGCCTCGAAACGGTTCTCGGACAACGGACAGCTTCTCAGAGCAGCCAATGATTTCATGTTCGATCTCGCTCTCTCATATCTCAGGAGCGACGACCCGGCATGGAAACAGGAAACCGCGGACATGTATGTTACCATGACAAGGCACATGCTCGACCAGGGGTATGCGGCCGGAAGTGCGCTCGGCACCCTTCATCACCTCGGCTACAGCATGCGCAACTTCTACACCGCACCAGTGATAATGCGGGAAGTACTTGCAGAGGCAGGATTAGAAGAAGACGTGCAGCAGGCAATGGAATGGTTCTCGGGCGTCGGGGAAGTCAAGACCGCTCCGGCAGAACCCGGGATGGACATCGATGCCTTCAACACATCCCTTATGGGACGGACGGCTGCCCTGCTCATGCTGGATGACACTCCATACAAGAAAGCATACATGCAGGCCCTGTCGAGATGGATTGACAACGGATTCAGGTACGCCCCGGGCTTAAGGCCGGCATTCAAGCCTGACGGGACGGTCCAGCACCACAGAAAGGCTTATCCCGCATATGCGACCGGAGGGTTCGACGGGGCTGTGAATGCAGTGTGGATGCTTCACGGGACAGACTATGCCATAACGGAACGGGGACACAACGTACTGAAGAAAGCCCTTCTGGAAATGAGGTTCTACTGCAACGTGAAATCATTCCCGCTTGCGATGTCCGGGCGGCATCCCGACGGCAAGGGAGAACTCATTCCCCGGCAATACGGACTTCTCGCCGATGCCGGTTCGCCTGACGGAGTACAGCCAATAGACAAAGAACTGGCCGAAGCCTATCTGAGACTCGATGCGGACGGCAAATGGAGCCGCAAGTTCACCGATGCCGGCTTCACGGCTGAAAAAGCGCCTGCCGGCTGCCATTCATATCCGTTCAACTGTTCGCTGACATACAGACAGGACGAATGGTCCGTGACGATTGCCGGACACAGCAGATATCTCTGGTCAGCCGAAATATACAACGGGGCCAACCACTACGGCCGTTATCTGACGCACGGCAGCATGCAGATCCTCGCTGACGGCGAGCCCGAAATCAGCAGCTTCGGGAGCGGATTCAGGGTAGACGGCTGGGACTGGCGCCACATTCCCGGCACCACGGCAGCTGAAATCCCTATGGAGGCGATGAAGGCCGATGTCCGGAATGTGGACGAATTCTCGGGATATGAAGAGATGCTTCTTTCGGACCAGTGGTTCGCCGGAGGCGTAACCCATAAGGGGAATGCCGGTGCATATGCCATGATTCTGCACGAACATGACAAATACAACGGTTCTCTCAGGGCTCACAAGTCATATTTCGCATTCGGGAACCGCATCATAGCTCTCGGCTCCGACCTCGAGAACTTCCTTCCGGGATCATCCCTGCATACCACTCTTTTCCAGAACGCCTTGGAAGATCCGCAGCAGGACATTACCAAAGTCAACGGAGGCTCGATCGCGGCAAGGGAATTCCATCATGAATATGAAGGCAGTCTCATCACCCTTCAGGACAGGTTCGGGAATGCATGGTTTGTCAGGGACGGCAAGGTGGCGGTATCACGCGGACTCCAGTATTCTCTGCACGAGGAAACGGACAGGACTACGGAAGGCTATTTCGAGAAAGCGTATATATGTCACGGAGACATTGTCGGCAAAGGCGCGATAACCGGGAATGCCTACATGAAAGATTCGTATGAATATATGACCGTTATCCATGCCACCGACGAGGAAATCCGCGAATATTCTGAGAAACTGCCCTATACTGTCATCAGGTGCGACAGCAAGGCCCATCTGATAAAGGATGACGAATCCGGGATCATTTCAGGCTCCATATTCGAGGAACTCGAGGAAGAAGACACGGAAGGATGGGACGGGACAGCGACCAGATCCGGAATAGTGGCATCATCACCGTGCATGATAATGATGAGCCGTTCAGGCGCGGTACTTACCCTGAGCGCAAGCAATCCCGACCTCAACCTTTACAGCGGGCCGAGCGATGAAATTCTCGACGGGCACGGCAAACGGACAGAAAGAAGCGTATATGGCAGGGAATGGATCGATGCCCCATGTGAAGAGACTGCGATTGACATCACTATCCGCGGAAGATGGAAACTCGGGAATGCCGGACGGAGCGATGTCACTGTCAGGAACAACGGAGACACGACCAGCATACATTTCACTACAGGAGAGGCCAGGACAGAAGAAATCGAACTTATCCGGATCATAGGAGAATAAATCTTCGCCGGGCCGCGGATTGGATTGTCCGGCAGAACGGAAGAACCACATAATATCACTCTACATGAAGATCAACCGCAGCATCATATTGCCACTCACCGGTATGGCAGCCGTTTCATGCAACAGTGCCGAAGACGCCATGCCGAACATAATCTATGTCTTCCCGGACCAGTTCAGGATATCTTCCCTTGCGTTCTGGGACTCTCCTGAATATGAAGGCGTTGTCGGATGGAAAGCAGATCCGGTGCATACTCCCAACCTTGACGGTTTTGCCGGAGAATCGCTCGTGCTCAGCAGTGCTGTCAGCACATGTCCGCTCAGCAGCCCCCACAGGGGCATGCTCCTGACAGGCATGTATCCGGAAAGGAACGGAGTGACCCTCAACTGCAATTCCCTGCGTCCTGCAAGTACGCTGCGGCCTGACGCCACGTGCATTTCGGATGTACTTGATGCGGCCGGCTATTTCTGCGGCTACATCGGGAAGCTCCACGCCGAAACACCGATGAAAAACAATCCGGACAATCCTGGACATTACGTAAGCGACAGCAATCCTGAATGGGACGCCTATACCCCTCCGGAGAGAAGGCATGGCTTCAGATACTGGTATTCATACGGCACATTTGACGTCCACAAGAATCCCCACTACTGGGATACCGAAGGCGTCCGCCACGATCCTCATGAATATTCAGTGAAACACGAGACTGACAAGGCAATAGAGTTCCTCCGCAACAGGAACGGAGAACGTGACGCAGACAAGCCGTTTTTCCTTATGCTGGCCTACAATCCTCCCCACAGCCCGTACGGAAGTCTTGATGACTGCATGGAGGAAGACTACAGTCTATACAGGGATCTGGATTACAGTGAACTGTATGTCAGGCCCAACGCAGACACCACTCTTTCCAAGGCACCTGCCGCCAGATATTATTTCGCCAACGTGACAGGTGTAGACAGGGAATTCGGACGGCTGCTCGCAGAACTGAAGGACCTCGGCCTCGACAGGAACACCATAGTCATATTCACTTCCGACCACGGGGAAACGATGTGCAGCCACGGCACATACGACCCCAAGAACTCCATATACACTGAATCCTACTGCGTACCGTACATGATACGTTATCCGGGCAGGATCCGGCATAGGGTGGACAGCACCATGCTCAGCACCACAGACATAATGCCGACACTTCTTGGGCTGGCCGGGCTGGAGGACATGATTCCCGACTCTGCCGAAGGGCTGGACCTCTCTCCAGTGTTCCTCGAAAACGGGAGGGAATGCATTGTCCCGGACGCCACGCTGTATATCCGCAACCTGGACGGGGAAACGGGGACGGATGGGAAAGTCCACGGCATCTTCCCGGAAGCAAGGGGCGTAAAGACAGACAGGTACACCATGGAAATAACCATTACGCGCGACGGACAACTCAGCCGCGTGCTGCTGTTCGACGACTGGAATGACCCGTATCAGATGTACAGCATTCCTTACGATGAAAATCCGGAACTGTTCTCCGGACTTTGCGGACTCCTGGCCGGAAAGCTCGAAGAAGCCGATGACATTTGGTACAGGAAAGGAATCCTGCCGGACCTGATGGAACAGGCCGGATTCCCGGCTCCGGTACCGTATGGCCGGAATGATAACGGACAATAATTTACCGATAAAAGGATACTTCACCATGAAACACATATATCCGGTCACAACCGCTGTAGCCGTCACCATTCTGGGCAGCGTTTCCTGTGTCGACACTTCACAGCTCGAAAGCGATCTGTCCGGGCTTGAGAACAGGGTCGCAGCCATCGAGACAACCGTCTCCAAGGTCAACGACAATATCATTGCCGCATACACGCTATATGAGAGCGGACTGATTATCATGGCCGTACATTCTTTTGACAACGGGATGGTCTACAGGCTGGACATGAGCGACGGAACCTCTGTCGACCTGCACATCGCGACAGAGGACGGCAAAGGTATAACTCCCGTGATAGGCATCGATGCCGACGGCAACTGGACCGTGGCATACGGGGAAGGCGCCGAAGCCGAAATCATCCCCGGGATGCCTTCGGAAGGGCTGACCCCACGGCTCGGAGTGAGCGAAGCAGGGAACTGGCAGATAAGCTGCGACGGCGGTTCTTCATGGGAAAACCTCACGGACAAAGACGGGCTGCCGTTCCCCGCCACCGGCAGTTCACTTACCGACTCTTTTTTCATGGACGTGGTCTACAACGAGGAGAACATGACTGTCGACATCGTACTTGCCGACGGGCGTAAACTTTCCTTAGATGTCCGCTCCGACATCATCACGATGGAAGTGGAAGGCTATGAGGACGGCCGTACCATACTGCTGGACGAAAGTCTGCATTTCTATGCAAAATTCTCTCCTGATGTTGTCAATGCGTACCCGGAATGTCCTGAAGGATGGAGGGTGCAGATAACAGAGACAGAGGACGGACGGCAGGAAATCATAGTCACAGCACCTTCGGACGGGACAGAAGAAGACTGTGACATCACAGTGTACCTGCAGTCGGAAGAGAAATATCTCAGGGCATATACGTTCACTTTCCATCTCAATCCTGTAGACATCGACGAGTCGGACAGTGAGGCCTGGAACCGGTTCCTGTCCCAGTCTGAAGACAATGTCCTTCTTGATTTCTCATATGCAGGATACAAGCATGGCGAGACCGCACCTCCTGACGTCATGGTATACGAGGCCGCCGACGGGACATGCACCACGAATCTGGCAGGATACACCGTATATAACATAAAGGACTACCAGACCGCCGGACGGACAGACAGGGAAGCTTTCATAGCCCTCCTGACGGATGCCCTCGGAGAATACAGTATTCCCGGCATCACACCCGGGACTAATGGAGACAGGACTCAGATAACATTCCCCCACAGCAACCAGCCGAGAAATATCATCATCTACTTTCCTGAAGGAGATTATATTCTTCACACGGATGAAGACAATATCCCGGACGAGAGTTTTCCTGAAGGGGCATTGAGCCAGTCCATAATCATCCGTGGAAGCAATATAATAATGAAAGGTGCCGGTAAAGACCTGACAAGGTTAATAATGGAAGATCCTAATTTGCCACGGAACAATGAGCTGTATTCATCACTTGACATGATACAGTTCAAGCACAATACCGGAGTCCAGACGACCCAAGTGCTGGCCACTGTCACAGGAAATTCAGCCAAAGGCTCATTTTCCGTAACTGTAGACGGCACTGCCGGACTCAGGACCGGGGACTGGGTATGTCTTTATATGGCACCGAACAAAGATGCCGTAGAGGAGGAACTGTATCCTTACACAAGCGATGACAGGTATTGGAATACTTGGGATATCGTTACCGAAGGCGTAAATATAGAAGATCTTCATCAGATAGAATCGGTAAAAGGGAACACCATCACTTTCCACGAACCATTGATGCATGCTGTAGATGCCGACTGGGGTTGGACAATAGTACGGTACCAGCATTATGAGAACGTAGGTATCGAAGACCTGACATTCGTAGGAAACGCAAAGGAACGTTTTGACCATCATGCCGATTGGGAGGACGATGGGGCATATAAACCTGTCAGTATGACAAGGCTCACCAATTCATGGATCAGAAGAGTCGGATTTAAAAGCATCAGTGAGGCATGCTCGATAATAAGCAGCGCAAATGTTTCCGCCTATGACATTGTCATTGAAGGGACACGCGGACATTCGGCCATAAGATCAGAACGTTCGTCAAGAGTCTTTATCGGAGACGTGGACGATCTCGCTGAAGGATACCGTATGGATGAAGAAGGACATGAGGTAGTGGGGAGCAGCATAGAATGGACAGGGCAATACCACGCTGTGGGCGTATCAAAACAAAGTATAGGAGCCGTCCTATGGAGGAATGTATGGGGGCCGGATTCATGCTTCGAAGCTCATGCCACACAACCTCGCGCGACATTGATAGACTGCTGCTCCGGAGGATGGAAACGGTGGAGACAGGGCGGTGATGCGACGCAGATGCCTAACCATCTCGCAGATCTGACCATATGGAATTTTGAAAATACGACTCCATATTCCGGGACATGGATATGGTGGGACAGCAATAACCAATGGTGGAAATTCCTGCCGCCGGTAGTCGTTGGCTTCCATGGCTCGCCAGTGACATTCGACGAATCTCCGGAACAGATAAAATACATCGAAAGCAACGGGACGGCCGTGACTCCGGAGTCTCTTTACGAGGCACAGCTACGAAGACGGCTCGGATATGTTCCGGCTTGGCTTACGGCACTGAAATGATACGACAACCCGTTCCGGAACGGCGCGCAGGCCGTCATAGAGGCCGGGTTGCAATAGAATACGGACAAACAATACAACATTAAATTTTTATAATATGAACATTCATAATACAATGACCAAATGCGCAGCTCTTCTCTTAGGGGGGGCCGCCATTTTCGCATCATGCACCGACCTGAGCGGCATCGAAGAGCGCATAGATTCTCTCGACAGCAGGGTGACAGCCCTCGAAAATCAGGTGGCCTCTTTCAATGAAAGCCTTACGGCAATCAATGGTCTGCTTGAAGACGGGACGGTAATCACAAGCATAACTGAAACCGAAAACGGCTATACCTTCTCCGCTTCCAACGGGGAGACATACACCATCACCAACGGGACTGCGGGGAACACACCGCTCGTCAGGATAGACGCAGAAGGGAACTGGGAAGTCAGCTATGATGACGGCGACAGCTATGACGACATCATGGTCGACGAAAACACTCCTGCAAGCGCACAGGGGATAGCCCCGCAGTTCCAGGTCAGCGAAGACGGGTACTGGCAGGTAAGCACTGACGGAGGAAAGACATTCAGCGATGTACACTATGCCGGGACGGAGGACAAAGTCCCTGCCGTCGGAGAATCCGGCACATCATGGTTCAAGGATGTTGAATACGACGAAGAGAACGGGACTCTCACAATTACCCTTGCGAATTCGGACACCCCGCTTGTAATCCCTGTCGTATCCGACTTCTCCTGCATCATATATGACGGACAGAATCCTGTAGACTACGAGACAGTACAGGTATTCTCCGCCGGAGACACAAAGGATTATACCGTAAAGACCACCGGAGTGGTTTCGGCAAAGCTCACTGCTCCACAGGGCTGGAAAGCATCCCTCAGCGACATAAACGAGACAGGAGAGGCCACCCTTACCGTAACGGCTCCTGCATCCGCACCGGCCGCCGCACTCACCAAGGTAACCGCCGACACCGGGAAAGACATCACTATCCACGCCCTCAACAAGGACGGACTCTCCCTCTTCGCCAAGATGCAGGTTGAAACCGTTTCCGGGCCGGTACCGACAATGAAAGTAGAAGCCGGGACAATTGAGTTCACATCAGTTTCATTCAGCATAAGCGACGTTGAGAACCTTACAGGATACAGATACCTGCTCTACGCCTCAACAACCGCTGCACCTGACCAGAGTGCCCTGCTGTCAAGCGGAACACTTGTAGAAGAAAGCAATCCGACAGTTCTTGACGGCCTGACCCACACATCGGACGGAACAGCAATCACTTACAACACAGCATACACCCTCTATCTCCTCCCGATAAATGACAATGAAGGCAACCCTATCTACGGCAACATCATCTCCGTATCTGTCACTACCCTGACTCCGGAGACATACTATGACCTATTTATGGCAGGCGGGAACATTACTATCGGTGAAAGCACATATAAACGAAGTGATTTCTCTGATGAAAACATCGTACATGTGACAGAAGGGGAAATTTCTGCCACAAACGGGAATATTTATTTTATCGATGGAGGATGTACAATTGGCAATGTAGCCAACCAGAATGTCATTCTTGTCGGGAATGACATGGAGAATAAGCCTGTATGGACGATCATGGCAAGCAAGTATCTATCAGCTGTAAGCGGCGAAAAGTCCCGCCTTATTCTTTACAATATTACAATTGATGCTTCGAACTTTACAAACTACATATTTACTGTCAATACGAATTATGCCGAACAAGGGGCATTTGGAGAGTTAGTGTTCGACAATTGTGACATTCACATGACAAAGTCATCTCCATTCTATTCGATAAGCGGAGCAAGATATCTTGACAAATTCATAATGGTCAACTGCAATGTCAATGTGCCAGACAATGCATCAAACAGGTTCATGATTCATACAAACACAAATGAAACCGTATTCAAACAGATAATATACAGAAATAATATTTTCTACTGTCCTCAAAACCTTGCCACAGGTTTCAGGCTGGTCAGCAGCGGAACAAACGGTGACAATGCGACTACCGTTGAAGAAATCTGTGTTGAAAACAATACATTCATAAACGCAGTACCGAGCAATTCGGCTATGATAATTGCAGAAACGGTTCAGTCTGCAACCCTGAACAGGAATATTTTCTATACTGACCAGACACAAAGCAACAACAGGAACATGATCCGCTGCAATGTGGCAGAGACCGGTTCATATCCTTCCTCTGCAAATGCTACGGCCAATTATGCATTCGACAACAATGGGGCTGTATACAATATATTCTACAGTTCCAACTATTCTCCTGCTACCGGTACTGTTGAACCTGTAAACATCATAGACGCTTCTCCTTTCACAAGTCTTGATATTACAACAGGGACATATACACTGTCCGGAGAATACAGCAGCTACGGTGCACAGCGGTAAAATTGCCGGCAACACATAGCATATTCTGAAGGCGACTAAAATCGGTTTTAGCCGCCTTCTATTTATCCCATCCAGGTCCGAAAGCCACCTTTCTGCCTTCTGTAATGCATTTACTTTATATTCATTTAATGCTTATCCGCAAAATACCCCATATAGGCAAGCCGTAAATGTCTGGCCCAGGGAATCCCTTCCACTGCAAGCGGACTGCTAACTTTCGGATGTCCCCGGACATTCTCATGAACCGTTCTCGACCTCCCGTTCACGAGGCCACGGGCGGCCACGCCGTCCGGACTTTCAGGGACTGATTTCTTTTTAGTGGAACCTAATGCGGATAAATACTCAAAAAGACATCACGAAAAAAGCAAAAGCAGTAAAAAAGAGAAAAATCCTGTCTCGATTCGTATAAACCTGCTGCCGGGGTATTGACAGGTATTCTATGCCTCCATATTTTAGCGCAAAAAAGTTTGAATGATTATCCGCAAGAATACCCC
>CALUPB010000015.1 GCA_944322585.1 uncultured Bacteroidales bacterium | reverse complement strand
GGAGAGGCCGCAGAGAATGCTCCGCAGGGGAATGTGTGCCAAGTCTGCTGAAACTCCGCAGACCTGGAACGGCAACAGAACAGGGCTGTGATGAGTGAAGTCATCTGAATTACGGCCCAAGAAGTCCCCGAAATCGGCAGAATCGGACAGAAAGGAACCGCCCCATCAGGCCACACCTCGAAGTCTTCGAATCGGCAATCAAAACTGTGCACCGAAATCAGGACAAGATAAACAGAATCCCATCAGACCATACCTCGGAAGCCCTGATCGACAAGCAGAAATGTTCGCCACATAAGGGCGAACTTCGGCCATCAGGTCCCGGAAACCGGCAAGCAGAGGGGATCGGCAGCGGAATTATACCGGACTACAGCCCGAAAGCGTAGAGGTTGATCCCGTCGAAGACCGTGCTGACAAGGCCGAGAACGATTACTCCGGCCAGGCAGAGCACAAGACTGATACGTGTGCTGCTGTCGCTGCGGAAAGAGGCTATCGGACTGTCGTTCGGAACAATGAACATCGCCTTGACCACAAGCAGATAATAGTACAGTGATATGACCGTATTTATCAATGCTATGAACACCAGTACATGGAAGCCTTCCTCGAATGCGGACGCGAAGATGAAGAACTTCGAGAAAAATCCCGCGAAAGGCGGAATTCCAGCAAGCGAGAACAGGGCCAGGGTCATTGTTATCGCGAGTTTCGGATTGGTCCTGTAGAGTCCGTTGTAGTCATCCATGCCGACTTTCCCGCCGCTGTGCTGCTCCACGGCCGAAATAACTCCGAAAGCAGCCAGATTGGCCACCATATAGATGAGCACATAGAAAATCAGGGATGTCATGCCGTAAGGCGTCCCGCTGATGACTGCCAGCATTATATACCCGGCCTGGGATATGGACGAGAACGCAAGGAACCTCTTGAGGTCCTTCTGCCTGATGGCAAACAGGTTGGCAACGGTGATACTCAGCACGATGACAATATACAACAGAAGCTGCCACTGCTGCACTATATTTCCGAACACCTTGACAAGCACTACCATAAGGGTAAACGCCGCAGCCCCTTTGGATATCACGGACAGATACGAAGTCACTGCCGTAGGAGCTCCCTGATATGTATCGGCTGTCCACAGATGGAACGGCACGAGCGATATCTTGAACCCGAGACCTGAGAAGAAGAACACCATCGCCATTATCTGCAATGCACTTCCGTCGATACGGGATGCCATATCATTGAAATACAGGGTTCCTGCCGTACCATAGAAAAAAGACACTCCATACAGCATCAGGCCGCTCGCGAAAAGGGCGCTCAGGATGAACTTGGCTCCCGCCTCTGCGGAATTATGTCTGTATTTGTCGAATGCCACAAGGCAGGCCATGGGAACTGATGCAAGCTCCATACCGATAAAGAACATCAGGAAATGTCCCGCACTTATCATGAAATACATTCCCAGCAGGGTCGACAGCGTCAGCACATAGAATTCCCCTCTTTTGAAAGAGGTATCCTCCCTGCGGAGCCATGTGTCGGCTTGGAGGAAAACTATGAGCGTACCTATGGCCAGGATACTCTTGACTATGCTGTAGACAGGAGTGTAGAGATACATCCCCCCGAATGCCTCTCCTTCTCCGCGCGGGAACGGGACTATATTGACAGCGATGAAAAGCAGCATCAGGATGCACATCACAGGATGGAAAACAGCCTGTCCCTTCTTTCCTGCAATCAGGTCATACAGAAAGGCTATGACTAGCACCGCAATCAGAGAGATTTCTGTGTGCATGTATGTGAATACTCCAGAAAAATCGATTTCCATATCCGTTTAGTTCAAAATGTGGGAAATTATTGGTAAAACACTGTCACCGATCATGTCGCTCACCCACATTGGGGCAAGACCGAGGCCGGCGATTGCAACGATGAGCACCACGACTGCCAGTTTTTCGTCCCATGTGGCATCCGTCAGCTTCAGATGTTCCGGATTGGTACATGTGCCGTAAAGTATCTTGCCGACAAGACGGAGGATATAGACTGCCGTGATGACAATGGACGTACATGCTATGATGGTAACGACCCTGTGGAAAGTGTCATTGTTCATGAATGCCCCGTTGAAGATGGTCATTTCGGCCACGAATCCGCTCAGGCCAGGAAGGCCGAGGTTGGCGAGTCCCGCTATCACATAGCATACGGACAGGAACGGCATTATCTTCATAAGTCCGCCCAACTGTCTGATATCCCTCGTGTGCGTCCTGCCGTATATCATGCCTATCAGGGCGAAGAACAGGGCCGTCATCAATCCGTGGCTGAGCATCTGCAGCACGGCACCCGTAGCGGCAGTAGCATTCATCATCAGGATGGCAAAAAGCACCAGACCGCAATGTGACACCGAAGAATAGGCGTTGATATACTTGAGGTCCGTCTGGACACAGGCGGAAAAGGCGCCGTACACTACCGATATGGTGGTAAGGATGATGAATATCCAGCTCAGTTCCTGCGCGGCCTCAGGCAGCAGATACATCGCCACCCTGAAACATCCGTAACCGCCGAGCTTCATCAGGACTCCCGCATGGAGCATGGACACGGCCGTTGGAGCCGAAGCATGACCGTCGGGACTCCATGTATGGAACGGGAAGAGGGCTCCGAGCACTCCGAAGCCGATAAAGACTATCGGGAACCACACCCTCTGCATACCGACAGGGATATTGTGAAGCTGCGCAATCTCAAGAATATTCATCGTCGTCGCCCCGGAACCGAAATATATCCCGAGGATACCTATGAGAATGAGGGCCGACCCGCCCATCAGCATAAGCGTCAGCTTCATTGCGGAATATTCCTTGCGTCCTGTCCCCCACACTCCTATCAGAAGATACATCGGAATGAGGGCCACCTCATAGAACATGAACATCGTGAACAGATCTATGGATATGAAAAATCCGAAGACCCCCACACTCAGAAGACAGAACCACATGAAGAATTCCTTGACGTCCGTCTTCATCTGCCATGAGGCGAATGTACCCGTGAACACGATTATCGATGACAGAAGCAGCATGGCTACCGAGATGCCGTCGACCCCTACCGAATAATGTATGTTCAGCGGAGCGTACCACATGAAACTGTCGGTAAACAGCATCTCTGCGGTGTTTCCGGCCGCCCTCATTCCCAAAAAGGCAATGACGACATATACGGACAATGCCAGAAGGAGGGACGAACCTGTCACCATGACAGCATGTATCTGTTTCGTGTTCCTGGAAATCCAGAGCCCAAGCATCATCAGAAGAGGGATGGCAGGAAAAAGTGACAACACGTTCATAATTCAATGTCAATTTTTATATTTCGGATTAACTGACTTTTAACAACACACAATAAGGCTGCCGCCTTTAAAACGCGCGATGCGCGGCGGGCATGGAGCCGCTATACCAGCAGCAGTACAAGGACGAGAGCGATGACTCCGCCGAGGAACCAGATACAGTATTTCTGCACATTGCCGCTCTGCACAGCTCTGATGGCCCAGGAGGTGCCTTCGGTCCCTTTCGCAAGAAGATTCATGAACCCGTCCACGACATGCCTGTCGAACCACGCTATAGGTGTGGAAACACATGCGAAGATGATCCTGTGGGTCACGAACTGGTAAATCTCGTCAATGTAGAACCTGTGGTATGCCGCCCTGTGAAGGCCGCTGAACCTCGCTGCAAGTCCGTCGGCAACCTTCCTGTCCTCCCTGAAATACATCCAGGTGGCAATTCCGATACCTGCAACCGCAACACAGAGGCTGACCGCAGCCACGCTCCAGTCGATATGGATATGGTAGGCCTGTCCGTTGCTGCTCACAAACTCCCCGAACGGTATCCAACCTGCAAACAGCGTCACTATGGCGAGGAATATCAGAGGTACCGTCATGGTCTTCGGAGCCTCGTGCGGGGTATGCTCTGCATGGAGTTCCCTGTTCTCCTTGCCCCAGAATATATTATAGTAGAGACGGAACATATAGAAAGCCGTCAGTCCTGCAATGAATGTCATCACCGTACCCATCACCGGACTGAAACGGAAACATGCCGTCAGGATCTCGTCCTTGGAGAAGAATCCGCTCAAAGGCCAGATACCGGCAATCGCAAGGCATGCCACCAGGAATGTGACATGGGTCACAGGCATGTATTTCCTCAGTCCTCCCATGGCCGACATCTCGTTCGAATGCACTGCATGTATGATACAGCCTGCACCGAGGAAAAGCAGGGCCTTGAACATCGCATGGGTGAAGAGGTGGAACATGGAAGCCATATATCCGAGTCCTCCGGCATGAGGGTCTGAAGAAGTGCAGACCCCGAGAGCCACCATCATGAACCCTATCTGCGATATGGTACTGAAAGCAAGCACCCTCTTGATGTCAGTCTGGACGCAGGCCACCACGGCGGCATAGAGTGCCGTAAATGCGCCGACATAAGCTATGATATGGAGCACTTCCGGAGCATATCCGATGAACAGCGGGAACATCCTCGCCACAAGATAGACACCGGCCACCACCATTGTAGCCGCATGGATAAGGGCAGACACCGGAGTCGGACCTTCCATCGCATCCGGAAGCCAGATATGCAGAGGGAACATCGCACTCTTGCCGGCACCTCCGATGAACATCAGTCCGAGAGCAAGAGGAAGCATGGTCTTCGCAAGTCCGAGAGCCGGAGCGTCAGGCGTGAATGAAAATGTACCCGTATAGAATCCGTATATCAGAATGCCTATCAGGAAGCCCAGGTCCGCGAACCTCGTGACGATGAACGCCTTCTTGGATGCAGCCACGGCCTCCGGCTTCGTATAGTAGAAGCCTATCAGAAGGTATGAGCTGACTCCGACAAGCTCCCAGAAGATATACATCTGGAAAATGTTGGTCGCCACCACAAGCCCGAGCATGCTCATGGTAAAGAGCGAGAGGAACGCGTAATACCTCTGGAATCCCCTCTCCCCTTTCATATATCCGAAAGAATAGATATGGACCATGAACGACACGGTCGAAATGACGACAAGCATCATCACCGATATCGGGTCGAGCAATATGCCGAGGTCAATCTGGAGACTGCCCCCGAAAGGCAGCCATTCGAAATTCCACGGCATCTGCGCCGGATACACTCCGGAGGCATCCCTGCCCGCCGAAAAATAAGAGAATGCCGTCCAATAGCTGAGCAGCGCCACAATGCCGGTCACGACAGTACCGGAGGCTCCGGCAACGACAGGGCGCAACTTTGTCCCGAGCAGACCTATCAGGATGAAGCTCAGGAACGGAAGCAATAGTATCAGAATCGTATATTCCATAATTTCCTGTTTTCTACCATTTCATCTTGTTCAGGTTCTTCGCCTGGATGTTGCGGATATTGCGATAAATGTTGATGATTATGGCAATGGCCACAGCCGTCTCCGCCGCGCTTATCCCTATTGCGAAAAGGGAAAAGAAAAAGCCCTCCAGCTGCTCCGGGAAGAGGAACCGGTTGAACACGACAAAGTTGATGTCAACCGAGTTGAGTATCAGCTCCACGGAAATGAGCATCGCCAGCAGATTGCGGCGTGTCAGGAAGCCGTATATCCCGACAAACATCATTATCGTCGAGACTATCAGGTAATATTCCATCGGTATCATATCTCTATCATTTAATCGTTTACCGTTTCCTGGCTATCAGAAGGCCTCCGACTATGCAGGCCAGGAGCAGGATACTGATCACCTCGAACGGAAGAACATAACCGTCTTTCCCTGTGGACATCAGCGCATGTCCGATAGTGCGCATCGCAAGTTCCCCGTGCTCGAAATGCGAAGGAAGGAACTGATGCTTCAGCATGATGAACAGGCAGATGCCCATTGCGGCTACAGTCGCTATGAGCCCTGCGAAGAACTTGCTCTTCTTCAGTTTCTCCGCCTGGTCGCCCTCGCTGGATGTCAGCAGGATGGAAAACACATACAGCACAGTTATTCCTCCGGCATACACCAGCAGCTGGACCGCTCCGAGAAACGAATAATTGAGCTGGAAATATATTCCGGCCGTACCGAACAGGACAAAGAGCAGATATGTCGCCGCTCTCAAGATACGCCTGGTAGTCACGGCAAGCACCGCACTCACCACGATGAAAAGCGCGAGCACTATGAATACAATGAGATCGAGAGTTATATCCATGACTATTGTTTATTCAATGTTTTGACAAGTTTTTCCCGCGTGAATACGGCGTGTTCGAAATCCGTCGAGAATCTTATGGCGTCATGAGGACACGCATTGACGCACAGATGGCAGAACATGCATGATCCGAGATCGTACTCGTATTTCACGAGACGCTTCCTGGGCTTCCCCGTCTCCGGATCAGTCACTGTCTCCGAGGTGATGCGGATAGTCCCGTTCGGGCATGCCATCTGACACAGTCCGCATGCTATGCACCTGTTGTTGCCGTTCTCGTCATGGGGCATCACCAGTTCCCCGCAGAAACGTTCGTTCATCCTGAGCGTAGCCCTGTTCTCGGGATACTGCTCGGTAATCTTCTTTGTAAAGAATTCCCTGAAAGTCACTTTCAATCCGGTCAGGAGCGAGCCGAGACCTCTGAAAAAACCTTTTATATAACCCATAACTGTTTCAGATTATCGGACAGGGCCGGCACCGGAAGGCCATCCGGACCGTATCCGTAATAATAATGGTCCATATTATAGTTGTCCCGCATATCATCCTCTAAAAATGGAGTCCGAAAACCACGACAACCACCATGAGCAGCAGGTTGAGCAGTCCTATCGGCACCAGATACTTCCATTCGAGGGTCAGTATCTGGTCTATCCTGAGCCTCGGGAACGTCCACTTTATCCACATCAGCAGCCACACCACGAAAAGAGCCTTGGCAAAGAACCAGATGAAGCCCGGTATCGCATCCATCACCGCATTGAACCCGTCCAGCCCCGGAATATGGAGAGGCATCCACCCGCCGAGGAATATCGTGGCGGCTATGCTGGAGACAATGAACAGATTCACGAATTCTGCGACATAGAAAAGCCCGAAATGCATTCCGGAATATTCGGTATGGTATCCGGCAGTCAGCTCCGACTCGGCTTCCGGAAGGTCGAAAGGCCCCCTGTTCACCTCTGCATTGCCGGCAATCAGGTAAATTATGAACGCTATTACAGCCGGAATGTGTCCCTTGAATATGAACCATCCGTCCGCCTGCCGCATCACTATCTCGGAGAACTGCATGGTATCGGTAAGGACGACTATCGTCAGGATGGATATGCCTATGGACAGTTCGTAACTTATCATCTGCGCTCCGCTTCGCATGGCCCCGATGAGGGAAAACTTGTTGTTGGAGCTCCAGCCGGCCAGAAGTATGCCAACGACTCCGATCGAGGAGGCTGCCATGAAGAAGATGACACCGACATTGAAGTCGAGTATCTCCATTCCCTTATTGACAGGAATACAGGCGAATGCCATCACCGAAGCGAGTATGACTATGTACGGGGCAAGGTTGTAGAGGAACTTGTCCGAGTGCCTGATGATGATAATCTCCTTCGTCAGCATCTTGAACACGTCGCAGAACACCTGCACCGATCCCCATGGCCCGACCCTCTGCGGTCCGAGACGGCACTGGAAGGCGGCGCAGACCTTACGCTCCATGTATATCATTATTATGGCTATCACCACATACATCAGAAGGAGGCAGACTCCGATGATGACACATTCGAGGAAGACGGCAAGCCCCTCGGGCATCACGGACGTGAACTGCGTATGTATCCAGTTTGTTACTACACCGAAATCAAACATATATCGACGTCAATTTTTAGTTTACACAATCCTCCGGCATCATCTGTCTATGTCCGGAACGACATAGTCGAGTGTGCCGCCGATGGCGATGAGGTCGGCGATCTTCGCCCCTCTTGTAATCGTATCTATGCACGACACCAGCGGCAGTCCCGTGGAGCGGAACTTCACCCTGTAAGGAGACTTGTCTCCCCTGCTCTCGATGAATGCCCCGAACTCTCCTCTGCTGCCTTCCACTGCTGCATACCAGCTTCCGACAGGAAGCTTTATCACAGGGCGGACCTTCATCCGGTATTCCCCTTCCGGGATATTGTCAATGAGCTGCTCTATTATCCTGAGGCTCTCCTCTATCTCCTTCATCCTCACCATATACCGTGCAAAACAGTCCCCTTCCGTAAAGACGATCTCCTTGAAATCCACCTTGTCGTAGACCCCGTAAGGATGTCTCTTGCGGACGTCGCAAGCCCAGCCCGAAGCCCTTCCCGTACCGCCGGTGGCACCGAAAGATATGGCATCCTCCCTTGACAGGATGCCCGTCCCGACAAGCCTTGTCCTGGCTATCACATTGCCGGTAAAGATCTCATGATACTCCGGCAGTCTGGAGCGCATGTACGGAATGAATTCCTTCACCTTCCTAACGAATTCAGGATGGATGTCGGCCTGCACTCCGCCGATGACGTTGTAAGTCTGGATAAGCCTTCCCCCCGTCGTCTGCTCGAGGATGTCCAGCACTTTCTCCCTGTCCCTGAAGCCGAGGAAGAAAACCTCCAACGCGCCCATGTCCTGGGCAAGACAGGAAGCGAACAGAAGATGGGAATCTATCCTCTGGAGCTCGTCCATTATCGTCCGGATATACTGTATCCTGTCCGACACCTCCATACCGAGGGCCTTCTCTATGCACATGCAGAGAGCATGGCGGTTCTGCATCGCCCCGAGGTAGTCGAGACGGTCCGTAAGACCGAGCGTCTGCGGATAGGTAAGGGATTCGCACATCTTCTCGATACCCCTGTGGATATATCCGCAGTGCACGTCGAGCTTCCTGATAATCTCTCCTTCAAGGGACACCCTGAAACGGAGAACCCCGTGAGTGGCAGGATGCTGCGGACCGATATTGATCACATATTCATCGTTCTCGAAAAGCGGATGACGCTTGCGGATAAAACTTCCGTCCTTGGTAATCTCGTATGTCGGAGCCTCGTCATTGGTCTCCTCGTTATCCGTAGGGATGGTATTCTGCGACGGATCATAGTCCTTGCGCAGCGGATAACCCTTCCAGTCATCCCTGAGGTACAGGCGCCTGAGGTCAGGATGCCCGATGAACTTTATCCCGAGATAATCGAAAGCCTCGCGCTCATTCAGATCCGCCCCCTTCCAGATGTCATGGACAGAAGGCAGGGCAGCATTCTCCCTGTCGGAATCCATGGTACGGAGGACGATATTCTCACCGGTAGCGGTATTCTCTATGTGATAGACACATCCGAGACCTTCCTCGCCCCAGTCCATGCCGGTAAGGCTCCGGAGGAAATCGAATCCCCCTTCCTCCTTGACAGTTTCGGCCACTTTCCTGAATGCCCCGGCCGGAACGGTAAACATCCCGTCCCCTGCCTCGGACCACTGTGCAGATGGCTCGACGGCCATTATCCTGTCCTTTATGCTGATATTATTCTCCATATCCGTCATATTATGAAGTCATGACTGCGTGCGGCTATGCCAGACCCGCCTCGTCATAGTCGTCCTTTTCATTCGCCTTGTTGATGTCGGCAGTCATAAGCCTCTCGTATTCCTTCTCGCTGATTCCCTTGTTGATGCCGCCGAGGAATTTCTGGGCCTTTACCTTGCGCTGAAGCTGCATCAGGCCGTACAGCATCGCCTCGGGGCGCGGAGGACAGCCGGGAATATATACATCCACAGGCAGGATCTGATCCACACCGCAGACCACGTGATAGGACTTCTTGAAAGGGCCGCCGCTGATGGCGCATCCGCCGGTAGCCACCACATACTTGGGGTCTGCCATCTGGTCGTAGAGACGCTTGAGAACCGGAGCCATCTTGTAGGTAATGGTACCGGCCACCATTATGAAGTCCGCCTGCCTCGGCGAGGCCCTCGCCACTTCAAAGCCGAACCTTGCAAAGTCATATCTGGCAGCTCCGATGGCCATGAATTCGATTCCGCAGCAGCTCGTGGCGAAAGTCAGAGGCCACAGACTGTTGCTGCGTCCCCATTCTATCACATTGTCAAGGCATCCGACAATGACATTAGTGCCGTTGTCGCGCAGTTCCTTGAGCATCTGCTCGATATATTCATTGTCGTTGAAATCCTCGTATTTCATCGACTTTATGTTGACATTACGTTTCATATTGATGTCATTAACGTTATCATTCTTATTCTATCCCGGCACGGCAGGCATCTTCCCCTCAGGCGGTGCGGGAACCTATTTCCATTCCAGGGCACCTTTCCTCCACGCATAGGCAAGGCCGAGCACGAGTATAAGGAGGAAAAACAGCACGCTCAGAAGCCCGTATATCCCGAGATCCTGGACAACCACAGCCCAGGCGAACAGGAAGACCGTCTCCACATCGAACATGAGGAAAAGAATGGCGAAAAGATAGTATCCGACCTTGAACTGCATCCACGACTTGCCTCTCGTAGGGATACCGCATTCATAAGCCTCACCCTTCTGAGGATTGTAAGACCTCGGTGCAATCAGTTTGGCTATCCCTATGGCAGCGGCCACTATCAGGATGGCAATGAGAATCACGACGACCAGTAATACGAAATTGTTCATGTCTGAAATGTTTTCGTTCAATGAAAATTGCCTGCAATTATCCCGCAGGACAGGAAAAGCCGCCGGGTCTGCATACGGCATGCCCATGAGACGGCAGTCCGGACAATGCCGGAAATACGGGTTATATGAGAATTCTCTCCAGGGTATAGACGAAATAGTCCGACATCCGGTCAGGAGCTGCATCAAGGAACTGTCCGTAATAAGAAGCCGGCCCAGGAGACTGAATGCCGGAAGCCCCTGCGGATATGACAGATGTCCGCGCGGAAGAGACTGTTCTGTACTCTGCTCCGGCGGACATCGTAACTGTATTGAAATATGTCGAAAGTTCCAGACTTCCTTCTACTGCAGGAGAAGCCGCGCTGATGACGGCGATGCAGCCGTACGCTCTGTACGGTACGGACGATGCAGTTTCAGAATCCTGCTGATATATGACAGACATTGCCGCAGCACACACCATCAGCGCGGCAACCATCACATACCCTGTCTTGCGTAATCCGTACATTCCCTGCACCATATTATGAAAAACGGCGCAAAGATACACAAAAAATCCGAACTGCATAATTCCGGCCCGTTTAACTGACAAATCCCGGCATGCAACGCGGATTTCAATTCTTTTATATTAAATTAGCAATCAATATATTACAATAAAACACACATCCTTGGTACCGTCTGTTTCAAAGGCATCAAGGATGTGCATCTTTATATAACTTCTGCTATTACTGATAATTACAAAATCATTCGGATCCGCAGTACATCTATTCTTCTAACATAACAGGAGCGCTCCCTGACGGGTGTCGCGGGCTTCAAGACGCTGCTCCAGAAGACGGAGAAGCTCCACATTGCGGATGAGCCCCCACGGGGTACTTTTCACAAAACGCGGCGGGACCTCCCCCGCGAACCTTTCTATATAAAGGTCAGGACGCAGACGCTCCAGCATGTCGATAAAAAAATCGATATATTCCTCCAGCCGGAATGTCACGAACTCTTCGGGATGCGCGGCGAACTCCCTTTCCATGGCAGTACCCCGCACTATCTGCAACTGGTGGAACTTGACCGAAAGCAGCGGCAGTCCGTTGATTGCATCGCATTCACCGAGCATCATCTCCCTCGTCTCTCCCGGCAGCCCGAGGATGAAATGCGCTCCTGCGTCCAGCCCCCTTTCAGCAGTCATCTCAACTGCCTTGCGTGCAGCAGCGAAATCATGTCCCCTGTTGATACGGAGCAAGGTGCTGTCATAGCATGATTCGATACCGTATTCCATAATGACTTCCGGAGCCCTCCATATCTTTCCTCCGACATGTCGCTCCCATTCTTTCATAACCCTGCCCTCCTTCAGGGATGCAAGATAGTCCAATTTCGCGGCGTCAACGCAGTCCGGTCTCGTGCCTATGACTATCCCCACCACGGACGGATGTCCCAAGGCCTCCTCATACAGGCTTTCCAGACGTTCAAGAGGAGCATATGTGTTGGAATAGGCCTGGAAATATGCCAGATATGCTTTGGTATTGCGGTATCTGACCCTGTGGAACTCTATTCCTTCGTCTATCTGCTGTTTCAGAGACTTCCCCGGAGTGCTGTAACCAGGATGAAACGCTGCATTGTCGCAATATGTACAGCCTCCCCATCCGACTGTGCCGTCCCTGTTCGGACAGGAGAAACCGGCGTCGATGACCACCTTCTGAAGCCGTTCCCCGTATTTTTCCCTGAAATATCCTGCGAAACTGTTGTATCTCTTCTCCATATCCGGCAAAATTACGGATTATTTCCATACATTTGTCCCGTAAAATGTTTGGACATGAAGTTACCGTCAGTAAAAACAGTTGTCGGATGCATTCTCACGGGCATTATGACCCTGTGGGGACATCAGGCGGCGGCAGTCATCCCCCGTGAAAAGCCGGACAGCAGCCTGCCACGTCATGCCGTAGTCAACCTTTCGGTAAATTTCCTGCGTGAAGAGCCGGACTATACGTCGGAGCTCGGGACGCAGGCCCTCATGGGCTCGACAGTGCAGATCATCGGTGAAGACGGCTACTGGAGACAGGTCATCACGTCCGAACCGTACACGGCATGGTGCACGGCTCTCGGTCTCGTGGAGATGACTCAGGAAGAATTCGAGGACTACATGACCACCCCGAAATACATCTGCACCGCATGGAAAAGCACAGTCTACACCCTTCCGTCAAAAAAGGCCGGCAAGATATGCGACATAATGGAGGGAAACGTGATGCGTCAGGCCATATCCTCCGGACACCGGAAAGCCGGCGTAATCCGGAACGGCAGCAGGACTGAAGAGGGCTCCGGGATACGGAAGGTGACTGGAAGCGGGAACCGTCAGGCGGCAGCCGTATCCGGGGACAGGATATCCGGACCAAAACCGGTCAAAGGGAAGCCGGCAATCAAAAACGGCTTCGCCGAAGTCATACTTCCGGACGGCAACACCGGATATGTGCCGAAAGAAGACATCATGGATTATGCCGAATGGACCGCTTCCCGTAAGGCATCCGCTGCCGGGATAATCTCGGAAGCCCTGAAATTCATCGGCGTTCCGTATCTCTGGGGCGGGGCATCGCCGAACGGGGTGGACTGCAGCGGACTTGTAAGACATGTATTCATGATGAACGGGATAGAGCTGCCGCGGAACGCCTCACAGCAGGCATCTTCCGGCAAAGCCGTTGAAATGCGAATCGACACGGCTCTTACTGCCGGTATCGTCCGTTCCTCGTCCGGAAGAGCTGGCGCGGTCGGGTCCTTGACATGTGGGTCCCAAGACACAAGCAGGAACGGAGAAGGAAACGGAGGCAGGGACGGAATACAGACATTGAAACAGGAAATGTTGCGCAGGATTGCGCATTTGAGACCGGGAGACCTCCTGTTTTTCGGCACCCCGGGAACGGACGTCCATAACGAAAGGATAACACATGTGGGAATATACATGGGCGACGGGAAGATGATCCACTCATCACAAGTCGTCAGGATAAATTCCCTTGTTCCCGGCGAACCCGACTATTATGAAAACTCCTGGCGTCTTGTCAGAGCCCGCCGTATCCTTGATTAAGGAATTGCAGAAAATTGTTATCTTTGCAGCGCAATGGCAGAGAATCCGGGCCGGAACCTGGCTCATGCCTGACATACAGACAACAAATAATTACGTATATCATGAACCTTAGAACAATTAAAAAAGACATCGAATTCTTTATCGAAGAATTTCTGGATGATTGTGCTCTTTTCATCAGCCTCAACCCGACAAAGAACGAAGAAGAGATAAACAAGATAATCGATGAGGCTGTAGACCTTTACAATGAACTGAAAAACAAGGTGAACCATCCGGAAGGCTCAAGCAGGGCATACTACAACGGCATCCGCAAGGAGCTGTTCGACAGGCTCGACGCCCTCAGCGAAAAACTCAGCGAGACCATCACGAAGCTGACAGCAGAGGAAAAATAGCAGGAACAATACAGGGTGAGAGACACCTGAAAGACGGAATATCTCCCTGAAAATCGGGAAACCGGACCTCCCTGAATAACAAAAGGGGGTGACTTAAAAATGAAAGTCATCCCCTTTTGTTGTTTTTCCGCGAAGTCAATCCCGGCACCTCTTCCGGATATCCGATTCTCGGAGAGATTTCAAACCTTTTGTCTTTGATCTGCTGACCTGTCCGAATCCGACCGGTATCCGGGATCGGTATAGTTTCCGATCTGTTTCCGGGCCGGCACTCACTTACCGGCAAGATGCTTTTCCCACGCCCAGGCCGCAGCGAGGGTATCCTCTATGGAACGTCCGGCCTTCCACCCGAGCTCCCTGTTGGCAAGTGTCGGATCCGCCCATATGGCGGTCACGTCACCAGGACGTCTCGGAGCGAACTTATAGTTGAGTTTGAGATTGTTGACCTTCTCGAAGGCATTCACGAGTTCCAGCACGGAAACAGGACGTCCGGTCCCGACATTGAATATCTCATAAGATTCCTTCATCTTGCCGTCAAGCATTCTTCCCACTGCAGCGACATGAGCCTTGGCAAGATCCACGATGTCTATATAGTCTCTCTGGCATGTCCCGTCCGGAGTAGGATAGTCATTCCCGAATATGCTGAGGCATTCGCGTTTGCCGATAGCGGTCTGGGTGATGAAAGGTACAAGATTGTTCGGCACCCCGCGGGGAAGTTCCCCTATCAGGGCAGACGGATGAGCGCCTATCGGATTGAAATACCGGAGGGCGATACCCTTTACAGTTCCGTTGCGGTCCGTTCCAGGCTCCATGGCGTCACACGAAGCCGTAGCCTTCACTACATCCCTCAGGATATCCTCGCAGATCTGCTTGGTATTGCCGTAAGGTGAGGTCGCAGGCTGGCGCGGAGACTGTTCCGTAACAGGCAGTCTGTCGGTCTCGCCGTAGACTGTGGCGGAAGAAGAGAAAAGCACGTTGCACCCGCCGTGGGTCTTTGCCGCTTCGAGTATGTTCAGGAAAGAATCCAGATTATTCCTGTAATACTTTATCGGCTCGGCTACGGATTCCCCCACAGCCTTGAAGGCGGCGAAATGGATGACGGCATCAATCCTGTATTTGGAAAACAGCGCATTGACCGCCGCATCGTCGCAGCAGTCCATTTTCTCGAACGGAATATCTTCCTTCCCGGTAATTTTCTTTACGCCTTCGAAGCATGTAAGGTCGCAGTTGGACATATTGTCGGCAACTACCACCTCATAACCGGCATTGATCAGTTCCACGGTCACGTGGCTGCCGATATATCCGGCTCCTCCCGATACTAAAACTCTTTTTGCCATAATAGTGTTATAATTAATTAAATCTGTATTCTCTACCAGCATCGGACAGGCAGTCCCTCATAAAACTGCCGGACTGCATTATCCGCCCGCATCATCCGTCCAATCGGAAAACGGAACCTTCCCGTCAAAACAGTGTCCAAATCCTGACAAAGTTATAAAATTCATTCAAGAAGCAGTTTGAAGCTGTTCAAATTTTTATCAAAATTTCTTTTACAAACTGTTTTGAATTTAACGGGATTATTTTCAAAACAGTTTTTTATATGGATTTTATGAGATATTTTTGGGAAATATTCGAGGCCGGCCCAAAAGGATACGCCTGTGTTATGCCTGCAATCCCTCCTTTGGGGCCAACCTCCTTAAACCGGAACCAATGGCAATGAACAGGATACACATACCGGCCGCAGCAGCATTATGTCTGTTTGTCTGTGTCTGCAATCATTCAGCGGCACAGACGGGAGACTGTCATGGAACAGGTCCGGACACCTCGCCCGAAGAAACAACGGACAGGATTCTCGGGTCGGATGATTTCAGGGGAACGAGCGTCAGCATCCTCGCCATGACCGGAGCAGGGGATACGCTCCTGTGCCGGGACTGCGACAGGCTTCTCATCCCGGCTTCCAACATGAAACTCGTGACTACGGCACTTGCCCTCCACTCTCTCGGACCGGACTACAGATATGAGACAAGGCTCGGCTACAGCGGCAGGATAGAAGACGGGACTCTTCTCGGCGACCTTTATATCATAGGAGGAGGAGACCCGACACTCGGATCGGACAACGGCATAGCCATACCGCTGGATACACTCTTCAGGGAATGGGAGGCTATTGTCCACCAGGCAGGAATACGGAGAATACAGGGACATGTCGTAGGGGACGGCAGATTCTTTTCCGGAATGGACGAACACCCCACATGGGAACTCTGCGATGCCGGGACATATTACGGGACCGGAGCAAGCGGGCTTTCATTCCATGAAAATACCATAGACATGACTGTATCTGCGGGAGAGCATCCCGGTGCTCCCGTAAATATCCGTCAGGAATATCCGGAGACCCCATGGATGACATTCATATATTCATGCAGGACAGGAAAGCCGGGAACAGGGAATACAATGTATTTCTACCCGGACGATTTCTCTCCGGCAGGCGAAATGAGGGGAACATATGCTATGGACAGAAGACCGGGGACAGAATCCGTAGCGAACAAGTTTCCCGAATACACACTGGCCTGGTATTTCTGCAGGTATCTGTCAGAACGGGGGATAGAATCAGGCAAAGGTCCGGCAGACATCAATCCAGTACTTGCAGGCGCATACGGATCCGCTACACGGCCGGACAACGGCTGCCGGCCCGGCAACGGCGGAACCGGCAAGCCGGAAATCGGCGGAGGGTTCCCGAATGACGTCGAAAGACGGGGATACACCGGAGACACGGCCGGGGATGCGATCATCCATCTTCATGGAGTTCCGGACGACAGTCTGACTGTCATAGGAAGCACCCTGTCCCCTGCCCTGACACGAATAGCGGAAGTCACCTGCAAAGAAAGCAACAACCTGTATGCGGAAACCCTGATGAAAACTCTCGGCAAGGAATATTGCGGTTCAGGATGCTATGACTCTGCATATGTAGCCATATCGGGGCTCCTCGATGAAATCGGTGCCGGCAGCCGAAGAATTCTGATAAAGGACGGAAGCGGGCTGTCGCGAGAAAACCTCCTCAGTGCGGAATTCCTTTGCGGCTTTCTGGAAAAAATGATGTCATCACCTTCTTTCGGGGAATTCTTCGATTCGCTGCCCTTTCCAGGAGGCAGTGGGACACTCGAATTCAACATGAGGTCCGTACCTGAAGCCATCAGGACGAGAATACGGATGAAAAGCGGTTCGATGGGCGGGGTAAGATGCTTTTCCGGATACATAGTCCCTGAGACCGGCACCAAGGATGAGACTGTCATCTTCTCCATACTCGTGAACGGGTATACGGTTCCGTTATCCCGTATACAGAAAGGCATTGACAATATAATATTGTCATTGACCGGATGGGAGACAACTGAAATTCACAAGCCATGAAATTCCGCCTTTCAGGTCACACTTATTGACAAAGACGGTCAGACATTCCGGAACAGCGACCTGCACAGGGACGGGACATCCGCGACACGTATGACATCGATGCCCTCAGGCATATTGTCGGGACTTCCGAACGAGGAGACATATATCTGCCGGAACCCGAGCCTCTGAGCCTCCAAGGCCCTCCTGTCGGTCTGGGACACGGGCCTTATCTCTCCGCTCAACCCCACCTCCGCGGCGAAGCATATGTCCGACGGCACCGCGAAATCGAAATTCGAAGAAAGCACCGCGCATATCACTGCCAGATCGCATGCCGGATCATTCACCCTGAGACCTCCGGCCATGTTCAGGAACACATCCTTGACTCCGAGCTTGAAACCTGCCCTTTTCTCAAGGACAGCCAAAAGCATGTTGAGCCTCCTGACATCGAAACCGGTAGCCGACCGCTGCGGAGTACCATAGGCGGCAGTGCTCACAAGGGACTGGACTTCGATAAGGAAAGGTCTTGTCCCGTCCAGCATCGCCCCGACAGCCACTCCGCTCAGATTCTCCCCGTGCATCGGGATAAGCATTTCCGAAGGATTGCTCACCTCCCTCAGCCCGCGCCCGGTCATCTCGAATACAGCCAGTTCCGAAGTGGAGCCGAACCTGTTCTTTATGCTCCTCAACAGACGGTATGCCCCCCTGTTGTCCCCTTCGAACTGCAGCACTACATCCACAATATGCTCCAGTATCTTCGGCCCGGCTATGCTCCCTTCCTTGGTGATGTGCCCGATGAGAATTACGGGCACCCCCGTCTCCTTTGCAAACCTGAGCAGCCTGGCTGCAGTCTCCTTTATCTGGGACACCGACCCCGGGGAAGACTCCACATTCCGGGAATACATAGTCTGCACGGAGTCCACCACCATCAGATCCGGCATTATGTTCCGAGCTTCCGCAATGATGTTCTCCATCAGAGTCTCACTGTATATCAGACAATTGCTGTCATTTCCGCCTATCCTCGAAGCCCGCAGTTTCACCTGCCTTGCACTCTCTTCACCGGTAACGTAAAGAGTCTTCATTTCAGGACACGCCAACGGTATCTGAAGGGAAAGTGTCGATTTCCCGATCCCGGGCTCCCCTCCGATCAGCACTAACGAACCTTCGACTATACCTCCCCCGAGCACCCTGTCCAGCTCGGCATTGTGCAGGGAACGGCGGTTCTCCACCGAGGAATCTATGGACGACAGAGGCATGGGCCTGCTGCCTTGTCCAGGAACGGACACGGCATCATCTGACACGGATTTTTTCCCTGTCACCACGGTCTCCTCCACCATCGTATTCCATTCCCCGCAGGCAGGACACCTGCCCATCCATTTGGGACTCTCGTTACCGCACGAAGTGCAGAACCATACTGATTTCACCTTGCTTGCCATAATCGTCTTTTTCATTACAGGGGCGCCAGTTTCTTTTCGAGCTTGCAGACCTCCATGTCATGCATTTTCCCTTCATCGATATGGAACCGCAATGCAGTCCTCACCGTATGGAACCCGTACTGTCCGGCAGCTCCCGGGTTTATCATCATGAACCCTCTCTTGCCGTCATTCATGACCCTGAGTATGTGCGAATGTCCGCAGACGAAGATGTCCGGCCGGTATTCATCTATCAGAGCCAGAGCCCTGCGGTCATAATGTCCCGGATAACCGCCGATATGGGTCATCAGCACTTTCAATCCCTCACAGTCAAACACCTGATACAGAGGATAACCGAACCTGATATCCTGGCCGTCGCAGTTGCCGTAGACACCTATAAGAGGCTTGAACGCGGATATCTTCTGTGCCGTCTCCAGACTACCGAAATCCCCCGCATGCCATATCTCGTCCACCGGCTGCAGGAACTTCATCAGCGGGGCATCAAAAGTCCCGTGAGTGTCCGATATGAGTCCTATATACATAACTCAAGTTCCGCAAGTTAATAATTGTCCCTGATATCCGTAGTTTTGCACGGTCTGCGAAACTTTTCCCGCCGCACAACTGCCACGTCAATCCGTCGGCTTGCGCGGTCTGCAAAAGCCAACTGAACACAAAGGTAATCATAAAAACGGCGCATTCGCACAATACTGTAAGATTTGCATTATGTGAATTTCATGATTATTTTTGCGCGGGAGACAGAATCATGGAAATATTCTATACTGAAAATATTGAAGGGAATGTATGCAGACTCGATGCGGACGAGTCCGCGCACTGCATACGGGTACTGAGACACCGGTGCGGCGACGCCATATCGGTCATAGACGGCAGGGGCAACCTGATGAAATGCCGTATTGTTTCCGATTCTCCCAAGGGAGCCGAGGCGGAAATCATGGAGACGTTGCCGGACTGGGGCGGACATCCTTACCGCCTGCATCTGGCCGTATGTCCCACCAAAAACAATGACCGTTACGAATGGTTCGCGGAAAAGGCCTGCGAAATCGGAGCCGACACCATAATCCCGATAATCGGGGAACACTCCGAAAGAAAGGTATTCAAGACAGCCAGAATAGAGAAAATACTGGTCTCGGCCGCCAAACAGTCTTTGAAAGGGGGCGTCCCTGCTGTCCTCGGGCCGATGACCGTCCGGGATTTCATTATGGAATACGGAGACATTCCGGACAATACGGGAAAGATATCGGGCGATACAGGGGAAACACATTCAGGAAACATCTGTCGGCCGGTCAAACCGGATGAATCCGGACATACCGGTACGTCAAACATGATACGGCCGTTTGAAGGAAACGGGGCACTGAGGTTGATAGCATACTGTTTCGAGGACGGTTCCCGACCCCGGATTTCCATAAAGAAAGCTCTGGAAGCACTGTCCTGCAACAGCAAGCCCGGCAATCCGGATACGGCTTGCTTTCCCGCGCCTCAGGCCGGCACCCCCATTCCGGACAAGCCAGGGACCTCCTCCGGGAAAATACTCCGAGACATCTGCATAATGATAGGACCGGAAGGCGACTTCTCCCGTGAAGAAGCAGCGCTCGCAATCTCATACGGCTTCATCCCCGTCCATCTCGGAGCTTCGCGTCTGCGTACCGAGACAGCAGCCGTCACGGCAGCCGAAGCCGTTTACTTCCACTATATGGAATAAAGGCCCTCTCTGCAGAATCTCCTGACAAAAAACAGACACGGTCGGACATTCATCCAGGTTATCCTGCAGGTCAGCTTTTCACGTTATTTCCGGATAATATCTATCGTGCCGTCAAGGCCTACCTTGATTATGGATGAAGCCGAGCCGGTGGACCGGCGCTCCAGGGACGGATCGAGGATATAATCGACAGCATCTTTTACCGACTGGGGAATATCGGAGAATTTCCTCGGTGTCGGCTCACCCGAAATGTTCGCCGAAGTGGACACTATCGGTCTGCCGAAACGATGCACCAGATCCCTGCAGAAATCCACCGTCGGAATCCTTATCCCCACACTGCCGTCCCCGGCTACTGTGTTGGCGGCAAGGCCACGGTATTCCGCACCGGTTATGGCATCAGGATAGATAATGGTCATCGGTCTGTCATTAACCTCCACAAGCTGTATGGCCATTTCCGGTATTTCCCTGATGTATCTCGCGACCATATCGAGATCGCTTGCCAGCAGAACCAATGACTTGCTGTCGGGACGTTTCTTTATATCATATATTTTCCGTACAGCCTCCTCATTGGTAGCATCGCACCCGAGCCCCCATACCGTATCTGTAGGATAAAGGATCACACCTCCATTGCGGAGTGTCGCGACGGCATCCGAATAAATATTCCCGTCTTTTGTCATTTTATCTTTCATTTTTATTATCAATAATCTGCTTTGTCCGACAATCAGGTTCCGCATGTCCCGGAAACACTTTTCCTGTCGCCGTATCCCCCCTATATCAGGCCTTTCACATTGCGGAACCGGAGCAACGATAACCGGATCATCCGCCGCTGCCGTCCGGTGCTGTCAGGGATATCTCCGTCACCACGGGATAATGGTCCGAATACGGTCTGTGCGGTGTCCTGTGCGAAATCGCCCTGAATTCTTCCGGATACAGCACATAGTCGATTCTCAGCAGAGGCCACAGGAACGAGAATGTCGCACCGAACCATTCCCCTGCCTTTCTGAAACTGTCATCCCTGCCTTTTGAAAGCCTGTAATAGGTATATGACATGGGGGTATCATTGAAATCACCGCATACAAAGGACTCTACGGGACTTCCCGCTATGTGCTTCAAGACCCGGCTGACCTGTCTGGGCCTCTGCGCAAGCCCTCTTCTCACTTTTGTTTCCGTCTCCCGGAGCATTTCCCTGTCACGCCTGTGCACAGACCGCAGCAGACCCGTCGTAGAAATATTGTAGCTCTCGAAATGACAGTTGTATACCCGGAAAGACTTTCCTTTATACGTATAGTCCGTATATATGGCCAGATTGGCGCTGTTGTCGAAATGGATTACCCCCTTGTCCCTTGCCCTCATTCTGCTGAACGTCACATTACCGTAATAACCGTAACGGCTGCGGTAGAAATAATATTCCGCCCTGTATCCTTTCAGCCATCCGGAAAGATACTGTCTCACCCTCCCGATATCCGTCGTGTAGAACTCCTGCAGACATATGATATCGGCGTTCTGTTCCGTCAGGAAATGTCTGATGGAATCCGAACACGCCCTGCGTCCTTCAGGCATGTTCCTGCCATGGGACTGGAGAAACCTTCCGACATTGTAGGACACCAACCGTACCGTTTCCTCCCCTTCGGCAGGTGTCCCGGGCCTTTCGGAGGAAGGCAACTGAAAATATCCTCCGATAAAGAAAACAGACGGCAGGAGTGCCGCCAAAGGAATGACAAACGACCTTGACCGTCTCTTGAGAGCCCACAGGAACAACACCAGATTGACAATGAACAGCGGCAGGAAAAGCAGGCCGAAAACGGCGAATATCCATACTTTGCCGGGATTTATCACTACGGAAAGGAAAGACATGACAAGAAGTCCGGCCAGAACCGACATCAGTATCCTTGCCGAGACTCCGGTGAATGACAACTGCCTTTTCCACCGGGTATTCAGGCGGAAATTCCCGCGTCTTTTGCCCCTTCTGCCTGATTCCCGCCCGGACAGACGTCTGCTTCCGGCAGTCCTTCCGCCCATATGCCGGCGATCCTTATCCCCGCCGTTGTCCGTCCCCTGCCCGCCGGCACGTCTCCGGTCACTGATTCTGTCTGTCCCGGTCCGCATGTCAGTCGTATCTCTGGTACAGCCTGTTCCGCCTCTTCCAGTACAATATGAGAAGCCACCCGAACAGCATGCCTCCAAGATGCGCGAAATGGGCCACTCCGCCTCCTGTGCCTGTAAGTCCGGTAAGCAGTTCAATGACGGCGAATATTATCACGAACCATTTGGCTTTCAATGCTATCGGAGGGAAAATCAGAGCCAGGACAGCATCAGGATACAGCATGCCGTATCCGAGCAGAAGACCGTATATGGCTCCTGACGCACCGACAGTCGGTATTCTCATCAGGTCTCCTATATTCTGTGCGGCAGCAGGGTCGCCTGCGGCAATCTGCGACATATAGTGCTGCACCTCAATCCACTGCACTCCCGTATGCAAAGCGGCGGCACCAAGCCCGGTCACGAAATAGAAAAGCAGATATTTCTTTGTGCCCCAGACCCTTTCGAGTACGCTTCCGAATATGAACAGGGTGTACATATTGAAGAATATATGCCAGAACCCTCCATGCATGAACATATGGGAGACAACCTGCCACGGCTTGAACAGCGGAGATGCCGGATAGAACAGCGCAAAGTTCCTGATCATGAAATCCCGGTCTACAAGTGTCATGATGAATACCAGGACATTTATGATGATAATACTCTTCGTTGCCGGAGGCCATGAACTCAGGAAACCGCCTCCCCTGTTGTAGCTGTAGTTATAATAACCCATTCTTGTCTGTATCAGTTAAAATTTCCTGTCAATATCCTCTACGGGCAATATTGCCACGGTCCTGTGACCCGAACTCGTGAATTCGGCGTTTCCGCAGGAGAAGAGGTTGTCTATCAATCTTTGTGCCTCGGCCGAAGATGTCAGGTGGTCCGCTTCCGCCGCACCTATCTTCGCGAATTTCTCCGCCATCGCCGAAGCCATCATCTCAGGCAGATCCGGATGTCCGTCCGAAAGCGCGAGGATAATGTCCGAAACTACCGTCCTGACCTTGCCCTCTTCCACGGAATAGCCTTCCGGCACGCCGTTCACCACCACGGTATCCTTCCCGAACGGGCTTATGTCGAACCCGATGGAGGAAAGCAGCTGCGAATATTCCTCGAACAGAGGCATATTCTCCGCCCCCACATGGACAGACACAGGGAAAAGCGCAGTCTGGGTAGTATGTGCGTTGGCCTTTATTGACTTCAGGAAACGTTCGTACAGAATCCTTTCCATTGCCCTTCTGACATTTACTGCCATAAGCCCCGACCTTACGGCTGTCAATATGTATTTCCCCTGGAGGACGATCACTGATTTTGAAGGCAATACACTATCCTCGAACAGCTTCCCGTAATTGTCATGTCTGTCGACAATCCTCGGATACGCTCCGGCACCCGCATGCTCCGCCGCGCCGGCATCATGAGACGTCTTCACCCCGGAACCGCCCCGGGCCGTTTCCCCGCTCCCGACGGGGACATCGAACCGCGGAATACCAGAAGACAGGCCGTCGGCATCGAACGGGTTATATCCCGGATCCGCCGGGACATCAGGTTCCGCCGCAGGTCTGAACTCTTCATAATGCCTGCCTATCACCGGTATATCCGGCACTCCTTCCCTCTCGAAATCAATACTCGCGCCGAATGAATTTTTCCCGAGAGCCTCCCTTATACAGGCATAGACAATCTGGAAAACGACACTGTCATCCTCGAATTTCACCTCTGTCTTTCTCGGACTGACATTCACGTCCACGGAATGCGGATCCAGCTCCAGATATATGAAATAGGAAGGAGTAACCCCTTCCGGGATAAGGTTCTCATATCCTTTCATCACCGCCTTATGGAGATACGGGCTCCTGAAATACCTTCCGTTCACGAAAAGATACTGGTTGCCGAGACTTTTCCTTGCAAGATCCGGCCGGCCGATATAACCGTAGAGCTTCATCACGGATGTCTCGGCCTCTATGTCAAGCACCTGATCCGCCACACCTGTCCCGAGCAGATCCTGTATCCTGAATTTCAAGGACATGGCCGGCTTCAGGACATAGATATCCTTACCGTTGGAAGTCAGCGAGAAACCTATGTCAGGCCTTGTCAGAGCCACACGGGTAAATTCCGAGATGACATGTTTCAGCTCCACATTGTCCGACTTCAGGAATTTCCTTCTCGCCGGAACATTATAGAATATGTTCCTCACTGCAAAATTGGAACCCTTCGGTGCTGCAACCGCCTCCGTAGAACGGTGTACGGAATCGGAAAAACGGACTTCACAGCCCACCTCATCCTCTGACCTGCGGGTCTTCAGGGTGACTTCAGACACTGCCGCTATTGATGCGAGCGCCTCGCCACGGAAGCCGAACGTATGTATATCCATGAGATCTTCGGCAGTCGAGATCTTCGATGTAGCATGTCTCTCGAAACACAGGACAGCCTCGTCCGGAGACATCCCGCATCCGTTGTCAATTACCTGTATGAGAGTCCTTCCACCGTCGGAAATGACTACGGCAATATTGTCGGCCCCTGCGTCCACCGCATTCTCCATCAGTTCCTTGACCACGGAAGCCGGTCTCTCCACGACTTCCCCTGCCGCTATGACATTGGCTATGTTTGAAGGTAAAATCCTTATTTCCATCCGTCAACCTCTATCAAAGCAGGGAAAAATATTTCGCAATCATGATAAGGACTACGAAGAACAGGATAAGCCCGACTATCCCTATCAGTTTCTGGCCTTTGCCGGCCACCCTTGTACGCTGATAGCGGCCGTTGCGCAGACTTCCCTTTATATAACTCCCCGGAACATACGGTTCATCCTTTTTCGAACCGTCAACATGTCCGAACTTCTCCTTCAAGGCTTCCTTCTCCTCGTCATAATAACGCGGTCTGTAATGGAAAACCCTGTGCTCGGGAGTACCGAAAAAACCGAAATTAAAACCCATTGTCTCTCCTGTTTTCATGAACCGGACAATCCGAGCCGCCCGGATTCATATTGTCAACCTGCAAATTTACTAAATTTTTACCCGGCTTCTGCAAAAGAATGCCGGAAGTTGATTATTTTTACAGTCAGTTACAAAGGAAGCTGTCTGGCATTCAGACAACTTCATGAAATTATCATTCCTGGAACCGTTTTGGGATTTGATGGCATAAATTTCAAAACAGTTTCCCAAACCGGAACAATATATGGAAAGATTCAGGATAGGAAACGGCTACGATGTACATGCCCTTGCAGCAGGGCTTCCTCTCGTGCTCGGAGGAGTCCGGATCGTAAGTCCCGTGGGATGTGTAGCGCATTCCGACGGCGATGTCGCCATCCACGCCCTCTGCGACGCACTTCTCGGAGCCCTTGCCCTTGGCGACATCGGAAAACATTTCCCTGACAGTTCGGAAGAATTCAGGGGAATAGACAGCCGGATACTTTTAGAAAGGACCATGGCAATGATAAGGGAGCGCGGATACGCTGTCGGCAACGCGGACATTACAATCGCACTGCAGAAGCCGAAACTTGCCCCCTACATCATGGAAATGAGAGAGGTTCTCGCATCGCTGATGGGCACGGATATATCATGCGTCTCAGTAAAAGCCACAACAACGGAACATCTCGGCTTCGTAGGACGCGGAGAAGGATGCGAGGTTTACGCGACTGTACTGCTGTACTGATGACCGCCAGCCGATACAGTAATTTCCAGGTTGACTTTCTTCCCGATACGGACAACCGTCCGGCGGAATAAAGAAACTGCTCTGGAATTTAAGAAGCTGTTTCCAAGAAATTTCGACGAAATTTTCGCAAAAATTTTGCATTTTGTCAAAACATTCTTACCTTTGCAGTCCCTAAAATCAGGGCGGTTGGAATATTGAGATATGGTGTAATGGTAGCACTACAGATTCTGGCTCTGTCAGTGAGGGTTCGAGTCCTTCTATCTCAACAAATCCAGACAGCACCGTCATATCGGCGGGAAGTCTAACGACAACTCGATGGCGGGTTAGCTCAGCTGGTTAGAGCGCATGATTCATAATCATGAGGTCCGCAGTTCAATCCTGCGACCCGCTACAAGAAAACGACACTGCAGAGAAATCTGCGGTGTTTTTTGTTGCCTGCAAGGACGAAGTCCGTCCGTATAAGGCTGGAGACCATGAGAGCTGGCTCTCAATGGGATACAGACAGATACGGTAAATGCCGCCAGGCATGGCAGGCAACAAATCTGATTCCACAAGAGATTCAAGCCATGGCGTTTTCTTGGGTAACAAGCGCCTGCGGAGCAAGTCAGGATTAGAAGGAGACACGGAGTGGCGACTGAAACATCCTGCGACCCACTACAAGAAAGCGACATCACAGAATCATCTGTGGTGTTTTTTTGTATGCCAGGACGCCAGTCCGTCAAGGACGGTATACGCATCAACGGGAAATCCATGTTGATCCAGGAACCGTCTCAGGAGTTGGCACGAGGGTCGGAGAAAGTCATGACATCAGGACGCTGGGCCTGCTCCGGATAGATCACCATAAGGTTGCTGTCCGCGAAATCCCTGTTGAGCAATGCCGGTAGCCGGTCAAAGGCCGGATCATACGAAACCGAACCCGGCCGCGACTTTATCACGACAAGAAGATGTTCGGACTTTATTTTCACCAACATCAGATCCTGAAAAGCCGTATCTTCACCTACCTTCTCCGTCGTAAATGCCGTCCCCGGTGAAATACCGGATACCGCATCAGCTATACTCAACGCCGTCTGCACATCCGTCCTGAACCTGAGATGACATCCGATCTGACCGGCCATCCTGCACAGATGCGTCACCCACCTTGTAAAACCCGTCTCATACCCGGCCTTGGCAGGCACTATCACCGTTATTCCCTTGATAGTATTGGCTGGCATCATCAGCCTGGCCACAATCACCTCCCTGTATGTCCCTTTGAGCAGGCTGCCGGTAAGACTTCCGAAGAACGAATCCAGAATACCTGCTTTCCGATGGAGCCCTATCACGACTCCTGTTATACCGTATTCCTTTATCGTATGGACTATTCCAGAGGCAATGTTAAGATCATACCTGCACACCATATCTACCCTGACATCGGCAGCCGAGCCTATCATGGCAGCCTTTTCAAGATACCTTCTCCCCGTTTCTTCAGAATTGCCGGCACCGGAATCATTTATAACATTCAATGCGACAATACCGGCTTTCTGTCTGTCATCCCTTATAAGCAAGGCAAGATTGACCAGATTGTCGATCGTATCCGGATTGGCGACAGGTATGAGGATTTTCTCTTTTTCAGTGTCCTGCGGAATATCCTCCGAAGAGGCGGATTTCTCGTCCATTGCGAACCTGCGGGACGCACGCTCCGTCTCTATGGTACTTATGATACAGGTAACCAATATCATGACTACAGTTCCGTTAAGGACGTCGTCATTGAGCAGCCGTTCACCGTTCTCCATTATTATTTCATGTCCCACAAGGACAGCTGCCAGAGTCGCCGCCGCCTGGGCATTGCTGAGTCCGAATATCATCTTCCGTTCATTGGACGACATCCTGTATATCTTCTGCGTCGCGAAAGCGGCCAGCCATTTGCTCAATGTCGCCACAACGGTCATGACGACGGCTACTTTCAGAGCCTCCCCTCCCGCAACGAAAGTCCTGACATCGATGATCATCCCCACACCTATCAGGAAATACGGGATAAAAAGAGCATTCCCGACAAACTCGAGCCTGTTCATAAGAGGAGACACCTTGGGGACAAGAGGATTGAGCACGAGCCCCACAAGGAATGCCCCGAGAATCCCCTCCATCCCGGCCAGGGAAATCAGTCCGCCTCCGAGGAAAACAAGCACCAGCACGAAGACGAACTGCATGACCGCATCGTCATATTTCCTGAAAAATATCCTTCCGAGCCTCGGGAATACGAACACTATCACAAGACCGATGAGAGTAACCTTCAGCACCAGCATAATCCAGTACATGGTGTTCGCCGAACCGTTATACATTCCGCTGATCAGGGCGAGAACGACCAGCGCAAGGGTGACGGTAACCGCCGTACCGCCTATGGATATGGTGACACTCCTCTGCCTCGACAGTCCGTAACGGCTTACAATCGGATAAGCAATCAGCGTATGCGAGGCATACATGCTGGCAAGCAGCACCGACGAGACAAAACTGAAGCCGAGCATGTCCATGCTGGTCCATACACCGAGTGCCATCGGTATGAAGAATGTAAGCAGGCCGAATACAAGACCCTTGACCTTGTTCTTACGGAAATCCTCCATGTCCATCTCCAGACCTGCAAGGAACATGATATAGTACAGACCCACCTGCCCGAACAGTTCGAAACTGCTGTCGCGTTCAAGAATATTCAGCCCGTGTTCACCGATCAGCACACCGGCCAGTATCATCCCTATGATATGCGGAATCCTCAACTTGTTCAGAAGCAGAGGGGCAAAAAGGATGATGACAAGCACTATAAGGAATACCCAGGTCGGATCAGTGACCGGGAAATGAAAATCTATGTCCAAAACCGTCATTGCACCTTAACAGAGTTAATTCGTATTATACTGTCGTCAGATCATTGAGTCACACCGGCGTCAGACCAGATCCGCCAGGACAATCGCAGCCGCAGCCTCTACGACAACGGGAGTCCTGATGGCAAAACACACATCATGTCTTCCGGGTATCACCAGTTCCGTCATCTTCCCTGTAGAAAAATCCAGGGTACTCTGCGGTTTTCCTATACTGGAAGTCGGCTTGAACGCAACTCTGAATACCATAGGATTACCGTTCGTAATTCCTCCGTTGATTCCTCCCGCGCCATTGGACGAACACTTCCCGTCAGACAAAATGAACGGATCGTTATGCTGCGAACCTTTCATCCTGGCTGCCGGAAATCCGTGACCGAATTCGATGCCCCGCACACCGGGAACAGAGAATACGGCATGTGCGACCAAAGATTCCACAGAATCAAAAAACGGTTCACCGAGTCCGGCCGGAAGCCCGGTGATGACACATTCCACAACCCCTCCAAGAGAATCTCCTTCTGCAATGGCCTGATCGAGTTCAGGTCTCCATAATTCGGACGGATCCATACCCCTGTTTCCCACTGCACTGTTTACAGTATCCGGTACAGGGTCTTTTCCGCCTCCATCAAGACCGTGCATGCCGTCCGGAGGAAAGGCACCGGATGCTCCTTCATTATTATAGCGCCGGGCAATTGCCGCCATCTCCGTAACGCCCCCTATCTCTATCAGACGGGCATTGATGTCAATCGCTGTCCCTACAATCTTTTTCGCCACCACTCCGGCTGCGACAAGAGGGAGTGTCAGCCTGCCGGAAAAGTGTCCTCCTCCGCGCGGATCATTGGCGCCTGACCATTTCTTCATCGCCACGAAATCCGCATGTCCCGGACGCGGGACATCCATGAACCTGGAATAATCCTGCGACCTGGTATTCGTGTTCCGGAATATTATTGCAAGCGGAGCCCCCGTAGTATGCCCGTCGAATACTCCGCTGAGAATCTCCGGAAGATCGGCTTCACGACGAGGAGTCGTCCCTCTTGCCCCGCTACGCCTTCTGTCTATATCTTCCATGAAATCTTCTTCGGAAAGGGATATCCCGGCGGGAACACCGTCAAGTACCGCCCCTACGGCCGGCCCGTGGGATTCTCCGAATACCGACACTCTGAATTTTCTGCCAAAAGTATCCATAACAAACTCAAGTTCCGCAAGTTCATAATTGTTCTGATATTCGTGGGGCTGTGCGGTTTGCGGAACTTTTCCCGCCGCACAGCTCCTTCCGGATAGCGGGATCACTGCACTATCATGGAAAAACGTTCCATAAAGTCCGGGAAAGATTTCCCGACACACTCCTCGTCATCTATTTCTATCCTGCTGTCAGCCCCGAGTCCGGCAACTTTCAATGCCATGACCATCCTGTGGTCATGCCAGGAAGTATATTTCCCTCCTTTTAACAGCCTTCCCGTAAGACATCTCTGAGCCAGAGGATATCCTTCTATAATCATGGCATTGCCTTCTACCGATGCTTCCACGCCCATCTGGGACAGCATCTGAAGGATAGCCTGCCCCCTGTCGCTTTCCTTATGGGCCAGTCTGTCCACTCCTGCAATCCTGCTTCGGCCCTGACAGAAAGCAGCCAGGACAGACACTATGGGGAAAAGATCAGGACAGTGGGACACATCCGTGACGAACGCCGTAAGCGGTGCTCTCTGGACACAGATAATCCCCTGATCGCCATCTGTCTGCGACAGGCTTGCCCCTGCATCGACAAGTATATCCATTATTGACAGATCAGCCTGAAGCGATGTCATATCCAGGCCGGCAATCTCCGTCCGGCCGAATACCGCCCCTGCCACCAGAAAATTCGCAGCCGCGCTCCAGTCGCCCTCAAGAGAGAATCCGGAAGCACGGTATTTCTGTCCTCCCTTTATATTAAAGGTCATCTCGGTACACAGGGTCCAGTCTCCTCCGGATTCAAGGAAAGCCCGTCCGCCGCTCATCTCGTTCGATACTTTCACACCGAAATGCTTCATCACGTCCAAAGTAATGAACATATACGGTATACTCTTGGGAGACGTGACCGTAACAGTACTCCTGCCTTCAGCCATAGGCAACGCCATAAGCAGTCCGGAAATCAGTTGGGAACCGTTCCTGCCCGACACGGAAGCATTCCCACCCTCAAGACATCCTCGCACAGTCAGCGGAACATGATCCGAAGAAAGATGCACTCCGAATGCCGCAAGCATTTCATCAGCCCCCTTCATAGGCCTGCCGAGCAGAGTCTTCCTCCCTTCGACAGTCACGTCCGACGATGACAGTATCGCCGACAAAGGTATCATCAGTCTTGTCAACAGACCGGATTCCCCCACATCTATACGGTCTATATCCACACATCCGGGAGCAGCTCCGATCCCTTTGATTATCAGAACTTCCGACCGTCCACCGATTGTCTGTCCGGCATTCCCGTCCGCATCCGCGCTCTCCTCAGTTTCCGGTACTCGGGCGTGCACTTTTGTCACTTCAGCGCCTATTGCACGCGCCACAGATATCGCAGCCTCACTGTCCGAACATGGAGAATAGCCGTCAAGTCTGGACTCGCCTTCCGCAAGTGCAGCCGCCAGTATTGCCCTTTGCGCAAAACTTTTGGATGCAGGCATCCTTACCGGCAATCTTTTACCCGTCCCTGCTCCTCTTGAATTTTCATATGTCCTGTCTTTTTCCCCGGTGCGGATTTGCCCTCCGCTTCCGGTTTCATCATCAATATCTGAAGCCGTATATTTCATGAAGTCAGCGTCATAGCCGATGAATTTCCTGCCACCGTAAACAGCCTCCGCCATCGCGGAAGCGGCCCACTGACCCGGAGCGGCAATATCTTCTTCCGACATGGCGGCATAAGTATACGGAGCTCCTTTCGCAAGACATCCGACGCGGGAACGTTTCCCCTTATCTCCCATGCAGAAAGCTATCAGTGAAGCCGGAGTGTAAATATCATACAGGCTCAATACCCTGTCCGCATCTTCCTCCGAATGCGCGGTTGTCACAACCTTCACGATATCACCGCCATAATAGCGGCATTTTTCCACAATAGACTTCAATCCCACCAAGGAATCCGTCGTATTGAAATCATGATATGACTTTATGAATACCGTCCCTCTGGAATGTGCCCTTGAACGTACCCTTTTGGACATTTCCTTGGGAGCCTCCATCTCGATATCAACATATCCGGCCCCTGCATCTATGGCAGCCATGAGACGTTTCTCGCATATTTTCACAGCTTCCGCATCGGACATGCCCGGATTCGCCGCCATCACATCAGACAGCCTGCATGTGGCCACAAGAGGGACATCGGAAGAAAAACATTCCATAATGTCTTCGTCTGAAAGGCGACAACGGTCCAGCCTTATCTCCGCCATCTCGCAATGCTCCAGAGCTTCAAGAATCCCGTCAAGGCCCTTATTCTGTATTACCGTACAAATCATTGTTTTACATCTAAATTTCCAGCGCAATCACATTCCTTTCCATTTACTTTAGCATTCCGACTGCATCATGGACATACATCTTCTTCTCCACCACGTTCCCCACATCCTCTATCAGGATAAAATGCACTTTCCCTGCTTCCGCCTTCTTGTCTTTGGTCATGGCTTCCTCCAGCATTTCCATCGGATATGGACATCTTTTCGGAAGTCCGCATATATCCAGACACCTGTCAATCCTTTCCGACAAGCCTTTTCGGGCGACTCCGGCAGCTTCGGACAGTCTCGCTGCCAAAGACAGTCCCATCGAGACAGCCTCTCCATGCGAGATGCATGCATGATCCCCCTGTAACCCGGAATTGGAACAATATTCTATAGCATGGGCAAACGTATGGCCCAAATTCAACTTTCTGCGTTCCCCCGACTCGAGTTCATCCCTTGACACAATCCCTGCCTTGACCGAAGCCGCTTCCGCCACAAGCTCCCCGAACCCGGAACCGGGATTCAATCTTTCCCCTGATCCACAGCCCGATCTTACTGTCATAGCGTCCTCCCCGTATGCATCTGTCTCCGATCCTGTCACAGCCCCTCCATATGAACACTTCCTGATCCTTCCGACCTCCGACAGCATTCTTTCAACCCTGTCCCCTGACGGACCATTGTCTATGATGAATGTCTTGAACATCTCGGCAAGCCCGTCAGTGAAGACCCTTTCCGGGAGAGTCTTCAGTACTTCCGGACTTATCAGCGTATATTCCGGCTGATGAAATGTCCCTATAATGTTCTTGTACGCATCCAGATTAACCCCGGCCTTCCCTCCGATAGCAGCATCTACCTGCGCAAGAAGAGTTGTAGGAAGATATATCGCGCTGATACCACGCTTATAGACCGAAGCTGCAAATCCGGCAATGTCAGAAACGATTCCACCTCCTACGGAAAGCACTGCCGCATCCCTGTCGGCACCGGTTTCCAACAGCCAGCGGCATATGTTCCCGACAGTCTCCACTGTCTTTATATCCTCACCGACATTCCCGATGGCATAAGCCGCACGGACATTGCCGCAATCATGTTCCAGCCGTTCCGCATAATACTCCACCGCACTGTCATATACCATATACACATGTCCGTATCCGCTGATGATATCATTGAACCCGGATACATCAGGGCTGAACATGACCCTGCTTACCGTTCTTCCATTTCTCCTGATCTCGATCAAACCAGCCATATGAAATCAAAAACCATCAATTTATATCCAGTTACAATGTCCATAACGCAGGCAGAACATCAACCGGCAGGACAGAATACAAATGTAATAAAATTTGTCCAATAAGACGCTGTTCGGGATGCTGTATGAATTTTACCATATGGCAGTTGTTTTTTAGCATAATTTGCAATACCTTTGCGACTCAAATCTGTTTCAGGCCTGCCGCTGTACAGGCTGCTGCCAGACAAGGCGCCGGATGCCGCATGCATCCCGTCCCGATTCAGGAGGTCCAGCAAGCCGACAGACAAATTCGCCCGGATGGCGGAATCGGTAGACGCGTTGGTCTCAAACACCAATGTCCGAAAGGATGTGCCGGTTCGACCCCGGCTCCGGGTACAAAGATAGCCTCGTAATCGTTTGATTATGAGGCTTTTTATTTTTAGCAGGGTGTACTAAAGGAGTACTATTCCGCGAAAAATCGCAAAGGAAAGTCAAAAATCCGGCAAAGTTTTGTGTGGGGTTACAGAGCTTGCGAACGCAAAAATGACAGGGCAAATTTACCCGTACCTGCCCCTCGCCAATGAGCAATCGAACAGGTTTGGCAAAAAATCTACATTTGCTACATTGTCTACATCTTCATATCGACACCTCACTGCCTGTCTGCTATGACTCAACGCTCTGCCATTGCAATGATCAAGGCCTCTCGGCTTTTTGTCGGTTTTTAGGAGCGCAGCGGGATTTCAACTGCCTGCGGATATAATTTCACGACCGAGTTAACATCGGTAAATTACTCCGGTTTAATGTCCACCTCGCTTTGACTCGACCCAAACGGGTGTTTAGGGTGTTTACTGTATTGATTATTCAAAATTAGCGACATCGACATCAAAATACAGATGCTCTGCCGTTGTCCCTGTCAAATTATAGGCATCCTCCGAAGCAAGATAATGTGCAAATTCGGAATTTTTATCAAGTTTCAGACTCAAGCATTTGGCACCTCTTTCCATACAGTTAATCACGATAAAATCGTGAAGGACATCATATATGACATCTGAAATACGGGGACTGATTATGACACCCTCAACATATAGCCTATCTGCATTATTATCGTTTACGGCTTCACAATCGTCAAAAGGTTTCTGCGACACCACAAAACCTGCAACTATTTTGCTGCCCGTCAATATTCCTTTGTACTTTTTCTCTGAAATCGCATCAAAGGTAAACGACCCGTCCTTTCCGACAAACACGCCTACATATTCAGAGGTACTATTATTCTTTTTAGACTTGAAAATATCCTTGACTTTCATAATACTGTTCTGACCCACATACAACATTAGCCGCAATAGATACTATATTTCAGATGATTATCGTAAATGAAGTTCGAAAACCTGTCGAACGCATCAGATGTGCTGTAGTCCCGTTTCAGCACCGCTATGAGTTCCTTGTCGGTCTTGACACCCATAACAGACCTCAACTGCCCGACAGGCAGGTCGGATATTACCCGTTCATAGTCGGAGTCCCCGAACATTTCATCACACAGCGGACCGATGTCCTGCTGCTCGAATGTGACAAGCCCGTCCTTTATTTCAACTCTGATGCTTCTTGCCGCATTGGGGTTGTTGTCCTCATAGAGGGTTGCTGATACAGTTTTTTGCTTAACAATATTCATACACGGTTCTAATTAACACTGAACAAAAATAACTCTTGCCTGTACCAAAACGCAGTACAATCGGGAAACACAAAAGGGCTGACCCGTCACAAGCCAGCCCCTCAACCAAATAAAAGTTATAAGATCGCCTTACGGATAACACAAAGGTATAAAACGCTTTGCGAATATCCTGGAGTCAGTTCAATTTACTATAGGAGGAGAATATATGTCACATACCTATCATCTTCTTCTTTATATGCACTCGCTCTGATTTCATCACCGCATAAATAGCATAATAATTGAATTATCACTTGACTTCCCTTGGTCTTGAAAATTATACTTTTGATTGGAAATAAGTTTTTTCAACCTGTCGCCAAAAGCATACAAAGTAGAGCCTCCTAAATCATTTTGCGATTGCATCAATGTTATTATCACCACTTTATATTTCTCTCCAAAATAATTTGCCGTTGTGGATTCCGCACAATACATATCTGCTTTTATATCATCAATTTTAGTTGTGTATGCTACAGAATTACTTATGCCGCTCATTTCTATCTTTGACGAAGCATCATAACTCAATCCTCCGTTTTCGCAAATCTGCTTAAATAAAGTTTCAAAAGCGTCATAACTGCTATGATATTTATTTAGACAGTTCAATGCATTTATAGTAGTCAAGAAAAAATTGTCTTCAGGCTTATTGGCGTTTATTTTATCTATAGTACCGGCATCAAGCACTACTCCAGAATCAAATTCCGTATATGAAGAATATATCGAAGTAATCGGATTGATATGTTTAGGCTCAGAATGGCCGGTATAATATCCCATTCCGTTTGAGGCCAAAGAGGAAATCAGATTATTGCACAATTTTTTAGGAATTCCGTTGCCTTGTGTCATATCATTTGGATACATAAAACCTATGGCTACACTTGTAGATTGATCACAGTCTTCTACAACAATTTCAAAGGTCGGACCTTCTTCCATCAAGGCTTTATATATCACGATATTTTCCGCACCGTCAACCATTGCCATTGTGTTTCTATCAATTTCCATCCCAGCTTCTTCGCATAACTTTCCCACTATCGCAATCAAATCATTGTCAGGATTTTTCACTTCGGCTTCAAATGCACTAAATGTCTTAATTGCCAAATCTGATACTTTTTCTTCAGTAAAAGGTTTGTTGCATCCTATAAAAGTGGTGCATACAAAACAAAATAAAAATAATCTTTTCATCATATTTATTGACTTACAGTTGTTTCTTTACATAATGAAGCATTCGCCTTGACAAAGGCTATGAAAGAGGCAGGGTCTTCGGTTATGACACCGTAACTGCTCTGATATTTAGGGACATTCGGACGGACTTTCTGCGGCACCTCCAACGGAGAGTCAGCACCGAAGAACCAGTATTCCTCGCAAATTAGGACAAAACCACCGTTGAGGTCTTTACCGATTTTCTTCGTGTCTGTCGGTCTGCGGTAAACGCTTTCCACGAGACGCAGTCCGTTAGGGGATGAACTGTCTGGACAATAGATGTTGTCCCCGTGAGTCGATTTTTCGTCTGCGTTTGACGGGCGTTTCATCGGGAACCTGTCCCAATACTCCGCAACAGGGATTTTGTCTGTGACCCTGGCAAGATAGATGAGCCGTTCCTCGCCCGGAGGTGTGGATGTGGCAGTCTTGCGGGATGTCCACCCTGCTATCCAGTTCCCTACCTTGGTGTTCTGACGCATCCTGCTCATACAGGTAGCGAGAGTAAGGACACCGAAATACGGATTGGGTGCGAAGCCGTCATCATGGGACATTTTGTAACTGTAAAGTAGTTCCATTGGCTATCAGTTTATTCCTTGCAGCCGACAGGAATGGTTACTACACAAAGAAAGTGGGCTGCCCCTCTGTGTTTCGTTAGGTATCGCCAAACACCTGTATATACGCACAGACAGGCAACCCATATAGGTTGTCCACTGTGTCCCGTATATACATTCGATAGAATTGGCGATTTTAACGGATTTGAGACACTTTTCTTTTCAATATGTCATTGCCCCTAAAGGCACGACAAATATAGGGAAAGATTTTTCGACGAGCAATTTTATTCAGGCATACCTTTGGGGACTTCATCGCCATCTATATCAATGACTGGAGGCCGCTTGCGTGCCGGTGTCTTTCACAAAATATCGCACAACCCTTCAATCCGTTCCAATCTGATCAGTCTCGGGTGGGCATATTCTTCCGTCTGCTCATGCTGCCACGTGGTACGGAACGGAATATAGGCCCCATATCCGCCGATTTGCAGAACGGGAGAAATATCCGACTTGAACGAATTCCCGACCATCAGGAGTTCAGAAGCTCTGATGCCAAAAAAAGCGAGCAGTCCAGAATAAGTATTTTCATTCTTGTCAGATACGATTTCTACATGATCGAAATACTTTCCCAGTCCGGACCGTTCAAGTTTATGCTCCTGATCCAGCATATTGCCTTTAGTGATAACAACAAGTCTGTAGTTGTGTAAACTGTTTATCTTTTCCAGAGTAGGAACGACTCCGTCCATAGGTGTAGCGGGAATCCTGAGCAGAGAACGGCCAAGACTGTATATTTCATTGATTTTTTCTGCAGAAACCGTTCCTCCGCTAAGGCGCAACGCAGTCTCTATCATAGACAGGGTAAATGCCATGGCCCCATACCCCAGCTCTTCCATATTCTGCATTTCCGTCTTGAAAAGTTCCTCCCTGATGCACTGAGGCCTACCGTAACCTGCAAGCAAGGAGAGGAATCTCTCTTCTGCTTCATCGAAATACGGCTGGTTCTCCCACAAAGTATCGTCAGCATCGAAAGCGATGACTTTTATATTGCCCTTTATAATATTTGTCTCCATAAAAACAGAATGCGCAAATATACGCAGAAGCCGAGTGCAATGCAAGTTTAATTGTGATTGCCGAGGCGTAAACAGTATATATGTCCGACAGGACAAATATCGCAGAAGCCGAGTGCAATGCAAGTTTACTTGCAATTGCCGAGGTAATACAGTATATATGAAAATTCCGACTATCTTTGCAGGCAGATTTGACTTTCTATGGAACTGAAACTATCCGAACACCGCAACAGGGAGATCCTCCATACTTTCAACAAATTCTTCAGCAATGAATCCACCGGAGGAATACTGCTTCTCATATGCACCGTCATTGCAGTAACCCTCGCCACAATTCCGGGAGGAGAATGGTTCGACAGGATGTGGAATACACAGGCAGGTTTCGACATTGGCGGATTTTCAATGAACATGTCCCTGAGACACTGGGTAAACGATGCAATGATGGCAGTGTTTTTCTTTGTCGCAGGTCTGGAAATAAAGCGGGAAATGCTTGTAGGACAACTTTCTTCTTTCAAGAGATCGATACTTCCCGTCGTGGCTGCCTTAGGAGGGATGCTGGTTCCTGCAGGCATATTCTGGATGTTCAACGCAGGGTCTCCCGACAGTATCCGCGGATGGGGCATTCCCATGGCTACCGATATCGCATTCGCCATCGGTATACTGTCCCTCCTTGGCAAACGTGTTCCTGCCAGCCTGAAAGTATTCCTGACGGCATTGGCAATCGTAGACGACCTCGGAGCGATAATCGTTCTGGCGATATTCTATCCTACACACGCCATCCATCCCGAATATCTGGCATATGTCGGTATGATAATGTCCGTACTGGTCCTGTTCAACGCCATGCACATCAAACAGAAATATCTGTACATAATACCCGGCATAGTCATGTGGTACTTCACATACAGGTCCGGCATACATGCTACGATAGCCGGAGTATTCCTTGCCATGGTGATACCCGCCAGAGGCAGCATAAATGAAGTCCGGTTCCAGAGCCGGATTTCCATACTGCTGGAGAAATTCAAATTCTCAAGCACAAGGCAGTTCAATGTTCTGACAAGTCCGGAACAACAGCATATAATCCATAGCATGAACAACGTAATAAAGGATGTCGACCCACTGCTGCACAGGTTTGAAAGCAGACTGCATCCGATAGTCACATTCGTTATCATGCCTGTATTCGCTCTCGCGAATGCAGGAGTCGCACTGGATTTCCATTCCATTGTTTCAGGAGGGATTTCCACTGTCACTGCCGGCATCTTCTTCGGTCTTCTGGTCGGAAAGCCGGTCGGTATCTTCCTTTTCAGTTTTCTCAGCATAAAACTGAAACTGGCCGCCAGACCGATAGGCGTAACCTGGAAACAGATGGCATCCATAGGAGTTCTTGGAGGAATCGGGTTCACCATGTCTATTTTCATAAATAACCTCGCCTTTGAAAACCCGGTTCTCATAGACACCGGGAAAATCAGCATTCTGATAACATCTGCCATCGCCGCATTTATCGGTCTGGGAGCAATGAGCCTGTCATGCAAAGACAAAGCACCGGACCTGACTGCGAAAGAGATACTGCCGGAATAATTTATTATTTTTGCGCTCCGGATTTTAAAGAGAGTCATTCGAAAGGAAGGATTTCACGGCTTGCGATGATAAGAAAACCGCAGTGTACTGTCGTACACGAGCATGTTTGCATCAAGTATAACGAGGAAGATACCATTTTGAGTCACTCTCGCTACAGACTTTAATTTGAAGGACACATGTTGACAATAATTTCCCAGATGGCGGCACTGTTCATCCTGATTATAGTGGGATACGGTGCGGCGAAACTCAAGATAATAGACGGACGCTTCTCGCAGCAACTGTCGGTATTCGTGATCAATATCAGCAGTCCCTGCCTGATAGTTTCTTCCGTAATGGGCGACATTTCACCGGACAAAGACCTGATCCTGCCTGTATTGGCTATAGGCTGCGTGACATACGCATTCTTCGTGGCGGTGGCCATGCTCCTCTCCCGCATCATAACGAAAAACAAGGACATGCAGGGCATCTACGGATTCATGCTGACCTTCGGCAACGTCGGCTTCATCGGCTACCCGATAGTCGCCTCGATTTTCGGCAAATACGCCATCTTTTATGCGAGCCTGCTGAATATTCCGTTCACCCTCTTAGCCTTTTCTCTCGGGAAAAAGATGATACAGGGAGGCTCCGGAGGGCTGAAACTGGACTGGAAAATACTTGTAAGTCCCGCCATGATAGCCTGCTACCTGTCCACGTTGATAGTAGTGTTCGACATTAAGGGCCTGCCGAATATAGTAACCACTCCGATAACCCTGCTCGGGAACATCACGGTCCCCGCTGCCCTGCTGATAATCGGTACGTCCATGGCACAGATGGATCTGCGGAGGATTTTCTCCGGGAAATTAGTATGGGGCATATCTATTCTCCGCCTGCTGGTCCTGCCAATAGTCATCTATTATTTCACACGGCTCATCGGCTTCAGCGGCGACATCCTCGGCATCAACACCGTCCTCGCAGCAATGCCGGTCGGCACATACGGAGCGATGTTCTGCCTCCAGTACGGCAAGGACGAGACCGTCATGGTCCAGGGAATCCTCATCTCCACTCTCCTCTCGATACTCAGTATCCCCCTCATTACGCAGATACTCTGACATCACATCCTGTCGGTGAATAGGATGCCGTCGAGGTGGTCGGTCTCGTGCTGGAAGATGACGGCAGTGAAGCCGCTGACTGTGTCACGCACAGTATCCAAAGTGCGGATGTCCACATAACTGATGACGACAGTCTGCGAACGTTCCACTTCGCCGTATATTTCCGGTATGGACAGGCAGCCTTCAGGTCCGGTCTGTTTCTCGTCGGACAGGTACTCCACACGGATATTGGGATAGACCTCGAACGGCTCTCCGGCCTTGTCGAATCTCTGGACGGCGACCACCCGTCTTTTCAGACCCACCTGCGGGCCAGCGATACCGACTCCGTCCTGCGTGGAATCGGTGACCGTGGCTATCATCCTGTCTGCAAGCCGTCCGAACCGCTCCGAACGCAATGCTTTCATAGGAAAATCAATGCATTCGGAGCGGAGGACCAATGAATCCTTCCTGTCGTCCACCGTCAACACACGCATAATTCCCGCTGCATCGATGATATCCTTTTCAGCTCCGGTCAGACGGGGTGCATTGTCCGCAGAACAGCCGCACACTGCCGCCAGAACAGCCATCACAACCCCTCCGGCCAAAATAAAATCCCTGATTCCTGCCTTCATTTTCAGTACAATTTCCAGACAAAAATACAAAATTCCATGGTTCCCCACAGGATGCTTAAACTTTCACGAATTCATCTATGAGCATTTCCCTCGTTTCATCGATGAAATAAGACCCGAGGCCAAGTGTCGAACGTATCATTTCGTCTTTGGAGACGGCATTACACATCATAAGTTGCTCGACATATTTGGCTACACCTCCGGTAATCATATACAGGCAAAGCAGATCGTCATTTGTATATGCTGGATTGAAGTCTTTAAGGATTGCCTTGAGGGTGGCAGTCGTGAACGGACGTATTTTGAACTTCGCTGTCGCTCTTCCGTACAGAGGTTCATCCTTGTCTTCGAATATCTGTTTCATTTTCGAATAAATGGATCCGCAAATCACAAGATTCAACCTGTCGTAAAAACGCATGATATCCCGTTTTGGGCGCAGCGGTTACAGGAACAGCCGTGCCAATTACGGAGCTAAAATAATTAAATTCTTGCAGAAATCATTCTATTCATTTCATCAAATTCCCGTTATTTCGACAGTCGGCAAATCCAGTATAGCCTGGCCGACAGTCTCAAAATCACTCGGCAGGTCCGACGACGGGTCTGACGGAGGCGCCATCGAACCGAGGCATCCCAATATTATCGAAGTAATTGGCGTCACCGTTAAAATATAGATGTTCTCCGTAATCAAGCATGTGTGACCATCGTTCGTCGGTCCAATAAGAGCCACACGAACCTTCTTCAAGGAGAGATGATCCCTGAATCCATCCTGCTGCAGGGAGGAATATGGAATTTCCGTTCGGCCCGGTGACTTTATAGCCTCTGCATCCGTTCATCTCAGTCCATTCCCATTCACCCTTTTCCAACAGTTCTTCCACCTGAACTTTTGTCGGAAGCTGCCATGGAGCGCCCCAGATCGCACGGGCCGCATCATATTCCTCCGAGCCCATGATGGAGATTATATCATTATCTATTCCGATGGCATTCTCTTCCGTGTACTCATCCTTCGGGGTAATCTCGCCCCACGCAAAATAATCGCCGTATTCCTCCGGGCTATCAGCCCCGACATTGCAGGCAGCCCATCTGACGCTTAGGCCGAGGTCAACATACCCGTGACCAGATAAAGCCTCCAGTACTGAAACATCGCACCTCGCAGTCTTGCCTCCGTCCTCCGTTATTGCGAAGATGACAGTCTCCCCTGCCGACAGGATGGGGACTCACGGTGAATAACTATGTGGACCTGACACCGGCTATTCAATAGACAGATCCCCCCACTCGCTGCGCCCGGTCGGGATGACAATGATGCTGACCGGGATGACAGCAATGCCGGTCGGGATGACATTGGACAAAAAATCATTTAAGAAGCTGTTTTGAATTTTTGAAAAACTCAAAATAGCTTCTAAATTTACATCCTGAAAATTCAGGATGTGATGGAGCAGGACATATACGGCTACTCGTTGTGCGCAGCATTGACCCTGATGATTTTCTTCGGGGCATACTTTATTTTCTCCGGAGAACCGGACAAGCCGGTTTTCCGGAATTATATCCGTTCGAGAAGGATCATGGGGGCGGCATTGCTCGTGCTTTCCGCCAACTATATGGTGCATCTGCTGCTGCGGCCACGCTTCACGGCTCCGGACGCAGCCATACTGATGAATCTCTCCTCATACTACATTTCCGCATGGCTGTTCAGCTCGGCGCTGACCTCACTGCTTGACAACCATTACCTTACCCGCAGGAAATTCACTTTGCATATCATCAGCTGGCTGTGCTTCACCGCCACAGCAGGAGCCGTCATGATACTGTTCCCGTCCGGAAAATCGAACACCGTAGGCATAATTGCCCTTACATTATGGTTTCTCATATATGCTTTCAGCCTTGCCAGCAGGCTGATACGGGAATACAGGAAAGCTGTCAGGCTGTTCGACGAGACGCAGTCCGACGACATAGGCTCATACATTGACTGGCTGTCGGTCTTTACATGGTGGGCAGTCATATACGGAATCGGCTGCGGACTTTTCACATTCATACCGGAAAAATACGTCTTCATCTGGATACTTTCGTCCATTCCGTTCTACATCTATCTGTTCTGTTCCTACATGAACTACATGCTTTCGTACGAGAGGGTCGAAACGGCATTGGAGACGGAGGAAATGCCGGAAACCACCCGACAGAATCAGCCCGCCTACTTTGCCGAAATAGAAAAGCGGCTCACAGAGTGGACAGGGAAAGACGGATATACGCGTCCGGGACTGACCATCGGAGAACTTGCCGGGACTCTCGGCACCAACCGCACATATCTTGCAGACTACATCAAGTCAGTCTATCATGTCACATTTCGGGAATGGATTGCAGCGCTCAGAATAGAATACGCAAAGCGACTGCTCTCAGAGCATCCTGACATGACAGTCGGTGCAATCGCCGAAGCCTCCGGATTCCTTTCATTGAGCTACTTTACAAGAATATTCTCGGAAAAAGAAGGAGCGTCTCCGGCAAAATGGAAACGCTCCAAAATATGGTAAACCGTTCAGGAACAGACCGCTATTTCCACTCAAATCTGAACTGTGCTCTGACTCCGCTACCCGGCGAGCCGGCAGTCAATATCAGTGTGTCACCATTGCCTACGACAGTTTCTGTAGCCGCATCTAACCGCCAGGTATTGTCGGTAGCGGAATACTTCATGGTTATGTTTCCGTCATCGATATCATCTCCGGTAGTGTCATCCTCTATGAAATGTCCGCGCAGCTCCAACGAATGATCCTTATATATGGACATCTTTGAAACGGACATGGTCAGCTGGCTGGCAGCATCCTTCCAGTCATCCGGATTGTCTTTGGATTCGTCAGGAACTTCCTGGTAGAATTTTCCGAGATGCTGTTCCTGCTTGCCGTCAACGGTATACCAGAATTCATTCGTGAGTTCCGCCGTGTCACCCGCATCATCGGAAAGATAACCTATCTTCAGAAGAGTAACCGTCAGAGTGCGGTGAGTCGTCTGCTGGACGACAGGAGGTTTGGCCAGATAAGACTTCGCCGCAGCCTCAAGTTCCGATTTTCTGGACGATGAGGAAGCAAATTCCCAGATAGGAATCAGTTGCGAGCCGTCGTAGTCGATCATCACCCATTTGCTCTGGTCTTCAAGGCTTGCAAGCCATTCATTATACGTCGATTCCGATACATTCGGATTCTGCGAGGCATACTGCGATTCCCCGCCTCGGGCCTTGAGTGAAGACTCGAAATTGGCCGCCTCATTCCTCATTTTTTCGTAAGACGAGAACTCTACAGAGGCAGACCCACCCATCGACAGGAGTTCGAATCCTCCCGAAGTGGCGATACCCCAGTCAACCGCTTCTTCCATCACGCTGACATCCGCACTCATGGAATAGTCGAGCGAACCTCCGAGGACAAACCCTGTGATTACATGCGTACCGTATTTCAGGAACAGGTCGGTGGCCGACATATTGTCTATGTCGGTCTGGGCCTCAGGCATCACGCTTGACTTGAGATCTTCAGCCGTCAGATTCGGCAGAATCTTGTAGGACTGTTTCTTGGTAATGTGACGGAACGAAGAATATTCGTTTTCCGCCGATGACAAGGCTGCCTCGGAGAACGAAGTCGAAACGGAGGCGGAGAAACCGAGGTAATTGGCTGAAATGCCTGCCTTTGTAGACAACTGGCTCTGATATTCCTCCATGGTCTTGGCGTAGATATACCGTTCTTCCGTAGAATTAAGGTTGAGTACGTCCGCTATGTATCCGTTTTCCATGAGTTTGTCGATGTCCAAAATGGAGTTCCGGACATACGCGTCAGCCGCATATTCACCTGAAGCATCGTATCCCTTGCCGAGATGCTTGTAATCCTCGATTCCGTTCGGATTGGCTTCCTGGATTATCTGAAGGGAAACCGACTTGTTCAGCAGGGTATTGGTAAACGACAGCTGGGTCTTCCTTTCCCTGTTGAACTGGTTTTTCTGCACCGAAAGGGATATCAGGGCGTCTCCCGTACCGGATGAAGGAGATACGGTCAGCCACCGCGGTATATCCGTTCCCTCGGTATTGTTGAGTTTCCAGTCTCCGGTGGAATTCAGCTGGACATAGCCGACGGATGCATCGTAACTGAGGGATATGGACGGATTGTCAAATTCAAAGAAAAGTTCCGTCACAGGCTGGATCACCTTAACAGCCTTGGACAATGTCTGCCCGTCTTCTTCCGTAAGGGACACTGTGACATACGCCTCCCTGTCCTCTTCGACATTCATATCGGCGGAAATGACTATATCATCGCCCTGAAGGCTTGCCTTGCACCAGTCGGACGAACTTCTCACCTCGACTTGTCCGGTAGCGACAAACGGTATCCGCATTTCTTCTCCTTTGGAAACAAGGGTGATTTCAGATACGAGCAGATCAAGCGCAGATGCCTCTCCCGACTGTGTCACGGAAATCCTGCACACGACAGGCGCACCAGGCTGTCCCGTCGTATTGAACGCAACCTCAGCAGTACGGTCTTCGCCAGTAAGGTTTTCCGATATTTCCAATATTGCCTTACCGTCGGAAACAGATGCCGGGGCTATCCATTCCGCTCCGCAGGAGCATTCCACTTCAACGCCGGCTCCTCCGACTAAATAAGCGACTTCAAGGCTTCCTCCGGCCTTGCCCGTCGAAAATTCCGTTACCGGCAATTCCAGAAAGTAAGAATCGGCGCTTTGTCTTACACTCACTGTCCTGACAATGGGCTTTCCTCCCGTCCCGACCGTGAACGTGAGCAAGGCTTCCCTGTCTTCTCCGCTGTCGTTTGCCTCAGCAGCTATCTCTACGACTGCATTACCCTCGCCCTCATCCGCGGAAAGCGTACACCATGATGAAGATGATACCGCTTTCCAAGGATAATTGGATGTCACGACAAGCCTGTATGTATCGGCGCTGTTGACAAAGGTTATCTCACTTGCCGAGACAGAAAAATCCGCTTCCTGAGGAGTCTGTACTATTGTAATCACGGCACTGCACAGACCTCCGGACACGGTTATTTCAGCCTTCCGGTCCGCAGTCCCCTCATTCGGTTCTACAGTTATCACAAATTCTCCCTTGTATGAACCTTCCCCGCCGGAAACGACACACCATGCGGCATCTGACACTGCCGTCCAGTCCTGATTTGTCTTGACCTCCACGGAAACGGTACCTCCGTCATAGTCCATCTCAATCTCCCCTTCCACACTGAGAGTGAGATACGGAACTTCCTCCTTCAGGCAGCCTGCCGGCAGGAACAGGCCCGCCGCTAGGAACAGAATGGATATAATGGCTGCCAGATGACTGGCAATCCACGGAATAACATTCTTTCTCATAATTCAAATATTTTATGGTTCTTATTTTTCAAGCATTTCTACAAGTCCGGCCTTGGCATCGGAATCAGGAAGAAGAATAAGGATGTCTTTGGCCTCGGCCTCTTTCCCGAGGGCGGTTTTCACTACAGCCCTGTTGATGCAGTCGCAGTCCTCAAGCAACGGCTCAGCTGCCGCATAGTCCCGGGACATAATATAAAGCACAGCAAGATTATATCTGGCTTCACTGATTCCGGAGCATCTCCTCAACAAGGCTCCCGCCTCGTCCTTGCGTCCGTTTTTCAGATACACCAAAGCCTTGTTGTACAGTATCTTTTCGGCAATACCCGAATTCGGAATGCGGTCGGCCACAGATTCGGCGCCCTTGTAATCCCCGGACATCACTTCCTCTATCATCGATTCATTCAGTACGGCCGCATCGGCTTCACTTTCCTGCACATGAACCTGATTCCCTGACACACTGAATGAATCCGGACGGACGCTGCACGTGATTTCAAGGCTGCAATATCTGAGACCCGGATATACATCACGCCTCAGGTCCTGCCATTCTCTGTAAAACCTGTCGCGGATGATATTCTCCCTCAAGTCAGGGTCTGCAACGGAATCCACGACAGCAAGGATTTCATCCTTATGTTCAGAAAATCCTTCAGCCACAGCCTGCCTGACACCGTCCCAATTCTCTTCAATTACAGAAAATCCGCATCTGTCCATATCGACTCCGGCTTCAGAAAGCAGGTTTTTCACGGCCTGAATCCTGTTGTTGCCGAGATTCCTGTTATACTCCACACTGCCGTCCGGGGAATTGGACACTTCCACAGACACCGAATAATCCTTGACATCGCTCCTGGAAAGCACGCTGCGGACATACTCCGTCATTTCTGAGCGGATACTCCCATCATCAATGGAGTCGGAATCCACCATGAAAAGGAACCCGTCTGCAAAAGGAGAAAAGTCCGCTGTCTCCGGCATTTCCGTCGGCCACACATGGAAATATTTTTCTATAAATTCCTGATCCGCAAAAGTATTCGGGTCCGCTGCAGAAACCGGGAATACCTCGGAAGAAAGAAGCACCCTGCGGCCATAAGCATCGGCATAAATGTCCACATGGACAGAACTTTCCCTCATCCATTCCTCGAAGCTGACGGCATTACGGCTTTCCAATCCCGTAGCACCGTGCCGGCTGTATCTTTTTCTTACGGATATGCTGTCTGAGAGGTCCGGTTCATATATGTCATTTCTGCCGTTGAAAGTATTGTGCAGAGAACCTTCCACAATACATGAAAGAAGCGGAATCCTTTTCGTTCCGTCCTTTGAGACAAGTGTCGGGACCAACATGATTCCGGTATTCGGATTCCTGAATCTTTCCGGCACTTCCGCCGTAATGTCTATATCTGCAGTCCCTGCGCCCGAATAGTCTATTTCTGCAACACAGTCTACGGAAACTTTTTCTTCGGAACCGGCAGCTTTCCTGAGTCCGGAACAGGATATGGCCATAAATGCAGCCGTCAGTGTCATGATTGTTCTTATCGCATCCATTTCCGTATCATTTAATGAAGTAAGTGAATTTTATGCCTATTCTTGTAATGCCCCAGTAATCCCTTGATGCCGGGCCGAAGCAGGACTGCCTGTCGAAAGGGTCATAACGGTTGGCGAAATCAAGCCGGTTCCAGCCGAAACCGATTGTCCCTTCCACATTCCAGCGTTCATGGAACATGAAGGCATAGCCATAGGAAACGCCGGCCCCCTTGAAATCCCCGACATATCCCATTTTGCTCATGGACCAGTCATATTGCCCATACTGTCCGTGGATTCCAAAGACATGTCCTGCGAAATTGTGCCTTGGCCAGAAACGGACCTCGGGCTGGACAAGCCACAGATTGCTTTTACGCCCGTTTGACCATGTCCAAGGATTGACCAGACCGTCAACGCTGACAGACCATTGTCTGGCAAAACCGACTTCCACCCCTACATTGGGTGAAAGAGCAGCCCAGCCCAAAGCATTTGTCGTCACACCTACGGTCTGGGCATCTGCATTGTCCGGCATCATGAACACAAGAAGCATGACGCCACAGAATTTCCAGATTTTACTTTTCATAAACATTGAATTTTACAGGTTGTGCCATTAACAAATTTAATCAGGGGGACCGGCCTTTTCAATCCGCCTTGCGGATCGGACAAAAAGTTTTGCAGCCGGAACAAAAAATTGTCGTATCGGCAAAAAAAATTTGTTGATACGACAAAACAGCAGTACGATACGGATTTCAGCCGGGAAGGACCTGGGGTTGCAGCGTTATCGGACTCGAAGGCGGTGTACCGGCATCAATGAGCGCCTTTCCCGTAAGGAAAGACAGGAAACTCCTGCTGTTCGTCTATGTATCAAAAGCAGAATATGACGGCTGGATGGCAATGCCGGAAGGACAGAATGCGAATTTCGATATGGACAAGCCCGTCGCCACAGCATCCCGGATCATGATTTTAGACTATGCACGCGAAAACGGACTCACAATGGCGGGCATGATTTAACTTTAGTCCTGACTAAGTCAGGACTCTCTACCGGTACCGGGGTTTCCGTAACAGAGCAGGCTTTGACAGCAGAAATATTTGATATAAATTTGCAGTCGATTGTGCAATTCATACTATTATGAACTGGATTATTCTGATTATTGCCGGGTGCTTTGAATCCGGATTCGCATTCTGTCTCGGCAAGATGAAAGAAGTTTCCGGCACCGCATACTGGCTATGGGGTGCCGGGTTCCTGATTTGTCTGACTTTGAGCATGCTGCTGCTTGCCAAGGCCGTCCAGACCTTGCCGATAGGCACCGCCTATCCCGTGTGGACGGGAATAGGGGCCGTGGGAACAGTGGTGCTCGGGATAATTTTCTTCCATGAGCCGGTATCTTTCCTCCGCCTGTTCTTCATAACGACACTCATCGCCTCCATAATCGGGCTCAAGATCGTCTCCTGAACCCGGAATGACGGGACCATGCCATTATTTCAATTCTCGTCCGGCGCATAGAGGTATTGCTGAAGCGGGGACGGATATTCGCAATAATCTTCAGGGGAAAAGAAGCGGTCAAGCTCGATCCTGGCATTTTCCGGAGAATCGGAAGTATGCACTATATTCTCCTGTGAACTCATTCCATAGTCGCCCCGGATCGTTCCGGGCGCAGCCCTGCGGGCATTGGTCACACCGGCCATTTCCCTTACTGTCTTCACTGCCTCAAAGCCTTCCCAGCAGCAGAGAATCACTGGAGCGGCCATCATCCCGTCCTTGAGCCACTGGAAGAACGGCCTTTCCCTGAGATGGGCATAATGTTCGTCAAGGATTTCCGGGGTAAGCTGTTTCATCTTCATTGCCACAAGCTTCAATCCCTTTTTCTCAAAACGCGAGATGACCTCGCCCACCAGCCCCCTCTGCAGGGTGCCCGGCTTCAATATAACAAGTGTCCTTTCCATAATCTTGTAAAGATACTCATTTTCCGGACATGAACAAAGGACAACAGCAATTCCGTTCATGACCGGATGTCCGGGGCAAGCCGGCCCGGGCTATGGCCCCGGAGCGGCAGAACCGCGAACAGGTTCTGAAACGCAGGGAGGGGCCGTGCCAAAAGGCACAGTCCCTCCCGTCACAGAAAATGTATGTTGTCAGTCTACCGTATGGATATTGTCCCATTCTTCACCGACAGTGGCAGCATACCCCTGCTCTTCAAAGTATGTGTCCTCGTTGTCAGTGCCGGCTGCCTGATAAGTGTACCATGCCGGTTTCGCCTCTCCGTTATAAGTGGCATCGTCATATTTCCTGAGACCCAGCTGCGCCCCCTCATCCTTGCTGTCAAACCAGTTGTGCCACTGGATGCCCTCTATACCCTCGAGTGCATTTATCTTTCGCCAGCTGTATGCCGTACCGGCAGCCTGGTCGGAAAGGTCTGAATCATTGTATTCCGTCGTCGTTCCGGAACCTACGCCGGCCTCGGACAGCCATACCTTGCGCATGATCTGTCCCCTGTACTTGTTGGCATCTGTCTTCACCCACTTGTCCAGGACTTCAAGGTTCTTCATTGAAACATAATTGGTATTCATGGAGAAAGACACATTGTCATCCTCCCATACGCGCGGCTTGCCCATATTGCTGGAATAGCTGTGATAAGCCGGAGCCCAGAAGAAATCGCCTTCGGCGGAACTGTACCTGTTCATGAAATCAAGGACATCAACGACTGAATACCAGCCTCCTCCAGCGGATTTGGTCCAGCCATGGGCAAGCGACACGAAAGCCTCGGCATTCGGGTCATACTGGCACATCATATTATATACGGTCCTCATGGATTTCATATACGTGTCCATATACGTTGCCGCCGGAACATCCGCCCCCATGTTTGTCCAGTGCACGCCCCCGTCTATCTCGTTGTGGATTATCCAATGCGATATGCGCCTTTCCTTACTGCTGTAACGCTCGCACAGGAAGCTGACGGCTGCCGCATATGCATTGAATGATTCAGGCGTGGTCATATTCGGCATCGTATAGACTCCATCCGTGAACTCAGGATGCTGGACAAGCGAGCCGAACCCGTTATCCGCGCTCTCCGAAGCCTTCTGGATGAGGATAATTCCCGCCACAGACATCCCGTACAGGCTTGCAGTCTCAAGAGGAGCGTCGATATTTTCCTGCAGATAAGATTCATTTATGTAATAAGTCTTGTCAAGATATGTGTAAGGGAGGGTAAAATTCCCTGTCTGTGACGTGCTCATGAAAATTGTCGGCAATATGTTTATCGTACCGCTGGTCAGGCCGAGATCCCGGATTTCATCAGCAAGCATTCCTCCCCGCGAGACTATTCCTCCCAAGCCTTTCTTGTTGGCAGGATTTATCCTCTCCAACGGAGTTGTCTTGCCCGCAATCTTGTCAGGGGATGCATATTGTGCATGCGAAACGAGTTCATCTTCCCCGGAGCCCTCCCTGTACAGGGCCCATTTCGAGAACAGCCTGTCATACTTGACCTCACCGTAAGTCACATATCTGTCAAGCTGAAGAGTAAATGACGGGGAATCGAGTTCTGTCCTGTATTCCGCATCCACCTTCCCGTTGCTGAAAATATCCTCGAAAGGAGGCACGTCGGCAAGGAAGTATGTCCCTTCAGCACCGGAATATGACCCGGAGACGATAACCTTGTCCCCGGTCACCTCTACACTTGTAACGGCACAAGGATATTCTGCATCCAGATAATCTTCGACTGACTGCGCATAGCGGTTCTTGTCCTCAACCAAAGCATCATCTTCTGCCTGGTCGGCAAGTTCCTCATCATTCATGGGCCTCAGGACAATATTCCTGATGCATATCTTGCTGCCGTTACGGTTGGTTTCCCCGAGATCGAGCCTGAGATAGTCTCCAGCCATTCCCCAGTAGAATTTCTCTATCTCGTTCTTCAGCCTTGCAGAATACGGAGTCCACTCCGATGCTGCTTCAGCGCCTGCAATAAAGGCAGAGTAGGCTGCATCGTATTTGCTCCCGTCATTCCAGAAAAACACCTCCATCTTGTCTATCGGATCTTCTGCCATGTACTCGAAGGCAAGGACATTATTGTCAGCCTCAATATCCTCCTCAAGCGGCAGGAGATAGATATACGGATCCCCGTTGTCCGGGAGCACAATGGTATAGCTCCCGTCATCCTCCTGTGTTATTCCCCCGACATGCCCGTCCTGGGAAACATCTATACCAAGGCTGACCGGATTGTACTCCCCGACAGGCAATTCCGGAGCCTTGCCGGGAATTTCCGTTTCCTCGCATCCCACAACCATCAGAAATGCAGCAGCGCATCCCGCCATTTTCACAAAATCAAACATAGTTTTCATATTTTTATTATATATTCTGTCACTGCCATACGACTGCATAAGTCTTGTCCCCAATCCGGATTTTCCCGGACCGCACGTGCAGCAATTGTCAAAGGACCGGCTGGATAATGTCCCAGTCCTCAATTCCGATTATATCGAGATACGGGCTGAAGGCCACGTCCTCTTCTGACGTGCCGGATACCCTGTACAGTTCCCATACAGGCTTGGCCTCACCGCCATAGACATCATCATTGTATTTCCGGAGACCGAGCAGGGCTCCGCTTCCGTCACCTTCATTGTCGAACCAGTTGTGCCACTGGATACCGTCTATGCCCGGCAGTGCCTTTATCTTCTTCCATGCGTATGCCCATCCCGCAGCCTGTTCCTGAAGATCCTCTTCCGAATACGATCTGGAGTTCAGACCTGCTTCAGAAAGCCATACCGAACGTTTCTGTGTACCCTGATACATGTTTTCCGGCATATATATCCACTCGTTCATCACTTCGAGATTCTTGAAGGTAACGAAATGGGTATCCATCGAAAATGTGGACCACGGGCACTCCCAGCATCTCGGGTTCAGAAGATCTCCCGCATAGCTGTGATACGCCAGGGCCCAGCGGTAGTCTCCCTCCATCTTTCCCATCGTGTTTATGGTCCCAAGCATGGACTTCACCGGATAGTTCCCCGCAAGGCCTGTCCATGAATGGCTCATCGAGACAAAAGTCTCGGCATTCCGGTCGTATTGTCTTACGATATTGTTGACCATCCTCAATATCTTGATATAATAATCCGTAAACACCAGCTCCGGTCTTGTACCGATATTCGCCCAAATTGAAGCTATATCCACCTCGTTCATCACGATCCACTGCGCTATCCTGCCGTACTGGCTGTCCTCCCTCGTGTACCTCTCCGCCAGGAAGTCCACAATGGCGGCGAAACAGTTGACCGCCTCCGCCGATGTCATGTCCGGAAGAGTCAGGGTACCCCCGTTGCAGCCGTCATTCATCAGAAGGTTGCCGAGCTGCCGGTCGACAGCTGCCGAAGCCGGCTGGACAAGCAGGATTGCGGCCACAGCCATATTGCGTTTCCCGGCCTCGAGAAGGGAGGCATCCAGAACCGATTTCAGGTAATTCTCGTCGAAATAATATGTCCTGCCTCCATATTCGTGCGCCACAGTGCCCGCCACGGGAGAAAGGAATGTAAATGAAGTCACATACATGTTCAGAGTCGCGCTTCCGATCCCGAGGTCATCGAAATCCGACACGAACCTGTTGGCAGATATGCCGCCTATTCCTTTTTTGTTCTTCAAAGGGACAGGCTCCGGATCGCGCTCCAGCGCAACCTCATCCGCATAATGTGCAGCCGATACCAGACGGCTGCCGTCTCCGGTTTCCTCAAACAGCGCCCATTTCGAAAGCAGCCTGTCATATTGCAGACCGCCGCTGACGGAAACATGCCTGTCCAATTCCACAGTAAAATCCCCGGAAAAAGAGCCTCCGGACGCCTGCCCGCCAAAAAGTTCCCGGGCAGGGACCGATGTCAACGGCGTGTCAAGCCGGAGCAGATCCATGTACGGAGGTATCTCTGCAAGGAAAAAGTCTTCCTCCCCGTCATGACAGCCTGTAATCCGCACTTTGTCATCAGTCACCGTGACATCCGTTATCTCCGATGAAAAAGAAGATTTCAGATAATTCTGAATCGAGGCATCGAAATCCAGATCCTCCGCGCTGTACGGGGACTCCTCCGTATAATCGTGCCTGTCACATGAACTGAATGACAACAACATAACAATGAAAGGCACTGCACCCGCCAACGGACGCAGCACCTTCCATCCACTACAACTACTGACTAACCTGTCCATAATTACTCTTGCATAGGTCCGGCCCGAACCGTCAAATATAATTTCCACTGTCCGGATAATAAAATCCGGTTATGGAAAAATCTTGCATGGACAGGCAGTTTTTTCACAGCATTATTTCAGTCCTGAGAGGAAGATCAGCCGATGAAGGGCCGACATATATCCTGAAGAGTCCGGGTTCGACGATGAATTTTCCGGAATTCACATCGAAAAACGAGAATGCCTCCCCGTCCAGGACTACAGTGACATGTCCGGTCTGTCCCGGTTCGAGCCGGATTTTTTCATACCCTTTCAGTTCTTTCAGCGGTCTCGGGACGGAAGCCTCCACATCGCCCACATAAATCTGGGCTGTCTCGGAAGCCTCCATCCTGCCGGTATTGGTCACATCGAAACTTACCTCGACCATGTTCTCTCCGAGTTTCCTAACGGAAAGTCCGCCATATTCGAACGTAGTGTAGGAAAGTCCGTAACCGAACGGATATGCAAGTCCCTTGTCGAGAGATTTCCCTGTCCTCCACACTTCTTCCGCATCGAGTCTCCGGTCATAGCCTCTGTAACCGACGAACACCCCTTCCGTATAAGTCACCCTTTTGGCCTTGTTTGCGTAATAGCTGTCATGTACGGGATTGTCTTCCCATGTCTTTTCGATGGATATCGGAAGCCTGCCGCTCGGAGAGATCCTTCCGGTAAGTATCTCGGCAACGGCAGTTCCGCCCTCCTGACCTGGATACCAGGCCATAAGCACGGACTCCACTTCGTCCGACCAGCCGCTGAAATCAACTCCTCCTCCGGCATTCAGGACCACAGTGACACGGTCATGCAGGGAAGTCACCCTTGAAATAAGGTCTGTCTGGTCTTTCGGCAAGGCAAATGTCCGCTCCCAGCCTTCTCCTTCCGTACTGCTGTTGAATCCCGCGCAGAATACGACTTCCGACGCCTCTGACAGGGCCTTCTCCAACACCGTTTCATCCATTATACCCATATCGAACACTACCTTGGCCTCACCTGCATTGTCGAAGAACTCGAAAACGAGTTCATATTCCATCCCGGCCTTCACATCGAAGAATACCGCCCTGTTACTGAGGGAATGGTTCCCCCAGTCCCCGCCTGTATTCTTTCCGTTCACAAACAGTCTGTAACCGTCATCACCGGCCATCTGCACCCTGACGATGCCGTCCCTGTCAGCCCTGTAGACTCCGCTCCAGCGCACCGAGAACTTGTCCTCCGGCATGCCTTCGAACGGGCCGGAATACCCCCATGAATGCGAAGGATCCGTCTCAGTCACTGTCCTGAAAACATCTCCTTCCGGTCTGACATTGCAGTAATAGTCCGCCCTGAAGCCTCCGCTGGAATATGTCCTGTCTGTGAAAACCTCTTCGAGAATGTCCCGATAAAGCTCCCCGTCAGAAAGCAGAGACACCTTAGAACCGCCATGCACGGCCGAGAGCCCCCGATAGACCGACACGGTGGAATACGGGGTAACGAAACCGCTGCCGCCACCGGTGGTTATCACATCGGCGTTGGGTCCCATCACCAGTATCCTGTCCCGTTTCCCGACCGGCAGGTTGCCATCCTCATTCTTCAGAAGGACTATGCCTTCTCGGGCTATGTCAAGGGCCGTCTGCCGTGATGCCGCATTGTCGAGAGCAATCGTCGTATCCTTCTGCGTTCTGTCGAGAAAACCGAATGCGCTGAAAGTCTGGAGCAGATGCTGCACCTTCTCGTCTATCGTCCTTTCGCTTACTACGCCGTTCTCTATAAGAGGCAAGAGTCTGTCCCTTGTAAAATACACGCCCACAGGGCATTCGAGATCGAGTCCGGCATTGGCCGCCCCGGAAGACGAATATACGGAAGTCCAGTCGGACATGACTATCCCCTTGAATCCCCACCTGTTGCGGAGCACCTCTATATTCAGATACGGATTCTCCGTGCAGTGCTGTCCCCACAGAAGATTGTATGCGTCCATCACGGAACCGGCTCCTGCTTCCTGCACGGCCTTGCGGAATGCCGGGAAATAGATTTCATTCAGCGTACGTTCGTCCACATCCGAACTGGCGCTGTGACGCATGTATTCCAGTTGGTTGTTCGCAGCGAAATGCTTCACTACTGCCATCACGCCTTCCTCCTGGACACCGAGGATGTAATGCTTTGCCGTCTCGGAAGTCAGGTACGGGTCTTCACCCATGTACTCGTAATTCCTTCCGCACATCGGAGCGCGGTAGATGTTCACCCCCGGCCCGAGCAGAATGTGTACTCCCCTGGCCCGGGCATCCTGTCCGAGTCCGTGGCCGAACCTTTCTGCAAGAGTCCTGTTCCATGTCGCGGCGGCAAGTATCCCGCAAGGATAGAGGGTGCTTTTCGTATTGTTCCTTATGCCCTGAGGACCGTCGGCAAGCCGGATTTCAGGAATTCCGAGACGCTCTACCGGACGCAGGATGAATGATTTCACCCCTGCGATATAATCTATCTTCTCCTCAAGAGTCATCTTCGAGACGAGTTCTGCCGCCCTGAGACTGTCCGCACCCGTTATGACGACTTTGTCCGGAACGTCTTCAGCACTGACTGCGGTGGATGCTTCTGTACTGCCGTCCGTCACCGTAATTGTTTCCCCGGCATTGACAGACATCCCGGAGTCCGTTTTCCCGGCATCAACAGCCGCTCCGGTCTCCGTTTTCCCGGCATCAACAGCCGCTCCGGTCTCCGTTTTCCCGGCATCAGCTGTCTCCGTTAACGATCCATCCACGGTACGGGCAGGCATACCTGAAATCCATTCCTCGGTCCCGGCAACCACCTCGGGAGTCAGGTTATCGCCATTGGCAGCCGCTCCGAAAGTCGATTCCCAGGCATTGCCTGTCTCCGTCCCCGATCCATCCCCGAAACAGGCAGGCTCACCTGAAATCCGCTCTCCGGATCCGGCACAGAGCCGGTAATCTCCCGCCACGGCACCGGACAGAGACACCGCAGACATATAACACGCAGCGGTAAAGACCGCCATAAACATCATACTTCTCATTTAGAAGCTGCTTTAATTTTTGTCATTATAAATTTTATGAGGTATTTCCCTGTACCTCAACAATGCCTCTAAAAAATAATAGTCCGCATAAGTCAGAGGCACATCCACCTCGACATTGCCCGGCTTGTTGCCCACACTGTGTTTCAACAGGAAACCGCACTGCTCCCCTGGCTGCGCAAGATACTCATCCGAAGCGAGAGTCCGGATAATCCTTTCCGCTGTTCCGAGATATCCTGCCGCCTTCTCCTCCGGAGCATATGCACTGAGCCGTACGAGTGCACTTGCCATAATGGCCCCTGCCGATACATCCCGCAGGTCATCCGGGACGAGATCCGAATCGAAGTCCCAGTAAGGCACTCCGTCCTCAGGCAGACGCGGGATGAGGTAGTCAGCAATCTTCTCCGCCTGTGCAAGATACACATCCTTGCCTGTGTATTGGTACATCATTGTATAGCCGTACAGCCCCCAGGCCTGCCCGCGGGCCCATGCTGACCAGTCGGCAAAACCCTGGACGGTCTGCTGTCTCAGCACGGCTCCGGTCTCCGGGTCGTAATCCACAAGATGGAAACAGCTTCCATCCGACCTGTAATGGTTCTTCATCGTCGTCATCGCATGGCTTTCGGCGACCTGTCTCAAAGAATCTTCTTCCGAAAGTTCCGCGCCTTTGAGAAGAAGTTCCAGATTCATCATATTGTCGATAATGACGGGGAATTTCCATGCTGCGATATGGTCCGGAGCAGGATCCCAGCTGCGGGTACATCCCACCGCCGGATTGAAACGCGTTGCAAGTGACCGGGCACCGTTGCACAGCACCCCGACATAGTTCTGATTCCCGGTCAGCCTCAATGCATTGCCGTAGCTGCAGTTCAACTGAAAACCGACATCATGGTCATTCGTCCTGAACTGCAATGTATCCAATATCACGGTATGTTTCTCCGCAAGGGCCCTGATGTCCTCATTTCCGGTATACTCATATACAAGCCACAGGGAGCCTGGATAGAATCCGGAACACCACCACCAGATGTCGGAAGTCACAAGTTTCCCGTCCGCATCCGCATAACGCGGACATTCTCCTTCTTCAAGATTTTTGTCCAGAAGTACAAGCTGTTCTGCCGCCCGGTCGAAAACCCTGTCTGTAAGGGTCTCCATGGCCTCTTCTTTCGTGCACGAGCACAGAGACGCGCACAAAGGCAGGAGCAATAAAGATAATCTTTTCATTTCAAATCAATTTTGTTTCTGCAAAGATAGCAAAACTTCCCGGTTCCCAAGACATGGTTGCATTCATGCACGGACATGCATGATTCCGTATCCGGTTTTCCCTTTATCAAGCGGCATCTTCACTGCGCAATCCCCGCAGTCTCTTATCCCTATTAAAGGACAGTATCCTTCATCCCAGCGTTCCAGGTCTGTATGATTTCGACAGACTTGGCACACCCATCCCCGTCAGAGACCACTCCAAGGCATACCACCGTTCCAGGTCTACGCGTTTCCGACAAACCTGGCACACCCGTACCTGTTAGAAGCCACTCCAAGGCATACCACCGTTCCAGGTCTGCACGGTTCTGACAGACCTGGCACACCCGTACCTGTTAGAAGCCACTCCAAGGCATACCACCGTTCCAGGTCTGCGCGACTTTGACAGACCGGGAACATCCATCCCCGTCAGAGGCCACTCCAAGGCAGGTCACCGTTCCAGGTCTGCATGATTTTGACAGACCTGGCACACCTACCCATGCTGGAGGCAGCTCCAAGGCCGATCACCGTTCCAGGTCTGCACGACTTTGACAGACCGGGAACATCCATCCCCGTCAGAGGCCACTCCAAGGCAGGTCACCGTTCCAGGTCTGCATGATTTTGACAGACCTGGCACACCCATCCCATTATACTGCTATAGTATGGTAGTGTTCCTCTTCTGGAAGTTGCTCACAGATTGATGCACACCTGGAATTAAGCAATAGACATAATTGCGTGAATTGTTGCGGATTACAAAGATTGGTCAGTTCCAGGTGTCACAGTTCATGGCACACCAGGAAGGAGGAATCCGGGTCAGGGAGCCGTGCGGTGCACTCCGAGCATTCCAGGTGTGCGCAATTGTGTTACACCTGGAATGCACATTTTAACATAACCAATTATACGTCAGCCAACTAAAACGAATGGTCATTTCCAGGTGTGCTTAATTGCGTTACCCGGGAATTCACACTCAAACGCAATCAGGTGGCAGCACTCATCCCTTACATCTTCGCACTTTACAATCTCATTTAACTTGGGATTCGCACTCAGACATAATCAACTGTAGTACAGCCAATTCAGCAAAAACTTCATTCCCAAATGTGCATAACTGCATTACACCTGAAATTCAGGTACAATCAACTGTCGAACAGCCAAGTCGACAAAAGCTTCATGTCCTGGTGCACCGGATGTCCGCGGAACCTTGTCTCATAAATGGGAATTCAGCGATCCGAATCTATATTTTTGACAACCCATTTCCCGTTCCTTTTCCCGTTCCAGCAAGCCACGCTCTATCAGAGAAGGGGTCATTCGCTTGACGGTCCGGGAAGACTTGCCGGATATATTTGTCGAAATCACTCATTCCGAACTCCGGGCTCGATAAATTAAAACAGTTTCTCAGTCGAGGTGCAGCCGGACTTTCTGATTGTTCACAATAATGTAATAGTCACCCGCTTCAAGGAAAGGATTGCCCTCGCTGTCCACAAAACCGAGGTCGCGCACCGGATCAATCTCGAAAGTGAATGTACGACTCTCGCCCGCCTTTATAAGCTGTTTCTCGAAATGTTTCAGCTCTTTCACAGGCCTGGTAATGTAGCTGTAAGGGTCGCAGATATACCACTGCACGACTTCCTTGCCATCCCTGTCACCGGTATTCGTGACTGTCACGGTAGCTGTCAGCTTCTGCTCGCGAGTGAAATGCAGCACATTGTCCTCTCCGGTACCGTCGGAAGAAGTCACAAATGAAGCCGCCCCGGATGAAGAAGACTCTGAAGAAACCGTCCCAGACAAAGAAGTACTGGAAGACGCTGCTTCCGGGGAAGCCGAAGAAGACACGCCAGCTCCGGCATCATCTGCTTCCATAACACTTACTGTCAGAGGACCGTACTCGAAGTCCGTATAGCTGAGGCCGTAGCCGAATTCATACATCGGAGTGCTCTGGATATCCTGGTACAGCCCCTGAGTACCGCGACGCCCGCTGTTGCGGTGATTGTAATATATCGGTATCTGTCCCGTAGTGTAAGGGAAAGTGACAGGCAGCTTGCCTGAAGGATTGTATTTCCCGGTAAGGATGCCTGCTACAGCCTGCCCGGCCCTTACTCCCGGCTGCCAGATTTCAAGGACAGCATCCGCCACCGGAGCAATCCTGGTAAGGTCGAGTGCCCGTCCGTTGGAAAGAAGCACGACAACAGGCTTGCCGACAGTCTTTACTGCTTCAAGAAGTTTCTCCTGAATCAACGGCAAGGCTACCGTAGACCTCGACGCATTCTCCCCGCTCCAGTTGCGTTTTTCCCCGAGACAGAGAATCACGATGTCGGCAGAGTCCGCCGCTGCAACCGCTTCAGCAAAGCCTGACATGTCGTCTCCGTCGAAACCGCATCCTTGTGCATATATCAGTTGTGTCTGCGGCAGGATCCCGGCAAGTCCGGCATATATGCTTGTCACATCCTCTGCCCGGCCTTTACCGGACCATGAGCCGAGAAGATGCTCCTGAGTCTTGGCCATGGGACCTATCAGGGCAATCCTGGAAACATCCGGCTTCAGAGGAAGGACACCGCTGTCATTCTTCAGGAGCACCATGGTCTCCTGGGCAAGCTGCTCCACTGTCTCAAGACTTTCAGGAAGAAGGCTCCATTCGCTTTCAGGCTTTTCTTCAGTGTACGGTCTGTCGAACAGCCCGAGCATGAACTTTACTTTCAGGACACGTCTGACAGCATCGTCCACCCTGTCCATTGTCACCTTGCCTTCGGACACAAGTTCCGCAAGATGCTGCTGATAGCAGTCATCCACCATGTCCATATCCAGCCCGGCGTTGAAAGCATACATCGCCGCCTCTTTCCTGTCAGAAGCAAGTCCCTGATTGATAAGTTGATCTACGGCATTCCAGTCCGCTACCACAAATCCGTCATGAGACCACTTCTCCTTAAGTACTTCAGTCATGGTATAATGGTTTGCAGAGCCGGGAGTACCGCTGATATTGTTGAAAGAACTCATAAGGGTAACGGCCCCAGCCTCGACTCCGGCCTTGAAAGACGGCAGATAGGTATCCCACAGGGTCTGTCGGGAAATCTCTGTAGGGACATAATCCCGTCCGGCTTCCGATGCTCCGTATCCAACATAATGCTTCAGACATGCTGCAATATTGTTTTCTGCCGAAAGGTCGTCTCCCTGATATGCCTTCACCGTGGCTGAAGAAAATTCGGAACAGAGGAAAGGATCCTCACCGTACCCTTCGGCCATACGTCCCCACCGGGGGTCGCGGGCAATGTCCACCATAGGAGAGAATGTCCAGTCTATTCCGGCAGAATACGCCTCGGTGGCCGCCACCCTGGCAGCCTTGCCTGCAAGGACAGGATTCCAGGAAGCAGCCTGTGCAAGAGGAATCGGATATACGGTCCGGAAACCGTGTATCACATCAAACCCGAACAGTATCGGTATCCCGAGACGTGTATTCTCCATGGCCTCCTTTTGCATTGCGTTTCTTAACGATGCGTTCTCACCGAAATATATGAGAGATCCGATCTCGCCGGGATATTTACTTACTGTCTCGCCTATATTGTTCACATTGTCGTTCTGCCCCAGCACATACTGGTTCAACTGATATACCTTTTCCGCCAAAGTCATACGGGAAAGCAGATCCTCCACACGCTCATCTATCGGAGCCGAAGCATCCCTGTAGACTACCGGCAGCTCCTCCACGTCTATTTCCGTAACAGTATCCGGGTGACGGACCGCCTCTTTCGCCGCGAACTGGGCCACTTCCACATAGTCCGGAGTCAGGCCCTGCGGTGCCCACGCATTGCCGTACACGTGCCCGAACAGTTTCTCGAACCATGTGCACGCAGCCGTATACCTGCCCCAAAGCAGGTCAAGATGATATCCGTCCCTGTTCATATTGTCACCGATGAATGACGTCCGTGCATTCTGTATTGCAGTTCCGGAAGGGACAATGATCTTTACCCCTATGAGTTTGGCCGCCCGTTCATTGGCTTCGACTATGGCCCTGTACATATTCATCTGGTCATTGTCATAGTTCCGGAAGCCGGTATGGGATGCCCCAGCAGCATAGGCCCATGTCTGGTGAAGCATGAACTTCGCATCGGAAGGTACACGCGCCTTCACATATGAATAAAGTTCCGGAAGCCATTTCTCATAAGTCTCATACATCCCGGAAAACGGACTTGCCTGCTGGAGGCTCACATAGTCCCACTGCTCGTCGGCAATAATCTGCGCAAGCGTCCTGTCGCGATATTCTTTCTTTATCCCGCTGCCGCCCTTGCCTATTTTCCTGTAGGCATACTCGGCTTTGTCAGTACGCGAATTCATCACATGTCTCTCAATGGAGCAACCGCCGATATAGGCATTGCCTATGATTACCGGAATACCGGCCTCCCGAGCCAGTTCATAGAGATTCTGTTCTATCGCATCCTGGGAAAAACTGTTGCCGATCGCCAGGATCCTCACCGTATCCGCCTGTGTTTTCGCCACTGCCATCCCGGCACACAGGAGGAACAGGGCACCGATTAAAAATCTACGCATATCTTATATTATCTGCACTAATGACAGGCAAATATACGCAGAAGCCGAGAGCAATGCAAATAAAACGTCCCGCAGGGACCGCGACGGGCAGTCGCGAAATCCCCCTGATAGGG
>CALUPB010000014.1 GCA_944322585.1 uncultured Bacteroidales bacterium | reverse complement strand
CAAAGCGTCCGTTCGTTCCGTCAGTTCAATGCCGAGATTCAGGCGTACAAGACATTCGCCTTGAAATGCTGTGACACATATCAGAACGGTATGATAGCATTTACCGTCTTGCTTAATTCGATGGTTACGTTTATTCTTCCTATGGGTATTCTGCTGTTGCAAGCCAGTCCGCAATCACTCTCATTGGCTGTGGTGTGGCTGTTTTTTATCATCATGGGACCGGGTATGGCTTCGCCCGTTTACAAACTGACTTTTTTAGGAGGGAATACGCGCGACATCAACGAAGGGGTAAACCGTATTGACCGCATATTGGAAAAGAGGCCTGTGCCGGAGCCGGAACATCCGCAAGTGCCTGTGGCTTATGATGTAGAGTTCCGGCAGGTGTCATTTTCCTACGAAAACACGGAACAGGGAACACGGACGGAAGCCCTGCGCGATGTCAGCTTTGTCGCGCCACAAGGAAAGATAACCGCCCTTGTCGGCCCGTCGGGAAGCGGCAAATCAACGGTTGCCAACCTGATACCACGGTTCTGGGATGTGGAGCAAGGGGAAATCTGCATAGGTGGTGTGGATATACGTCAGATAGCTACTGCAAAGCTGATGGACATGGTTTCATTCGTGTTTCAAGACACTTTTCTTTTCTACGACACGCTTTATGAGAACATTGCTGTCGGCTCTCCTGATGCTACGAAAGAAAAGGTGATAGCCGCCGCGAAAGCTGCCCAATGCCACGACTTCATAGAGCGTCTGCCGCAAGGTTATGAAACACGTATAGGCGACAAAGGGGTGTTCTTGTCCGGCGGCGAAGCCCAACGGATATGTGTGGCCCGTGCCATATTGAAGAATGCGCCGATACTGGTACTGGACGAAGCGACAGCTTTCGCCGACCCTGAAAACGAGCATAAAATGCAGATGGCTTTACAGTCGCTGATAAAGGACAAGACGGTCATCGTGATTGCTCATCGCCTTTCGTCCGTCATTTCCGCTCATCAGATTGTCGTTTTGAAAGAAGGGCGCATCGTGCAGTGCGGAAAGCATGAACACCTGTCCGTGACCGAGGGCATATATAAAAATATGTGGGATGCCTATACGAGCGCATACCATTGGACATTGAACAAAAACTAAAAAGGAAAACAAGATATGAATGCAATCAAAAACATTACAATAGGACATACCGAACGGCTTTACAAGCCTGTGGGTTACACCATGCTTGCCAATTTGGTGAATATCGTGCCGTTTTGCCTTTCCATAGAAGCGATACGCATCATCTTCAATGCATTTGACGGAAGCGGACAGCCGCTCGACACGACCCGCTTGTGGTGGATATTCGGCGTTATGGCTGCTTATATGCTGGTCATGGCTTTGGCGGAACGGGCATCTTACCGAGCCAATTTCAGGGGAGCATACGAAATGAGTGCTTCCGGGCGTTTGTCGCTGGCAGAACATCTGCGGAAACTTTCATTGGGTTTCCTATCAAGGCGCGACCCCGGTGATTTGTCCTCCATGCTGATTACGGACTTCATGATGGCAGAAACCGGCATCTCGCACCACCTGCCCCAACTGATGGGCGCAGTGGTAATGCCCGTACTGGCTTTTGCCTCATTGATATGGATAGACTGGAGGATGGCGGTCTGCATGTTTGCCGCCTTGCCGCTTGCCATGCTTGTCCTGTGGGCAAGTACCGGTGTGCAGCGGAAGTTGAGCGGCAGGCAAATCCAAGCGAAGATAAATGCAGGAAACCGGTTGGAGGAATACTTGCAGGGCATCCGCGTGATGAAAGCCTACAACCTGTTGGGTGACCGTTTCGTCCGGTTGCGCGATGCTTTTGCCCAGCTTCGCCGTGCCTGCATCCGTCAGGAAGCCCTGTTAGGCCCCTTCGTCTTGTTGAGCATTACATTGGTACGTGCCGGACTGACTCTGATGGTGCTGTGCGGAACTTATCTTCTGTTGGGAGGAGAACTTTCCATCCTTGTATTCGTGCTGTTCCTCGTGGTCGGCTCGCGTGTGTTCGACCCGCTGACTTCCGCCCTGACCAATTTCACCGAGTTCCGGTACTTTTCCATTGCCGGAGGGCGTATCCTTACCTTGATGAATGAGCCGGAAATGAAAGGGGAAAGGCAATCTCCGGCGGCAGGTGACATTCGGTTTGAACACGTATCGTTCGCTTATCAAGATAAAGAAGTGCTGCACGATGTAACCGTAACGCTTCCCAACAACTCACTGACAGCTCTTGTCGGCCCGTCGGGAAGCGGAAAAAGTACGCTGATGAAACTTTGCGCCCGCTTCTATGACCCGCAGAAAGGGCATATTTATTTCAATGGTGTTCCGATGAACGAGATAAATCCCGAAAGCCTGATGAGCCATATCTCCATGGTATTTCAGGATGTCTATCTGTTTCAGGACACGATACGCAACAACATCCGTTTCGGTAAGACAGACGCGACAGACGAGGAAATCATCGCCGCAGCCAGGAAAGCCTGTTGCCATGATTTTATCATGCGCTTGCCGCAAGGGTACGACACGATGGTGGGCGAAGGAGGTTGTACCCTTTCAGGAGGAGAAAAGCAGCGCATATCCATTGCCCGTGCCATGCTGAAAGACGCACAAGTCATCCTGCTGGACGAAGCTACCGCTTCGCTCGACCCAGAAAATGAAGTGGAGGTGCAGAAAGCCATCGACTCTTTGATTAAAGGACGCACCGTCATTGCCATTGCCCACAGGCTCAAAACAATCAAGGATGCCGACCGGATAATCGTCTTGGACAACGGACGGATAAAGGAAGAAGGCACGCACGATGAACTGCTCCGGAAACAAGGGCTTTACGCTCATTTATGGGAAATACAGGAAAGCATTTCCGGTTGGAAACTATGAGTCCGAGCGGAGTAGAGAAATTTCGATGCGGGCAAGCGGTTTGTCAGCACAATTTATAAGTGAGCATCGTGGCTGATAATCCCGACTTGCCCGGAAGTTGCCTCTTGAATGGAGCGTGAAAGCACCCACGTCTGTTTCCCGGCGTAAGGCCAGTCGCAGCCGAATCCGAGGATGGCACGGTAGGTGTTGCCGCCCATCAGCAACGTATCCACCGAGTCATAAAACTGATGATAGCCGTAATCTTCTTCATCGGACTGGTAAGCGTCCAGCCATTCCACGCTTCCATCTGCCGTGGCAATGTAGCCGTCGAGCGAAGTGGCTATGTATAGTTTCAGCTGTCTCATAGCGAAGTATCTTTTTTATACATCCGCATCCGTTCCCCGTCATCGCCCTGAACTACGCAGAGGGATTTCCAGCCGTAGCGTTCGTAGAACGAGGTGTGTTCCGTGATGAGGTAGAGCGTGCCGATGCCTTTCGCCGCCATATCCTTGCAGATATGTGCCAAGAGTTGTCCGGCAATGCCGCGACAGCGCAGTTCCGGCTCGACGTACAGGGCGCAGACATTCGGTGTCAGGTCCTTGCGGTCGTGGAAGTCATTCGCTATCACACCGGCTCCGGCTATGATCCGTCCTCCATCTGTCATAATGTACCATTGTGGGACAGCCGCCCTTCCCTCAATGCACTCATCAATGCTTGTAAGGTATTCCTCCAGAGGAATTTCCCATTTCTCCTGGAATCACCGTGCTGCCGGAATGCGCCAGCCGGGACTGGAATGAAGTGAAATGATTTCATCCATTTTAGCTGTGTGTCTGTGATGCCGTCTGCAAAACTACGGAATTAATGTCATCTCACCAAATAGAGCAGACAGGCGGTGGTCAATGCTTGCCGCCTGAAAGATGCCGGGTATATAAAACGCAAAGACGGGACGTCGCGCCATACCGGCGCTTGTCCCGCCTTTCCCGTAGAGTTCCGGAAGATCTGCCCTACAGCACCTGCATCTTGAGCATCGTTCCTTGCATGTTTACTATAGGCGCACCACTGCATTCCCCGGTCCTGCGGTCATAGCTGAAAATCCCTACGCCGTTGCTTTCAGTGGTCAGGCCGAACAGGACTTCGTCCCCGATATGGTTTATTGCGCAGCTGATGGCATTCGTCCGTGGCAAAGGCAGCGCTTCAGCAGTGCGCCCATATAGGTCTCCTTTCATGGCGTAGTTCGTATGGTCTTCATAGAATGTATTCGCGCTTTGTGATGCAAAAGCAGGACAGTAGCCGAAGAAATAGATTTCCCCGTCTCCTGCATAATGATAAGTAAGCACATACTGGAATTTTCCTCCCTTCACACCATCGAAGGTCATTTCAGACATGTCGAAGCAGTAGTCACTGTCGAACACGTCCTCTCCGGACTTTATACGTAAAAGTCCGCTGTGGTGAGCAGAGTCGAATCCATACGAGCCCCAGCACGGAATGTAGAGGTCATTGTTTTCATCAATGAACATCCCGCCTTCTCCGATTGCCGTTGCGGAAGTAAGACGGTCATCCGAAATCATTTTTTCCGGAGTGTCGGTCTTTTCGTCTATTATCAGCATGTATGCCCCCTGTACCGTTGTAGGCATCTGTATGAACTGGCCGAGTCCGACATATACTTTCCCGTCGCGGAGGAACATCCCGAGCGGGTTCGGGGTTTTTGCTCCTTTGTCCGTGTCGACAAATTCAGTGCTTCCGTCTTTCATAAGATCGATTTCTCCTGTCTTCGTCATGTCGGAAGGGTTGAAAATCACTATCTTATTTGAGATCATTGCGGAAGCGTATGCCTTGGTCTCGCTGATTACAAGAAGATGCGCCGCTCCGTATCCTGCGCCATCGACAGTCAGCTGCCCCGCTTCGGACAGTGTCCCGTCATTGTTTATATTGAATTTCCGTATGTTGCCTCCTGAGGTCCCTTCGACGACGAATGCCCAGTCGTTGTAGGTAATGACGTAATTCGATGTCTTGACTTCATAGGCTTCATCCATGGACGCCCCGTCCGAAGCCAGGTCATAGACCGGTACCAGGTAGCCGTTGGATGCCTTGGGGCTCATGTCGATTGTAGCCAGGATTTCAGGTCTCTTCCCAGGGACCGTTTCATTGTCATCCCCTCCTGTCTTTTCACAGGATGCAGCCAGTGCCGATACGGCACATGCCGCAATAATCAAATGTCTTGTCTTCATTACAATATTGTTAGTGAATATTTCTACCATTCCAGAGTTGTGAACCTTACCTTTGCCGTCAGTGTCCTGCCTGCAAGAGGATAGTTGAAATTTGTCATTTCAGGCGAATCAAGCACGTTATGACATTCCACTCCGAAAATTATCTTTCTGTCAAGTATGCCGTATTCTATACCTATCGTATGTATGCAGCTTGCCGGTATCTTGTAGTCCTGCTTCTTGCTCAGTTCGAATCCATAATAATACTGCCCGGTAAATCCGCCTTCGTAATATATTCTCGTGTATTGGCCCCGTCCTCCGAAAAGGTTGTCTTTCCGGTAATCGGCCATCCAGTTGAAATACAGTACCGGAATGTGCGGAAGCTGCATCATGTAAGTCTGGCTGACAGTATTGGTCCCGGGTACATACTTTGAGTTGTCCAGCGATTTCTGCCATGTCCCGTTCAGCGATACGAACCAGTGCCGGTCTATATCCCATTTCACTTCGGCATCCGCCCCGTACAGAAGCGCCTGCCCGAGATTGGCGTATTTTAGAAAATTGTACTGTGCCGTGGAATACATCATGTTGTTTACTTTCATGGCATACACGTTCATCTCGATCTGGAGCCTGGACTCGTTGCCGTAATAATGGTCATAATATGTCCCGAGATTCAGGTTGTTGGCGTTTTCAGGGAGGAGAGATGGGTTGGTCATCACGTTCATCCTGTCCCCGAGCAGCTCCTCCGAGCGTGGAAGACGATAGTTGTGCTCGAAAGCGGCCTTGAGATGCCAATGGTGCGGAAGATCATATTTCAGCGCGAGGCTGTACCCGAAATTGTTCCCCGAGCGGTCTGTGAACTGCGGCGTGTCCCCCGATCCTGGAAACGTGAGGTCGACGGTTTCACCCTTGATCTTATAGAAGTAGTGCCTTCCGGTAAGCACTGAGGTCAGTTTCTTTTTAAGCCATTTGTTCTCAACGGAAAAGGAAGTGATCATCCCCGACACCCGGGCCTTCATATTGTCCAGGTCCCGGCCAAGAAATGCTCCCGCCACCGGGTCGCTTGAATTCTGGAACACGATTCTGTAGTCATTGTTCAGGTTGACTGACATCGTTTCAGGCAGAAGCCGGTATTTCAGGTTCAGATTGTACCTGACATCGTGCGTATAGTCATCCGAAAGGTTAGGTATGCTTCCCACTTCTCCTCCCGAACTGTTAACATATTCATTTCCGTGGAAATCGTACAGTACCGAACTTGTGTCCACCTGTCCGGAATTGATGAACAGATAGCCGCCGTTGAATTTCATATCAAGGTTTTCGGCGAAAAACCCAGTTTTTTCCAGATGGACATTGGCCCCGTAGGTTTGCCCATGTGTAAATGTATGCTGTATATTACTTTGTATCCCCTGTATCTGTTTGTTGTTCAGGTAGCCGAGCAGTTCGACTTCGCTCTTGTCAAACCAGTTGTCCATGAAGTCGAGGCCGACGGAGAAATTCACCATTTTCAGTCTGTCGTGGTCCCGTTTTATACGCAGACCTTCTTCGTATGGAGAATCTATGGTATAGTCGTTTTCCGCATACATGCCTGAAGCGTAAAGGGTCATTGCCACCTTGGACCTTTTGAAAAAATGTCTGACCGTTGCGGATGCGTCATGGACTCCGTAACTCTGATAGCGGTAGCCGGCATCGTAGAAATCCTTGTCGGCATCTATCGTGACGACATTTATTGCACTTCCGAGCCCGTCCCCTCCGAATTCAGCAGGCACTATTCCCTTGTATATCTCTATCCTGTCGATGAACTGGAGGGGTATGTCGTTTATCGAAAAATTGCCGTCAGGAGTATTCAGGGCATATCCGTCCATATAGATCTGCACCCTGTTGCCTTCCAGTCCGCGTACATTTATCTTGGTCTGACTTCCTGCCCCTCCGGTCTGGCGGAGTTTCACCCCCGTCTGATGGTTGAGCACCTCGCTCAATGAAGTGCCGCGGCCTGACAGCATCCTGCCGTCTATGACAGATACCGGCACCCCCTGCTGCTTGACATCGCGGATTTCCTTGCGCTCGCCGATTCCGACCACTTCGACTCCGGCGATCTCGTCGAAACTTTCTTCCAGAACCGCGTCAATCCTTGTCTCGCCCCCGTCAGAAACTTTTGCCCTGACAGTCTTATGCTCCATTCCAATGAACGAAAACACTATTTCCGTATTGCCCCCTGAAGCCTCTTTCAGGACAAGCGAGTATTTGCCGTCCTTGTCCGAAACAGTGCCGTTTCCGGTCCCTTTCACCTGTACGTTCACTCCTGCAAGGGGCTCTCCGTTCCTGTCTGTAACGGTCCCGTAAATCCTGTTCTGCGCATGAATTGACATGATATTGAAAATTACAAGCACCGCTGCTGCAATAAGATTTTTCATTGATAGTGTTTCAGTTTATACAAACGGCAACAAAGGTATTTCACGTATATGCGGCAGACAATCGCAATATGTAAGGATTTCCCCCTTTTGACCTACCTATATATGGGTAAGAAGCGGAGGTGGCATTATAGAATATTAAATCTCCATTGTTGATGAGTCTTCCTGTGCAGCCCCTATACTTTTCATAAAATCAGGGACCCTCTCATGAAATTTAGAGACAGTTTTTTATATTGATAAAATTTCAGGCTCCTTCTAAATTTGAAACTTCGCATCATGCCAGAAAGCGGGCGACCATACATTTCCATAGATCTCAAATCCTTCTACGCTCCGGTAGAATGCGTAGAGAGGGCTGGACAAGATGTCATACCGAAGGCAGCTCTGGTCACACCGCCCCTGACAGATTCCGGAGAGTCGGCAGGGGAATAGCCAGAAAGCTCGAAGAGCACTGCATATTCACCATAAGTGAAGCGGCTGTGAAAAATCCTTTTTGAAAGCAATCCCTGCAATATTCTGAACACGGGTGCCCGTCTCCGTGAGTGCCGAACATATATTCTCCGGACATAGGCAAGCCGCAGCTCCGGCAGACTCGTATCGGTTTCATAATGCTTATATTTCAGTAGTTCAATTCTTTCTCCATTCTGTTATCTGTCAGGTGAAGCCTGTTTGCTTCGCCTTCTGCTCCTTCACCGTCCTTTATCAGTGCTCATCGAAGAACGTATGTGCTGTGATATATACATCCGCATCTGTTCCCCGTCATCGCCCTGCACCATGCACAGGTATTCCCAGCCGTAGCGTTCATAGAACGAGGTGTGTTCTGTGATGAGGTAAAGCGTGCCGATGCCTTTCGCCGCCATATCCTTGCAGATATGTGCCAAGAGTTGTCCGGCAATGCCGCGACAGCGCAGTTCCGGCTCGACGTACAGGGCGCAGACATTCGGTGTCAGGTCCTTGCGGTCATGGAAATCGTTCGCTATCACACCGGCTCCGGCTATAATCCGCTCCCCATCTGTCATAATGTACCATTGCGGGACAGCCGCCCTTCCCTCAATGCACTCGTCAATGCTTGTCAGGTATTCCTCCAGGGGTATTCCCCATTTCTCCTGGAACCACCGTGCGGCTGGGATGCGCCATTCGGGATGGGAATGAAGTGATATGATTTCATTGTTCATCGGTAAATGTTTTATAGAGTTCCCTGATTCTTTTCTGCAGGTTTTCCAAAAAGCGGGCAGCATGTGCGCCGTCCATCTGCGTATGGTGGAACTGGAATGAGACGGTGAGCGTCCGTTTCCACAAACGCCGCTTGTATTTGCCCCAAATCAGGAACGGATTGTTGAACACACCGCTGTACATGCCTACCGCCCCGTCTATCTCGTATTGTGCAAGGGCAGAAGTGCCGATGACCATACTGTCCGTCAGATCATGATTTTGGCAGCTTTCGGCCACTTGCTTCGTCAATCTTAAATAATCGGCATTGAACTGCTGCAAATTATCGGAGAATGGAACATCGCAGGAGCTGACTTCACCCTCCCGATTAGCTACAATCGTGTTGACGGCGATGCTGTCGTACTGTATGAGTTTCCGCCCTGCGGGAAGCATATGGAACTCTTTGATGCGGCTTGCTGCACGTCCGATGCACCAGCACATCAGCATATTGAACTTCAGGCCGCTGCGTCTGCTGAGCCTGGTGAGCCGGGTGACATCGAGTGTCTTGAAGAACGTGACCATGGGCATGGGCGCGTCCATCCACATCTCGAATGCGTATGCACGGGGCGTTTCTTTCGGATTTACTTCTTTCATCATGTAGCTTATTTTACGTTGAATAAGAGTAAAGTTAAGTCCGCTGTCAAACTGCGGATAGAATTGTGATTTCCCGTACTGTTTAATGATGCCGCCTGCTGGTGATTTCCCGTACGGCGGCAGGTTTGCCAGCCGTGCCGCCAGGGCTTCCTCTCCCTTTTTTGTCACCGTCCTGTTGATGCGGTTGAAGAGGGATTCCGGCCCGAAGATGTCGAGGTCGTATGAATATTCGTGCCGGAGGTCGATATACTCTGCACCGTCCCCGAATGGCGTAAAGTCTCCGCGGAGACAGGCCGACTCGTTTTCGCAGGTTTTCTTCCGGGCACGGAGACGGCCGGCTTTTTTGCCGAGTCTGCCATCGGCTTTTATCGCAGCCATATAGAGGATCAGCGATGCCGCAGTCAGCAGGATGCCTGTGATGCCGCCTCTTCCCTGTAGAATTGCTCCGGGTCCATATCGAGTACCGGCCTGTACACGGTCCGCGCGTGGCTTCCATTCCTGTCTATGTCGTATGCCGCCGCCTGGCGGTCGAAAGATGTCCTGGAATTGTCCTTTGCGTTCATCGGTCCTGTATGTTGCGTTTGAAATCTGTCAGCCTTGACAGGCAATATTCTTGTCCTGCACTCCTTTCCATAACGTAATTGGTTAGGTACATCCTGTTTGCCGTTGCCTTCTGCTCCTTCACCGCCTTGTAGCCGTGTCTTTCGAAGAACGGACGGGCCGTGATGCTGACTTCGGCCGTGATTTTCCCGGCCCTGTATTCCATGGCCATCCTCTCGGCTTCCGCAAGCAGCCGTGCACCCACGCCTTTTCCCTGCCGGTCCTTGTGGACGAAAAGCGAATGCAGATGCCCTTTCGTGTTCATCGACGAGAAACCGACGATATTCCCTCCGCTGTCAATAGCCGCGAAAAAGTCATTTTCTTCCATAAGCCTTTTCCAGTGCTCCGTACTGTCCCCGCAGGATGCCCAGTCTTCACATTCCTCACCGGTGTAGTCCCTTGAGTTCACGCACAGAACGGTGGAGCGGAACAGCTCCCGCATCTGCGGGATGTCGTTTTCCGCAAGTCTCCTTATCCTGTATTCCTGGCCGCCGTTTTCTTGTATCCCGTCCGGAGACGTGATTTCATTCAGAAAAGTTTCGATAAGCCTGTTGATTTCCTCCGGCCTGTCGGCGTTCGAGTTATGTCCGGCACCTTCGATCCAGTGGACCGATTTTCCTGCTCCTGCCGCCCATCTTCTATTGTATATATTGGTAATCTGCCTGTCTTTCTTCCCGCTTATGAGCAGCACGGGACAGGCAGGGATGTCGTGTTTCATGGACAGTGCGTCTGCCAATAGGCGATATCCTCTTGCCGCAAGCCTGCAATATTCCTTTTTCCCGTAGGACAGCATCATTGTTTTCATGAGTTTGCGCCCGTATTCCGTCTCGGCGCAGCTGAACGATCCGGATTTTACCAAAAGTTTCCATGGAAAGCACATATAGAGCCGGTATGTATGTTTCAGAAGCCACAGTTCGGCCGCCGAGTAATATTTGCGGTCGAGCGGGGCCGAATCTATGGAGATGAATCCTCTGACAAGGCTTTTGTACCTGGACATGAACGCCTGCGCGACATATCCTCCGAAAGATTGCCCTGCAAGTACGCAAGGGCCGCCGCCTTCCTTTTCAAGTATCTGCCGCAGATACGAGACAAGGTCATCCATGGTAAAACTCAGGCTGAACGGTCTCGATTCTCCATGTGCAGGAGGGTCCCAGACAAGGCAATTCCATGATTTGCTGAAATATTCCGTCTGTTTTTCGAAAAGCCGGCGGTCAGCGGACAATCCCGGCAGGAAGACAATCCGGATTCCGGTATCCTTATCCCCGCCAGACTGATCCGGACCGGATGTCCAGTATACTATCCTGCCTTTTGCCGTCTGCAACGTTTTCTTCTCCATACTCAGTTCCGCGTATCAATTGTTTCAAGTAAAGTCCTGATATCATCAATCCATCCACGGATTTCCCGGCTGTATTCCATGAATTTCTGCCCGTCTTTTTCGAAACCCGAAAGAAGTTTCAGCTGATGTTCCCAGTAGTGCTGCAGTTTTTCAAGGACATTGTACGGAACAGAAGTCCGGCTATTCACGCTGTCCCTTTCTTTCATCATTCCGAGGAAATAGGATGTCAGCATGACCGGGGCTTTCAGGTTTACCGCATAGCACAAGTCCCAGTCTTCGATACTCACTTCTCCGATTTTTCCGGTAATGACGGCTGCAGCGTTGTTGAATATAATATCCGGACAGCCGAAACGTGCAAGTATATCTCCGCACAATTTCCTTACTGCCGTCCCGTCCGACAAATCCGTATGCAGGAAGAACGCAGCGCCGGGGAACTTTACCGTTATATCTTCTGCCGCCTTTTCTCCCTTTTCCCAGTCAATTTCAGCGATGAGGACTTTTGCCCCCATTTCTGCAAATGCCTTTGCGGCTTCAAGTCCTATGCCGCCTCCTGCCCCTGTCAGCAGGACAATTTTTCCTGACAAAATACTGCCGTCAATCCTGGTATCCATATCTGTCACTGTCCTCCCGCCATTCTTCTTCCGTGATTCTCATGAAATGCTCGGTGCGTATGTCGCCGAGAGGGGAGGTCTTGCCTTCCTCGGTGTGGTGGAAGCGGAAGCCGCATTTGTCCATCACGCGGCGGGACTTGGCATTTCCGTCATAATAACCGCACCAGACCGCCGACATGCCCAGGTGCACCGCCGCAGCAGACACCTCACCGCCTCCGGTATGAGGCCTAGTCCCCAGTACGGCCTGCCTATCCAGTAACCGATTTCACCCTCGTCCGCCTTCATTTCCGCACTGTGCAGACCATCTCCGGACATTATCCCTGCACTTCCGACAGGCTCGCCTGTCTCTTTCAGGACCACGGCATAGGTCTCCGGGGCTGAAAAGACCGTACGGATCACATTCAGGCTGTCTTCTACGGAAGTATGGGGCGGCCATCCTGCTGCCAGGCCTATCTCGGGGTCTCTGGCATATTTGTACAATGATCCGGCATCGGATTCCCTCCACGGCCGCAGTATGAGCCGGTTCGTGACAATGCTCAATTCAGACGATTCCATAATTTACAACAAATCCCTGGCGAGGCAGTATACGCCCCCACCACAAGGACAAATATACGCAGAAGCCGAGCGCAGAACAAATTTATTTGTTATGCCGAGGCGTGAACCGTATATGTAGCCGCAGGCTAAATTACGCAGAAGCCGGGCGCAGAACAAACAGCCAGTCCCGGAGGGACCGCGACGGGCAGTCGCGAAATCCCCCTGATAGGGGGTGCAGGGGGTTTAGAGGGAGTGGTCTTTCGGAGAAAGACTTGCCGAGGCGTGAACAGTATATGTAGCCGCCAGGCTAAATTGCGCAGAAGCCGAGCGCAGAACAAACAGCCAGTCCCTCTGTTCATTTGCTTTGGCAAGAGTGTTTCTTGGAACGGCGTAACTGATACCGCTATGATACAATTTATGCTCGACTGCAATGAGGCTGGCCTCAATGTCGCGAAGACTGTTCTTCGAAGCATACTGCGCAAGGCACATCACGAGAAACTGGTCGTAGCAGGAAAGGTTCCTGGAACGATAGTCTCCCTTGTATCTGGCGACACATATATTGAAGTCTCTGAGAGGTATGAGCGACACAAGTTGAGCAAATACGGTTTTCCCTGTGAACACAGGCTGACAGATAAAATGGTCAGTCCAAAGTTACGATTCAAGTCGTGTACAAGAAAAAACCTTTATAATTAACTAAAAATAAAACAATTATAAACTTTTAGCAGTCTCTTAACGGGACACTAGTGTAAAATCATACGATAAGTATATCAATGATTGAATTTCCAACCATTATAAATGATACAAGCCATGATTGAAATCAAAGGGATAGACCCGAAAATGATAGCAAACAATACCGAGCCGTTCGAGCCGACACATCCTGGAGAACTTTTGCGGGATGAGATTGAGTGCAGGCATATATCCCAGAAACAGCTTGCTGCCGATATGGGAGTCTCATATACTGTCTTGAATGATATAGTAAATTGCAAACGTCCTGTAAATACCAAATTCGCACTTTTGTGCGAGGCTGCGCTGGGTATCCCGGCACATATTCTTATGGGATTGCAGTCCGACTACGATATGCAGACGACCAAAAATGACAAATCATTTGCTGCACGTCTGAGAAATGTCCGTAAACTTGTGGCAGCACTTTGAGCGGACATGATAAATTTTTGTTACATTTCCTGCAACCCGATAAAGGAAATCAAAAAAGTCTGGGCCATGACAATGGCTTTGCAGGACAATCGCTACAAAGATTTGAACCGGTTCATAGCCGGCTGTTATTTCGGTGTAAAGAATCCGGATTCATATGTGAAGAGAATACGCACCCGTGAATTAAATGAAAGGATGCGATGACAGGTATAACAGCTGACATAGAATCCATTTTGCCGGATATTTCAAAAGCAGAATGCCGAAATCCATTAAAAGATACAGTTCTGTTTACGGGGAACATTACCCTTGCAGATATAGATTCCATTGCCATATTGAAAATGGAACTTGCTTTGACACGTGGAAAGTACCGTGATTATTATGACCTTTTTGCGGATTCTCCGTATTTTCTTGTTGGATTTTAGTAAATTCGCAGGTTACTTTGAAAGCGGATATATGTCAGACGAGGGGAATATAATAATACATAATGCGAGGGTCAATAATCTTAAAAATGTCTCTGTAGTTATCCCGAGAGGCAAGTTTGTGGTCATAACCGGCATATCGGGGTCCGGAAAGTCATCCCTTGCTTTCGATACCCTGTTTGCCGAAGGACAGAGGCGTTTTGCAGAGAGCCTTTCGTCATATGCGAGGCAGTTTCTCGGAAGAATGGCAAAGCCTGATGTCGATCTTATAGAGGGGATTCCTCCTGCCATTGCTATAGAGCAGAAGGTCAATACGAGAAATCCCCGCTCCACAGTGGCCACAAGCACGGAGATATATGACTATCTCAGGATTATCTTTGCCAGGATAGGCCGAACATATTCACCTGTATCCGGGCAGGAGGTCAAGTGCCGCAACGTCAATGATGTCATGGAATATATTCTGGGCGGCGCCCTGGCTGAAGGAAATGGTGTCGGAACCGGCAGAGATTCCTCCGACATCCCGTTCAAGGAGGGCACGGCAGTATATCTGCTTGCGGATATCGGATGGAAGGCAAGGACGGACAAGGTGGAACTGATGCTTCGTCTCAAGGAAGACGGTTATTCCCGGTTCTTTACGGACCGGGTTGTGCGGATAGAGGAAGTGATGAAAAAGGCTGAGACAGGGGATTATCCGGAAAATCTGTATCTCCTTGTCGACAGGCTCAGGATGCCTGATATCAGGACTTCAGGTGAAACCGCTATGGAAGACCTCCGGACAAGGCTGCATTCTTCGGTCCAGACGGCTTTCGACAGAGGCAACGGGACAATGTACGTGTATACGGAGCATCCGGGAGCCGGGCAGAACACTGCTGTGGCAGCAGACAGTCCGGATGGCCAGTCCGGGGACAGGGCCGGTGCCGGCACGGACATGAAGCAGTTCGTCAGTCGATTCGAAGCAGACGGCATGACGTTCCGCCAGCCGGATGAATATATGTTCAGTTTCAACAGCCCTCTCGGTGCGTGTCCGGTGTGCGGAGGTCTCGGAAAAATAATAGGTATCAGCGAAGAACTGGTGGTTCCGGATCAGAGCAGGAGTATCTATGACGGGGCGATTGCCTGCTGGAGGGGGGAGAAAATGGGCTGGTTCAAGGATCAACTGGTGCGGAATGCAGCGCGTTACGGCATTCCGGTATTCGAGCCGTGGCACAACCTGACTGAAGGGCAGAAACGGCTTGTATGGGAAGGGGTGAAAGCGGATACGGAGGAAGATTCCCTGATCGGGCTGAATGAGTTCTTCCGCTGGGTGGAGGCCAACAAGTATAAGATCCAGTACAAATACATGCTGAGCCGTTATTCCGGAAAAACAGTATGCCGTGAGTGCGGGGGCAGCCGTCTGAGAAAAGAAGCTTTGTATGTCAAGGTGGGAGGCAAGAACATCCACGAACTGCTGTGCATGAATGTAGAGCAGCTGCTGGACTTTTTCAGGAATCTGCAGCTTACTGACTATGAGAGGAAAATCGTTTCCAAGGCAGTCGCTGAAGTGACGGACAGGCTCCAGTATATCAAGGATGTCGGACTGTCATACCTGACCCTTAACCGGGCATCCAATACCCTGTCCGGAGGTGAGAGCCAGAGGATAAATCTCGTGACAGCCCTCGGAAGCTCGCTTGTCGGATCCCTGTATATACTTGATGAGCCGAGCATAGGACTGCACCCGCGTGACACGGCCCGCCTGATAGATGTACTCAGACGCTTGAGGGATATCGGCAATACGGTAGTTGTGGTAGAGCATGACGAGGAGATAATGAGAGCGGCCGACATGCTGATAGATATAGGCCCTAAGGCAGGAATCGATGGAGGAGAGGTGGTTTTCTGCGGGAAAACGGGTGACAAAGTGCCGGAAGAGACAGTGGACAGGTCGCTTACCCTGCAGTATCTCGGCGGGCTCCGCAAAAGATATGTCCGTCCGAAGCACGGATGGACATATTCCATTACAGTCGAGGGTGCCATGGAACATAATCTGAAGGACATTGATGTCAGGTTCCCGCTTGGTGTCCTTACAGTAGTCACGGGTGTCAGCGGCAGCGGCAAGTCTTCGCTTGTAGGCGACATACTTTATCCGGCCCTGTTCAGGCATATCAATCAGACAGGGTCGGCTCCGGGAACATTCCGTGGTCTGGGAGGCAATCTGGACAGGATTTCTTCAGTCGAATACGTGGATCAGAATCCGATAGGGAAGAGCTCCAGGTCGAATGCCGTCACCTATCTGAAAGTATATGACGACATAAGGAAACTGTTTTCAGACCAGCAGTATGCAAAGCTCAATGGCTATACTCCGTCATTCTTTTCCTTCAATATGGACGGTGGCAGATGTCCGGAATGCCAGGGCGAGGGCTTCGTCAGGATAGGAATGCAGTTCATGGCAGATGTCACCATGACGTGCGAGGCCTGCGGCGGCAAGAGATTCAAACCCGATATCCTTGAAGTAAGGTATAAGGGCAAGAATATAGATGATATTCTGAACATGAGTGTGGAGGAGGCCATGGATTTCTTCGGCAGTCAGTCTGATCCGACGGCAAGGCGTATTGCGGAAAGACTGCAGCCGCTTGCCGATGTAGGTCTTTCATACATAAAGCTCGGACAGAGCAGCAGTACCTTGTCCGGAGGAGAGAGCCAGAGAATAAAACTAGCCTATTTCCTGTCTCTCAATGAAGTACAGTCCCGTGGCGAAAGACAGCGGATCATGTTCATTTTCGACGAACCTACTACAGGACTGCATTTCTATGATGTGGAGAAGCTGCTGAAATCTTTCGATGCACTCATAGCCAAAGGGCATTCCATCGTGGTTGTAGAACATAATCCTGATGTCATAAGGGCTGCCGACTGGGTGATTGATCTGGGCCCTGATGCGGGGGATGCCGGAGGGCGGATCGTGTTTGAGGGCACTCCGGAAGATCTGGCGAAGGCAGATACCTTTACGGCTCAGTATATCAGGCAGTGACAGGCTGTGCCCGCAGGGGCAGGCCGGGAACACGCTTTATGGCAGGTCGACTTCCACGACGATAAGAGCGGCATCATTGACAGGTTCTCCGGCTTCGATGTAAATCAGTCCGCTGCCGCTGCCTTTCAGAATGAGTTCGACTCCTTTGCCGTCATCATCGATGACATAGTCGTAGATGCCTCTCTCCCTGTCGTATTCCAGATGTTCTTTCCCTATGTCGAGCGGTGTATGTGAAGGCACGATATCGCACCTTATATGTATCCTGTCCCCGATTTTTCCGCGTATATAGTTGCCGGGCGATACTGACATCGATACGGGGCCTCTGTATTCCAGACCGGATTTGTCCACCCTCCATCCGTTTCCGTCAAGTCCTGTTCCTTCCGGCCTTACCGTTATATGGTAATGGCAGTTCCTTTCCACATTGAAGTCCGACGGACTGTCTCCGAGGTAGAATCTGTAGACAAGTCCTTTCCCCGGTCCGGAATAATAGTCCGATGAAATGTATTCCGCTTCCAGTTCTATGTACGAACATCTTCTTTCTAACGGGTCCCCCTCCCTGAACACCTTTTCTTCATAACTGTCTATGTCTCCTAACGGACGGCCCTGTAGGTTTTCGAACATGAACATGTGCACTTCTCCGCTTGTCTGTCCTGTTTCATTCGTGTTGAGGGGATCGGTGCCTCCTTCGCTTTTCTCGAATCCGGAAATATAGGAACCGTTGTCGTATTCGACACTGCTTTCACCGAACAGTCTTACGCTTCGCGGACAGTTCCCGACCTGAAGCCTGGTCACATTGAACTCTATGCCCTCGTCAAGACCGCTTCTGTCTATGCGCACCGAGATTTTGGCCATTGCCCTCCTGAGCTGTACCTGGATCTTCTCTTCCCCGGTGAATTCGAATTCCTTCCTCTCTCCGGACATCGGGATGCCGATTCTGTAGTCGTCGGGATAGGCAAGGTAGAATCTGTAGTCAAGAAGTTCCTCAAGAGTGCCGCACGGGATGCTGAAGCCGGTATTTGTACATACATAGACGGAATACACGCAGCCTTTGAGCAGTTTCAGCGGATATGTATAGCTGCCGTCATCCGTCCTGCAGAGTTGTGCGGCATTCAGATACAGATGTTCTTCCAACAGACCGTCTGTGTTGAATACGAATATGTTGGCATCGGTGATGAGGTATTCGTCCGGATCTTCCGACCGTGTACCAGGTATACCCGGACAGATAACGATATCCGTCTGCATGTCCGGAATGCCGGTGTACCCTTCGCATGAAATGAAAAAAGCCGTCATGCCGGCCATAGCGGCATGTCGTATTATGCGCCCTGTTATGTAAAGTCTTTTCCCTGCCATGTTTCCCATCACATCAGAATGCTATTGTTTCATTTCCTTTCTCCTGCCATGGCTCTATCGAGCATTCTATCCTGATATCATCCTTGTCGACCGGAATGTCCGGATCCGGAGTCCCTGTTCTCAATATGGTGATATCATAGGAGTAGCACATGTTCCTTCCTATGCCGTTGCCGTCCCCTCCTGTAATTGCCCCGAAATCGCCCCTGTTTATAGTAATAGGGTACCAGTATGTGTATCCGGCTATTTTCCCTTCTATTACGAGACGCGTGAACGGCGAACCGGGCGTTTCTTCCAGGCTGTCATTGGGGTAGCAGTACAGTCTGATGCCCGGATTGACGGGAGACCGGCCTATATCCGGTACCGCATCGGCGCATACGATCCTGCTGTCATGGAACCGGCCCATGGCTTCAGTGTCGAGAAACCCGGGATTGACAATCGATTCGGGTCTGAAGTCTTCGTGTTTCATGATGCAGCAGGAAGCGTTGACATTGGTCAGATAGATTTTGACGTCCGTCAGCGGTTCCCCGTAATATTCCCTGCCCTGAAAATCGGTGCGGATCGAATTTATCCTGATTTCGGACACAAGACGTTCCGGTTCGGCATAGTACATATATTCCTGTTCAGGATCGATTTCAATGACTGTGCTCATTACAGGATGTTCAGGGTCTTCATTTTCGAGCATGGCGGTTTCTTCCATGAGGCCTTCAAGAGAGTTTATTTTCCTCCATTCCAGAGGACTGAGGGATGAATTTGCTATTACGGCCATGATTTTCCTGCCGGTCCTGGAAGCGACCTTTACAGGACCGTCTCCGGATGATCTCTGGTATGAGTCGAGCCGCTTGAGCCCGTCGTCGTTAAAGATGAATATGTCGCTGTGGACAATCCTGGACGCGTCTCCTGAACCCTTATCGCCGGTTGCGGATACGGTCTTTAATGTTACTGAATACCGGCACTGCTCTTCAGACATATCCCTGTCTGAAGAGCATCCGGTAAAAAAGGCCGGAATATTGTAAATAGAAATGAGTAAGGCGATGGCGCGAATGCGCGTAGAAGGAGCTTGTCTCCGGCCTTTATATCTGAATGTCATGTCCATCTTTTTTCTGCAAATCTTGCTATAATTACTGTATCCGTCAACAGCCGGATTGCGTAGAATGGAGGTTTTTTCTTTTTTTTACTGTTATTTTTCTCTTTTTTACTGCCGTTGTCACTTTTTGTATACATTTTCTTTATAAATTTGACAACCTAAGAAAAATATGTATGAGATTATTCAGGCGTCAGAGAAAGTTCTCAAAGGCGAAATCCCATTTCCTGCCTATTTTTGTCCAGCAGGTTGCATTGTGCAGACAGGCGTCCTCTGCATTGTACGGTATAGTGAGGACTTCCGAAAGATCAGAGTGGGCAAGACTGGAGAAAGAAGTCAAGCAGTGTGAGGTCCAGGGCGATGCCCTTCTGGCGGAATTCTATGAAATCCTTTATGAAGTTCTGCTGTACCCGATTGACAGGGATGATCTTCAGATTCTTGCTATGGATATAGATGTATTTCTTGACAGGATCAATACGTCTGCCAAGTCAATTATGCTCTATATGCCTGAAAAAATAGATCAGCCTATTGCGGATCTGGCCCAGTACATTGATATGGAGGCGGAGGCCATGATCCGTATAATTTCTCTGATGGACGATCTTAAGGAAAATTTTTCGGATATCATCATGCAGTGCGACAGAATAACGGAACTTGAACATGCAGGGGATGATTCATATGAAGAATACATCGGAAATATCTTCCGGAATGAGCACAATGCTGTGGAACTTATGAAATATAAAAATCTTGCCGAAGTATTTGAGGATACGACAGACGGAGCCAAGAGATTCTCTGATCATATCAGGAAAATACTGATGCGCTATGCCCAGCAGTAATTCCACAGGGACATTCAGTTAATAATATAAAATCAGCCAACTGATTCATGCTGAAAGCATTGCGAATCAGTTGGCTTTTTGTAACTTTCGGTTCCGATGATATTGTCGCTCTACGCTCCGAAGTCATCGAACAGGATGTTCTCCGACGGAACCCCGAGGCTGTCCAGAAGACCGAGAACGGATTTGGTCATCATAGGAGGTCCGCACATCAGATAGAGGGCATCCTCCGGATTCTCATGCTGTTTGAGGTAGGTCTCATAGAGGACATTGTGCACGAAGCCTGCCGTATACTTCACTCCGGCTGCATCAGCTTCAGGATCCGGCCTGTCAAGTGCAAGGTGGAAATGGAAGTTAGGGAATTCTTTCTCTATCTCATGGTAATCTTCGAGGTAGAAAGCCTCTTTGAGGCTGCGTGCCCCGTAGAAGAAGTTGACTTTCTTGTTGGTTTTTTCCGTCTTGAACAGATGCATGATGTGGCTTCTCATAGGAGCCATTCCTGCACCACCTCCGATGAAGATAAGCTCCTGATCATCAGGAAGGTTGTCCGGAATGAAGAATTCTCCGTAAGGACCTGAGACAGTCACCTTGTCTCCAGGCTTGAGCGAATAGATGTAGGAAGAGCATACGCCCGGATTGACATGCAGGAATTTCTTGGTGGCCCTGTCTACAGGAGGTGTGGCAATGCGCACGTTCAGTTTGATGATGTCGCCTTCTGCCGGGTAGCAGGCCATACTGTATGCCCTGATTGTCGGTACGGTGTTGACCATCTTCAGGTCGAATACGCCCATCTTTTCCCAGTCGGCACGGTATTCGGGATCCACATCTATATTCCTGTAATCGATGGTGCATGCCGGGACATCGATCTGGATGTATCCTCCGGACTTGAAGTGCAGGTGTTCTCCTTCAGGGAGCTTGACTACGAATTCCTTGATGAAGGTGGCGACATTGTGGTTCGAAACCACTTCGCATTCCCATTTCTTTACGCTCAGGGCGGATTCCGAAACGGCGATCTTCATGTCTTCCTTCACCTTTACCTGACAGCCGAGTCTCCAGTGATTGTTGATCTGCTTGCGGTTGAAGAAGCCTACCTCGGTAGGAAGTATTGTTCCGCCTCCCTCAAGTACCTGGCATTTGCACTGTCCGCAGCTTCCCTTGCCTCCGCAGGCGGATGACAGGAAAATCTTCTGCTCTGCAAGTGTGGCGAGCAGGGAGCTTCCCGGAGTCACCTCAATTTCTTTGGTGCCGTTGTTGATGTTGATCCTGACTTTCCCTGCAGGTGTCAGCTTTATCTTGACGAAAAGCAGGAGCGCCACAAGGATTACGGTGACTACGACTATTGCAATCACCGCTATGATCATTGTAGAAAATAATAAATTCATTGCAGTCCCTCCAGCTTAAAGTTGAATACCCATAAATGTCATGAATGATATCGCCATAAGGCCGACGGTTATAAAGGTGATACCGAGTCCGCGCAGACCTGCCGGTATCTGTGAATATGCCATCTTTTCCCTGATTGCGGCAAGGGTCATTATCGCGAGAGCCCAGCCTATTCCGGAACCGAGTGCATATACGGTCGCTTCTCCTACATTCACGAAATCCCTTTCCTGCATGAAGAGCGAGCCTCCGAGAATTGCACAGTTGACCGCAATGAGAGGAAGGAAGATACCGAGTGACGAGTAAAGGGATGGAGAGAATTTCTCCACTACCATTTCGACTATCTGCGTTATGGCCGCAACTACTGCGATGAACACGATGAAACTGAGGAAACTCAGGTCGATGCTTGCGAATTTGGGACCGAGCCATTTGAGTGCACCGGCTTTCAGCACGTGTTCGTTGAGCAGGTAGTTGATAGGAAGCGTCACGAGGAGCACGAAGATAACAGCAATACCCAAACCTGTCGCTGTCTTCACATTCTTTGATACCGCCAGATAGGAACACATTCCCAGGAAATAGGCGAATATCATGTTGTCAACGAAGATTGACTTAACGAATAAACTTATATATTCCATCTTGATTCGAGTTTGATGTTATTTTTCCTGCAGGTCTTTCTGTATGCTTCTCTGTGCCCATACAATGAGTCCGAGAATGATAAGAGCCATAGGAGGCAGTATTATGAGACCATTGTTGACATAACCTGCTTCGTAGAGGGCCTGAGGGATTATCTGCACTCCGAACAGTGTCCCGGATCCCAGAAGTTCCCTTATGAAAGCCACTACAATGAGAATAAGTGCATATCCGGCACCGTTTGCAAGACCGTCGAGCAGGGATGGTATCGGCTTGTTGCCGAGAGCATATGCCTCTATACGTCCCATGACTATACAGTTGGTGATGATGAGCCCCACATATACAGAGAGAGCCTTGCTGACACTGTACATATATGCTTTCAGAACCTGATCCACAAGAATCACCATAAGGGCCACGACAACGAGCTGTACTATGATCCTGATACGGTTAGGTATGGAATTCCTCATGAGTGAGACCACGAAGCTGGACAGTCCGGTGACTATGAGTACAGAGATGCCCATCACTATGGCCCCTTCAAGCTGTACGGTTACAGCTAAAGAGGAACATATGCCGAGTACAAGGACCGTTACAGGGTTGCCTTTGAATATCGGCTGCAATAATACTTCTTTCCAGTTGATTTTCTCTTTCATTGCCTATTCCTCCTCATTATTGGTTGTCTCTCCGGCTTCGTTTGCATCAGCAGCTGAAACCGCAGCCTGATTGAAGGCAGCTGCAACAGTCTGAAGGTATGGAGTATAGTATGTAGCCCAAAGATTGATGCTTCTTCCGATTGCCTGCGATGTGATAGTCGCACCGCTGATGGCATCCACAGCATTGGGATTGCCTGACTGGTCTCCTTTCAGGACTGAGAATTTAACGTCCCCGGAAGAGAAGGTCTTGCCTTTGAATGATCCGTAGAACGGTTCTTCCGCAATCTTGGATCCCAGTCCGGGGGTCTCTCCCTTATGGTCGAAAATGGCACCGTCAATGGTCCTGCCGTCGGCAGCCACTGCGATATATCCCCACACGGGACCCCACAGTCCGGCTCCGTAGCAAGGAATTACCCTGATTTCATTTCCTGCGATATCGAATATGAAGACAGGAAGTTCGAGCCGGTCTGTAAGTTCCTTATCCCCGTCGGCGATCTTTTTCAGCAGGTCGTTCTGCTTCTTCAGGTCTGACGTGGTCGGCACCTCTATGTCGTTGAGGTTTTCCTTTCCCATATTCATGTCTTTCACCCTTTTGCCGTTCCCGTCCACATAGAAGGCATCGGTAATTTTGGATGCATAGAGTTCAAGCACATTGGTGGTCTCGTCTATCTTGATGCTCTTGTCGGACTGTACAGCCGCAGAGAGTACCTTCGATATCGTTTCGAGCTTGACATTTTCGTTCTGCTTGTCCTGCAGGAACATGGCAACGAAAGACAGAATCGCCGCGACCAGTACAACCAGTACGGTCGAATATATTACCGTATATAAATTTCCGTTAGTATTCATACCTTATATATATATTAAGCGACTTTGACTTTTTTCTCCCTTCTCCTGATTGACCCTTCGATGACGTAATAGTCGATCAGAGGTGCGAATGTATTCATCAGCAGGATGGCGAGCATCATCCCTTCCACGTATCCCGGATTGAAGATCCTTACCGTGACTGTCAGTGCTCCGACGAGGAATCCGTAGATCCATTTACCGGTTTCGGTCTGGGCCGATGTCACAGGATCGGTGGCCATGAAGACCGTTCCGAAAGCGAAACCGCCGAGTACCAGCTGGTAATATCCCGGAAGGTCGGTCGCTCCGCATGCAAAGCCGAGGTATCCTATCGCAAGGGCGCCTGCTACTGAAGAAAGCATTATCTTCCAGCTTGCGACGCCTGTCCAGATAAGGATGACAGCTCCTATCAGGATGGCGATTACCGATGTCTCTCCCACAGAGCCTGGAACGGTACCGATGAAAAGGTCCATGAAACTTGTCCCGGCCTGCTGGAGTCCCTCGACGGATTTGTATGCGAGAGGGGTCGCACCGGAAAACGCATCCACGAGGCCGTGGCCGTTAGTGGCATAGGCAGTACCTTCGGAAAGGAATCTGTCAAGACCGCCTGTCCATACAGTGTCGCCCGACATCTTGCTCGGGTAGGAGAAGAACAGGAATGCACGGCACAGGAGTGCGGGGTTCCAGATGTTCATGCCGGTTCCGCCGAAGACTTCCTTGCCGAGGATGACTGCAAAGGCGACTGCAATCGCAAGCATCCAGAGAGGTACGTCCACCGGAACAATAAGCGGGATGAGCATTCCGGAAACGAGGTATCCCTCGCTGACCTCATGTCCCTTGATCTGTGCGGATATGAACTCTATGCCGAGTCCGACGATGTAGGATACCAGATAGAGAGGTATCACTTTCACAAGTCCGTACCAGAACATGTTCCAGAAGCCCCAGCCGAGGCCGAAGGCATTGCTGTGCTGGTACCCTACGTTCCACATGCCGAAAAGCATGGCCGGAAGGAGGGCGAGGACTACTATTATGAGGATTCTCTTCAGATCGACACTGTCCCTGACATGCGCACCGCGTTTTGTGACCGTATCCGGAACGAAGAGGAATGTCTCGAAAGCATCGAAAGTCGAATGCAGGAATCCGAGCTTGCCGCCTTTCTCGAAGGCAGGCTTTATCTTGTCTGTCAATTTTCTTAATCCGTTCATAGCTTCCTGTCTTTCTTTATGCCATTTCTTTCATCATAAGGCTTATGCCGTCGGAAATAATGGCCTGTATGTCGATTTTTGAAGGACAGACATATTCGCAGAGCGCGAGATCTTCCTCCAGAACTTCATAGATGCCGTATTTCTCCATCTTGTCGATGTCCCCTGCTATGCAGGCCTTGGTAAGGTAAACCGGGAAAATATCCATAGGGAGTACTTTACCGTAGACATCGTTCATCAGGAATGCACGTACCCCTCCATGGAGGTTGGTGTCCATGTCGTATTTCTTTTTCGGGGTAAGCCATGAAAAATATGTACGCGATGCACTGAAAAGGCCGGACCTCAAAGGCTTTGCCCATCCGAGCATCTCGTATTCCCTGCCTTCCTTTATGATTGTGACCTGATTGTCGTAAAAACCGAGGAACCCGGCCTCTCCGACACTGGTCCCGGTGAGGACATCGCCGCTGATGAAACGCAGTTCTTCAGCCGAGTTGTCGTAGAATTCCTTCAAGTCGGCGACTGCCATTCCCGGAAGACCTGTAACGTAGCTCGGGTCAATGGCTTTCGGCCCGGTGACGGCGATCTTCCTTGTCATGTCGTATCTGCCCGTGTTGAAGAGCTTGCCTATGGCTGCAAGCATCAGCAGTGATACCGTCCATACTGTATCTCCTTTCTTTATCGGACAGATATGGTGTATCTGGATACCGACATTGCCGGCCGGATGTTTTCCCGTGAACGTGTGCTGGATCACATTCTCTAACTTGTGGAACGGGGTGCCGCTGTAGTTCCGGGAGTCGAATGAGACATGTACGCCTCCGTCGGTCAGTTTGGTGAGGGCGTCGATGCCTGTCTGGATGTTCGCGAATTCATCCCTGAGGACATAGTCCGTGTCGGCTGCAAGAGGTGCCGTGGAGAAGGCGGATACGAAGATGGCTTTCGGCCGTATTTCCGGACTCGCAAGCACACCGTAAGGCCTCTGGATGAGAGCCGGCCACAGACCGCTTTTCAGCAGGGCCTCTTTGATTTCGTCAGCGGACAGTTCCTTGACTTTCCTGACTCCGAAATCCACATATTCCTGGGTCTTGTCTGCCTTTATTCGGACTTCGAGGAGTTTCCTCTTTTCTCCCCTGACAACCGTTTCCACCGTTCCGCTTACCGGAGATGCGAAGACGATGTCTGGAGACTTCTTGTCCGCCAGGACAGGTGTGCCGGCCAGAACCTTGTCGCCTTCCTTTACCAGAAGTTTTGGGAGCAACCCTCTGAAATCAGTGGGTTTAACGGCAACAACGTCAGGCGAGACAGCCTTCTTGATCTTCTGGGCCGCTTCCCCGGAGATAGGGATATCCAGCCCGCGTTTCAAATTAATGTTGTTTGACATTATAAAACCGTTTTTAGTATTTTCTGAAAACCGCCGCGAAGATACGAAAATTTTTTCTTAAATACACCAGATTTTGCGTATCTTCGCGCTCATTATGGAACAAGGTACGAGTGCTATTTTAGAGGGGCTGAACAGCGAACAGAAACGTGCTGTCAGCTGTGTGGACGGACCGGTGCTCATAGTGGCGGGAGCGGGTTCGGGAAAGACAAGGGTCCTCACGAGCAGGATCGCATACATTCTTGAACAGGGGGGAGATCCGGAGAGGATTCTCGCACTGACATTCACAAAGAAGGCGGCATCCGAAATGAAGGAGAGGATAGCCGTGATGGTCGGGGCAAGGAAGGCGAGGCGCCTTCAGATGGGTACATTTCATTCGGTCTTCATCCGCTTCCTGAGGGAATATGCCGACAGTATAGGATATCCGCCGGGATTCACCATATATGATACAAGCGATTCTGTCTCAGCCATCAAGACATGCCTGAAAGAGCTCCAGCTTGATGACAAGGTGTACAGGCCCAAGGATGTCCTTTCGAGGATTTCCATGGCCAAGAACAATCTGGTCACAGCAGAGGCCTACGGCCGGAACCAGACCGTCATCCAGAACGACGCGGCAGCGAAAAAGCCGCGCATATTTGACATCTACCGGCTGTATTCCGCCAAATGCAGACAGGCCGGGGTAATGGATTTCGATGATATCCTGCTGAACATGAACATCCTGCTCAGGGATAACGGCCAGGCTTTGGACGACCTGTCCGGCAGGTTCGACTATATAATGGTGGACGAGTATCAGGACACCAACTATGCCCAGTACCTGATACTCAAGAAACTTGCGGAGAAGCACCGCAATATCTGCGTGGTAGGTGACGATTCGCAGTCGATATATGCATTCAGGGGGGCGAAGATAGAGAATATCCTCAATTTCCAGAAGGATTATCCGGACAGGCAGATTTTCAGGCTGGAGCAGAACTACCGTTCGACAAAAGTAATCGTGGACGCTGCCAATTCTCTGATAGCCAGAAACAGTGCAAGGATACCGAAAAAATGTTTCTCGATGGGGGAGGAAGGGGAGAAGATAAGGCTTGTCCAGGCATATACGGAGCAGGAGGAAGCATTGCTGATAGCGTCTTCGATTGTCAGGAGAATGCAGGAAGACCATGCGCAGTATCAGGATTTCGCGATACTGTACAGGACCAATTCCCAGTCCCGGGCATTGGAAGAGGCCCTCAGGAAGAGGAATCTACCGTATATGATATATTCAGGGAATTCATTTTTCGACCGGACGGAAGTCAAGGACATGATGGCATATTTCAAGCTGGTTGTCAATCCGAATGATGATGAATCGTTCCGCAGGATTGTAAACAGGCCTGCAAGAGGGATAGGTGACACTTCCCTTGCAGCTCTTATAGCCGCTGCCCACAATCATGGATGTCCGCTTATGAAGGCAGCCTTTGCCGACGATCTGGAAACATACGGGCTGAAAGCTGCCGCAATCAAAAAAATCCGGGAATTCTGCGGGATGATGACGGGAATGACTGTAAGACTTTCCGGGACCGATGCATATGCCATGGCATCTGAACTTGCGATGGTTTCCGGGCTTTACGCCTTTTTCAAGTCGGACAACAGTATAGAGGGACAGTCGCGGACGGCGAATGTCGAGGAGCTTCTCAACAGCGTCAAGTCATATGTGGACGAGAGGCACAATGATTATTTCGAGGAGATGCAGGCGGACGGTTCGGTGGAGGAGGGTGCGGAGATCGCCGATATGGATCTTCCGGTTGTGACGCTTGACGAATATCTTGAGAATATATCGCTCTTGAGTGCCGTAGATATGGATTCCGGAGAAGATGCAGCAAACAGGATCGCCCTGATGACGGTGCATTCCTCCAAGGGTCTGGAATTTCCTTATGTATATATAGCCGGTCTGGAAGAAAATCTTTTCCCCTCGGGGGGATATATGGCATCCGAACATGATATCGAAGAGGAGCGCAGACTGTTCTATGTCGCTGTTACAAGGGCGGAAAAAGCGGTCGTGCTGACATTCGCCAATACCAGAATGCGTAACGGCAAGCATGAAACAAATCCTCCGAGCCGGTTTATCAGGGAGATAGACAGCCGGTACATCGCCAATCCTCTGCCTTCAGGGCAGGAGGACGGTCCGGATCCGGATGATGTCGCTCCGTCTTTCTGGAGGAGCAGAGCACCTCAGACCGGTCAGCGTCAGGTTTACGGCTCAGGACAGCCATACGGGAGAAAGGACATCTCAGGCATGCAGCGGCATTATGCCGGTCCGGCTCCGCGGCCGTCGGCGCCTGTCCGGGACAGCAGTCCGAAACCGTCAGTGACACCGTTCAGGAGACCAAATGCGGCGCTTCCTGCAAGAGTCCCCGACGCTGAATTCGTTCCTACACCTGTTCTGCAGCTCCGGGCCGGGCAGAGGGTCGAACACAACCGTTTCGGGTACGGGAAGATAATCGGGATTTCAGGTACGGCCGAGAATCTCAAGGCAAGAATTCAGTTCGATGATTTCGGGGAGAAGATTCTGCTGCTGCAGTATGCCAAAATCAGGATTGCGGATGTTGCAGAATAGATAAAAATATCTATTTTTGCAGTGAAGTTTTTCATAGTTTAAGTTTAGGTTAAGTAAGTAGCGGGGTGGGACCGTTCCGGTTTCTGCCCCGTTTTTTTGTATTCTTTTCTGTCTGAGGATGCAATAAAATTTTCAATGCTTGAAAAATATCATAAAAAAAGCAAATGAGACCGGTTCCATGACAAAATTTACCGAAAAAGGAAAAATAATTCCCAAAAACAGAAAAACCTTCTTGTGCCATATTGCCTGTCTTTCCCACGCAGTATAATTTTGTATCCGCTGCCGGTGGAGTTGCAGCTGATATTAACCGGAAAAGAGGAGAATGATATGGGAAACAAAAATGTTATGAAGGCGGGACATCTTCTTACGGCTGTCCTTGCGGTTGCTTCTGTAGCAATGACAGTGTCCTGTTCGAAGGGCGGCGATGTGCCTGCCGATGGAATTCTGCGTCTCAGGTTTGAAGGGATGGCGGCGGAAGCCGTCTCGAAAGTGATCAGGGAAGAGATGCCTGACACAAATGACTTTATCCTTGAGATTGTCTCCGGAAACACTGTCATATATAAAGGACTTTACGGCCAGTCTCCAGAGAAGGTCGCAGTGCCTGCCGGAAACTGTACTGTAAGTGTCAGGTCGGAAGAATTTGACGGTCCTGCGTTCGCTTCTCCGCTGTATGGAGATGACCGGTGCGTCGTGGTTCCGGCCGGAGGAGTTCTTGATGTCAGTCTGGTATGCACCCAGCTGAATTCAGGCATCGTCCTGAAGACTGATCCCGATTTCCTGACAGCCTATCCGGAAGGAGTGCTGTTTGTGCGTGGGGAGGACGGACAGCTCATGTACGGTTATTCCGAAAAGAGAGTGGCATATTTTCTTCCGGGCAACATATCTGTCGTACTCAAGGATGCCGGCAAGGAGAATGTCCTTATGACAAGGATGCTCGGCCCGAGGGAAATACTGACAGTCAGGATCGGTGTCGCCACGTCCGTGTCCGGGACGGCTGAAGACGGGATGACTATCCAGCTTGATACGACGAGAATATGGAGCGATGAGGAATATGTCATAGGCGGGGAAACCGGCAAGGGGGACAGCGCGGAGAATGCAATGTCGGTCTCACAGGCAAAGACAAGCATAGGGAAAGATGATGTGTGGGTGACAGGATATATTGTGGGAGGAGATCTTTCTTCTTCCTCAACCGGCATATCTTTCAGTCCGCCGTTCGGCTCTGCGACCAATCTTGCGATTGCCTCCAGAGGCTCGGTCACTGAAAAGGGCTCGTGCATGTCAGTCCAGCTTCCGTCCGGGGATGTCAGGGATGCCCTTAATCTTGTGACGAATCCGGAGCTTGTCGGCAGGCGTGTTTGTCTGAAAGGTGATATAGAGGCGGCCTATTTCGGACTGCCGGGTATCAAGAATGTCTCGGATTTCGTCATTTATTAGAAGTATCCTGTCTTGTGCCTCCATTGAGGAGAATACTGTCAATACCCTTCCAGGAGGATGGGACAGGAGCTTCGATTGTGATTTCTTCCTTCCTGACGGGATGAATAAAGGTTATTCTTCTGGCATGGAGGGAAATCCCTCCGTCGGGGTTGGACCGGGGTGCCCCGTATTTGAGGTCTCCCTTGATGGGGCAGCCGATGCCTGCAAGCTGGCATCTGATCTGATGGTGCCGCCCTGTCAGGAGCTGTACTTCTACGAGAAAGTAGCGGTCGGTCCTCCCTGTGACCCTGTATCTGAGTCTGGCGAGCTTTGCGTCAGCCCTGCGTTGTCCGGCTTTGCAGATGTAGGATTTGTTCTGCTTTTCCACCCGGTATATCATGTCTTCGAGTTCTCCTTCGGAGGGAACCGGCTCCCTGCCGACGAGGGCCCAGTAGAATTTATGGATTTCGCCGTCACGGAACATGGCATTCAGCCGTTCAAGGGCCTTGGAGGTCTTGGCGAACATGGCGATCCCGCTTACGGGACGGTCTATTCTGTGAGGAATGCCCAGGAAGACTTTGCCAGGCTTGGCATCCCTTTGGGCTATGAATGCTTTCAGGGTGTCTCCCAAAGGCTCGTCTCCCGTCTTGTCTCCTTGTGTGATCTCTCCCGCTTTCTTGTTTATGACAATGATATGATTGTCTTCATAGAGGATGCGTGAGTCGATGTCCCCATATTCGGTGCTTGTCAATTCTCTGTATTCCATAACGGCTGCAAAGATACTATTTCTGACATCATCTGCCAATATTTCTGACATTTTGGCATACCGGGGGCCGTGTTTTCCCAATGGCACAGCTTTAGATAGATGGCTTCGCGTCTGTCTTCCGGAACATTCAGGGCCGGTGGCCGGACTGCCCGCAAGAGTCGCTGATGCGGTGCTGCGAGGCGGAGAAACGAAATAAAAGGAGATAAATATTATGGGAAAAATTATTGGTATTGACTTAGGAACCACGAACTCATGCGTGGCAGTTATGGAAGGCAACGAGCCGACCGTTATCATAAACAATGAGGGACAGAGGACCACTCCTTCCGTTGTGGCATTCACAGACGGGGGAGAGAGAAAGATAGGTAATCCTGCAAAACGTCAGGCTATTACCAATCCTCACAAGACAGTATTCTCTATCAAGAGGTTTATGGGTGAGACCTATGACCAGGTAACGAAGGAGATCGGGAGAGTGCCGTACAAGGTCGTGAAGGGCGACAACAATACTCCGCGTGTGGACATTGACGGCCGTCTCTATACTCCGCAGGAGATTTCTGCGATGATTCTCCAGAAGATGAAGAAGACAGCCGAGGATTATCTCGGACAGGAGGTTACGGAAGCTGTAATTACAGTGCCTGCATACTTCTCTGATTCACAGCGTCAGGCAACCAAGGAAGCCGGCAAGATAGCCGGGCTGGATGTAAAGCGTATCATCAACGAGCCGACTGCAGCTGCTCTTGCATACGGTCTTGACAAGACTGACAAGAACATGAAGATTGCAGTGTACGACCTCGGTGGCGGTACATTCGATATCTCCATACTGGAGCTCGGGGACGGCGTGTTCGAAGTAAAGTCCACCAACGGTGATACCCACCTCGGCGGTGATGATTTCGATCAGGTCATCATAGACTGGCTGGCTTCGGAGTTCGCATCAGAGAACGGAGGTATCGACCTGAAAAAGGATCCGATGGCTCTCCAGAGACTTAAGGAAGCAGCCGAGAAGGCGAAGATAGAACTGTCCAACCAGACTTCTACAGAGATCAATCTTCCGTATATCATGCCGGTAGACGGTATTCCTAAGCATCTTGTGAAGACTCTGACGAGGGCGAAGTTCGAGCAGCTTGCCGATGATCTTATCCAGAAGACAATAGAACCGTGCCGCAAGGCACTTGCTGATGCAGGTCTGCAGGCATCAGAGATTGACGAGGTGCTTCTCGTGGGAGGGTCTACACGTATCCCTGCAATCCAGGCTATCGTAGAGAAGTTCTTCGGCAAGACTCCTAACAAGAGTGTCAACCCGGATGAGGTCGTGGCTATCGGAGCCGCAATTCAGGGCGGTGTGCTCGCCGGTGATGTGAAGGATGTCCTTCTGCTCGATGTTACTCCGCTTTCTCTCGGTATCGAGACTTTGGGCGGTGTGATGACGAAGCTTATAGACGCCAACACTACCATACCGACACGCAAGTCCGAGGTGTTCTCGACGGCAGCGGACAACCAGCCGTCAGTAGAGATACATGTCCTCCAGGGAGAAAGGCCGATGGCCAAGGACAACAAGACCATCGGTACATTCCATCTGGACGGCATCACTCCGGCACCGAGAGGTATTCCTCAGATAGAAGTCACATTCGATATCGATGCAAACGGTATTCTGAACGTATCTGCAAAGGATAAGGCTACAGGAAAGGAGCAGAAGATACGTATCGAGGCATCTTCCGGACTTAGCGAGGACGAAATCAAGAGAATGCGTGATGAGGCCAAGGCCAATGAGGCTGCGGACAAGGCCGAACGCGAACGCGTGGACAAGATCAATGCTGCGGATACTCTTTGCTTCCAGTCCGAGAAAAACCTGAAAGAGTACGGTGACAAGATACCTTCCGACAAGAAAGGAGCGATCGAGACGGCACTCGGCAGTCTCAAGGAAGCGGTAAAGAGTCAGAATGCAGCTGACATCGACAGATATACCGAGCAGCTTAACAATGCATGGCATGCCGCTTCAGAGGATATGGCAAAGGCTGCCCAGGGCGGTCAGCAGGCAGGTCCTCAGGGGCCTCAGTCCGGACCGCAGAATCAGGGGCCGGATGACCAGGGACCGGATGAGCAGTAATTGATGAGTTAAACTCATTAATAATATAGGTAACGCAAAGGGGGCTGGCTCAAATTTGAGCCAGCCCCCTTTGCGTTTTGAGTAAAAGAAGTTATTTCTTGAAGTAGCGGTTATAAAGTCCCTGGAATCCCGCTCCGTGACGGGCTTCGTCCTTGCACATTTCATGCACGGTGTCATGGATGGCATCGAGGTTCTGTGCCTTTGCAAGTTTGGCGATGCGGAGCTTGTCCTCGCATGCTCCCTGCTCTGCCAGCATTCTTCTCTCGACATTGGTCTTTGTATCCCATACGCATTCTCCGAGCAGTTCTGCGAAGCGGGCTGCATGTTCAGCCTCTTCGAAAGCGTACCTTTTGAATGCTTCTGCAATCTCCGGGTAGCCTTCCCTGTCTGCCTGACGGCTCATTGCCAGATACATGCCCACCTCACTGCATTCGCCGTTGAAATGGTCGCGCAGTCCTTTAAGTATTTCCGGATCCACGTCTTTGGCGGTTCCGAGCCTGTGCTCGTCGGCCCATGTGAGGGAATCCCCGTTTTCAACTATTTCTTCGAACTTGTCTGCTCCGGCATGGCAGATAGGGCACTCTGCCGGCGCACTGTCGCCTTCATGTATGTATCCGCATACGAGGCATCTGAATCTTTTCTTCATCTTATGATCCTTTTAGAGTTGTTTTACAGAAATGTAATAATTTTGAATAATTCTAAATTATTCCGCTGCAAAGATACTTTAAATTTTCTTCTCTGCAAATTTATTTCGCCATTTTCGACAAAGTCCTGTCTATGAAGGATCGCATCCGGTCATTATGCTCTTCTACGCTCTGGAGCAGCTTGAACTGTGCTTTCGTCCGTACGAGGTTATGTTCTGGATACTGGATCTTGTAATAGGTGTCTCCGTTCAGATAGTCGGTGAGGAATCTGACGCACTGCATGTATGGGAAGAGTGCGGCCGCATAGGGCAGGTTCTCGATTTCTATCGGGAGAAGGAATGCCTTCGCCGATTCGAGATATCCCTTGGTGAAGGCCTCGAATATCTCCATGTTGAAATTGATTTTACCGAGGTCTTTCTCGTCTTCGGCGGCCGTGTTCGCTCCTGTCCGCAGGAAGTCTCCGTAATCCGAAAAGATATAGCTCGGCATGACAGTGTCGAGATCGATGACGCAAAGGACTTCTCCTTTGTCATCGAACATCATGTTGTTCACTTTCGTGTCGCAATGGCAGATCCGTTTCGGAAGCCTGCCTTCCCTGTGCAGCCGTTCCGCCTTGCACATTTCATCGGAACGTTTCTCGATTTCAGTGATGTAGTGTCTGACTTCAGCGGCGCGACCTGCTGCATCCGCCTTTAAGGCATCATGGAACTGGCTGAGCCGGAACTCCATATTGTGAAAATTCGGAATGGTCTCGCCCAGAGGTTCCTCAAGGTCGGACAGCATCGACTGGAAATTGCCGAAAGCCTTGCCCGCACAGTATGAATATTCAGGATTGACGGTCTCGTACGTATGTGCTCCCGGTATGAACACCATCATCCGCCACCAGTTCCCTTCACTGTCCCGGCTGTAGGTCTTTCCGTTCCCGGCCTTGACGAAATGCAGCACTTTCCGTTCTATGTCCGTTTCTCCGGCAGCCTCCAGCTTGTGTCTGATATGTCTTGTCACGGCCTCGATGTTGGACTGCAGCATATCCACATCCTGAAATATGTTATGGTTTATTCTCTGCAGGATGTAATCCGGACACTCCCGCCCTGCCGTAGTGACCTTATATGTGTCGTTGATTAGTCCCGAACCGAACGGGGCAACTCCGGCTATGCTTCCCTTTACGTCGAACCCGGAAATGATTTTGTTGAGATCTGCCATTGCATATAGTTTTAGTGATTGAACAATTCTACAAATTTAGCCAAAATTTCCGTAAATTTGTCAGTCGACTGAATTTTAAATTTTCCGGTCTGTGCCGTACAATGGCACAATGATCCATTATATTTGCCGGACAAATGTACAAAGCCATGACACCATTTCTGAAACAGGTAGCAGACAGGTATTTTGCGGACGGGAAAATTCCCGGCAGCTGTTTTATATTCCCGAACAGGAGGTCCATGGTCTTCTTCCGGAAATATCTGGCGGAAACCGTTGCATGTTCCGGTACAGATGTGCCTCTCGTGTCTCCGGTGATGGTCACCGAGAATGATTTCTTCTATATGCTGAACGGGATCAGGCCTACGGACCGGGTGACGCTTCTTCTGCTTCTGTATGAGTCCTACAGGAAATTGAATCCGAAAGCCGAACCTCTGGATGAATTCATATTCTGGGGAGATATAATACTCGGCGATTTCAATGATGCGGACAAGTATCTGGCAGATCCCCGCCGGCTTTTTACCAATGTGTCGGATTACAAGGCCATCCAGGACAGCTATTCATATCTGTCGGATGTCCAGAGAGCGGCTGTGGAACGGTTTGTCAGCCATTTCAATGAAAGGAATTCAAGGATTACCGCGGATATCGGCTCCGACAGACCTGATGTCAAGGCAAGATTCCTGCAGATATGGAATATCCTTGAACCTCTGTATGTTTCTTATGGAAAGGCTCTTGAGGAAAAAGGGCATGCCTATGAAGGAATGGTATACAGAAAAGCCGTGCACATGCTCCGGGAAAGGTCAGTCGCAGATGTGCTTGCGGAAGTGTTCCCTGAAGTTTCGCGGTTCGTGTTTACAGGGCTCAATGCGTTGAACGAGTGTGAGAAAACCGTGATGCGCAAGATGCGCGATGCCTCTCTTGCGGAATTCTGCTGGGACTATTCCGGGGATATGATAAAAGACAGGAGAAACAAGTCTTCCTTTTTTATGGAAGACAACGTGCGCGAGTTCCCGCAGGCATACTGCTGGGATCCCGGAGGGCTCGGAGTCCCTTCAGTCAACGTGATGAGCGTTCCTTCCTCCGTAGGACAGGTAAAGGCGGTGCCTGACATAATAAGGAACAGAGCCGACTGCGCTGTCGTCCTTGCCGACGAGCATCTCCTGCTCCCTCTTCTCAATACCATTCCTCCCGAGATAGAGGACATCAATGTCACCATGGGGTACGGAATGTCTTCCAGTGCAATATATGCATTGATGTCGGACATCGCTTCCATGCAGCTCCATATGAGGGAAAGGAACGGGGAATGGGCCTTCTATTACAGACAGGTCTGGTCCGTATTTTCCAGCGGACTGTTCCGGAAAGTGGCGGACAGGGAGAGCCTCGGAACTGTTGACAGGATTAGGGAAGAAAAAAAGATTTATATCCCTCAGTCCGATTTTATCGGAAGCCCCCTGCTTGAACTGCTGTTCAGACCGGTGGTCAGGGATCAGAAGTCGACCGATGCAGGACAGGTCAGGGCACTGGCGGAATACCTGCTTGAAGCCGTGTCGGGCATCGCCTCGAAATTCAGCGGTTCGGACAGTATGGCAGTCGAGTCGGAATTTGCCAGGGCATATTATTGCGATGTCATGAGGCTTTCGTCTTTCGGCCTTTCCGTGATGCCCGCCACTTTTATCCGTCTGCTGGATCAGATCATCGGGCCGGAGACAGTCCCGTTCAGGGGAGAACCTCTCAAGGGTCTTCAGATAATGGGGCCGTTGGAGACGAGAGCCTTGGACTTCAGCAATATAGTGATACTCTCTGCGAATGAGGGCACTTTCCCGAGAAGAAGTGTAAGTTCTTCCTTTATTCCTGCTGAGCTGAGGAAAGGATTCGGTCTTCCTACGTATGAGTATCAGGATGCCGTATGGGCATATTATTTCTACAGGATGATACAGAGGGCGGAAAATGTATGGATGATATACGATTCGAGGACGGAAGGACTGCATACGGGAGAGGAGAGCCGGTACATCAGGCAGTTGGTGTATCATTTCAGACTGCCTGTCAGCCGTTATGTTTCAGGTTCCGGAATAGGCAGTCCGGAGATAAGGCCGGTCATAGAGAAAACACCTGAAGATGTGGCGGTGATACGCAGTACAAGCCTGTCTGCGACTTCCCTGCAGAATTATCTTGCATGTCCCGCCAGATTCTATTACGGGACGGTAAAGGGTCTGAAGGCGGCGGAAGAGGTTTCGGAATCTCTCGACGCCGGTATGTTCGGTACAGTGTATCATGATCTTATGTGGGCGTTATTTGCAGGGGAGGAGGCTATGTCCCGTGATGATGTCATGGACAGAAGGCGCGGCGGACCGGAAGGGATCCGGATGCAGGACAGGGTGACGGCCGCATATCTCGAATCCTGGCTCGGCAGGGAGGAGGAAATAAGACGGAAGGTGAGGAGCCTGATATGCAGCGAGCTAAATACCAGGGAGATAACGGGAAGGAATTTCGTGGTGGCGGATGTCATTGTAAGGTATGTGATGAAGACGATAGAACGGGATCTGGAACTGCTCAGGAGGTCAGGGGCCGGCGCATTCGAGATCATAGGTACCGAGAAACGTTATTCGGCCGATTTCGCCGGTTTCCGTTTCACGGGCTATGTGGACAGGATAGACAGTCTCGGAGACGGACAGGTTAGGGTCTGCGATTACAAGACAGGAAAGGTTTCCGACGATGATATCTTCATAGATGAAGGGAATGCTGAAGAAGTGGCGGATGCCGTTTTCGGCGAAGACAATTCGGCAAGGCCGAAGATTGCGCTCCAGTTTTTCATCTATGATATGCTGCTGCGCAGAAACGGATTCACGGGGCCCGTATGCAATTCGGTCTATCAGACTTCCCGTATATTCAGGGAGCCGGTGGAAGTGGTTCCCCTTGATGGAAAATTCTATTCCATGATGGAAGAGAGGCTTGCCAGGCTGCTGGATGAGATAGCGGATACGGATGTCCCTTTCAGGAGAACGGATGATCCGAAGACCTGTTCCTATTGTGATTTCAGAAAAATCTGCGGAAAATGATACAGATAATGAAGGCTTCGGCGGGTTCGGGAAAGACATTCAACCTCGCCAGGAAATATATAGCCCTGCTGTTTGCGAAAAAGGACAGGTATGCATACAGGCATATCCTTGCCGTTACGTTTACCAACAAGGCGACGGATGAAATGAAGAGCAGGATAATGCATGAGCTCTCTGTCCTTGCTGACAGTCCGGAGTTGTCCGGCTATCATGATTTTTTCGTGCCTTCCGTGTTCCCGGACGATGAGACGCTCCGGAAGGAAGCGGATGGACTGCTCTGTAATATTCTGCATGATTACAGTGCATTTTCTGTCAGTACGATAGACAGGTTCTTCCAGCAGACGCTCAAGTCGTTCTCGCGGGAGATAGGACAGTTTTCGTCATACCAGGTGGAGCTCGACAAGGATTCTCTTGTTGCTGAAAGTGTCGACAGACTGCTGGATGCCTTGACTGAAAAGGATGCTGACAAACTTCAATGGCTCACGGAAAGTGCTGTGGAACAGATCGAGCAGGGAGGCCGGTACAGTCTTGAGTCCGGTCTTATGGAAATTGCATCCCGGCTCAAGTCTGACGAGCACAGAACCATGGTCGAGGCGTTCGGAGTGGATGAGAAAGAGGCGTATTCCAGGGAGAATCTGCTGAAAGTCAGGAAAGGATGCAGACAGATCATCAGGGATTTCGGGATTTCTGTGCAGGATGCGGCCGGACGGGTGTTGGAGATTGTGCATGCAGCCGGTATGAAGCCCGAGGATTTCAACAGACGCTTTCTCGCGGCTATATACAATTATCGTGATATCGGTGGGGGGACCGTAGTGGCCAGACCTTCTGACAGTTTCCTGTCGAAGGCATCGGATCCTGAACTGTGGTTCGCAAAGTCGAAGCCGAAGTCCATGAAGGCATCCGTATATCCTGTCCTTGAAGGTCCCCTGAATGATTTCTGTGCCCTCTTTGACAGGCCGTACACCCTTTACCGCACGGCCGTCGCTATACGTGACCAGTTGTATGGACTTGGCATAGCGGGTGATCTGTACAGGGAATTCAATGCCCTTCTGAAAGAGAAGAATGTCCTGAGTATCGATGATTCGAATACTATTCTGAAGGATATAATCGCAGGGTCGGATGCACCGTTCATATACGAAAAGACAGGTGTGAGATATGACAATTTCCTGCTTGACGAATTTCAGGACACGTCAAGGATACAGTGGGAGAATTTCCTTCCTCTGCTGAAAGAGAGTCAGGGCAAGGGATATGACTGTCTTGTGGTGGGGGATGTCAAGCAGAGTATCTACAGGTGGCGCGGATCCGACTGGAATCTTCTGGCGACCGAACTCCAGAGGCAGCTGCATGATACGGAAGTCGATACCCTCGACACCAATTACAGGAGCAGCGCCAGTATAGTGTCCTTCAACAACGGCTTTTTCAGTGCTGTGTCGGAACAGCTGGACAGGATGTACGGGGCCGCCGTGTCCCGGGACGGTGTGCCGGGGGTCATTTCATCCGTATATGCCGATGTAGTACAGAAATGTCATTCCGATGAGCAGGGCAGTGTCGACCTTACATTCTGTCCTAAGGATATGGAGCTTTCCAAAGTCCTTGAGTCTGTAACGGAACTGCAATCTCACGGAGCTTCACTGAAGGATATCGCCGTACTCGTGAGGAACAACAGTGCCGGAGCATCCGTTGCCGGGTATCTGATTGCAAATGGCGTGAGGGTTGTCACCGATGATTCCCTTAAAGTCAGGTCTTCGCTGACGGTCCGCAGGCTGGTGTCGCTGCTGTCCTTTATCGACAATCCGTCAGACAGTATCAGCGGTTATGTCGCATCCGATATGGAAGTGTCTGTCCCTCAGGAATATCATTCTCTTGTCGACCTGTGCGAAGCTCTGTTGAGGGAGCTTCGGACGAAGGATGAGGATATATTCGATGCCGAGACTCTGTATATCCAGTCTTTTGTCGATTGCGTGTCGGATTATGCAAGGGTCAACGGTAACGGGTTGAGGGGTTTCCTGAAACAGTGGGAGGACATGGATCCCGCAATCTCGTCGCCCGATGCCGGGGATTCGGTAAGGGTCATGACGATACACAAGGCCAAAGGACTTGATTTCCCGTATGTCATCGTACCGTTTACAGAGAGCGTCACCCTTTTCAGGAGCGGCAGGCACTGGTGTTCTCCCGATCTTTCCGGCACTCCTCTCGGTGATGCATGCAGAAGCGTATATGATGTCATCCTCTCGGCGGAAAGCGAGTATACTGTTTTTGCTTCCGATTACCATGAAGAACTGCTCAGACAGTATATTGACAATGTCAATGTGCTTTATGTGGCATTGACAAGGGCAAGGAAGGGAATGCATATCATCGGCAGACTGCCTTCCGCAAAGTTCCTCGATTCTGTCAGTCCCGGAGAATGGCTGTCCTTTACGGATTTTTCACAGGCCCTGTATAATTATGCGGCATGCTTTGCCGGTATGAAGCATATTGCGGGCGAGGATGAGGTCAGGTTTTCTATGGGGGATATTCCGATGGGCTGGAATGACGGAAAGGAGGCGGATCATGTGGCGGGTGTCGGCGCGTCGTATCCTTCATGGCCTCTCAATCCTGCAGACGGCATGCCGCGCCTCCTGCTCGGCAGGAAACCGTCTGATTTTTTCTCGGGAGACGGAGAAGCCGGGGTCGCGACATCGGGCAGGCTGAAAGGAATAGTTCTTCATGACATACTCGCCGAAGTGAAAATCCCTGGCGACCTCGACGGTGCTGTGGACAGGGCCGTTACGGACGGTGCCCTTGATATGTCCTGTGCGGAAGAGGCCCGTACCCTGCTGTCGGAAAGGATAGCCTCAGCCAGGGGCCGGGGCTGGTTCTCGGAGCGGGTGTCGGTAAGAAACGAGACTGATGTCATAGATACGGACGGTGCCGTCCACAGGCCGGACCGCGTGGAGCTGTCTCCGGACGGAAATGTGCGTATCATCGACTACAAGTTCGGCCGCAGACGGGATGAATATGCAGTCCAGGTGGCTGCATATGCGGATCTCTACAGGAGGATGGGATACAGGAACGTGGAAGCGGCCGTATGGTATGTCGTCCAGGATGAAGTCCAGGAAATATCGTGATGATAATATGGAAGTAAGACATATTCTTGCTATCTTTGCAATTCATGAAAAACTGGGAATATGGAATTTGATGAAAAGAACAGCTACAGGCTGATGTACAATACGGAACGCAAGAGTCTGAAACTTCCGGAATACGGACGCAATGTCCAGAAAATGGTCGAATACCTCCGTTCGATACCGGACAGGGAGAAGCGCAACGAGCAGGCGCGTGCGGTGATCAAGGTCATGGAGACAGTCAATCCTCAGGTCCATCTGCAGGAGAATTATGAACAGAAACTGTGGGATCACCTTTTTATAATAGCTGACTTCAATCTTGATGTGGATTCCCCATATCCTATGCCCAGTCCGGACAAGTTCACGGCTCCGCCCGCAATGATCCCGATCAGGAAAAAGCCCATACGTGCTGCGCATTATGGCCGCAACATCGAAAGCATCATCGACCTGATAGCCGGTATGGAGGACGGGGAGACCAAGACTGCCATGCTCAGGTCTTTGGCAGGGTACATGAGGCAGCAGTATCTGATATGGAACAAGGATACGGTCTCAGACGAGACGATTTTCAGCGATATCGAAGCCTTGTCGGATGGAAGGATACAGGTTCCGGAGAACATTCATCTGTCAAGAATATCATCAGATGCCACATTCTCCCGTCCCGGTTCGGGAAACAGGAACGGACATTTCCAGAGATACAATAACCAGAGGAAAAACCAGAGGAACAAATAGTCATGCCCCGAAAATCCGATGTAAAGGAAAGGAAAAAACCGGGACGCGTTCAGTACAGGATCAGCGAGGAGACCAGGATCAGGATACTGAAGGTGTCCGGACTGGTGGTCGGTGTATTTACCGTATTCACTTTCCTGTCTGTCCTGTCATATCTGTTTTCATGGCAGGCTGATCAGAGTCTGCTGACAGACCCGCATATGATGGACCGCAGCTCTGCTGTCCACAACTGGTGCGGCAAGCTCGGATACCGCTGGAGCCGTTTTCTTGTGTCCGGATGTTTCGGCCTCGGGAGTTTCTTTATAGTGATTCTTCTGGCTTTCATATCCTGCCGCCTCTTTTTCAGAAGGAATGCTTCAGGTATCGTGAAAGTTGTCGTCCTGACATTGTCGGGAGCCATGCTGTCATCTGTAATTCTGGCATATGCGGCAGGGCTTGCCGGAGGAGAGAATGCATTCGGAGGCGGACTCGGGGGTGACTGCGGCGCCCTGCTGAATTCGTGGTCCGTCAATCTTGCGGGGCATATAGTCACAGCATTCGTATTGCTTCTGCTTGTGGTCGTATGGCTGCTCTATGCCAGCGGACGCTTCTCAGGATGGTTCGTGAAAATCGGGGAGTCTTCTCCGGAAACGGCCGGAGACAGAGCCGTGGCGCGGCATGCCGGGGATACGCAGGAGTCACCGTCTTCAAATGTCAGTGCCGGTGACAGGGATGTACCGTTCATGGATCCGGTTTCCGGTCCGGATGAAGACAAGTTCAGGGATGATACGGAAGAGGAGGCTGATACGGTGCCGGAAGGGCGTTACGACGGGACGGCAATCCGGAAGGATTCTGATAAGGAAGATGTTTCCGGCATTGCAGACAGCGGCTCCGGCATGGACGAAGGCGGATACGGAACAGGCAGTCCTGAATATAAGGAATCGGAATTGCGGGCGGAACAGGAGATGCAGGTTCTCGAAGGCAAGGATCTTTCTACGGAAGATGTCCGCGAACTTCCTCGTATTGACACGTGGGAGGAACTGAACAGATATGAGTTCCCTACCCTCGACCTGCTGAAGGATTATTCGGAATCCAGGCATGATGTTCCGAAGGAGGAACTTGAAAGGAACAACAACAAGATAAGGGCAACCCTTCTCAACTATAAGATAGAGGTGGAGAACGTGGTAGCCTGTAAGGGCCCTACAGTGACTCTCTATAAGGTGACACCGGCGCCGGGCGTGAAGATTTCCGCCATCAGGAATCTCGAGGAGGACATAGCCATGGCGCTGAATGCCCATGGGGTGAGGGTAGTGAGGCTTTCGGATACGGTCGGCATAGAGGTGCCGAACGAGCGTCCTTCCATAGTACCGTTGAAGTCCCTTCTCAATGATGAAGCATTCAGGAACAACAAATACGAACTGCCGGTTGCGATAGGGTATACCATTACCCAGAAAATCAAGGTCTTCGACCTGACGGAGGCGCCTCATCTTCTGGTGGCGGGTGCGACCAAACAGGGCAAGTCGGTCGGTCTGAATGTCATCATCACGTCTCTGCTTTATTCGAAGCATCCGTCGGAGCTGAAGTTCGTGTTCATAGACCCAAAGATGGTAGAATTCAACGCCTATGCGAAGCTGCTGAAGCATTATCTTGCGGTACTTCCGACAGCATCTGGCGAACAGGAGGAGATGTCGGGAGCGATAGTCAAGAATCCCAAGCAGGCGGAGACGGTGCTCCGATCACTGTGTATAGAGATGGACGAGAGGTACAAGCTGATGAGCGTGACTTCGGCGAACAATGTAAAGCTGTACAACGAGAAATACCGTGACCGGCATCTGAACCCGAACGAAGGCCACCGGTTCCTGCCATACATAGTAGTTGTGATAGACGAATATGCCGACCTTATCATGTCAGTCGGGGCCGGTTCGGAGTCGAAGAGCCAGGCGCGTAACATCACGACATCAATCATCCGGCTGGCACAGAAGGGGAGGGCAGCAGGAATCCATGTCATCATAGCGACACAGCGGCCGTCGGTGGATGTGGTGACAGGTATAATCAAGACTAATTTCCCGATGCGGATAGCGTTCCGGACATCGACGCGGGTGGATTCGAACACGATACTTGACACCCCGGGTGCTGAGAAACTGATAGGAAAGGGAGATATGCTTTACTATGCGGGCGTAGAGCTTGAGCGGGTGCAGTGTGCGATGATAGGGATGGACGAGATCTACCGGGTCACGGACTACATCGGTTGTCAGACCGGTTACAGGCAGTGTTACAACACTCCGTATTATTTGCCGGAGCCGGAATCAGCGGAATCATCGGGAAGCGGAGGGATGATAGACATGCAGAATCTTGACGAGAATTTCAGGGATGCGGCTGAATATGTAGTGAGGAAGCAGAAAGGTTCCACTACTGATCTCCAGAGGAGTCTGGGTATGGGCTATGCGCGTGCCGGTCGTGTGATGGATCAGTTAGAGGCGGCAGGAATAGTAGGCCATCAGGACGGCTCCAAGCCCCGTCAGGTTCTTGTTTCCGACCTCGATGAACTTCAGGGCATTCTCGATACCTATATGGGCCGGTGATTTCAGGTTTTATAATTACGGACTTGAGAAATTTGAGTGATGAAAGATAGTATCGGCTTCAGAAAACTGTACATTGGGAAGACTTTTGGTCGGGCAGGTCTGTGGGCACCGGGGAATGCGGCCCCGTCCGGAAGGGCCGGGTACGTTGCCGCGAATGTCGGAGCAAGGTATGCGGCTGCGGCTCTCATCGCTTTTGTCGCGGTATTCCTTCCTGCTTCGGATATGTCGGCTCAGGAGAATGCAGTAAGGGCTTTGGCAGACAGGGTCGCCGTGTCGAAGGTGCAGTTCGGCTATTCTTATGTCATGGATGACGGAAAGATGAAGATGACTGGGAAAGGCAGCGTTGCGGTCCAGGGTGAATGCTATCATATGTATGGTGATGGAATAGAGGTGTGGTGCGACGGTTCTGTCGTATGTACAGCTGATGATGAGGCCAAGGAAGCCGTTATAGAGCCTGTGACGCAGGCAGGCGGGGCATTTGTCGATCCTGTTGCCCTTGTCAGGAATGTGGACAGGGAGTTCCGCTGGGACATTCCAGGACAGGAAACCGCTTTTAACGGCGTTGCGTCGGTGCGGTATGATCTTGAGCCTTTGTCCGACTCATCGGATATATCCGGCATGAAGCTGTATTTCAGAAAGACGGACAATATTCTTGTCGGGGCTGAAATAGAGACGGTAAAAGTGAAACTTGTCTTCATGATATCATCATTCGGTTTCCTGCCTTGCGGTGACGAGAGTGAATTTTCTGTTCCGTCTTTCGGTTCAGACTGGTTTGTCACTGACCTCAGATAGTAACCGCTATCGTTTTCAAAAAGAAAAACCGGCATCCTCGAATATATCCCGGAAAATTTTATGATGACAAAAAATTAATACCATTTTCCGGTATAGTATCGGTATTTTATGTATTTTTGATACGTTAACGTATTAGGAAAATCTGGAACGGATGAATAACGGATCAGGAAAAGGGATGGGCGTAGCAGCAGATGAACCCCTGTGGAATGAATTCCGGGAGACCGGCAGCAGACGGGTTTACCGTGAACTTTTCACGGGATGGTATTCCGATCTCTGCCGCTATGCAGCATTCTATCTTCCCGGGATGACCGATGCCGAAGAGGTAGTGCTGGATTTCTTCATGCATCTGTGGCTTCACAGGACTTCGGTGAATATATCTTCGTCATTCCGGGGCTATGCGCTCCGTTCGGTCCGCAACCGCTGTCTCAATTATCTCAGGGATCACAGTTACGTTACGGTCAGCATAGATGAAGTAGATCCTCTGTCATGTCTGTATGAACAGGACAGCATGAATGTAGAGGATGCTTCCCGGATAGTCTGGGAGGCTGTCAGATCCCTTTCTCCGAAAAGCAGGGAAGTGTTCGAGAAAAGCCGTTCAGAAGGCATGTCCAATGCCGAGATAGCGGCAAGCATGAATCTGTCCGTCAAGACGGTCGAGGGTCATATGACCAAGGCCATCAAGACAATCCGTCTTGCCCTCAAGAAGAATTTCTTCCTTTTTCTTATTTCTTTTTGACATATTCGGGTATATATCTGGCAGAGACTGCCCTGCAGGTAAATCCCTCCCACGCCTGCGGCGCGGGTCCCTCCCGTTCACGAGACCACGGGCGGTCACGCCTGCAGGGCAGTCTCTGCCAGACCTATTACTGATTTCAGAAAAATCAGATAAAAAATCTGAAATAAATCAAGGGTCGGAGTCTGTTTTTGTGTCTTTATTATGTAATGATACAGGAAATGAAAGATAATCGGCCTATTGTTGATTTGATAATCAAATCCTTGAAGAATACGCTTCCGGATACGGAGAAGACGGCGTTCGATGAATGGATTGCTGTTCCGGAAAACAGGGAACTGTACCGGAAGGTGTCAGCGGTATGGTCGGCCGCCAGGGCGAAGGCTTCTTCGGTGCGTCCGGACGAGAGAAAGACATGGCGGAAGATATCGGCCATGGTTAACGGCATGTCCGGCAGGCGGTACGGGGCCATTTCCGCTATGGCTGCTTCTGTCGCGGCTGTCCTGATTGCCGGACTTGCCGTCTATACGGTATCGGATCAGGCTCATGACAGAACAATGGCAGATGCATCTTTCGGCAATGTCGCCGGCAAGACCGTGGCGACACTCCCCGACGGCTCGGAAGTATGGCTGCGGAACGGTGCCCATGTCAGCTATGATAAGGATTTCGGACGGAAGACAAGAAGTGTAAGTCTTTCAGGGGAAGCATTCTTCGATGTCGCGAAGGATGCTGACAGACCGTTCAGGGTAAGCATTTCGGGGCTGGGCATCGAAGTGCTCGGAACTTCGTTCGATATAAAGGATTGCCGTGACAGAGTCGTTGTCAGTCTTGTGGAAGGTACTGTCAGATTGGTCCCGGGATGTTTGGACAGCAGCGGCTTTTCCGGAGACCGCGATGGGGTGCAGGTCATAACGGCAGGTGAGATTGCGAGCTATTCAAAGTCGGACGGGATCATATCGGTGCGGACGGGGGATACCGCATTCGCATCGTTATGGGCGCATGACCGGATTTCGTTCCGCGATGATGACATCGAGTCGGTGTGCAGGGAACTGTCTGTGTGGTATGATGTGAAGATAGATATCATTGCTGAAACCGACCATGCGGCCAGGCTTTCCTTCACCGTGACGGATGAGCCTCTCGACGTAATACTTTCCCTTATCAACAAGGCGAGTCCAGAGATAGACTACAGATATCTCGAAGATGGTTCGGTACAGATATTCTGACGGAATCCGGTATGAAATGTTTCCGGATGTCCGGATCATTATAATCCATAATAATAACTAACCAATTGTCAAATGCATTTACGATCATTTGTTTCGGCAGTACTGCTTGTTATGGGCAGTCTGCTTGCATGGGGACAGACCGGAACAGACAGGATTACTGTCAGTTTCAGCAGTATCCCTTTAAGTGAGGCAATAGATGCCGTGGAATCTGCCTCCAGCTATACTTTTTTGTATGATGCAGCCGGGCTTGACCTTTCCGTAAAGGTTTCATTATCCGCTGAAAACATTCCTGTGCAGGAAGCATTGGACAGGATGCTTTTCCCTGTATCCGTCGGTTATGAAATCAACGGGCGTCAGATAGCCCTGTATCCTCTGAATTCCGATGTGGATGACGGTGTTTACAGAGTCATTACCGGAGAGGTATTCGATGTCAACAATGAGCCGATAGTCGGGGCAGCCGTCTTTACCAATCAGGCATCTCATGGAGTGACAACTGACCTTGACGGTAAATTTTCCATCAGACTGTCACAGGAGGAGCATTCCCTTACATTCTCCTGTCTCGGCTATGTCGAGAAGACAGTCCGGCTCACAGGTACAAAAGACAATCTTACAATCTGGCTTTCGGAGGATGCCATCAGCCTCGATGCCACTGTAGTGGTAGGTTACGGTACCCAGAAGAAAGTCAACCTTACCGGAGCTGTCTCTACCGTTGAGTCTTCCGATCTTCAGGACAGGGTATCCCCGACATTGACCCACATGCTTCAGGGAAGCGTTCCCGGACTGAATGTCACCACATCTTCCGGAAGGCCGGGAAACGGAGCGAGCATCAATATCCGCGGTATCAACTCGATCAACGGGGGCTCTCCGCTTGTCCTTGTGGACGGTGTGGAAGGCGACCTTGATCTTGTCAATCCCAATGATGTGGAATCCATATCCGTGATAAAGGATGCCTCATCCGCCGCCATCTACGGTGCGAGGGCGTCTTTCGGTGTCATTCTCGTAACCACCAAGTCAGGACAGATGTCGGACGGGAAACCTCAGGTGACATACAGCGGCCGCTTCGGCTGGTCGGAGCCTACGATGTCCACCGATTTCGAGACGAGGGGATATTATTCCGTCTACCTCAATGACATGTTCTATAAATCCTATGCCGGGGTGAACTACTCTACATATACGGAGGAGGATATGTACCAGCTCTGGATCAGACGCAACGATGTCGTCGAGAATCCCGAGCGTCCGTGGGTTATGATCGACCAGAGGAACGGCAGGGATACGTATGTGTACTATGCCAACACAGACTGGTATCACCATGTCTACCGTGACAGACATCCGTCCATGACCCACAATATTTCGTTCAACGGAGGCTCTGAAAGGTTCAAGTATTATCTGTCCGGCGGATTCAACAGAGAAGAGGGAATGTTCCGCAAGGATACGGATGTCTATCACAAGGTGAATTTCAGGGCAAGGCTTTCGTTCGATGTGAACGACTGGATCAACATCAGCAGCAATACGAGCTATTATCATTATACCTACAGTTATCCCGGAATAGCGGTTGTGAACAGTACGTTCAACTATATCACCAAGCATGCCCTGGCAAGCTATCCTACGCAAAATCCCGACGGGACAAGCATTTCGATGACATCATTCAGCAACTCGCCGGTCATGGATGGCTACATGCCGATTCTGGATGCCGGGTTGAACAGGAATACCGATAAGCAGGACAATATTTCCACTACTGCGGAGATTACCCTGAAACCCTGGGAAAAATTGGAGATACGTGGTAATTTCACTTATATGACAGATATCGCCAGATCCATGAACAGACAGGTGAACACCACCTATTCCCAGTATCCAGGAGAGACTGTCACCCAGACAACCGGAATATGGGAAAACAAGCTTTCTGAATATTTCAAGACGCAGGAGTACATGCAGACCAATGTGTTTGCTACTTACGAAGACACGTATGCCGAAAAACATAATCTGAAGGTCATGGCCGGTTTCAACTGGGAGACGAAACATCTCAAGGATGTGACGGCCAGAGGATATAACCTGTTGTCCGATACTCTGAATGACCTTAACCTGGTAGGGCAGGGCGCCGATGGCGAGGAACGTATGGAAGTCAGCGGAGGACAGAACGAATATGCCATTGCCGGTTTCTTCGGCCGTATCAACTATGACTATGCCGGGAAATACCTGTTCGAAGTCAGCGGACGCTATGACGGGACATCCAGATTCGCGAGAGGAACGCGCTGGGGGTTCTTCCCGTCCGTGTCTGCAGGGTGGCGCATCTCCGAGGAGAAGTTTTTCGAGCCGGTCAGGAACTGGTTCAACAATCTGAAGATCAGATACTCTTTCGGTCAGCTCGGCAACCAGCAGGTGGGCTATTATGATTATGTCAGGACGATTTCGATAGGTTCCCAGAGTTATCTTTTCGGAGGCAACAAGCCTACGGTGGCTACGATATCAGCTCCTGTGGCTTCCGATCTGACATGGGAGGTGGCCCAGCACCAGAATCTCGGTATCGATATGGCATTCCTGAACAACAGGCTCGGGTTCACCGGAGAGTTCTATATCCGTGACACCAAGGACATGCTCACGGCAGGGATAGCGCTCCCGGCTGTGTACGGGGCATCATCGCCGAAAATGAATACCGCCGACCTGCGCACTCAGGGATATGAGCTTACGCTTTCATGGAAGGACATGTTCATGCTTCTCGGCAAACCGTTTTCCTATAATGCATCGGTAGTGTTCAGTGACTACATAAGCGAGATTACCAAATTCGACAATCCCGAGAAGTCTTTTGCCAAGAACTATTACGAAGGTATGAGATGGGGCGAAATATGGGGATACCGCATAGACGGACTTTTCGCATCTGACGAGGAGGCTGCTTCCTGGCCGGTGGACCAGAAAGTAGTCAATACCATCATAGAAAGTTCGGCAGGGGCTGAAAAAGGACTCAGGGCCGGAGACCTCAAGTTCAGGGATATCGATGGCGATGGAGAAATCAACAGGGGAAAGGATACCGTAGATGATCCGGGCGACAGGGAAATCATCGGAAATTCACAGCCGAGATACAATTACGGTATCAATCTCGGTTTCCAGTGGTGCGGTATTGATTTCTCGATATTCTTTCAGGGAGTCGGTCACAGGGACTGGTACCCTGATGCCGGTTCGATGTATTTCTGGGGACCGTATTCAAGACCTTACTCTACATTCATTCCTAAGGATTTCCATACCCAGATATGGTCGGAAGACAATCCTGATGCATATTTCCCGAGGCCGAGGGGATATGTTGCCTTGGATGTCGGCGATAATGCAAGGGAGCTTTCCGCAGTCAACGACAGATATCTCCAGAATGCAGGGTACTGCAGGCTCAAGAGTCTGACTGTAGGCTATACGCTTCCGCAGAAATGGACCCGCAAGATAAAGATAGATGATGTCCGGATCTATTTCAGCGGAGAGAACCTCGTCACCTGGCATGATATCCATTCGGACTACATAGATCCCGAAATGGCTGTATCCGGTGCATACCAGCAGATATATCCATGGCAGAAGACATTCATATTCGGAATCGACATCAAGTTCTGACATGGTGTACTATAAGACAAACAATCAATATCCAGAACAATGAAAAAGAATACGATAATACCGCTGTTTTCACTGCTGATTCTCTGCAGCTGTGCCGGATGGTTGGACAAGGAACCTTTGGCACAGATGTCGCCGGGTTCGTTTTTCTCCAATGAGAATGAACTCCAGGCATTCAGCAACGGATTCTATACGATTTTCCCGGGGTCAGGTATATATTCCGAGAATTATGACCTGTGTCTATCCATGGAATGTCCGGCCGAGATGCGCGATGGCCGGACTGTCCCTGCCTCAGGCGGAGGATGGGACTGGTCTGCCCTCAGGAACTTCAATACCCTGCTCGAATATTCCGTCAATTGCGAGGATGCGGCTGTGCGGGCTGAATATGATGCTGTGGCAAGGTTCTTCAGGGCATATTTCTATTTCGAGAAGGTCAAACGTTTCGGGGATGTACCATGGTATGACCATCAGCTCGGTTCCGCTGACCCTGACCTCTACAAGCCGAGGGACAGCAGGGAGCTTGTGATGCAGAAGATGATAGAGGATATAGATTACGCAATAGCAAACCTTCCTGCAGAAAAATCCCTGTACCGTGTGACGAAATGGACTGCCCTTGCCCTCAAGTCCCGTTTCTGCCTTTTCGAGGGCACTTTCCGCAAATACCATGAATACCAGGAGACAATGTATCCTGAATACAACTGGGAATGGTATCTCGGACAGTGCGTTTCTGCCAGCGAGGAATTCATGAACACCAGCGGTTACGGCATCTATACGGCGGACGGTCCGGACAAGAGTTACCTTAACCTTTTCATATCGGAGAATGCCATCAGCCAGGAAATAATACTTGCAAGAGACTACAGCAATGCTCTGAATGTTGTGCATGATGCCAATTATTATACCATGACCCAGAGTTACGGACGGCCGGGAATGTCGAGGAAGATCATGGCCAGTTATCTTATGGATACAGGCAAGCCTTTCACTGACCAGCCAGGCTGGGAGACTATGGAGTTCGCCGAGGAAAGTGAAGGACGTGATCCCAGGTATGCCCAGAGCATACGCACTCCGGGATATACAAGGGTGGGATCGACCGAGCCGGTCGCTCCTGATTTTACCTACACGGTTACCGGTTATCAGCCGATAAAGTTTGTAGCCGGGGTCGAGTGCGATCCTTACAACAAGTCATATATCGACCTCCCGATTTTCAGGTCTGCGGAAGTATATCTCAATTTTGCCGAGGCAAAGGCGGAACTCGGTACACTTACCCAGACGGACCTCGACAATTCCATCAAGAAGATACGGGACAGGGTAGACATGCCTAATATCGACTTGGCAGCGGCGAAAGCCGATGCGGATGATTATATGGCTGCCATGTACCCCCATGTCACTGGGGACAACAAGGGAGTAATCCTTGAAATCCGCAGGGAACGTACCGTCGAACTTTCCCGTGAGGGATTCAGGTATTATGACATCATCAGATGGAAGGAAGGCCAGACATTCACCCAGAAATGCTATGGGATGTATTTCGACAGGCTCGGAGACTATGACCTTGATAATGACGGTACGGTCGATATTTGCCTGTATCAGGGCGAGGAGAAGCCGGATTCCGATGCAAGGCTTTTCCTGAAAGTCGGAACGGACATAAATCTGTCCGAAGGCGATCACGGATATGTGGATCCTTACAGCAACATAACCCTCTCGTGGGATGAGGAAAGGGATTACTTCTATCCGATTCCTACGGATGACAGGTCGTTGTCCAAAGGCGCCCTCACGCAGAATCCGGGATGGAATGACGGACTTGATTTTTAAATGGAAAGATATGAAGAACAGAGTTTTGCAATTTTTTCTCTGCAGCCTTTCTGCAATGATGCTGTCAGCGTGTTCGGATGCCAGGGAACCGGTGCCTGAATTGCCTCCTCCTGCCATCACGGAGCCCGATGCGGATGAGTCCGGTGACGGGGGACTTTATCCCAAGGATGAAGGAGCATTGAGGATTGTCCAGTACAATGTAGGATATTTTGACAAGTATGTTGCCAACAGTATTCCGATGGTCGTGTCCATGATGACCGAACTGGAAGCGGATATCGTGGGATTCAACGAACTGGATTATATGAACGGCAGACATGATATCGATCAGATCGCCCAATTCGCGCATGGAATGAAGGGTTGGAAGTCTGTCTTCGGTCCGAGTGCGGCGTGGAACGGAGGACATATCGGTGTGGGCATTGCCTGGAATCCTGATGCCATTGGGGAACTTGTAGACGAGCATTTTATCTCTCTTCCGAATGATGGGGAAGACAGGGGCTGTCTGGTGCTTGAATTCGATTCTTTCATCTTTGCCACGACCCATCTTGAGGTCTCGAGTTCTTCCGAGAGACTGAAGGAAGTGCAGACGATAACAGCCAGGATCAAAGAATGGTATTCAGGGACAGGCAAACCGGTATTTTTCGGCGGTGACATGAATGAGTATTCCAACAGTGCTGCTGTGATATGGCTCGGCACCGACTGGGACAGGCTTTCCTGCGAGAAGGCTACATTCCAGAACGGGACATGTATCGACATGATATTCGGTCTGAAAGGTGAAGGCAGCTATGAATTGCTCGGCTCCGATGTCGGGACAGGTTTGAAGTCTGCGGATGCATCCAAGGCATCGGACCACTTCCCGGTCTATATCGATGTAAAGTTGAACAACAATTAAAATTTTAACGAAATGAACAGAATATCTTATTTTTTTGCATCGGTATTTGTGATTCCGGTGCTTTTCTCCTGCTCCGACAGGAACGGACAGGAACCGGCAGGTCCGGCCGTACTTGCAATGCAGAATGCCGGCGAAGTGCCTGTCGTGACACTCACGGATATAATGCCTTCTTCAAGGCTGGAGGTCAGGGTGGAGGCTGCCCGGATTACTGAGAATGTCCTCAATGTCAGTCTGCGGGCGGACATATCGCTCGTCCCTGATTACAATGAGGCCAACGGTACCGATTATCAGGCCCTGCCGACCGATGCGTTCGAACTGACGAAGTCGTCGGTCCTGCTTCCCCGTTATAATACGGTGTCGTCTACGGCTGAAATCACGGTGACCGGAAATGATATCCCGGAGAACGGGACATATCTTCTCCCTGTCGTGATAGACAGGATCGAGGGGGAAGATGGAGCAAGTGTCGAGGAAGGCAAGAATGTGAAATATTTTCTGATAGAGAGGAATTTTCCGGAAGGAGTGCCTGTCAAGGTATTCACGATATCTTCTGTACCTCAATACTCTCAGGGTGATATGCATGCACTCTGCCTTCTTTCAGATGACTATATCGCTGTCGGGAACAGGTGGGATAATAATTTCTTCAAGGTGAATTCAAGTACTGGGGAGTCACAATTATTGATAAACTCTGTTGCCGGAGGATTCCCATACGGTATTACGCTAAGTCCTGACAATAAATTGTATATTGCCTATAAGGGAGGTAAATTCGGCATGTTTGATCTTGCAGGCACCACACCGGCTGATCCAGTAATAATATTGCAGCAAAACACAGCCAATGCCGTAGATGTACTTTGTGACTCCGAAGGGAACCTTTATGCGCTGTGTCGGGGAGACGGGATCTGGAGCGATAGGACGTGCGGTACGATTTATTATTGCTCAAAGGACAAGATGTCTGATAGTGAAAAGGAAGTGTTTGTCCAGTTTGAAGGAGAACAGATATTGGCTCTCGATTTCGATCTGGATGGCAATCTTATAGTGTACGCAAAGAGCGGATTTTACAGAATCCCGGCAGAAGGCGGGGAGCCTGTCCATCTGTTCGGAAAGACAGGGGCCGCAGATGTTGATGGACCGGTATCGGATGCTGTTTTCATGGATGTGTATGATTTCGCCATTGATCCTGAGGGCAACATCTGGATGACGGATTATGGAGCCAAGAAGATAAAGCTCGTACGTATCGGAGAAAATCCTGACTATTCCGATGCTGTTGTCGAGACTATTGCCGGAGGAGGTGTGAGAAACAGTACGTTGACAGGTCCGCGCTGTATCGATGTAAGTTCCGACGGGACGGAGATTTATTTCACGGATGCGAGCAATCATGCTATACAGAAGATAACAGTGACTGAAGAAATGTCCGAATAATTGATTTTCCTGACCTTATGTCATCGGGGCTGCACGGATCCGTTCCGCGCAGCCCCGTTTGATTAAAATTTCCGGTATCCGTAATCATTCTATGGGCTATTCGATAGCATGTCTTTCGTGTAAATCAGATACTTGTTTCTTATCCTGTCTGAAAACTTCTTACAAAATGCGTCCAACGAGGCGTGTGCCTTGTAACCGGAAGATTTTACCTCGCAACCACAATACTCAAAATTATTCTGACCGGAGAGGAATGAGTCTCACAGCGATCGCTTCAAGGCTTTCTTTACGGTAGGAAGGATATGCCTGACATATCTCACTGATCCGAGATCCGTAAAATGTTCCCCATCGACCGTAGCCTCACCGTCATCGCCTATCATGCCTTCCGCCCCAACGTAATATATCAGTTTCTCTCCGTCTGCCTTCAATTTGGCGAAAAGCCTTTTCTGCGCTGCGTTCCTGGAAACCATCAGATCGCGCAATTCGCTGTCGAACAGTGTAGTAGGGTATTCTGGATCTTCTACGAAAATCACCGGCACATCAGGATGTGCATCCCTGATAATACGGAAAAACTTCTCACCTTTCTCATCGATCAGCTTTGCGCTTGCATTAGGCACATTGTCCAGAATATACAGGGCAGGATCAGGCACTGATGCCATAAGTTCCGCTATCTCATAGTCCAACAATGCATTTCCGCTGAACCCGAGATTTATCACCTCCCTGTCAAGAAGACGGCTCAGGACAGACGTTTCCACCATGCCCGGACGGCTGACACATCCTCCCTGGAGTATGCTTGTGCCATATGCGACAACAGGACGGTCGGACACCGGACTGTCGAGCCGGGGCTGTTCCAGCACAGAGCCTTTATCCACTCCTATCTCAAGTGCCGTAACTCCGTCATATAATGAAAGATACAGCATGTACTCCCTGAACTCCCCATCCATATATCTCACGACAGGGACATCGCTCGTTTTTTCTGCTGCCGGTCTTGCACATCCGGCAAATCTCCATTCTCCGTCATACATGGCATACAGGTCGAGTCCGCGGATTCCTGTCGCAGCCATGTGATTCATTTCAGTCCCTCTTCTGGAAGTCCAACGTGCATATATGGCGGTAGAATTCGACCTGAAACGGATATACAGTCCGGTAGAATTCCTTCCGAGAATCCATACCGGCTCCCTGCTGACCGATTCCAGATTGCCCGGAAGCCGTTCATAACGGGACAGGGTATTTTCAGAGGCTTTGCCGTATAACGGGAAAGCGGCTGCATCATGATATTCTATTTCCTGCCCGGACACCGTCTGGGACATGAATATTGCTGCCGACGCCATCAGCAGCAGTGAGAAAAAACGACGTTTCATAGAATAGAGTAATTGATAAGTCATATTTTAAAATCCGAAAATTACCTACCATCGGCCTGAAGCGCCTCCTCCACCGAAATCTCCGCCTCCGAAGCCTCCGAAACCGCCTCCGTCGAATCCTCCGCCGAAACCGCCGCCTGACGGCCTGCTGTCCCCGCGGTGTCCGTGTCCTCCGAGTATGTTTCCGATAATGATGCCACGCATTATGTCATCGGCACCTGTCCCTCCGGAACCGCCGTTGTTTCTCCCGTTGCCTCCATTGCCTCCGCGGCCCAGTATGGCAAAGAATATGACACTGAAAATTATAAATGAGACCATAAGTCCGAACAGACTGAATTCGGACTTGTCCTCACGTGGTTCGGAGATTTCGCCTGAAGCGAGCTGCATCAGCACCTTGCATCCCGCGGCAATGCCTGAATAGTAGTCCCCCTCGGCGAACCGAGGAATCATTTCATTGTCTATTATCCTTTTGCAGTAGGCGTCCGGGATCGCGCCTTCAAGACCGTATCCGACGCTGATTGCCACGTCTCCATACGAATTGCCGGTCTTGGGCTTTACAAGTACCACTATACCGTTGTCATGGTCCGCGCTTCCGATATTCCAGTCCAGACCTATCCGTGTCGCATATTCGGATGAGGTATAGCCTTCGAGACTGCCGACTGTCACTACCGCTATCTGGTTCGAGGTGCTGTCATCGAAAGCGACCAGGACTCTTTCCAGCTGCCATTCCTGTTGCGGTGTCAGGATGCCTGCGAAATCATTTACAAGTCTTGCCGGTTCAGGCCGTGGCGGTATGGCTGCCGACATGGCCGTTAGAGACAATAGAGCCACAGCCGCGGACAGAAGTTTTCTGACCGGCCCTTTCACTTTATCTATGGAATGCAGGTGGATTGTTTTCCGGAATTTCATGGATTATGCGGCGTGTGAGCCGGGGCAATGCTAAAATTCTACCTTAGGGGCGTTTTCTGTACCGTCGGACGCCTTGAAATAGCCTTTTGGTGTGAAATCGAAAATGGATGCAATGATGTTTTTCGGGAAACTGCGGACACTTGTGTTGTATGCTCTCGCGGTTTCATTGTATTTCATCCTCTCGGTAGCTATCCTGTTTTCCGTCCCTTCGAGCTGGGCCTGGAGTTCCGAGAAATTCCGGCTGGCCTTGAGATCCGGATAATTCTCCGTAAGCAGCAGCAGTCTTCCGAGCGCAGCCCCGAGTTCTCCCTGGGCCTCCTGGAACTCCGCTATCTCTTCTTCGGAAAGCTCCGATGGGTCTACCGTTACCTGGGTAGCCCTTGAACGTGCTGCAATCACGCTTTCAAGAGTCTCCGATTCATGCTCCGCGTAGCCTTTTACAGTGGCTACGAGATTGGGTATCAGGTCAGCGCGTCTCTGGTATACGTTCTCCACCTGTGACCATGCGGCACTTACCTGCTCTTCCCCGGCCACAAGGCTGTTGTATGAATTCTTGCCCCATATGAAGATGCCCAATGCGCAGATGAACAGAAAACCTATTATCACTGCCGTGATTACAAGGGCTGTAGTTCCTTTTTTCATGATGTACGTAGTATTTGTTTTTTCGATTTGCTGTATGTTCAGACAGGATGCCCCGTATCAGTTCCCGTCCGTATGTTCCCGTACGCATCTTATGGATGCCCCGAAGGAAGTACGGTCCGCATATCCGGTGTATATGCCTGTCTTCTTGTCGAGAGGCAACGTTTCCCCGTCCTCTCCTTCATATACCGGCTGGTCCTCAACTATGTATTTGTATACGGCATCCTCTGTCCCGTCCGCAGCCTTTACCCAGAATACGGCCCGTGTAGTGACGGAACTGTCGGAATATCTGATGTCGAAGGCATCTTTGAATGTCCCTGTCACTATGTTTGCATATCCCGTAGGTAGGGCGCAGAAGACAGGCTCGTCCGTAATTGTCACCTGAGGCCAGTATTCCCACATCCTTTCACCGTTGAATTCCGCCTTGACCATCAGGTCGCCGCTTTTGAATTCCCCTGTCCCGAAGCAGGCATCCCATTCGGTTTCGGTAGGGAGTCTCCATCCGTCAGGGCATGTGCCTTCGGCTACGGCGGCCTCATAAGTATAATACAGTCCGTATATGTCGGTCATGGCTTCGGAATTGGCATATGAAAGGCACTGCGGTACGGTCTTTCCGTCCACGCTCCTGTCTGCCACCCTGTATGAAAGATTCTGGACGAACCAGTCGAGGTCTCCGATGGTCGTGTAATAGTAGGTTTTCGCTTCCTGACCGTCGTCTGTCCTGGTGTCGGCAAACGATGCGAGTGAAGATATTCCGAGATCCTCTATCCCGAGATCCGGGACTGTTTCATTGCCTGTCTGCCTGTAGAACCTTATCGAGCCGTTCCCGTCCAGTCCGGTCTTCACTACTGTAGTCGTACGAGAGCCCGATATCCCATAGTAGCCTTCAGCTGAAGCGCTGCATGTGACGGTATATGTTCTCAGGTCGGGATTGTCCGTATCTTCACAGAAATTGTAGGAAAAATGCTCTGTCTGCGGAGTCCCGTCATCCTCGTCTTCTTCCTCGTCCTCGGACGGGCTCACTGACCATGAGTATTCTATCTGTTTCCCCTCCGGATGTTCTGCTCCGCTTGCCGTCATCTCTATGGTTCCTTTGTTATAGCTTATGAAAGGGTCAAGCCCGGATATGCTTACCATTCCGTTGAGGGAGGGATAACTTGTCGATTCTTCGTCGTCCTTGCATGAGATTGCCGCCATAGCGGCGAGTACAATGATAAATGCAGTCCTTGTCTTCCTCGATACCATCTTCTGTTTCAGATTAACATTTATAAAATAACAATCATACAAATATCCGCATTTTTTTGCGAAAATCCGCTACCTTTGTACAAATAGTTTGCCTCAATGCCGGCAAATATGCTAAAAAGACATTAAAATGCTCGATAAACCAGTTTTCCGGATTGCCTTTTCTGTCGTAGCAATGACCTGTCTTGCCCTTTCTTGCGGTCAGCCGGGGCAATATGTGTCCGTTTCCGGTTATGCCCAGGGAGGGACGTATATCGTCAAACTCAATCTGACGGGAAAGTCGGGGAAGGTAAAGGTCCCTCCGGAAGAAATCAAGTACGGGATTGATTCTGTAATAGCCGCCGTAGACAGTTCCCTGTCCGGATACAACGCCGGTTCACTGCTCACGCGGTTCAATGCCGGAGAGACGATAGTTCCCGACAGCATTTTCCTTGACATATACAATATTTCATACCGTTTCTTCGAGGAAACCGGAGGGGCTTTCGATGTGGCTGCCGGTCCGCTTTTCGACATATGGGGGTTCGGATTCAGGGAAGGGTCTTTCCCTGATGACGCGAAAGTCGCTGAAGTGAAGTCATCATGCGGCATGGGACCGCTCGTGGAAGACATAAGGACAGCCGTGGCGGAGGACGGTACCGTAACGTCTGCCTCTCTGCTCAGGGAGGACGCCCCGGAACGTTATGACCGGCCACGGCTGAACTACAATGCCATAGCGCAGGGCTATACCTGCGATCTTGTGGCACGTTATCTATATTCGTTAGGTGTGAAGGACATGCTGATAGACATCGGAGGCGAGATCTACTGCGACGGTGTCAATCCTGCCGGGAAGCCCTGGACAATAGGAGTCGACAAACCGGTGGACGGGAACAATGTACCGGGGGCGATGCTGGAGGGTACGCTTTCGACTGACGGAGGCCCGTGCGGGATTGTCACTTCCGGCAATTACCGTAAATATTATGTACGGGACGGACGCAAATATGCCCATACAATAGATCCGCGTACGGGATATCCGGCAACGGATTCTCTTTTGAGCGCTACTGTGGTTGCAAAGGATGCGGCTACGGCCGATGCCCTTGCGACATATTGTATGGTCATCGGATTCGAAAAGTCCAGGGAATTCATACAGAGCCGTCCGGATCTGCACGGCTACCTTATCTATGCCCGTTCCGGCAGTGATGCCGGCAATGAAGACGCTTCCTCTCCGGTCTCCGGTGATCCGTCATCTTCCGCCGCCACGTCATCGTTCGGGACCTGGCTTTCAGAATGAGCCGGTTACAGATTCTACATGCTTCGTTTCAGGTTCTCCACGAACTTGTCGATTCTCTGCATTTCTGCCGGAATGTCGATGTTCTGCGGACAGTGCGGGTTGCATTGCCCGCATGCCGTACAGTGGTCGGCCTGTCTTAACTTGGGAACACTTCTGTCGTACCCGATCAGGAATGCCCTTCTCGCTTTACGGTAGTTTGCGCTTTCGGGGTTGACAGGCATATTGCCTTCATTGATGCATTTGTTGTAGTGCAGCAGCACTCCGGGAATATCTATTCCGTAAGGACACGGCATACAGTATTTGCAGTCGTTGCACGGGATGGTGTCGTATTCCATCATCAACGAGGCTGTGTCCTGCAGAAAGTCGAATTCGGCTTCCGTAAGCGGCTTGAGAGGGGAGTAGGTGTGCAGGTTGTCCTGAAGATGTTCCATCCTTGTCATCCCGCTGAGCACTGTCAGCACTCCCGGAAAACTTCCGGCGAAACGGAACGCCCACGAAGCTACGCTCCGCTCGGGTTCCCTCTGTTTCAGCTGTGCCACTATGTTGTCCGGGACATTTGAGAGCCTTCCTCCGAGAAGCGGCTCCATTATCACGGCAGGGATATCCCTGCGGGACAGTTCATTGTACAGATATTCGGCATCGGCGTCGCTTCCGGCGAATTTCCAGTCAAGGTAGTTGAGCTGGATCTGGACGAAATCCCATTTGTACACATCCTGTTCTGAAAGAAGATAGTCGAATACCTTTATGTCCCCGTGGTACGAGAAACCGAGGTTGCGTATCCTTCCAGCCTCCCGCTCTTCGAGAAGGAAGTCAAGGATGCCGTTGTCGAGATATCTTGCATGCAGGTTTCCCATTCCGCCCTGACCGACGGCATGGAGAAGCAGGTAGTCGATGCAGTCGACCTGCAGTTCCCTGAACGAGTTGCGGTACATTTCCATGGATGCCTCCCTGCTCCATGTGGAGGGGGCGAAATTGGACAGTTTGGTCGCGACGAACCATTTGTCCCTCGGATGACGCTTCAGGGCTATCCCTGTGGCACGTTCCGACATGCCCTGACAGTAGGCCGGCGAAGTGTCGAAATAGTTGACGCCGTGCTCTATTGCGTAGTCCACGAGACGGTTGACAGTTTCCTGATCGACGATTTCGCCGTTGTCTCCGGACGGCAGACGCATCATCCCGAAGCCGAGCAGGGACACCCTGTCTCCCGATGATGGGTTTGTCCGCAATGTCATCGTCCCGTATTCTCCAGCCTCTCCGCTGTCTGCATTTCCGCATGCGTTTAGGCCAGATGATGCAAGCCCGGCGATGCCGAGGGTTTTCAGGAAGTCCCTTCTGGAAATTTTTTCAGTGTTGCGCTCCTCCATATATGAAAGCATTTGAAAATTCAAAACAGTTTCTTGGGGCAGGTGCCGGTTTGCATTAATGGTTGTCTGAAACCGGATCCTGAGACGCAAAAATAATAAATTTGTCCCGATTAGAGATGTATGGCTGAAATTTATGCCGGCTTTCATCCATCCCGTTTTACACGCATGTAATGCAGGGGGGTATTCATCATAAAAATGCAGCCCGCTGACCTTACGGTAGCGGGCTGCGGTGTCTGTATGATGTTACCGGGCACAATACTCCCGCCCGGAATGGGAGTTCTTTTCTTTTGGGGTTATACTTCGGTTATTTTCCATTTCGGGCGGAACTTTTCCCGCCCAACGGTTCACTGTTTCTTCAAGGTAGGCAATTCTCCAGTGAGTTCGTAACGCCACTCTGAACCTGCGTTCTGCAGGGTGGCGTTCATGGCATCAACGGCCGTCTGCCAGGTAACGTCAGTGCCGTCCACCTTATGAGTGTCATCCTTGCCGTTATTAGAACCGGTGCCGCTGCTGAGATTGCTGTCCCAGTAGCAGGCAGCGACAGTTCCGATGTAATTTTCACCCACGATGCCGCCGATTCTACCTCCTCTTAAGCTGGTAATTTCGCCCGTGGCGTGGTAGCAGCCGGTTACGGTACCTTGGGAGTTAATTCCCACCACACCGCCGACATAAGCGTAACCATCCGTTATCGTGGCAGTAACGTTGCCCGTGGAGTAGCAGGCCATGAGCGAGCAGCCATTTCCCAAGTTGCCCACCACGCCGCCGACAGAGCTAATGCCCGATACAGCCGCTGTAGAATGGCAGCCATCGATGATTACCCCGAGATAGCTGCCTCCGGCTATTCCGCCGACATTGACACTACCCGTCACAGTCCCTTCCGCCGAGCAGCCGGAGATGGTGCCATAGTTTGATCCCGCAATGCCGCCGGTATCGGTGAACCCCTTACCTGTCACCGTGCCATTGACCGAGCAATTCTCTACAGTGCCATAGTTCTGTCCCGCAATGCCGCCGACGCAGTTTGCACCGGATACGCTTATATTTGTCAGCGTCACGTTCTGCACCTTACCTCCGCTGCCGAGACAGCCAATCAGTCCTACATAGTCCGTTCCCGATTTGTCAATCTTCAGCCCCGTGATGGTATGGCCGCCGCCGTCGAAGTTGCCGGTGTATGGTCGGCTTTCAGTTCCTATCGGCGTCCAGTCTATATTTGTTAGGTTGAGGTCTGTGTTAAGGGTGATGTTGATGTCGGTCGCTCCATTGTTCACCAGTTCGGCAAGGTTCTTCAGGCCCTTCTCGTTGTTCACAGTGTAGTTGCCTTCGCTCACTTCGGTATAGCCCGGGTCATAGTTCAGCGTGATGTCATAGAACTTGCCCGCCTCGGGAGTGATGGCAGCGGAGAGGTTGCGTTCCTCGGTGCCATTCGCCCGCAGTTTCGTGATTTCGTAGCCGGGCACCACGTTCGCCTCCCAGCAGGTGATGGCGTTGCCGTTTTCGGTGTATTCGCACTTCTTCATCTCTATCCAGCCCTCTTGCGAGCCTTGCACTACCGTGCCCTTTTCATAAGTACACTGTGTGTAGGTATAGAGCTGGAGGCTCTGCACTTCGCCGAGCGCATCGCCGGTGGGCGTGACGCGCACCTTGGCCAGACGGTGGGCAAAGGTCAGCGTGACGGGTGTCTGGTAGTCTCCCGTGCCCGAGCCGCCCAGCAGGTAGGCAAGACTTTGGCTTTGGTCGCTGAGGTCGAGGGTGCCGCCCGTGGCGGGGTACCAGGCGCTGACGGTGCGATTGGGTGTCGTGTTCGTCCAGTAGAGGGGCGCGTCGGAGGTGGCTGTGCCGTCGTCCTGCACGGTGTAGGTGGCAGTCTCTGTGCCGTCGTCTATCTGCACGGCGAACGGGTCGCCCGTGTCGAACACGCTGCCCGTGCCGTCCGCGGTCTCGCTGACGCGCGTCGCCGGTGTGCCCCAGGGCTGCGCCTCGCCGCCCTCCACGCCGAGGGTGATGCGGGCAATCTCCAGCGGGTATTGTCCTTCGGGCAACCGTGTGTCGTCCGTCAGTTCGTCCTGCGTGCAAGCAGCGAGGAGAAGGAGCAGGGCAGAGAAGTATATATGATATGAATATCTGATACTCATGTCTTTCTGTTTCGTTAATGATTACTTAGAGGTCTGCATTCACGTCATCGCCGCTTACCGGATTCCATGGGGTAATCTTGGCAGATTCGATGCTCAGGTCCTTGTTGCGGACGGTGACGGTGTAGGTGTAGTTGTTGCCGGCTTTCA
>CALUPB010000013.1 GCA_944322585.1 uncultured Bacteroidales bacterium | reverse complement strand
TTCTCTGTCTTGTCTATATACAAGTAGCCTCCTTCCCGGAGCTTACCGAAATTCTGGATGCCTATCGGATACAGCATGGCTGAAATAAGTTTGGTTAATGTTCATGGTACGCGACCGACTACCCGCCCGCCGCATACTTCGCGAATATACGCATTTTCCATCAATTCAGGAATTCGGAGTAACCCGATCTGCATAACTTCCAGACTATTTCTTCAGCGACGCCAGATATTCCTCATGGAGATGATAATATCTTTTCATGAACAGGACATATGACACCGTCAGGACAGCCAGAGCTGCGCACAGGTAAATCCAATGCGCAACAGGAGTGTCCGGTATCAGACAAATGAAGCCAAACGATATGGCAAGCTGGATGATCATGTATATTCCGGACACGAGAGGATGACTAATGTTCAGTTCGTTTGCCATCAGCTGATAGGCGTGTTTCCGGTGTGCCTCTCCGAGATTCTCGTGCAGCATGATACGGTGGCATATGGTCAGGCAGCCGTCGGCACCATATACCAGCAGCAGTATGAGCCAGGTAATGTCTCCTGTCTTCATGATAAGCATTCCGATTGAAAACAGCAGGATGAATGCAATCCCGACACTCCCGACATCCCCGGCAAAACATTTTGCCTTCCCTTTGGGGCGGAAATTGAAGAATGAAAAGACAGCCACAGACAAGACAGCGACAATCAGGAAAGACGGCTCGATAAATTCGTTATGTACATTTACCAGAATCAATGGGAGCAGTACCGCCAAAGAATAACCGGCAGTGATGCCGTTGATGCCATCCATGAAATTATAAATATTCGTCGCTCCAACGCATACTATCAGAGCAAGGACGACAAACAGTATTTTCATCAGTATACCGCTGTCTGCAAGTATTCCGGCATCTCCCGCACTGAGGAACAACTGCCATATCAGCAGGCCCATTGCGGTAAACTGGACGACAAGCCGCACGGAATCCGGAAGGGAATGTATGTCATCCACAAAACTGATTCCCGCAGCCAATGTCACCGCAACCAGAAACATCGGATATTGGAAACCGAAGAATGCACTCCATATCCACATCCCCAGCAGAAAAATAATCCCTCCGCCACGCAGCACGACCGAAGAATGGCTCGACCTCTCATTCGGCCTGTCAATGATATTGCACTTGTCGGCGATACGGAAATAAAAAAGTTCCGCCAAAAGCAGCAGAACGAAAATCAAGGCATACAAAACATAAATATTCATAATAAGAATTTTATATCCGATAATTTTTCAGGACATCCATCGGCTCCCAATCCAATTCTCTCCGCGCTTTTTCATTGCTGAATGTCAGGCTTTCAGTCATTTTTGTCAGTTTATAACTGTTAATCGGAACCTTAGATCCAAGACAGTCCCCGACCTTTGCCATGCACCATGCCATCCAATACGGGATGTTGATTGGCTTATGTTTTCCCAACTGGCGGGCGACAGATTCCGATATCTGTCCGAACGATGGCTGATAAGTATCGCATACATTATAGACACCGCCCTTTTCCGCAACCAGAGGCAGGATATTGGCAATATCTTCAGCCATAAGAATGCTTTTCACGACCTTGCCCCCCGCTATATTCATGTACAACCCTTTCCTTATGCCATTCACCATTGCTCCGAGATTTCCTGGAGCATTTTTCCCCGCGAGCAAAGACGGACGCAATATTCCAAGTATTACCCCATTCATGCTGCACCACCGTGTCAGATATTCCTCTGCCATGATCTTGCTTTTTGCGTACGGAGAATCACCGTCAAGAGGATGCTCTTCAGTTATCAGTTCTCCGGATTCACATCCATATACAGCGACAGTACTGATGAATACCAATGACTTGGGTGTACCGGCCTTTTCTAAGGCGGAGCACAGGTTCACTGTCCCCTGATAATTTACCTCAAAAAAAGCCTGCTTTTCCGCTTCCGTTTTGGGAACTACATGAGCTTTTCCGCATGCATGTAACACTATATCATAATGTTTGTCCAACTGCGGAATTTCTTTTGCCAGATTGGCCTTTATGCCGTCATCCGGTGAGATTCCGCAGGTTGTCACATCATAATGCCGGTCAAGTACAGGCCTGATATTATTGCCAAGAAACCCTGAACCGCCTGTAAAGAGCAGATTTTCCATTATATTGCGTTTAAAAATTTATTCAGGATTGTTGCTTCCGAATATTCTTCTACAGCCACCTTTCTGGCTCTTGCCCCCATTTCTTCCAATACTTCCTTATCCCAATTTTTCGGCCATCCGCAGTAGCCTACCACCTTTTCTCTAACAAGCAGATCTATTTCACTATTCTCTGGGCCTAAAAACAGAACGGGTCTTCCGGAGGCAAGGATATTGTAGGTTTTGGAAGGAACCCCCAGCCCATACATGCCATCCTCCAATGTCACGACGGCAATGTCGCAAGCTGCAAGAACCGTATTCTGTTGTGACCGTACATACGGACCGTGAAAAAACACATTCTTTTGTTTTCTCGCCTTCAGAGTCTCCTCCATTGCCCCAGTCCCATAAAGATGGAACTCTATGTCATCGGGCAGTCTGTCCATTACTTTGTCAAGCCCCTGAACACGTCCGATATTTCCTGCATACTCCAGAATAATCTTCCCTTCCGGAAAAGGTTGTGGCTGGATATTATCAATATCCGCCCAATTCTCAATTATGGTAATTCTCGGGCCGCCACCGGCTTTTAATGCGTTATTCACCTTCCGGCCTAACATATACGCCATGTCCCGTCCAAGCGCAATAAGCTGATCAGCCTTACTGTAAGCCTTGTCGAAAATATGCTTGACCAGACTGTACATCGGCAGTTTCAGACCTGCAGGCCGCATATTCTCCGGAAACACATCATGCACAAGGATATTCAGTTCAAATCCTACCTTATTCTTCAGCCTCGACATCAGCGGAACCATAGGAGCCGGATTTGTTACCATCAAGACTTTGTCTCCTTTGCGAACATGATGCTTTACAAGGGAAATCAGTCTTTTACTCATCAAGACGAAAGATATTGCTTTCCCCTTGACCGTATTCTTGTCCAAGTCCGTACCTTCAGCGCGGTATATATCTATACTATCATGCAACTTGAACTTGTTGTCGGTATCAAGTTTCTTCCGCCTGTCATATATCTCCGGCCCGCAGATTACTCCCACCTTATACTTCTGTACCATGGCGTTGGCTATCTCTCCCATAATATAACTCGTCGACGTTTCGTCCGGAGGAAAAAGCTCGGTAACTATCCAAAGACGTTGGATTTGGTTCATTTTGGTTATAAGTATTGGATTAGCAATGTAATTGTTTTCGTAATTAACCCACTCTAAATTTTTATTATTGCTGCCATATAGACTAATTTATATAGTAGGTAATATGATAATTTACAGCAATTTATTTCTTTATAATGAATGTAATTATTTTACTTGATACATTATGAAAAAAATAAGATAATAATACTCCCAATCCACAAGCCACAATGTATGGTATAATATTATTCAGTGTAGAAATATGCAAAGAAATAAAACTTGTAATAATTATTTTGGGTAATGTGCCATTAAATAAATATGATTCGAGTGAAATTTTACCCATAAACTGCAAAACATGTCTTATCCATCGTCCACATTTTTGAAAAATACAACATAATCCGCATAATAATGGTAATGTGAAGAAAAAATATCCATAAACTAAATGTTTAGTTATGATTATAATTACCCCCCCCCTATTACACAAGCACCCATCAGCCACATTATTGAAATCTTTTTATTATTTTGAATATATCTTCCCAATGTCATTCCTAATATAAAACTTATTGACCTAACTACTACAAATTGGATATTTTGTAGTATGTCATTAATTAAATCTGAAGTGTATGAAAGAGGAATAAACAGAATCAGATAGTGTATAATAATAAGTCCCAGTGAGGCGATCCATTGATATTTTTTTATAAGGCAATAGAACCATGGCGCAAATAGATAAAGCGGAATTAGTGCCGCAATAAACCAAGCCGCATTATGCGATACATAAAAGCTCAGTGATGTAATATAAAACAAATAGTTCCATATGCCATCATCTATTTGTTTCCCGGCTGTAAATTTGAGTATTTCGATGAATAATAAAACAGTAAAATAAGGAACTAATAATTTTGTATATCTGCCAGCATACCATTTGGCCATACCTGTCGTTGAACTTGAAAGGCTATACCATAATCCCATTCCTGACAAAAAAAGGAAAAAATCCACTCCAATATTACTAAACGATATCGCATAATGTAATACTACTGGCATTTTAATATACGCGATAGAATGACACAACAATATTAATAATGTACTGACACCCATGAGTTCAGTACGGTATTTGGATAAGTAACTAAGATTAAATTTATAGTTCATTATTTGAGAATCAATTCATCTAATTAACTTTCATTTGATTAAAGAACTGTATCCAATTAGCGTGTTTATTTTTCGTTTAATCGATTATCTTTATTAATTTTGTTTATTAATTCATGTTCATAGATTTTTGCATCCACAAGATAGCGATACCAGTATGCTTGTAAAAAAGCATGAATCTGCCCTGGTCTACCGTCTAGAAAACCAAGTTTGATATAATAACGATACCAATAGTATAATTTTGCCCTAACGAATTTGGGCAGTTTATAATACAATTTGTCTCTGAGCTTACTTGTTTTTTTTGCTTCGTGATATAAATCATTAGGATTGTGTTGGCCTTCTGTTCGTGTCGCAAAGTAATCGGCTACCTCGCGTGATGCATACCAATTATGCTTGTTTATCCAAACATCAAGGCCTTTAAAATCATAATGTAAACAATCATTAATCAAATCTGCCGTTTTGCCTTCAGATAAAATAATATGCTCCCCCATAGCTCTATCCTCATACCGTCCCACTCCATATTTAAAAATTGTAAGATTGTAAAAAGGGTATATTCCGCCATGAGTTAAAAATTTTCCCATAAAGAAAATTTTAAATTTCATGACTAGGCCATTTACATCATTATCTTGATATTTCCTACAGGCATCTACAATTTCTGAAGCAAGTTCTGGAGTAACGACTTCGTCAGCATCAATTCGATAAACCCATTTTGTTTTAATATTCACATTGTCTAATGCCCAATTGAATTGTTTTGCATAATGTTCAAATGGTTCATGTCTAAATATTTCAGCTCCTAATTTTTGAGCAATAGTAATAGTATTATCAGTACTACCACTATCCACGACTACTATTCTGTCTACAAATCCTTTTATGGAATTGATACATCGTTCAATATTTAACTCCTCATTTTTCGTGAGAATAATGGCTGTAATATCATTCATATTCTTATATTATTTTAAGGTTGCAACATGAATTAAAAAGTTCACGGTCTCTTTAAAATAATTTTCAAAACTGTTAAATAATTGTAATCTGTCAGTCATTTTAGATATCAAAATCTCTCTTAATTTATGATTCGTAACAGCTTCATGCAGTTGTTTTGATGCTTCGTATGCATTCATAGGAGAATAATATAAACAAGAGTCATCAAATACCTCTACATTGAACGGCAACTTTGTAGCTACTGTAGGTATCCCAAATGCCATTGCTTCAATTGTACTTGCAGAAAAGACTTCCAAGACTGATGGCAGGAAGCAAACATCGCAGATCCTATAGAGTTCTGCCAATTTGTCTTGTTTAAGATTCCCATGATTAACAACACGATCTTGATATCCTAATTTTTTTAATTGTGATTCTATGTCTTTTAATCCTAAAGCTCCTTCAGGTAATGTTATATGAAATTTATAATTGGTTACTCCATATTTCTTTTCCAAAATACTAAGGACATTAGGAATAAGTGTTAAGTTCTTATGATACCCTGCTCCTACTGCACATATATTTACATATCCATCATTTGTATTTATGTGGTTCTTATTTATTTTTGAATAAATATCTGGCAAAACGTTATTGACCACTTTGATATTTTCAGATTCAGTATGGATGTCTCGAATCAGTCCCCTTTTTACTGCTTCAGTTTGTGTGACAATGTATTTAGTTTTGCTCAGTAAGCCTTTTAATAATATGATATGTAATTTCATTCGGATTTTTGCTCCCAAAGGCAAAGTACTCCAAGCATATGGATTAGATGTAACTACCCATGGATGAACAAACCTAATTACCTCTTTATGTTTAAAAAAATTGTAACATGGTCCTAATATGGTATAGATGACGTCTGGGTTAATTTCATTTTCTAAATCTCGCAATGCATTCTGTACATGTAAATATGTATGAGCGAAATCAGGTTGATTTGGGAAAACGAAATAGCGTCCTTGTACGCTTTCTTTGAAATTAGAGTCTAAATATTTTTGATCTAAACATTCAGAGACGGCATAATACCATTCTATATTTGCATATTTGTATTTCTGTGTCCCTAGAATAAAATTATAAACAACTTGTAGGCCTCCACCGACATTTCGTGCGTTAACGACATTGATGAGTATTTTCATGATTAAATTATTTAAAATCCAAACACATTCTTAAAATCAATTTTAGATGCAAAATACATAGCTCCAGCCTTCGTTAGATGTCGACAATCTTGACTAATGAATTTACCTTCTGGTGTAAAGATCCTTATTTGTCCGTTTTCAGCCAGAGACATATCTATAAAATTTATATAACGTTCACCCCAAGTACGTTTATTTTTGAAGTATCACCGGTGAAATCCTTGTCATATTCATAGATCCTATCACAGTATTCACTCCACATCCCTCTGTGAGAAGTAGTCGTATAAACATCCCGTTCTGGAATATTTCTAACAACGCCAACTTTAATATATACAAAACTAGATATTAAAATTACGATGACAGATGAAACGGCAGTATATATAAAATTTTTTGTCGTGTCTTTTACTGCAATTATCGCTATCCCTTTTAACGCATTGATATCATGTCTATACATAGCGCATTATCTAAGTTTATCAATGAACTTTCTCGTAATATCAATATAATGTCCATAATCGAATTTTCTGTTCCCAATTTGTCTAGATAATTCTTTCATTTTTTTTAACTGTTCATGCCCTAAAAGAAGAATTCTATTTAAGCCCTCAACAATACTATCTACATTGTGGTCTTTAATTATAATGGCATTTTTACCGTCTATAGCATAATCCATCAAATCACTAGTCGCGTTCATTAAAACTGGACATCCGGCCGCCATTGATTCGGTCATTTTTGTCGGGAATCCTGCCATATTTTTTCTATTGGGGACTCTTATTATGGCAGAAAAATTAGAAATATGATAATATGAAGGGACTTGGCACTGAGGAATTCGACCTATAAAAACAATGTTTTTGTGATATTTTTCTATATCCTCATACTTGACGAATTGTGTTGTTTGTTCCTGTGAAACGCCAACAACTATCAATTGTATTTTTTTCGTACGATTGAGAGTAATTATAACAGCTTTAATTAAATTGCTTAATAAATCTTTTTTAGCTGGAGTTCCTGCAAATATTATTCGTATTCCTTGATGCTCTTGGATCTCTTTATTATAAATGGGCTCATAGACATTCCATTTATTGTCTTTCATGTTAATAAGAGGTGGAAGCAATAATGTATTACTGCGGGAATTGTAATATTGAGCAAGATATTTACTAATTACTATATAATTCTTAAATTTTTTTTGAACATATTTCATATTTATCTCACTCATCCAATATATTGGGGAAAATTTTCCTCCTAAAGTTTCATTAGCTTCAGGCCATTCAGTTAAGTCCAGAATTAGTTTTTTATTTTTTCGTTTAGCCCAAAAAAGTAATCTCCAATTAAATTGGAATGTCGTATTATATGCAATAATCGTATCATATTGACATTGTTCGTTTTTAATATATTCCCATGCATTTGAGCCTGGGTATATGTATCGAAGCAATCGTTCTCTAAAACTATGAGTGTCTATGTCATGACTGATGATGTATTTTATTTTATCACAATAATATCCGTCAGATGAAAGGTCTATATCTCTATATTGTCCGCCAAAACTTAATACTGTGACAGAATGTCCTAAATCTTTAAGTATCCTAGCATTATTTAAAACACGAGATGCAGCTGCATCTCTATCTGGGAAACGGAATGGTCCAAGATAAAGAAATCTCATACTATTTATGTATTATATGTGAAACGATATAATAAAACAAACACTGAAATGCTATGAGTCTAATGAACGAGAAATAGTCATTACGAGGCATAAAATAACTTTGAGACATAAGGACAGCAATACATATTAAAATATACGGAGAGTAATTCCCTCCATATACTATTTTTTTGAATAGTGTAGATACGATATACCCAAGAATGAACATTAACACAACTATACCTGGTAATCCAAATGAATAGTATAAATCTCCTATCAGGCTTGTCCCCATGCCAATACCAGAACCAGTACTCATGAAAAAGTCAGTATATGTAACAAAAGAGTCTGGCTCAACTTTTAAACCAATTGATAAGCAAAAACCTGCAAGGAAAGGTATGGCACCTAATATTTTAATTAAATAATTCGATCCAAAAGTAATCCCGTTATCTGATACATATTGCAGAAAGAAAGGGGTCGCAACTGATGCTCCAGAAAAATCAATCAAAAATTCACCTAACGTCGTCGCATTGAAACCATTTCCTGCGCGCGTCTGTCCAATAATGACTAACACAAAAAAACCTACGACACACAATGTTAAAATAGTCTTATCAGACAACTTTTTAATGCAGTAAGAGAAAAGAAATATAAATGGAAGGAATAACCCTATGGCTTGTGTACGATGACCTGAACTTAAATACAAAAGTTCTAGTAGAATAAAACTAATAACACATATTGGATATTGTTTAACAAACTTTTTTATTGATGTGATTTTTGCACTTCTTGCGTTTAGGAAAACACATATTAAATAATTCAGATACATCATACTAAACCACAATACATATGAAGTCGAGTATGCATCGGGGGTATCTTGATATAGGGAAATAAATTCTTTATAGTCAAAAATTAGAAACAATAAAAATGTAGCTATGCTAAATACTAAAAATGTGTTCTCAATTCTTTTATTGCATCTATGTATGCCATATGACTCGATATAGACCCTGTTATTATATGGTTGTGAAGCCCCTAATAAGAACGCCAAATATCCTAAAGACGAATATAATGTAGCCAGTTTATAATAGTAAGTATCCCCTGTGTATGATAAATAATCCACTGCCATTGTTGCTCCCCAACCAACAATTTTGCCAGGAGTAATAAAAAACAATGAATATGTAACTAAAAGAAATACAATAGAAAAAAATAATTCAAAACATACTATATTATCTTTTCTGTATTTCTCAAGGAACCATACTAATCCGACAACATTTATAAATAATGTTATGTATGTTATCGTCGCCAAACTTAACACGTTCTGAAAAAAACACATTAAGATGACGATTATTATTGATAAAAAAAGATACAATCTTTTTTTCATAATCTGGAAAGATCTGTTTTATATATTCTCTGCTTTATACAAACTGCGTATGTATATATGTAATGTTTAATGATTGCAATAGTCCTTATAATTGGATTTTGCGGCTTAATATTTTTAAAATATATTGTTTTATACGCATATTTATAATATAATTGATACAATGGATGCACACAGTTTTTTTGCCATGGCTTTGGTCGAGAAACAAAATGTAACACAGGAGGATTTTTCTTATATATAATGGCATTTTGTTTCTCCGCAGAATATGTGTTGATAATTATCCCATTACGGGAGTCTCCTCTTTTTTTAAGATCTGGGGTATATATGAGTGAGGTCATGTTCCATTGTGGTAAAATATGCAAACACTTATCATATAATACTCCATTTAGAACATCTTGATCATTATACAATAATTTATCTCCATTTTTATGAATGTAGTCCATGAACAAATTGCTGACATTATGCTCACGGCAGTATTTTAAATTTACAACAGTGACACCAGCGTTAAAATACCCATAAGTTATAGGATAACCTAATCTTTCTGCCTCCGTACCTGAGCCTATTTGTAGTACAGCAGCAATAGCCATATTTGATAAATCATAATTCCATAACTCTTCAATAGATGAGTTTATTATTATATCGCAATCAAAGTATATTACTTGATCAATATCTTGAGGCAATAATTCAGGTATCAGTAATCTTAAATATGTAGCCCTACTGATGTGATTTAACCGTTCAAGATTAGACATTGGGAATGTTTTAGCTATCTCATCAGGCACTGAAAGAAAATGGACTTGTCCATTTTGAGCATATACTTCATCTTCTATAATTTTTATATTTTGGGAAGATAAACCATCAGACAGCACATAAATTTCAACATTCTTGTTATTCCGCAATAAAGAAACAAGCATAATAACACAATGTTGAACAAAATTATTGTCAGTCGCACAAACTATATACATATTACGCTGAATTATGCTATTATTCAAACTTTTTTACCACAACGGCAGGTCTCCCATACGCAAGAGTCCACGCAGGGATGTCTTTTGTTACTAAAGATCCTGAACCAATTACAGCCCCCTCTCCTATAGTCACGCCTGGCATTATCATTGAATCCATTCCAATAGCGGCATTTTTACATATATGGACGGGTGCAATTTTTGTGTCTAATGAGGAGTAGATAGTATTTTTATGATAATCAGACAAATCTCTTTTATGACATAAGATTGTACATCTACTGGAAATCCAAACTCCATCTTCAATTGTAATATATTGGGCATTCTGCGCATCAAAATAGACATCATATCCGACATAAAATTTGCCGCCCCCCCTAATCTTTACACCGCACATCTTCCATAATATATATCTCCATTTTGTCGCAGGATCAATTATAATATTTTTCTGAAAAGCCATTAAAAACCACTTATAAAATTTTATGGACCAAGTGTACAGATCTATTGGCCACATTATAATATTTCTCAATATTTTATAATACTTAAATGCTTTTAATTTAATTTTTATTGATGCCAAAACTGTTCTCATGATTGTTTTTTTATTTTAGAAGCAAATGAGATGATTACATTTTTTTCAGATTGATTAAAAACCAAAAAATAACATATAAAAGCTGCGGATATGATTGTTGATATAAAAACCAGACCCAATCGAACAAAAGGTGTTGTTACTAAATTATGAATTATTATAGGTACGACAGGTAAGATAACACTAGTATATATACAAGGCCATATAACTTCTTTTATATACTCTGAATACTTGTATGGAAATACATTGTGCAGTAAAATCATGCTTACAGGTTGATTTATGATAGTCAAGATAATTGCTATCCAAAATACGGATAGCGGCGAAGCATTCAATTTCAATGCTATCCATGAAATAGGTATAATAGATGCTACGATGAGACTTCTAATTGTCTGATAATTCTTTAAAACCCCAGTGGCTTGAACTACCTGCGACAATGGAGTATTAAGGCTGCTTATCAGCATATCAGCTAAAACGAGTAATGAAAAAGGGACAGTATATTCTGGCACAATGTTCCCTAACCATATATGCAATATAAAATCAATTTCTAATGCTATCGGAACGGTTATTATCAAAAGTAAAATATATGATATTTTCGACATTGAATACATAAGATGGAGGACTCTATTGTAGTTATGTCGTGCATAACATTCAACTAATTGAGGTTTGAATGCTATAATAATATTATGTGAAAAACTTTGGATTGCACCCATAATTTGTGCAGAGATTCCTCTGGCAGCGTTTACTACTGGTCCGAAGAATGCGTTTAACAAGACATTAGTTCCTTGTCCTTTCATCATATAAGCAAACATATCTAAAATATTCCAACTGGAAAAAGACAACATTGGTTTTAGATAGCTACTATCCCAAGACAATTTAATTTTCAATTCTTTAAAATTGATTTTTGCATATATTAAGTTAATTGCAAAAACAATCAATGTGATCAGAAACTGCATAACACCATATATAAGCAGTTTATCAGATTTTAAGATCAATAGCAAATATGCAATAGAAAGTTTGGCTATGACCTCAATAATGCTTATATAAGAATAGAACTGCATTTTTTCATGTGCCATTATTGCTGCGCTGTACGGCACCTGAATTACTATAATTATAAGGGATAAAACAGAGAACTGAAAAATCCATTGAGCAGCATTCAACCTGTCTGCTGGTATTATCATCTGATAATTGATATACCATAAACCAAAAGTTTCAAGCAAAATCAGTAGGATTAATGCTATCAATGCCTGAATCTGCAAGGCCGTATTATATACTTTAGTAATGTTTCCTTTATCATTGCAGCCCATTTGAAAATTATAGAACCGTTGAATACCATTGGACATTGAGGTATTCAGGAAAGCAAACATTGATACAAAACCGGCAACAACATTATATATTCCGTAATCTATTACGCCAAGAGCTTGTAATACAATTCTGGTAGTGAACAATGACACTACCAGAACAAAAAACATCCTGATATACAGAAAAATGGTATTCTTTGCTATCCTTTTGTTGCTGGTTGAATTATCTGGCATTTCCCTGCTGCCTTTTTGTCTTTCAATCTATGAAGCCTCATAATATCACTCTGCTGTCAGATAGACAGTAGAGTGATAACTCTGTTTTTAGTATTTCCTCCAGACCATTTTGTTGACTATGCCGACGTATGACTGGATTATCTTGACGACTTTGGTGGAGACGTTCTCGTCGGTGTAATCCGGGACAGGAAGGCCGTTGAAGCCATCGCGGCAGAGTCCCACAGCGGTGTCGACGGCCTGGAGGAGGCTCTTTTCGTCTATGCCGGCAATGATGAAGTCACCCTTGTCGATGGCTTCAGGACGCTCGGTACTCGTCCTGATGCAGACCGCCGGGAACGGGTGTCCGACACTGGTGAAGAAACTGCTCTCCTCCGGGAGGGTGCCGCTGTCACTCACCACCGCAAAGGCGTTCATTTGGAGACAATTGTAGTCATGGAAGCCGAGAGGCTCGTGACGGATGACCCTCGGGTCGAGCCTGAACCCGCTCGCCTCAAGACGGTTGCGGCTGCGCGGATGGCAGCTGTACAGCACAGGCATGTCGTATTTCTCCGCCATCGCATTGATCGCATTGAACAGGCTCAGGAAGTTCTTCTCCGTGTCTATGTTCTCCTCCCTGTGGGCGCTCAGCAGGATGTATCTCCCTTTTTCGAGGCCGAGACGTTTGTGTACATCTGAGGCATCTATCTCTGCAAGGTTCTGGTGCAACACCTCCGCCATCGGAGAACCGGTGACATATGTGCGCTCCCTCGGCAGTCCGCACTCTGCCAGGTAACGCCTTGCATGTTCGCTGTAAGCCATGTTCACATCCGAGATGATGTCCACTATCCTCCTGTTGGTCTCCTCCGGAAGACACTCGTCCTTGCACCGGTTGCCGGCCTCCATATGGAAGATAGGGATGTGCAGCCTCTTCGCCCCGATGACGCTCAGACAGCTGTTCGTGTCCCCGAGCACCAGAACCGCATCGGGCTTCGTCGCCGCGAAGAGCTTGTAGCTGCAGTTGATGATGTTCCCGCAGGTGGCCCCGAGGTCATCCCCCACGGCATCCATGTACACCTCCGGGTCATCGAGCTTCAGGTCCTTGAAGAACACCCCGTTGAGGTTGTAGTCGTAGTTCTGTCCGGTGTGGGCGAGGATTACGTCGAAATACCTCCGGCATTTGCTGATGACCGCCGCGAGACGGATGATTTCCGGCCTCGTGCCCACGATGATGGCCAGTTTTATTTTGCCATTATCCTTAAACTTTATATCTGAATAATCGAGTTTCGGCTGTCTGTTTTCCATATGACTTATTGTTTTTCTACCGGGTCAAAATATGTGTCCGGACGTTCCGGATCGAAGGTCTCGTTGGCGTACATCACCGTCACGAGATCCTGTGTGTCGGAAAGATTGATGATGTTGTGAGTGTAGCCAGGCAACATGATGACACTTTGGATTTTATCCCCGCTCACCTCGTATTCGATGATCTCGTCCGTTCCCTCCTTCCTCATCTGTATAAGGCCGTGTCCGCTTACGACGATGAACTGTTCCCATTTCGTATGATGCCAATGCTGGCCTTTGGTTACTCCGGGCCTGCTGATGTTGACGCTGACCTGTCCGCAGTTGGGGGTGTGAACCAGTTCGGTGAATGTACCACGGTCATCTCCGTTTGTCTTGAGGTCGAAAACAGCCTTCTCCTTGGGAAGATAACTCAGATAGGTACTGAGCAACCTTTTGGCAAAACTGCCGGCAGGCATCTCCGGCATCATCAGAGTCTCAGGTATCTTCCGGAACTTCTCCAACAGGTCAACTATCTCTCCTAGAGTAGCCCTGTGGGTCACGGGACAATAGCAGTAACGCCCGTCCTCAGCCGGAAGCACTTCCAGTCCGTCAAATTCGCACCGGTGTTCCTCTCCTTTGAGTGCGAGTATCATCTCGTCCACCAGGTCATCTATGTACAGCACCTCCAGTTCCACCGACGGGTCGTTTACTGTGATTGGCAGGTCGTTGGCGATGTTGTGGCAGAAGGTCGCTATCGCGCTGTTGTAGTTCGGCCTGCACCATTTGCCGTACAGGTTCGGGAAACGGTACACTAAGACCTTCACACCGTTCTCCTGTCCGTACTGCAGGAACAGGTCCTCCCCGGCCTTCTTGCTGCGGCCGTACTCGCTGTTGCCGAACCGTCCGGTCAGCGAAGCCTGGGCACTGCTCGACAGCATCACCGGAGCCTTGTTGCCGTACTTCTTCAGCGTGTCGAGAAGTGTGGACGCGAACCCGAAGTTCCCTCTCATGAACTCCTCAGGGTCCTTAGGACGGTTCACCCCGGCGAGGTTGAACACGAAGTCGCAGTCACGGCACCAGCTATCCAGCTCCTCCTCCGTGGAGTCCAGGTCGTATTCGTACACCTCGTCAATCTGCAGGTCGCCGTAGCACCGCGCCTTGCCTTCCTTTATGTTGTTCAACTGGGCGCACAGGTTCCTGCCTACGAACCCCTTAGCCCCTGTTACTAGTATCTTCATGCTACTTCGCAATGTTCTCTATCCCTTTGAGTTCGTTTTGGATATATTCGAGGGAGGCTATCTTGGCCTTGGTCTCTTCCAGATCAAGTCTGCGGGTGTTGTCCGAGTTGAACTCGTCTATCGTCGCACGTTTCGTGTCGCCTTCGGTGAAGTACTTGTCGTAGTTCAGGCTGCGGTTATCTGCCGGCACACGGTAGAAGTCACCCATGTCCTCTGCCTTGGCGCATTCCTCCTTGGTAAGCAGTGTCTCGTACATCTTCTCCCCGTGTCGGATGCCTATGACCTTTATATCTTCTTTTTTGCCTCCGAAAAGTTCGCATACCGCTTCTGCCTGTGTCTGTATCGTGCAGGCAGGGGCCTTCTGTACCAGGATGTCCCCGTTCTGCCCATGCTCGAAGGCGAACAGCACAAGGTCGACAGCCTCTTCGAGACTCATGATGAACCTCGTCATCTTCGGCTCGGTGAGGGTGACGGGAAGTCCGCTGCGAATCTGCTCTATCCACAACGGGATGACGCTGCCGCGGGAACACATCACGTTGCCGTATCTCGTGCAGCATATCCTGGTGTTGCGGGAATTGCGGCTCTTGGCTACGGCAACCTTCTCTTCAATGGCCTTGGTGATTCCCATCGCGTTGATAGGATAGGCAGCCTTGTCGGTGGAGAGGCAGATCACGCATCCGACATTGTTCTCGATGGCAGCCGTCAGGACGTTGTCCGTACCTATCACATTAGTCTTCACCGCCTCCATCGGGAAGAACTCGCAGCTCGGGACCTGTTTCAGAGCAGCCGCATGGAAGATGTAGTCCGTCCCGGGCATCGCGTTGCGGCAGCTCTCCAGACTTCTTACGTCGCCTATGTAGAATTTTATTTTATGCGCAACGTCCGGATACTTTGCCTGATATTCATGGCGCATGTCGTCCTGTTTCTTCTCGTCACGGGAGAAGATCCGTATCTCGGCGATGTCAGTCCGCAGGAAACGCTTCAGTACCGCGTTCCCGAAACTCCCCGTACCGCCTGTGATCATCAATGTCTTTCCTGAAAATATGCTCATATCGGTTTTTGTTTTATACTATATTCCGTTTACTGTCTGTATTCTTCACGTATTTGTGAAATCCCTGTACACAATTTAACAGAGACTGTTGTCAGCAGGGAAGCACGGACGGCGTGGCTGCCCGTGGCCTCGTAAACTGAGGTAGGGATTTTCAGTTCTATACTGTTTCTTCCTTGCTGGATATGCTGTTTTTCGCACAGGCATTTTATTTTCAGTCCCTTCTGAAGATGTCCCTCGTATAGACCTTATCCTTTACGTCGTCGAGACAGGAGTCGTAACGGTTGGCGATGATGGCCTGGCTCTGTCTCTTGAACTCGTCGATGTCGTTGATAACCTCACTTCCGAAGAAAGTGCTACTGTTTTCGAGAGTAGGCTCGTAGATTATGACTTTTGCACCTTTTGCTTTGATGCGCTTCATCACGCCCTGGATGCTGCTTTGGCGGAAGTTGTCGCTGCCCGTCTTCATCGTCAGACGGTAGACACCGATTACGCATTCCCTTTCATCCGCCGGATTGAAGTCCCCCTGGTTGTAGTAGTCATAGTAGCCGGCCATATGCAGGACCCTGTCCGCGATGAAGTCCTTCCTCGTCCGGTTGGAGTCCACTATCGCCTGTATCAGGTTTTCCGGGACATCGTTATAGTTTGCAAGCAACTGTTTCGTGTCCTTCGGAAGGCAGTAGCCTCCGTACCCGAATGACGGATTGTTGTAATGGCTGCCGATACGTGGGTCAAGGCATACCCCATCAATAATAGATTTGGTGTCAAGTCCTTTCATTTCGGCATAGGTATCCAGTTCATTGAAATAGCTGACCCTCAGCGCGAGGTAGGTGTTCGCGAACAGTTTCACCGCTTCGGCTTCCGTGGAACCCATGAAAAGGACGGGCACGTCTTCCTTCAGGGAGCCCTCTCTGATCAGGGACGCGAAAGTACGGGCCGCCTCTTCCAGGTCAGCATCCTCCTTATCGTATCCGACAATGATCCGGCTCGGATACAGGTTGTCATACAGGGCCTTCGACTCCCTCAGGAACTCCGGAGCGAAGATGATCCTGGGCGTCACGACCTTCATCGTCCCGTCTGCAAGCCGTTCCCGATAGGAGAACCTTTCCCTGACGGAGACCGTATAGCCCACCGGCACGGTGGACTTGATGACCATTACGGCACCCGGATTGACCTTCAGCACCAGATCGATGACTTCCTCGACATGCGAGGTGTCGAAGAAGTTCTTCCTGCTGTCGTAGTTGGTCGGTGCCGCGATGACCACGAAGTCGGCGTCCGAATATGCCTTCTCCCCGTCAAGGGTGGCCGTCAGGTCAAGTTCCTTTTCGGCAAGGTACTTTTCTATATAGTCGTCCTGTATGGGGGAAACCCTTCCGTTTATCTTCTCCACCTTTTCAGGGATGACGTCGACTGCCGTCACGTGGTGATGCTGCGAGAGCAGGGTAGCTATGGAAAGCCCTACATAGCCTGTCCCGGCTACCGCCACTTTGATATCCTTGTATTCTTTCATGGTTGTCTGTATTTTCTGAAAATTTCAAAACTGCTTCTCCTCTGTCCGGGAATGACTCAGGCCGGTATGGAAGGAACGGACTCGTCCGCAACCGTTTCCCGGTCCAACACATCGTATTTGGAGTGGCGGCTTTTGTATTCCGGGACGATTTCCTTCATGACTCTGACAATGGCCATGTCGTCGAATGTCCCGGAGACCTCCATGAGCCTCTCCTCGTTGGCGCATGCGGTGGCGTAGTCGTATTCCCTGACCTTCGCGACCATGATCTTCGGGTTGGATGTGGGGAGTGTGGCCTCCTTGTCGTTCAGCACCTCCTCGTAGAGCTTCTCCCCGTCCCGAAGACCTGTGAACTTGATCTCTATGTTCTTTGCCCCGGAAAGGGCGATCATCCTCTTTGCGAGGTCCGCGATCCTGACGGGCTGCCCCATGTCGAACACGAATATCTCGCCCCCTCTGCCCATAGTGCCAGCCTCGAGCACCAGTTTGCAGGCTTCAGGTATGAGCATGAAGTATCGGATGATGTCCGGGTGGGTGACGGTGATAGGTCCCCCGTTGCGGATCTGCTCCTTGAAGATGGGAATGACGCTGCCGTTGCTGCCGAGGACATTGCCGAATCGTGTGGTGACGAACTGCGTCACGCCCATGACCTTGCCCTCCTGTATCGCCTGGTTGAGGCTCTGGCAGTAGATCTCGCAAATCCTCTTGCTGCACCCCATCACATTGGTCGGGTTGACGGCCTTGTCAGTGGATATCATAACGAACTTCCCGGTGCCGTACTTGACGGCGAGGTCGGCTATGACACGGGTGCCGTAGATGTTGTTCTGCACTGCTATCGCCGGGTTGTCCTCCATCATCGGGACATGCTTGTAGGCGGCGGCGTGGAAGACATACTCCGGCCTGTGCCCGGAGAAAATCTTCTCCATGTGCTCTCTGTTGGTGATGCTGGTGACGATTGTCTCGTTCGCTATGTCCGGGAACTTCCTCGCCATCATCATCCTGATGTCATGCATCGGGGTCTCAGCCTGGTCTATGAGTATCATCTCCGCGGGGCTGAACTGTGCCACCTGCCTTACGATCTCGGAGCCGATGGAGCCAGCAGCGCCTGTGATCATGATCCTCCTGCCGCTGAGCTGCCTCCCGATGGCGTCCATGTCCACCTCGATCTTCTCCCTCGGGAGCAGGTCGTCTATCTCCACCTCGTGCAGCTGCTGGTGGGTGAGTGCGCTCTTCCCGTCCCACTCCTCGCCGTTGGACATCATCATTATCCTGATGTCGGCCGCGATGAACTCGTCTATCATCCCGTTGTTGGCGCGGAAGAGTTCGGTCTTCAGCGGCGAGACGAGCAGCACCCTGACGCCCTCGTCCTTCAGCTTCTTCGCGATGCCCCTGCCGTTGAGGTAGACGGGCTTGCCCATGATGTATGCCCCCTTCATCTCCTGCCCGTCGGATATGAATGCATAAAGGGAGTATTTCTTGTCCTTGACTGATGTTATGCTCTTCGCTATGCTGATACCTCCAGCCTTGGTGCCGTAGATTGCGACCGGTACGGCGTTCCCGAGGTGGAAATGGTCGAACATCCTCTTGACCATGACCCTCTCGAGCCACAGGAGCAGGGTGCTGCAGACGAACAGTGCCACGGCGGTGGCGATGTCAGGGCAGAAGAGCACCTCCTGTCCCGGCCATATCCACTGGATGGCGAGCCCGATGAGGTAGAACGCCGCGGAGCCGATGAGCGACGCCGTGGCGACCCTCTGCAGGTCCACGAAAGAGGAGTACCTGATGATACCCGAGTATGTGTGCAGCGCATGGAATGCGGCGATGAACGGGACGAGCCCTATCAGGAGCGACAGCACGATGTCCCAGAACCTCGTCAGGAACGCGTACCCCCCGAACTCCATGTAGTATCCGAAGAGCCCCGAGAACAGGACTATCACGCAGTCGATGAACAGTATGCACCAGTACGGTATGGCCTTCCTCGAAAAATACCAGTCCGAAATTTTCTGTAAAGTGCCCATATGAATCAAGTCTTTTCGGTTAAGAGGTTAAAAGTCAGATTGTGCCGTAATATCCGGCATACCATTGCGCAAATCTTCTGAGTCCTTCTCTGAGGCTCGTGTTTGGTTTGAATCCGAAATCCTCTTCTAAAGGGGTGGTATCAGCATATGTGACAGGCACGTCGCCTGGCTGCATTGGCACTAGTTCCTTGTGCGCTTCGAAATCGTAGTCCTCTGGTAACACCTTCGCCGCAATAAGTTCTTCCTGTAGTATAGTCACGAAGTCTAACAGATTTTCAGGACTGTTGTTGCCTATATTGTAGACTTTATAAGGTGGGACAGGTAGCCCGTCTTCCCCGGTCTTTCTTTCCGGTGCATGACGGATAACCCTGATAACTCCTTCTACGATATCATCAATATAGGTGAAGTCGCGTTTGCAGTTTCCGTAGTTGAATATGCTGATTGTTTTGCCGTTACGCAATTTGTCGGTGAATCCGAAATATGCCATGTCAGGTCGTCCTGCAGGTCCGTATACGGTGAAGAATCTGAGTCCTGTGGACGGTATGTTATAAAGTTTCGAATAGGCATGAGCCATCAGTTCATTGCTCTTCTTGGTGGCTGCATAGAGGCTGACCGGGTTGTCCACCTTGTCTTCTGTGCTGTATGGCACTTTCTTGTTGCTTCCGTATACGCTCGATGAACTTGCGTAGACGAGATGGAGAACTCCTTCTGATCCATCATCGTATGAATGTCTGCATGCCTCGATGATGTTGTAGAATCCGATAAGATTGGATTCTATGTATGCGTCAGGGTTGGTGATCGAGTATCTGACCCCGGCCTGGGCTGCCAGATTGACGACAACTTGTGGCTTATGCATTCTGAACAGTCCGTCTATCGTCTGTTTGTCTGCAATATTCCCTTTTACAAATATCCAGTTCTTGCCGAGGGCGTCGATTTCTTTGAGCCTTTCGTATTTGATGTTTACATCATAGTAGTCCGTAATGCTGTCTATCCCGACCACTTTGATTCCGCTCACTTCGTTGAGAAGTCTTTTTACAAGATTTGCCCCGATAAATCCGGCTGCACCTGTTACAAGAACGGTCTTTCCGTCAAGAGTTAGATTGTCGTTAAGCATGTCTGTGTTTCCTATTCTTCGTTTTTGTCATTTCCGTAGCCGTAACCATAGCCGTATCCGTAGCCATAACCATAGGCATACCGACCATAGCCGCCCGACCTGACACTGACGCCGTTGAGCACGATAGCCATCCTGCTGTATTTCCTGTCCCTGTACAGTTCCTCGACTACAGGAAGCGCCCTCCTGTCCATTATGCCGGCCCTCATAACGAACACCGACACGTCTGCCGCCTGGGCTATTATGGAAGTATCAGCCACTATGTCCACCGGAGGGCAGTCGATGAAGATATAACGGTACTCTTTCCTTAGGGCGTCGAGGAGTTTTGCGAACCTGTCGGACAACAGAAGCTCCGCAGGGTTGGGAGGAATAGCTCCGACTGACATAAGGTCCAGATTCTCTTCCAGGTTCTGTATGAGGCTGTCCGGATCGCCTTGCCTGCCTGTCAGCCAGGACACGACCCCCTCGCCGTTCTTCTCCAGGGACTTGCTGAGCGTCGCCTTGCGCAGGTCGAGATCCATCATCAGCACTTTCTGTCCCTTGAGCGCCATGCTGGCTGCCATGTTCATCGTGATGAACGTCTTGCCCGCATTGGGATTGAAGGATGTAACCATGATGACCCGGTTCCCGTCTTCCTTCCCGATCATCATGTCAAGATTTGTCCGGAGCACACGGAAAGCTTCGTTGATGACATTCCTGCTTCCTTTCCTGACGACAATCCGGCAGTTCCGGTTGTCGAACTTGTGCCGTCCGATGTTGGCTATGTTCCGTTTCAGAGACGACTTCATCTGCGGTATCTCGGACAGGAAAGGTATGCTGAGGACTGAAAGGTCCTTCTTCCCCTTGACCGTGCTGTCCATCATCCTGCCGAGGAAAATTATCCCGAACGGTATGCCGGCCCCCAGCACAAGGGCAACCAGCAGGATCATCATCCGGTTCGGGGATATCGGGCCCGGCGCACCTGTAGGAGACACTATCAGCCGCGTATTGGCCACATTCACAAGACTTGCTATCTCGTTCTCCTCCCGCTTCTGCAAGAGGTAGATATAAAGCGACTCTGTGACCTTCTGCTGCCTTTCTATACCAAGAAGCTCCATCTGCTGTCCGGAGCTGGAAGTGATACGTGCCATAATCTGATCCTCCTGGCTCTTGATCTTGTCCGCCTGGAGACGGAGTGTTGCCAGCAGGTTGTCTATGGAACGTATTATGGCGCTCTTGATGGACAGCATGGCGGCATTCATGTCCGCTATGAGGGGATTGTTCTCGCTGCTTGTCGCAATGAGCTTGTCACGCTGGAGCACTATCTGGTTGTATTCCGATATCTGGTTTTCTATGTCGGCGCTCGTAAGCCCCGAATTGGCAGGGATGAGAGCTGTGGCATTGGCCGGCTCCGTAAGGTAGTCCCTGATATATTGCGCTATCGACAGCTGGTTGTTGACCTCGAATGACTTCGAGGCATATTCCGTCGACTCCTCCAGATAGGACTGGGACAGGGCCTGCATGTCCGTAAGCCTGTTCTGCTCCTTGTATTCCTTCAGGCTCGTCTCTATTCCCCCGAGCTCCTGCTCGATGACAACGAGCCGTTCATTGATGAAATCCGTCGTGTTTCTGGCGGAACGGTTCTTGTCATGCACCCACTCGTCGTTATACACATCTATCAGGGTGCTCAGGATATTCTCCGCACGCGACGGATAGGTGTCCTCGAGGGAAAGCACCACCACGGAAGTCTGCTTTCCGGACACTGTCGCGCTGAGCCTGGCGGCATAGCCCTTCCCTTTGGCCGTGCTGTTGACCCAGCTCACAGTTATGTCATCCTTCCAGGCGTCGATGTTATAGGCCGACGGCAGAAGCACTATCTCCCCTACGGATGTGGACATGGTGTCGCCCAGCGCCCCATCGACACTGTATTTCCTTATCCTGTTACCTCCTACGGTAAAATTTTTGAGCACGAATGTGCTGTCCCCGGTCCTGCTGACCCTGAACGAGAAGGACGAGGAAACAATAGGTTCGACTATCGACATCTCGAAAGGGGAAGTCCTGTAAAGTTCCCTGTCCCGGAGGAACTGGTGCTCAACATAACCGGTCTGCAGCCCGAGCCGCTCCACGACCGTGGTCATCAGGTCCGGGGAGGAGAATGCCTCGACCTCATTGTTGACATTCACGCTCGACCCCTGCCCTCCGAACCCGGAAATATTGGCTATGTCCCTGAGGGTCGCATCCTGTGCATCCTCATCTATTATGACCTTGGCGGAACGGCTGTACACGCCGGGAGTCCTGTACAGGTAGAATGCCGCGAAGACTATGCATACCGCAAGCGACAGGACATACCACCACCTGTATCCCCATATCATCCCCCATATGTCCGAAAAATTGAAATCCTGCTGCCCGTCCTGCCGGAGGCTGCCGCCATTGTTGTTTTCTTCTGCCATAAATCTCTATGTTATAAGTCAATGGATATTTTCTCATCTGGCCAGCAGGGTCGCCAGCAGGGTCGCTACAGACACGAGAAGGGACCCCGATGAAATCACTATGGAAGTCATCCTCAACCCTTTGTCGTCAAGGGTCGACTGCCTTGCCTTGATCTCGCTCGGCTCGACATACACTATGTCATTCTGCTGCAGGTTGTACGCCGGGGACTTGAACACATCCACCGAACACAGGTCCACATTGTAGAACACCCTCTGCCCGTCGAGTTCACGTATGACAGTCACATTCTCCCTCTTGCCGTAGATTGTAAGGTCACCGGCAAGACTCAGGGCCTGGAGCACCGTCACCTTGTCTCCCTCTATGGTGTATGTTCCGGGACGCGTGACCTCGCCGAGAACCGAAACCTTGAAGTTCATGAACTCTACAGTCACCACTGCGTCGTTCAGGTATCCCTTGTCCAGAAGAATTCCCTTGATCGACTCCGAAAGTTCCCACCTGGTCATGCCCCCGACCTCTATCCTGCCTATGACAGGGAAATCGATATACCCTTCATTGTCCACGACATACCCCAGAAGACGCTGCTGTGCCCCGCTTGTCACGATTTCGGAACCGGCCTGGTAGCTGACGACAGGAAGGTTGAACATGGACGCAAGCTCCGGGTTGCGGCTGGATACGACTATGGAAATCATATCTTTCGGCTGGATGACGATACCGCCGTGCCTGTCGATTTCTTCCGGATGGTCCAAAGCCTTGTCCTGGAAGTAGGCAATGTTCTTCACCTGGCCGCAGGATGCAAGCATGACCACCGTCATGACAACGGATGCAGCCTTTATAAGCATATCTCTTCTCTTGTCCATAAAAATGTATTTGTGTTTCTTGTCTGATTGTTTCCGGATGCCTGCAATGTTTTTCCGTAATCATATTGTACCTTCCTCGATATCCCGATGCCATCTGGCATACCGGGCCTGGGAGATGATTCCCCCGGAAAGGACCATGCGGCCGGCCCCCGAAGGGCGCAAGGCATACCTGCCTGGATACTCCGTGAATTCTCTCCCGGAAACCGAGACCATCACAACAGGGCAGGAATATGTTTTCAGATGAAGGACAGCGATATCGCTGTCTGGGAATATCTGCCTGAGCCTGAATGCAGAACGTTCGAATGCAACCCAATACTCTCCTGTATCATAGAGATATATGGAGTTCCCCGAGCAGGAAGACTCCCTTTCCAGTATGTCATTCTGATGATTTTCCAGCAGGGCCTTCAGCCTCTGCCATGATGAAAGCGTCTCGCCAGCCATCGTTTCGCAATTTTCCGGGCCGCGCCGCATGTCCCCGGACAGCCCTGCCGTATCAGTGCCCGAACCAGCGGTCAAAGTCATCGAGCCATGCTACAAGCCGCTGTCTGTTTTTTTTCAGATTGTCCTCCCCTCTCCACCTGTCCACAAGCGCATGGGCCTGGCTGTGCCAGATACTGCTGTCCGTACAGCCGTAAAGGGTGACTGCCAGCAGGGCTCTGGACTGCTCTGCAGACACATACGGAAGCATCCCTGTCACGGTTCCGATGATATGGCGGCGGCCGTCATCGTCATCAAGAATCGTATATGCCTGCAAAAGGGCGGAATACAGTTTACACCTCATGATGTCGCTGTCCACTTCGATATGCCTGTACTGGCGTATGACACCGCATGCCACTGCCTTGTCTTCAACGGTGACTTTTCCCTCGCCGTAGAGATGTGAAAGGGCGTCATGCAGACGGCCCAGCAGCCGCATGTTGTCCAACCTGGCGTATAATCTCGCAGGGTCAGGATTCAGGGAAATTATCTCATACTGGTCCGGACGGACATGCATCAGAGGGACACACAGCCAGTCCTCCACACAGACCACGACTTCTTTCTGCCCTGTGCCGGACCTGGACCAGACCGTCGCCTCGGCATCCTTGAACTGACCGTCTGTGATACGCACCCTGTCCCCTTTAAGAAGATATTCGGGTTTCATGGGACAGACCGGCAGCACATCGGAATAGGATCTCGCCACCCACTTGAGATTATCCATCGCCTTGTCAGACAGATAAGGGTAATGGCCGCCACGCCCGTCCCTTACTCTCGGGAGGAAACTGTATATCCCCAGCCCGGATGTCATCATTCTGTAGATATCATTCTCCGATGCCTTGACAAACACATAATTGTATAACAGAGGACGATCCGTTCTGACCCAGCCGTTCCCGTTGCGGGTGACCTCCGTATATGTGGGCGCAAAAAACTCGAACATGTCCTCACCCCTCCGCCTGCGACGGTCAAGTTCCGCCTGAAGTCCGGAGGCACGACCCTTATGACAGGATGGAAGGGTCAGGACATACCACCTGACCGACCGGCTGTTCCGCAAGGCATCGATTTGACTCATAGGTACTTCGCGACCATGTCGGCAGATATTTACATATCGCTGACAATCAACAACATACACATTCCCGTTCGTGGGTTTCCTGAAAATTTTCCGATCCGCATAAAATCTGATACCGTTTCTTCCGGAGAAACCACACTCAATGTCCGCGAAGATATATAAAATCAAATTTGCTACCAAACATTTTGTCGTTTTCTTTTTCAATTATAAATCCTCCTTTCGACATACTTCGTTGATTCCCAAGAATATCCGTCCCATCGTGCTGATACCGTTTCTCCGGAAGAAACGGTCATTTCAATCCCGATATAATCCTTTGATTGGCTGAGTCTATCTTGGAATTCTCAAGCATTGCCAGATAAATCATCGTGGTCTTTTCCGAGACATGTCCCATCCCCGCGCTGATGACGGACAGCGGGATATTATGATCCCTGGCAGCAGTGGCCCAGCTATGGCGTGCCACATAGGATGAAAGCCCGTGACCGAGCCGGAGCATGGCGGCAAGCCGCTTGAGCTGGCGGTTATAATAGTTCAGCGCCACCTGATACTGCCTGAACGCCTTTCCCGGTTCCTCCGATTTCAATATCGGGAACACGTAGACAGAAGAGGAAACCGAATACCTCCTGATTATCCTGAGCATGTCTGGCTCCAGCCGGATACGCAGCGGCTGCCCGGTCTTGCGCCTCACATATCTGATACATCCGTCGCGGATGTCCGTCTTCCTGAGATATGCCATGTCCACAAAAGCCATCCCTCTTGAGCAGTAGCTGAATATGAACAGGTCCCTCGTGAAGGCCAGGGATGCCGAGGCATGGAGGTCAAGCCGGAAAAGCCGCGAGATCACCTCCTCATGCACGGCCCTTTTCACGGTCCGGTCCACTCCGGTGTAGACACCGGCAAAGGGGAATGTCTGTTCCACCAGCAGAGAGCTGACGGCACTGTTGTAGACGGCCCTCAATATCCTCATGTAGAACGAGACGGAGTTGCGGACTATCCCCCGTCGCTCAAGATAAGCGCAATATCCTGACACGAAATCCGCCGTCATTGAGATAAACGGCATGTCCGCACCGCCAAGATACCTGACAAGGCTGCCCTTTGCCCGCCGATAGTTACGTGCAGTCCCCAATTTCCCGTCTGCCTCCAGCTGCGCAATCCTCGCATCCATGAATGAGAGTACGGACGCACGGTTCTCCTGGGATTCATACCTATATAATATATCATCCACCGAATAGTCCCGCCGCAGCCCTTCCAGACACTTTATTATAAGCCTGAAACGCAGCAGTCCGCTGTCGATCCAGGCCTGGCATGCCCTGTCTGTCCCCGTTATGGCCCGGCCCGGACATTCTCCCGTATCATGCCCCTGGGGCAGACCGGTACAGCCGCCTCCCGGGAAATCCGGGAAAGGACGGCTGCCGTATGCCATCCGCCCCGCCTTGCCGTCCCACTGTTCCGGAGACAGAAGGATGGATGTCGCTACATGTCTTGTCCTTCGCTGGTGTGTCACCTGATAGAAAACTGTTCCCGGCCGGCCTTCCTCCTCCGGAAAACTCAGCCTCGCCTTTACTGTTGCCATAATCTTTTTTACCTGCGAAGATACCCCAAAGTGAAACGTCTATGACAATCCCCTCTAAAAGACCTCCGGCGGCCCGGGTAACTATAGCCTGTCCGGACCGTTTTACGGTTGCAACCGTATTTTTTTTATTTTTTTTACGGTTCGAACCACAAATTGATTATCTTTGCCCATCCAAGAGTAATGCCATGGACCAGACAGATCTTCAGCCTCTATACGACAACTATCACCGCAAAATAGCGAAGATTGACCTCCGCTTCAAGCGCTATCTTTACCGACAAATCAACTGGAAAACCCGTATCATCAGCATCAGGGGCCCTCGTGGCGTAGGAAAGACAACTATGCTTCTACAGCACATTCTGGAGAATTACGAAGACATTGATCAGACACTATATGTTTCGCTGGATGATCTATGGTTTGCCACCCATAATCTGATGGATCTGGTCGATTGGGCTGACAGGCACGGCATATCCCGTCTATATCTTGACGAGGTGCACCGTTACGATGAATGGTCGCTGATACTGAAAAACATATATGACAATTATCCGGACATGAGCATTGTTTATACCGGCAGCTCCCTGCTCATAATGGACAATGCCGTAGCAGATATGTCTCGAAGACAAACGCCATACACACTCTATGGCTTATCCTTCCGGGAATACCTTGAACTTGAGGGAATCCTGCATGTCGAGCCGATATCGCTGGAAGACTTGCTCTGCAGCCACGTCAAAAAGGCGATGGATATCGTTGGACGCATCCGGGTAGCTCCTCTGTTTGAAACCTACCTGTCGCACGGATACTACCCATTCTACCGTGAATCGGTAGAGGATTTCCCGTCACGCCTGCGCGAAACCGTCACCGTAGTCATTGACACCGACCTTCCAGCCGTAGAAAATGTGACCTTCGAGACTCTGCAGAAGGTGAAGAAACTCCTGATGATTATCAGCGAGCATGTCCCATTCGAGCCCAACATGTCGGAGCTATGGAAACAACTGTCTACGGACAACGAATCAGGCCTCAAAATGCTCTATGCCCTTGACAAGGCGCAGATCCTTGCCCTTCTCACAGCAAAGGCAAAGAATTACAAGTCCATTACAAAGCCAGACAAGATTTACCTTGGCAATCCCAACCTGATGCACGTCCTATGCCCGAAAGTGGACAAGGGGAACGAACGGGAGACCTTCTTCATCAGCCAGCTCCGCGTCTTGCATGACATCCGCTATCCCAGACAGGGAGACTTTCTCATTGACGGCAAGCATCTTCTGGAAATCGGCGGCAAAGGGAAGTCCTTCAAACAGATAGCCGACCTTACAGACAGCTATCTCGCCGTAGATGAGACAGAGGTAGGACACGGCAGCCGTATTCCGCTCTGGCTGTTCGGTTTCCTGTATTGATGAGGACAGAGGCGTCAGATGATGTCCTCCCTGTCATGGAGATCCTTGATGCGCAGCTGGAGATTGGCGATGCCCCTGTAATAGTTCTCCACTATAGAATAGCAGACATCTATGGGATTGCCTGCCTTGATATGGTCGAAATGTTCGGCCTTGTTGAAAGCGATTGCCGAAATCGGCATGTACGGACGGGACTCCTGGATGAGTTCCAGTTTCAGATGCGTGCCGTCAGCCCCCACCTTCCTGGCATTACCGTTGTCATAGACATTCTCCGTCAGAAAGACCGGGGCGTTGTTGCCCGGGCCGAAAGGCTGGAACTGCTTGAGTATCCTGAAAAACTTCGGGGTTATCTGGGAAAAGTCGAGCCTGGTGTCAATCGTCACCACCGGCGTCAGCATCTCCCGGCTTATGTTTTCTTCTATGAATTTTTCTATCCTTGTGCAGAATTCAGGAAGGTTTTCCTCTTTGAGGGTAAGCCCGGCCGCATAGAGATGCCCCCCGAAATTCTCCAGAAGGTCGGCGCAGCTCTCTATGGCATCGTAAAGGTCGAAGCCGTGCACGCTCCTCGCCGAGCCTGTCACGAAACCGTTCGACCTGGTAAAGACAATGGTAGGCCTGTAAAAGGCCTCCACGAGACGTGACGCGACTATGCCCACCACCCCCTTGTGCCATGCAGGATTATAGACAATGGTGGCATGTCTGGATGACAGGCAGTTCCCGGACTGCACCATCTCGAGAGCCTCGCGGGTTATCTCCCTGTCTATGTTTTTCCTTTCGTTATTGTATCTGTTGATTTCCGTACCTATCCTGGACGCAGTCCCGTCATCCTCGGAAGTGAGCAGCTCCACCGCCATTCTTCCTGATTCCATCCTCCCGGCGGCATTGATGCGCGGGCCTATCTTGAACACGATATCGTCGATGGTAATGTGCCCCGGATCAAGGCCTGAAAGGTGAATCATGGCCAGCAGCCCCTTGCGGGGATTCTCATTCAGCTGCTTCAGCCCGAAATGGGCGAGAATCCTGTTTTCCCCCACCACAGACACAAGATCCGAAGAGATGCTCACGACCAGCAGGTCAAGCAGGGACACAAGGCTGTCGAAAGGTATGCCGTTCTTCAGGGAATACGCCTGCACCAGCTTGAACCCTACACCGCAACCTGAAAGATCATCGAACGGATAGCTGCAGTCGGCCCGTTTGGGATCGAGCACGGCCACAGCCGGAGGCAGGTCATTCTCAGGAAGATGGTGATCACAGATTATCATGTCTATCCCGCGTCCCGCCGCATAGCTGACCTTGTCATTGGCCTTTATGCCGCAATCCAGGGTGATGATGAGTCCGAACCCGTTCTCACAGGCCCAGTCTATTCCCTTGTATGAGACCCCATATCCTTCATCATAGCGGTCGGGAACATAGAAATCGACATCGGGAGTAAGCCTGCGGAGGAAAGAATATACGAGCGATACCGCCGTAGTCCCGTCGACATCATAATCACCGTAGACCAGTATCTTCTCCCCGGACGAGACGGCAGCCTGCACCCGGGCCACAGCCTTGTCCATGTCCTTCATCATGAACGGATCATGGAGATTGTCAAGACTCGGACGGAAAAACGCCCTCGCCTCCTGGAAAGTGCAGATGCCTCTCTGGGCAAGGAGTTCGGAAAGTACAGGATCTATCCCCAGCTCGGACGAGAGCCTGCTTACCGTCTCCCTGTCGGCAGAATCTTTCACTATCCATGTCTTCTCCTTTACCATATTCTGCAAATATACCGATTTTATCTTACCCGTATATAAATATTTTGATTTTTCATGCCAAATTTTTATATTTGCGACTTGATTGTATCCCCATTCAATTAATGTTCACAACTATGAAACATTCCTATTCTATAAATCTGCCGTTATGGCTAATCACCGGACTCTCATGTCTTTGGGCGCTGTCATCCTGCACCAGGGCTGAAGTCATCCAGGACGGGGGGGGTAAAAACTCGCTTATTTACAACGACAATGAAAAGAGCATAAGCTCCGTCGTGTATACCGTAGACGAAGACAAAGTCTACACTTTTTATTTTTCTCCGACTAAAGACCTTTCTTCCCTCAACGCGATGCTCCTGGCCGACAACTATATCAAGGTTGTCACCAGAACTCCTACCGGCAGCATCGACCTTCTTTCAGAAGGCAACAGTCTTCTTTACGAGGACATTGACATTTCATCAGGCACATCGGACCAGGTTTCCAGAAGTTCCCTTTCCCTGAAGCTCACATCCGTGAATTCCATTACAATGGAACTCGATGTCGCCACGGGCAACACGCTTACGGCCAGGTATGAGGGGCTCTGCTACGATGTCACTCCGGATGAAGACGGGACCATACGGCTCGACAAGCAGATTTTCTTCTATTATTACGGAGCATCCACAAAAGTTTCGGATGTCAACGACTATTATCTCGCTGTGACGAACCTCGAAAGCTGGACAGGTTCCGGGCAGAATTTCGCTCCGTCTTCGGAAGGGTACATCCTTACCCTGGACTTCTACGGGGAGGCAGGCTACGACTGGAAGGATTTCCCTGACGGGACATTCCACGAAAGCGACAGCGGTGAAGCCCAGACATATTACAGCGCCAGCCAGTACAGTTTCGTGACATACTGCGCCCCGGACGGGACGAGCGTTGATCTCCAGCTCACCGGAGAGCCCGTAACCATCATAAACAACAGGAACGGGACATACACCGTCACCGCGACATTCATCGATGTCGATGACAACGACCGCACCATAGAATACACCGGGACACTTGACATTTCCGACGGCACTGTCCAGTCATACCTTCCGCTGATAGGCAAGGACGTGATATTCGACGGCACGCCTTCCGGAGATGAAACCGGCGGATTCGCAAATGCGATATACTACGGGGACGTCTACGACAGCGGTTCAGGCCTGATGTCAATCTATATATATGACAAAAAAGGCTCCAACTACGAACCGGGCGGATACGGCATGTCCATAATGGTGTTCACAAGGACATTCAATGAAGACCCGTACATCGAGGAGGGAAGATATACGATCGGATCCTCGTTCGAGCGGTGGACTGCCCTTCCGGGCGTGGAAGGCAATCTGCTGGGCGGCATCATACCATGGGGCACCTATGTCGCTACCGTGGACGAAACACAGAACGAAAGCGGATACTATTCATTCGCGTCGTCCGGAGAGATTGTCATCGAGAAGGTCGGCGACAGGGGGTACTACCATATCTCATTCGATCTCGAATCTTCCGACGGGCACACGATATCAGGTGAATTCACCGGGGATATTCCTGTCTCCGACTCATCTGATGACGACGACGGCAACGACGGTTCTACCAACCTCGAGACCGATGTGGAGATGGATCTCGGTTACCTGAAGACGGCCACATGTTCTCTTCCGGACTACATCTACGCGGCAGGGCTCGGCATGATACCGGTAAGCTCAATCGAGACAGGCGTGCTGGAGGAAACGGACGACAAAGGCGAGCATCTCACTTTCGGGCCTACGGGGAAAGCCAGCGGCTATCAGGTAATCGACATAGGTCCGGGGAGCGGCTATTTCGTGGCTAACCCTATGTATCCTGAGACAGGCAAGCTGCAGCCTGGGGATGTGATAAGGATAGACCTTCTGGTAGAGCCGGGAACCGAAGACAAGATCACTCCTGGCACCTATACCGTAACCGGGAACCGTTATCCGGCATCGATGAAACCTGGCGTTTGCGTCCGCGGATATCCGGGCGTAGCAGGAAATGACGGGACCAGATACCAGAATATCATAGAAATCATCGGCAACGGCTTTCCTTTCGGACTCGCCGACGAGTACAAGGTAGGGCCTGTCCCTGTGAATGAGCCTATCAACATAGGGACCTGGGATGAATTCGCCTGCATCTATGGAGGATCCATAACCGTGTCCGCGGCCGATCCGACTGCTGAAGGGGTTCCGCAGTACACTTTCGAGTTCAACGGGCTCGATGTACTGCAGCACAAGATTACAGGGACATGGACAGGCCCTGTATACCTTGACGGGGACAGGAACAAGCCTATGCAGCTGAACGCAGATGCATCCGAGACACCGGAACAGACAAAGACGGGGGCAGCCGCGCGTGACAGGAAAATGATTCCGTCCAGGGAGGATCTTGTCTTCCCGGGATGGCGCATGTCCCTCTAAAAGAAATTATCAACTATTCAAACCACGAAGATTATGAAAACGAACTGTTTGACGAGACAGGCAATGCTGTTTTCCGCAGCATTGGCAACCGCATGCGGGCTTTCCCTTTCCTGCTCTAAGGATACCGTCGAAGGCAATACAACCGGGCCGGAAGACCCGCCTGCACCGGAACTTGAAAACCAGATTGAATACAATGGAGGAGAGTGGGAACTGATATTCTCATCCATCTATGAAGCCGAGGGAGACGAATACACATTCTACCTTTCCCCGGAAGAAAACATCTCGAGCGTGACCGGCATGCTTGAGACTGACAATTACCTTATGGTCAAGGTCAGTTCTCCGGACGGGGAGGTCGACACGGCCACAGAGGATTTTGAGATTTCCTACGGCAAGGGTCTGGACATTTCCGGGAATGACCTTGACAAGATCGAGGCCATAGCCCTTTCAGTGGCTTTCAACAGCGAAACCTCTGTCCTTACGCTCTCCCTGGATCTAACCATGAATGACAAAACCACGCTCAAGGCCGATTTCAGCCGCAAATGTTCGCCGGCCGCACTCGTGGAACTTGTCAACCAGTACGAGCTGGACAATGTGATTACCTCTCTCGGAAGTGCCGTGGCCCTCTGGTCGAAAGCGGACGGGACTACATATTATCTTTATGAAGAGGAAAACATTACCGAAACTCCGGAAGACAAACCGGCTGACATCGTAATGCACATATCAGATGATCTTGCATCTTCCGGCACGGAGATAGACCTCGCTGCCGCAGTGGCGCAGGGACAGGTGCAGATTGACGGCCCCGACGGGTTCTCGACTGTCGGAGGGACAGCCGTGGAAGGCAAACTGACCGTTGGAGAGGAGGAAATATCAGGGGACAATATTCTAAAATTGTCGCTTGACATGACCGTCGACGGGAAACGGCTGAGGGCGAATTATGAAAAAGTCTGCACCCGCGGATATGAAGCCTCCAACACTTTCACACTGTCATCTACCGTGGACACGCAAGATCCTGTAACGACTACTGCAGACCTGACGCGTGTATTCTATTACAACGACGGGACCGGAGCTGCCTCCAAAAGGATATTCATGCTCGGGACGGCTGAAAATCCGCAGAATCCGGAGGATCTGAAGACAGGAAACGCAATCAAGCTGACAGTAGGCGGAGAAGGGACATCTTTCAGCGGGGAAGCTTTCGACATCGCCCTTTACGACTACGACAGCCACATGACCACCGACAAGACCACAGCGGGATACAAGGCCGTAAACGGAGACATCTATGTAGAGCGTACGGGAAACAATACATACCTGTACTTCATGATAGAATTCATTTCCAATAACAGCGATGACTCGAAAATCGTAGTGACCGGTGAATGGTTCGGCGAACTGACCGCAGCGGAAGAGAACACTGACCTGACTCCGGAAAAGCCGTTCAGCCCTACAATCACCATAACCTCGCAGGGAGGAGAGACTGTCTTCAATGCGGAAATAGACCGTGTGGAAATGAGGCTTGAAAATGATTACAAACTTCGCGGCGGAGCCGATTACGGAGGTGTGACCCTGAACGCATATTTCTTCTATTTCGTGCCTAAAGACACAGAGCTAAGCTGGCAAGGCGTCGAAGGCGACCGTATTAATGTACCTATGCTGATGTTCCAGGCAGACAAGATACCTGTCGAGGACGAACTGCTTGCCGCCAAAACAGATATAAACTGGAGCATGAAATACCAAAAAACCGGTTTGCAGGCAACGGAATATTGCAACACATACGAATCGTACGGTAAGACTTATGGAATATGCCCTGAAGATGTACAGGTTACAATCGTCAAAAATGACAAGACCTGGCACATCAAATTCGCGACCACGGATTCGTACCTTTCATCCGGCTACCCGTCAGGTTCCGGAAACAGGCTCGTCATTGAATGGCAGGGGCCCCTCACCATGTATTCGGGGAGTAAGACCAACGACTGCGATGAGGCCGATTATTAGCAGAAACATATGAAACCGGCACGGCAGATGCCGCAATAACCACATTCCCTCCTGATGACGGCGGTGTACCCGTACGGCATCGGGAGGGAAATTTTGGGGAGGACAGCAGGAACTGACAGTTACCGTCCGGCCAATGCATTCATGAAACATCATTTCGTTTAACAGAATATTTATGTCAATGTCAAAAAAACTACTAACAGTATTGGCGGCTACGTTAGGCACCTGCCTTGCGGCATTTGCCGAGGACATCAGAGTCACCGGTACAGTCACCGACCAGGCAGGGGTGCCCGTAATAGGGGCGGTAGTGCAGATCCCGGGAGGGACTTCGGGCACGATGACCGACGAGGCCGGCACCTATGCCATCGAAGTACCGTCCGACGGGACTCTGTATGTCTCCATCATGGGCTATGTGCCACAGGAAATTGCAGTGGGAGGCCGCTCACGCATCGACATCGTGCTCGAAGAGGACACCCAGGAACTTGACGAGATAATCGTGGTGGCATTCGGTACCGCCAAAAAGGAGGCCTTCACCGGTTCCGCCGCTGTCATCAAGTCCGATGACATCTCCAAGAGACAGCAGTCCAACGTGGCCCAGTCCCTGGCCGGCAAGGTGGCCGGAGTCCAGATAGCCACATCCTCAGGACAGCCGGGGTCAAGCCCTTCCGTACGCATAAGGGGCTTCAGTTCCCTCAACGCAGGCAACGACCCGCTCTGGGTCGTGGACGGGATGCCGTATTCCGGCGACCTCAACAACATCAACCCGAATGATATCGAAAGCATCACAGTCCTCAAGGACGCCGCATCCAATGCCCTCTACGGAGCGAGGGGTGCAAACGGAGTCGTGATGGTCACGACAAAGAAAGCCAAGTCCAGGGAAGCCGTAATAACCTTCGATGCCAAATGGGGAGTCAATTCGCGTGCAGCCAAAGACTATGAATACATCACCGATCCGGCGCAGTTCTATGAACTCCACTACTCCGCTCTGCGGAACTATTATCTGGATTCGGGGATGAGCGCAACCGAGGCCCACAACATGGCCAATCAGAACCTTACCGCCCCGGCTGCCGAAGGAGGGCTCGGATACCAGGTCTACAATGTCCCGGACGGGCAGCAGTTCATAGGAGTCAACGGCAAGGTAAATCCGGCCGCCACCCTCGGAAGACGGCTCGTCTATGCCGGGGAGGAATATTATATACAGCCCGACAACTGGACTGAAGAGGCCTACAGGAACTCTCTGCGCCAGGAATACAACCTCAGCATAGGAGGCACGGGTGACAAGACATCCGTCTATGCGTCTCTCGGATATCTCAACGACCAGGGTATAGTGGACAACTCCGACATGGAAAGGATCACCGCCAGGATAAAGGTGGATTACGATGCCAAGAAATGGCTGAAAATGGGTGTCAATGCCACATACGCGAGGTTCAGGTACAACCAGATAGACGACAGCGGAGCCAGCAACAGCTCCGGGAACATATTTGCCTACACCTCTACCATAGGTCCCATCTATCCGCTGTACATGAGGGACGGCAACGGGAACATCCTCTATAACGGGGACGGGATCATGATGTACGACTACGGAAGCTATGCCGGAATGGAAAGGGCCCTGTTCACCAACAGCAATGCGGTGTCCGAGAACCAGCTGAACACCAATGAGGCGGAAGGCAACGCATTCAACGGCACCGGATATTTCGACATCTCATTCCTCAGACATTTCAAGTTCACCGTGAATGCCGGTGTTTCCCTTGACGAAACCCGCTCGACAAGTGTCTACAACCCTTATTTCGGACAGTTTGCCAGCGAGGAGGGACTTGTTTCCAAAGGACATTCGAGGCAGCTTGAATTCAATACACAGCAGATACTGAACTACACCCGCCAGATCGGCAGACACAACATCAACGTGATGGTGGGTCACGAATATTACAGTGCGACTACATACGCCCTGTCCGCAAGCAAGAACCACATGCTCACCCAGGACAACAACGAACTTGCCGGCGCGATCATCGACGGGCAGAACGCCAATTCCTACAGGGTGGAGTACTTCAACGAGGGATATTTCGCAAGGGCGATGTACGACTGGTCCGACAAATATTTCTTCTCCGCGTCCTTCCGCCGCGACGCATCGTCAAGATTCCACCCGAGCCACAGGTGGGGCAACTTCTGGTCGCTCGGAGCCGCATGGAACATTACCGACGAGCCTTTCATGGAAGTCAGCCGCAACTGGCTTGACAACCTGAAATTCAAGGCTTCCATCGGTTCCCAGGGTAACGACAACATCGGCAACTTCCGGTACAAGGACACCTACACCATCGAAAACGCCAACGGGGAGGTGTCAACCGTCTTCAACAGCAAGGGAGCCGAAAACATCACCTGGGAGACCAACTCCAACTTCAACACCGGTATCGAGTTCGGACTCCTGCGCGGACGCATCTTCGGAGGGTTCGAATACTTCCTGCGCAGCACCACCGACATGCTGTTCGCATTCCCGGTAGCCCCGTCCATGGGATATTCTTCATATTATGCCAATGTCGGAGACATGCGCAACAGCGGCATCGAGCTGGAACTTAACTTCACCCCGGTACGCACCGAAAGGCTGCAGTGGGACATCAATCTCAACATGACGCATCTGCGCAACAAGATAACGATGCTGCCGGAAGAACGCCGCACCACCGAAGTGGAAGGCTATTACGGTTATGTCAGCGGAACGTCATTCTACGGAGAAGGACTGCCCATGTACACTTTCTACATGCCGAAATATGCAGGTGTGTCGGACGAGGGGCTTTCCATGTGGTATGTCAATGAAACTGACGAAAACGGCAATCTCAAGACCACTACGGACTACGAAAAGGCAGACGATTTCCTGTGCGGGAACCCGATACCGGACCTGTACGGAGGATTCGGGACAAGCCTCAGTTTCTATGGTTTCGACTTCAGCATCGCTTTCACCTACCAGATAGGAGGACTCGCATACGATTCCGGATATGCCGCAGCAATGTACTCCCCCGCCAACAGAAGCACGGGAATGAACTGGCACAAGGACATCCTGAACGCATGGAGCTCCACGAACACATCATCCGACATACCGAGACTCCAGTATGAAGACCTGAACCAGAACGCCAATTCCGACAGGTTCCTGATGGATGCAAGCTACCTGAATCTGCAGAACATCAATTTCGGATATACAATCCCGTCAAAAATAACGCAGAAAATCAAAGTCGAAAGCGTCAGGATCTATCTGGCCTGTGAAAATGTATGCTACTGGTCCGGGAGACGGGGATTCGACCCGAGATTCTCCTACAGCGGATCGACGACACAGGCAGGATATTCTCCTGTAAGGACAATTTCCGGAGGAATAAACCTCCAGTTCTAATGACTGACAAAAAGACAATACGTATATGAACAATATCTTTAAAATGACGGTTGCGGCCATGTCCTCCTGCCTTCTTCTGGACGGATGTATCCAGGAGGCGACGCCTACGGATGTAGTGACCGACCGCTATGTCTCGCTCGAAACCACTATCCGTGGCATACCTGCTGCCCTGGTACAGGCCGGTTCGACAGGATACGCGAACCAGGGTGCAGGCTGGGACTTTTCGCTGCCGGCAATACATCTTGCCACCGACTCGATGACAGGAGACATAGTCGTGACCGGGAACATAGGCTACGACTGGTTCACACAGTGGGGTACAAACGTATCCCTTGGCTCTGACTACGCCGTAGGGGCATTGACATGGAACACATATTACACATGGATAATGATGGCCAACAGTGTCATAAGCCAGATAGACGCATCCGACCTCTCCGCCCTCGGATCGGATGAAAGGAGCTATCTCGGTTTTGCATACGCCTACCGGGCCATGTTCTATTTCGATCTCGTAAGGCTTTATGAGGCGAAGCCCGTCAAGGGAGTGGATGGATATGAAGTGCCGGAATCACTGCTCGGCCTCGGCGTGCCGATCGTACTCCCGGAGACATCCGAGGCTCAGGCCAAGAACAACCCGCGGGCAAAAGTGAATGACATCTACAACCAGGTCATATTCCCAGATCTCGACATGGCGGAGCAGTTGCTTGAATATTATACCGCACCGGACAAGTACACCATCAGCCTGGCATTCGTCTACGGAATGAAGGCCCGTGCATGGCTCGAAAGGGGTACAGCATTCGCCGATGCGGGGTCCGAGGCGGAATCCAAGGAAGCCTACACCAAGGCCGCCGACTATGCCCGTCTTGCCATCACCACGAGCGGATGCACACCTCTCACCCAGGAGCAGTGGGAAGATCCGGACAACGGCTTCAACAACGCCACTTCCAACAACGCCTGGATATGGGGGCTTGCCCTGCCGAGCGAAAGTGTCTCCAATCTCTTCTGTTTCACCGCACACATGAGCTGCGAGAACGAATGGTCGGAATACCATGCAGGCAGAGGCATCAACCGAAACCTGTACAACAGTATCGACACCCGCGACTTCCGCCGCCATTCATGGCTCGATCCGGACAGGAACAGCTACGAATACAAGAGCTGCAGGGACGATGCCGACGAATATTTCTCGGAAGAGCTTGCAGACTATGCGAACATCAAGTTCAGACCGGCACAGGGGGCATATGAAAGCTTCTCCGTCGGAGGGGCCGCCGACCACTGCTGCATGAGGGTAGAGGAGATGTATTTCATCGAAGCGGAGGCCAGGGCCCAGGCAGGGGATCTTGCCGGGGGCATAAGGCTGCTGAACGATTTCATGAACTCCTACAGGATATCCTCCGCAGACGGCAACGGCTACGACTGCACCTCCCGTGCAGGCAATCTGGAATCATTCATCAATGAGCTCATGCTCCAGAAAAGGATTGAATTCTGGGGAGAAGGCATAGTCATGTACGACATGAAACGCCTTGACATATCCACCAGACGCGGCTATGTCGGTACCAATGCGCCTGCGTCATACAGGCTGAACGTGGACGGGAGGGCCCCGTACTGGAACATCGTGATCACACGGGGAGAGACACAGAACAACCCTGTCATCGCCTCGCAGAACAACCCGGACCCGTCGGGTCTCGTGGATCTGTGGAGAGGATAACCGGCTTTAATATATATTCGACTATATGAGAACAGTTAAGACAACAATACATATACTGGCAGTTTCTGTACTTGCGCTCCTGTCCGCGGGATGTGCGGAAGAACCTGTCTATACCCCCGGAGAAGAAGAAGATCCGGACAACTACGGGGTATATTTCCCTAACCAGACCACAGCTACGGAACTGGATCTCCTCCCTTCCGAGGCGACTGAGGCCACATACACCATCTGCCGCACCAGGGACACCGACGCCATACTGGTCCCGGTGGTCGTTGAGTCCAGCGAAGAAGGCATATTCGAACTGGATCCGATAGTGTTCGGGCCGGGGGAGAAAGAGACGGAATTCACAGTGTCATTCGACAAGGCCGAGGAAGGCAAGGAATATTCCTGCGTCATCCGCATAGAGGATCCGAAATATGTGTCAGTCTACGGCAAGCGGTCCACCACCCTCTCAATCTCGGTGGTCCGTGCCGACTGGACCCTCGTGACAGGGCCGAACGGTGAAACCAAAGGCAAGTGGCGCGACAATGTAATATGCGACATGTACTCGCTGAACACGCCGGACTACAATCCTTACCCTGAAGTGGAAGTGGAGATATATCAGAGAGACGGGAAACCAGGATTTTACAGGATGAAGGTGTACGGGGACGCGCTTATGAAGGATTTTGCAGGCAGCAGTGCCTCAATCAACTACACCGGGAGGAACGTATGGACTACGGTGGATGCGACCGACCCTGAAAAGGTATGGATACCTTACCAGTCCACAGGCCTGACCCTCATGACGGAAGACGGGGAACTCAGGATAGCTTCCAGCGTGGAGGACAATTTCTCGATGGACGCCTCCGCCAACCAGTACGGCACATTCGAGGACGGGATCATCACATTCCCTGCCCAGAGTATCCTTATCGAAATGAGCAACAACGCCGGCTCATACTATTACGGCAACAGGGACGGGATGCTCCGGATCATGATGCCGGGCACAGTAGAGAAAGACTACAGCGCCACCCTCAGCAAAAGCGAACCTTCCGACGGAGCCGTGGACATCACGGCCAGGTTCGGGGCCGATGTCAGGAAATTCGGCTACTCCATCTTCGAGGGCACGCTCAATGACGGTTCCGCAAGCATCCAGGCCCAGGATATGGATATCTCCCGCCAGTTCGATGCCACAATAGACGTGACAACATCAGAAAACGTCATCCGGATCGAGGACTTCGAAAAAGGGACCGGCAAATATACTCTCGTAGGCTGCGTCTACGATGAAGACAATGTGATGCGTGCGTACGCATTCATTCCTTTCGGATATGTCGCGGCCGGCGAGACCAGACCGGTAATACTGACTTTCGGGCTCGAACACACGAAAGAATTCGAGGGACAGGGTTTCAACTCCGAAAACTCCGTGAAATTCTACGCGTACGGAGAAGATATAGAATCCTTGACCTACGGCCTTTTCCGTTCATCAAGGCTGAACAACAAGGATCTGGACGCTGTCCTTGACAGCGAAGGCACAGACTTCACGGATAAGGAACTGGAGGAACTGAACAACGGACATTTCAGCGTACTGCTGAAAGACCTCAACGGAGGCAGTGACTATACGCTTGTCGTCAGGGCTTCCAACGGCTTCATAACCAAAACATCCACAGCTACGGAGAGCACCGACGGCACATTCGACCCTGGCAAGGAAGTGTTCTATTATGAAGATTTCCTGTCCGAAGACCAGCAGCCTTCCCTCGCCGACCTCACCAGCACGGAAGAGACGCCTGACTACAAGACATGGAACTACTATGCCTTCAACTTCGTGGATGAAGAACCTGTAAGGCGCAAGATAGGGGATGTGCGTATCTCGGTCAACGAAGAGCTGAGTGAAAGCAACGTCACCCTCCTCAACATCAGTGGGCTCTCCGGCATCGAGTTCGACGAGGGCGGCGACCTGATAGGAGGCTACATGCCGGGATCCAGCGTATTCACAGGATACAACGGAGCCATAGGCCTTTCAGTCGGCCCTGCAAACGTTTCCAACGTATATGAAGGACAGGATGTCATGATCGGGTTCATCAACAGCAACGACCTTTACATCTACTATTCACAGACCTATTACATGTTCTTCGGAGCTGTGGCCGACGGATACCTTTACGCCGTGAGGTCCCCGATCTACGAGGCTGAAAACTATTATTTCGATTTCCTCTACACAGGCTCGACAAGCACGCTCTACAGTCTGATGGGCGAAATGCTCCTCGTGGACCCGGCCAAAGACCTGGGCACAATTTCAGGTGCGGCCCTGTCCCGCATAGCGGCCATCCGCAAAGCAGCCCTGAAAGGCTTTACACCAAAGAACTATGTGGAGCTCCCTGACGCAGGGATGTCGCCGGGAAGCGGCAGCACCCCTGAAAAACCGGCCATCAACCTGGCTGTAGACCCTATCCCTGCATCCGCCCCTTCCGTAAAGAAGGCTGATGCGAGAATGACGGCCATGCCTGCCGGATCAGCAAGGCTCTCCGGTTCGGGAGAGCTGGTGCGGACAGGTGCAGAAAAGGTACCGGCAATGTAACTGCAAGACCATTCAAACGATATCGTGATTGTAAACAAAGTTTAAAATATGAAATACATGAAGAGACTTCTGATACCGGCAGCCATTCTGCTCGCCTCATGTACGGCCGGGAACCTGCATGAACCGTCTGTGGAGGGCGGCATTCCGGAAGTATCGGAAAAGATATGCAATACATCCCGGAATGCAGCGCCCGGCAGCATTATCGCGAAGTTCGACGATGACGCCATCCCGTACATAGAGGAGGCGGCCAGCCGGGGAGTGACTACACGCTCCGCATCCGGATCAGCAAGATCTGGCATAGAATCCCTCGATGAAGTGCTGGAAGAGATAAATGCGGTTTCCATCAGCAGGGTATTCCCTGTCTCGGAACGGTATGAGGCCAATACGAGAAAGGCCGGACTCCACAGATGGTACATCCTGAGATTCAACGAAGAGCAGGATCTCGACGAGGCTGCGGAAAAGCTCGCTTCAGTGGCTGAAATCACAACTGTCCAGTTCAATTCACGTCTGAAGCAGAGCTTCACGGGAGAGGCCATACCGTTTACAGAAGACGGGGCTCCCGTACCGACGAAAGCCATAGTGAGGCCGGACTTCAACGACCCCCAGCTGCTGTGGCAGTGGCACTATATCAACAATGCCGACCAGGCCGTGTCGCAGACATCCAGAGCCGGAGCTGACATCAATGTCGCCGAAGCATGGAAACTCACCGGGGGTGACAGCAGGGTTATAGTGGCCGTTGTGGATGAGGGCGTCAAATATACGCATCCGGATCTTGCCGACAACATGTGGACCAATCCGGAGCCGTCCGCTGAATACGGAGGACAGGACATTCACGGATGGAATTTCGTTGACAACGGACCTGTCACATGGGACAAGAAAGGCACGGACAGATACGGACAGGAAACGAGCGATTCCGGACACGGCACACACGTTGCCGGGACAGTGGCGGCAGTCAACAACAACGGTCTCGGAGTGGCAGGTGTGGCAGGCGGCACCGGTAACGGCGACGGAGTGCGCATCATGTCATGCCAGGTGTTCTCCGCCGGACTCGGGACCACGGACGAAGCAGTGTGCAACGCCATCAAATATGCCGCCGACCATGGTGCCGCGATTATCCAGTGTTCCTACGGCAACGAAAACACGAGCATAACATCGGAAAGGGACTACAGGGCCATCTCCCCTCTTGAACGGGAAGCCCTTGACTATTTCATGGCCCCGGCTTCCGATGAGACCGGAGGCAACACTTCCGACGTGTTTTCCGACGGTGGCGGCATAGCCATATTCGCCGCCGGCAACGAGGGGCTCTCCCATTCCAATTTCCCGGGAGGCTACAGCGACTGCATATCAGTGACCGCCATCGGGCCAGACGGGCTTCCAGCCTACTATACCTGCTACGGCCCGGGCTGCAACATAGCTGCTCCCGGTGGAGAGACGGCGGGACACAGCGGAGGGGAGAAGGCAGGAATACTCTCTACACTTGTGTCGGAAGTGAGCGATGCCGACTACGGCTACATGCAGGGTACGTCCATGGCCTGCCCTCATGTATCCGGAGTTGCTGCTCTCGGCCTTTCATACGCTCTGCAGAAAAACAAGAAATTCACACGCGATGAATTCATATCCATGCTTCTCACCTCGGTAAACGACATCGAAGCCCGGCTCGAAGGCTCGAAGACGAGCGGCACCACGCTCCAGCTCGAGGAGTACCGCGGGAAAATGGGGTCTGGCCTGGCCGACGCTTACCAGCTGCTCATGCAGATCGAGGGTACGCCGTGCCTGAAGATACCGGTAAATGAAATGCAGGCAATCGTGCTGACCCAGTATTTCGGAGGTTCAGCAGAAAACCTCACATACCGCGAAGTGAGTGTTTCGGACGATGGCATCGAGAAGCTCGGCATGCCGGCAAAGCCTGAAATGTCCGACGGGAAGCTTCTGATACGGTGCAACAGGCCAGGTGTGGCGCATATCACCGTAAAGGCAATAGCGGGAGGGAAGAGGCCCGGATCCGACACTGTAATGGGAGGAATCGAGGTAACCAAGGAATTCGCCGTAATTGCCCGCGAGACTGGCGGGACTGGCGGCGGCTGGCTATAAACATTTTATTTGTACATCAGATGAAAAAATACATTTATACACTGCTTGCAACCTTACCGTTCATCTTCCTTGCAGGATGTTCGAAAGAGAATTCACCGCTTCCCGTAGACAAAGGACTGGCTGGAGAATGGGTGCTGACATCCTGGAACGGCACTGCCCCGGGAAAAGATTTCGGAGTATATATGGAACTTGCCGACAACGGGAACTTCACCCTTTACGAAAAGGTTGTCACTCCTGCATATGTCAGATATTCCGGGACATACACTGCTGACGGGTCGACATTTTCCGGAACATACAGCGACGGGAGGCCGCTCAACGCCGTCTATGCATATGAAATTGACGATAGCGGCAACACCCTCACAATGACTGCCGGCGGGACTGTGGAGCCGGATGTATGCATATACACGAGGACTTCCATACCTGAAGATGTGCTGTCCGCACCTGACGCGGCCGCCACTAAGGCAGGCTCCGAAGGCCGCAGATTCCTGTAGACGGGCCATGTCCGCATTTCCGGACATGAAGTGACAAACCACATGGATAACCGGGCCCCCGGAAGTTTTTTGACGGCTTCCGGGGGTCCGCTGTTGTTCCGTCATGCCTTCCCTGCGGTCTTTCTGCATTCATTCCGTTTCCATTCTGGAGAGAATTTTATGATATTACGGGAGTTATTCTTATTTTTGCAGGCTAATTGATTTGTTATGGAAAATTTGGACTTGAACGAACAGGAGAGGAACAGGCGCGATGCAGTCGTGAAACTCAGGGAACTCGGTATCGAGCCATACCCGGCCGCACTGTACCCTGTGAACGCCTCGGCACAGATGATAAAGGACGGATACGACCCGGAGAAGGGCAATTTCACGGACGTGGTCATTGCCGGAAGGATAATGTCCCGGAGGATTATGGGAGCGGCGTCATTCATCGAGCTGCAGGACGGGACAGGCCGCATCCAGGTATATATAAAGAGGGATGAAATATGTCCTGGGGAAGACAAGACGATGTACAACACTGTCTTCAAGAAACTGCTCGACATCGGCGACATAATTGGCATCAGGGGGTATGCATTCTACACCCAGACAGGACAGCTTTCCGTACATGCCAGGGAACTGACAGTGCTGAGCAAGTCGCTGCGGGTGCTGCCTATCGTCAAGGAAAAGGACGGGGAGGTCTATGATGCATTCACCGACCCGGAACTGAAATACAGGCAGAGGTACGTTGATCTCATCGTCAATCCGTCAGTCAGGGACGTGTTCATTAAACGGAGCCAGATCATCTCCACCATGAGGGAATATTTCAATGCGGCCGGATGCCTTGAAGTCGAGACACCCATCCTGCAGCCGATACCTGGAGGGGCCACGGCCAGACCGTTCATCACCCACCATAACGCCCTCGACATCCCGCTCTATCTCCGTATAGCCAACGAACTGTACCTCAAAAGGCTGATTGTCGGAGGGTATTCCGGAGTGTACGAATTTGCCAAGGACTTCCGCAACGAAGGGATGGACAAGACCCACAATCCGGAATTCACCTGTATGGAAATATATGTGGCATACAAGGACTACATGTGGATGATGGAGTTTACGGAGAAGATGCTCGAGAAGATAGCCATGACGCTTCACGGGACGACAGTTGTCACCATCGGGGACAGGACCGTGGACTTCAGGCCGCCTTACCGCCGTCTGCCGATGCTCGAAGCCATAAAGGAATATGCGGGAGTGGACATCGCCGGAATGGACGAAGCCGCGCTCAGGGAGACCTGCGGCAGACTGAACGTACCTGTCACAAAGGAAATGGGCGAAGGGAAGCTGATAGACGCCATCTTCGGGGAATATTGCGAGAAAAATCTGATCCAGCCCGTATTCATTACGGACTATCCCGTATCGATGTCTCCACTCACAAAAAGACACCGCAGCAATCCTTCCCTCACGGAAAGGTTCGAGCTTTTCGTCTGCGGGAAAGAGCTTGCCAACGCATACAGCGAGCTGAACGACCCTATCGACCAGCTCGAACGGTTCCAGGACCAGCTCAGGCAGCGGGAGCACGGTGACGATGAAGCCATGTATATCGACATGGATTTCGTGCGTGCCCTCGAATACGGGATGCCGCCCACATCCGGAATGGGAATGGGCATAGACCGTCTGACCATGTTCATGACGAACTCCCCTACCATCCAGGACGTCCTGTTCTTCCCTCAGATGAAGCCTAAGCCTGTGGAATAGCCGGTCCCGAACCATACACAACGTACAACTGCAATCCGGGAGTGCATTGAATCAAGGCCTCCCGGACATATTATATTACACAGACAGGGCTGGCCCGGGAAACAAAAGCCAGCCCTGTCGTCCTGTTTCAAGCGATCGGCTAATCTGCGTAACCGTTCTCTTTCAGCTTCTCAATAAGACGTTTGGGATAATTCGTGAATATAGCTTTGAGAGCAGGATAGAATTCGACAGTTTCATCCATCTCTGCTTCTTCATCCACATTGTATATGCTCAACGGTATTCCTGCGTCAATATAGTCTTCAGGCCTGTATGACGATGCAGGAGCATTTCCGAGTATCTTGTCATAGGACAATTGCGCCCATGCTTTCCCGTATCTTGCCGGATCCGTACATGTCATCCACGCCAGATTTATCCCGTACTCGTCTATCACCTTATCTTTCACGGCATTGAATATGTCTGCCCCGGTCGGAATAAGGAATTCGCAGAGTTCTTCCGCTCCTGCTTCCCTTATGATTTCACAGGCCCGCAGACAGGCCCGTACCGAAATGTTGAAATCCAGATTCTTCCCGTCCTTTGTAAGGCGTTTCACATCGAGCCAGAGTTTCATTTGCCTCGGATTCTGCTCCGGATCCTTGAGCACTTCCAGAAAATCCTCCAACGAAGGCATCCGTTCCCCGTTTGCCAGAGTACCTGCAGAGCGGATTTCTTCGAGAGTGCTCTCATACGGGACAAGCCCGTTGACATAACAACCGTCAACCGGATGTGCCACAAGAATCTCGTTGTCGGAAGTCAGCAGGATGTCGCATTCGGAAGCATAACATCCTGTCTGAATTGCATATTTCAAAGAAGAAAGGGAGCAATCCGGCCGGCCGCACTCAAGATAGCCGCCTCGATGCGCCACTACCTTATACGTGACACCGGTCTCAGTCTCCGTTCCGTCTTTCCTGTTCGGAGGAGTCTCCGTCTTGCTGCAGCATACCGAGGCAAAACAGAGCAATCCGGCAATAATTCCATTGATTTTAATATTCATGGTCTTCAAGTACATGTCATTCTTCAACGAGTGAGACTTCGAACCCTTTCAGATCCACCCAGGCATTGTCTGCTATGGTATTTGTAGACTCAGACCCATTTGCCCTCTTGTCAAGGGATACCCTCAGCCTGAGATACAGATTGCCGACACGGATGTCTTCCATTCCCGTCAGCGGGAATGTATATTTTCTATATCCCTTGTCCGTTTCCTTGTCATACGTCTTCCTTTCTTCGGACGTGTTTTCCTTAAGGACATTGTAATGCACCGGTCCCGATTCTCCGAAGACATTCATCGTCACTGCGCCTTCCGCCAGATGCCATTTTTCCTGATCCGAAGAATATTCAAGGGCGAAATAACCTGCGGCCGAGCCTGCCGCTCCCATTGATGCCTCCACGGATATCTCAGTCGCAGCCGAGAAATTCTTTACAGGAATCACAAACAGATAATAATCGTCCTTGAGCATCCCCCTGATCTGTATACTCGGGTTGAAGGTATAGTTTCCAAGACTGGTAATGTTAGGGCTGTATGCTGTCAAGTATGCTTCCTCATTGCCATAAGTAGGCAGAACCCTGTGCTCATCATAAGGCAATATCTCGTCCGTAGGGTTTACGGCATCCAAGGACCAGCTGTAATCGTATTCGGTACCTCTCGGCGTTTTTATTCCTGCTGCATAGAAGTTCCAGCCGACAGGAAGTCCCTCTACGGTATCACCCGTATCGCCGATAACCTCTATGGTGCATGATCCGATCGGGACTCCGTCAATGACGATACCGATCGTGAGATCTCCGGCCGTTTCCGGAGTCCCGGTTACCGGAATGACTATCTCCCCGTCCCCTTTCTCGAAACTGCTGAAAGTCATGTCCGGCATTGAAATGCCTTCGCTGCTGCCGGACATTGTAAAGGATATCTCCACGGACTCTTTGCCGGATGCACACGAATACGGAATGTGTATTTCCGCATCGCTTTCAGTACCCTGCAGAAGATAGCCTTCAATGCTGACGGCCCCGTATGCGAATTCACATTCGCCCTGCATGACCTTCACCGGCAGCGATGTTCCGCGGGACATCAGATATACGGTTCCCTGCCTTGCCGCCCCGCTGTTATATTCCACGTTAAGTGTAAATGTGCCGTAATCCCTTCCGTTACCGGAACCTCTTTCCGGAGACACCGTTATCCACTCCGCTTCACTGCAGTCTGCCACCCATTCGCCGTCGCACAGTATCGTCTGTTCGATTGTCTGCTCCGTACAGTCTATCGATATCACGTCATTTTCCCTGGAGAAAACGGTCCCGTCCTCTTTGCACGATACCAGCGATACCGCCAGAAAGGTACATATGACCATATATTTCAAATAAGTGCTCATGTCTTTATTCTTTATAGTGATTTATTTTTCCCATCCCGGATTCTGGGTTAGATTCGGATTCTCCTGAATGGCCGTGGTAGGGATAGGTTTCAGATATTTGTAGTCATGCCAGTTCCTTTGGAGGGCCGTAGACGGAAGTATGTTGCCGCGGGTCCCTTCCGACAGCTTGTGGCCTGCCTCCGAAGCCCCGTCTATCGGCAATATGTTCAACGTCGACGTAAGACTTCCGTCAGCCGAAACTATCGTTTCAGGTACATTGTCGGAATTCAGATCAAGAGGGGTATCCACTGCCTCTATCCATATCCCCATCCAAGGTCTTGCGAAAAGTTCTCCCTGATGCCACCTGATTATGTCATCGAACCTGCTGTTCTCCATTGTAAGTTCGATACCGCGTTCCCTGCGGACTTCAAGAATATAAGGATCGGTTATCTGGTTCTGGAAATATTCCACCATGTACGGATCCGCTTCTGTCGGATATATGCTTTTGACCCCTGCCCGCTCTCTTAAAGGCTTGATTGTCCTGTTCCAGATTTCTTCCGTCATTTCATTGAGCTCGGCCTTGGCTTCCGCATATGCAAGCAACACTTCAGCATATCTTATAAGCGGAACATCCGACGCAATGGCCGAGACATTCGTGTCCTTGGTCGAATCATCCGTCAGCCACTTTATCGGCTGGTATCCGGTCTTTGAAAACTTCACGTCCGGAGCCCAGAATGTCGTCCCGTTGTCGCGTGTAAACCCTGGAGTACGAATCGTCTGCGCAAGCCTGTAATCCCTGTCCTTGCATTCGGTGTTGAAATCCACGCTGTTGTAATTCTCGTATTTGTCCGTAAAAGGAGTACCGTCCAGCATCAGATACGTATTGATGAACTGCCGGGTAAACGCATAGTTGGCATGCTGCGGATTCACCAGATAATTGTTTATTGCATAAGTTACATTCAGGGCCAGATCATAGTCCCTTGCCCAGATAAATTCATTGGTATAGACCCCGCATGCATCGGCATTGGTAAACATGTCCCTGTACTGCGACTTCCGGTCCGCAGCGTTGTCCGTCAGAGAGTAAACACCGGAAGACATGATTTCTTCACAGGCTGAAATACACTCCCTCAGATACATCTCGCTCTCGTCTTTGGTCCACGGTTTTCCTGTCGATGGATCATTCTTGTGATACTTCCTGAATGTACCTTCGTACAGACAAAATCTCGCTTTGAACGCAAGGGCGACATAACGGTGTATATATGAAGCCCTTACCCTGTATTCCGACGCATCGGAGCAATAAGTGCAGGCATAGTTCAGATCTTCCAGAATCTTCGAACATACATACTCCCTGTTGTCCCTGTCCTTGAAAAGGGCCTCAGTATCGGTAGATTCTATCGGAGCGTCATACCACGGAACAGCGCCGAATGTCTTGACCTTGACATAATAGAAAAACGCCCTGAAAAACCTTCCGACTCCCTCGTAATGGTTCAGCACTGCCTCATCGGCTTCGGCTTTTCTCATGTTTGCCAGATAATAGTTGATATTCCTGAGCTGGGACCAGTTGTCCATGTCCCAATTGGATGCATCATCCGCAGAATAATTGTCCATGAAGTATGAAGCCTGTCCGTCCCAGGAATGCGTATCGGCATTCTTGTCACCGTCTATAAAGCCTTTGATGGACGAGGCGGCACTGCGTATCATCCCGTTCGTGTATATTTCGAGGGAGGATTCATCGGTGAAATAGAAATCGCTTTCTATCCTGTTGGGATTTTCCTTGACAAGGAAATCCTGACAGGCACAGACCGTCAATACGGCCAGTATCATGAAAATGTATTTTTTCATCATGAGAAGTTTTTAGAATGTGACATTTATGCCTATGGTAACACTTTTGAATATTGGATATGTGTACCCGTCCGCCGCGGAACCGAAATCCGTATCATAGGAAAGCCCTTCCGGATCATAGTTCGGGGCATATTTGTGAAGAGGCGTGAATGTAAACAGGTTTTCCCCGCTCAGGTATATCTTCAGGCCCTGAAGCCTTATCCTGCTGCAGATTTTTTCGCTGAACGAATAGTCTATCGTGATATTCTTTACCCTGAGATAGGCCGCATTCTGGATATATCTGGTGTTCGGAATTTCAAGGACTTTCGTCCAATTGTCCGTTCCGTTGGACTGATATGTGGTCATCCTCGGCCAGTAAGCGGTGTCCCAGTTGTTCTTTTCCTCGCTGTACATGTCGTCGGTATAATTGTGGATACTCGGAATGAACGAGAAGAACGGCCTTCCGTATTTGCCCCAGAAATATCCCGCATCCGATCCAGGATACCAGTCGCGTTTCCCTACGCCCTGCAGGAACACCGACAGTCCGATACCGTTCCAGTTCGCCGAAAGGTTCAGGCCGAACATGTAGCGGGGAGTCTGGTTGCCGATAATGGAAAGGTCCCCATGATCGTTCACCATGAATTTGCCGGGATCTATGTATCCGCTGTCATCCAGATCCGCTATCTTGACCTGCCCCGGACGGGTGATCTTGTCGGACGCCTGCTGGAAATTATGGATAGCGGAATGGTCTATGTCGTACTGGTCCTTAAAAAGACCGGCTACCGTATAACCCCATATTTCACCTACCTTCATGCCGACATAATAAGAAGAAGGTGTCCCGCCGTTCTGTATGTATGCTTCCACATTTCCAAGGGAACCGGTATCATTGGCATATCTGGTAATAGTGGACTGGCTGTCCCATACCATCGCTTTCACACTGTAGCCGAACGGCTTGTCTCCGAGCACGAACTGGTCTCTCCACATCAGCGACAGTTCCCAGCCGTCCGTCCTGAGCTCAGCGTTATTTCCCTTCGGAGGAGTAGTTCCGTACACCGCCGGCAAAGAAACACTCGGCGTATACATGTCCGTGGTATTCCTCCTGTAGATGTCACCCGTGAACGAAAGTCTGTTGTCCAGGAAATCAAGGTCAAGACCAATGTCGTAGGTCGTAGCAGTCTCCCAGGTAAGGGATACCGGCACCGTACTGCCCACTGAAGTATACGTCGGGAGGGTTCCTCCAAGCACAATGTCATCCGCTGTCTTGACGGACATTTCGGAAGTATATGAATACGGATTGACATTCCCGTTTCCCATGGAACCTGCGGAAATCCTTATTTTGGCATTATTCAATGCCGGTTTTGACCAGTCCATCCACGGTTCATCGGATATTCTCCACGCTAATGATGCAGACGGGAAGAAACCCCATTTGGAATTCATAGGGAACTTGGAGGAACCATCGTAACGTCCGCTCAATTCTACCAGATACTTGCCCTTGTAGCTATAGTTTATCCTGTAGAACAGTCCCGAATATGACCATTCATACCCGCCTGCCACCGGATCTTCAGAGGCGCCGTTCATAAGCGAGAACGACGGTTTGTCCTTGCTGATAAATCCTTTTCTTGACACTGTCAGTGTCTCATAATTCTGTTTTTCGACATTCCATCCGGCCAGGACGGTCAGGCTGTTGTTCTTACCCAACCGCGGCGAGAAAGTGAGATATGCATTGGCCGCGTGATATCGGGTAAAATAATCGACCTGTGTAAGGGATGCTCCGGCAGATTCGGATTCAAGCAGTATTACCCCCGGCCGTTTTGAATATTCTACGGGATTCTGCACATCCACCTGCTTCCGCGTAGTATAATTAAATGAATAGTCCGCCTGAAGTTTCAGGACATCCTTTATGATATCGATGTCTGCCGATATCTTCTCCCGCAGATATACATTGTCATTGGTTCTGTAGGATGTTCCCTCGGAAAACGAGGCATAGCCCGTAATCGCGGCTGCTGCAGTCCATGTCCCGTCCGGGTTCTTTACCGGAGACAGAGGCATTCCGCAATGGTTTATGGCCTTCTGGATATTGAAATTGTTCCTTGGATGCTTGGGTTCATACTGGTCGGATATCGCCACGGATATGTTGTTGGTGATTTTCAGCCACGGTCTTATTTTCAATGAACCCTTGGCCCTAAGGTCATATCTGTTGTAGGATTCATTGCCGACCTTATATATACCATCCATGTTATAATAACGTCCCGACACATAATAATCGGCATGTTCATTTCCTCCGGAAACCGACAGGTTGTGTTCGGTGGACATATTGAAATCCTTGTAGAACAGATCGTACCAGTCGGTACTTTCCATGTACGCCCATCCGAAAGTGTCATGACCGTCCAATTCAGTAACTTTCGACAATGTAGGATCATCCCTGCGGCGGATCAGTTCCCGGTATATTTCCTCCGTGTAAGGTACGGTATTGTCTATGTGATTCAGGAGGGCCTTGGTACCGTTATAGTAACCGTTGTAAGAGTCCTTCCACCAGTTCACCCATGTCAGTCCGTCCGTAATTACATCAGGAATGACAGTGCGCCGGTTGAAAGTTACGGACCCGTTGTAATTTACCACCGGACGCCCCTTTACGGGATTCTTCGTGGTCACGAGTATCACTCCGAATGCTCCCCTGGCCCCATACACAGCCGTAGAAGATGCGTCTTTCAGGACACTGACGCTCTCCACATCCTGGGGATTGATGGTACTGAGATCCCCTTCCACTCCGTCGATGAGCACCAGCGTGGAACCTCCGGCTCCGACTGAAGTTTCTCCACGGACATTGAATGAAGCGGAACGGGAAGGCTTGCTGTCAGTGAACGAAATATTAAGTCCGGTGATTTCTCCCTGAAGCGATCTTGCCAGATTGCCGTTGGCCCTGTTTCCTACAACTTCACTGCCTACCTGCTCGACAGAGCCTACCAGATCCCGTTTTTTCATAGTTGCGTAACCGACTACAACCACATCATCAAGAATATTCCTGGCCTCGTCGAGAACAATTTTCACAGGACCGTCTTCAGGTTTCTGCAGGACTACTGTCCGTGTAACAAATCCTATGAACGATACTTCAAGCGAAACAGGATATCCGGTAATGTCGAGACGGAATCTCCCGTCCACGTCAGTAACGGCACCGGTCCCGCCGGCAGTCAGTACGGCAGCCCCGACAAGCGGCTCCCCCTTGCTGTCCGTAACACTGCCTGACAATACCGTATTTGCCGGAGTGGCAGAGTCTTTTTTCATGACGGCAATCCTTTTCCCGTCGATCGTGTACGTGACATCCTGCCCGGAGAAAATCAGGTCAAGGACTTCAGTGAGAGTAGCATCCTTTACGTTTACCTGGATTTCCTTCTCCGGATCCACATCATCGGTGTTGAAACTGATGGAGTAACCCTCTTTCTGATTCAAGGCGGTCACTGCCTCCTGTACGGTACATTTACCCAGATTCAGAGTAATGTTTTGCGCCTGTACCACATTTACTGCCATGGTACAAATCGCCATGAAGGAAAGGAAAAGTCTTCGGAAGACTTTCTTTCGTGCAGAGTCGTTCTTCATAACTGGTTAATTTAATATGATATGATTAGTAGGATATATGGAAATTGCTCTATGATATGTAGATTACTCCGTCTTTTTCAATGATTTCCATCTTGTTGCCGGCACTGAGGGAAGACAGTATCTGGGCAAGATTTTCCCCGTTTGTGAAATGCGCCACAAATCTGGTTTCTGCCAGCTCTTCATTTGTGATGATTATTTTCCTGCAAAAGATTCTTTCCAGATCATATGATATGTCGCGGAGCGTGATGTTGAAAAAATGAATCGCCCCGCCGTCTTTAAACGTTCTGAAATCGCTATTCCTGAAATCCGTTTTTTCAGCCTTGCCGGTGCTCCTGTCATATTGGATTGCATTGCCGGGACGCAACCGGATTTCTTCAGGTCCGGCACTGTCCTTTATTTCAAAGTCTACAACCCCCTCCATAAGAAACAGTTCTACGCATTCCGTATTTTCATATGCCTTCAGATTGAATTTCGTCCCGAGAACCCTTACCCCTACATCTCCTGAGTTGATTATGAAAGGTCTGTCCGGATCCGATTCCACTTCCGCATATATCTCTCCAGACACGAATATCTCCCGTATCCCTTTGTCTCCGAATGATGTCGGATAGGTAATCCGGCTTCCCGAATTCAGATACAGAATCGTCCCGTCAGAAAGACAGAGTTTCTGCTGCTGACCGAACGGGACACGCGTCTCCGTCCACACAATGCTTTCCGGTGTACCAGTGAATGCCTGATACACACCTATCCCTACAAAAGGCAGCAGGACGGATGCAGCCACTCCTGCCACCCACTTCAGAATTCTGCGTCTGCGCATACTTATTCCAAGCCTGCCGGTCACTTTAATGAAAGCATCATCCGTCTCCGGCCGTGTCTGCTCCGACAGACTGTTGAAAATGCATTCAAGCTCTTCGACAACTGCCGCCTTGTCGCTGTTCTCCGCAAGCCAGGCCTGCATTTCATGCTCCTGTTCCGGATCGAGCCTGCCTTGGAAATAGTCGTTTATCCTGTCCATAAATCAGGTCGTTTCCTATAAAACGACTCAGACTGACGGAACACGTAATGTAAAACGGGAATTTTCAGAAGCTGTTTTGAAATCGAAACAGCTTCTTATAAATGCAATGCCTTGCGCAATTCTCTCAAGGCGAGTTCAAGATGCTTTTCTACCGTCCGGACACTCAAACCGAGTCGTCCGGCGATTTCCTTATTGGACAGATTATTGTAACGGCTTAACACGAATACAGTACGCCGTTGGGGGGGTAATTTCGCGATTATGTCTTTAATTCCCGATGCAGTCTCCAGCATCATGACTCTTTTATCCGCATCACCGTTTTCCAATTCCTTGTCATGTACATCCGTTGACAACAAGGCGGATTTGGAATATTTTGATTTCAGCACATCAAGCGCTTCATTTTTAGCCATGACAAAAAGAAGATGCTTTATCGGCTTGTCCGGATGAAGGGATGCCCTGTTGAGCCATATCCGCATGAATATGTTCTGTGCTATATCCTCTGCCGCAGATCTGTCTTTCAGCATGTTTCTGACAAAACAGTACACTGTGCCATAGTACTTTCTGAAAAGGAACTCATAGGCGGATACGTTTCCTTTTATCAGCTGTCCGACTGCTTTTGTATCTGAAATCATTTTCCTGACAATCTATTGAAACTGTCTTAGAAGCTGTTTTGAATTTATGGCGACATAAATCCAAACAGGCTGCAAAATTATAAAAAATCCGACGACACTTTCAGAATTCCATGTTGCATTCCTGTTAAAAATGCACTGCAGGCTGTTGGGGTCAATCGTTAAAATTTATTATTTTTGGCCTTTCAACAGCCAACGGATGAAAACGGAAACCATCATATCGGCCCAGAACCCGAAAATACGGGAACTGCTTGCGCTTCAGGAAAAATCAAGGCTCAGGCGGGGAAAGGGGCTGTTTGTCGTGGAGGGACGCAGGGAAATCGGACACTGTCTCGATGCAGGCTTTATTCCGAGAACTCTGTTCGTGTGCAGGGACATAATACCGGCTCCGGATCTGGAGGCCATTCTATGCAAGGCAGATAATGCCATAATGAAATCAAGGAGCCACAACCGGGAAAAGGATGCCGCTCCGACAGGACCGCGCCCTGCGGAGTACAGCCGGAAGGTTGCAGAAGGAGGCTGCCGTCACGGGACGGAGGAAATGCAGGGAGGACAAAGCCAGCACCCGGAGGCAATGGCCATTGACATACCACCCGCACTCTATGATAAAGTCGCCTACCGGGGAGGGACCGAAGGCATAATCGCTGAGATGGAGTGGCAGGAGAGGTCTCTGGACAGTCTGCAGCTCGGGCCGGCACCTCTGATAGCAGTGCTGGAAAGTGTCGAGAAACCCGGCAATCTCGGCGCCGTACTCAGAAGCGCGGATGCAGCAGGAGCGGATGCAGTCATCATCTGCGACCCGTTGACAGACCTGTACAACCCCAACCTGATACGGGCAAGCATCGGCGCCGTCTTCTCGACACAGGTAGTGACAGCCTCATCGGAAGAGACGATCGTATGGCTGAAAAGCAAAGGTATCGGAATCCTTACCGCACAGCTCCAGGACTCGCAATGGTACTATGACACAGACATGCGCGGGGGGACGGCGATAGTAATGGGAACCGAAGCTACAGGTCTCTCTCCCGAATGGAGACAGGCCGCCGATGCCCATATAAAGATTCCCATGCTCGGACGGCTCGACTCCCTCAACGTCTCCGTTTCAGCCGCCATTCTCCTGTACGAAGCAGTCCGGCAGCGGCACAACCAGTGTTCCGGAACGGCAAGTCCCCTCTCCGAGAGAGGGGGTTTGGGGGAGAGGTAACGCGGACAGAGACTGTGCGGTGGGAAAAAGTTTCGCAAGCCGCACAAATTCACGAATATCAGTACAATCATTAACTTGCGAAACTTGAGTTATGGAATATTTACAATAATACCGGCAAAATGAAAAAATTCGGTCTCATAGGGCATCCGGTCTCCCACTCTCTGAGCCCCGCCCTGTTCAGGGCAGGATACGGGCCGAAAGCCCGGACAGAAGGAACCGCACCGACCGGAACTGAAGCGGCCATCCGTCAGCCGGACGGACAGGGAACTTCGGGGGAACCTGCGTATTGTTATGATCTGATCGACGAAGAGGATTTCGACAGGGCATACCGGAAATTCCTCGATGAATATGACGGGATAAATGTCACCGCCCCTTTCAAGGAACAGGCTTTCGGAAAGGCTGACATCATAGACCCGGTATGCCGCAAGATCGGAGCGACAAACCTGCTTGTCAAGACTCCCGAAGGGGTGTCTGCATACAATTCGGACTATTACGGCATTATATTGGGCATTCTCTCTGCCCTTGACCTGAATGACATGTCAAGGGGAATAAATCCGAGACCGACACCTGACGAATGCAGGAAGACCATCGGAGACAGGCTGCGCACTGCCCTTGTGGTGGGCTGCGGAGGAGCCGGAAAGGCTGCTGCCGTCGCCGCCGGGAATCTCGGACTCGAGACCGTGCTGATGAACCGCACAGCCGCCAGAGCCGAAGCCATTGCCGCAGCCCTTCCGGAATACGGTTTCAAGGTAAGGCCGATTGAAGATTTCAGGGACTGTTTCGCTGCCGCCGATCTCATCCTCTATACATTGCCAGCCCCGATTGGCGGCATATCTGAACTGACTGACAATGATTTTACCGCCGGGGCAGCGATTTTCCAGGACAACGGCGCCCCACAGGACAGTCATACGACGGAAACGGAAAATCCGGACACCTGCAACAGCGCACAAGACGGACACCGGAGAAAAATCCTCTTGGAAGCCAACTACCGAAACCCTTCCTTCAGAGAAGAGCTGACAAGCAGGCAGATGTCCGTCCACAAGGATTTCACCTACATCCCCGGTCACCAGTGGCTTCTTTATCAGGCATACGCAGGCTACGACCTTTTCACGGACGAGACGCCTGACCTCCTGGCAATGGCAAAGATTATAATGTAAAAACTTTATCCTGATTCATATAAACCTGGTCCTTGCCAGTGGCGCTACGCACTGAAACGGATTGGGACACTGGACCGGCTGCCTGATATCCGCAGGCAATCCGGACAATTTTATTTTCTTAATATTGAATTATTGACTAACTTGCGAAGTTTTTGGGAGGCTCCGCAGGAACCGGAAGTTCCGAAGAAGCAGCCCAGCAAAGATTTTAAAGCCGCAACATAATGTCACTCAACAAAGTAATGCTCATAGGCAATGTCGGTCAGGATCCGGAAGTCCGCTATCTTGACGGCAATTCACCGAATGCCAAGGTTGCCACCCTGAGACTTGCCACTACCGAACGGTACAGGGACCGCAATACCGGGGAAAACAGGGAAATCACGGAATGGCACACTATAGTCTTGTGGAGAGGCCTTGCAGACATTGTCGAAAAATATGTAAAGAAAGGCACACAGCTCTATATCGAAGGGCGCATCCGCACCCGCAGCTGGGACGACCAGAACGGGAACAGAAGATATACTACTGAAATATTGGCAGACAATCTCCAGCTGCTCGGCCGCAGGGCGGACAATCCGGCATCCCAGGACGGACAGTACGGGAACCAGCAATACCAGCCTGCCGGTCAGACGCAGCAATATGCCGCCCAGCCTCAACCGACACAGCCGCAGGCAGCCTCTGGACAGCCGTATTCCGCTCAGGTGCAGCAACCATTCGCCGGAGCACAATATCCGGATCCTGCACAGCAGTCCACCTCAGGACAGCAACCGCAGCAATACCGGCCAGCCACAGAGCAGCAGTCTCAATACCGGCAGCCTGAAACACCTCAGACAGCAGAGGATGACGATGACCTCCCGTTCTGACACGGATACCGCAACCGGTGCATAAGACAGGGGCGGCGCACAGTTTCCTGACACCGTAGCCCCATAGAACTTGCGACACTTAAACATGATTAAACAGAAAACCGAATAAAACCACACATATAATGAAACTCGACGTAGTCCTCGGCCTCCAGTGGGGAGATGAAGGCAAGGGAAAGATAGTTGATGTCCTCGCGGGACAGTATCCTGCAGTGGCAAGGTTCCAGGGCGGACCCAATGCCGGACACTCTCTCCATTTCGAAGGCAAGGGATTTGTTCTCCGCTCGATACCTTCCGGTATCTTCAGGAAAGACGCCATAAACATTATCGGCAACGGGGTTGTCCTCGACCCTATTACATTCAAGGGAGAATGCGAAAATATCGCAAAGACGGGAGTCCCGGTTACGGAAAGGATTGTAATTGCGAAAAAGGCACATCTGATACTCCCTACGCACAGGCTTTTAGACGCAGCCAACGAGGCTGCCATGGGCAAGGGAAAGATCGGTTCAACCCTCAAAGGCATCGGCCCTACATACACCGACAAGATCAGCCGTAACGGGCTTCGTGTAGGAGACATCCTTGCTCCCGACTTCAAGGACAGATTCGACAGGCTGAAATCAAGACATGTCCGTCAGCTTGCCCAACTCGGATACGAATGCGATCCCGAAGCTGAAGAAGCGGCATTCATGGAAGCGGTGGAATTCCTTAAAGGATTCCATCTCGTGGACTGCGAATATTTCGTGAACGAGACTCTGAAAACGAAATCCATGCTTGCTGAAGGGGCCCAAGGCTCCATGCTCGATATCGACTACGGCTCATATCCGTTCGTGACATCATCTTCAACCGTCTGCGCCGGTGCCTGCACCGGACTTGGAGTAGCGCCTTCGCAGATAGGACATGTATACGGCATCTTCAAGGCTTACTGTACCCGTGTCGGCAGCGGCCCGTTTCCGACTGAACTGTTCGACGAGACCGGAGACAGACTCCGCAGGCTCGGCAATGAATTCGGGGCTGTCACGGGAAGACCGCGCCGCTGCGGCTGGCTCGACCTCGTGGCCCTTAAATACACTGTGATGCTCAGCGGAGTCACTGACCTGATAATGATGAAATCCGACTGTCTCGACGATTTCGAGACCATCAGGGTATGTACGTCATACAAAGTGGACGGGAAGGAAACCGACCGTGTGCCGTTCGACACCTATGCCGACATCGAACCGGTATATACTGAATTCAAAGGCTGGAACACAGACCTTACAGGCTGCAGGAAAGAGGAAGAACTGCCTGCAGAATTCAAGGCCTACATAAAATTCATGGAAGAGTACCTTGGAGTGCCGATAAAAATCATTTCCTTAGGGCCGGACCGTGATGCAACGATAATGAGATAAAGAGATGAAAAGCGCGACAAGACTTCTGAGGGACAACAAGAAGACAAGATGGGGCATGCTGCTTATAATATCATTCGTGATGTTTGCGGCATACATCGCTTCCGACAATATATTCTCAGTCGAGAAGACTCTTATGAATCCTGAGAGCTACGGAGTGACACAGGTCGAATACGACAATCTGGCCGGAGCCTATTCCATATTCAACGTATACCTGCTCATGCTCATATTCGGCGGACTTATCCTCGACAAGATGGGGATACGGTTCACAGGAATAATGTCATGCATACTGATGGTAGGAGGTATCGGCATGCTGACATGGTCCCTGTTCGAGCTGAGAAGCCTCGTGGCTGACGGAGCAGCAATGGGATATACCGGTTTCCTCGGTGCCAGACTGCGCACACCGGTCTTCTGGGCCGTGATGGGTATCGGCATCTATGGCGTAGGGGCTGAAATAGGAGGGATCACGGCAACCAAGGCCATAGCCAAGTGGTTCGTCGGTTACGAAATGGCCCTGGCAATGGGACTCCAGCTCGCCCTTGCCCGCCTCGGGACCGGCATCGCCTACGGAGCGACCCCGGTAATCGTAAATGCTGCAGGCGGGAATGTGGGCATAGCCGTACTCATAGGACTCGTACTCCTCTGCATCGGACTCGTCGCATTCATATTCTACAGCATATTCGACAAACGTCTCGACCGTCAGATTGCAGAAGCAGGAATACAGGAAAACACAGCTTCACCTGAAGATGAATTCCATTTCAAGGATACGATCCAGGTAATAAAGAATCCGGCATTCTGGATGATAGCGTTCCTGTGCCTTCTGTTCTATGCTGCGGTAAATCCATTTCTGAAATACTCTACCGGCATGATGGTCAGCAAATTCGGGGTAAGCGACACACTTGCGGGACTCTTCCCGCTGATACTTCCGATGGGATGCATAATCCTGACTCCCCTGTTCGGGGGCATATATGACAGGAAAGGACACGGAGCCGACCTCATGATATTCGGAGCCGTACTCATTACGGTGGTGCACCTGCTGTTTTCCGCCCCGTTCATCACGAGCAAGGGCGTGGCGCTTATACTCATGGCACTTCTTGGCGTAGGCTATGCGATGCTGCCGTCAGCGATGTGGCCGTCGATAGCCAAGATAATGCCGGCAAAGCTCCTCGGAACCACAATGGCCCTGACCTTTTACATACAGAATATAGGATTCATATTCGTACCGAAAGCCATCGGAGCCATCAAGGAATCCACAGGAGACAACTACACCTACGTGATGCTGTTCTTTGCCGGGCTCGGACTGGTCGCAATACTCCTGTCGGTCTGGGTAAAGATTCTTGACAGGAAAAAAGGATACGGTCTCCAGATACCGAACATGACGGAAGACAAATGACGGCTGCTCCGATGGCATTGCTTGACAAAGTCAACTACCCTGCCGATATCAGGGGATTCAGCATAGAGGAACTCAAGACCCTGTGTGCTGAAATAAGGGACTATATGATAGAATGCTGTTCAAGGAATCCGGGGCATCTCGGATCGAGTCTCGGGGCCGTGGAACTTATCGTAGGGATGCATTATGTCTACGACACTCCCCGTGACAATATCGTCTTCGATGTCGGACATCAGGCATACGCCCACAAGATACTGACAGGAAGGAAGGAACTGTTCCGCAGGAACAGGAAGAGCGACGGGATCAGCGGATTTCCGCGCAGGGACGAAAGCCCTTATGACGTATTCGGGACAGGGCATTCCTCCACGTCCATATCGGCGGCCTTAGGACTTGCACAGGCCGCCCGGTTCAGACATTCCGGAGAAAAGACGGTAGCACTGATCGGGGACGGAGCCCTGTCCGGAGGACTGGCATTCGAAGGTCTCAACAATGCCGGCATAAGTAAAAGCGACCTGCTTGTCATCATAAATGACAATAACATATCCATAGACAAGAATATCGGAGCCGTACACGAGCATCTTCTCCGGCTTACCACCCACCCGGCATACAACAGACTGAAGAAAGACATATGGGACCGTCTGGGCGCAGGACGGCTCAGGGACATCGTCCAGAACATAGTAATCACAACAAAATCGCATCTCGTACAGGCATCCGGAGGAGATCTGTTCGAAGCAATGGGCTTCAGATATTTCGGTCCCATCGACGGGAACGACATCGGGCAGGTGGTAGATGCCCTGCAACGACTCAGGGAGATGCCGGGCCCCCGGATACTGCATACCATCACTACCAAGGGCAAGGGATATGCTCCGGCAGAAGAGGATCAGACGACATGGCATGCTCCGGGAATGTTCGACCCGACTACCGGAAAACGCATCAAGGCAGACGACCGCAAGGAAAGCCGCTATCAGGATGTGTTCGGAGAAGTGCTTCTGGAACTTGCAAGAACGGACAGCCGTATAGTCGGTGTCACCCCTGCCATGGCAAGCGGATGCGGGATGAACCTTCTCGCTTCCGAGATGCCGGAAAGATTTTTCGACGTCGGTATTGCAGAGGAACATGCTGTGACATTCTCCGCAGGCCTTGCAGCAGGAGGCATGAAACCTTTCTGCAACATCTACTCGTCATTCTCGCAAAGGGCCTACGACCAGATCATCCATGACGTTGCACTGCAGAATCTTGGAGTGGTGATATGCCTTGACAGGAGCGGTCTGGTAGGAGAAGACGGCGCCACCCATCACGGCAACTTCGACATGGCCGCCTACAGAAGCATTCCGGGATGCATCATAGCCGCTCCGCGAAATGAGCTGGAGTTGAAAAACATGATGTATACGGCCTCTCTGACAGCTTCAGGACCATTTATCATAAGATACCCGAGAGGTTACGGGGAAGGCATCGAATGGCGGCAGCCGAAATTCCGCGAAATGCCTCCGGGAAAAGCAGAGCTAATGCTCGAAGGGGAAGATGTGGCAGTGATCGCTGCGGGACCTGTCGTCAACAGAGCCTTTGATGCAGCCATCGAATACAGACGAATTACAGGGAAAAATCCTTCCGTATATAATATAAGGTATATAAAACCTATTGACACGGAAATCCTTGAGGATATCGTCAGCAGCCACTCATGCATAATTACAATTGAAGACGGATGCACGGCAGGAGGGCTGCATGGGGCAGTCGCAGAATATGTCATTTCAGGGAAAGCCCGGATACCGGTGAGGGCAATCGGTATCCCGGACCGTTTCATAGGACAGGGGACCCAGGGAGAACTCAGACAGGATTGCGGATTGTATACTGAAGGCATTCTCAAGGCGATTTCTGAGGAAATGCAAAAAAGCGAGAAAAAAGAATAAAAAGTTTTGGAGAATAAGAATAAATCCCTATCTTTGCAATCCCTTTTGTAGGAGCACTGGCTGAAAGGGAAAATGCCGATGTAGCTCAGTTGGCTAGAGCACGTGATTTGTAATCTCGGGGTCGTGGGTTCGACTCCCTCCATCGGC
>CALUPB010000012.1 GCA_944322585.1 uncultured Bacteroidales bacterium | reverse complement strand
CTATTCTCTAATTAATAGCTGAACTTCGTTTCTCTGTTGCTTCTTTACCTCGTTATCTTTCCCAGTATTGTCAATGAGCTTCTGCTCTGTGAGCACCCTTTCTTTCGAAATGGGCTGCAAAGATACAGACTTTTTCTTTACTTCCAAATCTTTTTTGAAAAATATTTTCAGAAATTTTGTCTTCAATCCGTGCCTGCTTCTTTTCAAGACCGGCCGGTAAAATCATCGGTCAGTGCCATATGCGTCCACAATCGCCTGATACTGCGTCTCATCTATCCTCATGACCCAGCCATGGCGGGCAACAGGAGGAGTAAAGGCGACCTGAGACCACATGCTGCCCGCAAGGGAAGAACATTTGTACAGCTCGTATGCTGTAGGATACTGCTCCGTATAGAGATACCAACCCTGACCGTCCGGCGATCTCACTATGGAAGGGGCCTCCCTCCAGGCAGGCGTCACCGGAGGACCCGGATTGGTATACGGCCCGGTGAGTGAAGACGAGGAAGCGATTCTGATTGTCTTGCCTGTCGGGCATTTGTCCGGCCACCGCTCATCCTTGATGATGGCATAATAGGTATCCCCTTCCTTCTCGATTATGGTGTCGATAGTGGCCATGTCTGCATCGTCACCCGTAAAATCGAAAAGCCTGCCCGCCGGGGTGAATGTCTCGAAATCCTCTGTCAGGATGTAGAATGTCCGTTTGGACTCCCACTCCTCCTGGGAATTGTCCGCCCCGGTGATTCCGGCATGCCAGGTGATGATATACCGGCCGCTTGCCGAGTCGTACCAGACTTTCGGGGCACCGTAATAATATGTATCGTTCTTATAATTGAATGCCGAAACATCGAAAATGTCGGGGGACAGATCCCTGTGCCCCCATACCACGAGATCATCCGAGAACCAGAGTACCGGATAATGCGGAGTCTTGCCGGTCGAAACCCCTATCATATAATATTTCCCGTCTCCCCCACGGGTCAGCGTCGGATGCCCGAGATATGTCTCGAGTATGACTTTGCCGTCATTGAGAGTCTCCCATACAAGACCGTCGCGGGAAACCGAATAGAACATCCTGCCATAATTCTGATCCGTCATGTGTACAAAAAGATAACCGCCGTTTCCCGAGACGGATGCACCTCCATCTCCTGGCCGTCCGGACTGTTCCGTTTCAGGCGTCCCGCAGGATACCCACATTGCCGCCATGGCGGCGAACATCGACAATAAATTCATTTTTCGCATATTTACATGAAAATTTCTTCCTTTGGCATTCCTTTGCGTTAAGAAAATGTTTTCAAACAGCTTCTTAAAACGCAGATCCATCTATTCTAACCTGACACCGTCCACGGCCACGACCTTCTTTACATAGATTTCCGTGAAGGCAACATTATTCTTGTTTGCCTCATCATTCCTGTGCGTTTCGTAAGGATTGAGTCTCATATAACGACCGGACTGAAGGGATGCTCCATCCGTATCCGAAATGTCAAACCATGCACACTGCAATTTGACATTAGGTAAATCCTTGCAATCGAAGGCATTCTTCCATCCTACCGAACCGTTGGAGACATCGGAATAATCCGCTATGCTGCCTCCATCCTGATATGACTTGATACTGAATTCATCCGCAAGATCAACCTTGCATGACTTCAGGGAATAATCTCCGAGATTATCTGCCCATTTACCGAAGCCGACTGCCCCGAGAGTGATTTTCTCTTTCATGTCTATCACTATGTATACATCGGATAACGGTCTTTGTAAATGACAGAAAGGATAATAATCCAGATGATGCTGCCACCTGTCTTTCGCCTCGAAAGAATAGACCCAGTCATCCTCCGTATCTGAAGCCATGCCTCCGTCATATTTGCTTGACCAGGCAGAAGCTCCGAATGTATTGGTCTCTCCGTCGATCAGGTTGGAGGCCTGCCATCCATATCCGGTCTCGGAATTCACGAAAGCGATCGAGAACTTGGTCTGGTCCACGTCCTCCATGATATATTTTGGATTGGTGACAATCAGATATTTCATCTCCTCTGATTTGGAGACTGCATCGGCAGATACGGTAAAGTCAAGCGGCAGGAGATATGACCTGTCGGATTCCAGCCCTTTCCTGCTAAGTGTAATTGTCTGTGTCGATTCCTCCACCCCTGGAGCGAAGGAAAATTCCGGAGCCGACAGGGCCGATGCAGGAAGCGCGAGATAATCAGTCCCATGAGAGGCATTGAATGCCGTCACGAGTTCGTCCGTCCTGGAGTCATCGAGCGTTGCGGTAAAAGTGAACTCATTGGCCTCGGCATATGCCATGACCATGGTCAAAGGCACCTGCCGTTCAAGATATGTTATCTCTACGGTCATGGTCTCGTCCTGGAAATCATCCCATTCCAGCGCAAGGTCGCGAAGATCGAGTGTATACAGCATCTTGTTCATGTCCTGGTTGACATTATCGGTACTGCTTTCGAGAACGAGCGGCAGTATCCAGGTCTCGCTGTCCTGTTTCGTCATTGCCGCAATGGCAGAAGGGTGCAGTGTGAGCGATATCCTGCGATAGCTTTCATCTGCGGGGATAACGATATTGTCTCCTCCCTCGATTTCGAAACCTTCCTCTCCGATGATTTCAACCTGGGACGGCGACCAGTTCCATTCTTCCGCGACCTCGTCATCCGTCATCAACCGGAAACTCATCTCGGAATCCGAGGAAGGATTCCCGCCTCCCTTCAGGACGATGATATCCACTACGTATGACTCCGAAGCCGAAGCCATTACAAGGGATGACTGGCCCGAATTCTTGACGGAAAGGACTTTCTGATACTCGGACGGGAACAGGTCTTCCATATTCTCCTCGCACGAGGAAAGCATCATGAGAGGCACTGCCATTATAATCAGATATTTTTTCATATTTTCATTCTTTATGCGCATATTTCAGTCATTTTCGTAATTATTGCCAATCATTGCAGATTATCCGGATATATTTCCGATAATCGCAGTCTGTCAGTATCCCGGAGCCTGGACCATCTGGGGGTTGGAATAGAACTCTTCATTGTCGACAGGAAGCAGATACATGCAATCTTTCCAGCTGAACGGCTGGGCTACCTGTACAGGAGTGTTGAATTCCGTAAAGGAAGGTCCCGATACCACTGCATTGAGCCCCATATAACAGTCTGCACTCAGATATTCGGCTCCTTTGACACAACGCCTTATGTCATGGTAACGGAAACCTTCCGCATAAAGTTCCACGAAGCGTTCGTCAAGGACAGCATCGAGAGCAGTCTTGCCTGCAGCCGCCAATGAACTCTCGGTCCATTCCGGAACGCCGGCACGCCTCCTTATCCTGTTGAGCCAGTCCAGGGCCTCTCCCGGACGGTCGAGCCGGGCTTCGCACTCGGCCATTATCAGATACAGTTCGGCCAGGCGGATAAGCGGGACCGGAGTCTTGACTTCTCCCCAGTTGCCGTCCCAGTTGTTCCCTGTATAGTTGTAGTTGGGATGGACATGCTTTTTATTGAGAAAACCCGTTACGCAGTAGTTTCTCGTCCCCCATATCGTGGCGTCATAGCCTGTCTTCTGCGGATTGCGCATCTCGCAGACAACAGGGGTACGGTTGGCAAGCACAGGCGAATATTCATCCCCGTCAAAGGATATCCAGGCATAGAACCTCGGCTCGCGGCCGACATTGAGGTTTATTATGTCAGGATTGCCGAGCCCTGCCGACTGGAACCATTGTGATTCAGGGGTAAAGTTTCCGTCTTCCGACGGCTTCAGCCCCGCTGAAGTATAGAAATTCTCCACCGTGTACAGGGTCGGGGACGCTCCTCCCCATCCTCCGACATTTACCCCGGTATTGTTCTTCAGGATGTAGTGCGGCATGGAAGCCATCCAGAAAGGGAATCCACCGGAACGGTTCGGGACGACTCCCCAGAGAGTCTCCCTGTTGCCGTTGTCAGGCCTCGCCGTTACGACATACCTGAGCATCATGACCTTCTGTCTGAAGGTATCATCCACGGAGCCGGGCACCTGAGGAAGGGGTATGCCCTGATTTTCCCTGAGGGTCTCGGAAGCCTCGACGTCAAAGAGTTCGAAACCGTTGGACTCGGCAAGGGTAATGGCCTCCTCACATGCTTTCCGCGCCCTCTCCCATTTTGTCCGGTCATAGGTCAGGCTGACCAGTTCCTTCCCGTAGCCAGGAGTCTCGTACGTATCGTTTCTCCAGCTTCTGAAAGGGAATTCCCCGTTGTACAGAGGCGAGGCGGCAAGAAGCAGCACACGCGCCTTCAAGGCCTTGCATATCACTGATGTCGCACGCCCGAAATATGCGCTGTTGTTCTGCTGTTCCGGAGGAAGATACTGGGCGGCCTCGTCGAGAAGCCCGACAATATAGTCGATACAATAGTCGAAATGTGAACGTCCGGGTATTTCATCCTTGGCAGTATTGGTCGGATATACCTTGTCTATTACAGGGCATGGGCCGTAGAGCTGGAGGACACGGAAATGGTAATATGCCTTGAGGAACTTGGCCTCGGCGATATACTGCGCCCTGTCATTCGGATTGAGAGGAGGATTGCTCTCCTCGATGGTCTTGAGGAAAAGATTGCAGTAGCCGATGCCGTCATACCAGTTGCCCCACGCCCCCCTTCCGATGGAGGACGGGGTATAATAATTCCACTGGGAACGCGAAGCCGCGGATTCCCATTCCTGGGGGCATACCATCTCGTCACAGCCGAAATCCGGCTGGTTGAGCATCCCTATGTCGAAATTGTGTCCCGCATCTGAATCCTGAAGATAGCCGTAACAGCTGTACAGGAAATTCTGGGTGGAAGCGTCGTCTATCATCATGTCGTCCGTACCGGGTTGTTCTATCGGAATCACATCGAGATAGCTGCAAGAAACCGATACGGCAGCTGCCGCAATGGCGGCGATATATTTTATTGTCCTGACAAACATAACAGTCATCGTTTTATTCATTAAAAATTCACCTGCACTCCTATGTTGAATGTTCTCTGAAGAGGATAGGAATAGAACTGGAGCTCCGGATCCCAGTATTCGAACGGAGACCAGACAGCCAGATTGTCCCCGCTGAGATATACCCTGCAGTGAGGGAAACTGTAACCTATCTCCAGTGTCTTGAAACGAAGGAATCCTGCATTCCTGAGCCACCAGCTGCTTGGCTGCTGGTTGTTGGAAATCTGTGTATCGAGGGTTCCGAGCCGCGGATATTCCACGCCCGTGTTGTCCGCCCCCTCAGTCCAGTGGCTGTCCGCTATCCACTGCATCAGGTTATGGTCGTTGGTGTCATTGGCACAGAACGGATAGATGGAAGAACTGTTGAGCATGACCTTACGCTGGGCCGAACCGTTAAAGAACACACTGAAATCCAAATGTTTCCAGGTAAGGCTGATACCGAAGCCGTACTGTATGCGCGGCATATTGCCCACCGGGGAAAGCATCACCATGTCCTCTTCCGTAATACGTCCGTTTGCGTCCACATCCCTGTACTTTATGTCTCCAGGCATGACCGTGCTTCCGAAGGAACTCTGGTCAGCACTGCATTCTATCTCCTCGTAGCTTTCGAACAGGCCCTCGGCTATGTAACCGTACATCGCATCGAGAGGTTTCCCCGTCTTTGTCTGCCATACATACGGATAGTCAGGTTCGTCGACATATACGTATCTGTTCTTCGTATATGTGAAGTTGCCTCTCAGATCAATCCATAAATCCCTGGCAAGTTCCTTGTTCCAGTTGAGACTGACCTCTATGCCCTGACTGTTGACCTTGCCGACATTGGCCCACGGGGTCGTGTTCCCGTAGCCGAGTATGTCCGGAAAAGATGCCCTTTCCATAAGGATACGGTCACGCATGTAATTGTAATAGTCCACAGTAAGACTGAGCTGGTCGAACAGGTGCAGGTCAATTCCCACATCGAACTGTGTCGAACGCTCCCAGCTTGCCCCCTCCACTGCATATGATGTGATATACGGTCCTGTGTGTACCGTACTGCCGGTGTAGCCGGATGCGAATGAAGGGCCTCCCGACATGTTTACCATGTCCAGATAGAGAAAATGCGGCGCCCCTGCTTCCGAGCCGGTCTCATCGCTTCCGACAAGGCCGAACGAAGTCCTTATCTTGAAGAAGTCAACCGCATCCCGTACGGGCGTCCAGAAATCTTCATTGCTTATCACCCAGCCTAACGACATAGCAGGGAAGAACTCATACCTGTCCTGTCTTCCGAGCCTTTCCGTACCGTTGTAACCGAAATTGAACTCAACGAGATATCTGTTCTTGTAATCATAGGTGGCACGGCCGGAGAAACCCTGGTTCCTGTTCGGAAGGACGTCGTTGCTGTATTCACGCATCATGTACATCAGCATTCCGGTGACATTGTGCCCGTCCCCGAAAGTCCGCTTGTAATTCAGCCTCGCATCCAGATAGAATGTATTGTCACTGTTCCTTGTCACTCCGGACTGGGTCATGTATTCATCCCCGGTATAGAGGCGTGTGATACGGTACTGCTGGGGATTGTCTTCCGTCCAGCTTCCGCTCTCCACTCCATAGAGGAACGGGTCGAGTCCGCGGGTGTAATATTTCTGGGACCAGTTGTTGAAATTCACAAGAGCCGTGACCGACAGCCCTTCCGTGATGAAATCCAGCTTCTGGTCTATGTTCAGGGATATGTTCAGCTTGTTCTCGTTCTGTTTCCTGTAGCTGTTGAGCATATTCGCATAAGGGTTGGTATAGAACCTTCCGGCCGACATCACAGCGGATCCGAAACGTATATGTTCCACCCCTTCCTCTTCAGGGAACATCGCCGGGAAGGAGACAGGATTGTTCAGGAACACCTGGTTGAAGATATCATTCGAAGAAGTATTCGGGGAAGACATGGACGAAATCTGGGCATTCATCCTGAGGTCGATCTTCGTAGTCGGCGTCACCTGATAGGCGATATTGTTCTGGAAGATATACAGCCAGCGGTTATGGTTGTTGTTGAAGGAATAGTTCTTCGGTACGTCCAGAAGACCGCTGTCATGGTTGGCCTGAAGGGACATGTAGTATGTGACCTTGGAACCTCCTCCCTGTATGTTGATGTTAGCTCTCTGACTCATGGCCACCTTCTTGAACATAAGGTCATACCAGTCCACGTCAGGGAAGAGGTACGGATTGACCCCTGACCTGGTATATTCTATCTGTTTCTCGCTGTAGCGAGGAGACGCTGAGGGGTTGCGGGCCAGAAGGGCCTCATTGTATGCGGCCATATATGTGGCACCGTCGGCATAATCCACTATATTCACAGGCTGGAGCACGGACATGTCCACGGACACGTTCACTCTCGCCTTGGTATTCTCGGTACCGCTCTTGGTCGTCACGAGCATCACTCCGTTGGCTCCCCTTGCACCGTAGATGGCAGTTGCGGACGCATCCTTGAGTATGGAAAAACCTTCGATGGACTCCGCAGGAAGGTTGTTCAGGTCTCCGACCGAGATTTCCACCCCGTCAAGGAGAATCAGCGGAGTCGTCCTGCCTCCGAACGTACTGATACCGCGGATATAGAACTGGGAAGAGGACCCCGGTTCTCCGCTGCTGGTGACGGAAATGACTCCGGCGAGCTTGCCGGCAAGGTTGTTGGTCAGGGAAGACACCGGAGCCTTGAGGGCATCGCCCTTCACGGCTGAAATGGCTCCCGTCACCGAGACCTTTCTCTGTGTACCGGCACCCACGACCACGACTTCATCAAGAGTCTCGTTATCGGGATAGAGCTGCACATTCAGCACACCGAGGTCGCCGACCATAAGTCGCTGTATCCCGTAACCCAATGAATAGAATTCCAGTTCTGTCCTTTCCTGAACTTCTATCTCGTATTTTCCGTCCAGATCCGTCACTACGCCGAATGAAGGATTGTCCGAATAATATACTCCGACACCCGGTACCGGCTCTCCGGTAACGGCATCCGTTACCGTACCTATGAGTGTCCTCGTTTCCGGACCGCCATCCTGAGACGACGGATACAGGCTGACCATATTCTCCAGTATGGTCCAGGACAGCCCTTCAGAAGAAAAGACGGCATCGAGAAGCCGGTCGGCCGAGACATTTTCAAGAGACACATCCACTCCTGACATCTCCCTGTCACCGGTGGATGCACTGTAAGAGAACACCAGACCCGTCTGTCTGGTAACATCTGCCGCAACATCCCGTACAGGAGCCTTGGCTACAGTCAAAGACAACGAATAACTCTGCGCTGCTGCCGAATCCGCTTCCGACACGAAAACGGCCGAAGGCAGGAGAACGGCGCAGAGCAGTCCGTACAATAATCTTCTCATGTTGTTCATAACGGTCATTTTAGTATTATTAACCTATGGTATTGTGTAATAAGGATTATTTCATGCCGTTCTGCGGTACGGGACCGTCATCCGGAACCAGAACATATCCCGATATGGTCTCCACCATGTCAAGGACATCATCCAGACGCGCAGTCCTGACATAACTCAGGGTGAAAAGCCCTCCTTCCGGGCCGCCTCCCGCTATCCTGAGATTTGTCCGGAAATCCTCTTCAAGACGTGCCTTTATCTGTCTTATCGTGACATTCTCCATGAATATGACCCCGTCCCTCCACATCAGCATCCCCGAAGTCGGCACATCGGAAATGTCCACCCTTTTCGTATCGGAGTGGTATACCGCCTTCTGTCCCGGCCTCAATACTATGAGTTCCTGACCGTCAGGATCATGCAGGAGCACTCTCCCCTCGGCAAGGGTCGTCTCAGCAGTGCCGTCACCGGCGCAGTCTACCACATTGAACACGGTGCCGAGTACTTCCACATCCATATCAGGGCCGTGTACCACAAACGGATGCAGGGAATCCGACGCGACATCGAACATGGCCTCGCCTTCAAGTAACAGGGTCCTGTCATCGGAAAAGCCTTCGCTGGCATATGATACGGAAGAATTTTCGGCAAGCCATATCCGGCTGCCGTCAGGCAGGTCAATGAGAATCGAGGGTTCGGAATCATTGCTGCATGTGACCATGTCGCGACCGGAATCCGGCCAGACGACATACCTCGCAACGGCGAAAATACCGGAAAAGGCTGCAGCCGCGGCGGCTGAAACCCACACAAGCCTTTTCCATGCATGCGGCTTTGCGGATTTATTTAACGCTGCCCCCCCCTGACGATTTTTCAGGAAAGAATCCACGGCTCTGACCTGCGAGAAATATTCGAGATTGTCAGGATCCGACTCGATCCAGTCACAGAGTTCCCTGTCTTCCTCTTCCGTTGTCCGGCCACGAAGCCAGGACAGTATGAGCATGTCTATTTTTTCCACTTTTCCCGGATTTTATGCTATATACACACTTGACCGGGACATACTACCTACTCCTGACGGGAATTTATCTTAAAAACAATGAAAAGAGTATCATCATGTAGATGCGCGGGTCGGAAAGATTTTCACGCAACACTTTGAGCGCCTTATAGATATGATTGTCCACCGTAGACACGGATATACCCAGTCTCAAGGCTATTTCCTTATGTGACAATCCGTTTATATAGCTCATTCTGAAAATCTGACAGCAGCGGTCGGGCAGAAGCCTGACGACATCCTCTATAGCAGCCATGTCATCCTTGAGATACAGTTTACGTATCACTTCATTGGCATCAGGGTCATACGTCTGAGCGGAAAGCCTTTCTATGCGCTCCGCGTATTCATTCCGGTACTGCTGGCGGTACGAAGCCCCGCGGATGGAATTCAGTGCCCTGTTGTATATTGCCCTAAGCAGGTACGGACGAAGGGAATCCGACACTGAGATGGTCGCCCGTCTGTCCCATACCTTCAGAAATACATCCTGTACGATGTCTGTGGAAAACATATTGCCCACCATCAGGCCGGCATATCCTCTGCATGCGTCCACATGTCTGGCATACAAGATGTTGAATGCCTTTCTGTCCCCTTCCTTCATCCGTGATATGAGTGCGCTGTCATCCATAACGGAGACAAAAATAGCAATATTTTCGCATTTTGACGCCGATGCCCCCGGCAATCACAAGTAAACTTGCATTGCTCTCGGCTTCTGCGATATTTGGCTGGCGCCATATATACGGTTCACGCCTCGGCAAGTCTTTCTCCGAAAGACCATCCTCTAAACCCCCTGCACCCCCTATCAGGGGGATTTCGCGACTGCCCGTCGCGGTCCCTCCGGGACTGGTTATTTGTTCTGCTCTCGGCTTCTGCGATATTTGGCTGGCGCCATATATACTGTTGCGCCTCGGCATAACAAATAAATTTGTTCTGCTCTCGGCTTCTGCGTATATTTGCATCTGTTTTGCCTATGTGCGGCCATGCACAATCCCGGAAGCAATACAGCTTCTGACACCGTATATCAACAACTGAAACGATTTGCCAATGGAAGAAAAAAGACAGACATCACTGCCGGAGAATGCCCACAGGGAGTTGCAGCCGGGAGAAGAGTACAGGCCGATAATGTCTCCGGAAAAGAATTATCCGGAAGTCACGCCATGGTCGGTGGCCGTCGGACTTATGATGACCATAATATTCTCGGCTGCCGCAGCCTATCTCGGGCTGAAGGTCGGACAGGTATTTGAAGCGGCCATCCCGATTGCGATACTTGCCGTCGGCCTGAGCAGCGCACTCGGAAGGAAGAATTCCCTCGGAGAGAATGTGATGATACAGTCTATCGGATCATGCTCGGGAGCTATCGTGGCAGGCGCCATATTCACCCTGCCGGCCCTGTACATCCTGCAGGCAAGATATCCGGAACTGGCCGTGAATTTTACCCAGGTATTCTTCTCCTCACTCCTCGGAGGCATACTCGGCATCCTGTTCCTGATACCGTTCAGGAAATATTTCGTAAAGGACATGCACGGGAAATACCCTTTCCCTGAAGCCACCGCCACCACACAGGTGCTGGTGAGCGGAGAAAGCGGGGGCAAGGGTGCCAAGACTCTGATGATCAGCGGTCTGATAGGAGGTCTCTACGACTTCATCGTTTCCACTTTCGGGCTGTGGGGAGAAACGGTATCCACTACCGTCATGCACTGGGGCGCTGTTATCGCGGACAAGGCCAAACTCGTGGTGAAGCTCAACACCGGAGCCGCCGTCCTCGGGCTCGGATATATAGTGGGACTGAAATATGCATTCATCATCTGCTGCGGGAGCTTCCTTGTATGGTTTGTGATAATCCCACTGATGAACCTGATATGGGGAGGCAGCGTCATCGACATGATGGGGACAGGCATAGTACAGACTGTCGGAGAAATGTCTCCGGAGCAGATATTCACTGAATATGCAAGGCACATCGGCATCGGAGGCATCGCCACGGCCGGCATAATCGGCATCATCAAGTCTTTCGGAGTGATAAAGTCCGCCGTCGGACTTGCCGCAGGGGAATTCAGAAGGAAAAAGAGCCCGGAAGAGGCCGAGACCGCGAGGACACAGAAAGACATATCGATGAAGATAGTCGTAATCGGGATTGCACTTACGCTGATCGCAGTGTTCCTGTTCTTTGCCTTCGGAGTCGTCGACAACCTGTGGCATGCCGTCATAGGCCTTCTCGTGGTGGGAATAATCGCGTTCCTGTTCACCACAGTCGCTGCCAACGCGATAGCAATCGTAGGCACAAACCCTGTCAGCGGAATGACTCTGATGACTCTCATCCTTGCATCCATAGTCATGGTAGCATGCGGTCTCAACGGCACCGCCGGAATGACAGCCGCCCTTATAATAGGCGGAGTCGTCTGCACTGCCCTCTCCGTAGCCGGAGCTTTCGTGACAGACCTCAAGATAGGATACTGGATAGGGAGCACGCCTAAGAAGCAGGAAAGCTGGAAATTCCTCGGGACTCTGGTCGCGGCAGCGACAGTCGGCGGAGTGATGCTCGTTCTGAATGAGGCATACGGTTTCACGGGAGAAGGTGCGCTCGTGGCTCCGCAGGCGAATGCGATGGCTGCCGTCATAGAGCCTATGATGAACGGAGGGGGCGCCCCGTGGCTGCTGTACGGCATCGGAGCAGTCATCGCAATACTGCTGACCGTATTCAAGGTTCCTGCCCTTGCATTCGCCCTCGGGATGTTCATTCCGATAGAACTGAACCTGCCTCTGCTCGTGGGAGGAGCGATATCATGGTTCGTGGGATCACGCAGCAAGGACAGGGAAGTCAACAGTGCACGTCAGGAAAAAGGGACACTGATCGCTTCCGGTTTCATAGCCGGAGGTGCACTGATGGGGGTTGTCAGCGCAATCCTGAAGTTCGCCAAGGTCGACCTGGCAGTCAGTCCTTCCGCATGGACGGAACCTGTGGCGATAATACCTTATGCAGCGATAATAATTTTCATCATAACCTCTGCGATGAAAGCCGGACGGCAGTAGGCAGTGCAGTTACTTTCCGACACAGACGTGCGGAAAGTACACCGTAACGGATACTGACGGCCTGGCCGCGGGCAGATAGCTTTACGGACTGACAGACAATTAAAAGCAAAATATTATGGAAGCTATATTGGACAGATTTTTAAGATATGTGGCCGTGGAAACCCAGTCCGACCCTGATTCGGAAAGCCAGCCGAGCACTGCGAAACAGCTGGATCTGCTGAGACTTCTCAGGGACGAACTGCAGGCTCTCGGCATAAGCGCGGAACTGGACGAATACGGATACGTGATGGCGTCTATCCCATCGAATTGCGGAAAGGATGTCCCTCCGATAGGGTTCATCGCACATGTGGACACTTCTCCCGATGCTCCCGGCAAGGACATTCATCCGCAGATAATCCGGAACTACGACGGCAAGGACATCAGGCTGAACGACAGGCTGAGCCTCAAGACAGACGAGTTCCCGGAACTGCTTCAATACCGGGGACAGACAATCATCACTACCGACGGTACGACTCTGCTCGGAGCGGACGACAAGGCGGGAGTGGCAGAGATAATGGATGCCGTGCAGTACATGACTGAGCATCCTGAATTCAAGCATGGAGAAATCAGGATAGCCTTCACTCCGGACGAGGAAATAGGACGCGGGACAGCCAGGTTCGATGTCGGGAAATTCGGGGCAAAATACGGATATACGATGGATGGAGGAGCTATCGGAGAGCTGGAATACGAGAATTTCAATGCCGCAGCCGCCACTGTCCATATCCAGGGGCGCAACATCCATCCGGGTTATGCCAAGGGCAAGATGCTCAATTCGATACTTATAGGCATGGAACTCAATGCCATGCTGCCTGTCGAGCAGAGGCCCGAATATACGGAGGGATATGAAGGATTCATCCATATAACAGGCTTCAACGGGACTGTGGAAGAATCGACATTCTCATATATAATCAGAGACCACGACATGGAACTGTTCCGGCAGAAACAGGATATGCTCCGGAAATGTGCGGACTTCATCAACGGGAAATACGGAGACGGAGTCGCCACCGTGGAAATCCGCCAGCAGTACTATAATATGAGAAAAGAGGTAGAACCTCATTACCATATAATCGGGAAAGCCGTCAAGGCAATGGAAATGGAAGGCATCACACCTCACATACAGCCTATCCGCGGCGGCACTGACGGGGCAAATCTCTCATTCATGGGCATGCCGTGTCCGAACATATTTGCCGGAGGCCACAATTTTCACGGCAAACTGGAGTTCGTACCGCTCGAAAGCATGGAAAAGGCTTCAAAAGTGATACTCAACATTATTTCACAGTTTGCAGAATAAGCGCATCCTTTCCGGACTGCCGTTTCTCCAGCCTCTTTATATACTTCTCGAGAACGGCAGCATCCTTTTTGGCCTGTTCTATCTGCTTCATAAGGAGCCTTCGCTTTCTTTCCCTTAGCCGGGCATCCTTCTTCGCCTGTCTGGCAGCAGCCTTCTCCGCATCGCGTTTGTCGAGACTGGCCCAGCGTTCCTCCTTTTCCCTGACGCGCTGTTCCTTTGCGGCCTTCCGTGCAGCAACGGCCTGTTCACGCCTCAACTGACGGTCGGACTTAAGAAGAGCCTCCTGAGCCGAACGGATACTGTCGGCCCTGGCTATACTGTCCGCCTGGATTTTCTGCATGACGGCAGCGATGGAATCCGCCACCGCAATACTGTCGGCTTTGGCTATGCTGTCCGCAACGGCTATTGAGTCCACCCTCGCAAGAGAATCTGTCCTGCGGTCTTCGGCAATGGCTTCCGCTTCGGCCTCAGCCCGTCTTTCTTCCATTGCCCGCAGCCTTTCCAAAGAATCCCTGACCTGAATCTGTCTGTATATATCCGATATATATCCAGGGAAATAGATATCCGTCTGCCTGTATGCAGCCCGCGGTCTGGCAAGATATCTTGCCCTGTCGGGAGGTCTCAGATCAAGAGGAGTGACGGCAGTCCTGTCTGCCGGTCTGAGATCCGGTCTCCAGTTGAAGCCTTTCAGCAACTGATCCGCCTTGGCAAGCTGCACCACCGGATAGGCATCGCTCTTGGCTGCATCATAATAATATACCTGCTGTATGTCTCCGTCCTTGAACGTAGCGGAAAGCATCTTGGATTCCTTTCTGTTGACAGTGGCGATCTCGTCATTTTCCTCCAGGAAAAACAGACCCGATGCTCCTCCGAGGGCATCGAAACGGACCAGCTCCCCGTCTTCATTGAAATAAGCCAGCATTTCCGCGCCCTTTATCTGGTTATAGTAGACGGAATCCTCGACCTCCATATGGATAAAGGCCTCGGACATCAGGCTGGCCTTTTCCATGGCATTGTTCCGGATCACGGCAGTGATACTGTCCGCAGAATACTGCTGGGTAATCTCGTTCCAGATCATCGGCTGTCCGAAAAGACGTGCCAGGGAATCGAGATCCGAATACTCCAGGGAATCACAGATTATCTGCATGTTTTTCCTGAATATCTTGACATTGCGTAAGGCCGTCACGAACCCTATTTCAGTAGTATCGGGAGGAATGAGTGCGGCCGAATCCGCCAATGCAAGGGTATCCGCCCCGGCAGCAAGGGAATCAAGACCCGCTGCAAGGGTATCCGCACCAGCCGATAGTGTATCAACACCCGCAGCAAGGGTATCCGCACTTGCCGGGAGAGAATCCTGTCCCGCAACTGGGTTACCGGCTCCCGTCGCCAATGTATCGACACCAGCCACGAGTGTATCTACGCCTGCGTTCAGGGAATCCGCTGGTGTGCTTCCTGTCATTAATGATGCTGCAGAAAGCGCTGCCGTTCCGGATGCTCCGGAAGACGGCAAAGGACCGCCTGCCGGCTGAACCGCTCCTGCCGCGGTACCGGTTTTCCTTTCTTCTCCGGGGCGGGCAGCCGGTGCAGCACCGGCTGCCGGAGATACAGAATCCCCTGTGCCAGCCGCCGGATTATTCCCGGTCCCCTTATGTTTTGGAGGAGGCCGGTTCGGGTCGTCCTTTGCGGCTTCAGCGGCGGCCTTGGCAGCTTCTTCCGCAGCCTTTTTCCTGTAATTCCCGACCGGATCCACATCAAGGTCAGCCAGTCTCTGTGCAGAGGCAGCGACAACGGAAGAGTCGATGTCACACTTTCTGAGGGTATAATATATAAGGGTATCCGCACCGAAATATACAGTGTCCCTCTGAGACTGTTCCTCCACCTCTGATATCACGGCCGGTTTCCTTGTCATTGTAACCCTTGAAAGGGAATCTATATATTCTATACGACCTGCGAGTCCCGAGACATTCCGGGTCGTGTCAGTCACCTGGGCCCGCCCGAGCATTTCCACATCCATGGTGTTGCGGAAGAAATACAGGGAATCGCTCCATCCCTCCTGGGTATCGGTCATCACATGGACATTGTTGCGGAAGAAGAATATCTCCCGGCCCCGGTCATACCAGCCGGCATCGGCTGACAGCATATTGTCCTCATGCCATGCATCTGTTCCCCTGCCGAATGTCGCCAGACTCAGATCAGACTCATATTTCAATGTCGTAGTCTTCACGAATATGGAATCCGTGAACATGTTGACATCATTGTAAAAATTGAAAGTCCTTATCTTCGCATCATACGTCCCCCTCTCGCTCTCGATGATCTGTCCGTCCTTGTCCCTCATGGATCCTCCGCCGGAAAATACGGCCACACTGTCCTTGGTATTATAGTCCAGATGTCGTGTCCTCAACATGTTGTGATCCTTATCCTCCAACTGGACGACCTGTCCTCTGAACTCGGCAAGGTTGAGACTTATCCTGTACACCATCTTCTCGCTTGTCAGCTCCGTTCCGTCCTGAATGATGCTGACATTTCCTATCGCATCTATTATTTTGGTGTCGATATTCCACAGGGCGGTGTCACAAAGCAGGTATGTGTTGTTGTGGAAAAACTGCGCCGGCCCCACCACTTTCCTGACATTCTGACCGTCAATCTCCAGAAGTTCAGCTGTCTGGGCATAATCGAGACGCACAAGACTGTCTTCCTGCTGCTCCTGGGCCCGCAGGACGGGCGGAAGCATCAAGGCAGGCAGGATTATGGCCAGGGCTATGAAAGACTTGCTGACTGACATCTGACGCTATTCGGATTCGCGGAACTTTTCATACCAGCCATCCCTCTCGAACGGACAGTCCTTGAACATGGGGTCTATGACAATGTAAGTGGAAGTTATCTTCTCGTCTATGAAACTGTCTATTGCCTCCATTTCCTTCTCCTGCTTCGCCTGGGAAAGAAGAAGGTCATAATCATTGTCGAAAGACGCCGTATGGGCAGGAAGAATCATGTCCACTTTCAGGATCTTGTACACCGTGTTGCCTCCGGTCGTTCCGCCTCTTCCCTCATTGTCGAGGGACTCCACCGGGACTGAAATCTCCCCTTCCTTCAGATCCTTGATGGCATTATAGTCCTGAGGCTTGAGCTGGTCTATCTCGAAATATGCAGAACCGGTATTGGGATCCGCCATCTGCCCTCCGTTGGTCCTCGTGGCAGGATCTTCCGAGAAAAATCTCGCTGCCAGTTCGAACGGGATATTATTGGAAAGTATCTCTGTCTTGAGACTGTCCAGCACCTTGAATGCCTTGTCCCTGTCATCCGAAGTATATTCGGGTTTCATGAGGATATGGCGGGCATTGAACATGTCCCCTTTCTTTTCAAGGACTTCTATGATATGGAAGCCGTCCGGAGTCTCCACTATCTGGGACACGACACCCGGCTTGAGGGCCATTGCAGCATCCGAGAATGCCGGCCAGAATATAGACTTGGATGCCATTCCGAGTTCACCTCCACGCCGGGCACTACCCGGATCCTGAGAATATATCCTTGCGAGAGTGGCGAATTTCTCTCCGTTGATGATACGTTCCCTGATGGCAAGCAGCCTTTCCTTGACCGCATTGTCGGCCGCCTCTCTGTCCGGATATATGCAGATCTGGCTGAGCCTGTACTTTATCGGGACAACGGGAAGATCTTCCGGAGCCGTCCTTTCGACATACTGCTCCACATCATAAGGAGTGAGTTCCGGTATTTTCTCCACTATATTCTGCTGCATCATCATTGTCAGGTTCTGATCCTCCAAAGTCCTTCTCCATTCCTCGCGGAGCTTGTACAGCGGCTTCCCGAAATATTTCTCCACTTCCTCGTCCCCGCCGAGCTGAGTGCGGATCTGATCCATCCTGTTCGCGAGATCCCCTGCCACCATATCCTGGTTGATTGTCAGGGAATCCACCCGGGCCTGCATCAGAAAGAGCTTGGACGCAAGCATCTGCTCAAGGATTTCGCATCTGATGTTCCTGTCAGAAGCCATTCCCTGCGCCCTGCGCATCTGTATCTCCTGCTCTATCTGCGACAGAAGAATCATTTCATTCCCCACCACTGCCACAGACTTGTCTATCAGTCCGTCAGAATATCTCTGCGCAGACACCGGCAGAATACCGCACATCATTGCTGCCGCCAGGGCAATTCTCATGTATTTCATTGGCATCAATATATTACAAATTTTCCTTTATCGCGGGCATCCTCAAGCAACTCCTGTTCCAAAGACGCCGTAAGCCTGTGTTTTCTCGCACTGAGAATGATATCCTTGATCATCGGGGCACAGAACTCCACCGGAGGTATCTCCCCTGCGGGAACCGCATCGAAGATATAGGCTACATTATGCTTTCCGTTCTGTCCCTCGGTCTCTATGAATGTATCCGGCTCCAATGGCAGTATGGTTTCGTAGCCGACTCCGAGATCTCCTGCCAGCACAGTCACATCTATCCAGGAATCCGCATAGTCGGTAAATCTGTCATATGAAGAAGAGGCCAGCTGTTCCGCCTGCCATGTCGAATCCTCGTCAGTCGAAGACATCAGATCCTTTATCTGCCCGAAATGGGTCGACTCGGGAAGCATGTTGAGGTAACATGCCCTCACTATCGGCCTTTCAAGCCTGAAATCTTCGGTATGCGACCTGTAATATTCCTCCACCTCGCCATAAGTAACAGCCGTGTCAAGCCTTTCATTGACATATAACTGTTCGTAACGGTATTTCAGAAGAGCCCGTCTGTAGGTCTCAAGCTGTTTGGAAACGTCTTTCTCCGTCTTGGAAAGCTGCTTCTCGGCGATGTCTAAATAGACCATGTCCGATGCCCACGAATTGATATACTGCATCGCGAGCCGCAGGCTGTCATCCCCGGAGATACCGGACGGTATAAGGGATGTCACCTCGCTCTTGTACAGCATATTGTTCCCTACCTTGGCCACCACTTCCTCATCATGCAGGATAGAATTTATCAGTTTGCATGATGTAAGGCTGCCGGAAACAGCAATGCCTGCAATGAGAACGGACAACAGTCTGTGCATTACCTTGAATAATTAGGAGATTCCCTGGTAATGGTGACATCATGCGGATGACTCTCGATGTAGCCGGCATTGGTGATGCGCACGAACCGTGCCGAACGGAGAGAGCTGATGTCCTTGGCGCCGACATATCCCATACCTGCACGCAGACCGCCGACGAGCTGGTACACAACCTCCGAAAGAGTCCCCTTGTACGGCACCTGGGCTACAATCCCTTCCGGAACGAGTTTCTTGACATCGTCCTCCATATCCTGGAAATACCTGTCCTTCGAACCGTGCTGCATTGCTTCCAGAGAACCCATGCCCCTGTACGATTTGAATTTCCTTCCGTTGAGTATGATCGTATCTCCCGGGGATTCCTCGACTCCGGCGAAGAGAGAACCGGCCATTACCGTGCTGGCACCCGCTGCAAGAGCCTTGACTATGTCTCCCGAATACCTTATTCCTCCGTCCGCTATGACAGGAATACCTGTCCCTTTGAGCGCATCGGCTGCAAGCATCACGGCTGTAAGCTGAGGCATACCGACTCCCGCTATCACACGGGTCGTACAGATGGAACCAGGTCCTATACCGACCTTTACCGCACTTACGCCCGCATCGGCAAGAGCCTGGGCACCTTCCGCCGTAGCGACATTGCCTGCCACTATCTCTATCCCCGGAAGCGTATCGCATGCTTTCTTTATTGCATTCAGCACATTGACGGAATGTCCGTGCGCCGTATCCAGGACCACGGCATCGGCTCCGGCACTGCTGAGCATCTCTATCCTCTCTATGGTGTCGGACGTGATACCCACGGCAGCCGCTACGAGAAGACGACCCTTGGAATCCTTGGATGCGATAGGATTGTCCTTGATCTTCATCAGATCCTTGTAGGTGATGAGTCCGACGAGTTTGCCGTCCTTGTCCACGACAGGGAGTTTCTCGAACTTATGGTTCTTTATAATGGCAGTAGCCTCCTCCAGACCTATTCCCTGAGGCGCAGTCACCAGGTTTTCAGAAGTCATTACCTCCGATACGGGCAGCGCCATATTGTCCTGGAAACGGAGATCCCTGTTCGTCACAATTCCGATAAGATAGTTGTTGCCGTCCACTACCGGAATTCCTCCGATATGATGCTGCGCCATCATTCCGAGAGCAGCCCCCACGGTGGCGTCAGGGCTGATGGTTATAGGATCGTATATCATCCCGTTCTCGGCCCTCTTGACACGGCGTACCTGCGCAACCTGCTGTTCGATAGGCATATTCTTGTGAATGACGCCTATACCTCCGGCACGCGCCATGGCAATCGCAAGTTCCGCTTCAGTGACGGTATCCATCGCCGCCGAGACGATAGGCGTATGAAGCTTTATGTTCCTTGAAAATTCTGTCGTGACATCCACATCTCTCGGCAGGACCTCGGAGCGGGCAGGGACAAGCAGTACATCATCAAAGGTGAGACCTTCGGGAATCTGAGAATTAACTAACGTCTCCATCTGTAAAAATTTTTGGGGGCAAATATACGAATTATTCTGCATAATCTGTCCTGTTTCCTGCAAGATATGCCGATACGGATAATCATCAGACCATGGAACCGGATAATTTCCGTAAATTTGCAGGAATGCCAAAACAATCGCTCATGAAAAGAATCATCATCTTACTTCTTGCCGCTTCCGCATTTCTTGCAGGCTCATGCTGCGGTGGCGGCACAACTGTCCGGGAAGATCCCGCAGACGAATGGAAAGCCATCGGAAAGTCACTGAACTTCTACCTTGTCAATGACCTCGGGCGCAACGGATACTATTACCAGAAGCCTGTTGCCGAAACCATGGGCCGCATGGGAGGGATCATCGGCATCGACTTTATCCTTGCAGCCGGCGACACGCACCATTTCGAAGGCATAAGAAGCGTATCGGATCCGCTGTGGATGACCAACTACGAACTCGTCTATTCACATCCTGACCTGATGGTGCCATGGCATCCTGTATGCGGTAACCATGAATACAGGGGGAATACCGATGCCATGGTGGAATACAGCGATGTAAGTGCACGCTGGCAGATGCCCGCAAAATATTATACTTTCGTGAAAGAAGAGGACGGCACAACCGTACGTATAGTAATGGTGGACACCACCCCGATGATCGACAGGTACAGGAATTCAGAGAGATATGCCGATGCTTCAGGATCCGACTACAAAGACCAGCTCTCCTGGTTGGACAGCGTCCTTGCCGAAGCGGATGAAGACTGGGTGCTTGTCGTGGGGCACCATCCCGTCTATGCAGACACGGACAAGACCGCAAGCGAAAGACAGAATCTACAGGAGAGGCTCGACCCTGTCCTCCGGAAATACGGAAATGTGGACATGTATCTCTGCGGACACATCCACACATTCCAACATATCCGCAGAGACGGCTGCGACATAGACTATGTGGTCAACTCGTCCGGATCACTCAGCCGCAAGGACGTAAAGCCTGTCGAGGGCACCGTGTTCTGCAGCAACGAGACCGGCTGGTCCCTAATCACTGCCGACAGACACGAGCTCAACCTGCATATGCTTGACAAGGACGGTCACGTCCTGCATACCGTGACACGTACAAAACAATCATAGAGCCGACAGCTGTTTTTCAGGACACAATCGCCGGCACACCCGCTCTCCCGTTGTCGCCTCCTATCCGTAAATCCAGTGGGAACGGAAGATCAGTATCCCAAGACGCTCGGGGGGGGCTCTACGAGGGGAGGGCGTTCCAGGTCTGTCAAAAACGCGCAAACCTGGAACGGTCCCTTGCCACAGAAGTGCTTCAAAGCGGGTGTGGTGTGCCAGGTCTGCCAGAAAACCGCCTGGGTAACTGATTCGGATTATTTTATTAACTTTGTCAAGATATGAAACAATACTAAAAGGTATGAAACATATAATCAAAGCTATTGCATTGACAGCAGCCACTGCCACGATAGCGGCATCGTGCTCCCGGACAGTCAAGACAGTGGACTACCCCCTGATTGAGACAGCCAACAGCACGACACTCGACATAGCCAAAGTGGAACTGTCTGACACAGCCACTGTCCTCCACATAAATGCGAGGTATATCCCGAACTATTGGATAAAGATTTCATCCGACTCATACCTTGCCACCAAAGGCAGGAAATACACCCTGACCGGCAGCGACGGCATTGAGCCGGATTCCCTTTTCTGGATGCCTGCTTCCGGAGAAGCCTCTTTCAGACTTATGTTCGAGCCGCTGCCGAAGCGTACGAAATCATTTGACTTCATCGAATCCGACTGCGAGGACTGTTTCAAGCTCTACGGAATAGACCTTACAGGAAAGACAGAATACGACAGACCGGCCGGAATACCGGAAAACATCCTGAACCAGACTGCGTATAAGATCCGCCGCACCTCTGTAGAGAATGGTACACCCGATGGCAGACAGCATGCATCCGAGGCGGATAATAAACCCAATGGCAGGCAGTATGCATCCGAGGCCGATGACGGCCGGCATGTCCCGGGACCTGACTTTACCGTAGGGATGACCACTGTAAGGATGCATCTGATACACTACAGGCCTGAACTTGGAAAGAAGGTAAGCCTGTATGTAAACACGCTGCTGAACGGACAGCAGTCATACCACGCTGATATCGATCCGGAAACGGCAACTGCGGAATTCAAATTCAGGCAATATGGTCCGGCAAATGCCATAGCCGTCGTAACGATGGGTACCGGGGGAAGCACGGTATGGCTGGCACCTGGCGACAGCGCGGATGTATATTATGACATGCGGGAAACCGGCTGGCTGCTTCAGGCATACCGGATGAAACCCGGAAAAGAAGCAGACGTAAAACCGTTCAGAAGCACATATGCTTCCGGAAAATATTCTTCCATTACGAACGGCAGGGCAGCCGGGAGCAACGTTCTTAAATACAGAATGAACCTCTATTCAGGGGAATTCGCATCCTACACGATGACAGCCGACGAGTACACGGAGCATGTCATCGACAGATACACGGAACTTGCCGACAGCATAGCCGGGTGCGACGCAGATGCCATGATGAAAGAATTCCAGCTCATCACCCTGAAAGAGGAGACGGTAACGGCATTTGCGCAAGGAGATTTCCTGCGCACACACAATTACATGAATGTACACAATGACTTCAGCCTCTGGGGGAAGACCTGCCCGGGTCTGGACAGAATGAAACCCGACAATTACGCGGCTGTCTGCACCCTGTTCGACATCAATGACCCGAAGCTGCTGATGGGGGAAATGATGCTCGATTACATTGATGCTGTCACATCAGAAGATATAGACTGGCCCGGACTGGCAGGCATCGGTTCCGGTCTGATACCGGAGCTGAGGAAGGTGTCCGGACAGGGACTGGCGAAAAAGGCTGCGGACGCCGCTGTCTCCGAAGAAGATTTCAGGATGCTGGAAGGGATGGGGAACGGATTCTACCTCGAAGCATTCCGGACAATGCAGGCCGATGCCGAAGCAGCCCTTGCCGCCGTAGCGCAGAAGGCCGTGATCCGTGCAACGCCTGATGTGGGCAATGACAGACTGTTCGATGCAATCATCGCCCCGCACAAAGGGAAAATAATCCTCGTCGACTTCTGGAACACCTGGTGCGAGCCATGCAGGTATGCAATAGAAAAGAATGAACCGCTAAAAGACACGGCCTTGAAAAGCGATGACATAGTATGGATATACATTGCCAACGAAACCTCTCCTCTGGTAAAATACAAGACAATGATACCGGAGATAAGGGGCTTACACTACCGGCTCAACGGGGAGCAGTGGAAATATCTTGGCGACAAGTTCAAAATCGACGGCATACCGTCCTATGTACTCGTGGACAGGGAGGGGAACTACAGCCTGCGCAACGATTTCCGTGACCACAGTCGCCTGGTGGATGTCCTCAGCGGAATGATATGAAAACGGGAAACCGTCAAACTGACGATATGAAAGATTTTGCAGCAATAGACTTCGAGACGGCCAACAGGGAACCTACCAGCGTATGCAGCATCGGTATAGTCGCCGTACATGACGGTGTAATCACCGACAGGTTCTACAGCCTGATACGTCCGGAACCGGAATACTATTCCTACTGGAACACCCGGATACACGGACTGTCATTCCATGACACGGAAAATGCCCCGGTATTCCCTGAAGTCTGGGCCAGGGCCGAACCTGTAATAGCAGGTCTGCCGCTCGTCGCCCACAACAGCATGTTCGACGAAGGATGTCTCAAGGCAGTGTTCCGGATGTACCGGATGGATTATCCCGACTACAGCTTTTTCTGCACATGCAGGGCTTCCAGACGGATTTTCCGGGGAATGCTCCCCAATCATCAGCTCCATACCGTTGCAGCCCGGTGCGGATATGACCTCAAGGCTCACCATCATGCTCTTGCAGACGCGGAAGCCTGTGCTGCAATCGCGCTGAAAATACTATAATGTCAGGATAGATTTAAAAGGAATTCAGACAGCTCCCTGATCAGAAACGTGATGCACAGACATCAGGCCTCCCGTATCCTGAAATACCACAGGAAATGCCGGACAAAATGGGTTGAGAATAGAAACAGGAAATATTAACTTTGCATATACCGATGAATCAAGACAAAGATGACCAATAAAGAAAGCCTTCAAACCATATCGCAGCGCACAGGATATTCCATCTCTACCGTATCCAGGGTATTGTCGGGCAAAGGGGAACAATACAGGATCGGGCGCAAGGCGATTGAAATCATCACGGCGGAAGCGGAAAAATGCAATTACACCCCCGACTTGATTGCCAAGGGATTGCGGACACGACGGACCGACACGATAGGTCTGACCGTACCGAGCATCGACAACCCGTTCTTCGCCAACATGGCCAGCGTCATAACCAACCAGCTGAAAGGACACGGATACAATATCCTGCTTGCCGACTCGATGGAAACCGAGGCTATGGAAACCGAAGCCCTGTATTCGTTCCTGTCCAGAAAAGTAGACGGTATCATAGCCGTACCAGTGGGGAATTCGCCCTCCCTGTTGGAAAGCATAAGCAAAAGCATTCCCGTAGTGCTTATCGACAGGTATTTCCCGGACACTTCCCTGCCCTACGTATGCACCGACAACTATTCCGGCGGTTATATAGCCACTGAACACCTGATACGGAAAGGATACCGCAACATACTGGCAATCCAGGGAGTCCGGACCTCCATGACCAACAGGGAAAGGGTCAGAGGACTTACCGATGCCGTCAAGGCAAATGAAGACAAGGATATAAGATTTACAGTGACAGGAAACGCCTTTTCTGTAGAAAACGGTTATGAAAGTCTCACGAAAGCGGTGGATTCCGGCAATATTCCGGATGCCGTCTTCGCATTCAGCACGACAATAATGCTGGGAGCACTCACTGCCATAAGGGAACGGGCTCTGAAGATACCTGACGACATAGGAATAATCTCTTTCGACAACAATATGTTTCTGGATTATCTCGACCCGCCGATAACACGTATAGAACAGCCTGTCCCGCAGATAGGGCAGATTGCCGCGGACATGCTGGTAAACATGATTGCCCGCAAGCCCGGCTTTGCCGAGACCCGCGGGCAGATATTCATCAGACCGACTCTTGTGGAAGGCCGCAGCTGCTGACAGCCCATGAACACGTTACGGAAAGATACACCGTAAACTGTCGCTGCAGCCCGGCACATACGGCATACACTACTTCTGCCGGCGGAGAAAACATTCGATGGTATTCTCCATAAGACAGCATATCGTCATCGGGCCCACACCGCCAGGCACCGGAGTTATTACGGATGCCTTAGGCTCGATAGCCGCAAAGTCGACATCCCCGCAGAGCTTGCCGGTCTCAGGATCACGGTTGACCCCGACATCGATGACGACAGCACCTTCCGACACCATGTCAGCCGTCACGAACCGCGGCCGTCCGACAGCCACGACCAGTACATCGGCCTGCCGTGTGATTTCCGGAAGATTGACGGTACGGCTGTGGGCTATGGTCACAGTGGCGTTTTCATCCAGCAGGAGTTTCGCCACAGGAAGTCCTACAATATTGCTGCGGCCTATAACGACCGCCCGCTTGCCCTGCAAGGTAACACCGGCGGCCTTAAGCATCTTAATGATGCCTTTCGGAGTACACGGAACCGTACACTCCTGTTTCTGCCACAGGGCAGCCACATTCAGAGGATGGAAGCCGTCCACATCCTTCTCCTTGGATATTGTCTCTATCACTTTGGCTTCACTTATATGTTCCGGAAGCGGAAGCTGGACGAGGATGCCGTCAACGGCATCATCCTCATTCAAATCCCGTATCAGCCCGAGCAGCTCTTCCTCCGATATGGTATCCGGCTTCCGGATGGTCGTATTCCGGATACCCACGACCTCTGATGCCTTTGCCTTTCCCGTGACATAGGAAATGCTCGCCGGATCATCACCGACAAGGATCACGACCAGATGCGGGACGCGCCCGTACTTTTCCGGAAAAGCGGACACCTGCGCCGCCATTTCCGTCTTCAGCTTAGCTGACAATTCTTTACCGCTTATTATCATTCGTTCAATTAAAAGCTGTTTTAGGAGGTCGACCAAAAAGGGTATGCCTGCGTTAGTTACACTTGCTTCGAAAATCCTCATGTACACCAGTACACTGCGGTTTTCTCATCGTCGCAAATCTTGAAATTCCTTATTTTGGGTCAACCTCCTTGATTTTTGTCATTATAAATTTTATGAGGATACCAATCCGCCTGACGGACTAACGCGCTCCGGATGGCTGAAGCACCCTCCAGCCTATGTCCCGGCGATAGAACAGATTGTCGCATCGGATATGCTCCACAGCCTCCAGCGCCTTGTCATGGGCGTCCTGCAACGTCTGTCCGAACCCCACGACCATCAGCACACGGCCTCCGGCAGTCACTGTCCTCTTCCCGGCTGCCATCCGGCCGTCGGAATCTTCCGGCATGACCTGACCCGCTGTTTCCGACTGTCCATGAACGGATGCACCCGTCTGACCGGCAAAAGCTGTCCCCATATGATATACCTTAATGTCAGGGTCATCAGCAAGAGCCTCCAGTCCGGTAATATCAAAGCCTTTGTCATAATGACCGGGATAACCTTTGGACGCCATCACGAATCCCATCGTAGCCCTGTCCGACCATCTGATTTCAGGCATCGGAGTCCCATCGGCGATGCTCGAGAATATATCATAAATATCGGACTCCAGTCTCGGCAGCACAACTTCCGTCTCCGGGTCTCCGAACCGGCAGTTGAACTCTATGACCTTCACTCCTTCCGGAGTCTTCATCAGCCCGCCGTACAACACTCCCTTGAAAGGGCATCCTTCCTTGACAAGGCCTGCCGCCACCGGTTTCATGATTTTCTCTACGGAATACTCCATATCTTCATCCGTAATGAAAGGCAACGGGGAATAAGCTCCCATGCCTCCCGTATTCGGGCCGCTGTCACCTTCATATGCCCTCTTGTGATCCTGCGAAAGAGCCATTGGATACACCTCAGTGCCGTTTACGAAACACATCAGGGAAAATTCCGGTCCCATCAGGAAATCCTCCACGACCACCTTGCCCTTGCCGAACATATCGTCCAGCAGCATCTCCCTCAACACTGTCTCGGCCTCCTCGAACGTATCCGGTATCACGACTCCCTTCCCCGCCGCAAGCCCGTCATATTTCAGCACGACCGGCATGGAATGGTCTCGGACATATTCCACAGCCTCGCCATAATCCTCAAAAGTCCTGTATGCGGCAGTCGGGACATCATACTTCTCCATCAGCCTTTTAGCGAAATCCTTGCTGGACTCTATCGTTGCGGCCGCCTTTGTCGGGCCGAATATCCTCAGGCCTGCCTCATTGAACACGTCCGTGATTCCGGCGGCGAGCGAAGCCTCAGGACCGACTACCGTCAAATCCACCCCATGGTCGAGAGCGAACTGCTTCAGCTCCATGACCTGGGTATCCTTCAGCGGTACGCATTCCGCCTGCGCCGCAATCCCCGCATTGCCCGGAGCACAATATATCTTCGATACCTGAGGAGAACGCGAAAGGGCATCCACTATGGCATGACACCTTCCACCGCCTCCGACCACCAAAACTTTCCTGTCCATTATCATATCGTCAATTAAATTTTTTCTGTTTTTCCAAGCAGTCACACCATCAGTCCGGCACAGACACCGTCGGCGGATATACAGCTTCATCACCGTACCCTCCATACACATTACACCGCACAACCGGACAAAACGCACCGGCACCGGACTGCAAACTTACACATAAATTTCCGATTTCTGCACCGGACATCCGGGAAAAGGAAAGGAAAACCATCCTTACCATCGGATATAATTGACTATATTTGCATAATGCAATTGCATCCGGGATGGTCTGATTTTAGCGTACAACTTCTGATAATACAAGAATATACGCAGAAGCCGAGAACAATGCATACTTGTTTGCAATTGCCGAGGCGCAACAGTATACATGGCAGACAGGCCAAATATACGCAGAGACCGATAGTAAAATAGACTTATTTGTTATGCCGAGGCAATACAGTATATATGATAATATAGGAACGATTATGACACCGGAAGAAAAAGCGAGGCAAAAAATAGATCAGTGGTTCGCAGAGGCAGGTTGGAAGGTAATCAATAGGGAAGATTATGAACCGACCTGTACGGCTGTCGCAATAAGGGAAGGGTTGCTAAAAGGCAATCTCGAGGCCGATTATTTCCTTTTCATTAATGGTAAAGCCGTTGGTGTGTTATAAGCAAAAAGGGAAGATATAGATGCGCTTTCCGATAAGGTATGTGATCAGGCCGTATTATATGCCAAAAGTGTTCCTCCAGTCTATCAGACATATCAGAAACCATTGCCTTTTATCTTTACCTCAAATGGCAAAGAACTATATTTCTGCGATTTTCGCGAACAAGAGCAAAGTTTCAGACAGATAATGTCTATTCCCACTCCCTATGAGTTGGTCAAGCGGTTGGGAATAATTGATTGGTTCGCAGGACTTCCCACTTTGCAGAAAAAAGGATTACGAGATTGCCAGTATGAGGCCGTAACCGAATTGGAAAAAAGTTTTCGGTCCGGGCAAAACCGGGCACTGATGGTCTTGGCGACCGGTGCAGGCAAGACATATACTGCCTGTCTTGCAGCATACCGATTGTTGTCCTATACTCCCATGCAAAGAATTCTGTTTTTAGTGGACAGGAATAATCTTGGCAAACAGGCAGAGGGAGAATTCGGAACTTTCCGGTTGACAGAAAACGGAGATGCCTTCAATACTATCTTTACAGTAACCCGATTGAAGTCGGCAAACATCCCCTCTGACAGTAATGTTGTAATATCTACTATTCAGCGTTTGTTCTCCCTTTTGAAAGGTGAGGAGATAGCAGATGACGATAAGGCAGATGATGAACCGGATATTGAAGAAGATGTGGTTTTGCCGTCTAATCCAAACTTGCCGCATGATTTTTTTGATTTGATTATCATAGACGAGTGCCACCGCTCTATTTATAAAAGCTGGAAGCAAGTATTGGAATATTTCGACACGGCACGGTTAATAGGACTCACCGCAACTCCAATACCTGAAACAAAGGCTTTTTTTTAATTACAATATGGTTGTGAATTACACACTTGAGCAATCTATTGCCGATGGTGTGAATGTAGAATGCCGTACCTATCGTATCAAGACAAGGGAGACGGAAGAAGGCGGTGCCGGTGAAACGATACGAAAGAAGTTGCTGACAGATTTCAATCTGCACACCATTCTCCGCTTGCCTACTGGTATATTCTATGCCCAAGGGGTAAAAGCCAATGTCCTGTTCTTTACGAAAGGTCAGCCGACAAAGGAAGTCTGGTTCTATGATTATCGTACAGATGTCAAACATACCCTTGCAACCAACAAACTCGAACGCCATCATCTGGATGATTTTGTTTCTTGTTACAATAACAGAGTAGAAACCTATGACGCGGAAAATAATCCTCAGGGACGATGGAGGAAATATCCGGTAGAGGACATCCTTGCCCGCGACAAGACAAGCCTTGACATTACATGGATAAAGCAGGGCGGAGAGGAGGATGGCCGCACATTGGCGGAACTGATGGCTGATATAAAAGAAAAAAGCCGGACGATAAGTGCTGCCGTAGCAGAGCTTGAAAAGCTGTTGGCAAACATAAAAGAGAATTAAATATGGAACAGGCGGATATGAGAGACAATGAAATCGCCGTACTTCCATATTGGCACACAGGAGACGGATAGCAGGTAGTGAGGCGACAGGAACTTGCGGAAACAGAAAGGGACCGACCCGCATTTTCAGGTCAGTCCCCTTCTTAATGCTTGAAATGGCGGTTGCCCGTGAAGAGCATCGGAATGCCGTGCTCATTGGCCTTGGCTATGGAATCCCCGTCACGGACACTTCCTCCCGGCTGTACAATGGCCCTGACACCGTATTCCGCCGCAAGGGCTACGCAGTCATCGAACGGGAAGAAACCGTCGGATGCCAGGACGAGTCCGAAGTCCTCCACCTTGCCTCCATTGGTCTCTATCGTGGCTTTGGCCTCCTTGAGTGCAATCTCTGCCGAGCCGATACGGTTCATCTGACCGGCTCCGACTCCGTATGTCATGCCGTTTTTGACTACTACGATTGCGTTCGACTTGACATGCTTGACGATATGCCATGCGAAATCGAGGTCGGCCATATCCTCCGGCTGCGGTTTGGCCTCGGTCACGCACATTTCCGGCGTTACGGTCTTCGTGACAATATCCTGATCCTGGACGAGAAGCCCGCCGTTGACACTCACGAACTGCCGGCGGATCTTGTCGTCCTTTGTCATATCGACTTTCAGCAGACGGAGATTCTTCTTGGTCCTGAGAAGGGCAAGGGCATCTTCGGAGAATGAAGGAGCCATGATGATTTCGAGGAATATCGGCTTCATCAGCTCTGCGACTTCAAGATTGATCTCGCGGTTGGTAGCCACAATACCTCCGAAAATGCTGACCTTGTCAGCCTCGAATGTCTTCTTCCATGCATCCGTGACATCCTTGCCGACAGCCGCCCCGCAAGGATTCATATGCTTAAGGCCTACACAGAACGGCTCATCGAACTCGCGGACGATATTCAGGGCCGCATTCGCATCCTGGATATTGTTGTAGGAAAGCTCCTTGCCGTTGAGCTGCTCCGCTGTCGCAAGCGAATAGGGCACCTTCTCCATCGCAGCATAGAACTTGGCCTGCTGGTGAGGGTTCTCTCCGTAGCGGAGGCTCTGCTTCAGGTCATACTCCAGGAACAGTTTCTCGTTAAGCCCTGCCTGTGCCCGCATATAGGTAGCAATCATGATGTCATATTCGGCTGTATGGGTATATGCCTTTGCGGAAAGTTCCAGACGGGTCTCCTTCGTCGTATTGCCAGTAGAGCGGATCTCGTCTATCACCTTCCCGTAATCCTCCGGATGGCATACTACGGTAACGTCAGCCCAGTTCTTGGCCGCACTGCGGAGCATGGACGGCCCACCGATGTCGATATGTTCGACTGCATCCTCCATGGTGACATCCGGCTTGGCTATGGTCTCCTTGAACGGATAGAGGTTGACGCATACGAGGTCAATGTATTCTATCCCGTTCTCCTTGAGCTGCTGTCGGTGGCTCTCCAGATCCCGTCTTCCGAGAAGTCCGCCATGTACCTTGGGATGAAGGGTCTTCACGCGACCGTCGCAGATTTCCGGGAAACCGGTGACATCGCTGATGTTGATGATTTCGAGTCCCGCTTCCTTCAGGAGTTTCATTGTACCGCCCGTGGCTATGATGTCCCAGCCGAGGCTTTTGAGTGCGCTGGCGAATTCTACCACGCCAGTCTTATCGCTTACGGAAAATAATGCTCTCATAATATAAAGTATTTGATACTATTCAATAAAACATTACAGCTTCCTGGCCGCCAATCTGCTATCATATGATAGAGACACCCGGGGTGGCGGTGACGGAACCGATGACAGAGGCCCTTTCACCGTGCGATGCAAGGATGTCAATGGCTTTCTGCGACTCGGAAGCATTGAGGGCCAGCACCATTCCGATACCCATATTGAAAATATTGAACATCTCCCTGTGGGCAATCTTCCCGTATTTCTCAAGAAAACGGAAAATCGGAAGTATCTCCCAGCTGCCTTCCCTGATCTCTATACCCTGACCCTCATGCAGGATACGCGGGATATTCTCGTCGAAACCGCCTCCCGTTATATGGGCGACCCCGTGGACATCACACTGTCTGATGACATCCAACACCTGTTTCACATAGATTTTAGTCGGAGTCAAAGCCACGTCGCCGAGACTCCTGCCGTCAAGTTCAGGATAGGAGGCGCTCAGGTCGAGACTGTTGTCGGCGAAAATCTTGCGGACAAGGCTGAACCCGTTGGAATGTATACCGGAAGAGGCTATGCCCACAAGCACGTCCCCAGCTTTCACTTTCGACCCGTCGATGAGTTTCGACTTCTCCACAGCCCCGACAGTAAACCCGGCAATGTCGTATTCCCCGTCCGAATACATCCCGGGCATCTCCGCCGTCTCGCCTCCGACAAGGGCACATCCTGCCTGACGGCAGCCCTCTGCCACTCCGGAAACTATGGCCTCCACTTTCCACGGCTCGTTATGGCCGACGGCCACATAGTCGAGGAAGAAAAGAGGTTCGGCCCCCTGGGCAAGCACATCATTGACACACATGGCCACTGCATCAATACCGATTGTGTCATGTCTGTCCAGCGCGAATGCAAGTTTCAACTTCGTCCCGACCCCGTCGGTACCGCTGACGAGCACAGGCTCCTTCATGTTCAGGGAGGAAAGGTCAAACATCCCTCCGAATGACCCGATATTTCCCATCACACCCGTGCGGGCGGTCGACGCGACATGCGATTTGATCCTGCGGACCACTTCATACCCGGCTTCAAGGTTTACACCGGCTTTCTCGTAACTCTCTGCCATAACGTTCTGTATTTTAATAATCAATCATCTGCATTTCCAATTCTTCCCGCAGGCTGTCCGGTGCCGGACGTATGATCAGCAATGTCAGACCGGCAAACCAGGATCATCCATGGTCCTGACGCCGATACTATACCCGCCAGCTCAAGGCGGCACCGAGGGCGGTCCTGTATTCCCGGTACTCCGGAATATGGAACCGGATACCGTACAGTTCCGCAATCCTGTCGAATGTCGGTCTGCACTGCGGGAGCATCGACAAATTGCCTATCAGGACGAAATCCTTTATCTCCGTATTCCTCGCGACAAAATTCGCAGCACTGCCTATTGCCTGAAGAATCATGTTGACAAGACCGGCCGCAATGTCATTCTGAGAAGCATTGGCTTCGGCTTTCCCGAAATTCGATGCTGTCGCGCTGTACGGAAGTCCCGGGATTTCCTCCCTGGATATGTCTCCTATCTGCAGATCGACCGCAGACACATCCCCATTCATGGACATGGACATGACCTGTCTGATATCATGCGTCTTGAAGAGGATTCTGGAAAGCCCCTGAAGAGTTCCCCCTCCTATGGCCATACCTCCCAGATGTTCCATATTTTCCCCGTCAACCTTTATGAACGAGGTGCCTGTCCCCATGCTCACGACTATCATCCTGTCGAGACCGCTGCCGTACCTTGCACCCAAGGCATTGGCCTTGAATTCATCGACTTTCGTAGTAGGCAGGCCGTAGAGATCGCTGTCAATATATGCGCTTCCCACACCGGTAAGCATGACATGCTCCACATCGGGAAGAGCTATATGATTGTCGTAGATATATTTGCCGAAAGCCCCGAATAGGGAGGTGACCGGGTCGTCCGCCCTGATGAATTGGGGAGCTTTCAGCGCCCCGCCGTCTATGCCGACAATCTTTGTCGTGCTTCCGCCTACGTCTATGCCTATTATCATTTAATGTCAATTAATGTCATTCCCAATCAGAACTTGCCGTCCTTGTTGGCCTCTTCAAGACTCTGGTAAAGCGATGTCGGATAGCGGCCGTTGAAGCAGGCAAGACACAGGTCGCTCCTGCCGCCGGCCCTGAAAAGAGCCCCCTCCGAAAGGAATGCCACTGAATCCGCCCCTATGGTCTCCGTCACTTCAGCCAATGACTTGTGCGCACAGAGCAGTTCCTCATAAGTGGAAATGTCCACCCCATAGAAACACGGAGACTTTATCATCGGAGAAGCAATCCTCAGATGCACTTCCTGCGCTCCCGCCTCCCGCAACATCGCCACTATACGCCGTGAAGTGGTACCTCTGACAACAGAATCATCCACAAGCACGACCCGTTTCCCCTTCACTATCGTCTTTACGGCAGACAGTTTCATCCTGACTCCCTTTTCCCTCATGGACTGGGAAGGATAGATGAATGTCCTGCCTATGTATTTGTTCTTGACAAGGCCCATCTCATACGGCAACCCGGAAGCCTCACTGTACCCCATTGCCGCACTGAGACTGGAATCCGGTACCCCTACCACGATATCCGCATCGGCAGGAGCCTCATTCCACAGCAACCGCCCGGTCTCTTTCCTGAAACTGTGGACGTTGCAGCCTTCTATATCACTGTCCGGACGGGCAAAATAGATGTACTCCATGGCACACATGGCATTCCTCCGATACTCCGAATAGCGTCTGCTTCTGATGCCATGGCTGTCCACGGTAACTATCTCCCCGGGCTCCATGTCCCGTATGAATTCCGCCCCTATGGCATCGAATGCACAGGTTTCGCTGCTCAGGACATATCCATCCCCGAGCCTTCCGATAGAAAGAGGACGCAGACCGTACTTGTCCCGGCATGCATATATCCTGTTCTTCGTCATTATGAGAAAGGCGAATGCGCCCTCTATCATATTCAGGGCTTCCGTTATGGCGAGAATCCTCGGCTCATGACGGTCTGCCGCATCCTTTTTTATCAGATGGGCAAGGATTTCGCTGTCGGAAGATGACTGGAACAGGCTTCCCCTGTCTTCCAGATATTTACGCAGCTGCGCGGAATTCACGAGATTTCCGTTATGCGCCAGTGCAAAGTCTCCGGTATTGTGCCGGAAAAGGAACGGCTGGACATTCTCTATCCCTCCTCCCCCTGTAGTGGAATAACGCACATGCCCTATGGCCATGGAACCGGGAAGAGACGCAATCTTTTCCTCATTGAAAACTTCCGACACAAGTCCTTCACCCTTGACCCTGCGCAATACTCCGTCATCATTCACGGTCACTATGCCGCATCCTTCCTGTCCTCTGTGCTGGAGAGAATGGAGTCCGTAATATGCAAGTCCCGCGGCTTCGGGAACTCCCCATACCCCGAACACTCCGCATTCTTCGTGAAGTCCGCGCACCTGTGTCAAGTCGTCCGTCATAAACTTTCCTTGATTTCCAGTACCTTATTATATATTGTCCTGTATGCGTCCCCTACCTTGCCCAAATCCCTGCGGAAGCGGTCCTTGTCATATTTCTCACCGGTCGCTGCGTCCCAGAAACGGGCGTTGTCCGGGGTAATCTCGTCCGCAAGGACAAGTCCGCCTGACGGCACCCTCCCGAACTCTATCTTGAAATCCGCCAAACATATCCCGACTTTCAGGAAAAGAGGCTTCAGTACATCGTTTATCTTCGCGGTCATGGCGTACATTGTCTTAAGCTCGCCTTCGTCCACCAGACCGAGAGCCACTGCATGGCAGTCATTTATAAGAGGATTGCACAGATCGCTGTTCTTATAGCACAGGTCATATACCGGAGATGCGGGAACCATACCTTCCCTGAGCCCGAGTCTCGCTGCCATGGAACCTGCTATCACATTGCGTACGATCACCTCTATGGGTATTGTCTCCACTCTCCTGCACAGAAGCTCATTTTCCGACACCTTGCCCAGGAAATGGGTCCTGACACCATTCTTCTCAAGGATTTCGAAAATCATGGCGGCTATGGACGTATTCAGCCTTCCCTTCCCGACAATGACAGCTTTCTTTATCTTGTTGAAAGCGGTGATACTGTCGGTGAAACGGACCCTGACTTCCTCCGGATTGTCCGTAGCGGAAATTCTGACCGATTCACCGTTGTATATCACTTCATTTTTCCCCATATCCATTTTCTTCAAGTCCTCCCGGTTACGTTCCTGATGACAGGAAACACCGCCTGCAACAGCAAAGGCATCCATTATTCTCCACGGAAATACCGTACCGCATTGTCGAACAGAGGCTGTTCGAGTCCGTCGTCAGGAATGTTCCTGAACAGGTTCTCCTCATACCTCTCCGTATGTCCCATCTTGCCGAGTATCTGTCCGTTACGGCTTATGATACCTTCTATCGCATAGTACGAGCCGTTAGGATTGTACGGAGACTCCATCGTAACCTCTTCATCTATAGGGTCTACATACTGGAATGCCACCTGTCCGTTCGCAAACAGTTCCCTGGCAAGAGTCTCGTTCACAACGAATTTCCCTTCACCGTGGCTGACGGCTATCGTATGCAGATCTCCGACCTTGAAGCCTGAAAGCCACGGAGAATTGGTGGTGGATACCCTTGTCGTAACCATTTGCGATACATGCCTGTTTATGTCATTGCGGAACAATGTAGGTGAATCCTTCGTCACCGTTCCGAGACGGCCGTACGGCAGGAGTCCCGACTTGACAAGAGCCTGGAATCCGTTGCATATACCCAGAATCAGCCCGCCTCTGTCAAGCAGTTTATGTATCTCTTCCGCTATTTCCTTGTTGTTAAGCACATTCGCTATGAACTTCCCGCTTCCGTCCGGCTCGTCTCCGGCAGAAAAGCCTCCGCACAGGGCCAGAATATGACATTCCGATATATTCTTCTTCATTTCCGCTATGGAACGGAATATATCCTCGCTCCTGAGATTGCAGAATGCAGTCATCCTGACTTCCGCCCCTGCCTTCCGGAAAGCCTTGGCTGTATCATAGTCGCAGTTGGTTCCCGGGAATACTGGCAGATAGGCCACCGGAGTCTGCACCGGTTCACCCTTATACCGCAGTTCCTGCCGTTTCACCTTCAGAGGACGGATGTTCTCCATCCCCGCAGGGACAAGACCTTCATGGCGGGCCTTGCATACGGAAGGATATATTTCATTGAACATGGCACCATTGATGGCCATGAGTCCGAATATATCGAGTTTTTCACCGTTGACATGCATATAACCGTCATCTCCGGAAGTCACCTCGCCGAGCGGTACCGCATCCGGCCAGTCGAGAGGTTCCCCGGTCTCCACCACTATGGAACCATAGGCACGGTCGAACAGGATATCCGCCGGAGCCTTGATATCCACTCCGAACGCATTGCCGAACGCCATCCGGCAGACGGAGGCACATACGGAATCGAGGCCGACAGCATAAGCCGACACGATATTTCCTTTCTCTATCTGTTCATTCACAAACGTCCAGTTCCGCTTCAGCTGCTCCGTATCCGGCATCATGTTCTCTTTCGGGGTATGGCGGATCAGATAGAGCCTGTTGCCCTCGAATTTCAGTTCAGGTGAAATGACAGACCCTGCATCTACCGTCGTGATTCCGAAAGCAGCGAGAGTCGGAGGCACATTCAGGTCCTCGAAAGTACCGCTCATGGAGTCCTTGCCGCCTATGGAAGGAAGTCCGAGGTCAAGCTGCATTTTCAGAGCGCCCAACAATGCGCCCAGAGGCAATCCCCAGGTATGGCTGTCGTGCGTCATCCTCTGGAAATACTCCTGATATGAGAAACGCATCCTTTCATACCGGCCTCCGGCAGAAACCACCTTGGTGCACGCATCCACGACCGCGTATGCAGCTGCATGATACGGGCTCCAGCTTCCGAGGAAAGGATCGCATCCCCATGCCATCACCGAAGCCGTGTCGGTATAGCCGTCCACCGGAAGTTTCTGCACGGACACCTGCACCGGAGTCGTCTGCAGCATCCCTCCGTACGGCATCAGGACCGTAGAACGTCCCACAGTGGAGTCGAACATCTCCACCATTCCCTTCTGGGAAGTATGGTTGGCGTCCGCAAGCTCCTCCTCGACCCTCTCCCTGACTGTCCTTCTGTCATCAGGATCAGCACTGAACGGATCCGACTGTTTCACCGTACCTATGGACGCTTCGGCATAATGCCTTGCTCCGGCACTGTCTATGAATTCGCGGGAAATATCCACCATCAGCTTGCCGCCATTGTACATCCTGAGCCTGCGGGAATCCGTCACATCGGCCACATGGGTCACTTCCACATTCTCGCTGAGACAGTATTTCTCGAACTTTTCCCTGTCCTTCGCCTCTATAACGACAGCCATCCTCTCCTGGGACTCGCTTATGGCAAGTTCCGTAGTATTCAGCCCGGAATATTTTACCGGCACCCTGTCAAGATATATATCAAGGCCGTCAGTCAGTTCCCCGATGGCCACACTGACTCCGCCTGCACCGAAATCATTTGACTTCTTTATGAGTTTCGTCACCTCCGGACGACGGAACAGTCGCTGCAGCTTGCGCTCCTCGGGAGCATTTCCTTTCTGTACCTCGCTTCCGCAGGTCTCCAGAGAAGCCTCAGTGTGCTCCTTGGAAGAACCTGTCGCCCCTCCTATACCGTCGCGTCCGGTACGTCCTCCGAGCAGCAGTATAACATCCCCGGGCGCAGGCGACTCCCTCCGCACGTTTTCCGCCTTTACTGCTCCTACGACAGCTCCTATTTCCAGTCTCTTGGCCTCATAGCCGGGATGATACATTTCATGGACATTGGTCGTGGCCAGACCGATCTGGTTACCGTAGCTCGAATAGCCGGCAGCAGCCTTACGGCTGATTATCTTCTGCGGCAGTTTGCCCGGACGCGTATCCTTGACCTCCCTCCAGAGATTGCCGGCCCCGGTCAGGCGCATCGCCTGATATACATAGCTCCGGCCCGAAAGCGGATCGCGGATAGCCCCGCCAAGACATGTGGCCGCCCCTCCGAAAGGTTCGATCTCGGTAGGGTGGTTATGTGTCTCGTTCTTGAACTGCAGCAGCCATTTCTCCGTCTTGCCGTCCACGTCCACATCCACATATATGCTGCATGCATTGTTCTCCTCGCTTACCTCCATATCGTCTAGGAGGCCCTTGCTGCGGAGATAGCGGGCACCTATCGTGGCCACATCCATCAGGCACAGCGGCTTGTCCTCACGCCCGAGCTCCCGGCGTATCTTAAGATAAAGGTCATAAGTCCCCTGTATCTCGTCCCTGATGAAGGAATCCTCTATGGTCACATCCTGAAGGACAGTCGTGAATGTAGTATGACGGCAGTGGTCGCTCCAGTACGTATCGAGAATACGGAGCTCCGTCTCATAAGGGTCCCTCCCCTCTCCACGGAAATATTTCACCACTTCGCGCAGGTCGTCCGCATTCATCGCAAGACCATACTGCCGGCAGAACGGGGCCAGATCATCTTCCCCGAGATCCCTCAGCCCTTCGAGTACAGGCACTGGCCGCACAGGAGCATGCTCCATATCGCTTAGCTTCGAAAGATCCTTCTCCCTGGATTCGACCGCATTTATATAATAATGCCTGATACGCTCCATGACATCATCCGGAGTGTCGGCATCCAGAATTATAAGCCTCGAACTACGGATCCTCACATCCGCCTCCGGATCAATAAGCCGCACACAGTCGACTGCCGAGGCAGCCCTCTGGTCAAACTGTCCGGGAAGATATTCGACTGCGATGTATTTCCTGCCTTCAAGGTCACAGGAATCCATAACCTTGTCGGTCACCACCTCGCCGAACACACTGTAGCGGCTCTTTTCAAGCAGTTCAGGAGTAAAGCCGAACAGGTCATAGACATTCAGGAGACGCAGTGTCTTCAGGTTTAGCTGGAGGTTCTCGTTAAGTTCGTTCCTGAGACTGTCGCCCTCCACATAGAATTCAGGATATTTCTCTACAAAAATACGGTAGTTTTCCATCAGATTTCCGTCTTCAAAACTGTTTCTGTCTGGTGTTTTCTGTATTCGACAAGTTTCGCCTCAAGCTCCCTGTCTGCAAGTGCAAGTATCTCTACCGCGAGGAGAGCTGCATTCTTCGCCCCGTTGATCGCCACAGTCGCAACCGGGACCCCGCCAGGCATCTGCACTATGGAGAGAAGGGAATCCAGACCGCCGAGAGCCTTCGTCTGCATCGGTACACCGATCACCGGCACTGTAGTCAGTCCGGCCACGACCCCGGCCACATGCGCAGCTCCGCCGGCACCGGCTATGATTACGCCTATGCCGCGATCCCGGGCTGTCTTCGCAAATTCAAACATAAGGTCAGGAGTCCTGTGTGCACTGATAACGCGCTTCTCTACCTCGACGCCGAATCCGGCGAGGGTCTCTACGGCAGCCGACATTACGTCCAGGTCGCTCGTAGATCCCATTATTATCGCTACTTTCATATATAAAAAATAAGAATGACCACCAAAAGCTCCACAAAGGTAGTCAAATTTTGCGTACGACAGCATCATTTCCGGAAATTCAGAAAAATTGACTATCTTCGCGATTTACGGGACTCTGAAAGAGATTGACCCAAAGGAGGAATTTCAAGGCTTGCGAAGATGAGAAAACCGCAGTGGACTGGTTTTCAAAGCAAGCGTAACGCAGGCGCACCCTTTTGGGTCGGTTCTTTCAAATACTGGAGATTTATGAGAGATTTATACATAACAAACACGCTGAGCAGGAAGAAAGAGCTTTTCGTGCCGATCAATCCCGGCAGGGTCGGGCTGTACGTGTGCGGACCGACAGTCTACGGGGACGCGCACCTCGGTCATGCAAGACCGGGTGTCACTTATGATGTACTTGTAAAATTCCTGAAGCATCTCGGATACAAGGTGAGATATGTCCGCAACATCACCGATGTGGGACATCTGGAGCACGATGCAGATGACGGAGAGGACAAGATAGCCAAGAAAGCGCGTCTGGAACAGCTGGAGCCCATGGAGGTGGTGCAGGAATACACCATCCGCTACCACAAGGCCATGGAAGCGCTGAACGTGGCTCCGCCGTCAATCGAGCCGAGGGCTTCAGGGCATATCATCGAGCAGATACAGCTGGTGCAGAAGATACTGGATGCGGGATATGCATATGTCAGCAACGGGTCGGTCTACTTCGATGTCGCCAAATACGATCATGACCACAGGTACGGGCTCCTTTCCGGAAGGACCCTGGATGAAACGAAGGAAGGGACCCGGAACCTCGACGGACAGGACGACAAGCACGAGCCATATGATTTCGCACTCTGGAAAAAGGCTGCGCCGGAACATATAATGAAATGGCCGTCGCCATGGAGCGAAGGTTTCCCGGGCTGGCATCTGGAATGTTCCGCCATGAGCGAAAAATATCTCGGACGCGAATTCGACATACACGGAGGAGGGATGGACCTGATGTTCCCTCACCATGAATGCGAACTGGCGCAGAATACGGCATCCAGGGGAACCGGCGGAGTGCACTACTGGATGCACAACAATATGATAACCATCAACGGCAAGAAGATGGGCAAGTCGCTCGGCAACTTCATTACGCTCGACGAGATGTTCCACGGGACGCATCCTCTGCTTGAGCAGGCCTACAGCCCGATGACAATACGTTTCTTCATCCTGCAGGCACATTACCGCAGCACACTGGACTTCAGCAACGATGCCCTTCAGGCAGCCGAGAAGGGTCTCAGAAAAATCCTTCAGGCCGGAAAGGATCTGAAAGGCATGGCCCGGACGGCAGGGATCGGCTGTAGCGACGGCTCATCGGAAAGAACACCAGCGCAGGAGAAAGAGTCTGTGCAGGGCAGGACGGAACATGGAAGCAGTGCAGGACAGGACGGAACAAAAGGACGGATTGCCGGAATCGAAGCCGCTCTCGCCGGAGGACAGGAATACGGGAGCGAAGTCGGGAAAATCGCTTCAGCCATATATGAAGCGCTCTGCGATGACCTCAACACACCTGTGGCAATCTCGCGGATATTCGATGCAGTACGTATCATCAACTCCGCCAAGGACAGGAAACTGACACTTTCCGAAGAAGATTACGGAATCCTTCTCGCCATATTCGACGGGATAGCCGGCAATGTACTCGGGCTCAAGGATGAAGAGGAAGGAGGGGACAAGGCTGCCGCGACCATCAGCGGACTCGTGGAAATGGTATTAGAGCAGAGGCGTGCCGCCAAGGAGGCTAAGGACTGGGCTGTTTCGGACAAAATCCGGAATGACCTCAATTCCCTCGGTATCACCATAAAGGACACCAAGGACGGCACCGAATGGTCGCTTTAATCAGTTAAATTATGAAACTCATATCGTGGAATGTAAACGGACTGAGAGCCGTATGCGACAAAGGAGGCTTCCGGGAGACTTTCGCCGCCCTCGATGCGGATTTTTTCTGTCTTCAGGAAACGAAGATGCAGGCTGGACAGCTCGACCTGCAGTTCGACGGATACAGGTCCTACTGGAACTACGCCGACAGGAAAGGATATTCCGGAACGGCGATATTCACCCGACACGAACCTCTGTCCGTAACATACGGCATGGGGATTGACGAACACGACCATGAAGGCAGAATCATCACACTCGAAATGCCGGAATTTTACCTTGTATGCGTGTATACCCCGAATTCCCAGGACGGACTTGCAAGATTGGACTACCGGATGAAATGGGAGGATGATTTCAGGGCTTACCTGCTTGGCCTCGCGGCAAAAAAAGGTGTCATCGTATGCGGAGACCTCAACGTAGCACACAAGGAAATAGACATCAAGAACCCTGCTTCCAACCGCCGCAATGCAGGTTTCACGGACGAGGAAAGGGGCAAGATGACGGAACTTTTAGCCAGCGGCTTCACAGACACCTTCCGTTATTTCTATCCGGACAAGAAAGACATATATTCATGGTGGTCATACCGTTTCAGCGCCAGAAGCAGGAATGCCGGCTGGCGTATAGATTATTTTCTCGTCTCGGACAATTTCAGGAACCGTATCAGCGGGGCAGCCATACACAACGAGATATTCGGCTCCGACCACTGTCCTGTCGAACTGGACATTGACTGACAGTCCAAAGGCCATGGGACGACGGGGTTCCGTTCTCCCATGCTTTTAAGACGGTGCTTTTTCATCGCTTTTTGCATCGATCTTTTTCTTCAATGTTGTAAGGGAATCTGCTCCGGCATTGATAAGTTCATCACCGCCAAGCTTGATTTCTATTGCCCCCAGCGTCCGTCATTCAGATGTACTACAGCGTCACATTCCAGTCCGGCATTGTCCCTGTAATGCAGTCAATGATCTCCGTATATATTCTCAAGTCCCTGACTGCCATGTCTTCAAAGAACAATCCGAAACTTTCCAGATCATTCAACAGGTCTTCAGGCATTACACCCAATGCTCTGCAGGCAATCGAAGTGTCTATAAAGTGCCGGGTAGGTGTTGCCCTGATCGAAGTCTTTGAACGGATATTCGGATTCCATGCAGGCATATCCTCGATGATATACAGATCCTTCAACGCTTCCATATATTCATCGAATGTCTTGGGATCCATGGATCTTTCATTACTTTGGCGTACATCTGCTATAATGGTGGAAATCGCAGCTTCCGTAGAGATATGGCGGGCATAACTTGACTTTCCCGGCTGAAAGAATACGGCCTTGCTTCCGATGATGTGCCACGGGACTTGTCCGGTGTATCCGACATGGAAAACTCTATGTCTGCACCGTCGAGCAGGTCAGCATATTTCAGATAATTCCTGTCATATTTCCTGCCGTCCATTGTCATGGCGGTGATATACCGATGTTCCGGAGAATTGCCGTCCGCCGTAAGCGTGACCTCGTTCCCGTTCTCAAGATGAAGCACAGCCTTCCCGAACAGAGGGGAACCGATGACATATTCATCGGAACCCGGGCATACAGGATAGAAGCCGAGAGCAGAGAAGACATACCACGCCGAAGTCTGGCCGTTGTCCTCGTCTCCGCAATACCCGTCAGGCGTAGCACTGTAGAGCCTGTCCATCACCTCCCTTACCCGGAACTGGGCTTTCCACGGCTGTCCGGCATAATCATAGAGATAGATCATATGCTGTGCCGGTTGGTTCCCGTGCGCATAATTGCCCATCTGTGCAACCTGCATCTCGGTAATCTCATGAATCCGCACACCGTAGTAGGAATCATCATAGACAGGAGGTACCACGAACACGGAATCGAGCATCGCGCAGAAACGGTCATCCCCGCCCATCAGGTCTATCAGGCCCTGCACGTCATGAAACACCGACCATGTATAATGCCAGGAGTTGCCCTCGGTAAAGGCATCACCCCATTTGTACGGGCTGAACGGCTCCTGGAACGTACCGTCCGCATTGCGTCCCCGCATAAGTCCGACGGACGGATCGAAGACATTCCGGTAATTCATCGCCCTCTGCGACCATTTGTCCAATTCTTCCTGAGGTCTGCCCATTTTCCTGGCTATCCGGAGTATGCACCAGTCATCATAGGCATATTCAAGAGTCCTTGCGACATTCTCGTTTATCCCGACATTGTAAGGTACATATCCGAGACCGTTGTAATATTCATGTCCCAGACGGCCTGTCGAGCCGACTTCCGGATGAACGTGTTCCGTACCATGGACTATCGCCCTGTACAGGGTGTCGATACCTCCTGATATCAGCCCCTTGACATATGCATCCGCCACTACGGAAGCCGAATTGTTCCCTACCATGCAGCCTCTGTGACCCGGGCTTGCCCATTCGGGGAGGAACGGATTCTCTTCCGCAATGTTCACCATGCCCTTCTGTATCTCCTCATTCACTGAAGGGTAGACTAAATTCAGCAATGGGAACAGTGCCCTGAAAGTATCCCAGAAACCGGTGTCGGTATAGAGATACCCTTTCCGGATTTCCCCGTTATAAGGACTGTAATGCATTATTCTGCCATCCTCCGTCACTTCATGGAATTTTCTCGGGAAAAGGACGCTCCTGTACAGACAGGAATAGAATGTACGGTACTGATCCGGTGTGCCGCCACCCACCTGTATGCGTCCGAGTACATCGTTCCACTTCGCCTTAGCCTCGGATTTCACTGTATCGAACGGCTTGCCTTCCACCTCCTTGAGGTTGGTATATGCCTGAGCCTCGGAAATGAACGATGATGCTGCCTGGACATGGACCTGCTCCCCCTTTGCAGTCCTGAACTTCACGACCGCCATGGCATGGTCTCCACGGACTTCATATGCGCTGTCCCGGGTTGTCACGTCGGTTTCCCCCGAAGCCTCAGCCAATGCACCATGCTCTACCTTGAGAGTCCGTCCGTCATAGAGACAGAAACCCTCGACAGGCTTGTCGAACTTCACTACAAACCAGTTGCGGAAATTCTCGGGCACACCGCCGCTGTTACGGGTCGTGTATCCCACCACCGTATTCTCTTCCGGTATCACCTTTATATGCGAGCCGTGGTCGTATGCATCGATTACCACCCCGGAAGTCGCGCTTTCCGGGAAGGTAAACCTGAAAGAAGCCGCCCTCTCGGCGGGGGCAAGCTCCGCATTGATGTCATGATCCGCGAGATAGACCTGATAATAGTATGGCCGGGCCGTTTCCGACTTGTGGGAGAACCAGCTTGCCCTGTCATTTTCATCATATTCCGCAGCATCCCTCACCGGCATTATCGCGAATTGTCCGTAGTCATTGATCCACGGAGACGGCTGATGGGTCTGTTTGAGTCCCCTGATCTTGTGTGCATCATAACGGTAGGTCCACCCGTCCCCCATGGCACCTGTCTGCGGCGTCCAGAAATTCATGCCCCACGGCACTGCCGTAGCAGGATAGGTATTGCCTGTCGAAAGGGCGAATTCCGACAGTGTCCCCATCAGGGTCGTCACATAGTCGGCCGGGTCCGTGACCAGATCGTCCTGTCTGCCGCTGCATGCCGCAGACAGCGCTGCAGCCGCAAGAATTGTCAGTATATGTCTGTAGTTCATCTGTTATGGTTTTATACATTCAAGGCAGTCCATCGCGGGATATGTCTCCGGAACCGGACTTGTCGGGAATTATTTCCTGAATGTCTCATAAAAATACGAAACACCTCCACACAAAGCCATTGTGATTGCCTGGGATTCATGGGAAAGGGTCGCGAATATAATTCCCAGTTCCTGCGGTATTCCATAAATGGCCGAAAGGGCGAGCGACACTATGATGTGGAATGACCCGAAACCTCCGGGTACAGGGACGAGCCAGCCGAAACTTCCCGCCACCATCAGGAAAAGCGCATCCACTGCGTTGAGCCCGCCGAGATCCGGAATGGCCATCATGGTGAATACCGCCATCAGCCAGTACATGCCCCATATGAGCAGGGTGCGGACAATGAACATGAACTTGCCGTCCATCCTGAAAGCACTGGTAAACCCGTCAAGCATTCCGCGCAGGACAGAACATATCTTCCCGCATACCCTGTTCCTGTTACGGCATTTCCATACTGCCCAGATGCACACCGCGACAACTGCCACTGCCGCGGAGACGATCCACCACAGGCTGAAGTCCAGCATTCCGGAAACCGGCTTCCACATGTTCTCCACAAAGAAGCTCCCGAACCTGTCCCATCCTGCGACGAGCAGGACTACGGCAACGGCAAACATCGTCAGCAGATCCCATCCTCTCTCCAGCACCACCGTGCCAAGCACTTTGTCGTATGTCGCCACACCTGCCTTAACTTCACCCGCTACCACTTTTTCAGCCTTGACCGGATGCTTCCCCGTTACAGTCCTTTCTTCAGCCGTGCCGTCCGCTCCGGATACGCTGTCACACACGGAAGATCCGGCATCATCATGTCCGGCAGACTTTCCATAAGCAATATGACCGGCGGCACTTCCGGCACTTATCACCCCGCAACGGACGAATTCACCTATCCTCGGGAATATAAAATTGGCTATATAGCCGATATTCACGGCATTGAATGCCGTAAGCCTTGTTATGGACGGATCCAGCGGCAGCAGAATCTGACGCCACCGCACTCCCCTCAGCCAGAACGCAGCGATGCTTGCCGCCATGGAAAGCAGGACGAATTCCCACCTGCATTCCTTCAGCCCGCCGATAAAATCCTCCCACTTCACGCCTCTGAAAGAAAAATAGAGAAGAACTGCCGCTATGGCAAGCGAGCCTGCATATTTCAGTATTTTCCTGTTTCTGTCTTTCATTGTACCGTATCCATTCCACGCCATCCGCCTATTCCATTATCTTCACTGCCTTTCAGCACTGCGCAAGCCCTTCCTTCCGGCCCGGCTGCAAATTTATCCATATTTTTTCTAACTTTGCAGAATTCGAGACAAATTCATTTTTATGAAATCCATACTGGGAATGGGGAATGCACTCACGGATGTCCTTGCCGTGCTTCCTGATGACACACTTCTTAAAAACCTCCATCTGCCCAAAGGCAGCATGCAACATGTCGACAGGGGTACCAGCGACAAGATATGGCATACCCTCAAGGAAATAGGCGTACAGTACGTAGCCGGAGGGTCTGCTGCCAACACCATAACATGCACCGCTATTCTCGGAATGGAATCCGGGTTTATCGGGAAGGTGGGGGATGACGAGATCGGTCACCTTTACAAAAGCGACCAGGAACAGTACGGCATCCATTCGACCCTGCTCAAGGGAGACAGTCCTACAGGCCGGGCCATGGTGTTCATAACCGCCCCGAATGCGGAAAGGACATTTGCGACCTACCTCGGGGCAGCTCTCGAACTCGTTCCCGAAGACCTGAAGCCGGAATATTTCGAAGGATACGACTATTTCCACATCGAAGGATATTTAGTCCAGAACCAGGAACTTATCCGCAAGGCAATTGAAATGGCCAAGGCGGCGGGATGCATCACTTCCATAGACATGGCATCCTACAATGTCATCGAATCCAACAAGACTTTCCTTCACGACATCGTGGAAAACTACATCGACATCGTATTCGCCAACGAGACCGAAGCCAAGTCATTCACCAGACTCGAACCGCGTGAGGCCCTTGACGAAATGGCCCGGTACTGCAAGATTGCCGTCGTCAAGATAGGCAAGGACGGCTCCATGCTCAAAAGCGGGGATGAATACCATTATATCGAAGCATGGCCGGCAACACCGGTAGACGCCACAGGAGCCGGAGACACTTATGCGGCAGGTTTCCTGTACGGACATTCTCTCGGACTGCCGTTGAGGACATGCGGGGAAATAGGGTCAATAATAGCGGCCAAGGTCGTCGAGGTCATCGGCACCAAAATCGATATACCGCGATGGAAGGCGGCGAAGCAGGAAATCCGGGAACTTGTCGCCTCCGGAAAACCTCATGCGGATAAAAGACCCGTTTAACGGAATACTACTGATTATGTTCAAGAATTTCTTCAGGAAAAGACGTCTCAGGAAAGACGGCAGTACAATCCCCACCGGGTTTATTCCACTGGACGAAATACATTCGATCGCAGTCGTAATCGATGCTTCCGAACCAGGGTATGACACATGTCTTGGATGTATCCGGAACTATTGCAGCCGCCACAGGATGTCCCTGTCTGTCCTTTTCATGGATTTCAGGAAATTCAGCAGCAAAGTAAGGATGACGACCGACAGGGCATCTACAGTCACACGGAGGGATCTAAACTGGTTCGGACGGCCCGACCTCAGGAAGGCTTACATTGTGACTGGCAAACCCGTAGACCTGTTCATATGCCTTGCCAATGACAGTTCCTACTGCACAGAATATCTGTCGAAAGCGGCAAAGGCAAGGTTCAAGATCGGCAGGAACACATTTGAGGGAGATCCGTTCAACCTAATAGTAGCAGAACCGGAGAACGGCATACAGCAGGGTCAGGAAAGCCCTGACGGGACAACGGAAATTCCCGTTCCAGCCTCTGCCGGAACGGGAAAAAGGAATGTCCTGAAAGATGCCCGGCCGGTACCGGAAAAGATATTTCTCGCTGCCGCAGATCTCATTGAAAAAATCGAACACGCCTGATCCCCGAGTTCAGATCACAATAAACCTTTCACATAAATGGCAAAAATGAAAAAATTGACCGACTACCTTTTCGTGACAGTCAAGGGCATATGCATGGGAGCCGCCGACGTGATACCAGGAGTCTCCGGAGGCACCATAGCTTTCATGACAGGAATATACGAGGAACTGGTAGGTTCCATAAACGCCATAAATACCACTGCCATGAAACTGCTGTTTTCCGGAAAATTCAAGGAATTCTGGAAACATATCAACGGCAATTTCCTTCTGTCTTTAATAGCGGGAATACTCGTCAGCATATTGTCTCTCGCAAAACTCATGACATACCTGCTCGAACATCATCCGGTACAGACCTGGGCCTTTTTCTTCGGACTGATCGTGGCTTCCTCGATATTCATTCTCAAGGACATCAAAGGATGGAAATTCAGAGACATCGTCATGCTGGCAATCGGCATAGTTACAGGGGCGGTCGTATGTACCCTGTCTCCTACCGAAACTCCGGACGGACTGTGGTTCATATTCCTTTGCGGAGCCATAGCCATCTGTGCGATGATACTTCCCGGCATCAGCGGCAGTTTCATACTGCTCATCCTCGGTAAATATGAATACATGATGGGGACAGTAGCAAAGATAGTGTCCGGCGACGGTGTACCCATGGATTTCGTCATCCTGATTATCTTCGCCGCCGGAGCCCTGGCGGGAATCATTGCCTTTTCGAAATTCCTTCACTGGCTTCTCGCCGGCTACCACAGACCGACGCTGCTTGCATTGGCAGGTTTCATAATCGGTTCCCTTGTAAAGGTGTGGCCATGGAGCGACATGGTGACAGTAGCAGCCTCGCAATATCCTGAAATCGCAGAAATGACAGCCCCCGTTTGGAAAGAGCTTTCCGCGCAGTATGCAGGCATGATCGACTATCACATTGCCGGAGCGGTATGTTTTGCCCTCATAGGCTTCCTGCTCGTTACCGTAATCGAGACCGTCAGCACATACATCAGCAGGAGGAAAAACAGATAGTCGCGGCATATCCAGCCGGCCCGGGCTTTCTGCCTCCCCGATTTTCCACCCGTCCGGATTTACGCAAGTCATGATTTTACGCAAGTCATGATTTTACGCCACTCGGATATCCTGTCAACCAGTATTTTCTGCAAACCCGGATTTTCCACAGGCTCGGATTTAACGAGACTCGGATTTTCTGCAAGCTCTTACGCAGACCATGGATTTTTGAGGGATAATCTGACATGCTTCTGTACTGACAATTTTTTGTTTTGTCAATCCAAAATAAATAGTATCTTTGCAGTCTCTTTTTACGGAGAAAGGGCAAACGGTACGGCATGCTGCATGAGTGGATGCCGATTCCCGTTCCGACTGCTCACGACACGGATCGGTCCGGTAGCTCAGCTGGATAGAGCAACAGCCTTCTAAGCTGTGGGTCTTGGGTTCGAATCCCAACCGGATCACGGAAGAGAGGTCTTCAATGGTGAAGACCTTTTCTTTTTAATTTGCACAAAGCTGCTGGCATTCAATTCTTTGCATTCTCTTTTTGAGCAGCATACAAGGTGGTAACACCATCAAAAAAAACGAGAAAAAGCGACACACTTGGACGTAAAAATCCCCTTTTGGACGGGTTTTGTGTTACCATAGCTGTGTTACCAATCTCACAAATGTGTTACCATTATGAGTAAGTACGTAAGACTGTTCTTCAACCGGAAGAAGAAAGCCACGGCAACAGTGGCAGGAGCTATCGAAATCGTGGTTTGTTTACAGCGTGAACGCTGTTATTTCCATTCAGGACATAGCGTTACCATTGCCCAATGGGAGAATGGAACTGTGGTAAATCATCCTCGTGCTGTTGTCATCAACGAGGACATCCAAAAGAAAGTAACCGAATTTGAGCATATCCTTATCGCCATGCAGGTGAATAAGGACGACATGACCATCTCTCAATTCAAAACTTATTTGAGTGCGGACGGCGGCAACCGACGTAACTTCATGGCTTGGCTTAGGGAGCGTATCAATAACCGTCCGCTTCGTGAAGGTACTCGTAAAGGGCATTTCACCACCTATAAGGCTCTTGAACGGTTCGGTAAGTTTAAGACCTTTGACGATGTAACCCTGCAACACATCTATCAGTTCGACCTTTTCATAAGGGAAGAACAGACCTACACAACCAAAGGGAAACCAATCATCAGAAGTCAGGCTGCCATCCACAATTACCACAAGCGGTTCAAGTCGTATGTGTCCGAGGCTTTCCGTCTTGGGCTTATCAAAGAAAACCCCTACGAGCGTTTTCAAGACAAGCGTGGTGAGAAAAGCGACCGCCCTCATCTCACAGAAACACAACTGAAAAAGTTAATCCGTATGCGGGAGGAAAGCACAGATGCAGTAATGAACAGGTATCTTGACTTTTTCCTTTTCCAGACGTTCACAGGCATGGCATACAGCGATGCTAAATCGTTTGATTACGACCAGCATGTCGTTTCTATTGACGGCAAAGACTACATTGATGGGCATCGCATAAAGACAGGGAATGAATTTGTTACGCCCATTCTACCCATCACGCGGAAGATATTGGAACGAAACAACTACAAGATGGAGATAACCTCCAATCAGAAGTACAACCAATTTCTTAAAGGCATAGGCTTGGCTCTCAGTTGTTCTTTTCCTTTAACCACACATATAGCCCGTCATACATTCGCCTGTACGGTGGCTCTTGGGCAAGGCATTTCCAAAGAAGTTCTACAAATTATGATGGGGCACACTTCCATAAGGACGACTGAAATTTATGCAAAGCTGCCCATGCAATATGTTTCGCAGAACATTGGGGATAAGATGTTCAGGGCATGGAAATAAAGATGACCATTCCACATAAAAGTCTAAAGTGCTGATATTGATAGGGGGTCGTTGAAATGACGCCCCCCCTTCTTGTAATTCTCCATTCGCATTTTAATAGATGATTCTTATTTTCTAATAGGGGGTGACCAAAATGGACACCCCCTTGGATATCAATCACTTTGATTGAATCTGGGATAACAAAGATTTTGAGGAATTATTGGCTGACTATAAAAACAAGTGAATTGTGAATATGAGGTGAAATGAGTAGTAAAATCCCACTGTGTGATAAAATAAGGCTTAAATAGTTGATTTTTCCCAGAATAAAATGGTTTATCTTAGAATTTTACTACCTTTGTATTTGGCTGGAGGCGACTCTTGCCAGACATACGATAAATCAAAGAAGCGTTATGCTTGTCTTGTGATTGGAAACGTAGGAAATTTTCAATTGTGCACAAGAGATGGCATAGTGGTTCTCACGCTATAGCGTGGACTGCTATTTCCATATCCGTGCACAGGTTTTTCCTACGACCTCCAATCAGACGTGGCATCGCAGTTCCACGCTTTGGTGTAAAATAATATGAGGTCTTCGGGGACTGGGAGACAATGTTTTGATTATGACAGAAATAGAGTCACCAGTTAACAAATACATAGATGTTTACATCAACAACTATGTAAGGAAATTTCGCAACTTCATCACAAGCAATTACATAGTTAATATAGGTGGTGTTGCAGGTTTTATTGCTGCAGACGACCATGATTTGTCCTTTCTTCTTCGCAAATTGCAAACGTATGGTTTTGAAGTGACAATATCCAACGGGCAAGATACCATAGATGAAATACAAGTAGAATATACTATTAGAGGGAACGCAAATGATGAATTTTTTGGATACAAGATAGAAAACTTTGTATCGACAATATATTTGTCAAGTAAAACGGGAATTTCCATTGTCGGAATACTGGTTATGCAAATCATTTCACAGATTATGTGCAAGTCCAAGATTGTGTATAAGGCTGTCATTCTTGACCTTGACGATACGATATGGAAAGGGACTCTTGCAGAAGATGGTATCGATGCAATCAAACAAAATCTCCTTTCAAATGATGCAATTCCGTTTATTGGGTTTATGCGTTTCATACAAGCCTTAGCGAAAGAGCTTGGGTTGTACATTGCAATATGCTCACGCAATGACAATGAAAAAGTTCTGTCTGCCATTGATAGGCTTGATGAGAATGAATTTCCTCTTAAAGGTCAAATAGACTGTATTGTCGCCAATTATAACGATAAGAGCAAAAACATAAAAGCCATAGCACAAAAGTTATCAATATTAACAAGTGCTTGCGTTTTTATCGATGATAACAAAATAGTTCGTGACGAGGTAAGACAAAACTTGCCAGAGGTGTTTGTTCCTGATTGGGATAATCATGATGAACTTCTAACTTTACTTTTAACTTGTGGTGTCTTTGATAGATTTGAGCTTTCGTTGAAGTCAAGAAATCGTAAACGATTATATGCGGTCTTACAGCAAGAACGTGAGAAAAGTTATCTTCCGCAGTTACTTGTCAAGGTTAGTGATGACATAAACCATGTGGAAGCCATGCGCCTTTATGCAAAGTCCAATCAATTCAAGTTTTCAGAAAAAAAGCATTACGAAAAATGCAGGTCTCTAATTTTTGAGATATATAGAAGTAACGGTGAAAACTTGGGAGTTTGTTCTGCGGTAACTTATGCGGAGAACAAACAGAATATCCATGTACTAAACTGGGCTATCAGCTGTAGGTATTTTGAAATTGGACTTGAAGAATACATCTTGATGTACATTTTTGCTTTAGCAAATAATCGTACTATAACATTAGCTTTCGATGATACTGGGTTTAATGGAAAAGCCATTGAGTTGATAGACAAGTATAAAGATATTTTTATAGAGAATGATAAAGATGGAAATATATGTTTTGTTCCAAACAGGCAGTCGATAAACGACATGCAACTTAATACCAATCTAAAAGAATATTGCAATGGATAAAAAATACATTTATACAGTTGGTTACACCTTATTTCAAAAAGGTAATATCATAGATGTCAACCATTTGTTTGATACATTAAGAGAACATGGTGTAAATTTTTTGATAGATGTGCGTTCTGTTCCTTTTTCCAAGCAATATCCACAATGCAATGCAGATAACATGAAGATTGCAGGAAAGGAATTGGGCATACCATACATGAATATGCCGGAAATTGGTGCCAAAGCCAGTAGTCAGCAAGAGGTATTTTCTAAGGCAGCGGACATCTTCTTCGAGCAAGAGGTTTTCCCCATAGCAAAAAGTTATCGTCCAGAGAAAACAGAATTGCTTGGTTCGGATGAGATTGTAGATTTTCGTAAATTTAGGCATGATGAGCATTTTGTAAGCGGATTAAAACGCATTGAAGATGCGTATGACAAAAATTACACCTTGTGCTTGATGTGCAGCGAAAAGAAACCGATGGATTGCCATAGATATTTTTTGGTGAGCAAAGCACTTGAACAAAGATACGGTGACTGGCTTGAAGTGAGGCATATCGTCGAAAAGCCTGATGGTGGAATCTACTTTATATCAAACTCGGATTTGGATAAGCAACTTGAAATATTCGTTTGCGAAAAGAAAAAAGTTCTGAACATGATGTTCAAGGAAGAAATCCTTGATAATTATTTCGGAAATACCGAGCAAGAAAAGCTCTATGACTTCTGCGATAGATATTGGAATTTATTACATGGATGGAAAAGGTTTAACTACAATAATACCGAGAACTATGATTAACTTATTCAACATTGGCTTTACAAAAAAAACTGCAAAAGAGTTTTTTGGAATCATCAAGGCAAACAAGATTGATTGCCTTGTGGATGTACGACTTAATCCTAATGGGCAATTATCACGCTTTGCATTTGAGCAAGATTTACCGTATTTCCTTTCAGAATTGGCAAATGGCTGTAAATATAAACACCGTGTGGACTTGGCACCGACTAAGGAATTACTGAAAGAGGTTAGAGATAAGTCTTGTCCTATGAGTAAGGATTACAAATTATTTGAGGTGGCATATAGGAAACAGCTTGAATACAAATCCAATATTTCCAACTTTGTTGAAGAATTTGGAAAGTATGAAAATGTTGTGCTGCTATGCTCTGAGCCGACAAACGAAAAGTGTCACAGAAGAGTTCTTAGCGAGATGCTTCTCAATAAATTTAGAAACGATATTAAATTCGGAGGAAACCTATAATGAAAAAGCGAGTTTTTCTTCTTGCTGTCAGTTGCAAGAACGGAGGATTATGCCCTGGTGGCATTGATTTAGATAATCCTAAAGAGTGGATTCGTATTGTACGTGATGACGGTCAAGCTGGTGCAGTACAAGGGCATGAGATTGATTTTGCCCAACCGCTTGATGTGATAGAGTTTGACGGTCGTTCGATGCCACAGGGTAAACAAAAAGAGAACTGGGTGATTGACAATCATTCTTGTAGAAAGATTGGTACAGAGTCAATGAAGAGAGTTGTGCAAGCTTTCAGGGAATATGGCTATCATGGCTTTTGGAATAACGGTTATTCGTATTTGAGAGAGGATGAACTGGAAAATGTAACTCAACCGTCTGAATCTATATTATTGGTTTCAGATGTCAGACTTTATAAAAATGATTATGGCAAGGCTAAGATTGATTTCACATGGAGTGGGTTGCGTTATCCAATGAGAGGGGTGTCTTTGACTGACCAAGATTTTTACGATATATTGGATAATGAAGAAGTCTGTTATAAGTATGCCATTATTGTCATATCTATTCCCAAGGATGCCGACTGGACACATCCTGAAACAGGTGAAAGAAGGGCATATAAATTTGTCAGCAAGGTGTTTGGAAGCAATAAATAATTTGAAACTTTACTAAGTACCCATTTTTTGAAGTGGAAGAAGCAAACTCACATCTATTCAGATATTGTACGTTTGGTGGTGTACTTTTAAGGTACATCATCTCATTTACATTCTGATATTATTTTGTATAGAATTGATTTTCCAGTCATATTTTCCATCTGCCACATCGCCAACCTCTTTAAGTGTATGGCGATGTTTTATTCCATCAACTGGCTGTCGTCTCTCCGCATAGTCACAAAGCCATGCGCCGACCATATTCTGCTGTTCGGTCGTTTCTCCGTACTCCTGCATCACGCTCTTGATGTCGGCGGCTTCGGACGGGGCGAAGAACGACTTGTGCTGCTCCGTGCCGAAATGGATAATCGCATCAATGGCTCGCCTAAATACCTCGCTTGCCTTGTAAAGCATATCGGCAAGCACGTTCAGAATATGCCTACTCGCTTTGAGCGTACTTTGCAACAGGCGGATGGTCTTGTCTTTCTCCGCCGTGGCCTGATTTACCGCTTGGCTGATGCGCTGCCGCTCGCCGTCCTTTTGTTCCTGAAGCTGCCGCAGTGCCTTGTCCCTTTCCATGCCAAGAGAGCGGCTTTGCACCAAAGCCCTGTCACGCTCCGCTTCGGCTTTCTGCTTTTCTGCGACCAATGCCTTTGTCCGTTTTTCCGCCTTTTCCTTTACGGCTTCGGCAAAGGCTTTCTTCATGCGCTCGTTCTCGGCTTTCAATTTGGCATTTTCCTTTTCGACCGCTGCGGACTTGCCGACCCCGACAAGGCTGCCGAAGCTGTCCAGTATGCTGTCCACTTTTGCCTTTCGCTCGTCTTTTAACTGTTTCTCCTTTTCGGCAATCTCGCTGTCGAGGGAATGGCGGTACTGCTCTTTCGCCTTGTTCTCGCCCTCCACGAATAAAAGTTCCGCTTCGGCTTCCTCCTTGGCGGCGATGGCTGCTTGCCTTGCGGCTTTCGCCTGTTCCGCTTCCTGTTTCTGCTTGGCGATGATGAAGTCCGTGCGCTCCAGATGTTTCTTGCCCGTCACCTCCTTTGAGGTGCCCCTTTCCATATCAAGACACTCAGCCAAAACCGTCTGCATCTCACTCATGGCTTTCTCGTCCAGTTTGCAGGACTTTCCCGTATCGTGGTTCATCCAGTCCCATACGATGTGAGCATGGAAGTTGGGCTTCCATGTGGCATTGTCGCCGGGTATTCCGTAATGTCCCTCGTCACGGTGGATGAACACTTGCAGGGCTGTGATTCCCCAACTCTGCTTACACACCTCGCAGAAGTGCCGCAGCTGTTCCATCGTGGTGTCGTCCTTGATGACGACCACGCCCTCCTTGAGCGGAGTGCTGCCACGGACGATGGTCACCTTACCAGTCTTCTTGTTCACCCTTTCCCGGTCTTTGGTCTGCATCGCCCGACCTGTCTTTTCCTTGACCATTGCGGCTATCTGATTGTAGCGGTCGGTGAGCGTGGCTTCGCCGAAATCTGGTGATACCCATGTCTCGTTTCCTGCCATGAGGTCGGTACGGATGTAGAACTTCTCCTTGCGGATATTGGCGAGGTATTCCGCTGTCCGCTTGTTATGCGCTTCGCTGCTGCCGATGTTGCACGGCTTGATGTTGATGGATGTCTTCTGTGCCATAGGCTTGTCTGTATTTTGAGTTTCACTTCGGGTTATTAGGGCGGAGCCTTAATCGGAGGGTGCAGGGAGAGGGTCACTTCCTGCTCCGGGTTCTTAGGGGTGGAAGCCACTAAGCGGAGTTTCCAAAGAGAGGGTCACTCTTTGGTTGGGTTGCACAGGGCTGAAAGCCCTTGCCGGGTTCTTAGGGCAGAGCCATAAGCCCCTCGGGAGAGCCCACAACTTCGGAGCGTAGCGGAGAAGTTATAGTGGGCTATATCTGGGCAAGCCCAGCATTTATCCATGCCGTAAGTCCTCTCCTGCAAAAACCACTAACCGTGTTGTCGCTTTCAGTCGGGAAAGGGTACGCTCCCCATATTTCTCTGCAAGCTGTTCCTTCGTGCAGTTGGTGTTCGTGATTAGGAATTTGCCCTTCCTTTCGCAATCGTCCACGAAATCAGGGAACACATTGAAGTGGTTGCCGTATTCCTGATAGGGTTCTTCACGCCCTATGTCATCAATCACAAGCAGATGGCTACGCATCACTTCGGTGTAATGTCGGTTCATTTCGCGTGCCAGACAGATGGAGAATACTTTGTGAAAATAGTGCTGTATAATGCAGGGAAGTATTTGCAAACAAATGGTGGTCTTTCCTCTGCCACAGTTGCCCATACAGAACAGTCCAAGCCCTTTGTTGTCAGTCAACCAATCTACGACCTTATCGTATTCGGGCTGCCACATGTAGTTACAGCCCAAGAAATGCCGCAATCCTGCATCCAATACCTCTTTGGCATTGGGCAAACGGATATGCAGCCGTTGCGGTTGCAGGCACACTTTTCGCTCGGCAAAGAAATTTACTGCCGCTCTGAAATCTATTCTGTTGTCTGAATTAATATCTACCATTCTGATGTGTTTTTGAATTTGTCCGGATTGTCGTCAGTCAGTTTTACGCCGACTTGCCAAGCAGGATGAGCCTTCTGCCTGTAGTCTCTGTTATTCCCTTTTTTCATCAACCAGTTTACAAAATGCTGCTGCGCATCGGCTGGCGATTTAGACTGGATGCCGCATGTCCGGAGATAAAGAAAGAACTCTCCAAGCATTTCCTGTATCTTCATGTCGTCCACTTCTATTCCATGCTGGTTCGCATATTCCTTCACGTTGCCCAACCATTTGTTGTCAGCGTACAAAAGAGCCTGCAAGTCGTTTAAATGGAGCGGTTTCTCTTTAGGAATAATAGATTTATTTATTTTGTCTATACTGTTTATAATGGTTCCGGCTGCCGTTCCATCCAGTGTTCCATTTGCTGTCATATTTCGCTGTACCGTTTTGTTGGTGTCCACCTTTATTAAAAGAGTGTAGCCGGGAATAGAGGAATTGTTTTTTCCCTCTTCGTAAGCGATAAGTCCACGGTCTTGCAGTTTCTTCCTCAACCGGCAGAGTGTCTGGCGGCTTATGCCGAGATTGTTGGTAATTCGTTGCGTGCTGCATCCGAAAGAGGCTTGCCAATATCGGCGTTTGCATTCTGCCAAAAGAAAGAAATACAGTTGCGTTTCCCTTGCTGAGAACGTCTGCATTTCATTCTCTCTCCAGAATTGCCCCATATAGTCAAAAGAACGTATGCCCATCTTATTTTCGGTCAAGTAATGCTGCATCCACTTCAAGTTTGCTGAAATAAAGATGCTTGGCATTGAGATGATAGGGTAACTGTTTGCGTTGGCAGCGTTTGCGGACGGCTCCGACAGACAAGCCGAGATATTCTGCCACCTGTTTTACGTTCATCACGATATCGGCGTGTCTTTCCATCCGATGAACCACATCGTTCACGACCTTAATATAATGTTCTTGTTTCATAATTCTGTAATTTTAGTGAGACAATTTGCTTCCGATTGCGGTACCTTTCAGCCGGGCAGCGACACAAAGGTACATGGTAAGTCTGCTAAAAAACAAAATTCACAACACTTTACTGCCGGATTTTATAGCTATTTATAAATCGAGTATGATTTCATACTATAAATCATACTTAAAATCTAATTATCAGTCCATTAATGTAACAAATAGACATCCCCAAATATGGCTTAGTAAGGCTGCGGAACATGAAAATTGTTGTCGCAAAAGAAACAAAAGCAAGATTTAGCCCCATGAAAAGAACCGCAAATCAAAAGAAAAAATGTATCTTTGCAATCAGGATGGACTAAGAGAGTCCACTGTGAGTGATCATAAACCGTGTTACCGCATTGTGTTACTCGCTCAAATCGAACATCGTTATTGAATGTCGGAAGACTCTGATACAGAACAAGATATCGCTTGATATTTGGTAATAAAAAGAGCTATTTTCAGATACCAAGCGGATCACATGGAAAACATAATGCGCCTGACTCCTGTCAGGCGTTTTCCGTGCCAGAGCGGACAGGCCCGGAGCTCGCTCAGGGACTGGAAGGTATGATATGGAAAAGGCAGGCGCAGCCTGGCACATTATGCGGGGCTTATGTAAGATCGCCCGTGGCGCAGGAACAGGGAAAAAGCCTCTACGAGGCTTAATCCCAACCGGATTGTTTCTAAAGCATTCTAAATCAATCTCAATAAGTAAAATAATCGCTGATTTATAAGGCTTTTTTCTTATCAAAAATCTTCATTTTTTGCGCAATTCTGCACTTTTTTGCATAAGAATACCTGCAAAATACCTGCAAAAAAATGACAACGACCAAACCGTATCTTGATACAAGAGCCTACGCCCATGGAACAGAAGCACCACTGAAGCTATCAATCTGTATGTACGGCAGAACCGCGCTCATTCCTCTCGGCATAAAGTTCCTCCCGGAGTATTGGGATGCAAAGACACAGACGGCAGTAAGACATCCGCAGAAACAGAGACTCAACATCACCATTCAGAACAGAAAGGTTACTGAGAAGCGGAGCGAACACCGCTGGGACAGAGGACCGTCCGGGAGTCTTGTGGGATTCGGAGCAGAGCGAGCGTAGCGGAGCCCCGGGCGCACGGCTGACGCCGCTGAGTTGGGCGGACGGGTTGTAGGTATGCGCAGAAAACATGGAGAATCTGACATATCGTTGGAGAATATTCGGTAAATTTGTTGGGTTAACGGTTTATTTGTTATGGACAAACAGAGTATAATACAGTACAAGGGAGCGTTTGATGCTATTGCTACCTATATTGAGAGTGATAACGGCAAGGAGCAGGTGGAGGTCTGGTTTGCCCGTGACTTGCAGCAGGTACTTGGATATGCCAGATGGGAGAATTTCCTGACGGCTATCAACAGAGCGGTAGAATCTTGTAATAGTCAGAATATCAATGTAGACGACCATTTTCGTGAGGTCACGAAAATGGTTAAACTCGGCAGTGGTTCCGAAAGGGAAATCAAGGATTATATGCTTACCCGATATGCGTGTTATCTGATTGCCCAAAATGGTGACCCGAAAAAGGAGGAAATTGCTTTTGCCCAAAGTTATTTTGCCGTACAGACCAGAAAGGCGGAGCTGATTGAGGAACGCATCAACTATATTGCGCGATTAGAGTCTCGCGATAGGCTAAGGGCTTCAGAGAAGCAGCTTTCACAGAATATTTATGAAAGAGGCGTAGATGACAAGGGTTTTGGCCGAATCCGCTCAAAGGGTGATGCAGTCCTGTTTGGCGGTCATACTACGGAAGATATGAAGAGTCGTCTTGGGGTTAAGGATAACAGGCCATTGGCTGATTTCCTTCCGACACTTACCATTGCTGCAAAGAATCTTGCTACGGAGATGACCAACTACAATGTAGAGGGTAAAGATCTGTATGGAGAAAAAGCTATCACCGTAGAGCATATGCAGAACAATAAGAGTGTCCGCGATATGCTTGGGCAGCGCGGTATTCGTCCTGAAGAATTGCCGCCTGCTGAAGATATAAAGAAACTGGAGCGCAGGGTCGCTTCCGAGCACAAGAAAATAGAGAAGTCATCCTCAAAATTGTCGAAAAAGAAATAATCGCTTTTCCGGCTGTATAGATCATTTTCGTGAGGTCACGAAAATGAGCGGAGGCCTGTTGCAGGACCAGTCTCCGGTCTTCCCAGGAAAGTTGGAAGTAGTTATTCGTCATAAGTCTGGAGTATGATTTCTCTTATCCATTCCGGCATGAGCCGCAGGTCTGCCAGTACGGAGTCTTTGTCTTCTTTGTGGAGGAGTTCGCTGATGCGGCTGATCTGCTCTTTGGTGACATTGCCGCGTTTTATGGATTTCAGGGCTGAGGTTATGAACATAGCGAGTCGGTTGGTGAATGAGAGGTTTTTGGGGGCTGTGTTTCTGAATGTGATGCCTCTACCTCCGGAAATCTCTATGGTGCGGGCTATGCTGAACATGGTCAGCGAATTATATTGTCACAAAAAAATCAATTTTCGTGACAGACCAAGTATATGAGAGGCTGGATCCTATATCGGGTCGAACTCGTCGATAAGTTCTTCGAGGGCAGACTTATCGACAATCTTAAACCGGATGAAATCCGTGTTGAAAGGGACGGCGGAACTGTTCTTCGTCTGCGTATGCACGCAGAGCATCCCGTTGTAGGTGTAAATGCCCTTTATCAAAAACTGGATGCCGAAACGCTTGCTGCCCAGATGCCGTATCTCCCGGTCGTTCTCCTTGTAGATACTTTGCATTATCAGTTTCACCAACAGCGGGCTTTCGAATATTAGGTTGGATGAGACTACCTAATACAATAAAGTGTAGACATATTCCAGATAAGGGAAATTAAGTTGGATACTACATCAAACTGTCCTTTGGATATACCTGCTGATGAATTCAGAAAAATTGTACTTGATACAGAATAGCCATTAACTATACCTGTTTACAGATAAAAGTGTTATATTTGACTTCGTCACATATACTGTTGCGCCTCGGTACAGCAAATAAATTTGCTATACTCTCGGCTTCAGCGTATATTTGCCATATAAGCCACGAAGTTATGAAATCGAGTGACATATTAAAGGAAATCAAACGGATAGCGAAAGAAGTTCTCCCGAAAGGAGGGCAATTGATTCTGTACGGGTCACGGGCGAGAAATGAAGCCACGGAAGATTCCGACTGGGATTTGCTGATACTTCTGGACAAGCCGGAAATAGAGCATAAAGATTATGACAATGTGGCATATCCTTTTGTTGCATTGAGTTGGGATGTGGGAGAACTGATAAGTCCTATACTTTACACGAAGGATGAATGGAAGAAATACTCATTCACTCCATTTTACAAGAATGTTGAAGAAGACGGAATAGTATTGGCATGAAACTGAATGATGAAGAACGCCGGATAATGGTAAGTCTGGAATATGAGAAGGCACTGTCATTTTTGGAGCAGGCAGAGAAAATTGCTGCAATGGATTTATGGGATGTCGTTGCGAACAGACTGTACTATTCAATATTCCATGCTGTGTCAGCCCTTTTAATAAAAGACGGGCATAAGGTCAGCACACATAAAGGCACATTAGTGATGTTCGGACAACACTATGTCAAGACAGGTATATTCCCGGCTGATGCATCCAAACTGTACATTAAACTCCAGACAATGAGGGAGAAAAGTGATTATAACTGTGTCTATGTCACTGCTGCCGATGAAATGCGACCTCTGTTTGAGCCGACACGGGAATTTATCGCCAAAGTCGGAAATCTGATAAAGGACTAAACGTAAACTACCGGAAATACATTTGGATATACGCCCTCTTGCAGCAATGTAGGAGGGTTTGTTGTATATACAAGTCAATGCGAGCACAGGACAGGTGCTCTGTTTAACCAACTGTTGTCCACTTATATTTTAGATGAGTGCTCTAATATCGCAAATTGCAAAAGTTTTCTGAAGATTTAAATTTAACGTGACATAGTTTTACAGAGAATGTAAACCAGTGTGTAAACCGGATGACAGCTAACGGACGGGACAGGAGTTTAGCCGGGACCGGACGATGCGACACAGGAATGAATTATCTTCCGGAAGAGAGAATCATTTCACGGAGAACGGAATTGAATCCGTCCTGTCGCAGAAGGGACTCGAGTGTCAGGTGCATTCTGTATCTCCAATAATGGTGAGGGTCAGACGGAATGTTGATCCTTTCCTCCATCGGATCAGAGAGTCTCAGGGTACCGTCGACTGAAAGCCAGTCCTGGATTGGAAGTATGGCAAGCATTGACGGAGAATCCAGATGCATCTGTATTATACTGCGACATATCGAAGGGGTACAGACGTCCGGTGCTTCCCCTTCCCCGCCGAGCATATCCTTCCAGAAAAGCCGGGTCATTTCCCGGTCTTCCTCCCACCATGCCCTGAGCGTACTGGTATCATGAGTGGATGTCGTGCAGACCGAATAATAGGGATATTCAGCCGGATCCGCAAACCTTTCCCCGAACTTCTTCGGCATTCTCTGTATTTCGAGCGAAAGTATCTGATATTCCCGCATTATTTCCGGTACACATGCAGGAATCATTCCGAGATCTTCCCCGCAGGCCAGCATACCTGTAGCCGAGAGCAGGGCGGGAAGTTTCCTCATGGCGGACTCTTTCCAGAAACGGTTGTGTCTGTGGTAGAAAAAGTCCTCATAAAGACTGTCGAAGGCATGTCTGCAGTCGGGCGCAAGAGCGGCATACGCCGCCGAGGATCTGGCAGCTATGCATGGATGCCACCTGTCTCTGTGATGAGGGTCGGGGACGAACAGCCCCCCTGCACACTGAGACGGACAGACTTCCGGATATTGTCTGCATTTCATATCAAAGCCCAAGTCTGCCAGTTCTTTGGAAGAATAAGGCAAGGCAGGGCTGAAATGACCGGCAAGCCCGCTCTTTGCCGCCAACGGGATTTCCCATATCCTGAAAAAGCCGAGAATATGGTCTATCCTGAATGCATCGAAATATCGGGACATATTACCGAGACGGGCTTTCCACCAGGCAAACCCGTCCTTTTCCATCACGTCCCAATTGTATGTAGGGAAACCCCAGTTCTGCCCTTCGGTTGAAAAGGCATCCGGAGGTGCTCCTGCACATGAATCCATATTGAAAAGGTCTCTGTCCATCCACGCATCCGCGCTGTTACTGCTGACGCCGATAGGAAGATCCCCTTTGAAAATCACGCCTTTCGAATGCGCATAATTGCGGGATTCCAGCAACTGCATATGAAGATGGTACTGTACAAAATACCAGTATTCCACATCTTCCCGGTGTTCCGCGGCGAATGACATGACCGTCTCCCTGTCGTATACGGAATAATCCGAAGCCGCTGCCGGACAGTCCGCAGTCCCGGAAGCTGTATCACCCCCGATATCCTGACCGGGGAATATTCCGGATCCTATATCCAGGCTACTGCGTATGGCAGTCCCGGGCCCGACAGAGGAGCAGGAAACGGAGCCGCCGCCATCCGGAATTTGGCATGTTGCGCTCATGGGCTCTGCAGCAGAACAGGATGCAGTGCCCTCACAATCCTGACTTTGGCATGTCGCGCTCATGGGATCTGCTACAGAACGGAATGCAGAGCCGCCACAATCCTGACTTTGACATGCCGTGCTCCCGGACTCTACATCAGAACAGGATGCGAACCGGCAATCATTGGCTCCGGTGCGCCACCGGGTAAAATCAGCCGTCCCGAACCGGTCTCTCAACACGCAATAAACAGCATAAGGCAAAAGCCATTCGCTGTTCTCCCTGACATAGGATTTGAAAGTCTCTGTCTGAAGCGTTTTCCTGCCCGACTTTTCGAATGCCATGCGAAGAAACCTGTGCTTTTCACGGTTGACCCTTTCGTAATCCAGTTCCGGCAATGAATTCAGTTCTTTCTGCAATCTATAATACTCATCATCTTCCACGACACCGGCTGACGGCAGATGGATAAACTGCGGATGAAGGGCAAAACTGGAACAGGCATTGTACGGATATGAATCTCTCCACGTCCAAGTCATCGTAGTATCATTGACCGGAAGAAGCTGGATGACTTTCTGGCCGGTAGCAGCAGCCCAGTCCACAAGCAGTTTCAGGTCATTGAATTCACCTACCCCGAAACCATTCTCCGACCTGAGGGAAAATACAGGGATTGCCGTCCCTGCCGCTTTCCACACCCCTCTCCGTACGGAAGCGGCTTCCGGACTGCCGTTTCCATAAGATCCGGCCTCCTCTTCATTTCCATAAAGTCCTGTCTCCCCGTAGGATCCGAGATTGTCTGTGGTTCCGCACTTGCCGATGCCGAATGATTTTCCGACAGGACATCCGCCTTCAGACGACAAGCATCCACCCTCCGGTGAAATGCATCCATCGTCCCGAAAAATCCCTTCGGCAAACGGAGCCGAATGCAAAGGGAGGCCGGCAGGGACATCGGACCAGACATCACGGATTTCTACAACATTCTTCCCGACCGACAATATCTCGCCTCCACCGGACAGGATCTCCGGAACCGTTGCGTTACGTGAAACGGCTTCCGGCAATATGGCATGTAATGCCGGCCTATGGGTCTGTCCCGCAGATACCGAATCCGTCACGTCATCAGAAACAGTTCCAGAAGCGATGAGATGATGTGCCTTTTCCAGAGACTGTACTGCCGGTACCGACACCGGAGCATTACAGGAGGGCAGCTGGACACAATGCGAGAACCATTCAGTCCTTGTACAGACACCATCCTGATATACTTCATATCGGTACTCCAACCGCTGTCCGGGATGCAGCCGGCCGATTCGCGCCACCCAGATATCTCCCGGGGTATATTCCATAGGATAGCTCTTGCCCCGGACCCTGAGCGCAAGCGTCTCTCCCCACACCGTATGATACTCTATATGTGTAATAAGTTTCATTCCAATTCTTATTTCAAGTTTCGCAATTTCATAATTGTACTGATATTCGCGGATTTGTGCGGCTTGCGAAACTTCTTTCCACCACACAAACTATGTCTATGTCACCTCTCCCCTAAGGGGCGGCTCAAAAGGGCACGTCTGCATTGCACTTGATCCGAAATTCCTCATATACGGCACTGCTGCTTTCTTAGCTTAGCAAGCCTTGAAAGCCCCTCTTGAGCCCACTCTGTACGGTCGGTCCGTCTTTCTCCAATGAGGTCTTTCGCATTTGCGGAAGTCAAGTCCATATCCAAGCCTCAAAATTAGCAAAAACTTTAATGATTATCCGTACCTGTCCGCTTCCATAGTCAATTATCTCTGGTATTTTCGGTGATACGCACAATGAAACAAATGCTTATCCGCAATAATTACCCCTTATTTTCTCAAGGGTCCAATTACTGATAAGGATTATCAAACATTGCAGGAAGCATATATCGCAGGTCAGTGCGTATGGCATCGCAATTCCGAAGGAATATGCATATCGATGAGGCCGCGTCGGGGCACATATCATCGCCGTTTGACAGGATATGCTCATCAATGTGGCCGCGAAAACCATAATATCGTCGTAATTCCACAGGGAACCGCTCACTGAGAATGCCACGCGTTCCAGGTCTGCGCAATTCTGACAGACCTGGAACACCACACCCGCTTTGAAGTACTCCTGGGGCATGTCACCGTTCCAGGTCTGCGCAATCCTGACAAACCTGGAACGGATGAAGGCACCAACACGAAATGGCTTCTGCGATATTTGTCCGACGCCATATATACAGTTGCGCCTCTGTAATCGCAAGTAAACTTGTATCGCTCTCTGTTTCTGGCCGATATTTGTCATCGGCATTTATACGGTTGCACCGTAAAGCAAATAAACTTGCTCTGCTCTCGGCTTCTTGCTATATTTGTCAAACTATCGTTAAATAAAACTGACATGAAACTTCATTCATTTTTTGCATCAATCGGGGCATCAGTTCTGCTTGTTGCCGGATGCAGCGACCTCGGACAGGATATCAGCATCGATTCGGAGCCTGGAATCCTGCCGTCTTCCGGAGGAGAAACATCCCTTACATTTACCCCCCCGTTTGCCTGGGCAGCCAGCGTCCGCACTGACGACGGCATAGACAGCGGCACCTGCTGGCTTACCGTCAGTCCGACGTCAGGCGACGCCAAGCAGCATACAATTACCATTTCCGCCACTCCTAATGAAAACCCGGAGAGCCGCAGCGCTTTCATTGACATTTCTTCAGGAGACAAGTTTCAGACAGTACAGGTAATACAGCTCGGAACCGACGGCGAAATATCCGGAGGAGACGAAACGGACGAACCGGTCCAGATACCTGCCACATATATCCGTCAGGTTACGATTCTCGACCCGACAGACGAAGATGAAGACAATTTCACATTCGAATACGACAACGAAGGCAGGGTCATAACGATGCAGGGCCACAGCACTTACGATGATGAGGTCGGCATGTATTACTACACAATATCTTACGGAGACGGAACAGTCAACATCACCGGAGATGACGGGATATCAATAGAAGCCATACTCGACAGCGAAGGCCGCGCATCAGAAGTAAAATACACTGAAACGGGCAACGGCTCGGGATACAATTCGGAAATCATTCTCACATACGACAATACCGGTCGGCTTGTCCACGTAAAGGACCGCCCTGACGGTTATTCCGAATCCGACACAGAGTACACATGGACAGACGGGAACATTACCCGCGTACATAAGGACTATTATGATACGGACTACCTCTATTCTTCCTATCCAAACACAGGCAATATTGATATAAACTGGCTTATAACAGGAGGTTACGGCAGCAGTATCGCCCCGCTCGGCATCATCGGCATGTTAGGTACCCGTTGCACGGATTATACATACCCGGCATATTGGGACGAAGCGTACGAAACTCCTGACATGATGCTTACAGTAAGCGAAGACGATCTGAACAAACCGGTAGAAAAGGAAGGGTATTACTACGATGACGGTGAACCCGATATCACATATGTTTTCGAGGGACCGGAAGACTGCCTGAGTCTGATTTCCATGGAAACACCAGTAGAACGGGTGCATTACCGTCAAAGCGGCAATATCACGAATTATGATCCGGACAACTACGAAATCCGGGTAGACGGCAAGAAATATTACTGGGATCTTACCGTAGACTGGGGTGACAGGGAAGAAACATACCGTGAAACCGCATGGACGAATTCCCAGGAAGTGATTATCAAGTACTGAAACGACAGCAGACCTGGAACGGCGGCAGGCTATGGAGAAGCCTTTGGCGAGGGTGAGTGTGCCAGGTCTGTCGAAAAAGTGCAGACCTGGAACGGAAAGAGGCCGCAGAGAACGCTCCGGCAGGGGTGAGTGTTCCAAGTCTGTCGAAACGATGCAGACCTGGAACGAGGAGAGGCCGCAGAGAATGCTCCGCAGGGGAATGTGTGCCAAGTCTGCTGAAACTCCGCAAACCTGGAACGGCAACCGGCCATAGAGAGGCCTCTGGCGAGGGTGAGTGTTCCAAGTCTGTCGAAACGATGCAGACCTGGAACGGGGAGAGGCCGCAGAGAACGCTCCGGCAGGGGTGAGTGTTCCAGGTCTGCTGAAACTCCGCAGACCTGGAACGGGGAGAG
>CALUPB010000011.1 GCA_944322585.1 uncultured Bacteroidales bacterium | reverse complement strand
AAGGCCGTCGAGGAATGAAAGCCGCAGCAGCCTGCCGGCTGTGAGGCTTGAATGACGATGACAACGACGCAGATGCCTATACTCAGGACGGCCTGGTCTGAATTAATACGCAGATGCAAGGCCGTCGAGGAATGAAAGCCGCAGCAGCCTGCCGGCTGTGAGGCTTGAATGACGATGACAACGACGCAGATGCCATTAATTCAGACCAGGGAATGAAGAAACTGGACCAGTTCATACTTAAATCATTCATAGGACCGTTCATCGCGATCCTGCTTGTCGTCATCTTCATCCTGATGATGCAGTTCCTGTGGCTGTATATAGACGAACTGGTCGGCAAAGGCCTGAGCATGAAGGTTATCCTGGAATTCCTGGGCTGGGGTAGCATCACTCTGATACCGTTGTCGCTGCCGCTCGCCACACTGCTGGCTTCGATGATGACATTGGGCACATTGGGAGAGAACAATGAACTGCTGGCGATAAAGGCTGCGGGAATATCGCTGAGAAGGGTATTGATACCGCTGATATGCGCATCGGCAGTCATAAGCGTAGGGGCATTCTTCATTTCCAATGACCTCATTCCCATAGCATACAACAAGATATTCACTTTAAGGGACGACATCGGAAGGACCAAGGAGGAAATCAAGATCCCGACGGGGACATTCTACGACGGTATAGATGGATATGTGCTGAGAGTGGACACAAGGGACGACGAGACCGGAATGATGTACGGGGTCATGGTCTACAACCATACGGGGAACAAGGGCAACACAAGCCTGACCCTTGCGGACTCGGCCATGATGAAAATGACGGAGGACAAGAAGGCCCTGACTTTCACGATGTACAGCGGGGAGAACTACGAAGAGACCAATACGAGGAAATTCCGGGACACGACATTGCAGCTTCAGAAAATAGACTTCGACAAGCAGTCCTTGGTCATTCCATTGGAAAACTATGCCTTCCAGAAATCGGAGGACACGAGATTCGATGATGAAGTCAAATCCATGAACCTCAAACAGCTGGAACACAGCCAGGATTCCATAGGAGGACTCGCGGCCACGACCCGTGAAGACCAGCTGAACAGTCTGAGAACCGGCAGGGCGTTCAGATACAACGAGCAGCTCGATACCGCCAGGAAAAAGGAGGTGGAAGCGGTCTTCGACTACGGCTCCATCGAACTCAAGGACATAGATGAGGAAATAAGTGTGCGGGAGAAAGCCCTCAACAGCGTGAACGAATACATTTCCACCCTGACGACCTTCTCAAGGGAGACATATCACTATACCTTCCTCCTGAGAAGAATCGATGTGGAGATTCTCAAGAAATTCGCACTCTCGTTGGCCTGCTTCATTTTCTTCTTCATAGGGGCACCTCTCGGAGCCCTGATAAGGAAAGGAGGACTCGGTACACCGGCCATAATCTCCGTCCTGTTCTTCGTGCTGTACTGGGTGATCGACATCACCGGCACCAAACTGGCCAATGACGGCGCAGTCTCAGCCGCCATGGGAGTGTTCATTTCATCCTATGTGCTGTTTCCTCTCGGAATGTTCCTTACATACAAAGCCATCAACGATTCGTCAATACTGAATATGGACAAAATGACCTCCATAGTAAAGAAACTCAGGAATGCCATACTCGGACGGCTCCGGAAGACCCGTATCGTCTACATGGGTACGCCTGAATTCGCGGTGGCACCGCTGGATGAACTCAGGAAAAACGGGTACAACATAGTCGGGATAGTGACCGTGGCGGACAAGGCCAGCGGGCGCGGGCTGAAAGTCCACGAAAGCCCGGTGAAAAAATATGCCCTTGAACACAATATCCCGGTTCTCCAGCCGGTCTCTCTTAAAGATCCGGAATTCCTCGACAGGCTGAAGGCATGGAAGGCCGACCTTTTCGTGGTAGTGGCGTTCAGGATGCTTCCTAAAGCTGTCTGGGAAATGCCGAGACTCGGGACTTTCAACCTCCATGCAGCCCTCCTGCCGCAGTACAGGGGCGCAGCTCCTATCAACTGGGCAGTTATCAACGGGGAACACATCACCGGAGTGACGACCTTCATGATCGATGACGGGATGGATACCGGACATATCATATACAGAGAGCAGTGCAGGATACTCGATACCGACACGGCCGGAGACGTGCATGACAAACTCATGGAAACCGGGGCGAAAGTAGTCGTCCAGACCGTCGACTCAATCATCGACAAGGACATAGAACTGCGACTGCAGAAGAGTTTCATCCAGGGATCTGAAGTGCTTCATCCGGCCCCGAAACTCAGCCGGGAACTCTGTCATATCGACTGGAACGACAGTACCAGACACATTTACAACCTCATACGCGGACTCAGCCCTGCACCGGCAGCATTCACCGGACTCACGTCAGAGGGGAACAGCCCTGTCCAGATGAAAATATTCTTCGGGGAACAGGTAACGGGAGACGACTACCGGAAAATGCTGGCTGAGAACGGACTTGAAGAAGCTGTTCCAGGCACCGTGCTCTCCGACGGGAAGACATACATGGCCATAACGACCACCGACGGTGCCATTGCCATAAAGGATCTGCAGCTCTCAGGGAAACGCAGGATGGACGTCAAGGATTTCCTAATAGGATTCCGCAACCCGACATCTTACGGGACAACGCAGGGAACGTCAGCAGCCATCCTTGCAAATGTCAGGAATGCCTGAAATGCAACTTGATTATGGGAAAGACAGCCGTAATAATAGGGAACGGACAGTTCCCGAGAAAAGAATATCCGCTATACATCCTGTCACAGGCAGACTATATCGTATGCTGTGACGGAGCATTCAGGAGATACATGAAACATGTCCGGGACAGCGGCAGCGGAAGGCTTCCCGATGCAATCGTCGGAGACATGGACTCCCTTTCCGCTGCGGACCAGGCGAAATACAGCCATCTGACAGTCCGCAATCCCGAACAGGAGACCAATGACCAGACCAAGGCCTTCAATTACGTGGCCGACAACTTCCGTGACGTCTCCGACATCTTTTTCCTTGCCGCCACCGGCAAGCGGGAAGACCACACCATAGGTAACATGTCCCTCCTGATGGAATATGCGCGGGAGCGCGACCTCGATGCCATGGGGCTCCGGATACAGATGGTCTCCGACTACGCCACCATATTCCCCGTCACGGACAGCACCGAAATCGACTGCGGACAGGGAAGGACTGTCTCGGTTTTCTCTCCCGACAACAGTCTCAGGATAACTTCGCAGGGCCTTCAGTACCCTACCGACAATGTCATTTTCGACAACTGGTGGCAAGCCACCCTCAACCGTGCCGTCGAAGACACAGTACGGCTCACCTTCAGCCACCCCTCCATTGCCCTCATTGTCCTTGACTGACAGATACGGATTTCTGTAGAAAATTTCAAACCAGTTTCCTGATTTTTTGTAAATTTGGAGTTTGTTTGTCAATTATATGCCATGGCCAAAGAAAATTACTTCCCGTCAGTAACGGATATAGAGAAAGCGGCGGAAACCCTTTCCGAAATACTGGAACCGACCCTGTTGCAGAAAAACGCGAACCTGTCCGACAGATACGACTGCGAGGTGTACCTGAAACGTGAAGACCTCCAGATGGTCCGCTCATACAAGATAAGGGGGGCGTACAACAAGATAAGGTCGCTGTCTCCGGAAGTGCTCAAATACGGGATTGTCTGTGCCAGCGCCGGGAACCATGCCCAGGGAGTTGCATTCTCCTGCAACAAGCTGCATATCATGGGTTCCATCTACATGCCGACCACGACGCCGCGGCAGAAGATAGACTCGGTGAAGATGTTCGGCAAGGAATATGTGGACATCGTGCTCACGGGCGACACATTCGACGCAGCCAATTCGGCAGCCATCGAATATACCAAAAGAAGCGGAAAGACATTCATCCCGCCTTTCGATGACAGGAAGATAATCGAAGGCCAGGGCACCATAGCATATGAAATGGTCCGGCAGATGGAGCAGCCGCTCGACTATGTATTCATCCCGATCGGAGGCGGAGGTCTGGCATCAGGAGTAGGGGCCTATCTGAAACAGAAATGGCCCGAGACGAAAATCATCGGAGTGGAACCGGCAGGAGCCGCCAGCATGAAGGCTTCGATAGAGAACGGACATGCCACGGAACTCGACACCATAGACAAGTTCGTGGACGGAGCGGCCGTAAAGAAGGCGGGAGAACTTACATACGAGGTGTGCCGTCAGGTTCTGGACGACATCATCACCATTCCGGAAGGCGCTGTATGTACCACTATCATAGAGATGTACAACAAGAATGCGATAGTAGTCGAGCCAGCCGGAGCCCTTTCCGTAGCCGCCCTGCGGTTCTATGCGGACCACATCCACGGCAAGAGGGTAGGCTGTATAGTCAGCGGCAGCAACAACGACATCATCCGCATGGAGGAAATCCGGGAAAAATCCATACTTTATGAGGGTCTGAAGCATTATTTCATAGTGAATTTCCCCCAGCGCCCCGGAGCCATCCTTTCGTTCATCCGCGACATAATCGGACCTACGGATGAATTGGTGTATATCCAGTACATCAAGCAGACCAACAAAGAGGAGGGTCCGGCCCTAATCGGAATCGAAGTGGCGAGCAAGGACGATTTCCACGCCCTTCTCAAAAGGATGGAAGCCAACAATGTACTTTACGAATATATAAACGAAAATAACAAATTACTTGAAATCCTTATCTGATTATGGAGAACATGAACTGGGACAATTTGGGATTCGCATACAGACGTACTGCGACAATCCTCAGATGCATCTACAAGGACGGTGCATGGGGCGAGGTCGAGAGCCTCACCGATGACAACATATCAATGAGCGCATTTGCCGGCTGCCTTCACTACAGCATTGAATGCTTCGAAGGACTCAAGGCATTCAGAGGCAAGGACGGCAAAGTCCGCATCTTCAGACCTGAGGAGAACGCCAGAAGACTCCAGTCTTCCGCAGCATCGCTGTTCATTCCGGAACCGCCGGTAGAGCTTTTCGTGTCGATGTGCAAACGTCTTGTCAAGGAAAACATCGATTACCTGCCACCTTACGGACATAACGCCTCGCTCTACATCAGGCCGACCCTTATCGGCTCCAACCCCCAGCTCGGTGTCAAATCCTCCGATGAAGTGACTCTGTACATGCTGTGTTCCCCTGTAGGGGCATATGTAGGAGGCACCCTCCAGCCATGCAATGCCGTAGTGGCAAGGAACCATGACAGGGCCGCAATGTACGGGACAGGGCGCTTCAAGGTGGGCGGAAACTACGCGGCTTCCCTGTATGCCCTCAACATCGCTCACAGACAGGGATACTCTGCCGTACTTCATCTCGACCCGGCAGAGCACAAATATATCGACGAATTCAATTCGTCCAACTTTTTCGGCATACGGGACAACACCTATGTGACTCCTCTGTCAGACTCCATCCTTCCTTCCATAACGAACAAGTCTCTCGTTACTGTAGCTGAACATCTCGGGATGACAGTCGAGAGAAGGCCGGTCCCTGTAGAGGAGATGGCCACCTTTGAAGAGGTCGGGGAATGCGGCACTGCCGTAGTCATCACACCGGTATCCTACATCGATGACAAGGTGAAGCTCGAAGACGAGACGATAAGCAAGAGGTACTCTTTCTATTCGGACACCGAATGCGGCCCGAAAAGCCTCAGGCTTTACAGGATGATCACCGGCATCCAGTACGGAGAAATCGAAGATCCGTTCGGCTGGTGCACATTCGTCGAATAAACATCAGTATATGCCGGAACCACAGACGGACCGGATCCTGTTCGAAGCGGCACAGGATAGCGTCCTGAACGTCTGAAACACAGAGAAAGAGGTTGACCCCAAAGGAGAAATTTCAAGGCTTGCGAAGGTGAGAAAACCGCAATGTACTGTCGTACATGATGATTTTCGAAGCAAGCGTAACGAAGAAAGTACCCTTGGGGTCAACTTCTTTAGGTGTGTTAGAATTGATAAAATGCAAGACATTGAGGGTGAGGGCGACAGGAGTTTACTTCCGTAAATGACTTAGCCCGAAGCCCGATAATAACGCAGCAGTTTGCAATTCTAACACACCTACATCAGGCAATCTTGGAATAAGGGCCCTTGCCCGGATTCCTGAAACAGATGGCGAACAAAATGGCCACGACAAGCGCATATCCGGCAAAGACAAACCAGGCTGCGCTCCAATTGCCCATCGTATAGAATTCCCCGCCTATTTCCTGCGCATAAGTAAAATGATTGACGACCACCTGCGCACATATCATTCCGATCGATGCACCTATCCCGTTGGTCATCAGCATGAACAGTCCCTGCGCGCTTGACTTGATCCCGTCAGATGAACGCTGCTCGACATAAAGAGCTCCGGAAATGTTGAAGAAATCGAAGGCCACCCCGTAGACAATCATGGAAAGGATGAACATCCACACTCCGGATCCAGGATCCCCGAGCCCGAACAGTCCGAAACGGAACACCCAGGCTATCATCGCCGTAAGCATCACCTTCTTGATTCCCAAGAATCTCATGGCTACAGGAATAAGGAGTATTCCGAGCGTCTCGGACATCTGAGATATGGAAATCAGGGCATTCGCATTGCGGGCTCCCCAAGCGTCCGCGAATTCCGGCAAAGCCTTGAAATGATTGATGAACGGATTCGCATATCCGTTGGTAATCTGGAGCGCGACTCCAAGAAGCATTGCGAATATGAAGAATGTCGCCATCCCTCTATCCTTGAACAGACGGAATGCCTTGGCCCCCAGCGCATCAGCGATACTGACGGTCGTCACCTCACGGTTCACCGGACATGCCGGCAGGGTAAAGCAATATAAAAACATAGCCACGCCGATAACTCCGGAAACAAAAAACTGGTTGTACGTCTCCTGGAACTGGATTCCGGAACTGTCAGTCATGAAATTGACGAACAGCATGCTGCATATGAAGCCCACCGTACCGAATACCCTTACCGGAGGAAAATCCTTGACCGTATCGAACCCGTTCTTGACCAGTGCCTTGAATGCGACGGAATTGGACAGGGCAATCGTCGGCATGTAAAAGGCGACGCTGACCGTATATAGAGGGAACAGTATGCCGAACCTGACATCAGCTCCTGCAGACAGTCCGTAATATCCTGCCGCAATCATCGCCGCTCCTGCTATCAGATGACAGAAACCGAGAAGTCTCTGTGCCTGGACATACTTGTCGGCTATTATTCCTATTATCGCAGGCATGAAAATGGAAACGATCCCCTGCATCGAATAGAACCACCCTATATGATCCGAGAGACCCGCCTTGCCAAGGTAATTGCCCATCGAAGTGAGATATGCCCCCCACACTGCCCACTGTAGAAAATTCATCAGGATCAGCCTGATACGTACCGCTTTATCCATATTAGTCCTGTCTGTAATAATTATGTGCACATTCCTGCATGCCGCAGGTCAGCAAAGATACTAAGAATTTGGTCAAATTCCGAGCAGAGCGAAATTTTTGCTATCTTTGAAGCCTGAATGCATAATCGGAAGGGCAATACAGCCACGGAGGAGACAAGATGAAGTTTGTAAAGACAGCAGCCGATCCGCAGTCGGGCGCAAGATGCGGGACCATCACGACCGACCACGGCGAAATACATACACCCATATTCATGCCTGTGGGAACGGCAGGCTCCGTCAAAGGAGTCTATCACAGGGATCTGAAAGAGGACATAGGAGCCGAAATCATACTCGGCAACACCTATCATCTCTATCTCCGTCCCGGACTCGGGACCCTAAGGGCTGCCGGAGGACTGCACAGGTTCATCTCCTGGGACAGACCTATCCTGACAGACAGCGGCGGCTTTCAGGTGTTCTCGCTTGCCCCTATCAGAAAATTCGCAAAAGACGGAAGCGGAGTGACATTCTCGTCGCATATCGACGGTTCCCGCCATACTTTCACCCCTGAAAACAATATGGATACCCAGAGGGTAATCGGAGCGGACATAGTCATGGCTTTGGACGAATGCACTCCGGGAGACGCAGACTACAGATATGCCAGAGAATCCCTTTTGAGGACACAGGCATGGCTGGAGAGATGTATCCGTCATTTCGATGCGACGGAACCTCTGTACGGATACTCCCAGGCGCTCTTCCCTATTATCCAGGGATGTGTATATCCGGATCTGCGCAAGGCCGCCGTGGAACATGCCGCCGCCTTCGACAGGGAGGGATATGCAATCGGAGGACTTGCAGTAGGTGAACCGACGGAAAAAATGTATGAAATGCTGGAGACAGTATGCCCGATACTTCCCGATGACAGGCCGAGATACCTCATGGGCGTGGGGACTCCGGCAAACCTGCTGGAAGCAATAGAAAGGGGCGTGGACATGTTCGACTGCGTAATGCCTACACGCAACGGGCGCAACGGGATGCTGTTCACATGGAACGGCATCATGAACATGCGCAATCTCAAATGGGCGGAAGACTTCTCCCCCATCGATCCTGAAGGCACATCATTTGTCGACAGGACATATTCCAAGGCATACCTCAGACATCTGTTCGTAGCCGGGGAAATGTTTGCAGGACAGATAGCAAGCGAACACAACCTCGCCTTCTACCTCGACATAGTGCGTCAGGCAAGGCTGCACATACAGGAAGGAGATTTCAGGAAATGGAAAGACAGCGTAGTCAAACGCGTCATGACAAGACTCTGACACCCATAAAAGGATACGTAACACAAACTCAGGCAGCACGGACATGGGAAGATTAGACCTCAAACCGAGAATTCTCGATATGTACATAATGAAGAAGTTCATAATGACCTTCTTCATAGCGTTGCTGCTCATAATCGGAATAGTAATCATTTTCGACATAAGCGAGAAAATCGACGACTTCGTAAGCAATGAAGCTCCGCTGAAAGAGATCATCTTCGACTATTACGTGAATTTCGTCCCGTACTTCATGAACATGTTCAGCCCCCTGTTCGTGTTCATAACGGTGATTTTCTTCACGTCCAAGATGGCTGCCAACTCGGAGATCGTGGCTATTCTCTCCTGCGGCATCAGCTTCCACAGAATGATGGTGCCATATATCGTCTCCGCTGCTCTGATAGCCCTCTTTTCATTGAGTCTCAATCTGTTCATCATTCCGAACGCAAATGCGCAGAGAGGAGAGTTCGAGGCCAAATATATCAGAGGCCACGGCAATGTAATCACCGGACGGAACGTCCATTACCAGATTTCTCCGGGAGAATTCGTATTCGTGGAATCCTTCAGCACATGGAACAATACCGCCTACCGCTTCACTCTCGAAAAAATAGAGGACAACAAGCTCGTATCCAAGATTTCGGCCGAAACAGCCGTGTGGGACAGCACATTCAGCGGATGGAGACTTAAAAAGTACTTTATCCGGGACTATACCGATGACCTTAAGGACCATATCCGCAGCGGGAGGGAGCTCGATACCGTCATCAATCTGAGTGTAAGCGACTTCTACATGCGGAAGCATACTGTGGAGACATTGTCCTACCGCAGGCTCAACGAACTGATCGAGACACAGAAGATGCGCGGAGACGCCAATGTCAAACTCGCCCAGATCGAGAAACACACCCGTTTTGCGATGCCTTTCTCCGCATTCATCCTGACAATAATGGGGGTTGCCCTGTCTTCCAAGAAACGCAGGGGAGGCATCGGCTGGAACATCGCCATAGGCATTGCCTTGGCCTTCACCTACATACTCTTCCTTAGATTCAGCCAGATGTTTGTCCATACCGGAGCCATGCCGCCCGGACTGGCCATGTGGTTTCCGAATATCGTCTATGCCTTCATAGCAGGCTTCCTATACAAGATCGCGCCTAAATAATTATGTCTTAGACAAAACCCGGAGTACCGGCGTTTTCTGAAGCGGAACCGAGGGCTACTCCCCGGTAAGTCCGAGCTTTTCCAGCAGGGCCTCCGGCTGCGGATCATGGCCTCTGAAATTCCTGTACAGGACCGCAGGATCCATGCTGCCTCCCTTTTCAAGGACATTATGACGGAACGAAGCGGCCACATCCCTGTTGAATATGCCTTTCTCCTTGAAAAGGGAGAACGCATCTGCCTCCAGTACCTCGGCCCACTTATAGGAATAATACCCGGCAGCATACCCGCCTGAAAAGATATGTCCGAAAGAAGGTGAAATGGCCGTTCCCTGCACCTCCGGCAATACCGCGCACTTCCCTATCGACTCTTTCTCGAACTCTACGGTTCCTTCTTCCGGAAGTTCCGTCAGAGTATGCCATGCCATGTCTATGATCCCGAACTGCAGCTGCCTTACCTGATAATATCCCGAGAGATAATTCTTGGCGGCTACCACCTTGTCTATCAACTCGGCCGGAATGACCTCTCCCGATCTGTAATCCTTGGCAAAAGAGTCCAGATATTCAGGTTCATAGGCCCAGTTCTCCATTATCTGCGACGGAAGCTCCACGAAATCACGCGATACATTGGTCCCTGTAAGAGAGCCGTATCTTCCCTTGGCAAACATCCCGTGCAGGGCATGGCCGAACTCATGCAGGAATGTAGTGAATTCATCATGCGTGATCAGTGACGGAGCATCGCCTACAGGCTTCGTGAAATTGGTCACTATGCTGACAAACGGACGCTCCTCCACACCATTATATATACTCTGGCCTCTGAATTCAGTCATCCAGGCTCCGCTTCTCTTGCTCTCCCGCGGGAAGAAATCGGCATAGAACAGAGCCAGATGGGTCCCGTCCGCATCCCTGACATCATATACCTTGACATCCTTGTGGTATCCGGGTATGTCCGGCCTTTCCTCGAAAGTCACTCCATACAGTTTCCCTGCGAGACCGAACACCGCATCTATACAGTTGTCAAGCCTGAAATACGGTTTGAGCTGCTCCTCGTTGAATGCGAATTCAGCTTCCTTGTACCGTTCCGCCCAGAATGTGAAATCCCATGGCATAAGTTCCTCTCCGCCGAAGCCATGCCTGACAGCATACTGATACACTTCATTCACTTCCTTCCTCGCATACGGAAGCGACGGCTCAAGCAGCCGGCCAAGGAACTCCTCTACCGCATCTTTCGTCCGGGCCATGTTCTCCTCCAGAACATAATCCGCATAGGTCCCATATCCGAGCAGAGAAGCAATCTTCATCCTCAGATCAACGATTTTCCGCACCGTCTCCGTATTATCGAACTCTCCCCCGACCGAAATCATGCTCCTTCCCATATACATCCTTTTCCTCAGGTCCCTGCTGACACAGAATTTCATGAACGGGGCATAGCAAGGATAATCAAGGGTAAACACCCATCCCTCCAGACCTCTTTCTTTGGCGTACTCTTTCCCCATATCCTTCATATACTGCGGCAACCCCGCCAGTTCGGCAGGATCCGTCACATTTATGAAAAAGGCATTCGTCGCGGCAAGACTGTTCTTCTGGAACTGCAGAGACAGGAGGGAAAGTTCCTCGGAATATTTGCTGTAAAGAGTCTTGTCCTCGCCGGAGAGGTTGGCTCCTCTCCTGACAAAAGACCTGTATGTCTCCTCCAGAAGTTTCTCCTGATCCGGGTCAAGGGCCATTGCAGACCGTCTCTCGTACACAGCCTTGACCCTTTCAAAAAGTCTTTCGTTAAGGGAGACATACATGGAGTACTCCGTCATCAGAGGCGACACCTCCTCCGCTATGGACTGCATCTCCTCGTCTGTATCGGCTTCATTAAGATTATAGAATATTCCAGAAACCCGGTCAAGAGCCCTTCCGCTGTATTCGAGGGCCTCTATGGTATTGAAGAAATCCGGATCTTCCGGATTATCCACAATCGCATCTATCTCAGCCTTTGCCTGGCTGACGGCTTCCCTGAATGCAGGAAGATAGTGTTCATTCCTGATTTTATCGAACTGTGGGGCTCCGTAAGGAAGAGCCGACTCTACGAGCAGAGGATTTTCCATATTGCAAGACGTAAAAACCAAAAATACGGCACAAGCCGATGCAAGTGTCTGTTTCATAATACCTGTCATTTTTCCCTGTGCGGGACATTCTGCAAATTTAATGAAATATCCTGTAATTTTCCCTTTCCGGAGGCCTGACCTATCCGGGAAATGGATATGACATTGACCGACATGACGACAAAGAGGATATCGAAACACGCGAATTCATCATGTCTCCTGACTTTGTGGTATGAGGTGACATAATCGAAATTGAATCCCATCTGTCTCAGTTCGGCCACACTTATCGAGGTACAGTCCGTCTTCAGCAGCCTGTCGAGAATCCTGTAGTTCCTGTCTAATGCTGAAAGCACCTTCATCCTTGCGGTACGGCTTCTCCTGGCCTTGCGGTTGTTCCATCTGTTCTTGCACGTGTCGCAGCAAAATTTCTTGTCCTGTCTCCCGTATTCAATCCTGTCTCCGCATTCCAGACATCTCGCAATGCGTGTCCCTGAATCATACCCCATAGCTTTTTTCTTTCAAATATCCGTTATGGAACAATAGGAAACAACCGTATTTTACGGAATTATACCTTTTTGACTGAAACTTTTTCTTTTTCGTTATATGCACGGAAAATCATTGCATTCCCGAAAAGATACAAAATTTTTCAGGATATCCTAAAAGACAGCCTTGAAACGTATACCGGAAGATAAAATAAATCCTGCCATAAGATAAGATGCACGAAAAAAGAAAAAACTGTACATGGCAGTATCCGTCACCGCTGCGGCAAAGGATATTTTATCTTACTTTGCCGTATCCCGCAGTGCGCACAGGTGGGGAAAGGATAACATTAAAAACAGACAGCAATGGAACAGTTGAACAGAATCGAATTGAGAGGAAATGTCGGCAATGTCCGGATCTCCGAAGCCGGAAACGGCCATGTGGCAAGATTTTCCCTTGCCACCAACTACATGTACAAGGGCAAGGAAGGGGAAGGTATCGTAGAGACCACATGGCACAATGTCGTCGCCTGGGAAAGCAAGGCTATCCCGGATCTGAAAATAATAGAAAAAGGATGTCCCCTGTATGTATGCGGACGGATCCGCAGTTCCAAGTATACGGCATCGGACGGTACGGAGAAACAGTCCTTTGAAGTAATTGCCGGCCGCATCAGCAGAGTCGTGGAAACAGAGACCTTACACTGACAAAAGCTGCCTGCCAGGCACCTGGAACGCACTTTCCACGAATATGGGAAGTAAATTTGAATTTTTCAAAATATAGACATATCTTTGCGCCCTGAAAAACTAAAGGCAGAAAAATATGACAACCGACGGAAAGTTCAAAGACGGTGCCTGGTCAGGCAAAATTGATGTGTCAGATTTCGTTTACCGTAACATAACTCCATATACGGGAGACGCTTCTTTCCTGCAGGGTCCTACAGAGAGGACCAAAAGACTGTGGGCAATCTGCACTAAGGCTCTGGAAGAGGAAAGGGCCAACGGAGGAGTCCATTCCATCGACGCAAAGACAATTTCCACGATAACTTCACATGCAGCCGGCTACATAGACAGGGAAAACGAACTCATTGTGGGACTGCAGACCGACGAACTGCTCAAGAGAGCCATCAAGCCTTTCGGAGGATGGCATGTAGTCGAAAAGGCATGCAGGGAAAACGGGATGGAGCTCGACCCGGAAGTAAAGAAGATATTCACCCATTACCGCAAGACCCATAATGACGGAGTATTCGATGTCTATACGGAAGAAATCAGGAAATTCCGTTCCTTGGGATTTCTGACAGGGCTTCCGGACAACTATTCGAGAGGACGTATCATCGGTGACTACAGGAGACTGGCTCTCTATGGTGCGGACAGGCTTATAGAGGCGAAAAAGGAAGACCTCAAAGCCCTTACCGGCCCGATGACGGAATCCCGTATCCGCCTGCGGGAAGAGGTTGCGGACCAGATCAAGGCCCTCGGGGAAATCAAGGTTCTCGGGGAAATGTACGGACTGGAACTCGGGCGACCGGCACTCAATGCCAGGGAAGCGGTACAGTGGGTATATATGGCCTATCTCGCAGCTGTAAAGGAGCAGGACGGAGCTGCCATGTCTCTCGGCAATGTGTCTTCCTTCCTTGACATATATATACAGTATGACCTCAATCACGGAATCATTGACGAGACATTCGCCCAGGAGCTCATTGACCAGTTCGTGATGAAACTCAGGATGGTCAGACATCTGAGGATGAATTCCTACAACGAGATTTTCGCAGGAGACCCTACCTGGATCACGGAATCCATCGGAGGGAAGTTCAAGGACGGAAAGGTAAAGGTAACGAAAACCTCTTTCCGTTTCCTGCAGACCCTGTATAATCTCGGACCTGCACCGGAGCCTAACATGACCGTTCTCTGGAGTCCGGAACTCCCGGAAGGCTTCAAGGATTTCTGTGCCAAGGTATCCATTGACACCAGCTCCGTACAGTATGAGAATGATGATCTGATGAAAAAGGTACGCGGCTGTGATGACTACGGGATAGCATGCTGCGTATCATATCAGGCCATCGGGAAGGCAATACAGTTCTTCGGCGCACGGGCCAACCTCGCAAAGGCTCTCCTGCTTGCCATAAACGGAGGACGATGCGAAAACACCGGGACCCTGATGGTATCCGGCATCGAACCCCTCAAAAGCGATGTGCTTGACTATGAAGAAGTGCTTGCAAACTACAAGAAAGTGCTGCATGAGGTGGCCAGAGTATACAACGAGGCCATGAACATCATCCACTACATGCATGACAAATATGACTATGAAAGGTCCCAGATGGCTTTCATTGACACCGATCCGGCCATAAATCTGGCATACGGGGCAGCCGGCCTTTCCATTGCCGCGGACTCTCTTTCCGCTATCAGATATGCAAAGGTAACTGCGCACCGCAATGCGGACGGACTCACGGACGCCTTCGAAATAGAAGGTGAATATCCTTGCTATGGCAATGATGATGACAGGGTGGACAGCATAGCGGAGGGCCTGGTCAGATATTTCAACGAGGAACTGCGCAAACTGCCTGTCTACAAGAATGCAATGCCTACCCTCTCTATACTCACCATCACCTCAAACGTGATGTACGGGAAAAAGACAGGAGCCACTCCGGACGGCAGGCTCAAGGGAGTGGCTTTCGCACCTGGAGCGAACCCGATGCACGGACGCGACAGTCAAGGAGCCATCGCTTCCCTGAGTTCCGTTGCGAAGCTGGACTACAACGATGCCATGGACGGTATCAGCAATACGTTCTCCATCGTACCGAAATCCCTCGGACCTACGGATGAAGACAAGATCGACAACCTCGTGACAATGATGGACGGATATTTCAGCAAAGGGGCACATCACCTCAATGTCAATGTCCTCAACAGGGAAATGCTCGAAGACGCCATGGAACATCCGGAAAAATACCCGCAGCTCACCATCAGGGTTTCCGGTTACGCGGTGAATTTCACCAAACTGAGCCGGGAGCACCAGCTTGAGGTCATCGCAAGGACTTTCCATGAATCAATGTAGGATGGCGATCAGAGTACACTCATATGAATCTTTGGGAACATACGACGGGCCGGGGATAAGGCTCGTCGTATTTCTTCAGGGATGCCCGTTCCGCTGTCTGTACTGTGCGAATCCGGATACGATAAGTCTTGAAGGAGGGACACCGACCGAACCTGAAGAAATAGTGGAAAGGGCCCTGAGAGAGAAACCGTTTTTCGGAAAGAAAGGCGGAGTCACTTTTTCCGGAGGAGAACCTACAGTCCAGGCTGCCGGCCTGATACCGGCAGTCCGAAAGCTGAAAGAGAACGGAATAAATGTCTGCATAGACACTAACGGAGGCATCTGGAACAAGGACGTCGAAGAACTGCTGTCGCTCTCGGATCTCGTACTGCTTGACGTTAAGGAATTCAATCCTGCGAGACACAGGAAAATCACCGGACATGACAACACCCGGACACTCGGAACGGCCGGATGGATGGAGGAACACGCGAAGCCTTTCTGGCTCAGATATGTGCTTGTGCCCGGACTGAGCGATTTCGAGGAAGACATACGTGCACTCGGGGAACATTTCAAGGCATACAGCATGCTGCAGAGAGTCGAACTTCTGCCATACCATACTCTCGGGAAACACAAGTATGAAACCCTCGGATGGGAGTACCGGTTGGAAGGTACACCCCTCAACACTCAGGAACAGCTGTCAAAGGCAAAGGGCATTCTGGAAGAATATTTCAGCAATGTAATCCTGAATTGACGTTAATTTCTTATATTAGCGGACAATTCGATTCCTTATGTCACAGAAAGTCGCCCTGGTCCTTTCAAGCGGTGGGCCAAGAGGTTTCGCCTATATAGGCGCCATTGAAGAACTCGAGAGCCGCGGATACGAGATAACATCAATAGCAGGCACATCAATAGGCTCCCTGGTAGGCGGGATATATGCCGCCGGGAAACTTGCCGAAGTCAAAGAATGGCTGTTCGACCTTGACGCCTGGAAAGTTCTGTCGCTGATGGACATTTCATTGAGCCTGAGCCATCTTGTAAAAGGAGACAAAGTAATGGAGGCTCTTAAGGAAATTGTGCCCGACACCGATATAGAGGGACTCGGGATTCCATACAGGGCAGTGGCGACTGATTTCTATACCGGAGAGGAAGTCGTATTCGAAAAAGGCAACCTGTTCCAGGCCATCAGGGCATCCATATCCATTCCGTCTCTTTTCAGGCCGGCCAAAGTTGACGGAAGGACTCTTATAGACGGAGGAATAACCAATGTAATCCCGCTCAACCGTGTGGTCCGGACACCGGGAGACATACTTGTGGCTTTCGATGTCAATGCCATAGATGTCGACAAGGTCAGAAAAATCAGTCAGGAGAACAGTTGGGAGGATCATGATCTGTCCGACCCGGAAAAGACTTTCCATACAGTTCTCGGACGGACATTCTCTCTGATGAACATGGTAAACACCAGGCTTTCGCTGCAACTGACACCTCCGGACATCCTGATAAGAATGCCTTTCGATGAATACGGAGCCATTCCTGACTATGCAAAGGCACGGGAAATCTCCGGGAAAGGACGGGAACTCATGAAAGCCGCACTTGACGAGTATGAAGCCGAGAAAACCATCCCCGGCCGCAAGAAACTTGTCTGAACAGGAATGACGGCTGCATCCGCATAAGTCACCTTGCCGGCCACTACCCGGCAAAACCTGTCATCTGTGCAGAGAAAACCTGTACTCAAGGCCGCCGCCATGATGGGCAAGGGCTGTAATGTCCCCGCCATGGAATGATATTGCATTCCTGACAATGGAAAGGCCGAGACCCGATCCTCCCGCATCCCTCGTCCTTCCTTCCTGCACCCTGTAAAATCTTTCGAAGAGCCGTTTCAGATGCTCCCGGGCAACGCCCTTTCCGGTATCATAGTATTTGAACTGGTAAAGGCCGGACTTGTGCCCGGAACATTCTATGTGCACAGTGATATGCTCACCCCCGTATTTGAGGCTGTTCTCCACAAGATTGCGGAAAACGGCATACACCAATGTCCTGTTGGCGACAATTTCAAGATCAGCAGGCAGCATGTTTTCAACATTTACCCCGTTACCGGCAATCGCCTCCTTGAATTCCTCGAAAACTTCTTCCGAAATTTTCCTGAGATTGACATTTCCCTTCACCAGCTTGGAGGATGCCTCCTCGATCTTGGATATGAGAGCGATATCCCTTATGAGATCGGAAAGCCTTATAGACTGGGCATACGCCCTTTCAATGAAAAGCTGCTTGCGGGCCGGATCGATATCCGGACATGTGGCCAAAGTTTCCAGATACCCTCTGATACTGCTTACAGGCGTCCTGAGCTCATGAGCGATGTTGTTGGACATCTGCTGCTTCATCTCCCGGTACTTTTCCTTCTCCCTGTCTATCTTTTTCGTCATGTCCAGAATACTCCGCCCGAAATTGCGGTGCACGACAATCCATACCACACCTGTCACGACAACTACTGCCAAAAGGATATACAGCAATATGTCTATACGAACATAATTGTCCATGGCAGGCTTCTCCTATTCTGTCGGACTGAAACAGTAGCCGTATCCTGAACGGTTTGTAAGATAATTCTTGTACTCGCCGAGCTTTGCCCTTATCCGTGCTATATGGACATCGACCGTACGGTCCAGCACATAGGGGGCATCTTTCCATAATTCATTGATGATATCTTCCCTTGAATATACTCTCCCCTCATGCGAGGCAAGAAGGCACAGAATCTCGAATTCTTTCTTGGAGAGAAGGACTGGTGCATCTCCGGCGAATACCATCTTCCTGGACATGTCAATGCGTATTTTCCCGGACGAAATACTGTCAGGTTCCGCCTCTTCCATGGCAGAACTGCGTCTGAGCACAGCCTTTATACGGGCCAGCACTTCATGAATGGAAAACGGTTTGCTGATATAGTCGTCTCCCCCGGCAGAGAAACCTGTCAGAAGATCATTCTCGGCATTCTTTGCAGTAAGGAAAATGATAGGTACCCGGCTTTCCCTCTCCTTCCTGACGACTTCCGCCATTCTGAATCCGGACATTCCTTCCATCATTACGTCAAGGAGTATAAGGCTGTGTTCCGGTGAGAGTTTTTCCAGCGCCTCTTCAGCAGAAGCCGCACAGTCGGCAGCATAACCGGCATTTTCAAGATTGAACTGCAGGATTTCACGTATGTCGGCCTCATCATCGACAATAAGGATCTTACCTTTCTCCATAAGTACCAATTTAAGGAGAGGTTGACCCCAAAGGAGGAATTTCAAGGCTTGCGAAGATGAGAAAACCGCAGTGTGCTGGTGCACATGAGGATTTTCGAAGCAAGCGTAACGCAGAAATTACCCTTTTGAGTTGACCTCTCTGCAAAGATATCCAATTTACCCTATGATGATGCTACAATAGTGTAAAGTTTTTGTTAAAGGCCGTTCGCATAGCCTTCCGGCGTCCTGGAGAATATCGCATTTATCCTTGACATGTCGAATTTCGAGCTCCTGTCATAGAAATAAACCCCGTTTTCCTCCTGTTCCACATCAGTAAGCTGGGTATAACAGTAGCCGCACATCTGTCCGGACAGGGACAGCAACGCATCCACCATACCCTCCAGACGGGCATAGAATTCCTCAAGGGAACGCGGAGCCTGACCGTATCCCCATGACACAGTCTGTGAATTGACAGCCTGCCTGTCCTGATCCTTCACCCATTTGATGCCGCCGAACTCATCAAGGATATACGGCATTTTCCCGTCATACTCCTGCCAGTCATAAGTGGTACCGGCTCCCACATCGTTGAATCCTATATTTCTTATCCTTCCCTTATAGGTCTGCGGCATGAGGGAATACATTTTACCCCCGTTATACACGATATCCTTCAGTTTCGCAGGATCCTGCTCATAATGATGAGCCGTCCAGATATCCGTATGGACAGTGAGCACCCCGCCGCTGCACAGGTTTACAGGCCTCGTCGGATCAAGCTGTTTGGTAAGCGTATATATATCCTCCGAAAAACGCGGGTACTGCACGTCGTCCGGCCAGAATTCCTCGTTCATAGGCGTCCATGTAACGATACTCGGATGATTTCTGTCCCTCACGACACATTCTTCCCACTCTGCCAGGAAATTACGCGCAGCCAGAGGATCATTGGCATCCATTCCCCAGCTTGCACTCTCTCCCCAGGTGAGATAGCCGAGCCTGTCCGCCCAGTAATAATACCTCTCCTCAAACACTTTCTGGTGAAGACGCGCACCGTTGAAACCGGCCTGCATGGAAAGTTCTATATCCTTTTTCAGAGCCTCATCAGAAGGAGCTGTCCAGATCCCGTCAGGATAAAAGCCCTGATCCAGCACAAGACGCTGGTAGTACGGCTGGTTGTTCAGGTAGACCTTATTCCCCTCGATATGCACTTTCCTCATACCCGTATACGAATCTATCCTGTCCACCACATTGCCTTCTGCATCAATCACTTCATATACAAGGCCGTAAAGGAACGGATCCTCCGGGCTCCAGAGACGTACTTTCCTGACCGGCAGGACTACCGTACTGTTGTTGGATGCCCTCACGGTCTTTGAAACCACGGTCTTTTCCCCTTCTATGAGAGTCACTTTAAGGGTATGTCCGGATGTCTCTGCGAAAAACCACGGATGCACAATCACCTGCTTCTGGTCGATATCGGTAATCACCTGGACATTCTGCAGCCCGGCAGGGCTGACGGGTTCCATCCACACTGTCTGCCATATGCCCGTGGTCCTAGTATAGTTGCAAGCATGGGAGGCATACTGGAGAGACTGTTTCCCGGCACCCTGAAGACCGCTGCGCAGATCGCTGGACGCCTTGACCACCAGATTGTGCTCCTTTCCGTCGGACACGAAACGCGTAATGTCGTAGGAGAACGAAGAGCTGCCGCCGAAATGTCTTCCGACAAACTGTCCGTCGATATACACTTCAGATGTATAATATACTGCGCCGAAATTCAGCCTGATATTCTTCCCTGCCCATTCCTGCGGTATACTGATTGTCCGGTGATACCATATGTTGCTGATATAATCCTTGTAACCGACACCCGAAAGTTCGCTTTCCGGCGCAAAAGGGACAGTTATGCTGCCGTCGAATCCCGTCGAGGCCTGATAACCTCTCTGAAATCCCGTATCGGAGAAGTCGAATATGTAAGTCCACCGGCCGTTGAGGTTCTGCCAGTCGGCTCGTTCAAACTGCGGGCGCGGATATTCGGCCCTCGGCAGGGATGCCCCTTTCACAGCTCCGCTGCACAGGATGGAGACTGCTGCAAGAATGTAAAGTCCAAAAAATTTTTTCATAAAACAAGCTATAAATTCAAAAATCCACTGCGGATACAAGATATGATGCAGTTGACAACAAAGATAGTCAAATAATTTATTATATTTGTCTCCCGTTAACGCCAATGACACTAAATCTCATTAAATAACAACAGACATGAAAAAGTTTTTCAAGTTCAACCACAAGGCACTGACGGCATTTGCCTGTGCAGCTGTCTCTGTACTCTCTTTCAGCGCATGCCAGTCCACGCCGGAAGAAAAGACTATCGGTATCCAGCTCTATTCAGTTCTGGATGCTGTCCGGGAAAATCCCCAGGCAAGCATTGAAAAGCTCGCTGATATGGGTTACAATGCATTCGAACTCGTACAGTGGGGAGGAGACACTACTGTTTTCGGACTTCAGCCGGAAGAATTCAAGGCTATCTGCGACCAGTACGGAGCAAAAATCATCTCCACTCATTCAAGCATTCAGGAAGACCCTTCCAGAGAGGCCGAGATCATGCAGAACTGGCGCAAGCTCTTCGAAATACAGAAGGCCTGCGGCGGCAAATATTTCGTAATACCGAGCTATAGTGCGGAATACACCGAGGCAGGGATCAAGCAGATGGCAGACTATTTCAACAAGGTCGGCAAGATCGCAGCCGAATACGGGCTCAAACTCGGATATCATAACCATTCAGGTGAATTCCAGAACCTCAAGGACAGCGACAAGGTAATGTGGGAATACCTCGTGGAGAACACCGATCCGGAATATGTCCTCTTCGAACTGGATGTCTACTGGTGTGCCAAGGGCGGCAAGGATCCGGTCGAATACCTGAAAAAATATCCGAACCGCATCGAAATGCTTCACATCAAGGATGACTTCGTAATCGGAGCAAGCGGAGACATCGACTTCGAGGCAATCTTCAACCAGTACTATGCCAACGGCATGAGCGACTATGTAGTCGAGATCGAGACTCCGGGCTGGCTCCGCGAGAAGAAGAACGAGGACGGCAGCTCATACAGCCAAGCGCAGATCATGGAGGAAATGTTCAAGGCAGCCGCCGAAAGCGCCGAATATCTCCGGAACGCGGATTTCGTGAAATAAGCCGGCAGGGCAACAGACAACGGGAAAGGGTGGTTCAAAATGGTTTGAGCCGCCCTTTGTCAATCATACCCTTATCTTCCTTTGTCTGTTTTCCTGTCTGTCAGCACCGGTTCCGGAAAGCTGTCATTCCCTCGCACCAGCTGGAGGAACTCCCCTGATTCCCGCTCGCTGGCCTGAGCCTCGGCGTATCTGCGTTTGCTCTCATAGAACCGCCACTCGGCTATCCCGATTTCTTTCAGACGGCTCTTGTATGAGACTCCTTTCTCCTTGCAGTATTGAACTATCTCTGCGATTTCTTCTCGTGTAAGCATCTTTTTTTTGCGCGAAGATACCTCGCCTGGTATAAATTCGCTATACGCACTTCACCGGTCGCTTACGTATTGTCTATGCCGGCACTCCGTTCTCGTAAAGATATTCCGGAGCAAAGCCTATTTCGTTGTTCCAGTCCACCGTAAATCCGTCAAGAGTGAAGTCCTTGAAATAATCCTTGTCCTGTAACTTCTTACATATCCCCTCGTTGTACAAGGAGGAAAAATCAAATCTCTTGACTTCCCCTGTGTTGAATGTAAGTTCCAGAATATAGTCTGAAACATACTTGGCTGACTTAATGTTTATCATGACTGTATCATTTAAGAGGGTCTATCTTTATGAAACTTTCTTTCCGCTCTCCCCGTTCCCAATTTTCCATGAGTTCATCTCTATGCAGGTCGAGCCATTCAAAGACCAGATTCAGTGCCCGTCTTGGAAGAGAGCCTGTAACTATCCCGTCTTTAATACTTATCTCCGCTGTGTATTCATTGTACTTTACATGGAAATGTGGCGGATTATGTTCGCTGAAATACATGTAAATGAATATTCCGTAAAAATGGCTTATCTCCGGCATATCATATCTCCTTTTAATAAATCTCGTTCTTCACAAAGATAATCTTTTTATTTTTAACCGGATAACGGGAAAACAAAAAAGCACCTGCAAACAATGCAAGTGCTTCATCATAAAGGCCGTCTGAGGCCGTTCCGTGGTCCCAACAGGGCTTGAACCTGTGACCCCCTGATTATGAGTCAGGTGCTACTAACCAACTGAGCTATGGGACCTTTAAATTGTCATTCCCGTCCGGCGAACCGGACAGGAATACAAATATAGCAATAATTTCTGATTCCGTAAAATCCTATCTGATTTTTCCGATAAAATTTATCCGGAACCCTTAAAAGCCATCAGACTTTGATCTCGACTTCAACACCTGAAGGAAGCTCAAGCTTCATCAGGGCATCCACTGTCTTCTGAGTAGACTCGTAGATATCGAGAAGACGGCAGTATGAATCAAGTTCGAACTGCTCGCGAGACTTCTTGTTGACGAAAGTCGAGCGGTTTACAGTGAATATCTTCTTGTTGGTAGGCAGCGGAATGGGACCATTCACACGAGCTCCTGTAGAAGACACTGTATCAACGATCTTCTTGGCTGACTTGTCAACCAGCATATGATCGAATGATTTGAGTTTTATTCTTATTTTCTGGCTCATTTTATTTCCGTTTTTATTGTTATTCCTCGTCATCGACCGGCTTGTACCCACTCTTCTCGATAACCTCCTTCGCGAGGTTAGCCGGAACTTCAGCGTAATGGTCGAATGACATTGTGCTTGTTGCACGTCCTGAAGATATGGTCCTCAATACGGTCACGTATCCGAACTGCTCTGCAAGCGGAACGAACGCCTTGACTATACGGGCACCTCCTGTCGTTGAATCCATAGCATTGATCTGTCCCCTGCGACGGTTGAGATCGCCTACGATGTCTCCCATATAATCTTCAGGAGTAACTACTTCAAGGCTCATGATAGGCTCAAGAAGAACCGGTTTGGCCTTAGGGCAGGCATGACGGAACGCCATCCTCGCGCAGATCTCGAACGAGAGCTGGTCGGAGTCGACCGGATGGAAAGAACCGTCCTTTAGAGTAACCTTGAGAGACGGCACCTCATATCCTGCAAGAACTCCGTTCGCCATTGCCGACTTGAAACCTTTCTCTACTGAAGGGATGAATTCCTTAGGCACGTTACCGCCCTTGACCTCGTCAATGAACTGAAGGCCGGTAGTCCCTTCGTCTGCAGGTCCGATCTCGACAATGATGTCCGCGAACTTACCGCGTCCGCCGGTCTGCTTCTTGAAGACTTCACGATGCTGTACAGTAGCAGTAATTGCTTCTTTGTAGTTGACCTGGGGCGCTCCCTGATTGATGTCGACACCGAACTCACGGCGGAGACGGTCGACTATGATATCAAGGTGAAGCTCACCCATACCGCTGATGACGGTCTGGCCTGTCTCGTGGTCTGTCTTGACAGTGAACGTAGGATCCTCCTCTGCAAGTTTGGCAAGCGCTATCCCGAGCTTGTCAAGATCTTTCTGAGTCTTCGGCTCCACTGCAAGCCCGATAACAGGATCCGGGAATTCCATGGACTCGAGAGTGATCGGATGATCTTCTGCACAGATGGTATCTCCCGTTCGGAGATCCTTGAAACCTACTGCGGCACAGATGTCACCTGCCTCGACAAATTCTATAGGGTTCTGCTTGTTCGAGTGCATCTGGTAAAGCCTTGCCACGCGCTCCTTTTTCTCGGAACGGGTGTTGAGCACATATGAACCTGCATCAAGACGGCCCGAATAAGCCCTGAGGAATGCCAGACGGCCTACAAACGGATCCGTCGCAATCTTGAATACGAGGGCTGCGAACGGCTCGCTTGCCGACGGCTTGCGCTCCACCTCTTCCCCGGTCTTCGGGTTGATCCCTTTGACAGAACCTTTGTCAAGCGGAGACGGGAGGTAACGCATCACTGCGTCAAGGAGAAACTGCACTCCCTTGTTCTTGAATGAAGAGCCGCAGCATGCAGGCACAATCTTCATGTCGATGGTAGCCTTTCTCAGGGCTGAGATAATCTCATCCTCCGAAATAGAATCCGGATCATCAAAGAACTTCTCCATCAGTGACTCGTCGTATTCGGCAGCAGCCTCGACAAGTTTCTCCCTCCACATGGCTACATCGGCCTGCATCTCTGCCGGGACATCCTTGATTTCATAGTTGACGAGCTCCTCGGTGTTATCATAATAGATGGCCTTATTCGATATAAGGTCTACTATACCCTGGAACTTGTCTTCAGCCCCGATAGGGAGACAGATCGGAACAGCAGTCGCTCCGAGCTTGGTCTTGATCTCTTCGACCACGGCGAGGAAATCAGCCCCCACGCGGTCCATCTTGTTTACATAAGCAATCTTCGGCACTCCGTACTTGTCTGCCTGACGCCATACAGTTTCGGACTGAGGCTGTACACGGCCCACTGCACAGAAAGTGGCCACCGTACCGTCAAGCACACGCAGCGAACGCTCCACCTCGACAGTGAAGTCCACGTGCCCCGGAGTGTCTATCAAGTTGATCTGATAAGTATCCCCATTATAGTGCCAGAAAGCTGTGGTGGCGGCTGATGTGATCGTTATACCGCGCTCCTGCTCCTGCACCATCCAGTCCATTGTGGCAGCACCCTCATGAACCTCTCCTATCTTGTGGGTCTTGCCCGTATAGAAAAGGATACGTTCGGAGGTTGTTGTCTTCCCGGCATCAATGTGGGCCATGATACCGATGTTTCTGGTATATTTAAGATCTCTTGCCATTGTTGTCGTCTTGATTGGGGATTAGAAACGGAAATGTGCAAATGCCTTGTTGGCCTCTGCCATCCTGTGCATGTCTTCTTTCCTCTTGAATGCCGCACCCTCGCAGTTGTACGCCGCGATGATTTCAGCACAGAGTTTCTCTGCCATAGAGTGGCCGGAACGCTTGCGGGCGAAGTTGATCATATTCTTCATCGAGAGTGAAATCTTCCTTTCCGGACGCACTTCTGTCGGCACCTGAAAGTTGGCACCTCCGATCCTGCGGCTCTTTACCTCAACCTGAGGAGTCACATTCTCGAGGGCTTTCCTCCAAATATCGAGAGGAGCCTTGTCAGAATCTTTCATCTTCTCGCCTACCATGTCAATGGCATCGTAAAAAATAGAATACGCGATACTCTTCTTCCCCTGCAACATAATGTTGTTCACGAAACGTGTCACCATCACATCGTGAAACTTCGGATCAGGAAGTAGAATCCTCTTCTTAGGCTTCGTTTTTCTCATTGTTGTAGAAAATTAAAGGTGTTGATAAAATTACTTCTTAGCGGCTTTTGCCTTTGGCCTCTTCGCTCCGTAAAGTGAACGGGACTGCGTCCTTCCCTCTACGCCTGCGGTATCCAAAGCGCCCCTAAGGATGTGGTAACGCACACCAGGAAGGTCTTTCACACGGCCTCCCCTGACGAGCACGATTGAGTGCTCCTGGAGGTTGTGACCCTCGCCCGGAATGTACGCATTGACCTCTTTGGAGTTGGTCAGACGCACACGTGCAACCTTACGCATTGCTGAGTTAGGTTTCTTAGGTGTAGTTGTGTACACACGCACGCACACGCCCCTTCTCTGAGGGCAAGCATCCAGAGCACGAGACTTGCTCTTGATCTCGATAACCTCGCGCCCTTTGCGAACTAACTGTTGAATTGTAGGCATAAATGATTGTAAATCTTAAATTTATGTTTTCATTCCCCTATTTAGGGGCTGCAAAGATAATCATAATATTTTAATTGTTAACAATTTTATCAACATTTTTAAGAGGCTGGCCGGATTTCAACCGCATGGATTTCACATGGGAACCATGCGGGGAAACGCGTAAAAGAATTCCGGAAAATTCGTCATATTGGAGTTAATTCGTTATTTTTGTCGGATATGTCCGGATTTCCGGCGATTGAGAACCTGTAACGGTTTCCGAAGGGAAACAGAATTCGAATTAAAATGAAGAAGACATTAATTTATTTTGCAGTGGCAGCGGGGACCATACTGGCAGCCTCTTCATGCTGCGGGGAGATGAGCTACAAGGAATACGGTTTTACGGAAAACGCAGCCCTGAAAGACGGTCTGGATGCAGCCCTCGACATCAGCATCATGATGGAATACCCTGACGGCGGCCTGGCAGACGAGACAATCAGTAAGATATGCAACGCCATCACCGTCACGGCTTTCGGAGAAGAATATGCAGGGATGTCCCCTCAGGATGCCGTCAACGCCTGCGCGGAAAAATATATCGCATCATACAGGGAGATCAATCTTGAACTGGCCGGGTCCGAAGCCGGTGCCGGAGCCAGTGCCCTTTCGTGGGATAAATATACGGAAGGCATGTTCACCGGAACATACGGGAAAAAGATGACCGGCTATAAGGTCACGGACTACTCATACACGGGAGGAGCCCACGGCATGAGCTCAGAGACCTGCCTTGTATTCAACATGAAAACAGGGGACAGGGTCTCACTCGATGACATATTCAGAGATGACAGCCGGGATATCCTGACATCGCTCCTTACAAGGCACGCCAAGGACGGGAAAACAGAAAACGACACCGCCGTGAAAGACGGCAACGGGACTCCGGCTGTCCAAAAAGCCGGCAGCGATGACGCAGAGACGGATAATGCCGGCACCGGACACGTCGCCGATTACCTGCTGGTAACGGAAGTGGAGCCGACAGAAAATTTCACCGTAGATGACGAAGGGGTGACATTCGTCTACAATCCGTATGAAATCGCGGCATACGCGGCCGGAACTGTCAGGATCATGCTCCCATGGGATGAACTGGAAGGACTGTTGAAATAAGAAGAAGCTGTCCGCCTCGAAGACCTCCGGATTTTCCCGGACCTGCGTCGCAGCCTGACCGCTCCAGACATAACATCTTACAAAACGCCACGGACATGAACGCATTAAAACATATAGTCACAATTTTCCTTCTTTGCAGCATGGTCTGCACCGGAGTCTCAGCCCAGAACGCAAGAATCAATTACGATGAATCGAAGGTACCGCAGTTCGAGCTTCCGGCTCTCCTTACAAGCGACTCTGGAGACAGCATAAGAACTGTTGAAGAATGGGAAACCGTACGCCGCCCTGAAATACTGGACATGCTCCAGGAAAAGATGTTCGGCAGGACACCGGCCGACAGGATAGCTGTAAAATGGGATGTCATCTCGGAAAACGGGGAAGCCTTAGGCGGAAAGGCCACATTCAGACAGGTGAGGTTCACATTCGGAGAAGGTGAAAACACTTTGGAAGCCATTCTCCTGCTCATCCTGCCCAATGAAGCCAAAGGGAAAGTGCCGGTAATAATCTCCTATAATTTCAACGGGAACCACTCCACATGCATGGAGTCCGACATCCTGTACCCTACGAAATTCGATCTGATTGCAGCAGAAGACAGCCCGTTACGGGAAAGGGGGAACCAGATATCCAGATGGCCGCTCGAAATGATTGTCGACAGGGGATATGCCGTCGCCACGATGTGCTATCACGACATTTTCCCGGACAGGGCCGACCTGAGGGACCGCAGCGCCGCGGCTCTTTTCCCGGATTTTCTGAACAGGATGCGCGACCACGACGAATGGGGAGCGATCGGCGTATGGGCATGGGGATACAGCCGGATTGCAGACTATCTTGAAACGGTCGGTGCGATAGACAGCAATAGAATGGCAGTGATGGGGCATTCCCGCCAAGGCAAGGCCGCAGTCTGGGCAGGAGCCCAGGATGAAAGGTTCAAGGTTGTCATCTCCAATGATTCCGGATGCGGCGGAGCGGCCCTGTCCAAACGTGTCTTCGGAGAGAATATCTCCTGCATCACCAACACGTTCCCTCACTGGTTCTGTCCCGGTCTCTGTGCCTATGCCGGCAATGAGCAGGCCATGCCTTTCGACCAGCATATGCTCCTGGCGACAATCGCCCCGAGACACCTGTACGTGGCCAGTGCCGTGGAAGACAGATGGGCCGATCCGAAAGGAGAGTATCTCGGAGCATATCATGCCGGAGAAGTGTACCGTCTGTACGGACTCAAGCCTTTGGAATCCATGGAAATGCCGCCTGTCCATACTCCAATCCACAATGACGTTGCATACCACATCCGGGCCGGCAGACACGACGTCACGGAATATGACTGGAAATGCTACCTCGACTATTGCGACATATACATGAAATAACCGGCTGCCGGATGGTTCAAATCCGTATTCGATGACCACGTCCGACAATATGGAAAACAATTCCGCTATTTTTGCCAAGGCAATCCCCATCCGCTCAGCTCCTATGCTTGACAAAGAAAATTTCTCAAAATCAATTTCAAAGGCAACAAAGTACACAAGTTTGTGGACCACAAATTTGTGTACTTCGTGAAAACTCTGTCACATAAGGGGGCAAAGGAACACTTATCTTCGACACATTAAAAATCAAGGTGATGACTTCGTCCCGACAAACCTTGACAAACTATTGCGGGACGCATCTGCATTCTGCAATGAAATAAAACGCAAATGCCATCCGCTGGAACATTTCAACCAATACCTCAAGACCGGAATCCTTTCTATTTCGAGGACAAAGCCACATATAACTACCGTGTCGAGAACATCGGTATCCAGCGCCTGACGACCCTGAAATATCTCAAAAATCTGGAAGAGGCAAAGATAATAAGAAGACTGTTTACAGACTTAAACTCTACAGGAGATCTGCAGAAACCGGACAAAATCCTATTGGACAATTCCAATCTTCTGCATATCCTTTCACTGGAAACCCCTGAGAAAGGGACTGTCAGGGAAACTTTCTTCTGCAACCAGCTTGCTTCTGCAGGACATGTCGTGGAATACGGAGGCATGAAAACGGGAGACTTCCGCATAGACAGAAAATACATCATCGAGGTCGGAGGCCGGGACAAGGATTTCAACCAGATAAAGGATGCGGATAACGGGTATATCGCGGCTGATGACATTGACTCCGGCCTCTTCAGGAAAATCCCTCTGTGGGCTTTCGGGTTTCTGTACTAAGCGGTACCGTACAAAATGTTCAGAGCATTGAGCAAATTCAAAAGAAATTTGTCCAACACTCTGAACGCAAAGCTATAACCCGTCTATAGAAAACAACCTTTAATAGCTCAAATCCAGAAGGTTTTTGCTATGGTCGACCAGTTCTATTTCCGAATCTTTCTTGTTTATCAGAATCCGGCAAAGGGCATAACCTGATTATTCGGTCATCTTCTCTATGACTTGAATAAGGGGTCAATCAGATATTCCCTAACCGACTTTATTATAATCCTCTGAAAGGGCATTCATAGAATGCAGCAATTTATAGGCATATACAAACGGTCCGACAATTATAAGCGAGCCTAAAAAATACCAGCCCCAGAATGTCCCGGCAGTCATAGTTACAGGCTGGTTTCTCCTTGCCTGCTCCCCGCCTATCCTTGCAGAGAGCCTGTGATACCATACCAAAGGTACGATCCCGAAAGTAAGCCAGGAAAAGATGAAGAAAACCAAACAGAAATTCATCGTATGCCTGCCGTCATACTTTGAGGCTATCGTGTTGATGTCATTGGAAATCTTGGTCATGACTACTATGTCATAGATTCCGAGAGTGATAAGTCCGAGCAAAATGTATTTTGTCAGACTGCGGTTGGTTTGTAAAGTGTTCATTGTAGTTGAGATTTAGTTGTTGAATTTTTTAATATCTTATAAAACAGAACTTTGGCGGGCCTGTCAATCAAAGCAGATACCACTCCTCCTATATAAAGACAGGTGATAAACAATGCTATACAGATAATAATGTTCCATATCCAAGACAACCTGCCGAAGACACAGAAAAAGAAAATCAGAAACATAGCCAACATAAAGCCGTAAACAATGATATTCTTGAAAATATCGGCATATTTACGGCTTTTATGATAAATTGCACACTGCTGTCTGAAATTCATGACAAGTCGATTACTTCTTTAATGCACTGAAGATACATAAAAGATCATCTATCAGTTTTTCATCATATTCCATTCCGCCGCCCATACGCAACAGTCCTTTTACCTGACCGTTGACAAGTAGTTTATGACCGGTATAAGCGGAACCGAAACAAATATCATGATCCCCTATTGCCAGGCTTTCTATTTCGGACAGAGGAATAATGCCCGTCTGCGCAATAGCGACAAGGCTGCTGAAGAACGAATTTTTCAGACATCTGTAATATACGTTCTTGTCCGTAACAAGCATTCCGGTCCACCCATATTTCCCTGCCGTTCCCGGGATTTTATAGTTTACCACGAACAGGACTTTTTCGTCTGATCCTATCGGAGCGTACCACTTTGTATGCCTCTCCAAAACCTTATCAGGAATGTTGCCTTCCAAATAAAGGTTTTTGCTTAATTCGCGATGCTGCTCCTTGAGCATGGCTATCGCCTTTTCCAATTTTTCCGATGTTGTCATGATATTGTATTTTAATAAAGGTCCATAAGACTGTCCGAACTGTTTATAAGCTGTATCTCACTGTTCTCATCATTGACCAATATCTGGCATAGCGCATATTCAGTCGAATCTCCCGCATCTATCTGATATATGACATCATAGACATCGGAACCGGCCCTGTTCTCTATCCATTCGGAATCCAAGACAGATACAGAATTCATCACGAAATCATAGAAATCGCTGTAGCTGCCGCAGAAACACAAAAGATCATTTGCCAGAGTCTTGAGATTGTTTTCATTTCTGAACAGCCAGTCGACATTATAATATATACCCCAACCATCAAATTTTGTAGGAGCCCACATCGGTCCCTTATAAAAATATGCGTCATCCGATTTCCTTTGATCCAAGCGGTATCGGTATGGATATGATGATATTGATTTATACCCTTGTATTATATTCATAATTATATCATTGTCCGGCTCATATACATCATCCTTTAAATTTTCTACATATTTATCGTAAACATCATACTGCAGTACCTTGTAGAGTGATCCGGCCAAGTCATTTAAGTCCGATGTAAATTTACTGGGAGAACCATTGAGATAAGACATTTCTACCTCTCCTTGTTCATAAAACAAGGAACTGAGATCCCCTTTGTTGGCATATTCATTTTTGAACTCTTCCCGCAGGCTATAGGAACAAGTTTTCATAGCCACCCAGCCTTTCCACGACTCGAAGACTTCCTTATCCGAACCGCAGCTGCACAACATGCCTGCGAAAGTCATGCAGGCCAAAAATTTTTTCATCGTTTTCATATTTTGTAATTATTTGGCAATCAGTATTTTGATAAGCTTTATAATAGATTCGGACGTGATGGAATTAAGGTCTGGGTGCAAGCTGATCTGAATAGATGACAGCGGAGACAGCCAGATCAGTTCATAGCCATAGTCCTTTGCTCTGCTTTCCACGACTTCGACAGTACTTCCTTTTGTCCTTGATGCGCAAATGATAATCTCGCATTCTTCTTTAATAAGTTCATCTATCCATTCTTTCTGCTTTGAATCCGGATCACCCTGGCTTTCTATTCCTATTTTATGACCATCAAGATACACTATATCACAAATGTCATCGGAAGAAGTATCCAAAGGCGGATTGGAACCATTCTTTAAATTCTGCCAAATGGTTTTGATTGCGGGAGTCTTGCCGATTTCAGAAAGCCCCCAGAAACAAATCATTGCTTTCATGATATTATAACATTATGGTATGGTAATAAAAAAGTGCGGAACCTGCTGTTTCCATCAGAACAACAGGTACCGCCAAGCACCTCTACGCATAATGAAAAACAAGCAGTCCGCACATACGAATGTATGCAGACCGTGCTCTTGTTCTCCCCTGCGTATCCGGCTACGGGAGCCGGGACAAAATTGGCGGTTTTGTTGTTCAGGGAATCCTAAGATTCACAAATCCAGTATTATCTTTTTCCGGACATCCTGTCCGGTAGCCGGTTTTTCTGCCGACCGTACAAAAATAACATTTTTATTGACTTCGCAATACGGACTGCCTGGTTTATTTTACACGGCAAAAGTATTTTATGCGCATGTATTATCAAAATTCATATCGGCTCAAAACAGTTCAAACCGCCCTCATGGGCTCTATCCAGCGGTTATTGAAAGAAAAAATGTAGATTTGTACCCTGTTTCATTGCCGCATCGGAATCAGGAAAAGGACGAATGCTTCAGGACAGGAAAAGACATATAGAAAATCTCAAACGCGAAATCGGATTGAAATTCGGCAGGACTATCGAATCTGCCGCTGATTTCGATATGCTTTCCATCGCCATTCAGCAGGCAACTTCGGAAACGATAAGTCCGTCCACCCTGAAACGCATCTTCGGATATGTGAAATCCGATGCGGCACCGAGCGCCACCACCCTGTCCATCCTCTCCCGATATGTAGGATATACGGGATGGAGCGACTTCTGCGGGAACTACATCCCTTCTGAAACCGGCTGCGGGCTCATACATAAATCCATACGGACCAGGCTACTGAAACAGAAAAGGCTGATCCTGTTCCTGACAATCACATGTATTGTCCTGACCGCCTCCTGTATCCTGCTGTCCGTCCGTCTCGACAATGTGATGGCAGCATACCGAGATGCCGTTTCGGACAGTACAGTAACGGTCATCAGAGACACTGTCTTTGAAGCCGCTCCGGCTCCTGCCGGGACGCAGGCAGAAACAGATGAAGAGAAATACCGGGAAATACGGCAGGACTGCATCATGAAGGTCAGGCACATGACTGATTCCGTAATGGCGCTGCGAAGCTCATTGCCGTTATACAGGTATGTAGAAAAATGCGATTCCGCGTATTTTCATATAGCTTTCGACTATATGAAGCCGTATATCAGCAGACAGATGGCCGCCGCTTTCCCGGACAACGACACCTTGCGCACGGTACACGGCAACGCCCTGTTCATCGAATGCAGGGACCAGGCGATGATACTGATGACACATATCACGACTGAAGAGCGACAGCGGGCACACGAGGAAAAATTCGGTCAGGTCAAGTAAGAAGTCAATAGTTAAGACCGAAATGCCAAAGCGGGATTTCGATACCGTGACCATACTCGATATCATCCTTGACGACAATACCGCCAGGAATATCCTGAATTTGGCGTCTTCCCTTCTTTTTACCTCCGACCTCAAACGTATTGGTCCCGATCACGAAATCGGAATCTTTCGAAGCAATGACATCGTTCCTCACCTTTGTCTGGCTATAAAAGAATGTTTCCCTGAGATTCCCGACATCAGGAGCTCCGTTCGACAATACCGTCATCAGCGTCGGGTTATCTATATAGACCTTCTCGACTTTCCCGAGGCCCCTCATACCTCCGGTATCATCACGGAGCTGACCTATCATTCCTGCCTTTTCAAGATACAGAAGATATTCCGGGACATTATTTTTACTGACTCCTATCTCTGCCGCAAGTTTTTCCGCACTCGGTTTGTAGGGAGCGAGAGTCGAAACAATGACAAGCATCCTTTTCAGTTTCCGGGCAGTAGAGGCTTTCATGTCAGCATATTGTGCGATGTCGGACTCAACAGTCTGCGCAATTACCTGCTGCAGGCGTCTCTCAAACCCGAATTCTGAAGAAAACGGGTAATAGCCCCGTGCCAGATATTCCCTGAAATATGGGAGAGGATGTTCGACAGTATCGATTCCTGCCTTATGGGCCAAAATCTCCTCCATTGAAAATACCGGGGACTTCACGCCATAGAACAGTTCCATGAATTCCCTGAACGACAGTCCCTCCATTTTATATATCAGAGCCCGCCTGCTCAAATCCGCTTCCCCTTTCTCTATATCCAATATCGATGAACCGGTAAACACCACCTTCAGCCCGGGATGAATATCGTAAATCTGCTTCAGTTCTATGGACCAGTTCCGATACTTGTGGACCTCATCTATAAAAAGGTGCGTTCCCCCGTCTTTTACGAATTCATCTGCAAGATCTGCAAGACTGTGATCTGTAAAATACGTATGATCAACGGATATATACAGGAAATGCCCTGAATCGCGATGTTCCAGAATATATTGACGCATCATGGTTGATTTGCCGACACCTCTCGCCCCGACAATACCTGTCATCTGATTTTCCCATGGGATATCTCCATACAGATATCTTTTGAAAGTCACTGGAGTCCTCCGCAACTGTTCTTCCATAAAATTATAAAGAATCGATTCTACCATAGTGAATGAATTTTACACAAATCTACATAAAATCCCTCAATGAGGGACAATTTTTCCGAAAAACTTCTCTCAATGAAGGAAAGTTTTGCCTGAAAATATCCCTCAATGGAAGACAGTTCCATACAGCATCATCACCTTGCGGACTTGCGGAATTTGAGAGGGGTCGTACCGGTGTGGAGCTTGAAGAACTGGACGAATGCGGAAGGGCTAGAGAATTCCATCTCCTCGGAAATCTGCATCACGGTCTTTCCGGGAATGCTCAGCTGTTTTTTCATTTCCATTACAGTCAGGCGGTTGATCCATTCCTGGACTGTCCTGCCGGTAATCCGCTTTATCTCCCTCGACAGATATTTTGGGGTAATGTTGAGCTTCTCCGCATAGAAAGACACGCTGCGGTGCGTCCGGCAATGGCGAGACATGAGACGGAAAAGTTCATCGCCGAGCTGTTCGTGGCGCAGAATTGCCGACTTGCCCACAACAGTACCGTAAAGCCTGTAGGCATCGCAAACCTCAAGCATCATGGAATAGAAGAGAGACTTCAGTATTTCCCTTCTGAATACGTTGTCACTGTCGGTTCCGGACAGTTCCATAAGCCTGTAATATTCCATAATAAGATTCATCTTTCTGTCCGGCATAGTGAAGACAGGGGATATCATAGCCATGGTCAGTATGTCAGAATCCGCAGGAGACGGAAAATCTATCACCGCTTCTGAAGGTACCGAGACCGTATGGCAGATACAGTCCCCTGATACATTTTCCAGTTCGACGATCTCATCGGATATTGCAGTCACCACAGTCCCCGTCCCGGCCATATGGATTTTGCCGTTTATCCTGACGTCGGCCCTGCCATGAGTGAAGAACAATACGGAAAATCCTTTGCATACGAACGATGATGCACCCCCGGAAACCGCCTGCCCGTCTGACAACCGACCTAAACAAAACCCATCCCGGGATACGTCTGAAAAGACACTGTCACAGGAAATATCATCAGTAGAAACAATGCCTCCGGGGAAAACACATGAGGCAGCATTGGGAGACGGCTCATTTCCGGAAGGGACACCGTCTGAGAAAACATCCCGTGCTGCGGCAGTGACGGACAACCCGGGCCGCGCATTGCCGTCCGATGTATCATCGGCATGGAAATTCTTCTGCACAGGCGACATTTTTGATATTTTTTGTCCTGTAAATATAATATAATATTCGAATATATAATGCATTTTTGCATCCTAAAATAAAAATATGACATTTTAAGGAATTCCGCGACAGCCTACACCTGCCGACGGGATACGTAAAAGACAGTTTTCGACAATGGCAAACTTTCACAACAGGCCGGTCGGAGATATAGCTTCCGAATTCGGCACAGACGTACACAAAGGACTGAAACAGGACGAAATACAGTCCAGGCTCGACAAATACGGGAAGAACACGCTTGTCCAGAAAAAGCAGAAATCCTTCTTCTCGATGTTCATCTCGCAGTTCAAGAGCTTCCTGATAATCCTGCTCATCATCGCCGCCGCAATATCCGCAGTAGTGGGAATAAGTGAAGGGGAAGGACTGCTTGACACCTATATTATAATGGGTATCCTTATCCTCAACGCTTTCATCGGGGCCTATCAGGAATACAAGGCCCAGAAATCCCTCGAATCCCTAAAGAAGATGGCTGCTCCTGTCGCCAAGGTGGTAAGGAACGGGGAGCCGATGGTGGTCAATGTCGAGGATGTCGTCCCGGGAGACCTCGTCGAATTGGAGGTCGGTGACATTGTCCCTGCCGATATAAGGATTACCGAATCATACAACATGAGCATCCAGGAGTCATCCATGACAGGGGAATCCGTCCCTGTAGAAAAGATCCCCGACACCTTGGAGGAGGAAGAAATCCCGCTCGGGGACCGCAGGAACATGGCCTATTCCAGCGGAGTAGTGACATTCGGACACGGGAAGGGCATCGCTGTCGGCACCGGGATGAATACCGAGATAGGCAAGATTGCCAACATGCTCGAAGGAGAGAGCGACAGCCAGACCCCTATGCAGGTACGGCTGGAAAAGCTCGGGAAAGTGATCGGAATTGCGGCAATCATCATATGCGTTCTGATTTTCGGTATCGGCCTCCTGAACGAGCAGCCGGTCATCAGTATGCTCATGGTGGCAATCTCTCTTGCAGTCGGTGCAATCCCCGAAGGCCTTCCTGCAATATCCACCATCATACTTTCCATGGGTGTCCAGCGCATGGTAAGGCACAACGCCATCATCCGCAAACTGCCTTCAGTAGAAACACTCGGATGCACCACCGTCATCTGCTCGGACAAGACCGGGACACTGACCAAGAACCAGATGACCGTAGTGGAAGAATATGCCGTGAGCGGGAATACAGACAGATTAGTGACGGTTTCCGTCCTCTGCTGCGATGCCAAGGAAGTCAGGAACAGCGAAGGCGGCATCACCAGGGTAGGCGATCCTACGGAAATAGCCCTCATAGATCTCGGACTCAGGAACGGGACGGACAAGAATGAGCTGGAAGCCTCATGTCCGAGGGTCGGTGAGGTGGCATTCGATTCTTCCCGCAAAAGGATGTCCACCATCAACCGTATGCCTGACGGCTCGCTCCGGATAAATACTAAAGGTGGACTGGACGAGATTCTCTCTGTCTGTACACGCATAGAGACAGCCGACGGTATCCGGGCCATAACCCCGGAAGACATAGCCGACCTGCAGGCCAGGAACGAGAAGATGGCCGCATCGGCACTCAGGGTGCTTGCAATGGCCTACAGGCCGACAGACACCGTGTCTTCCGAAATGGAAGAAGTGGAGAAAGACCTTATCTTCGTCGGCATCACCGGTATGATAGACCCTGAGCGCGAAGAGGTCATCGGCGCAATCCAGGAATGCCGGAACGCCGGCATCAGGACCGTGATGATAACCGGAGACCACAAGGCCACAGCCCTCGCCATAGCATCCAAGATCGGTATATTCCGCGAAGGCGACAGGGCGATAACCGGAGTGGAACTCGACCGCCTCAGCGAAAAGGACTTCGACAGGGATGTGGAAAAATATTCGGTATACGCCAGGATAGCCCCGGAACAGAAAGTCAAGATAGTGACCGCATGGCAGAAGAAAGGAGAGATTGTGGCGATGACAGGCGACGGAGTAAATGACGCTCCGGCCCTCAAGCAGGCCGACATCGGAGTGTCAATGGGCATCACCGGTACCGAAGTGGCAAAGGACGCCTCCGACATGATCCTTTCCGATGACAATTTCGTGACCATAGTCTCGGCCGTGGCGGAAGGAAGACGTATATATGACAACATCCTCAAGACCATACTGTTCCTGCTGTCCACCAATATCGGAGAGGTACTGTTGCTCTTCATCACGTCCGTAATGGCCATATGGATGCCGACCATAGGAATTCCTCTCCTGCCTATCCATATCCTCTGGATAAATCTTGTCAGCGAAACATTCCCGGCTCTTGCACTCAGCCTCGACCCGGCTGCCAAGGATATCATGAGCAAAAGTCCGAGAGGCAAGGGCAAACAGTTCATGGACAGGGGCATGATATGGAGAATAAGCTATCAGGGCGTAATGATGGCGCTGATCACCCTCACTGCATTCATAATAGGAAGCGATGCCGGAGGAGAGGCCGTAGGACAGACAATGGCGTTCGCCACCCTTATTGCAGCCAAGCTTGTCCATGCAGGCAACCTGCATTCCAACACGGAATCCCGCTTCAGGTTCAACCCGCTGCACAACAAGGCTCTGATATTTGCCATTTTCATGTCGCTGCTCTTCTCCGCAGCAGTGCTGTTCATACCGCCTTTTGCAAAGGCGTTCAGCTTTGTCGGACTGTCAGGACAGCAGTGGCTCATAATTCTCGGCCTTGCACTGATACCGCTCGTGGTGGTAGAGCTCTTCAAGGCCCTGAAATGGAACGGCAGATAGAAGCATGAAATAGCGGGGATGATTCAAAAGACAGCAATACCCTTTGTCATCCCCGCATTGAAAAACGGGCATATCCTGCAAAAAGGACATGCCCGTTTTCATTATATGTCCGGAACCGCGCCCTAAATCCGGCTCCAGCCCCATAAGAGTGACTAAAGAGGAGGAATTTCAAGGCCCGCGAAAGCACCCTTTTCAGTCATCCTCTCTCAGATGATTATTCGCGGATAGCAGCAATACCCGGAAGTTCCTTGCCCTCAAGGTATTCAAGCATGGCACCGCCGCCAGTGGATACGTAGCTGACCTTCTTGGCATATCCCATCTGGGTAACGGCAGCCACGGAGTCACCGCCTCCTACAAGGGTAAAGGCTCCGTTCTCGGTAGCCTGAGCAAGCATTTCGGCGACCTTGTTGGTTCCTTTGGCGAATGAAGGTATCTCGAACACTCCTACAGGACCGTTCCAGAGGATTGTCTTCGACTTCATGATTACATCCTCCCACACTGCGAGAGTGCTCGGAGCCGCATCAACGCCCTCCCATTCATCCGGGATCTCATTGTTTGCACATATCTTGGTGTTGGCGTCATCCGAAAAGGCATCGGCAATGACAACTTCCTTTGACATATAGAGCTTGACGCCCTTTTCCTCTGCCTTTTTGATGATATTGAGAGCAAGATCGAGCTGGTCATCCTCGCAAAGGGACTTTCCTATCTTGCCGCCCTGCGCCTTGACAAAGGTATAGACCATTCCTCCGCCGATGATCATATTGTCCACCACATCGAAAAGATGCTCGATGATGCCTATCTTGGACGAAACTTTCGCACCTCCGATAATGGCGGTCACCGGATGCTCCGGAGTCTTCAGAACCCTGTCAAGAGCCTTGATTTCGCCCTCCATCAAGTAGCCGAACATCTTGTCGTTCGGGAAATACTTTGCTATAAGGGCTGTAGACGCATGGGCGCGGTGTGCCGTACCGAAAGCATCGTTGATATAGCAGTCTGCATATGATGCCAGTTTCTCCACGAATTTCTTCTGGCTCTCTTTTACGGCTGCCTTTGCAGCCTTCTTCTCCTCGTCGGTGGCGTCTTCTGCAAGTCCCCTCGGCTTGCCCTCCTCCTCGGCATAGAAACGGAGGTTCTCAAGCACGAGCACTTCTCCCGGCTTGAGGGCGGCAGCCTGTTCGTCAGCCTTCATGCAGTCATCCGCAAACTTTACAGGAACCCCGAGGAGCTCCTCTACACGGCCTATTATATGTTTGAGGGAGAACTTGTCCGTCACTCCTTTCGGACGTCCGAGATGAGACATGATTATGAGGGAGCCGCCTTTCTCAAGGACTTTCTTCAAGGTAGGGATTGCGGCCCTGATACGGGTGTCGTCAGTGATTTCGAGCTTCTCGTTGAGAGGAACGTTGAAATCCACCCTCACGATAGCCTTTTTGCCTTTGAAATCATAAGTTTCAATGTTCTGTTGCATAATCCTATATATTTAAATCTATAATGTCCCGACGCTTCCGGGCATAATAAAGTCCCGGTGTCAGAAACCGACCGGACAAAAACCCGAAATTCAAGGCAAAATTAGCAAAATTCTGGAATTTTTACTTACTTTGTACCCGAAAATACAATGTGGAGAGATTTGGCTGCTTGCAACCACACAAAAAAATGCTAAAAAACTTTTTCATAAGGTTAGGATTTTAATGATTGCTCCGCATGCGTGATGTATGCGGAGCTTTTTATTCATATTATGGACAAAAATTATCTTTTTACTTCCGAATCGGTGTCCGAAGGGCACCCGGACAAAGTATCGGATCAGATTTCCGATGCTATCCTTGATGAATTCCTCCGCCAGGATCCTGAGGCGAAGGTCGCATGCGAGACTTTCTGCAGCACCGGTCTCGTGGTTGTAGGAGGTGAGGTGCGATCCGAAGACGCCTATGTGGACATACAGGCTACCGTCAGAAGGGTAATCGACCGCATAGGCTACAACAAGGCGGAATACATGTTCGACAGCAACTCGTGCGGAGTGCTCTCCGCCCTGCACGAACAGAGCGCCGATATCAGCCGCGGAGTGGTCAGGGCCGATCCGGACGAACAGGGAGCCGGAGACCAGGGCATGATGTTCGGCTATGCATGCCGGGATACAGCCGAATATATGCCTCTGCCGCTTGCCCTGTCGCATCTGGCCCTGCGGGAACTGTCCAGGATACGGAAACGGCAGCCTGAACTCATGCCGTACCTCAGGCCGGACTCCAAATCCCAGTTCACCATAGAATATGACGGAAACACCCGCAAGCCTGTCCGCATCCATACCATAGTGATTTCCACCCAGCACGACAATTTCGTAGTGCCGTTCCTCGGACACATGAGCTACGCCGATGCCGTCAGCCAGTACGGACAGGACAGGGTCGATGAAGCCATGCAGGCAAAGATAAGGAAAGACATACAGGATATCCTTATCCCGGCCATGGTGAAGGAGCTCGACCCGCAGACCGCCGCCCTTTTCAGGGGAGACTACATACTGCACGTCAACCCTACGGGAAAATTCGTCATCGGAGGGCCTCACGGCGATACAGGGCTTACCGGCAGGAAAATAATAGTGGACACCTACGGAGGCAAGGGGGCACACGGCGGCGGGGCCTTCTCCGGCAAGGATCCTTCCAAAGTGGACCGTTCTGCGGCATATGCGGCAAGATACATCGCCAAAAACCTTGTCGCTGCCGGAGTTGCGGATGAACTGCTCGTCCAGGTAGCCTACGCGATAGGAGTCGCCCGTCCCGTAAGCATATATGCGGACTCATACGGGACAGCCGGAACTGCCAGGGACGGTCACAGGATAACCGACGGGGAAATCGCGGAAAAGATTGCCGGGCTGTTCGACCTCAGGCCGGCAAGGATCATAGAGAAATTCAATCTCAAGAAACCTATCTACGAGCCGACGGCTGCATACGGACACGTGGGCCGCAAGCCTTACCAGGATGTGGTGGAAATTGTACGTCACGGGAAAAAGAGCCAGGAAATAGTACAGTTCTTCGGCTGGGAACTGCTTGACTCCGTGGACAGGGTCAAAGAGGCATTCGACCTGTAAGGGAAAGCGAAGCGTTCCTTGAGCGGCGTCCGGCAGTCCCGTATCTGACATACAGAAAAAGGTGCCAGTCACCTTTACAGAAAAACAGGAGCACTCTCACGAGGGCTCCTGCTCACTATAACCATATTATTAACAACTAAACTAACCGATTTATAGAAATTGCAAACTGTGTGCCAAACTATTCTATTCTCTCTATCTTCAACTGCTGTATCTTGTATGTGTCGTCCTTGCAGCTGACAAATATCGTCACTATGAACATCTCCCCGCCCGCAGAAAGGGAACCGAGGGCATATTTCATATTCGAACGCCCGGCCTTGTGGTCGATTGTGAACGACCTCGGCGTATAGGAATTGAAGAACGACTTCATTATCTGCCTGGCCTGATTCCTGCTGGAGTCATTTGTCGTCGAGAGGATTGTAATCTCGAGATTATCGGCGAACCATGCCGAAAGCCTGTCCGCATCCCCTTTCTTCATATATTTTGCTATCGGGACAAATACATCATAGGCCCGGTTCTGCGCCGAAGCGGAAAACCCGATGCAGAAAGCGAGCATTACAGAAGATATTTTCAGAGCGGTATTCATGCCTTAAACGATAGCAGCCCATTGTCCTGCAAAATCCAAGCCATATCGGTAAGCCGGACAAGTTTGCATTGCTCTCGGATTCTCAGTATATTTGTCTTCGGCATTTATACTGTTGCACCTCGGCTATGCAACCCGAACAGGTTCACCCGCATGAAAATTACACTGCTTACGGTCGGCAAGACAGACATAGGATGGGTCAGAGACGGAATGGATGTGTACATATCCCGCCTGAAGCATTATATTCCGTTTACTGTCAATGAAATTCCAGAATTGAAAAATGTATCTTCAATGAGCCGGGAACAGATCCGCGCTAAAGAAGGAGAGCTAATTCTCAAGCACATACGTCCCTCCGACGAGCTAATCCTTCTTGACGGGCGAGGAAAGGAGATGTCCTCCGTGGAACTTGCCCGGATGATGGAGAACAGGCTGTCCGGTTCCGGCCGCGACATAGTGTTCGTCATAGGAGGGGCATACGGTTTCTCCTGCAAGGTCTACGACCGCAGCGACAGTATGCTGTCGCTTTCAAGAATGACCTTTTCCCACCAGATGGTAAGGGTCATATTCGCAGAACAGCTGTACAGGGCTTTCACCATCATTAAGGGCGAACCGTACCATCACGAATAACAGGCATGATGAAAGCGAGGTCATACATAAGGAAATACGGAAGCGTTTTCTGCATCGTAGCGTCGCTGCTGCTGTTTTTCCTGTCCCTGATACTGAACACGACAACCAAAGACACCGGTCAGGCGGCAAGACGTGTGGAGAAAAGGATAGACCGACGTATGGAACTGCTGGACACGTATATCCGGCAGGTTCTCGATTCCGACTATTCGGACTGGCTCGACCTCGACCTTCCGGAAGACATGGTCGTGTACAGATATGTCTACGACACTCTGCAGTCATGGTGCAACCAGTTCCCAATAAACAATGACGACATAAGCTCACGACTTGTAATACAGAGACTTACCGGCCTGCGCTCAAGTCTGGAATCCCCTCTGAGGAATGTTACGGACAAGGTACAGTACCTCAACCTCGGCTCCAAATGGTATCTTGTAAAGTCCGCGACGGACGGAATAAGCAGCAGGATAATAGCAGGGCTGGAAATAAAGGACCATCTCGCCGAAAACATCCACAAGCCTTACAACGGCATCAACCGCCATCTGAAACTTCCCGGATCATTCTCGATAGAGCCTATCAATGAAGCAGGAGGCTATCCGGTCTCGTATGACGGCTCACCCGTATTCAAGATAATCCCTGAAACCGGCTGGGACACATCGCCTCTGTCCAACTCTGCAATGAGATGGGTGTCGCTGCTCCTGATAGTAATGGCATCGCTCTTCTATCTGTGGACACACCGTACAGTAAGGATATTTGCAGTCAACGCTGCCATCACCGCAATAACGGCATGCGTTGCATATTTCTGGGGACTGCACTCACCGTCTGCCATATTCTCCCCGACAATATACGCAGGAGGGACTTTCCTGTACTCGTTCGGTGCCCTTATCATACTGGACATGACAGTCATACTGCTCATCGTCAGCCTGTATCTGATACGGGGCAAGTTCATAAAATGGATGCGCGACGGCAACCGAAGACAACGGGCCTATGTCTACGGGGCATCCGTCTGCGCCCTTGCAGTCACAATAGCCGTATATACCGGGCTCACTCTCCACAGTCTTGTAATGAACTCCAGCATCCAGCTGGAACTGCACATGTGGAGCCACATCACTGTATATACAGCCATAGTATATATAGTATACATGGTCCTTCTGTTCTGCATCCTGCTTCTCATACAGATGCTGTCCCCCGCCCTTTTCATCCTGCAGGGCAGAAGGTACAGTGTGTTCGACAGGAAATATCTCCTGCTGTTCGCCGCCGTAAGTTCCATTTACTTTACGGGGACATTGAGCATACTCGGTTTCAGCAAGGAGCAGAACAGGATGATAGTCCTGTCCAACAGGCTCGCCGTTGACAGGGATCTCGGACTCGAACTGAACCTGAGAGGAGTGGAAGATGCCATTGCCGCCGATCCGTTCATTTCCGCCCTGTCCCACCTCGAAAGAAGCAACCTGATGATACTCAACAGGCTGACGGAAAATTACCTGAGCAATATTACCCAGGACTATTATATCATGGTGGCGGTATGCCCGGGAGATGTACCGGACTGCCTGAAGCAATATGAACAGAAAATCTTCAACGGCACTCCCATTGCCGACAGATCCAGGTTCTTCTACACTTACGACTCCCGCGGACAGTCCGGCTACATAGGCGTATTCCCCTATTATTCAAGGGAACACGGCCTTTCCAGAATAGTCATCGACATAGAACCGAAAGCCAACAGGGAAGACAGGGGATATTACAGTCTTCTGGGACGGTATTCCAAGCCGGGAGGGGTCAACATCCCGCCTTTCTACTCCTATGCCAGATATGTCTCGGACAGACTCGTCAGCTACAAGGGGGAATACGCCTACCCTACGGTAATGTACCAGCGGCTGAAAGACAGGATAGAGGAAGGCGTACCGTATATCAGGACAAACGGGTACATACACTTCATCAACAGGATTACCGACAATGAATCCATCGTCATATCCCGCAAGACACGCGGCGTCATGACATATATGGTGACATTCTCATACCTTTTCCTGATATCTTTCTTTGCCCTGTACCTGTGCATATACAGAAGACGTCCGAAGGAAAATGCGGAAGCTTTGAGAAGCAACTATTTCAGATCACGTATCAATGCCGTCCTCCTTGCCTCCCTGCTGCTGTCGCTGATAGTGATGTCCATAATAAGCGTCACATTCGTCTACAGAAGGAACCGTACCAATCTGGACAACATGATGTCCGGCCGGATCAGCACGATACAGACAATGGTGGACAGCCAGTGCGGGAACATGGATTCCGCCGCAGAACTCGGCAGCAACAGGTTCGCGGCCATTCTCGAAAGCATAAGCAACGACACCAAGTCCGACATCACAATATATACCCCTTCGGGGAAAGCCATAAGGTCGACGACACCCGAAATATTCGACAGGATGGTAATTGGCTCCCGCATCAACGAGGATGCCTACTACTATATAATGTACCGGAACCAGAGGTTCTACATACACCAGGAACGCATCGGAAAAAATTCCTTCTATTCTCTCTATGCTCCGATAAGAAACGACAACGGCAAGGTGGTGGCGATAATATGCGTGCCTTACACCGGACAGGACCAGGATTTCAAGCAGGATGCCCTGTTCCATGCCGCCACCATAATCAACATATTCATCATTCTCATTCTCCTGACAATACTCATAAGCACCACTTTCGTAAACAGGATGTTCAAGCCTCTTATCGAAATGGGACGCAAGATGAACGAGACCGACCTGCACGGACTGGAATACATCATGTACAAGAGACATGATGAAGTGTCATCGCTTGTAGACGCTTACAACAGGATGGTGCACGACCTTTCCGTCAGTACAAGACGACTCGCCCAGGCAGAAAGGGACAAGGCATGGAGCGAAATGGCCAGACAGGTGGCGCACGAAATCAAGAACCCGCTTACTCCTATAAAGTTAGAGATACAGAGACTCATCAGGCTGAAACAGAAGAACGACCCGACATGGAGCGAGAAATTCGACAGGGTAGCAGCGGTCGTCCTGGAACATATCGATATACTTACCGACACGGCCAATGAATTCTCGACATTCGCGAAACTCTATACGGAGGAACCTGTCGAGATAAATCTGGACAGCATCCTGAGGGACCAACTCGTGATATTCGACAACAAGGAGAACATCGAAATGTCATACATAGGTCTGGAAAAGGCGATGGTTCTTGCCCCCAAGCCTCAGCTCATACGGGTATTCGTCAACCTCATCACCAATGCGGTGCAGGCCGTCGAGATACAGCAGAAGGAAGCAGTCGAAACGGGACAGGAAGCAGTTCAGGGGAAAATATTCATAAGCCTGCGCAACGGAGTCCGGGACGGCTATTATGACATAGTCTTCGAAGACAACGGGCCTGGAGTCAATGAAGAAAACCAGGGGAAACTCTTTACCCCCAATTTCACGACAAAGAGCAGCGGGACAGGATTGGGACTGGCCATATGCAGGAATATCGTTGAAAAATGCAACGGGGAAATAACATACCGGAAATCATTCTCCCTCGGAGGGGCAAGTTTCACGGTCTCACTTCCGAAACAGACTCCGCAAATGGACCCGGACAGATAATATGTTATATAACAGTATGAAACACAGCATTATAATAAAGGACACAGATGATCTCTTCCGTGCAGCGGGAGAATTCATACGGGAAACGGAAGGCCACAATATCATAGCATTCCATGCACCTATGGGAGCGGGCAAGACCACTTTCACGACCGCGATATGCCACAGGCTCGGGGTGGAAGACACTGTCTGTTCCCCGACCTTCACAATACTGAACGAATATGTCACGGGACATGGAGAGCCAGTCTATCATTTTGATTTCTACCGTATAAAGGAACTGCGCGAAGCTGTGGACATAGGAGTGGACGACTATTTCTACAGCGGGAACCTCTGTCTCATAGAATGGCCGGAAAATATCGGGCCGCTGCTGCCGGAAGAGACCCTGTCCGTACATATCACTGTAAATCCAGACCTTTCCAGGACAGTGGAATGGGAAGACTGATACCAATCGGACAGAAATCCCGGAAGATATGATAACATACCCAAACGTCAAAGTCAACATAGGCCTCAACGTCCTGAGGAAACGTCAGGACGGATACCATGACATAGAAACCCTCTTCTATCCGTACAGCGACATCCACGATGTCCTTGAAATCGTCGAAGGGGATGACTTCAGCCGTACTTCGCAGCATTTATTTTCCATATACGGCAATGCCGGTGTTCCTGTGGCGGACAGAACCGTATCACCGTTCTCCATGTCAGCAGGCGGAACGGAAGACAGCTGTATACTGAACGGAATTGCGGCTCATGACGGAGAGCCGCGCCGCATCCGTCAGGACATCTCCGAAGACGGGAAACTGATGATAACCATAGCCCGGAAAGAAGGTGTGGACTGGGAACCGCTGCACGACCTGTGTGCAAAGGCCTACCGCCTGTTGGACAATGATTTCGGACTGCCTCCGGTAAAGATATTCCTCGAAAAGCTCGCTCCTGTCGGGGCAGGACTCGGAGGGGGGTCTTCCGATGCGGCGGCCACACTCAGGATGCTTTCGGAAATGTTCTCCCTTGCCCTTGACGAGAATGCCCTTGCCGGATATGCGGCCCGTCTCGGCAGCGACTGTGCATTCTTCGTCTACAACAGGCCGATGTTCGGGGAAGGACGGGGAGAAATACTTTCAGACTGTACTTTTTCAGACATAAGCGGGTATGACCTGAAAGTCCTGTCGCCGGAAGGGATATCTGTCAGCACAGCCGACGCATACAGGGGAATCGTGCCCGGCATCCCGGCCATGCCGTTGAAAGAAGCTCTGCAGCATCCCGTAGAAGAATGGCCGGACCTCGTGACCAACGATTTTGAAAAGACTGTCTTCGCCGCCCACCCGCAACTTGCCGCCATCAGGCAGTCCCTTTACGACTCGGGAGCAGTCTATGCTTCCATGTCCGGAAGCGGCTCCTCCCTATTCGCCCTCTACCGCCGATGATCACACTGACTGATCCGGCACGATAGAAGCCGAAATATACAATCCGTGTCCGTCGTTGCTACGGACAGTCATGGAAACAGCCCGACAATACTTGAATATCCCGGCCGCTTCGCGACAGGCTTTACATAAAAGGAGACAGAGGACGTAACCCGTACTTTTGGGTTACGTCCTCTTATTATTCATGCGGCCATTGCGGCCACATAGTAATGTCGTCTTAGAATGTCAGCCTTATACCGAGCAGCATGCTCCAGCAGTTGGCGGCTGAGCGCTCTCTATACCACTTCATATTCTCCTTAAAGGCATCAATGCCTTCACCTGCCTGCAGGCTACCTGTACTTCCCGCATTGAGAGTAAAGGTAGGTGCAGTATCAGTACTTCCCGCACTTGCCACATTCAGAAGTCTGTAGTTCTGGTAATACATTGCAGCACTTGAATAATAGCAGCCCCATTTGCTGTTGAGCAGGTTACCTACATTCAGGATATCAAGAGACAGCTGGAGAGAATATCTGTTGTCAGTCCCGAAATTGGTATAGATATCCTGCAGTATCTTGAAATCAAAGGTGTTTACCCAGTGCTGGAGATCACCATAACGCTCCGCATACTGTCCCTTATGGCTGCTGAGATATTTGTTCCCGTTGATATAGTCGAAGAAAGCATCGCTTTGCTGCTGTGCAGTAGCATATACGATACTGCCGTCACCATTTGTCATGTCTACGAACCGTATCTCGCTCGGATCATTAGGAATATACATCAGATCAGAAGCAAAACCGTCCCCGTTGACATCTCCGTTATATGTATATGAAATTCTGCCGTAATTTGCTCCCTGATAGAAAAGGGAAAACGTAGTGGCAAAGTTGCGGGCATATTTCAACTGATAGCTGAGACTTGCGACAACCCTGTGAGGGACAGAATAATATGAATAGCCAAGCTCCTCATCGTTGAGAGAATTCACAGCCACGTTGCTGGTCCATGCGGATGCCGCCTGCGAGCCCGGATTGGAAGTGATATCCTTTACGTTCGAATATGTATAGGCAACCATTCCGGAGAAGCCGTTGGAGAAATTCTTTGTCAGCTGGGCAGTAAGCTGCGTTGAATAACCCTTGTTGGTGTTGGTCAGCAGCATTGCATTGTTCAGATTGCTGACAACCTTGGTCGCCCCGTTATCCCATACGGACCTGTTGTCCGCTCCGGCCATCGTGCCGGTAGGCTCCGCAAGATTGACATTCAACTGCTTTACTCCTATCACGTCCTTGGTAAACAGAGCCTCGGCGGTGAAGACCATATTCCATGGCAACTTCACATCTACAGCGAGATTGCTTCTCCACACCTGAGGGAACCTGAAATTCTTGTCTACCATACAGATTGTGGCATTGTTCGCCAAATAATCGGTATCAGGAGTATTTGAGAACACATCCGGATATGCAGCAATCAGATCGTGATAATTGGGATACAGCTTCAGACCCGGAAGAGCACTTGCGAGAGCCGCATTCTGATAAGCAATAGTGGAAGAATATGCAAATCCTGCGCTGCCGACCTGATTGGTAAACCACACGAATGGGTTGACTCCTGAAAACAGTCCCGTACCTCCACGTACCTGAAGGCTCCTGTCGCCGAGCACATCCCAGTTGAAACCTACACGGGGATTGACTGAAAGTTTCGACTTAGGCCATGAAGAAGTATCCCATGGGCCTCCGGCAAAATTGTTCTGTCCGGCAACCTCCAGTATCCTGGTATTCGTGAGCATCTTGCCGTCCATATAGACCGGAAGTTCGAACCGTACGCCGTAAGTCAGTTTGAATTTCCTGCTTATTTCCCACTCGTCCTGTACATAAGCGCTTATCTGACCGTAATTGAGGCTGACACCGGGATCCTCCTCTCCGTTATATCCATATGTCAGAGAAAGCCCTATAGGAGTTCTGTCATTGAGGAAATCATCGACAGACGCAAATCTGTAATAACCGGTACCTCCCGGAAGATATATGTTCTTGACAAACATGTACTCGAATGCTGCCCCGGCCGTAATAGTATGCCTGTTAAGGTTTATGGTAACATTGTCGATTACATTCAGGGTATTGTTCTTCACATCATTGTTCCATGTGTAAAGCTCATAGCCGAGAGAGATGTACGGCTGACCGTCCTCATATATGTCCACATGCGGAAACATGTCGGACTCCGATGACCTTCCGTCAGAAATCATGTTCCATGTTGCCAGGAACTGGTTTGAGACTTTGTCTGAAATTTTCGAATTGAGTTCAGCAGCGATAGAACGTACGGTATTGTTCATCCTGTAGAAATTCTTGGAGAAAGCCATCGAATAGGCACTGATGCGTCCGACACTTGCCCTGTCTATACCTGACGGACTGGAAGTCGAGCTCGGAGTATTCATCACGGAGTTCATCACATCATTATAACGCACCATCAATTTGTTGTTATCATTGATGTTCCAGTCGATACGGGCCATTATCTTATAATTGAAATCATTGAATGATCCCCAGCCGCCTTCGCCGAATGTTCCCGGATCATAATTGTATTTCTCCATCACATAATTCCTTACAGCTGTAAGATCCTCGATGGTAGTCCTCGAAATACCGGCATCGGCATTGGCCACGCCATCAGTGCTCGGCCGCCATACAGGGCCTGCAGTCCGTACCGGAGAATATTCTCCGTTGACGAAAAAGAAGAGCTTGTTCTTGATGATAGGGCCGCCTATGCTCAGTCCGTATGTCTGTGAAGTAAGCTCGTCTGTTCCGGTAACTTCCTGACCGTCCACACGGCTGCCATGCATGCCTCTGAATTTCTGATAAGTATAGAAACTTCCGTCGAACTCGTTTGTCCCGGACTTGGTGACGGCATTGATGGCCGCACCGGTAAACCTGGACTGGCGCACATCGTACGGAGCAATATTCACACTGATTTCTTCAATGGCATCAAATGAAATAGGGCCGGAATCCCCTCCGGGAAGGTCGGAATTGAGGCCGAAATTGTTGTTGAAACCGGCCCCGTCTACCGTAAAATTGTTATACCTGTCATCCCGTCCTCCGAAAGACATCCCATTGGACTGCGGTGTCAGCTTCACCACATCATTGATAGTCCTGCTTCCGGTAGGGAGGGTAGTAAGCTGTCTGCGGGAGAAGTTGGCCGATGTACCGGACTTCTCGGAAGTCATCACGGTATTCTCAGCCTCGGCGGAAATAGTCACCGCATCGAGGGAAAGAGCCTCCTCCTTGAGCTCGACATCCCAGACGAATGTCTCGCCGAGCTTGAGGGCTATGTTTTCTGTCTTTACCTGTCCATATCCGAGCATATCCACTGTAAGGGTGTACGGACCGCCGACACGCATGTTGTGGATACGGTAGTTTCCGAACTTGTCTGTGACTGCATGGTACTCAGTACCTGAAGGAGTGTGCACCGCAATCACCGCTGCACCTGCGACATCGCCTACGTTGTCATAGACGTGACCGCTGATAGAAGAGGTTGTTACCTGCGCGAAAGCAGCAAAACCTGTCAACATTGCCGTGACCGTAAGACACAGCAAACGCATAAATGCTTGTTTCATAACGTTTTATAGGTTTTTAAGGTATAATAACGCCACGAATATAGCATATTTCGGAATTTTGTGAAAATTTTTAGTGCCCGTTAACAATATTTTTACATGACTTCCGGCATCTGTCCGGCTCCCGGATCCGGAAAAACAGCGAGCATACATGAAAATGCGATATCAAAAAATTTTTCATATACGGAAAAGTCTCATAAAAAGACGGCTAAAAAACAAAAAACAGCAAAAATCATATAATGAAAAGGAAATTTCCGCATTCCCCGCTCCGACATGTATGGTTTACAAAAAATATCTGCCATATCTTCGCATCAGTAAAATCCAGCCTGACGCGGCGGGGACCAGTATGGATGGAATGCCCGGACGACGGCAAGGCACAAAACGACTACAGGGAATGGGGAGAATAGCAAACATCGGATTCAAAGCTGCATATACCTGCATGACCGGTGCTGTCCTGTTCTGGGGAACAGTATCTTGCAGAGGTCCCGTGGAGCTCGGCGCGGCTTTCTGGGAAACGGGGGACATTGCAGGAAATCCCGGAAACACAGGAGAAGAAGGAGGAGCCGGAGAGCCGGTCATCCGCAAGACCCGGTATATAACAGGAGTGGAATATCCGGAAGGCTATAACTGGCTGCCTGACCTCGGATACAGTGCAGAAGGAGCCGTACTGTTCCTGATGCGCGAAAACGAACGGATCCTGGAACTCCCCATAGGATACGACAGCTGCATCTCCGCAGACGCCGACATGCACAGATGCATGGACGGACATCTGTACACCGACTTCTCCACCGATCAGGAGACGGTTGTCAAGAAGGACGGCGCCGAGAAATTCCGGTTCTTCGGCAGGGAGATGATAGTCAGCCTGGCAGAACGTCCGGAAGGGATATATACACTCGGCCAGCCCCGTTCCGGCACCGGCTGGGTCTACAGGCTGAACGGAGAAATCATACTGTATAAAGGTGTAGGCCGGATTCTCCATGGACTCCACATGGACGGGGATGTCCTCTGCTTTTCGTACCGTGACATGATAGAGACATCGGAAGGAACTGAAAACCGGTATTATATCGTAAGGGACGGGATTCCCTGTTCCATTCCATCCACCGATGACATCACTCTCATCGAAGACGCCGTGTCGATGGACATGGAAACACACTATATAGCAAGAATGCAGGGAATAAAGGGAAGGGTCATATTCTCCGGGCCGGATGCAACGGCATTGGAAATGCCTTCGGGGGCGACAGACATCTCGGGATGCAGCTTCATAATGGAAGAAGGCCGGCTTTTCGTGTTCGGAACCGTCTATGGAGGCTCCGGTACCGGATACGGGAACTCATTCTGGGACGGGACATCCTACATGTGTTCTGCCGGTGCGGAATATAAGATATACGGGTACTGTATAGATGACGGACAGTGCTATTTCGTATCGCGGCGGCCGTATGACGGGAGTACGGTAAGAATATACCGGGACGGGAACGCGCAGTCAGTGGCTCCGGCCTATGATTTCATCTACGGCACAGCCATGGGAGCACATATGGGGGACTGTTGCGTAGCGCTCTCCGATGCCAACAAAGGCAACCGGCCGATGCTTTGGATCAACGACGATCTGGAAACTTTCGATTTCAACGGAGCCTTCACTTCAATTACATATTGGTAAAGCGGGAATTCCAGACTGTTCCTCCGCTTTGCGGCAATATGCACGCAACCCGCATACATCCGGAATCACAGGGTCCTCACAGCTGCCGACACTGTCTCCATGACTATCTCCCGCGTACGGACATCCTCTATATTGTCCATTATCGGTGACAGGAAAGATATCATCTGCAGTACTCTGGCCTCATCCGCCGGAATACCGCGCGACCTCATATAGAACTGTTCCTCCTCATTGAGTCTTCCGACAGTGGCTCCGTGTGAACATCTGACATCATCGGCATAGATTTCAAGCTGCGGTCTGGTCTCCACTTTCGCTCCGTCGGAAAGGATGATACTGTGGTTCTCCTGATATGCCTCCGTTTTCTGCGCATCCTGCGCAACAGTAATCCTGCCGTAGAAATCAGTTGAGGAAGTTCCGGATGCAAGGCCTTTGAAAAGCTGGCGGGACCTGCAGTCCGGGACATTGTGCCGCACATCCATCCGTATCGAAAGCCTGTCCTGACCGTCACAGAGATATATGCCGGAAACAGTCACCTCTGCACCCTTCCCGTCAAGATCCACCGTCAGTCCGATGTCCGCCACGGCCCCGGGCATCACGATATAGACCATATTCAACCCGGCACCTGCCTCCATCAGGACACGGCTGAAATCGGCATCATCGTGAACCGACACGTCTCCTTCCGTTCCCGGATACAGGAACCTGCGGCCCTTGCCGTCACATATGATGACCATGCTGCAGGACTGCCCTTCATATATATTGAATATCTTTTCCATCTTTTGTACATCTGGTTGTCCGGGCTCTACCGGCCGATACTGTCATATCCGTCCGCCTCTATCCGGGCCACGAGCTCCCTGCCGGCCGTCTTCACTATCCTTCCGTCCTTGAGTACATGGACCACATCAGGTACGATATAGTCCAGAAGTCTCTGGTAGTGCGTAATCACTATTACCGATTTCTCCGGAGTATGCAATGTGTTGACACCGCCTGCAACAATCCGGAGCGCATCCACGTCCAGACCGCTGTCTGTCTCGTCGAGTATCGAAAGTACCGGGTCGAGCATGGCCATCTGGAAAATTTCGTTACGCTTTTTCTCCCCTCCCGAGAACCCGACATTCACCTCCCTTTTGGAGAATTCCGGTTTCATCTGCACGAATGCCATCTTCTCCTTCATGAGTTTCAGGAATTCCCCTGCCTTTAGCTCATCCTGTCCACATGCTTTCCGGCGGGCGTTGACGGCAGTCTTCATGAAATTGGTAATGCTCACTCCCGGTATCTCCACCGGATACTGGAAAGACAGGAAGATACCGGCCCATGAACGCTCTTCAGGAGACATCTTCAGCAGATCCTTTCCCATAAACATGACGCTTCCTCCGGTAACTGTGAAATTCTCCTTCCCTGCCAGAACCGCGGAAAGCGTACTCTTGCCGGCCCCGTTCGGTCCCATTATGGCATGTATCTCTCCCTTACGGACAGTCAGATCCACGCCCCTGAGGATTTCCTTGCCTTCTATTCCGGCCTTCAGGCCTTTTATTTCCAATAATATATCGTTCATCTCGTCAAAATTTACATACATTCCGTCCATAACCGCCGCCATACTTTCCGGAATTACCGGACGGGACAGCACAATTACAGTCAGGAGCCCTGCCTGTACAGTCTGAACCAGTTGAACAGCGACACTATCCCGTTAATAAGATACAGCCCGCATACAACCGGCATGAACACATGTCCTACTGAAATATGCAAAGCCATCTGGGTAACATTCACAAGCAGCCATCCGATCCAGCAGTCCCATTTCTTCAATGCCGAAAGGAACTGGGACAGAAGTATCAGGACAGTCACGCAGGCATCAAGATACGGTACCGGATCAGACGGGAAAACACCTGTGAACCATCTGTTACCCATCATGCTGAGCAGCCATCCCCACACCCATGCGAGAACGAATACGGACGCCACCGCAGCTGTTCTCTGCGGCCATGTCAGCATCGAGACCTTCAGGGCAGAATGATCCGCAGCACTTTCCTCCTCTTTCCGCGGATGGGTCCACCTGTAATGTCCCAGGATATTGATACCCAATGAAACCGGCTGAAGCAGCAGACTTGCATACAGGTGCTTGTTCCAGAACATCAGGAAAAGCAGGAACGTGTAAAGGTAGCCTACCCAGAAATTGTATCTGCTGTTGCGGCCGGCCAGGAATACGCAGGCAAGACCTGCCATCGAGGTCAGCAGATCTATCAGCAGCACCGGAGTGTCTCCACCGATGGTAAAAAGACTGTAATTTATAATGTCATGCATCTGTATTTCTCCTGCGTCAAATTTCATGTCCTTTTCTTCGGATCCGGTCCCGGAAAGGCAGACCGGAATCCGATGTATCCCGTTCTGGAATACGGGCTATCCTACAGAACCCTCCAACGATACGGAAAGGAGTTTCTGTGCCTCTACGGCGAACTCCATCGGCAGCTTGGAAAGCACCTCCCGCGCATAGCCGTTGACAATCAGCCCCACGGCCTCTTCCGACCCTATGCCTCTCTGGTTGCAGTAGAACAGCTGGTCTTCGCTTATCTTGGATGTAGTAGCCTCATGCTCCACGACAGCCGTACGGCTGGCATTCTGTATATCGGGAAAGGTATGCGCCCCGCACCTGTCACCTATGAGCAGGCTGTCGCACTGGGAGAAATTCCTGGCGTTCTCCGCTCCCGGCAGCATCTTCACCAGACCCCGGTAGCTGTTCTGGCTATGGCCTGCGGATATTCCCTTGCTGACGATTCTGCTGCGGGTATTCTTCCCGACATGTATCATCTTGGTCCCCGTGTCGGCCTGCTGGAAATTGTTGGTGACAGCCACGGAATAGAATTCCGAAGAGGAATTGTCTCCTTTCAGGATGGTGGACGGGTATTTCCAGGTAATCGCCGAACCGGTCTCGACCTGGGTCCAGGAAAGATGGCTTCCGCTTCCCTTGCATATCCCCCTCTTGGTCACGAAATTGAATATCCCTCCCCTGCCTTCGGCATCGCCGGGATACCAGTTCTGGACAGTGGAATATTTCACCTCGGCATCCTTCTCCACAACGATTTCCACCACGGCGGCATGAAGCTGGTTCTCATCCCTCATCGGGGCCGTACAGCCTTCCATATAGCTTACATATGAACCTTCGTCAGCTACAATCAGGGTCCTTTCGAACTGACCGGTCCCCCGTGCGTTTATCCTGAAATAGCTCGAAAGTTCCATCGGACATCTGACCCCTTTCGGGATATAGCAGAACGATCCGTCGCTGAAAACGGCCGAATTGAGGGCCGAATAGAAATTGTCCCCGACCGGAACCACGGAAGCGAGATATTTCCTGACAAGATCCGGATGCTCTTTCACAGCCTCCGAAAAGGAACAGAATATGATACCTTTGTCAGCCAGAGCCTTGCGGAAAGTTGTCGTGACCGAAACGGAGTCGAAGACGGCATCCACCGCCACTCCTGCAAGAGCTGCGCGTTCATTTATCGGAATCCCGAGCTTCTCGAAAGTCGCCTCGAGTTCCGGATCTATCTCCTTCGGTCTGTCACTGTCTTTCTTCGGTGCCGCATAATAGATGATATCCTGGAAATCGATTTCAGGTATATCCAGATGCGCCCATGAGGGCATCTTCATCTTCTGCCACCTGCGGAATGCCTCCAACCTGAATGCAAGAAGCCATTCCGGTTCCTCCTTCTTGGCCGAAATCAGACGGATTATATCCTCATTCAAACCCTTGGGTATGAACTCCTGATCCACATCCGTCACGAAGCCATGCTCGTATTCCTTACTTGCAAGACCTTCAAGTATATCTTTTTCCGTATTCGCGTCCATAATCCGTTGTCTGTCTGACAAGCTGCCGTCACGTCCGGCTGTCTGCCGCCACGCAACCTATGCCAGAACCTGCAAAGATAAATAAAAGCGGACAGCAGAGCAAATGTATTTGCACTGCTGTCCGCGACCGGCGATTTTTCCTATATAAGACCCTTCTGAAGGGTGCAATACGTTATCTACCAGTTGTCGGTACGGAAAGGCGAGGCCGGAATGCCGTAAAGATTATAGAGAGACGCCTCCGCGCAGTTATGGAAACCGTAGCGCACTGCTGCCGGCTCCGCAACCTGCTCCGGACAGATGACCCGTACCTTATCGCCTCTTTCCACCACGGCCTCGGCAGGATAGAACACCTTGTCCGGGCCTGCGACCTCAAAGCCTCCGAGCCTGTGCCCGAGCGGGGCAAGTCCGCCTTCGGCCCTGCTGAATTTCACGAAGATCCTGCCGTCCTTGACCTCCCATGATTCATATATCGGTGAATATGGATTGATCGTCTGCCTGCCATAGGTCTGATGAAGGGCCATCAGGGCAAGACGCTCCCCGACTTCACGCTTCTTCGCCGGATGGATGCACCCTTCATCTCCTGCGTCAAGGGTCACTGCCATCCCGCAGTTGGGAATGTCGTTCTGGCTCAGCATCTGCGCCTCGCGGAGATATGCCGAACCGAGAGCCTGAGGATCTCCGTATGCATAAGGGGCTATCTGCACATAATAGAACGGTATCTCGCCGAGCTTCCATCTGTCCCTCATCATCTGTACATATGCGGACATCAGTTTCCTGTACTGTTCCGGCCTGCCGATATTGGCCTCTCCCTGATACCAGAGCATACCCTTTATCGTATAAGGGATCAAGGGTGCCACCATGGCGTTGTAGAGCTGGGTAGGAGTACCGGATACATTTTTCTGCACCTCGTTTCTGTCTATGAACGAAAGGTCGAACTCCGGAAATCCGGATGCAATCGTCTCCCTGTCCATCCAGGCCTCGATTGCAGTTCCGCCCCAGTCGGAGATAATCAGCCCTACCGGTACATCAAGGACATCCTGGAGATACTGCGCGAAGAAATATGCCGTAGCGCTTGCTCCGGCAACTGCATCCGGCGTGTTTTCCATCCACTTCGTCTCGCAGTCCTCCTGGGGAACGACTGCCACAGTCCTTTTCACGGTGCAGAACCGTATCGGAGTCGATGGCACGGCCTTCATGATCACATCCGCACTTCCTTCCACAGGCTGGGAGCCGAATCCCATTACGGGCATCTCCATGTTGGACTGCCCGGAGCAGAACCACACTTCCCCTACGAGCACATTATTGAGGACCAGCTTGTCCCCGTCACTGATCTCGACCGTATAAGGGCCTCCTGCCGGAGGAGTCGCTACGGTCGCCGTCCATTTTCCGTCCTCTCCGGAAGTTACCGTGACCGCAGCCTTCCTGTCCCAGGAAGGACGGACAGTCACCTTGGAAGAAGGCTCGGCCTTACCCCAGAATTTGACGTCTGTCTGCTGCTGGAGCACCATATTGTCCCCGAAAATCTGCGGAAGCGTCACCTTGGCCTGCGCAGACACGGCCATACCGAACACGGCCGCCATTAAAAACAATTTCTTCATATTTTATCCGATTATTTGTCAGAACAACTTCACAAAGACCTCAATAGCCTGATACTCGGCCATTCCCAACTCATTATAGAGGCGGGCCGTATTCTGAGTCCTCTCCTCGGCCCTCTGCCAGAACTCCCGGCTGTCATCCCCGGGGAAAGGTACTATGTCTTTCTGGGACAGATGACGGTAGATGGCGTGACGCTTCATTATGAGTTCATCCGGGCTGAGAGGCACGGCCATATCCACCTTGCCGAGCTCCCACTCCATCCACGCACCCCTGTACAGCCACACATGGCATTCCTTGAGCCACGCCTCGTTCCGCAGCTGTTCCAACGCCTCCAGTACGGCCTCCGTACATACCCTGTGAGTGCCGTGCGGGTCGGCGAGATCCCCGGCCACATATATCTGATGAGGCCTTACCTTCTGCAGAAGGGCTATTATGATATCTATGTCCTTCTGTGTCCTCTCGCCTTTCTTTATACCTCCTGTCTCATAGAACGGAAGATTGAGGAAATGCGCGTTGGTGTCCGGATTAAGCCCGAAAGAACGGACTGCCGCCCTTGCCTCCGCCCTGCGGATCGCGCCCTTTATGTCCAGCAGCTCCCTCGGCTCCGGTTCCCCACGGCGCTTGGTAGCGATTATCCGCTTCACGTGGTCGAACTCATCCGCAAAGCCGAGCTCGTGGGCGGTATCCATATGCTGCAGCACCACATCGTCATGCACAGCCACATTGCCGGATGTCTCATATGCCACATGCACGTCATGTCCCTGCTGGACGAGCCGTATGAACGTACCGCCCATCGAAATCACGTCGTCGTCAGGGTGAGGGGAGAAGATGACGACCCTCTTCGGGAAAGGCAACGACGCCACCGGCCGCGTGCTGTCATCTGCATTCGGTTTTCCTCCAGGCCACCCGGTGATGGTATGCTGCAGGTCATTGAACACATCTATGTTTATCTTGTCATATGCCCCTTTCTGCTCTAAAAGCCCGCTCAGGGAATTCTCTATATAATCGGAATATGTAAGTTTAAGTATCGGCTTGTGCACTGTCTGGCAAAGCCATACGACTGCCTTTCTCACGAACTTCGGAGTCCATTCGCACGGACCGACCATCCACGGGGACACGACCCTGATGATGTCGCTTCCGGCATTCTCGTCAGCATAGAGGGAAATGTTGTCATGCCTCTGCAGGAACGACGCCGGACACATGGGGGTGACCGGACCTTCAACTATTTTCTTCACCGCAGCCGTCTTGTCCTCTCCCCAGGCCATCAGGATTATCCTTTTGGCGGACATCATCGTCGCGATACCCATCGTAATGGCCGCCCTCGGCGTCGAACCGATATCCCCGTTGAAATTCTTTGACTGAAGTTTCCTGGTCCTGTACGACATCAGGATAGTGCGCGTCCGGCTTTTCTCCGAAGAACCCACCTCATTGAAGCCTATCTGCCCCTCTGTCCCGATGCCCATCACAAGTATGTCCAGGCCGGAGGCCGCCCTGTCGTATTCCGCACACCAGTCCGATATGGCCGACTCGTCCACCGTGCCGTCCGGAATATGGATATTCTCTTCTTTCGCATCTATCTGGCTCAGCAGTTCATCATGGATCCTCCTGTTCCGGCTCTGTCTTTCCTCCGGAGAGAAAGGATAATATTCGTCTATACTGAAGAATTCCACATCAGCGAAAGACACTTCGCCTGCCTTGTACCTGTTCACAAGTTCATTGTAAAGGTAAATCGGAGAGGTACCGGTCGTGAGTCCGAGTTTGAACCTGCCTCCTGTGTGCGACCTGATTGCATCTATGATCTCTTCCGCGATGGCCACACTGGCTTCCTGCGGTTCGGGGAAAAGTTCTACAGGTATCTTTTCATAGCTGTGAAGGATGTCTTTCGGCAAATCCTTTTCAATAAGACCTCCGTCTTTTGGCAAAGAAAAATGTTTCATACCCGAATAAATTTTTAAGGATTTTACAAAATTATAAATAAAAATCGGAAAATTATAGATAAGTTTGTAGGATAAATCACATTATTGACAATTATGAACCTATTCTACCTGGTACCGGCCGCCGCAGTCGCGGCCCTGCTGTTCGCCTGGATCTTTTTCCGACAGATGATGAAAGAGAGTGAAGGGACAGTGACAATGAAAGAGATTGCCCTGTATGTAAGGAAAGGGGCGATGGCTTATCTCAAACAACAGTACAAGGTCGTGACCATCGTATTTGTCATCCTTGCCCTGGTCTTTGCCGTCCTTGCCGTATTCGGGATACAGAATCCCTGGGTACCGTTCGCATTCCTGACCGGAGGCTTCTTTTCAGGACTGGCAGGATTCGTCGGGATGAAAACGGCTACATACGCTTCCGCAAGGACAGCGAATGCCACCGGAAGATCACTCAATTCCGGTCTCAAACTCGCATTCCGTTCAGGAGCGGTGATGGGACTGACCGTAGTGGGCCTCGGACTGCTTGACATTTCCCTTTGGTATCTGATCCTCAATGCATTCGTAGACGCCACCGGTGCCCAGAAACTCGTATATGTCACCACTACCATGCTGACTTTCGGAATGGGAGCCTCCACCCAGGCCCTTTTCGCAAGAGTGGGAGGAGGTATCTACACCAAGGCCGCTGACGTAGGAGCGGATCTGGTAGGCAAGGTAGAGGCCGGCATACCGGAAGACGACCCCCGCAACCCGGCAACGATAGCGGACAATGTAGGGGACAATGTAGGGGATGTGGCCGGAATGGGTGCCGACCTGTATGAATCCTACTGCGGCTCCATACTTGCCACTGCCGCCCTCGGGGCATCCGCCTTCTATACGGGAGGGACGGATCTCCAGACCAAGGCAGTGCTCGCCCCCATGATCATCGCAGCCGTAGGAGTCATCCTTTCCATAATAGGGATATATACAGTAAGGACAAAGGAAAACGCAGGCATGAGCCAGCTCCTGAAGTCTCTCGGATTCGGAACGAACCTGAGTTCCATTCTGATTGCGGCAGCCACTTTCGGAGTGCTTTGGCTTCTGCAGATACCGAACTGGCTTGGAGTGTCATTCTCCGTCATCGTCGGACTTCTGGCCGGTATCGTCATAGGCCAGTCGACCGAATACTATACCTCGCATTCGTACAAGCCTACACAGCGGCTTGCCGAAAGTTCCAAGACCGGTCCGGCCACCGTAATCATATCCGGGATCGGACTCGGAATGATATCCACTGCCATTCCCGTCATCACGATAGCAATAGCCATCCTGCTGTCATACCTCTGCGCCATCGGCTTTGACATGGCCGACATGCTTTCTGCGGAAAATCTCAGCATAGGCCTTTACGGTATCGGCATCGCGTCTGTAGGAATGCTTTCCACCCTCGGAATCACGCTTGCCACCGATGCTTACGGACCGATAGCAGACAATGCGGGAGGCAATGCCCAGATGAGCGGACTCGACCCTGAAGTACGTCGCCGCACAGACATACTCGACGCCCTCGGAAACACCACGGCCGCTACCGGAAAGGGTTTTGCGATAGGTTCGGCCGCCCTTACCGCACTTGCCCTCCTCGCCTCCTATCTCGAAGAGATCAAGATTGCCCTGAACAGGGCCGGAGAACAGATCGTCAACACTGCCGGACAGCTCATCGACGCCAGTCAGGCGACTATTCCCGACCTGATGGCATATTATAATGTAGACCTCATGAACCCTACCGTGCTTGCCGGTGTATTCATAGGCGCCATGATGTCATTCCTGTTCTGCGGACTGACGATGAATGCAGTAGGACGTGCCGCACAGAAGATGGTATCCGAAGTAAGAAGACAGTTCAGGGAAATAAAGGGCATACTGACGAAAGAGGCGACACCTGACTATGCCCGGTGCGTGGAAATCTCCACGAAAGGGGCGCAGCATGAAATGCTCGTACCGTCCCTCATCGCCATAGTCGTACCTGTCATTGTCGGGCTCGTGCTCGGAGTGGCAGGAGTGATGGGTCTGCTTATCGGAGGTCTCGGAGCAGGATTCGTCCTCGCCATTTTCATGGCCAATTCAGGCGGGGCATGGGACAATGCCAAGAAATACGTAGAGGAAGGAAACCTCGGAGGCAAGAATTCGGACAGCCATCACGCCACGATAGTAGGCGACACCGTCGGAGACCCGTTCAAGGACACATCAGGACCGTCGCTCAACATCCTGATCAAACTCATGAGCATGGTATCCATCGTCATGGCCGGACTCACAGTCTGGGGACATCTGCTGTAACCCAGTTTTTCACCCTTGCTGTACACCGTATCCCAAACCGGAAGACAGCATACACATACACCGGACATGACAGGAACCATTCTTGCGAATCTTATTTTATGTCTGTCGGTCACAGTGCCTGCCCGTCCGCAGGCGGACACTGTGATCGTATCGGATTCATCTAAATATATCGGCCAGTATCCTGCAGGACAGGGTGTCCTGTACACGGATATGGACGGGCTTTTCATCGGACACTTCGTGGACGGCATACCTGAAGGCATCGTGACGCACTATCTTCCGGACGGCAGCATCTATCATGGCAGCATGTCCGAAGGCAGACACTGCGGGTACGGACATTTCTTCTCGGACTCCGGGAAAATCCATGCCGGTGAATTCAAGGACGGTTATGCCAACGGGCAGGATACGCTCTACTATCCGGACGGCTCCGTATATATAGGACAATGCAGATGGGGAAGGCCTGTCCCCAAGAAATCCGAAGACTACGGCAGACTTTTCAGTAGCATGCACGTCCGGCAGGACATCATGGATGCAAAACCGGTCTTCAACGGGCCGGAGCTCACGCCGGAACAGGAGAAATTCATGAAAGACGCCCGTAAACGGCATGCATCATACTTACGGAAACACCCTACCCGCGAACCGCAATTCAAGGGGCAGTCGACCGGAGCCTTCTCCAGATGGGTGTCGGGCCGGCTGAAATATCCCGATGCCGCCAGGCGGGACAATGTATACGGTACGGTCATGATACGCTTCACCGTAGACAGGGACGGAAGTGTCACGGATGTGCAGGCCGTATCTTCACCTCACCCGGCACTTGCCGAAGAGGCGGTAAGGACCGTATCATCCTCACCTGCATGGTCTCCCGGGGTCAGGAAAGGAGAGAAGATGCGTGTAACCTACACCATCCCTGTCATCTTCAGTCCTATCCCGAATTGAGGGTCCCGAAGTCTGCGGACAATCTTCAGACATTAACGGAACCCTCTGTGAAATCCATGCGCTTCCGACGCCGGAATTATGCAGGGAGAAAGCCTTTGGCAATGAGCAGTTCCGCAATCTGGACGGCATTCGTTGCTGCGCCTTTGCGGAGGTTGTCTGCTACGCACCAGAGATTGAGTCCGTATTTCACGGACGGATCCCTGCGGATTCGTCCCACAAAGACCTCATCCTTGCCCCATGCGAACAAAGGCATAGGATAGACATTGTGAGCCGGATCATCCTGGACTACGACTCCGGGCATTTCCGCCATCAGCCTGCGCACATCTTCGAGGGTAAAGTCCCTGACGAATTCGAGATTGACAGACTCCGAATGGCCTCCCTGCACGGGAACCCTGACTGTCGTAGGGGATACGGCTATGGAATCATCCCCGAGAATCTTGTGGGTCTCGTTGACCATCTTCATCTCCTCCTTGGTGTAGCCGTTATCGAGGAAAGAATCGATGTGCGGGAGTATGTTCTGGTCTATAGGATAAGGATATACTGCCGGATATTCGCCCCATTTCCCTCCTTTGCGTTCAGCTTCCATCTGGTTTACGGCCTTGTATCCCGTCCCAGTCACGGACTGGTAGGTAGACACGACTATTCTTTTGATACCGTATGCCTTGTGCAGAGGGGCTATCGGCATAAGCATCTGGATAGTGGAACAGTTCGGATTGGCTATGATATAGTCTTCCGGCGTCAGGACATCCCCGTTGATTTCCGGCACGACGAGTTTCTTGGTCGGATCCATCCTCCAGCATGAGGAATTGTCGACAACGCGGCAACCGGCAGCGGCAAACCTGGGAGCCAGTTCCTTAGAGGCTCCTGCTCCTGCCGAGAACAGGGCCAGATCAGGACGGGCGGCAATGGCGTCATCTGCGCTTACCACTGCATATTCCTTCCCCTTGAATGAGATTTTACGGCCCACCGATTTTTCCGAGGCTACCGGATAGAGTTCCGTTACGGGGAAATCCCTTTCCGCCAGGACTTCCAGCATTCTGGTGCCCACCAGGCCCGTGGCACCGACTACAGCAACTTTCATAATATGACTTTTTTTAAAATTTGATTTTCCATTGTAAAAGTCGATTTTCTGTCAAAGAGCTGCGGAGAGGTCGGCGATGAGATCATCCACATTCTCGATACCCACCGACAGCCGGAGCATATTAGGATAAACTCCTGCAGCAACCTGCTCCTCCGGACTCAGCTGGGAATGTGTCGTAGACGCCGGATGCACTATAAGCGACTTCGAATCCCCGACGCTTCCCACATGAAGGATCAGCTCCAGCCTGCTGACAAGTGCAGCCGCAGCATCGAACCCGCCCCTGACCCTGAATGTCAGGACGCCGCCGAACCCTCCGTGCAGATATTTCTCTGCAAGTCCGTGATACGGACTCGATTTGAGTCCCGGATAGTTCACACTCTCCACCTCCGGATGCCCTTCAAGGAACTCTGCTATGGCAAGTGCATTGGAACAGCATCTTTCTGCCCTGAGAGACAGCGTCTCCAACCCCTGAAGCATCAGGAATGAATTGAAAGGCGACTGTGCCGGGCCGATATTGCGCAGCCCGTCCACTCTCACCCGGCCCGCAAAGGCCGCATTCCCGAACACCTCTTTATATACAAGTCCGTGGTAGCTCTCCGACGGAGCTGCAAGCAACGGGTATTTCTCCGGGGTCCAGTCGAAATTTCCTCCGTCCACCACAACTCCGCCGAGCGTAGTCCCGTGGCCGCATATCCATTTGGTCGCAGAATGTACCGACACATTGCATCCCCAGTCCACCGGGCGGAACAGATAGCCTCCGCAACCGAAAGTATTGTCTACCATCACGCAGACTCCGTGCCTCCGGGCCATTTCGACTATCGGCTCGTAATCCGGGACATTGAATGCCGGATTCCCGAGATTTTCAAGATATATGGCCTTTGTCCTGCCATCTACGAGAGCCTCGAGATCCTCCGCACTGTCGCTCCTGGCAAGCCTCACCTGAATGCCGAAATCGCGCAGCGTTATCGCAAACATCGTGAACGTACCCCCGTAAAGATACGGGACAGACACTATGTTGTCACCAGGGCCGCATATATTCGTAACGGAAAGAAAGACTGCAGACTGTCCCGAAGCGGTGGACACGGCAGCCACTCCGTTCTCCAAGGCAGCCATCCTTTTCTCGAAGACCTCATTGGTAGTATTCGTAATCCTTGTATAGATATTCCCGGGCCGTTTCAGCTCGAAAAGTTCCGCCCCGTACTGCATATCATCGAACGTATATGCCGTACTCTGATATATAGGTACCGCCGTTCCCTTCGAGACCGGATCTATCTCCTGACCGGCCCTTACCTGAAGTGTTTCAAATCTGTATTTTCCCATAAATTCTACGTTATCCGTATGTTAAAATCCGTACTCATGCTCCTGTATCATACCATCTGTCCGGACAGCTCCGGCAGAAGGACTTTCATCGGTGTCATCCGTCAACCTCCGGTCCGGTCTCATCTGTCAAGACCCGGTCTCCAGGCGCCCGAGTACAGGGCTGACAATCTCCGATATCTGCTGATACTCAAGAAGAAAACCGTCATGTCCGAATCTCGACACGACCTCATGGAATTCCGCCCCCGGGATATGCTCCGCAATATACCTCTGCTCCCCGATCGGGAACAGACAGTCGCTGTCGATACCTATCACCGTACAATGCGCCCGTATCCCTGACAGCGCGGCCTCCACACCCCCGCGGCCCCTGCCGACATTGTGCGAATCCACTGTCCAGGTAAGATACCAATATGAATACGCATCGAACCTGTCCGACAGTTTCCGGCCCTGATACCTCTGATACGAACCGGCCCGTCCGGCAAAAAGCGTATCATCGGATTCTTCGCCCTGCGTCATATTGTACCCGTCATAGCTCCTGTAGGAAATCAACGCAATCGAACGTGCACAGCGCAACCCTGCCGCTCCGCCCTTGAGACTTCCGCATTCCCTGAATGAAGAATCCGCCTCAAGCGCCATCCTCTGGGATTCGTTATACGCCGTCATCCACGGTGTCACCCTCGCATTGCAGGCTATGAATACGGCCTCGGAAATGACATCCGGTTCCATGATACACCACTCCAAGGCCTGGAAACCGCCTATCGAACCTCCGATTATCATGTCAATCTTCCGTATCCCGAGATGTTTCCGGACAAGAATATTCGCCTTGACAATGTCACGCACGGTAATCCTCGGAAAATCGAAATAATACCTTGTTCCGTCACTTCCCGACAGCGCCGTCTTTTCTCCGGACAGGCCATCTGTACAAGCCGGCGGCTCACCGGACGAAAACGCGCCACGCGGCGATGCCGGACCTCCGGACCCGTACGGCGAACCGAGCATATTGACGCATACTACGAAATATTTCCGCGTGTCGAAAAGTTTCCCCTCACCCACAAATGCCGGCCACCAGTCCTCTGCATCTGAATTCGCCGTCAGGGCATGGCATATCCATATGACTTTCCTGCTGTCATTCCCGGGGGCGTACGGGTCGGGAGAAGTATGATAGACAATTCCGAGACCTTCCATTGTCTCCCCTGTCTCGAACTCAAAAGAACCGTCGTGTATATATTCGTACTGAACCATATCTGTCTTTGTATATTCCGGAAACATTTATTCTTACGGGGACACACGTTTGCCGCCGCCCCTGCATGACCGGTAATCCGATCCTGAATGTCTGATTTGTATGTGATTTCTTTGATTGCTCCGGGCACATCCTGCACCCTTGCGAGCTTATGGATAAACGATGCATCTTAGCGATGCATTCGCATTGACTTGACAGATATGAAAGGCTTTATTCCCATAGTCGGATACAAAAATAGGAATATTTTTCTTATTTTTGAAAAATTTTTGTCTTTATCACTTATCATGAAAAGAATCACAATCGTCATTGCTGCAATTTTCTGTGCAGCATCCGCCTTCAGCCAGTCCAAAGACTGGGCGAACTTCGGACGTTACGAAAATGCCAACAAGGAAATAGCCGGGCAGGAAATCAATGCCGTATTCATGGGCAATTCGATTACCGAAGGGTGGGCAAACCAGGATCCGGAATTCTTCACCGCACACGGTTTTGTCGGCAGGGGCATAAGCGGGCAGACCTCCAGCGAAATGCTCGTGAGGTTCCGCAGGGACGTGATAGACCTTGACCCGGAAGCGGTCGTCATTCTGGCCGGTATCAACGACATAGCCCGGAACAACGGTTACATCAGAATAGAAAACACTTTCGGAAACATCGTATCGATGTGCGAACTGGCCAAGGCCCACAAGATCAAAGTGATACTCTGCTCTACCCTGCCGTGCGACAGGCTGTCGTGGAGGCCTGAAGTCAAACCTGCGGAATTAGTGAAACAGTTGAACGCAATGCTGAAAGACTATGCGCAGCAGAACCGGATAACCTATGTGGACTACTGGTCGGTCATGGCCAACGGCAACGGCGGTCTTGACGGAGACATCTCCAAGGACGGCTGTCACCCTACTCTCGACGGCTATAAAATAATGGAAGACATCTTCCTCGGAACCACGAAGAAATTCGGTTGGTAGGATACATATCCGTAAAAAGGAAAGGCTGTGGTCGGGTAATGATCCCGCCACAGCCTTGATTGTATCCGATTATTCCATTCGGTCTTTGCCGGATCCGAAGGTCTACCCGACGCTACTGAAGAAGTACATTGTCGATAAAGTCGGTATAGTCGGCCATGTCCTCTTCCCAGCCGGTATTCTTCATACCCCTGACATAATAGGTAACGGTAGCCGGAGAACCGGAGCCGTCATCCGTAGTACGGGTATATGTGAACTCTATGGCATCCGCCTTGCAGCCCGAATGAGTATCCACCCCGTCAAGAGTCACCCTGCCGTCGGTTATCGAGACTGTCTCCGAGGAAGTCAGTCCAGCATAATAACCATATGAATAATCAGTAGTTGAAAATAAGGTGTTCCAATCAGGAGTTCGAAATCAGGAAATATTGTGACCGACAAAATATTACAATAGACAAATGGGTCTCCGAAACCGTCTCCGGGACTATCGCAATCGAAAAGCGGGAACTCGGCAAAGCCATACGGGACATGCGGAAAGGAGACATGCTCATCTGTACGGAAATCTCCCGTCTCGGCAGGAATATGCTGATGATAATGTCAATTCTTAACCTTTGCGCGGACAAAGGCATATCGATCCATTCCATAAAGGATAATTTCGACCTTTCCGAAAATATCAATTCAAAAATCATCGCTTTCGCTTTTGCCCTTGCAGCAGAAATAGAAAGGACTTTTATATCACAGAGGACAAAGGAAGCTTTGGCAGTGAAAAAACTCAAAGGGATACGGCTTGGCCGTCCTCCGGGAAGTTCGCAGAAGATGCTTACAGTCTGTCGCGACATGGATAAAATCACAGCTATGCAAAAACTTTTTCTACTTTTGCAGTGCGGTGTCATATTAAACGACGTTTATCTGTGCCTCCCGTTACATATCAAAAAACTGTCCCCTCCGGAAGAGACGGGGAATTATAATCTTCCATCGGCAACAATTCGTGCCGCGATTTGGATTGGAGAGGAAAAATAGTTAGATTCGCATTGTCGGACCAATAAAGACAGGAGCCATGAAAAAACTCGACAACAACACAATCAAGATTATTCTGATAGTCGCAGGACTGCTTGCTCTCGCAGTGGCATTCTCTCTGGTTTTCAAAGGAGGATGGTGGTCCCTTACATTGGTGCTCTCACCGATGATCGCCATTGTCGGAGCATTGAAAATCAACGACTATATCATGAGGAAAAAATACAATCTCGAAAAGGAGAAGGATTCTTTCCACTACAAGGGGGAACAGGAATTCCTTCCGTATGAAGAGGTTCTGAAACGCAAGCACGAATCGGACAGGCGGACAATTATCCTCGGTTTCTGCATCAACGTTTTCCTGCTGGGACTTATGGCCATAGGAGCATCGCTCTGAAACTATACCGTCACTTACTAAAGCAAGCTTTCGCCGTTCCGTTGAAACAAAAACAGCCAGTCACTTTCGTGACTGGCTGTCAGGTTGTGGAGATAGACGGATTCGAACCGACGACCCTCTGCTTGCAAAGCAGATGCTCTAGCCAACTGAGCTATACCCCCGAATGTAGTCCTGAGCAGACTTGAACTGCTGACCCCTACATTATCAGTGTAGTGCTCTAACCAACTGAGCTACAGGACTATATATAAAGAAAGACCACAATGGGAGCAGCTGAGTCAACGAATCAGCTCCAAAAAGGAGGTGTTCCAGCCACACCTTCCGGTACGGCTACCTTGTTACGACTTAGCCCCAGTCACCGGTATTG
>CALUPB010000010.1 GCA_944322585.1 uncultured Bacteroidales bacterium | reverse complement strand
CAGACCTGGCACACCTGCCCCTGCCAGAGCACTCTCAGTGGCCTCTCACCGTTCCAGGTCTGCACCCTTTTGACAGACTTGGAACGCTCACCCCTCATAGAGCTGCTTCTATGGCATGTCCCCGTTCCAGGTCTGCACGGTTTTGACAGACCTGGCACACCCGCCCCTGTCAGAGCGCTTTCCATGGTCCTTCTCCGTTCCAGGTCTGCGCAGTTTTGTCAGACCTGGCACACCTGCCCCTGCCAGAGCGCTCTCTGTGGCTCCTCCCCGTGCCAGAGGCCGCTCCGAGGCATACCCCCGTTCCAGGTCTGCACATTTTTGGGCAGACCTGGCGCACCTGCCCCTGTCAGAGCGCTTTCCATGGCCCCTCACCGTTCCCGGTCTGCACCCTTTTGACAGACTTGGAACGCTCACCCTTCATAGAGCTGCTTCTATGGCATGTCCCCGTTCCAGGTCTGCACGGTTTTGACAGACCTGGCACACCTGCCCCTGCCAGAGCACTCTCAGTGGCCTCTCACCGTTCCAGGTCTGCGCAGTTTTGTCAGACCTGGCACACCCGCCCCTGTCAGAGCGCTCTCTGTGGCTCCTCTCCGTTCCAGGTCTGCGCAGTTTTGTCAGACCTGGCACACCTGCCCCTGCCAGAGCGCTCTCTGTGGCTCCTCCCCGTGCCAGAGGCCGCTCCGAGGCATACCCCCGTTCCAGGTCTGCGCAGTTTTTGCAGACCTGGCACACCCACCCCTGTCAGAGCATTCTCTGCTCATGTCAGGAATTTCATGCTTTGCGGGTCAGGAGCGGAAAGACTTTCCGGAGGAAATATACGGTGGCGATGACTCCGATGGCTCCACCGACGTATCCGATATAGGCTATCCCGAAATCGGAGCAGACGGAACCTCCGACCAAGGCCCCTGTTCCTATGCCCACATTGTAGATACCGGAGTAGATGGACATTGCTACAGATGTACCTTGCGGGGCATTCTTTATGATTTCCGTCTGGAAGGTCAGATTATAGAAATTGATTGCGAATCCCCACAATATACACAGCAGCACGGTGCTCACCGGATGGAATGAAGCCGGATGCAGCAGGAGCAGGAACAGGCTCAACCCTGCCACGGCAATCAGGAGGAACGGCTTCGGGTGGCGGCTGTAACGGTGTGAGAATATGAAACTGCCTATAATACCCACCACCCCGAAAACGGAGAGTATCAGTGTAATGGCGGTATTGCCGAAGCCGGCTGTCTGTCCGAGGAACGGCTCTATGTAGCTGTAGGCCGTGAAGTGTCCGGTGATAGTGACAAGTGTCAGCAGGAATATGCCCGACAGTGCAGGCGACTTTATCAGAGCCGGCAGTTTCCTCAAGGAGAATGAACTGTCGCTTGGCGTTTTCTTGAGGACAAAGGCAAGAATGGCCATGATGATGGCCGAGATTGCCGCGATTATCAGGAAGGTTGCCCTCCATCCCACCAGAAGTCCTATTGTCCTCCCGAGAGGTAGTCCGACAATCATTGCGAAAGACGACCCCGATACTACCATGCTCAATGCCGTCGCTCCCTTGCCTTCTGGAGCTACCCGTACAGCCAAAGGCGTGACAATGGACCAGAAGATTGCATGGGAACATGCTACGCCCATTCTGGAAATCATCAGCATGTTGTAGTTGTATGAGAACCCGGACAGTATATGACTTACGACGAATACAGCTACAATTGAAAGCATCAGTTTCCTGTTCTCTGTCTTCGCGAATATGAGCATCAGGGGCAGAGACGCTATCGCCACTACCCAGGCATAGACTGTGATGAGCAGGCCGGCATGGGATTCAGTGATGCCGAAATCCGTGGCGATGCCGCTGAGCAGGCCTATGGGGATGAATTCGGATGTATTGAAAATGAAAGCGGAGAACATCAGCCCGATTACCGGCAGCCATTGTTTCCAGCCGCCGGATCCTTCCGGCATTTCCTTAGAGACCGTTTTGAAATTTGGCATTATAAATTTTATAAGTTATTTTCGTGAATGTCCGGTGGACATTCGAAAGTGAATGGGCCGCGTAGCGGTGGAAGGAATTTACCGGACCGAACTTTTACGGTCTGGTTATGTAAGGGGTATTCTTGCGGATAATCATTAAAAAGAAGCGGACAGACCGGAAAGAGCCGTAAAAGAATTTTTGAAAAAATTCAAAACAGCTTCTTGATGTCAGTCATGACGATATCTGCCGGCTGGTTATTCGGGATCTTCCTCTTCGTCCGGGAGGGGTTCATTGAACGGCTGCAGGAACGGGTTTTTGGTACTTTCATCCGCAATGGAAGTGTGCGGCCCGTGTCCCGGGATGACGGAGATATCCCCGTCCAACGGCATAAGTTTCTCGAAAATGCTACGGATCAGGACGTCATAGTCACCCCCTTCATGGTCGGTACGCCCTATGGAGCCGGCAAACAGCGTGTCACCGCTCAGAAGCAACCAGGCTTCCCTGTCAAGGAAGCAAACGCATCCCGGAGTATGCCCAGGTGTCTCAATGACTTCCCATTTCCTGTCTGTGCCCCATTCTATGATGTCCCCGTCCTGTATTCCGACTATTCTGTTGCCGGAAACTTTCTGCATCTGACCGGTGGAGACTGTCCGGGTCCTGGGACTTGTCCGTTCCGGGTCTTGGATGTCCGCTGTGTAGACAGTCTGTGTCTGCATTCCGCCAGCATTCGGAAAGACCGGTCTGTCCGTACGGCTATCTGTTCCGTCTGTCTGCAGCCCGATTGATTCTGAACTGTCATGAGCAAAGGATATGTCAGGAACCGGTACCCCGAATGCCTTGCATAATACCTCAACATGTTCGATTATCGGCATGTCTGCAAGATTCATCAGTACCGGGACATCGTATCGGGAAGACAGTTCCGAGACCCCGAAGATATGGTCGAAATGGCCGTGGGTAAGCAATATTTTCCTGACATTGAGACCTTCGCTCCCGATATATGAAGTCAGGGCTTCTGTTTCAGTCTCATTGCAGCATCCCGGATCCACTATTACCGCTTCTCCCGATCCGTCGGATGCCACAATGCAGCATTCCCGGAAAGGATTGAAATAGAAACATTTGATTTTCAGCATAATTTTCTTGTTTAAATGACTGTGCCATGCCCTGGCGCAGTGCTTTTCACACCGGGTAGTATAAAGTGTATCCGTATTCGGCCCGGCATTTATCCGCAAAAATATTCCATAAAAATCAAACCGGCAATAGAAATCGTTTTGAATTTTTCATCATAAAGTATGAGTGATTTTCGTGAATGTCCGGTTATTCTTTTTGAAAAGGATAGCATTAGAAGCTGTTTGAACAGCCTCAATCGGAAGCCGTGTAATCCGGTCACATGGAATGGTAATTCCAGCCACGGCAAGTCGGATTAAGCGACCTTTTTCTTGGGAAGGAATTTGTTTGTAAGCCAACGTCTTACCGGCAGGTCATACAGTTTCAGGCAGGCGTAGGCCAGAATGATGCTGGCTATGATTACGGCAATGGCGACCGGCCAGGCCTGTGAGAACGGTATCTTTTCCGGACCGCTCCACAGCCAGTCGTAGAACAGATACATCAGAGGGTAATGGACTATGTAAAGAGGGTATGAAATATCTCCGAGGAAACTGCATACGCGGGATGTCATCCGGTCAGTTGTCCTGCCTGACGCTCCGAGCCAGACCAATGCCGGGAAAACCATGATGGTGCAGACCGCTTCGTAGACTCCGTTCTGCCAAAGGGCTTCCTCTCCTCCGATGTGAGGGATTGCGAGGAGGACGGCAATGCACAGACTGCATATCCAGAATGCTCCCCGGATATTCACTGGCTTGAAAATCCTGGACAGAAGCAGACCCATTGAGAATGAGAACATAAGCCGGAGGAATCCTCCAGCCAGGTTGTTGTCGATCAGGGACCATCCGACCCCGAGATGCCCGAATCCGGAAAAATTGCCTATGGCGAAGGTAGCCAGACCGATTCCGGCAGCCCCCACAAGGACGGCAAGCCACCGGGTAGACAGCCTCCTTATGAAAAGGGCGTACAGGATATTGCCTATGTATTCGAAGAACAGCGACCAGCTCGGGCCGTTCAGGGAGTACATCTCATTATTGCCTCTGACATCGGCTGCTGTCCCGGGTATGGCAGGTATGAGGAAGAGGTTGAGCAGGAGGGCAAGCAGTACGAAAGTGAACGGCACGGCACTTCCGTCCCATTTTTCGCATCCCTGGATGCAGAATGATAACGCTCCGAGGACTGCTCCCATTACTACCATCGGATGGAGCCTGATAAGTCTCCGCTTGAAGTAGTTGCCCATGGTCAATGACGTCTTCCATCTGTCATCGTATGCATATCCGATTACGAATCCGGACAGGATGTAGAAAAAGTCCACGGCGAGGTATCCGTGATTGACATGCTGGTCGAGCGGACTTGTGGCAAAACCTTCGAATATGTGGTAGAAAATCACCATTATGGCTGCGACTCCCCTCAGGCCGTCAAGCAGTTCATAATGCGGTTTGGAATCGATGAATACGGAAGAGTTCTCCTTTATCATTGCCGTATGTTAAAACTGTTTGAAATAATATTGTCTATATTGTGACAGATTGCAAACTTACATATAAATTTCCGATTCCGATGCCGGAAGGATAAAAACAATTCCAAGAAGTTGTAACAGTTTCTTGATTTTCGACAAAATTCGGACAGCTTTTACAGTTTGTCCGATTTATTGCCTACATTTGTAAAATGTGGCGAAGGCTATCCGTTACAGACTGCATTGAGACATGTGTTTGCTATTACGGAGTAGCGGGATGACGGTTGGAGCAGGAAAGTGCTGCGGCTATTGCCGGGTACATGGCAGAGTCCTGAGTGTTGCCCCGGAACAGTTGATAGGGGCGGTGAGTAGTCCTGACAAGGAACGGCCTCCGTCCATGCTGGGATACCCAGGTGGTGAAGGAATTGATACATATTAAAATACAAATAATTATGCATATAGCGGTAGCCGGGAACATCGGCAGCGGGAAAACTACTCTGACGAAGATGCTTGCAGCCCATTACGGCTGGATCCCGAAATTCGAATCGGTGGATTTCAATCCTTATCTGGCGGATTTCTACGAGGATATGGAGAGGTGGTCATTCAATCTCCAGATATATTTTCTCAACAAGCGGTTCAAGGATGTCGTGGAGATTTCCAAGAGCAAGGATGTCATCATCCAGGACCGGACCATCTATGAGGATGCCAGGATATTCGCCCCGAACCTTCATTCCATGGGACTTATGAGTACAAGGGATTTCGAGAACTATGCCGACCTCTTCGACCTGATGATGTCCCTTGTGAATCCTCCGGATCTGCTTATCTATCTGCGGTCTTCCATTCCGAATCTCGTGAGTCAGATACAGAAACGCGGCAGGGACTACGAGAAGAGCATAAGGATAGACTATATCACGGGACTTAACGAAAGGTATGAGAACTGGATACGGAACTATCCGCACCGTCTTCTCGTTCTTGACGTGGACAATATAAAGTTCGAGAACCGTCCGGAGGATTTCCAGCAGGTGACAGACAAGATAGATGCGGAATTCTTCGGCCTTTTCAGGAATGAATAGCCGTTGCCTGACCTGAGGGTGGGAACAATCATGATGACAATAATTCAATAACACTGAACAATATGGCAGAAAGACTGACAATCATTGAATTTGTAGAGAAATACGTAGACAGATTCTCGTCCAACACTTTTCTATGGGAGAAACGGAACGGTAAATGGGAACCGACCACATTCGCTCAGACACGGACTGAGGCGTACCGCATAGGGGCAGGTCTGATGTCGCTCGGAGTCCAGAAAGGGGAGAAAGTGGCGCTGCTTTCCGAAGGCCGTAATCTGTGGGTGCTCGGAGAACTCGGCATCCTCTATGCCGGAGCAGTGAATGTGCCCCTTTCCATCAAGTTGGAGGAAAGCAATGACCTGCTGTTCCGCCTTAAGCATTCGGATGCCAAATATATCATGGTGTCGGGAACGCAGCTTCCGAAGATAAGGAAGATACTTCCCGAACTTCCTGCGATAGAGAAAGTCATTGTGTTCGATGAACTTCCGGAATATCAGGAAAAGGAAATACCGATGCCGGAGATCGTGAAGGCGGGCGATGCTTTCCTCGCTGCTCACAGGGATCTGTTCATCCAGAGGTATCAGTCCGTGGGGCCTGACGATTATGCGAATATCAGCTATACTTCAGGTACGACTGCAGATCCTAAGGGTATCCTTCTGACCCACAGGAACTACACTGCCAATGTGGAGCAGGCACAGTCTGTAATAGGCGTCACTCCTGAGGACAGGATGCTGATAATCCTGCCTCTCGACCATTGTTTCGCCCATGTCGCAGGTTTCTATACGATGATGTCCTACGGTGCATCCATCGGTACGGTTCCTCCGGGACGTACTCCGATGGAGGCTTTGCGTAACATTCCTATGAGTATCAAGGAACTGCAGCCGACAGTGATGCTTTCTGTCCCGGCTCTTGCCAAGAATTTCAAGAAAAATATCGAGAACGGCATCAAGGCCAAGGGACCGAAAGTCGAGAGACTGTACAATTTCGCGTTGGACAATGCCATAAAATACAATAAGGAAGGCTATAACAAGGGCGGCTGGGCGTTCTGGCGCAAACCGCTCGTCTCCCTGTTCGACAAGCTGATATTCAGGAATGTCCGCGAGGGTCTCGGCGGCAAGATGAAATTCTTCGTAGGCGGAGGAGCCCTTCTTGACATCGACCTCCAGAGATATTATTACGCAATAGGAATCCCTATGTATCAGGGATACGGCCTTTCCGAGGCTACTCCTATCATTTCCGCCAATGCTCCTGCGAAGCACATCCTCGGTTCTTCGGGAAAGGTCGTTTCCCCTATGGAAATCAGGATTCTCGATGCCGACGGCAAGGAACTGCCCTATGGCGAGAAGGGTGAGATCGTCATTAAAGGGGAAAACGTGATGGCCGGCTACTGGAAAAATCCTAAGGCCACAGCCGAAACGGTTGTAGACGGCTGGCTCCATACCGGAGACATGGGATATATGCGTGATGCCGAGATGCTGTATGTCGTCGGCCGCTTCAAGTCCCTCCTTATCAGTGCAGACGGGGAGAAATACAGTCCGGAAGGCATCGAAGAGTCCCTTGTCGAAAATTCGAAGTATATAGACCAGGTTGTGCTCCACAACAGTCAGGACCCTTACACGATTGCCCTGCTTGTACCGAACAAGGAGGCCCTCAAGGCTTATGTGAAGGAGACTGCTCCTGAACTCGTCCCGACATCCGAGGAGGCGAAGACACTGATGCTGAAAAAGATCCAGGAAGAGTTGGATTCATACAGGAAAGGCGGGAAGAATTACGGTGCCTTTCCTGAAAGATGGCTTCCGGCGGCCGTCTGTGTGCTGCCTGAACCGTTTACGGAGCAGAACCATATGGTCAACAGCACGATGAAGATAGTCAGGGGCAAGGTGGAGAAAGCCTACGAAGACCGGATGCGTTATGCCTACACCCCGGAAGGGAAGAACATCGTCAATCCGCAGAACCTCTCCAGCCTGTAGTCCTGCCGGGTCACCAGCGAATTCTCTCTGCACATATCCTCTGCCGGTTCCGGGATATGTGCAGTTGCTTTTGTCTGCTTGTCCTTTATGTCTCCTCTGCCGCGCCTATCCGTCAACGACTTGACGGCTGTGCGCTCAGCCAACCCGTCTCCGGTATGTGACTTGGCGACTTCTTATCAATCGGGCACGGATTATATGGGCCTGAGCTCCACCGTCAATCCCATTGCCGCCGCCATTTTGTAAAGTGTAGCCACGGACGGGACTGTCAGACCCCGTTCAACCCGGGAGATATAGGACTTGTCCGCCCCAATCCTTGCCGCAAGCTCGGCCTGTGTAAGGTGGGCATTCTTCCTCGCATCGAGGAGTATCTGCGCATTGTACTCCTCCCATGCCTTTCCTATTGCCGCTTCTCTTTGCGGGGTGCCAATCGCTCCGAACTCTCTTTCGAGTTCAGCGCTTACATCATAAATGTCATTTGCTCCCATAATACTCATTCTTTAATCTTATAGCTTTGTCGATTTCGCTCTTTGGTGTCTTTTGCGACTTTTTCTTAAAACAGTTGAACAGTATCACTACCGTATCCCCGTCATCGGTCAGGCCTGTGGCAGTAATGATGGTCCCGACAGGGATTCCCTGTTTCAAATATGCTGGGGAGATATAAAAAGAGGCGACCCAAAGGTTTGATAACTCTCTGAGAATCGAATATTCAAAAGAGGAACTGAGGTTGACCTCTCGGAAAAACAAGGAAAAAGGGGATGACTTTCACTTTTGAGTCACCCCCTCGTATTTTCCGGTGGTCGATTGCAACACGACCCGAATCCGTTATTCGGCGACTTCCTCGAAGTCTTCCTTGCCTACTCCGCAGAGAGGGCATACCCAGTCTGCCGGAAGGTCTTCGAATGCTGTCCCCGGAGCTATCCCGTTATCCGGATCCCCGGCTGCCGGATCATATACATATCCGCAGATTTTACATACGTACTTTTTCATAGCCGCGATTGTTTAATTATTCAGATGTTTTTCCTGTTATAAATAGGGCAGGCACTATCCTGTCTGTTTTTCCGTTACCGACAAATATAGTGAAATTCTCTTACTTTCCGCTGTCCTTCTGTCTGATCTCCACCCTGCGGATCTTGCCGCTTATGGTCTTCGGAAGCTCATCAACGAACTCTATGACCCTGGGGTATTTATAAGGTGCCGTAACCCGCTTCACATGGTCCTGCAGCTCCTTGACCAAATCCGGACCTGCCTTGGCCCTGTAGTCGGCCGCAAGGATGATTGTCGCCTTTACCACCTGCCCGCGGATTTCGTCCGGGACACCCGTAATGGCGCATTCCACTACGGCCGGATGGGTCATCAGGGCGCTTTCGACTTCGAAAGGACCGATACGGTAGCCGGAACTCTTGATGACATCATCTGCCCTGCCTACGAACCAGTAATATCCGTCTTCGTCCCTCCAGGCAAGGTCTCCGGTGAAATAATATCCGTCATGCCAGGATTCTGAAGTCTTTTCCGCATCCCGGTAATATTCCTTGAACAGGCCGACAGGTTTACCTTTGTCTGTGCGGATTACGATCTGGCCCTGTTCTCCCTCCTCGGCATGTCTGCCGTCAGGTTTGAGCAGGTCTATCTCGTACTGCGGATTGGGTACGCCCATACTTCCCGGTTTCGGTTCCATCCATGGGAAAGTCCCGAGGGTAAGGGTCGTTTCCGTCTGTCCGAAACCTTCCATAAGGCGTATTCCGGTAATTTTCAGGAAAGTTTCGTACACTGAATAGTTCAATGCCTCACCTGCGGTCGTACAGTATTCCAAGGAAGACAGGTCGTATTTGCTCAGATCCTCCCTGATAAGGAACCTGTATATCGTAGGGGGAGCGCACAGGGACGTGATATGGTAGTCATGTATTTTCTGCAGGATATCGGCCGGAGTGAACTTTTCGTGATCATAGACGAAGATATTGGCTCCTGTTATCATCTGTCCGTAGATCTTGCCCCAGGCGGCCTTTGCCCAACCTGTATCCGCAATGGTGAAATGAAGGCTGTCCTTATGCAGATTGTGCCAGTAGCGGGCCGTTACAATATGGCCTAACGGGTAGGTGAAGTCGTGGGCCACCATCTTCGGCTCTCCCGTTGTGCCGGAAGTGAAGTACATCAGCATGATGTCGTCGTCGGTATTCACTTCGGCTGGCCGCGAAAACGGAGCCGCATTCTCTATCCCATTGTGGAAATCAAGAAATCCTTCAGGACATTCCGGACCGACGCTGACAAGTGTCCTCAGGCTCGGACATTCCGGAGCTGCATCGGTGATGTGCTTGAGTATCACATTTTCTCCTGCGGCCACAATCATTTTTATGGTAGCTGCCTCGCAACGGTAGATAATGTCTTTCTTCGTCAGGAGGTGTGTCGCGGGGATGGCGACGGCTCCTATCTTGTGGAGTGCGATGATGGAGAACCAGAATTCGTAGCGGCGTTTCAGTATCAGCATTACCTTGTCGCCGCGTCCTATGCCGAGGCTCGTGAACCATGACGCTGTCATGTCTGTGTATTTCTTCAGGTCTCCGAATGTGAACTGGATGCATTCTCCCTTGTCGTTTGTCCAGAGCAGGGCTTTCTTGTCCGGGCTTTCCGCTGCCCATGCATCCACAATGTCATAGCCGAAATTGAAATTTTCCGGTACGTTTATCCGGAAATTCCTTATGAAGTCCTCCTGGGAAGAGAACTCTGTCTGACTTAAAAATCTTTCTATCATATAAGTTCGTTTTATTTCAATCACTGAATCCCGCAAGTCTATAATTGCAGTCGGGTGGCTACTACTGGATTACAATGGCCAGGAATTTGACGTGTTTGCCGTCTAAAGCCTTCAGACCGTGCGGTATACCGGAATCGAAGTACAGAGTGTCGCCCGGATCAAGTTCCAGTTCTTTCCCGTTGATGTTCACAAGCAGCCGTCCTTCTATGACCAGATGGAACTCCTGTCCCTGATGTGTGTTGAAGTACAGGGGAGTACCTTCCGGTTTCGGTTCGATGGTCACGATGAATGGGTCTGCGATCCGCCCCTTGAATCCGGAGGCAAGCAGTTCGTATTTGTATGCCTTGACCCTTTCTACCGATACTCCGGCACCTTTACGTGTGAGGAAATAGGAATTCATTTTAGGTTCTTCGCCGAACATCAGTTCGTCCAATGTGACTCCGTATCTGTGGGCAATGCGCTGCAGGATACTTATTGACATGTCGCATTCGCCTGCTTCCATGGAATTGTATTCCTCTACGGTCAGGCCACAGTCTTTTGCGACTTCTTCGGCTTTCAGTTCAAGCGCATCGCGCAGGCCTTTCAGCCTGTCGGCTATCTGTCTGATCTGCTCGTCCATAGTTCTGTATTCAAGTCGGTTTATAACGAATAAGTCTCAAAGTTATAAAAAATTCTGTTCAAAACCCCTGTTTTTCCGAAATCACGGAGGGCACTGTCTTGCAGATATCTGGATTCCCGGGGCAGAGAAACTGTTTCGGATGTTCAAAACGGGTTCGGAAGGATTCGTGATTATTAGGCAATATGCTGAAATGATTGCAAAAAGTAATGAAAAAGGAAAAATTATGTAAAAATTTTTTACAAAAAGTTTGGAAATCCATTTAAAACTATTACCTTTGCATCGGACATAAGAAATTTTTCGTGTCTATTTGTTAAGTTCGTTTTATATACAAGCGGAGTTCCTTGGGGAGGGAACTCCGCTTTCTGTCTGTATGCTTGGCATGTGCGTTGTCTGACGGGTGCAAGTCGCAACGCTCCCGATAGCGCATCAACGGAAACTGTGGCTGTCTGTCAGAATCCGATGGTGTACTCAGATGGAGGACGGTCCGTCCCATTCGATTCCGGAATCGCCGCTGAATGATGAACCGTGATAAATGGCGTCTCCTATATAATATATATGGCTGCCGCCGGAAAGATCGCAGTCTATTTCTCCGTCAGAACTGAAAGTAGCCGTACTCCCTCCGGAAAGATCCCCGTAACACCTGTCTATGTAGAAGCCGTAAGGCTGTCTCCTTTCACCCTCAAGTCTGGATCCTCCGCTCAGATCGATGTCGCATCTTCCTGTTTCCCCGCAGGCCTTGAGGACAGAGCCTCCGGATGCGTCAAGATATACCCTGTCGGCTGTCAGGGTATTGCATCTTGCCACGGAGCCTCCGGAAAGGTCTATGGATGCATCTGCGTCGGCATTTATGTCGCAATATATCCTCGATCCTCCGGATGCCTCGACAGAAACGGATTCCGACACGATGGGAAGGCTGGAAGTGAAAGTGGAGCCTCCCGAGAGGGATACGGAGCGGACATCTGCCCTGTATGGTATCCTTACGAAAGTGTGCAGTTTTGTCCAGCGGTTTCCGCGTATGTCCATATGGTCGGCATATTTGATGTGCAGGACTCTTCCGCTTTCATAGACTTCCATGTACGGAAGGACATTGGCGTCGGTTTCCACATATATTTCACTGCATTCGTCGGTAAATTCCACCTCAATCCCGTTGTGGACTTCAATTCCCCGGAAATCCGTTGCGGGGATGGTCGTGCTTTTTGTAAATCCGGCCAGTTCCACCTTTATCTTGCTGCATCCCTGGATGCCTGTTGCCAGCACGGAAGCAATGGCCAGAATAAATATCCTTTTCATTTCATGTGTAATTAAATCGCATTAAAAGATGCGGAACGCCGGGAAACGTTGCACGGGGAATTCTCCTGAGCGTGAGGTTGCATGGAATATTCCGGTATCCGTATGGAATTAATTTTTCGGTTTTTGCGAATAATATTTTCCACACTGTACAAAAATTGCTAACTTTACGCGATTTTGCAAATTAATTGTAATTAATAACAATAAAACCTCAAAAAAAATGAACAAGAAAGGAAATGTCCTTGCGATTGCGATCATGTTCTTCCTTTTTGCAATGATCTCGTTCGTGACAGGACTTCAGAACCCGATGGGTATCATCGTCAAAGAGCAGTTTGATGCTTCCAATGCAATGTCTCAGCTCGGAAATCTCGCCAACTTCATCGCCTATGCGTTCATGGGACTTCCGGCAGGTTTCATCCTCAAGAAGTACGGTTACAAGGTGACTTCCCTCGCTGCTGTGGCTGTCGGCTTCATAGGGGTCGGTATTTCCTGGCTGTCAGGTGTTGCTGAAAGTTTTCCTGTCTATCTGACGGGAGCATTTGTGTCAGGTTTCTCGATGTGTATGCTTAACACGGTAGTCAATCCGATGCTCAATACACTCGGAGGAGGTGGTAAAAGAGGCAACCAGCTGATACAGTTCGGAGGTTCGCTCAACTCGTTATCTGCGACTATAGTTCCTGTTTTTGTCGGATACCTTATAGGGGAAGTTACAGCGGAGACTGCAATCTCCGATGCCAATCCGGCCCTCTTCATTGCAATGGGTATCTTCGCCCTGGCATTCATCATCATCGCCTTTTCAAGGATTCCTGAGCCTGAGCTCGAAGCTGCAAAGGCTGCCGCCGCTGCGGGGAAACAGGAAGAGGGTACAATGGCAAGCATAAAGGGCGCCCTTTCCCATAAAAATCTTGTGTTCGGTGTCATTGCCATTTTCCTTTATGTCGGTATTGAGGTGGGTATTCCTAATATCGCCAACCTTTACATGACAACCCAGACGGAGGAAGGGGCTGTCGCATTGGTCAATGAATATCAGAAGCAGCAGTCGGATCCTGAGTATCTCGCAGGTTTGAAGGCACTTGACGAGCAGAACAAGGACAATGAGGAATACGTATCCGCTGTCATAGATGAAGATGACTATGAGAAAGCGCAGAAGGTCGTTAATCAGGAGATTACTCCGGGGCTTGGTATAAGTGCGGCCATAGCAGGTACTATTGTCGCAATATATTGGTTCCTGATGCTTTGCGGCCGTCTTATCGGCGGTGTCATAGGTGGTAAGGTATCCAGCAAGGCCATGATGACATTCGTAAGTTCTCTTGCAATAGTATTTCTGCTTCTTGGAATGTTCCTTCCGATGACTTATGTCAAATTCCCGGCAATCAATGCGGATTTGTCATTCGGGTTGGCTGACATTCCTCTCGGAGTGGTATTCTTCGTGCTCTGCGGTCTCTGCACGTCGGTGATGTGGGGATCCATTTTCAACCTTGCAGTCGAGGGGCTCGGCAAATACACTTCGATCGCGTCCGGCCTCTTCATGGTGATGGTCTGCGGCGGAGGAGTACTTCCTGTCATCCAGGGTGCCGTGGCTGACGCATTCAACTATATCAACAGCTATTGGGTGCTCATTATCGCCCTTGTATATCTTCTCTGGTTCGCCCTCTTCGGCTCCAAGGTTACAAAAGTGGAGAAATAATCAGTAGATGGTGGCTGAAAAGGTACTTCTGCGGTATACTTGATCCGAAAATCCTTGTGTACGACAGTACATTGTCTTTCAGTCCCCTCATATTAAAACAATATTGATATGGATACACAACTTGTTGTAGGAATAGATGTGGGCGGTCAGACCACCAAACTCGGTGTCGTGGACGCAAGGGGAACTGTGCTGGCCCAGACAGTAATCAGGACCGACACTTATGATACGGTGGAGCCGTATATAGACGAGCTTGCCGAGGCCCTCAAGAAAATAATCAAGGAAGCCGGTGCCGAAGGCAATATCAGAGGCATCGGAGTCGGTGCTCCGAACGGAAACTACTATACGGGCTCGATTGCCGACGCTCCTAACATCGCGTGGGGACACAAGGGTACGATCCCGTTCGCCAAGCTCCTTTCATCGCGGATCGGCGGACTCCCGGTCGCCCTTACCAATGATGCAAATGCGGCTGCGGTAGGCGAGATGACATACGGTGCTGCCCGCGGTATGAAGAATTTCATAATGATTACCCTCGGCACCGGTGTCGGCAGCGGTATCGTGGTCAACGGCGAGATTGTCTACGGCCATGACGGGTTTGCCGGAGAACTGGGGCATACATGCGCAGTGCGCAATAACGGCCGTATCTGCAATTGCGGCAAGACAGGCTGCCTTGAGGCTTATTGCTCCGCCATAGGTGTTGCCCGTACGGCCCGCGAATGGCTTCAGCTTACCGATGAGCCTTCATCCCTGCGCAGTCTCGACAATATCACTTCCAAGGATATCTATGAGGCAGCCAAGGAGGGGGACAAACTTGCCTTGAAGATTTTCGAGTTCACCGGTAAGATGCTCGGACGGTCGTTTGCGGATTTCGTGGCTTTCAGCGCTCCTGAGGCGATAGTCCTCTTCGGCGGTCTTGCCAGGGCCAAGGAATTCCTTGTAGGTCCTATCGAGGAGTCCATGAACGAGAACCTTCTCAATCTCTGGAAAGGCAAGATCAAGATTGTCTTCTCCCAGCTCAAGGAGTCGGATGCCGCCATCCTCGGCGCTTCCGCTCTCGCGTGGGAGCTGTAGAGCCGGATTACAGGTATTAAATTTAAAGGGGGTGACTCAAAAGTGAAAGTCATCCCCTTTTCCTTGTTTTTCCGTGAGGTCTCAACCTCAGTTCCCTCTTTCGAATATTCGATTCTCAGAGAGTTATCAAACCTTTTGGACCGGCCTCATTCTTGACTTCTGTTATAATTACCTCACTTCGAAGGTGGTACTGCCGATGCAGTAGTTCCCGTACCAGACTTCGACGCGGTAGTCTCCTTCTTCCCAATGCCCGTCGCTGTCAGAGCCCCATCCTGAAAGATAGAAAGTCTGGCTTGATGACCCTGAAAGGGTGATTTCATCCGAATAGGAAAAGCCTGCCGGAGAGGAGGAACCGGTGCTCAGCACGTTGTTTTTGAACATCTTGACATATACGGTATAGGTGCCGCTTTCCTTGAACGGCCTCAGCGTGATCTTCGGTTTCAGGTATCTCGTGTTGAAATCGTAGAGGCGGGAACCGTAATTGTTGATGATGGTGCCGTCCTGCTTGACATTGGCAATCTGGATGTCGGTTATGAGACCGGGCACGTATATCCCTCCGAAAGATGATGAGGTGGAGCCGGATCCTGCGGAAGGCCCGACTTTCTCCAGTTCGCTCATGAAATCGTTCTCGATGTTTTCAAGCTGTGACATTATCTTGTAGAACGAATATTTGAAGGCTTCGGATGATACCAGGAACATTTCACCCCTTATGCTGAATGAGGTGTCCCAGCACAGCACTTTGACTCCCTTGTAGAGGTTCAGTTCACTGGCGGCAATCTTTATCGCTTCCGGACTGTATCCTTCAGGGTTGTTGAACGGTCTTGACAGGACTACATACATCGGGGCTTCATCGTTGGCGCTTACCGTGATGTAGTAATTGTCGCCCTCTTTCTTGAAATGGATGTCTCCGTCGGAATCGATTTCCGGCATGAAGCCTTCCTCCGCAATAAACTGTTTGATCTCATTTCTCAGCTGCAGCTGGGCAGGGTTGAGGTCATCATCGGCGGAAATTACGTTAAGACTGCATAAAGCCATGCAGAATACTGACATCAATAATTTTTTCATTGCTTATCTTGTTTTGAACTTACTGTTTCGTTGACTATGCACCGGTTCCTGAACCATAGCTCGTGCCTCAACCTGCCGCCGGACGTGAACAGTATGCCTGGTCCGGTGATTCCCGGCGCTTCATTACAGATATACTTTACCGAGTTCCCGGTTCTTGCTGTCATACAGGATGCCGGTGAAAGAGAGTCCCGACACTGACATCTGTCCGGACAGGATATCACGTACGGATACCATGAAAGACCGTGCGTATTTCCTGTAGGAAGCCTGCATGTCATAGCTCATTTCATATTTTGAATAAGGGAGCCTGAATGTGAACTGGCAGGATCTGTTCCCTGTAGCTCTGATACTGCTGAGTGTCATGCCTCCGTAGCTGTCATTCAGTTCCATCGGACATGATGAATTGAACTGACGTATCTGTTCCCGGAAAAGTTCCGGATTGCTGTCCGCTATCCAGCCGCTTCCGTTCCAGGATTCGGAATATATTTTCTTCCCGGCGGCGTTCAGGTATTTCCGGGCTGTGGCCACATTACCGTCATAGTCTATCTCTACCGACTGGTAGCCGTTGTTGCAGTTGACAGGTTTTCCTTCCTTGTCGAGAAAATACATTTTCACAAGCTGGCTGTTCCCGTCGTATTCATAGACAGTCTTGTGATATCCATCACTGCAGTCTGTCGGCTTGTCTCCGGTGTCGAAGCAGGTTTCGGAAGTAGTATTGCCTTTCAGGTCATATTCTGTCCTCTTTATGCTCCATCCGGTCTTTGGGTTGATGATGAGTTTCCCGTTCCCGTCCATGGCGGCGAGGTAGACGGCATTGCCCCATTTGTCATATTGTACAACTCCTTCCGGCACCATCGTGTCAGGGTCGGTAGGATTGCCTTTTACGTCGAAGAACAGCTGGCGTATGACACGGCCCATGCCGTCGTATTCATAAGAGGAACTGGCCCAGCCTTCCTCGCAGGCTACGGGCTTTTCATCCTCATCGAAATACCATACCTTGACGCGGTTGCCCTTTTCGTCATATTCGTTCTTCTGGATGGCATACGTGTCTTCTGCATATGCGGTGAGCTGCCCGTCCGTGTCGTAGTACCTGACTTCAGTCAGCTGGTTGCGGGAATTGTAGCTGTTGGTGTATTTGTGGTAGTCATAGGCGTTCATTGCAGGGACGTCTCCGATCCCGAAGAGTGCGTATTCTATGACATTGTCGGATTCATCGTATTTGTATCTTGCCGTCAGCATGCCTTTCGCGAGTTTCCCGTCTTTCCCGACAGGGAAACTTTCGAGGACATTACCTCTTTCATCGTATTTGTAGTCATATCCGGCGACCTTTTCGACAATAGCCGGTTTGCCTGATACTGTATAGTAACGGTAGCTCGTCTGATTCCCGAATTCATCATATGTGAATGTCATCTTTGCATATCCTGCATTGGATGCACCCGGTTTCCCGTCACGGTCGAAAAAATCCCTTTCCGTCTCGTTTCCGTTCTCGTCATAGACGCATTTCCAGCCGGCAATTCCCTCGGAATTGAGGACAAGATTGCTGCCTGTCGCATCATAATAGGCCGTCCGGACGGGATTGCCGGCCGTATTGTATTCTATGGTAATTATCACGACACCATTAATATCTATGCAAGGCTTCATTTCAGTGTCGAGGTTGGTCTGTCTGGTGAGTAATCCCCTTGCATCGTATTCTGCGGAGTATCCGGCCGTCATGTTCGACTGCAGGCAAGGGTTGCCGTCAGAGCCGTGGCATATGTATTCCACTATGTTTCCGTTGTCGCTGTATCTGATTTTTGCGCCCGAGACTCCGTTCACTTCGGTCAGTTCCCCGTCAGTCCCGTGGAGCCAGTATTCGACGGTATTGCCCCTTGTGTCATTTTTTATGGTCTGTCTTGCCCAGCCGTAGGTATTCAGGCATATGTTCCCGTCAAGGTCGTATGAAGCCATCTCGGAAATGTAGCCGTTTTCATCGTATTTGAACCGGTAACCTGCACATCCGTCCTTGCTGAAGCATGGCTGTCCGTCAGTCCCTATATAGGCTCTCGTGACCTGATGTCCGTCCTTGTCGATTTCGTATGTCATTCCGGAAGAGCCGGTGTCGGTCCTCAATACCATTTCTCCTGCCCTGTTGACATATACTTCCTTGATCCTGTTGCCGTATCTGTCATAAGTGAGATCCACTATAGGGACTCCGTTTCCGTCATTGCTTTCTTCTCCGGTCGAAGTGAGGTATTCCGTGCGTATCCATTCGTCCTTGTCGTTATAGGTGTGGCGTCGGATTCCGAGCCCTCCCTTGGTGCCTTTAGGCTTGCCGTCGAATCCGAGGTAATGTTCTTCGAGGACTCTTCCCTTGTCGTCCCTTACGTATTCCCTGGCATAGATGCCGTCCGCATCCCCGACAGAAGGTCTGAATGCACTGGCGTACTGCAGTCTGGTCACATATCCGTTTTCGTCATATGTGAGATGCCATCTGGATATGCTTCCTTTCCGGGCATCGGAGTCCAACGGATTCGAGAACAGTGTGAGTGTGCTGGCAGCCATGGCTTTCTCGGATCTGAACTCGTCGTCATACTGGAATATCACAGTATTCAACCTGTCGTTGTAGTCCTTGATGTACTGTACCTGCCCTGACTGTGCTATTACCCTTGCATAGTCTATCCGACCCCTGTCGCCGTAGAAAATCAGCATGTCGCTTGGCCTGTCCATCTGCTCCGAGTCATGATGGCTCACAATGCTGCCGTTTGAATTGACGAGGGTCATCCTGCGCAACTTGCCTTTCTTGTATTCGAACCTGTAGGTCTGCTCCCTGTGGGCCATGGCGCCTTTGCTGACTCGGCCTATACCCTGAGGAATGCCCCATTGTTCTACATAATCCTTGTAATAGCGGGTCTTCACCCTGGTATAGTCCCACCAGAAGACGCCTCCTCCCACCAGGATGACCGCTACTGCGGCTATGATGGCTATTGTAGAGACAGGAACGGGATCAGGACGCAATACCTTGATCATGGCTTTCTTGAAGTCGGCGCATGTCTGGTACCTGTCTTTCGGGTCTTTGGCCGTAGCCTTGTCCACGATGGCCTGCATCTTGTCCGAGATATACCTGTAGTATGACTTCATCCTCGGAAGAGGCTCGGTCAGGACTTTCTCCTGTATCTGGAATTCGGACAGGGTGGTCGTGTCATACGGCGCAGTGCCGGTCAGCATCTGGAAAAGCAGCACGCCGAGAGAGTAGATGTCGGAACGGAAATCTATTCCCTGTCCCCTGACCTGCTCCGGGCTCATGAAAGACGGCGTTCCCATGATGAAGGCTTCCTCTTTGCCTTCATCAACGTTCTCGTCAAGTATGGTGGATATCCCGAAGTCGAGTATTTTAGGAGTGCCATCCGGCGTGACGATGATGTTGGAAGGCTTGATGTCCCGGTGGATGACTTTCTTTTTGTGGGCATAGTCGAAAGCATCGAGTATGGGTTCGAAAATCGGAAGTATCCTTGACTCGACGATAAGTCCGGTCTTTGTCCTTATGTATTGTGCGAGAGTGTCTCCCTCGGCATATTCCATTATAAGGTAGACGTTTCCTTCATTGTCGATATGATAGTTCAGGAACTTTACTATGTTCGGGTGGTTCAGGCCGGCAAGGTGCTCGGCTTCCTCCTGGAGCCGACGGCGGGAACTTTCATTGACCATGTCCTTGCGGATGACTTTGATTGCCACCTTCTGCTGCTGTATGAACTTGTGTTCGGCAAGGTAGACTGTACCCATGCCGCCGTCCCCGATTTTCGAGACGATGATGTAGTTTAATATTTCTTTGCCTATCATAGTGTTTGGTCTTGTCTGTGGTTTTTGAGTCTTGAGAATAATTTCCCTATGGAGCTGAACAGGCCGTCTTCCCTGTCGGACCGTGTGTCATGTCCGGTATCCGCTTCGGTTCCGGCCGGCTGCAATGTCTGCCGTGCCGCTTCTTTCCTTGTAATGGCCGACAACGCTTCTCTCCAGTCCAGAATCGTGACACCGGCCAGAATAATGACCGGACAGAAACAGTGCGGCCCGGTAATGACAGGATCAAGAAGGCTGCACGAGCTGCCCTTGATGAAGACTTCATTTATCATTGTCCCGTTGGTGCTGCGGTCCCGGAAAGTATATTGTGTCCCGTCATACCGGGAATCCCAGGATATTTCCAGATGCTGCCGGCTGACTTTACCCGTAGGGTCGTGTATGACTACATCGCAGCCCGGATCCCGTCCGATAGTGATGCAGTCCGGCCTTCCGTCCATGGAGACGTGTGTCTGCAGGAAGCGTATAGGGTCGTTCAGCAGCTCCATCTTGAATTCGTAAGGTGACTGGAACCGTCTGAGCATGTTCTTGTCCACCGCCTTGTTTATGATGGACTCCATCCTTTCCGAAACTGCCGGGTTGATGTCTCTGGCCCGCGGAAAGGCATCCCGTATGATCGCGATACGTGTTTCCATGTCCGATGCCTTTTTCTGGACGGCATGCGTTCCTGTCACCATGAAGAAAAGTACGCAGCCGAGGGAATAGATATCGGTTCTGGAATCTATCGTCAGTCCTCCTTCTGCCTGCTCCGGAGACATGTATCCGTTGGTTCCGAGCACGCATCTGCCCGTCGTCATTCCCGAAGACGTTATGTCTTTGGCGATTCCGAAGTCGATGATACAGACTGAACCGTCAGGCCTGATGATGATGTTGGACGGTTTGATGTCCCGGTGTACCAGCCCTTTTTGCCGGATGTATTCCATTGCGTCAAGGATCCTGCACATAAGTCCTGTCGCAGTGTTTTCAGGCAGAGGCCCTCCGTTGGCCCGGATATATTTGTCCAAGGTCAGGCCTTCGATGAAATCCATGGCTATGTACAGGCTTCCGTCATGCTCGAAGGCCGGATAGTATCTGCGGTCTTCGTAATGCTGCGGCTTGACGATTTTGACTACGGACGGATGGTCGAGCTGGTCAAGTATGCTGGCTTCCTGCCGGAAGCGCCTGACCAGGTCTTCCTCAGACATGTAGTCGCGCCGGATTTCCTTGATGGCGACCTTCCGGGAGCCGAGATAGCCCTGGTACACTGTCCCCATTCCTCCCTGCCCGATTTCCTGGACATTATGGAATTCCCCGATAGTCATCTTACTGGATATTGAGTCTGATTGTCCTGGATTCCTGTTCTCCGTTATCCGTTACCAGAAGGAAAGTCACCTCATAGGTTCCGGCCTGCATCTTTCCTGCGTCCTTTGCGGAAAGCGTTATTCCGGTCTCAGAGTCGAAAGTGACTTCGAAAATATCATCCGATACGGTAATGTTTTCAAGAATGTCGGAAATTCCTTCAAGAGCTACGCTGTCCTCATTCCCGCAGGATATGTTTTCCCTGGTTATGGTCAGTACCGGTGACGGTATCCTGCCGAGCGGGATAGAGAAGACTATTGTATCCGACCCGCTTACAGGGATGGCATCGGCCGGGTCAGGCTCTGTGGGTTCGGCAGGGGCGGTCTTGGCATCCGGACTGCCGTCCTTCGGTCCGGGAGTCATCGGCTCTGCGTCTTCCGGTTGTCCAGGTACAGGTGGTGTGTTCTCTCCTTCAGGTATCCGGCTTCCGCCCTGGGTTCCGGAAGTAGTGCCGCCGTCGTCTTCATGTTTGTCAGGAGGAGTGACGGGCTTTACCGGAGTATCCGGTTTCCGGCCTGATACGGAAACAGGTATTATGAACGAGACAGTGCCCTTGTCCGTAATGAATTCGATTTCCAATTCATCCGCATCGAACTTGTCGGAGAATGTTACGGTAGTCTTCTGTCCGTGGATTTCCTGTACTATATCATCTGAAGGCTTGAACGTGCAGGCTGTCGCACCGTCGACTGTCACAGGTTTTCCGGAACCCGCCTGAAGGAGCGACATGCCTCCCGGATATCTGTCTATTACGGCTATCCGGGCCTTTTTCTTGAATTCGATACCCTGAAGTACCGTTTCCTTGGCTGCGGGTATTGCCTTTGCCTTGAAAAGGTAGACAGTATCCTTCCCCGGCACAACTATGTACAGACTGTCGTCCGCGAATTCGGCCGGAATGCGGAACCTGTAGTCCGGGTAGTTGGCCTCGCACGCGAGATTGGTCTCTATATTGTCCGTGACAGGATTCCCTATCATGTGCCCGTACGGCTCAAGAATGCCCGTGCCGTTCTTTTCATTTATCTTGAGTTCGTACAATACGGCCCGGTCATCGGAATAGGTGACGTCTGCAAGCAGTATCTCTTTCTGCACCGCCTTGTGCGGCCAGAGCAGGACTGCCGCCACTACGGCCGCCGCTACGGCTACGGCACAGGCCGCCGCTACGGCCATCCATGGTTTGAAAGAGCCCTTGTTTTCCGTAACCGAAGCCGGCGCTACTGTGAATTCCACCATTTCCACGGTGATATTGTCCGTTCCTCCGTTCCTGTTGGCGGTTTGTACCAGAAGGTCGGCCCTTGCCTGGGAAGACATTTCACGCTGCCGGCTGACTATTTTCTCTATGTCATTGTCGCTGACCATGCCTGACAGCCCGTCGGAGCACAGCAGGAAACAGTCTCCTGCCTGAGGTTCGATAGTGTCGTTCCTCACGGTGGCAGGGGTCATGTCACGGAGCCCTATGGCGTTGGTGATTTCGTTCTTTCTCGGGTGATGTTCGGCTTCTTCCCTGCTTATTCTTCCCATGTCCACGAGTGTCTGCACGAAGGAATGGTCTTTGGTAAGCTGTATGATCTTTTTCTCCCTTACGAGATAGATCCTGCTGTCGCCTACATGCCCTATGTAGACTTTCCCGTTCCTGACTATGAGCAGTACGCATGTGGAGCCCATGCCGGAAAGTTCCGGATTGATCCTTGTCTGCTCAAGGACAGCCTCGTTGGCGGCCTCTATGGCCATCCCGATTGCTTCCCGCGGGTCTTCGAAATACCTGCTGTCGAGAAATTCATGGATGGTCTTGACAGCCAGCTGGGAAGCGACTGCTCCGCCGACATGTCCTCCCATTCCGTCGCAGACTGTAGCCACGAGGCCATTGACGGTGACGAAATGTCCCCCGCTGTCTTCATTGGCTTTTCTCTTCCTGCCTATGTCGGTCTGTCCGACGACATTGCAGTAGCTGTAGTCATTGGTAGTATCCATCACTCACTTTATTTTGAACCTGCCGGCTTCGGGATGATAATGAATGTGAAATTCGTGTCTCCGACCGTTATGGTGTCTTCGGTATGCAGTTCCGCCTTGCTTACGAAGGAGCCGTTGACGAAAGTCCCGTTGCTCGAGTCATTGTCGATAGCCCAGAATATCCCTTCCGCCTCGCGGTAGAGGACGGTCATGTGCATGCCTGAAACCCTGTTGTCTTCGGGTACGCATATGTCGGCAGTGGATTTGCGTCCTATCGAGTTGCGCCCTTCGTATATTCTATAGACTTCTCCTTCAGGGTTGGTGTCATAGCTTACGAGCAGTGCCACCAGTTTTCTCCCTCTTCCGGCATCCGTGCCGCCGTCCCTTCTGCCTATGTGCGTATGTTCCTCTTCATACTGGTATCCGGTATCGTGCATCGGCTCGGTCTTTTTCGTCCCGCCGGTGTCGTCTGAATACGTGCCGTCATTTACCTTTGTCTTGCCTCCTCCGAGGTTGACGGTATCTCCCGAAGGACAGAAAGGACAATTGTCTCCATAGACATTAGGGTCATAGATATGACCGTTCGGACATTTTTTTGTTGCCATAGTTTATTTATTTACGAATTGATTTATTTGTATCGGTTTAGGAATTCGGATGCATGGCTTGCCTGTATGCCGATGTTGAAGTTGCCGGCAGAATTGAGGAAACCTGCGTTCACGACTCCTATCAGCCTGCCCTTGTCGGAGAAGATAGGGGAGCCGCTTGCACCGTGATCGATGTTGAGATTATGCCCGAACTGGACGGACCCCCGTGTCTGGGATATGTGTCCGGACTGTTTCTGGGCTTCCACTCCCTGTTCCGTGGTCCCGATTATCAGGGATTTCGGGAAGCCGATCGTATAGATTTCCTTGCCTTCGACAATTCTGGTGTCTATGTCTTCAAGGTTTACGATGTGAGTGGTGCCTTCCGGCAGATGCTTGGAGTTCAGCTGGATAAGGCCGAGATCTATCTCGTCCGACCCGGTGTCCCCCAGGACGGTGCAAGGCAGGAAATCGTTTATTGAGGTGAAATAGGTGTCATTAGGCAAAATCCCCGTGTAGTAGACTCTGACCTTGACTTCCACATTGCCTGCCATGCTCCTGTAGGCTGCCGCCTTTCCGGGATTGCTGTACTGCAGGGCGGAGGCGGCCTGCTGCAGTGTGGCGTTGAATGACATGCGGATGAAGTCCATTGTCTCGGTTTCTGTCATTTCAGGATTCATGACATGCCTGTTGGTCATTATCATTCCGTCTTCGGATACGATGAATCCTGTGCCGAAACTGCCGGCAGGCGAGGCGTCCTCAAGGGATACAACGTCTCCTTCGGAGTCGAGCACGACATTGTCGTAATGCTGCCCGTTTAAATATACTTCGAAATAGTATGCCTGATAGATCAGGACTACCGACTTGTTGTAATATGCGAATATTTCTTCCGCACTGCCTTTCCTTCCCGGCTTCCATGGAGCCCACGGTGCCCAGACGAGAAGCACTGCGATGACAGCGGCTGCTGCCGCGGCGGCCAGGACTGGAATAAACGGAGTCTTCTTTTTCTTCCGGATGTCCCCGTGTGTCCCGGGGCTGCCGGCAGGGAAGACATTCTCCCATTCCAGCGCATATCTGTTGGCGAGAAGCACTCTGTCGCCCGGCTTGAGGGAGGCATAAGGGACTTTTACCCCGTTTACATATGTCCCGTTGGTGGAGCCTTTGTCTACTATGACTACTTCTCCGTTGTCTTTCTTCATCAGGACGGCGTGCTGTGAAGATACATCCTGATATGGGAATACTATGTCGTTTGCCGGAGCAGGGGCCCTCCCGATCTTTTTCTGTGATGCGATACCGTCGTGTGATCCATATGCCTGATTGGGAGTTATCCTTGTCCTCTGGCTGTTCATCAGGGCATTGCATCCTGTGACCTGCCCTCCTCCGAAACGGATTGCGTCTTTGTCAGTGACATGAACTTCACCCGCAATCTTTTTCCCGTTGACGAAAGTCCCGTTGCTTGAATTGAGATCTTTGAGAATGTACCCTGACGCCGTTTCGGTAAGGACGGCATGATGGGCGGATACGGTCGGATCATTTATTACGACATCGTTGGAGGAACTGCGTCCGATCTTTATGGACTTCATAAGTCAGTTTTAATGCTGTCCGGAGCCTCCCTTGCCGGGCTGGTTGTTAATAATAACGGTGAATACATGGAAGGCCTTCCTGATACTTAGGGATGTATTCAATGGAATGCCGTGCCGTTCCGATTACGGCGCAACCATGCAAATATAATCATAAATTTCGATTATATGTAAATATGTAACAGATTATTAACGGCGCAATGCGTACATGCGGCACCGATGTGTTGCAGGGCTATTTTTTCCTTATGAATATCTCCATCGGGCAGCCGGTGAAACCGAAGAGGTCACGCAGCCGGTTCTCCAGGAATCTCTTGTAAGGGTCCTTGACGTACTGCGGCAGGTTGCAGAAAAACGCGAATGCCGGGAACCGGGTAGGGAGCTGGGTCACGTATTTTATCTTGACATATTTCCCTTTCCATGCCGGCGGCGGCCAGTTCTCTATCTCCGGAAGCATCTTGTCGTTGAGTTCCGATGTAGGTATTTTCCTGGAATAGTTGGCATAGACTGTCGTCGCGGCCTCGAGGACGTTGAGAAGCCTCTGCCTGTTTATGACGGATGTGAATATGATGGGGATGTCATTGAACGGGGCAAGCCTTGCACGCAGGGCTTCGGTGTATTCCTTCATCGTATTGGTACTCTTCTCGACCAGATCCCATTTGTTCACGACCAATACGCATCCTTTGCGGTTGCGGCGGATAAGGTTGAATATGCTCATGTCCTGGGCCTCCATGCCTGTCTGGGCGTCGATCATGAGTATGCACACGTCAGAGTGCTCTATTGTCCGTATAGAGCGCATTACGGAGTAGAATTCGAGGTCTTCATGTACCCTTGACTTCTTCCTCATCCCTGCGGTGTCCACCATCATGAACTCGTGTCCGAACTTGTTGTAGTATGTGGAGATGGAGTCCCGGGTTGTCCCCGCTACGGGAGTCACTATGTTGCGCTCGGTTCCGAGGAGAGCGTTCGTCAGGGAGGATTTTCCGACATTCGGACGGCCGACGATGGCTATGTGAGGCAGTTCCGGATGGTCGTCCTCCGCTCCGGAATCGGGTGGGAGCAGTCTTACGATTTCATCCAGAAGGTCTCCGGTACCTCCTCCTGTCGCGGAAGAGATGCTGAAAAGTCTGTCCCCCAACCCGAGCGAGTAGAACTGGTAGGAGTCGTACATTTTGTCCCCTGTATCCACCTTGTTGACGGCCACTACCACGGGTTTGTTGCTGCGTCTGAGGATGTCGGCTATCTCGGCGTCATAGTCCGTAATGCCGGTCTGCGCCTCCACCATGAAGAGTATAAGATCTGCCTCCTCTATCGCGAGAATGACCTGTTTGCGGATTTCCGCCTCGAATACATCATCGGAATTGCTGGTGTATCCTCCCGTATCCACGACAGAGAATTCATGTCCGCACCATTCGCTCTTGCCGTAGTGCCTGTCACGGGTCACTCCGGCTGTCTCGTCCACGATGGCCTGCCTCATTCCCACGAGGCGGTTGAAAAGGGTGGATTTCCCCACGTTAGGTCGTCCCACGATAGCTACAAGGCTCATAATTATGTCTTTTACTCAGGTTCCACAAATGCGGTCTTGCCGCTCTCAGTCCTTATCCCCGTAGAGGCTGCAGGAGGAACAGTCGCTGCATCCCAAGTCGCTGCATGTCGGGTGCCCCTTCCCGTTCTTGCGTCCCCATAGCCTGAGTTCCTCTTCCTTTGCGCAGATGATGCCTCTTTTGCGCATTTCCCTGTTGCTGCTTATCTCGGTTTCCGGGAAATGACCGTTCTTACGGAATATGATGTTGAAACACAGACCGATGATACACAGTCCTACCAGGACAAGGGCCGCAATAAGGATTTCCCACATGACGACGGATCGCTAATTGATAAAGCTGTTGCTTATAGGCTCGTAGTTGTATACCTTCTCTATGATGTCGGCAAATGTGTCGGCCATCGAGAGCACGGTAAGTTTGCTCTTGTCCTTGTCCGGGTCGGCGGACAGAGGGATCGTATCTGTCACGATGACTTCCTCAAGGGCGGATGCGGCGATTTTCTCATATGCGCTTCCTGAGAAGACGGCATGGGTGGCGCATGCCTTTACGCTCAGTGCTCCCATGTCTTTCAGGACGTTGGCCGCCTTGGTCAGGGTCCCGGCCGTGTCGATCATGTCATCCACTATTATCACATTTTTCCCGGCCACATCCCCGATTGCGGTGATTGATCCCACCACATTTGCCTTTTCACGGGACTTGTGGCATATTATCACCGGGCACTGGAGATAACGGGCATATGCGTTCGCCCTCTTCGCCCCGCCCATGTCGGGAGCCGCTATGGCAAGGTTCTCTATATGCATGTCCCTGAGGTACGGGAGGAAGACTGTACTGGCATAGATATGGTCGACAGGGAAGTCGAAGAAGCCCTGGATCTGGTCTGCATGCAGGTCACATGTCATTACCCTGTCGCATCCGGCCGCATGGAGAAGATTTGCCACGAGCTTGGCTCCTATCGGTACCCTCGGCTTGTCCTTACGGTCCTGACGGGCCCATCCGAAATAAGGCATCACTGCGATGACCGTATGTGCGGAGGCCCTTTTGGCAGCGTCTATCATCAGAAGCAGCTCGAACAGGTTGTCCACAGGAGGGAAAGTGGACTGTACGATGAATACTGTCGCTCCGCGCACGCTCTCGTTGAGAGACGGCTGGAATTCCCCGTCGCTGAAAGTGAGGACATCGGATTCTCCGAGATTTATTCCCAGAGCTTTAACTATCTTTTCTGCGAAAGGCCTGGAATTCCTGCAGGCGAAAATTTTCAGTTTATGTTCGTTATGCATCGCTGTATTATTGTTTTAGTCTTTTCCGAGATTGTCAAGCACTGTCCGGATATAGCCTAATATCTCTTCCTTCCCCAGTCCGGTCTCTGAAGAACTTGCAAATGCAGCCGGCTGTTCCTTCAGGATTTCCGACATCTGGGACAGTATCTTCCCTGTCTGCCTTTCCCTTGCCACCGGCCCGAGCTTGTCCCCCTTGGTGAAGATTATCGAGAAAGGTATGTCGCTTCCTCCGAGTTCAGAAATGAATTCCCTGTCCGCCTTCATCAGGTCGTGCCTGCAGTCTATCAGCACAAACAGGTGCACCATCTCTTCCGAGAAGTTGAGGTAGTTGCGGATGACATCCTCCAGTTTTTTCTTCTCCCTGACGGACATCTTCGCGAAACCGTATCCCGGAAGGTCGACAAGATACCATTCACCGTTGATCCTGAAATGGTTTACGAGCCTTGTCTTGCCTGGCTGGCTGGATGTCATTGCCAGTTTGCTGTTGCCGCAGAGCATGTTGATCAGGGATGACTTGCCCACATTCGATCTCCCGATGAATGCGAATTCCGGAAGTTTCTCCTTCGGTTTCCCGTCCACTTCAGCGCTGCTGCCTGCGAATATGGCTTCTTTTATTCTCATGTTGCACTCTGTCTGCAATCGCCGGCAAAGATAATCAAAAATTCAGGCAGCTTCTTAATTTATTTGAAAATTATTAGTATTTTTGAGAAGACGGTTAAAATACCGTCTTTTAGATATGGAAGCGAAGAGGAAAAGTACTATGATTTATGACGGTGATCCCTGGCTCCTCCCGTATAAGGACGCCATCGATGCCAGACATGAACGTATCCTGGACAGGAAAGAAAGGCTTTCTGCGGACGGCTCCCTCTCCCGCGGAATCAACAATCATCTCTATTATGGCCTTCACCATACCGAAGACGGAGGGTGGGTGTTCCGCGAATGGGCGCCTGACGCTGTCAGGATATATCTTATAGGTGATTTCAACAACTGGAAAAGGACTGATGCCTATGCCCTTCATTCTGTCGGGCAGGGGAACTGGGAGATAACGCTTCCTGCGATGTTCCTGTCGCACGGCACGCTGTACAAACTGTATATCGAATGGCCGGGAGGCGGGGGAGAACGGCTGCCGGCCTATGTGACGCGGGCTGTGCAGGATCCTGAGACAAAGGCGTTCTGTGCCCAGGTGTGGGATCCTCCCCGGCCGTACGTATGGAAGCATGGCAGACCCGGGAAGCGTCCGCATCCGCTTATCTATGAATGCCACATAGGCATGAGTTCCGAGCAGGAGAAAGTGGCCTCTTTCGATGATTTCAGGCGTGATGTCCTTCCTCATGTCAAGGATCTCGGCTATGACACCATCCAGATAATGGCCCTGCAGGAACATCCCTATTACGGCTCTTTCGGTTATCAGGTCTCCAATTTCTTCGCCCTGAGTTCCAGGTTCGGGACGCCTGAGGAATTCAAGCGTCTTGTGGACGAGGCCCATGCCGACGGGATTGCCGTGGTGATGGATCTTGTGCATTCGCATTCAGTGGATAACGAGGCCGAAGGGCTCGGACTCTTCGACGGTAAGGAGGATCTTTATTTCTATTCCGGGCCGAGAGGGCGTCATCCGGCATGGGGTTCGCGCTGTTTCGACTACGGAAAGGACGAGACTGTCTGTTTCCTCCTGTCCAACTGCAAGTACTGGCTCGAAGAATACCGTCTCGACGGGTTCCGGTTCGACGGGGTGACCAGCATGCTCTACTGGGATCACGGCCTCGGGACGGACTTTGTCGGCTATGATGTCTATTTCAATAATGGCGTGGACGAGAATGCGGTGACATACCTTGCCCTTGCCAACATGCTTGTCAGGGAGGTCAACCCGGACGCCTTTACGATAGCCGAGGATGTGAGCGGGATGGCCGGGCTGGCTGCTCCGTTCGACTCGGGAGGCATCGGGTTCGACTTCAGGATGAGCATGGGCGTGGCTGACAACTGGATCAAGTGGATAAAGGAAATCCCGGACGAGAAATGGAGCATGGGGGAGATGTGGTGGCAGCTGACCAACAAGAGGGCGGACGAGAAGACTGTCAGCTATGCGGAATGCCATGACCAGGCCCTCGTCGGGGACAAGACCCTGATTTTCCGCCTCATGGACAAGGAGATGTATACGTCGATGAATCTTGACTCCCGTTCTCCGGTGGTGGACAGGGGCATAGCCCTGCACAAGATGATACGCCTCGTTACGATGGCAACGGCCGGAGACGGCTATCTTACCTTCATGGGCAACGAGTTCGGTCATCCGGAGTGGATAGATTTCCCGAGGGAGGGGAACGGGTGGTCCTACAAATATGCAAGGCGCCAGTGGTCGCTTATGGAACCCGACTATCTGAGATACAGCTATCTGAACAGTTTCGACAGGGCGATGGTAACGTTGTGCCGCCAGGAGAACCTGTTTTCTGCAGGACCGGAGCTCCTTGTGCAGGATGAAGAGAAAAAAATTCTCATTTTCAAAAGAATAAATTGTATCTTTGCATTCAATTTCAATCCGTCATCATCGTTTCCGGATTATGCCTTCGCCGCTCCGGCGGGAAAATACGTCCTTGCCCTTGATACGGATGAGAAAGAATTCGACGGCTTCTCACGCCTTGCGATGGGGGAGACCCATTTCACCGTGCACGGGAAGTCCCGGAACGGAGACCGGAAATACGATGACTCCCTGATGCTCTATCTGCCGAGCCGTTGCGCTCTGGTTCTGAAGAAAGTTGACTGATATTAACCTGAATTAAATTATAGCAAGTATGGCTTTTCTAAGATTCAACAAGTCCGAACTTGTAAACCTGGAATATTCGCTCAAGAGAGAGATTATTCTGGCGAATGAGAAAGGGGCATATTGCAACACTTCATTGGTGACCTGCAATACGCGGCGCTATCACGGACTTCTGGCCGTACCTATCGACAATTTCGGAGGCGGGAAGTATATGCTTCTTTCATCCGTTGACGAAAGTCTTGTCATGGGAGGCAAGCAGTTCAACCTCGGTATCCACTGCTACGGGGATATCTATGAGCCGAGGGGGCACAAGTATATCGTCGATTTCGATGCGGATCCGGTGCCGGAAATCGTGTATAAGGTGGGGGACATCCTGTTCAGCAAGACCATCCTTATGGTGCCGGACAATGATCAGGTGCTCATAAAGTACACCCTTCTGGATGCTCCGCAGAAGACCGTCTTGAAACTCAAGCCTTTCCTGGCTTTCAGGAATGTGCACAGCCTCACCCACCAGAACGGCGAGGCCGATACCGAGGGAAGGGACATAGCGGGCGGAGTCGCCTACAGGATGTATGAAGGCTTTCCGGATCTGAATCTCCAGCTCAGCGGCAAGTCGGTGTTCAAGAGGGCTCCTTACTGGTACAACGGGATAACCTATTCAGACGAGTACCGGCGCGGCTTCGACTGCACGGAAGACCTTTTCGTGCCGGGAGAGTTCGTAACCGAGCTCAAACCGGGCGAATCCACAGTGCTTTCCGCATCAGTCGCCGAGGTAAGCGTGAGGGGGCTGAAAAGACGGTTCGAAGACATAGTGGCGAAGATGCCTCCTATAAACAGCTATCATGACCTTCTCGTGCACAATGCAGAGATGCTAAAATGCAAGCATGGCGGCAAGGAACAGATAAATGCCGGATTCTCCTGGCTTCAGACCGGACTTCTCAGGGAAACGGTCGTGTCTCTCCCGGGTCTGACTCTTTATGCGGACGGCAATACTGCCGAATTCGAGAAAATTCTGGATACTCTCATTGCCGATGAGCAGGAGAGGCTTTTCCACAGGACAACCCAGGTGGAGTCTCCGCTCAGGCTGACAGACATTGTCCAGCAATATGCAGAGTTTACGGGGGATGAGAAACGCGTATGGAAAAAATACGGACCTACCCTTAAAGGGATAATCGAAAGCTATGCCCCGGGGCGCAGGCGGGAGATTACCATGCATCCTAACGGACTTCTGTGGGCGCAGATGGACTGGACGGCCCTTTCCTGGATGAATACATATATTTCCGGACAGCCGGTGAACGAGAGGGCCGGATATCAGGTGGAGACGAACGCAATGTGGTACAATGCCCTGTGCTTTGCCATCGACATGGAGGAGAAATACGGGACCAGAAAGGGCAATGCCTTTGTGGCCCAGTGGACTCCGGTCAGGGATCTCGTGAAACAGAATTTCCAGCCGACATTCTGGAATGCGGAGAAAGGGTATCTTGCCGACTACGTGGACGGGAACGGACAGAACCTGGATGTAAGGCCGAATCAGATGTTTGCCGTGTATCTCAGGTATTCTCCTGTGGATGACGAAGTAAAGTCTTCAGTGATGTCTGTCATAGCCAACGAGCTTGTCACCAGGCGCGGGATAAGGTCTCTTTCCCCGAGGAATATCAAGTACAGGGGAGTGTATGAAGGCTCCCAGACAGACAGGGATCTCGCCTACCATAACGGCTGCGCTTTCCCGTCCCTCCTCGCCCCTTATGTGGAGATATGTTTCAGGATGATGGGCCCGGCCTTCTACAAGAAGGCGGAATGGCTGACGGAAGGCTTCTATGAGGATATAAACAAGCATGGGGTCGGAGTGTTTGCGGAACTCTATGACGGAGATCCTCCTCATGAGCCGCACGGGGCTATTTCCAGTGCATGCAGCACGGCGGCCCTGCTGGAGATAGACTATCTGATGGATAAATATAAGGAGGACAGGAGATGAAAGTGCTGATGTTCGGATGGGAGTTTCCGCCCCATATTGCGGGCGGACTCGGAACAGCCTGTTACGGAATGACCAAAGGACTGGCTGCCAATGGTGTAGAGGTGCTTTTCGTGATGCCTTCGGCATCCGGAGACGAGGATCAGAGTGCGGTACGGATTATCAATGCCAGCGATGTGCCAGTGGATACGGTGAGCACTACGGTGGACGAGTTCCTCGGAAAGGTGCAGTTCGTGCATATCGGGTCGAATATGGTTCCGTATGTCGACCCGCAGGATTTCACCACGATGGTCGAGGAGGAGAGACGCCGTCAGGTTAAGGACTTCCGTATCCAGTACGGCCAGAAATACAAGTTTTCCGGCAAATACGGCTCGAACCTTATGGAGGAAGTGGCACGTTATGCGATGGTGGGCGCTACGATAGCCCTCCAGCACAGGGACGAGATAGATGTCATACATGCCCATGACTGGCTGACCTATCTTGCTGGCATAGGCGCAAAGCAGCTTACCGGCAAGCCTCTCGTCGTCCATGTCCACGCCACCTCTTTCGACAGGGCGAGCGACGACAGGATAGACACGAGAGTGTATGACCTCGAGAAGAAGGGGATGGAGGCTGCGGACAGGGTGATTGCTGTCAGCGACCTTACAAGGAACATTGTCATCAACAAGTACGGGATATCTCCGGACAAGGTGGTGACGGTGCACAACGCCGTGGATTTCAGCGGGAGGGAGAACCTGAATGTGGAAAGGGGTGTCAGGGACAAGGTCGTGACTTTCCTCGGGAGGGTCACATACCAGAAAGGCCCGGAATATTTCATAGAGGCTGCCGCCAAGGTTCTCAAACGCTGCCCTCATGTCCGGTTCGTGATGGCGGGCAACGGTGACATGCTCAACCGGTGCATCCGCCACGTGGCAAGGCTCGGGATTTCCGACAGGTTCCATTTTACGGGATTCCTTCGCGGCCAGGAGGTGCAGAAGATGTTCGCCCTTTCTGACGTGTATGTGATGCCGTCCATTTCCGAGCCGTTCGGGATATCCCCTCTTGAGGCGATGCAGACATATGTGCCGTCGGTCATATCCAAGCAGTCGGGATGTGCGGAAGTGTTGAAATATGCACTCAAGGTGGATTTCTGGGATGTCGACGCGATGTCGGATGCCATCTACGGACTTCTGAACTATCCGGCGATTGCCGCCCTTGCTTCACGTTGCGGCCATGACGAGGTGAATGCCCTGAAATGGACCAATGCGGCTTCCAAGATCAGGAAAGTTTATGAATCTGTGATAAAATAGTAATTACTTAAACCTATAAACAATGAAAAAAAGTTTATGCCTGTATTTCCAGGTGCATCAGCCGAACAGATTGAGACTGTATAGATTCTTCGACATAGGGAAGGATTCCCATTATTATGACGATTTCGCCAACAGGACAATCTTGAGAAGAGTCGCCCAGAAATGCTATCTTCCCATGAATGAACTTCTCCTTGAACTCATAAAGAAATATGACGGGAAGTTCAAGGTGGCATTCTCCATTTCAGGATCGGTTCTGGAACAGTTTGAAAGGTATGCACCGGAGGTTACGGACAGTTTCCGCAGGCTGGCGAAGACGGGAAATGTGGAGTTCCTTTCCGAGACATATTACCATTCGCTTGCCTCTCTCGCTTCGCCTGCAGAGTTCAAGCATCAGGTACTGAAGCACAAGGCGGCCATAGAGCATTATTTCGGAGTCGTTCCGACCACATTCAGGAACACCGAGCTTATCTATTCCGATGCAATCGGGGAGATGGTGTACGACCTCGGGTTCAGGACAATGCTTACGGAAGGGGCGAAGCATGTCCTCGGATGGAAGAGCCCGAACTATGTATATTCCGGAGCTCTGGCACCCAAACTGAATCTCCTGCTGAAGAATTCTTCCCTCAGCGATGACATCGCTTTCCGTTTCTCCGACAGGAACTGGTCGGACTGGCCTCTTACCGGAGACAAGTATCTCGGATGGGTCAAGAAGGCTGCAGAGAATGACGAGATTGTCAACCTGTTCATGGATTACGAGACTTTCGGCGAGCATCAGAGTGCGCAGAGCGGAATTTTCGATTTCATGAGATATTTGCCGGAAGTCGTGCTGAAAGACGGGGAATTCGAGTTCGTCACTCCTTCGGAGGCAACCCGGAAACATAAGCCGGTCGCTGTCCTGGATGTGCCGGATGCCATATCATGGGCCGACGAAGAACGCGATGTCACTGCATGGCTCGGGAACGAGCTGCAGAATGAGGCTTTCAACAAGCTCTACAGTCTTTCGGAGAAACTTGCTCTTGTGAACAATGAGGATCTGTGGGCGGATTACGGCCACCTTCAGGAGAGCGACCACTTCTATTATATGTGCACGAAGTTTTTCTCCGATGGGGCGGTCCATAAATATTTCAATCCGTATGATACTCCATATGAGGCATTTATAAATTATATGAATGTTCTCAGCGATTTTATTTTGAGAGTAGATGATGCAAATTCCGTTTCTGATGCTAACTTTGCCGCTCCAAAAAAAGAAACCGCGGCAAGGAAGACAGGCAGGCCGGCCGCAAAGACTGTGAAGAAGTCAGCTCCTAAGTCAGCAGGGAAGGTGGCGGAGAAAGCCGCAAAGCCTGCGGCCGCAAAGACTGTGAAGAAAGCTGTACCGAAGACGTCTTCCAAGGCTGCCGTAAAGACAACAAAGAAAGCGAAGTAAATGGATAAAGAATTGATCAGGCCTGACTACCTGTTCGAAGTCAGCTGGGAAGTCTGCAACAAGGTAGGAGGGATTTACACTGTCCTTGCGACAAAGTCCCTGTATCTGAAGACCGAACTGAAAAGGCACCATATTCTGGTGGGCCCGGATGTATGGATGGATACCGAAAGCAATCCGGATTTCATTGAGGATCCTCTGCTGTACAGGGACTGGAAATCGCAGGCGGCATCGGAAGGATTGCGTGTCCGTATCGGAAGATGGAACGTCCAGGGACATCCGACGGCCATTCTTGTGGATTTCAAGCAGTTCCTTACACGACAGAACGATATCCTGACCGAGTACTGGAAACGGTTCGGGGTGGATTCCCTGACCGGTAACTGGGACTACAAGGAGTCTGCGCTTTTCGGCTTTGCTGCCGGCAAGGTAATCGAGAGTTTCTACAGGTACAATCTCAGCCCGTCTGACAAGGTAGTGGCACAGTTCCATGAATGGATGACGGGAGCGGGACTCCTTTATATAAAAGGGGCCGGACTTCCGATAGCGACGGTTTTCACGACACATGCTACGGTTGTCGGCCGCTGTCTGGCCGGCAACAATCTGCCTCTGTATGACTCGATGTCCCTTTACGACGGAGATGCCAAGGCAAGGGATTTCAATGTGCTTGCAAGACATTCCCTTGAGAAGAAGTCGGCTCAGAATTCCGATATTTTCACCACGGTCAGCGAGATAACCGCCAAAGAGTGCAGGCAGTTCCTCCAGAGGGACGTCGATGTGGTGACTCCGAACGGTTTCGAGAACAGTTTCACTCCGCAGACGGAGGAAGACTATGCTTCAAAACGTTCTGCAGCGAGGACGAAACTTGTCGAAGTCGCTACGGCCATGTCCGGGGAAGAGGTGCCTCAGAATTCCATCTTTGTGGGGATAGGCGGACGGTATGAATGGAGGAACAAGGGTATAGATGTGTTTATCGATGCCCTTGACAGGCTTAACCGTTCTTCCTTTGAAGGGAAGAGCATCCAGGCCTTCATCATGATACCTTCCGGCAACAACGGTCCTGACAAGGAACTGCTTGCCAAGATGAACGGCAACGGCTCCACATATGTCACGAGGACATCCCATTATCTGATCGATCCGGAATACGACATCATATCACGCAGGCTGGACGAACTGAATTTCAAGAACGCAGTGGGGGACAAGGTAAAGGTGTATTTCATCCCGTCATATCTCAACGGCAATGACGGAGTCTTCAACATGTCCTACTATGACCTCCTCGCGGGACTTGACCTGACCCTGTTCCCGTCGTATTACGAGCCGTGGGGGTATACCCCTCTCGAAAGTCTGGCGTTCAGGGTACCGACGGCCACCACTACTCTTGCCGGTTTCGGACTCTGGGTACAGACGCACTATAAAGGGGATCATCCTGGCATCACTGTCATCCCTCGCGATGATTCCGATTACGGGGATGTCGTGGATGCCGTGGTGAAGAGGGTCAAGGAGATAGCCGGACTCACAAAGGAGGAAAGGAAAAACTATATGAAGAATGCCGGAGAGGTATCCGAGATCGCTCTCTGGGAAAACAATATCGTGTATTATAAGGAGGCCTATTCCAAGGCACTGGAGAAAGTGATAGCGGAGAAAGGGGCCTTCCCTGAAGTAAGAGATGATAAGATTATGAACTACAAGAAAATAGATGTCAACCAGCCGTCGTGGAACAGTGTATTCGTGTCAAGGCATCTTCCTGACAGTTTGAAAGGGCTTGAAACCCTTTCCCGTAATCTGTGGTGGTGCTGGAATGATTCTGCAAAGGAACTTTTCAAGGCTGTTGACGAACAGGCATGGAAAGATTCAGGAGAAAATCCTATCGCCATGCTCGACAAGGTGAAGCTCAAAAGGTACCGTGAACTTGAGAAAGACCCGGCGTTCCTCGGAAGCCTGAAGTCTGTGATGGACGAGTTCGACGGATACATGGCGCTCAAGGCCGGGCGCAAGTCCCCGTCCATAGCATATTTCTGCATGGAATACGGGCTTGACACTTCCCTCAAGATATATTCCGGCGGTCTCGGGATACTTGCGGGAGACTATCTCAAGGAAACCAGTGACATGAATGTCAACATGGTTGCGGTCGGGCTTCTGTACAGGTACGGGTATTTTACCCAGATGCTTTCCGCCCAGGGAGAGCAGGTGGCGAAATACGATGCCCAGAATTTCATGAAAATCCCTGCCTTTCCGGTGAGGGATGCCGACGGCAACTGGATGACGGTGAGCGTCGCTTTCCCGGGAAGGACCCTGAATGCAAGACTGTGGAGGGTGGATGTCGGACGCACGGAGCTTTATCTCATGGATACGGACTATGAGGACAATCTGCAGGAAGACAGAAGCGTTACCCACCATCTGTACGGAGGGGACTGGGAGAACAGGCTGAAGCAGGAACTCCTTCTCGGAGTGGGCGGTATACGGGCCCTGCGCAGGCTCGGCCTGAATCCGGAAATATATCACTGCAATGAAGGGCATGCAGCCTTTACCGGCCTTGAAAGGCTCAGGGAGTACATAAACAATGACAATCTCGACTATCCTGAGGCTCTGGAGGTCGTCAGGGCGTCTTCACTGTTCACTACACATACGCCGGTGCCGGCCGGGCATGACACTTTCGATGAGGGACTTCTGCGTAAATATATCGGACACTATCCTCAGCGTCTCAAGATAGACTGGACTACCATGATGGGGCTCGGCAAGATCAACGGGGAGGATGTGAACGAGAAGTTCTCCATGAGCATCCTTGCCGCCAACATGTCGCAGAACATGAACGGAGTGTCATGGCTGCACGGCGAAGTCACGAGAAAGATGTTCTCCAACATGTGGCCGGGTTATCTTCCTGAAGAACTTTATGTCAGCTATGTCACCAACGGTGTGCACTACCCGACATGGACGGCTCGGGAATGGAAGGACATACATTCAAAGGTGTTCGGTGACGAATTCAGGACACACCATTATGACAAGTCCTGCTTCGAAGGGATATACAAGGTCCCTGATGCTGAAATCTGGAAGGTAAGGACAGCTCTGCGCAAACGGCTCATCGACGAGATCAAGGAAAGGCTTTCCGATCCGGCTGCGACCAACCATTATTCCCCTAAGCAGATAGTCACCATCAAGGATACTCTCCGCGACGATGTGCTGACGATAGGCTTTGCGAGGAGGTTCGCAACCTACAAGAGGGCTCATCTGCTTTTCCGCGATCTTGACAGACTCAACGAGATAGTGAACGATCCGGACAGGCCTGTCCAGTTCATCTTTGCCGGGAAGGCCCACCCTGCCGACAAGGCCGGACAGGATCTTATCAAGATGATAGTGGATGTGTCCAAGATGGACAGGTTCATAGGCAGGATCGTCTTTGTGCCTGACTATGACATCACCCTCGCGAAGTATCTGGTACAGGGAGTGGACGTGTGGATGAACAACCCGACCCGTCCTCAGGAGGCTTCCGGTACTTCCGGGGAGAAGGCTTCCATGAACGGTGTGATGCATTTCTCGGTGCTCGACGGCTGGTGGGTCGAAGGCTACAGGCCGGGAGCCGGATGGGCTTTGCCTATGGAGAGGACATACGATGACCAGAATTATCAGGACGAACTGGATGCAGCCACTATATACGCTACAATAGAAAACGAGATTGCGCCTGCTTTCTATAATGTGGATGCGGACGGCCGTTCATCGGAGTGGATAGAGTTCATCAAGAACACCGTGGCGCAGGTAGCATGCAATTTCACCACCAACAGGATGCTTACCGACTACATCAACCAGTATTATGTCCCTCAGTCCGCCAGGACTGCTTCCCTTGTGGCGGATGACTACAAGGTGGCCCGGGAGATTGCTGCATGGAAGAAGCATCTCCGCAGGGAGTGGCAGAATGTCGGTGTAATATCCATGGTCAAGCCGGACAGTTCGCATCAGGACATAGCCCTCGGCAAGGAGTTTAAGGCAGAGGTCGTGCTCAGTATGGGAGACCTGCAGCCTGACGATGTGGGTGTGGAATATCTTTTTGCGACATCGGACAACAAGGGACAGCTTCATATACAGGAAAGATTCGAATTCGTTCCTGTGGAGAGCAACGACGGAACGGTCAGGTATCAGGCATCCCTCCTGCCTCAGACGACAGGTATGTATCAGGTAGCAGCCAGAATATATGCCAAGAACCCTCTTCTGCCTCACAGACAGGATTTTGAACTTGTAAGATGGTTGTAGCGACCGGATTTTTCGACGGTGTCCATGCCGGACACCGTCTTGTGTTGAACCGTCTTGTGGAGACGGCCCGGGCGCGTGGCGGGCAAAGTCTGGTCGTCACGTTCTGGCCTCATCCGCGCAATGTGCTCCAGAGTGACGCCTCGTCCCTCCGCCTCCTCACTTCCCTTGACGAGAAGAAAGAGCTGATACTCGGGCTCGGGGTCGACAGGATAGAGGTCATCGAATTCACTAAGGAGTTCAGCCGGCTGACAGCTGAGGAATATTTCAGGGATTATGTCGCTGCCAGGTTCGGTGGGGATACCGTCGTTCTCGGGTATGACAATAGGGTCGGATGCGACTGCCGGAATGTGGAGGAGGCTATGCAGGCTGCAGAGAGGACCGGACTTGAAGTCATTGTCGCGGACAGGCTGGCTTCGGATACAGGGACAGCGGTCAGTTCCACCTGGATAAGGGCGATGATCGAAGCCGGTGAGATGGAGACGGCTGCCGGAATGCTCGGATACAGCTACCGGCTGACAGGGGTGGTGGTCTCCGGAGAACATCTCGGCAAGATGATGGGTTTCCCGACAGCCAACATGGAACTGTACGAGCCTCTGAAGATAATCCCCGGTAACGGGGCCTATCTCGTCAGAGTGTCGGCATCCGGCGGGCAGTATTACGGCATGTGCAATATAGGCAACCGCCCTACTGTGAGGGAAGGGAATTCCAGGACGATAGAGACCCACATATTCGGTTTCGACGAGGACATATACGGACTTGACATAAGCATTTCCTTTGTCAGGAAGATCCGGAATGAAATAAGGTTCGGTTCCATGGCTGCCCTGAAGGAGCAGCTGTCGAAGGACAGGAATTTCTGTATGGATTTAATAAGATCGGAATATGGAGAAAGATGAGGACAGTCTCAGGACGGAGATGCAGGAGACTGATGCCGTTGCCGGCCGGAAACAGGGAAAATCCGTTATCATCGGAAAGGAGGATCTGAAGAAACTGATCGTATATTCCGAGATAATGTCTCCGAAATTCAAGGATTGTTGAGACTCTGCCTTGAATTTGGAAGCTGTTTTGAATGTATGCCGGCAGGACTTTACGCGGAGTCTGAAAATTTAGCCGGCGTCAGGGTGGGGAATGAAATAAAATTGCTATATTTGCATGGAAAGGGTTCTGTGTAGGAATACAACAGGACTCCTTTTTAATTTGTATCTCCACGAGCCGCAAGGTTTCAGGAGTTTTATTTTGCAGGACTGACATTAAATTTTACGATTATGGCTATTCATTATATGACCCAGGAGGGTCTGGACAAGCTGAAGAAAGAACTGGCTGATGCCGTGGCTCAGCGTCCCGTGATTTCCGCACAGATTGCAGAGGCAAGGGATAAGGGTGACCTTTCCGAAAATGCGGAGTATGAGGCTGCGCGTGAAGCGCAGGGGCTGTTGGAACTCAACATCTCCAAGCTCCAGGATCTGGTGGCGAATGCCCGGGTGATCGACGAATCCCAGATAGGGACGGAAAAGGTGCAGATGCTCAACAAGGTGAAGGTCAAGAACCTCAACAACGGCGCCGTGATGGAGTTCACCCTGGTCGGGGAGAGCGAGGCTGACTTCGCCCATGGCAAGCTGGCGGCTACCACGCCTATCGGGAAAGCCCTGATGGGACATTCAAAGGGCGAGACCGTCGAGGCTCATGTGCCTTCCGGTATAATCAGGTTCGAAATACTTGACATAACTTTATAGGCTATGGCTACAGTCTTCACAAAAATCGCCCTTGGAGAAATCCCTTCATACAGGGTGGCCGAAAATGAGGATTATTATGCCTTTCTTGACATAGCTCCTCTTGCCAAAGGACATACGCTTGTAATTCCGAAGCATGTGGAGGATGACTATATCTTCCATCTTGACGAGGATACATACATGGGGCTTTGCGCCTTTGCACGCAAGGTGGCCATTGCTCTCGGAAATGCCGTCCCTTGCCGTAGGGTAGGGGTAGCCGTACTCGGTATGGAAGTCCCCCATACCCATATCCATCTTGTCCCTCTCCAGAGCGAGGCCGATCTCGATTTCAGGAAGGAGAAACTTTCCCTCCCGGCCGAAGAGATGGCTGCCATAGCAGAAACAATCCTGAAAGAATATGAGAAACTTAAGTAGATACCTCGTTTATGCGGTATGCTATGGCATTATCGCAGCCCTGCTTGTGTCATGTGCCGGCAAGGCATCGGTAAAGTGTTCGTTGAAGGATGCCCCCGAATCGGATGTCGTGGTGAAGCTCCTGAACATCAACCGGTATGAAATCCTTGACACGGTAAGGACAGATGCGTCGGGATATTTCTCGTATAAGGTGGATGTGGAGAAGGCCCAGCCGGAGTTCGTGTATCTGTTCTATAAGGATACCAGGATTGCCTCCCTCCTTCTTAAAAGGGGAGATGCGGTGACAGTGGAAGCCGATACTCTCGGACAATTCACTGTATCCGGTTCGGAGGAGTCCGTGAAGCTCCAGCAGGTGGAGCAGGACCTGAATGATTTCACCCGGAAATTCCTGGCTCTTTCCCAGAGGCTGGAGGCGGCTGTTCCGGGCTCGGAAGAGGCGGCATCCCTGCAGAGGGAGCTTGCAAAGGTGTATGTGGACTATTACCGCGGCCGGCTGAAATATGTGATGTCCAATCCGTATTCCATGACTACAATTCCGGTCCTTTTCCAGACAGTGGGTGTAAATCTGCCTGTGTTCGGCCAGCAGACCGACGCCATTCATTTCGGCAACATCTGCGATTCGCTCGAGACCCTTTATCCGGAGTCCCGTTATGTGGCTGCCCTGAGGCAGGAGGCCGACAGACGTTACCGGATGCTTGAGATGTCCGCGAAGCTGCAGTCTGCGGAAGAGGTGAATTATCTTGACATTGACATGCCTGACGTGAACGGTGTAAAGCGCAAGCTCAGCGATGTGGATGCCAGGGTCATCCTCCTTCATTTCTGGGCTCCGGACCAGGCGGCTCAGAAGATGTTCAACAACGATGTCCTCAAGCCTGTGTATGCGGATTTTGCCGGCAAGGGGCTTGAAATATACCAGGTGGCCATATCCACGGACAAGGCCGGATGGGCCCGTGTGGTGAAGGAGCAGGGATTGGGATGGATCAATGTGTGTGACGGACTTGGCACCGCATCCCCTGCCGTGCCGGCCTATAATCTGACATCGCTGCCTGCATCGTTCATCCTTGCTGACGGCGAATTGCAGGAAGACCGCATTACCGATGCAGCCTCCCTCCGCCGCGTACTCGGCCGGCTGCTGGAACAGGACTGATTCCTGACAGGATTTCAAGAAAGCCTGTTGTCAGAATTCTCTGATGACAGGCTTTCTGTCGAGCCAGCCGTCTATGCCCGACCATCCGAGAAAATTCAGGACACAGCCTTTCTCGTATTTCTCCAGTTCGTCGAGAGCCTTGTCCCCCTGGTCTGCGGCAGCCTGGTGGATTGCGACATTGCTTAGCCAGGAATCCCAGTCCCACAGGACATTCCGTATTTTCTGTAGCCGGTACTGTCCATATTCCGGGCAGGTGCCATGATTGCAGCCATTGTCATGGCTATGGAAAGTATGATTTTTCCGTGCATGATCATTATATGTCATTCGTTTCTATTGTGACAGGCCCGATAAGTCCTGTCTCCTGAAGAGGTTCTCCGGCAGTCCACGGCTGGTATGCGACCCATGTGTGTCTCGCGTCTTCCGGAAGGTTCAGGTCACCGACAATGCGGTTTTTCCATGTGGTAGTCACTTCGACTTCGATGCCGTTGGTGCCGGCCCGGACGGCATCGGTGATGTCGACCCTGTAAGGAGGAGTCCAGACACCGCCTGCATATTTGCCGTTGATTTTCACTTTAGCCATTGCAACGACGTTGTGGAGGTTGAGATAAACGCGTTTCCCGTCCGGCAGGCTGTCGAGATTGAAGCTGTTGGAATATGTGATTGTACCGGAGTAATGGCGGATGTTGAAGTCCTTGTCCTCAGAAATGTCATACAGCCTGTCTATGGGAACCGGTCCGGCCGGGCCTTGCCTGTCCGGGTCGAATCCGGCGGTCCAGCCTCTGTCGATATCCATTTCGGTGTTGAACTCCGGGAAATTGTCTTCCGGGCCTCCTGACATCCCGTCGGAAGAAGTCCTGTCCCGGAATACTATGAAGATGCTTTCATAGCTGTCGAGCCGTAACGGTACGCGTGTCCCGTCTCCGGAGGATGTCCATACCGGAAGTTTTCTCGTTTTCCCGTCCGTCGCACTCCATGCTTCGGGAATTTTGCCCGAAACGCGGAATACCGGTTCGGCAGAGACTGGCTTGTCGCTCTGATTGGAGACGAAATAGATGTCGATGTCTTTCATCTGGCGATGGCAATAAAGAAGAGGCTTGCCGCTGCATGCTCCGAAATCAGGGGGACAGCCGGCAAGGTCCATCGCCTCTTCAATGCCGGGCCCGTTCATCAGTATGCCTTTGCCTATTCTTGCATATCCTGTGGCAGGATCTATCTTTGACCACAACCTGTCTGCAATCGAACGTACCGTAGAATCCGCTGCCGGGTAGTCTGCAAGGCTCGGGGAATGTTCAGGAGCCGGCCCCATGACAATGGCGCCGTCCTCAATGAGCTGCTCTATCTTTTCGAGGAGCTCGGGACGCATTGTATTCTGTCGTGGGAGGACGAGTATCCTGTATTGTGTGCCGTGCGGCAGAGTCAGCCTGCCGTCCCGTACGGAAAGGCTGTTCTCTATTACTTCGGCATTGATGTAGTCGAACTGGTAGCCGGCTGGCAGCGGCGGATCCGTGATACCTGTCATCTTGGGTGTGTCCTCTCCTATGAAATAGGCCACATCGGCAATGTTTGTCCCCTGCTGGAGCATGAAATTGGCCCGTTTCAGATAACTGATGAAAAGGTCGAGATGCGGGAACCATGTGTTTTTCCTGTTGAATTCATTGCTGAATGTGGCGTTGACTCCGGGTTCCCGGTCTTCATAAGGCTGGGAAATGTACAGGTGCAGCAGGGTGCTGTTGATGCCTTCGGTGAAGAACCTGTCTCCCCGCTGCTTCATCATTGCGGGATATCTGTGGTATCCGCCGCCTCCTGCCGTGAATGACTCGGCATATATCCTGTTTTTCCCATAGATATGTCCGCATGAGGACGCGGCCCTGTTCTCTATGTCACCAAGGCTGCCCTCGCTCCAGAATTCTCCTCCTATTTCATCGGACTGCCCTCCGTACTGGAGGAATTCTCCGGGGAATCCCCAGTGCCCGTAGTTCTCAAGCCATGTCGTGAGCCCGTACTTGTGGCTGATTTCTCTCAGCCCTCCCACATAGTCATAGGCTACCTTGTCGGCGACAAGTCTTCTCATGTCCCAGAGAAACCTGTCGGAAATGTCCCTGTTCCCTACGACAGTGCCATAATATACCGGAAGGAAAGGGACCGGGTCATAACCGTACCGGGCCTGGAATTCTTCGATGAAGCCGTCCGTAAAATTCTGTCCTCCCGTCTCGTAGGAATCTTCGACAACCACTTTCCAGCATTTCCTGTCTTCTGCCGGAATCCGTCTGTATATTTCTCCGAGAAAGGCTTCGAAGTGCGCTTCTATATGTTCCCTGCTCATTTTGTCCGTTTCCAGACCGGTGGCTTCAGGCCTTGCGGGGGAATTCATTACTCCTGTCGGCAGCATTCCGGTCCTGAGTATGACCCATTCTCCGTCAGGAGCGTCCCAGCTCAGGCGGTCGCCGTCCAGACAATTGCTGATGTCGATTACGTCATCGGGCCGTATCGCCAGTCCGGTGTCTGTATTGTCGGGCTGTTCTCGCCACATGTATTCATGCCAGTATGGCAGGGGCGTCTGGTACATCTTGGCAAGAGTTTTTTCGGGGTAGCGTTCCACGGTTGGCAGTGACGACAGCACAATGTCCTTTACGGAGCTTCCCGGAGTAGGGTTTATGAGTGTCACCCTGAACTCCGTGGCTTCGGTGGACGGGACAGAGATGACGACCGGGGCATATGGACTGAACCCTACATTCAGGTTTGGATTGAACCTTGTGACCGGGAATTCCGCCAGAGTGACGAATCCGTCCCCCTGTCTTGCTTCTATTCTGGCGGGGCAGTCAACGGCATTTTCCGACATCTGGATGCTGACGCTTCTGAGCGTGAATGCATTGGCCGGAGTGAAACTGAAACGGAGTTCATTCCCGACCCTGTGGCCGGCCTTGCCGTCAAGAGTCAGCTTTTCTCCCTTGACATGCGGGTATGCTATGGTGCGGACATCCTGGAAGCGGTCCGCCCATCTGCTTTCAGGTCGGGGAAGATCGATTTCTATTTTCCGGCCTCCAGTAACCGTGACGGATGAACTTGCCAGATAGCGCATGGACTGTTCCGGGCTGACCCACGGCCCTCCCGATTGGCTCCATCCGGGACAGTTGAAAATTCCTATTTCAATGCCGAGTTCGGTTGCGGTCTTGAGGGCGGCATGCGTTATTTTCCACCATTCATCGCTGTAGAATTTTACGGGGCCTTCTCCCGATTCGCTGTCCGCCAGACCTATATTGCCTATGTAGGCCCGGTCTATACCTGCTTCTTTCATCGACTGCAGGTCTTTTATGACGCCTTCCTTGCTGATATGGTTGGAAATCCAGTACCAGTATACAGAGGTCTTTATGGAATCCGGGGGTGTGATGAACCCTCTTTCAAGGGCTTCGCTGTCTGGGCGGCCCGAGCAGGAGCCCAGTATCATGCTGATTCCCAATATGGTCGCTATGGTTTTGGTTTTCATGGGTGTTATTTCGTGACAATGAAACATGAACGGACCGGAGGAACGGATACGGGGACATATGTCCGGCCATCCTGTATCCGTGCATCGGCGGGACAGATATCCCCTGTATGGGGATCCCATATCTCTACCTTTCGGAATTCTCCTCTCAGGGAAATTTCCCTGTCGTATTCCTTGTCCGTTGTGTTGGTAATATAGTAAAAATTCCTGCCGTTTCTGACTTTATGCAGATAATTTATGTATCCGGCATTGTCCGGGGCTGCATCGGGGAATATCGCGTCCGGCATATAGCCGGTGAGTTCCAGCATTTTTGATATTTCCCCGGCATTGCAGGAGGATGAGAATATGAACATTCCTCCGTTCTGTCCGGTGACGGCAGTGTCGCGGACAGGAAGGACAGGCCCGAAGATGCTTTCCATTGTTTCCGTTATTTCCCGGTCGCGTCCGAATTCCGAGGATCTGGACGGCAGGGATGCCAGGACTATGACTTTGCCGCCGTTGTTGTAGAAACTGTATATTTCTTTCAGCGCGTCGGCGGAGATGTAGTCTCCTCCAGGAATTATCAGAACCTGGTATTCCTGAATGTTTTCCCGGTTATTGAGGGTAAGGGTCCTGCCGTTGACGGTGACTTTCCCGCTGGAAAGATTTTCAGGATGGATGTAGGTGAAATCTCTCTGCAGGCTGTCGGTGAGAATGTCGCTGAGGGTGTAGTTTACCACATTGTCCGGAACCCAGTTGGCGATCGGCAGTCCGGAAGTCTGGTCGCGGAACATCCATGATTCTGCCTGGACTGACTGTATCGGCCAGAGTACGGCGATGTCGGCGACCCGTCTCCCTCCCTGAAGCAGCATGCAGGACCTGCCCGTGGAAAGACTGTAGCCCTTCAGTGCGTCTTTCAGGAGCGGGTTCTCCGGCGCAATCAGAGGCGGGATGCGGACTGCCATGGGGTCGGTGTCGTACCACATGCCGTGAGGTACCGTGAAATTCACTCCCCTGGCCAGAGCCTCCAGTGTGATCCTGTACATCATGAGAGAATCCATGTCAGCTGGATAGGCTCCGCACAGTTCGGCTCCCACGACTGGCCTGTCATGGATGTCGGCGGCGGAGGATACCTGTTTGAATCCATGCAGCCCCCTGCGGAAGTACAGGATGGCATCCAGCAGCGGAATGTCCACATGCCTGTAGAATTTCAGTATGTCACCGCTGGCGACGACGGTGTTGGGACTGTAGTTCTCCGGCGGATGTCCCATGCTTTTCAGGTGGCGAGTTTCCGCCCATTCCGATACGGCCCGGACATAGCCTTCGGCCATAAGTTCTGCCCGGATGTCGTAGAATGCTATTCTCGCCTTGCCGGTTTCAGGGCCGATGTCATAGAAGAGAGCCGGATAGTACAGTGCCGGGTTGAGCCCGTATTTTTCCCGGAATATGTCGGTTATGGCCGGTGTCCATGTCTGCTCCATATGCACGAACCCAACATCATCGAAGAAAGTCTTCCGGATGACATTGCCGAAATAGCCGCTGAAACGTCTGTCATATTCCCCGTAGGTCATTTTCATCAATGTGTCCACAGCTTCCGGCTGCATATAGTCCACAAGATGCCCGTGGACGCCTCCGACTCCGTAGCGGCATGTGAAAAGCATTATCTTCCATTTTCCCGGCGGGACATCCCAGTCCAGGACATTCCCGGAAAAATACGGCCCGAGGTCGACTGTTTCCCTTGTGTCCAGTTCAAGTGCCGATACTGCCATTACGGTCATAGTGCTGTCGACGGTGAATTCATGCCTGAACCTGCGGCCTCCGGTAATGTCTGTCTCCTGTTTCTCGAGATATTTTCTGGTATACTGGGGGTATTCTTCTGCCAGTTTCCCTCCGGCCGAACCGCTCGGGAAGTCTATGTCATCATACAGGATGATGTCTGTCCCGTTATGCTGGGACACTTCAAGCATATCCTTGTATCCGGCGAAATATTCTTCGCTCATGTATTCCGGCGTCATTCCTGGACACGGATGCCCGTCGTACCAGTGCGGTTGTGACGAGACCGGAAGGACTGCGATGCCTCCGAAGCCGGCACTGTCGCGGGCTTCAGTGAACTGTCTCCGGATATGGTCCCTGTCCAGATGTCCGTTGAGGTGCAGGAAAGGCTGCGGCCGGAATTCATTTGCCGGTTCCCTGAAAGCTTTTTTCAGGGCAGTACCCGAACATGAGGACAGCAATGCGGCGGCAATGCCGGCTGCCCATACGCTTGAATGCAGTTTCATCTGATTTCTCCTTTGTACAAGATTTCATTCCATTTTCTGATGCCGAGGATTTCCCTATACTGTTCTCTGACAGCTTCCCATTCGGACGTTTCATACGCACGGACTACATCCCATATAGGTTTTTTACCGAGCGGGTCATCCTTGTCGTCATGGAATTTGCGCAGCCCGAGCCTGAGCCCGCCTTCTCCGTGGTCATCGGCCCAGAGATGGTAATAATAGCATTTGATGTTTTTGAGGTGCCGGATTTTTTCCCAGGTATATACCATCCCGGCGGCCTGGTCCTGCAGGGACTTTTCGCTGTAGTCAGGGGAATTCAGTCCCTGTTCCGTGAGGTGTATTTCTCTCGGCATGCCCCTGTAGCGGACTGAGGGCAGTCCGGCAAATTCGTTGAGCACTTCCAGGTTCTTGGGAGTCATGAACGGTGTGTCGAAGGTATAGAGTGCCTGGTCATCTTCCCATGTGCGCGGATTGTTGATGTCCTGAGGGTAGGGATGGTATGCTATTCCCCACTGGAAATCACCTTCCTTATGGCTGAAGTCGAGAAGTATGTCCATGAGCTTCATGCCTTCGTAGCTGCGCTTGTTGCTTTTCCTGTTCCAGTCATGGTCGAGAGAGATGAGGACCTGCGCATTGGGGTCAAATTGCCTGGCTATGTTGTAGACTGTGCGCATGGACTTGCAGTACAGGTTCATATAGGTCATTATGTCCCTGTCTCCGGCGTTGGTCCAGAAAAATCCGTTCTGTATTTCATTGTGGATGATCCAGTGGTGGATACGGCCGTGCCTGCCGGAACTGTAGCGTTCGCACAGGTATGTCATGGTGGCGGCATATGCCTCGGCCCCTTCCTTTGAAAGCATGTTCGGCATGGCGAATGCCGCACTTGCCTGACATTCGGGATGGTTGGCCAGTGAAGCCCATGTCCCCGGCGTATAGCTGCGGTCGACCGGCAACAGTAGAATGCCGGAAATGAGCCATCCGTTTTCCTGCGCTATCTTTGTGTTCATGTCCATTCCGCGTATAGCAGGACAATTCTCGTCCACATACCATGTACGGCTCCCGTATCTGTATGCGGTGCGTCCCGCTGCAGGCTCAGTGAAAAGTATCTGGTCCAGCAGGACATTGAAGTTGGCGCCCCCGACCCCGAGAAGTTTCATGTCTTCGTGGTCGAACGGGCATCCCCCTATGCCTTTAAGGGACCGGGAGGTGATTTCCGGCAGGTCGGATTTCGGTATTATGTCATCCGGATAGTGGACCGCGGAAAGGAGGGAATAGCAGCTGTCGCGTTTTTCCACGACGGCCCATCCGGAAAGCAGTCTGTCATGACCGTCTTCCGCGAATCGCGGCACAGTGAATCCGAATTTGCCTTCACGGCCGAGTGGAATGAATGTTTCCACATCCTTGAGGTCGGTATATTCTGCCCATATGGGGATTTCCGCCAGTCCGGCATTTCCGGAAATCCGGTCCGCCCGTCCGGCCACAGTCACGGTAGAGTCTGGATACGACACTTCGACATGTCCGATTTCGGATGCAAACCGGGTGGACAGATAGCAGGACAGCCTTTCACTCAGCTCCCTGTCCTGCCGTGCCCGCAATTCTATGTTTTCCAGAATATCCCTGTCACGGCTGTTCATGGGCCTCAGTTTCAGCCCGCTGATGATAAAGCGGTTGCCGCCGTTCATGCCGAATCGGATACGTATCCAGGAAACTGGCCCGTCGGCCGGGACATCGGTCTTGGTGATATCATATGCATTGACCGACCATCCTTCGGTTCTCGGAAGCGTGTACAGGTTGCCTTCAACGAGGTGATCGTTGTCGAGCCGGCCTACGAACAGCGCGAGCGGAAGAATGTCTGAAGTGTTGAAACTGTTGAATTCCAGCATCCGGTAGTGAGAAATGTCTACAGGCCGGTCTGCATCGAGGAATACGTACGGGTCATTTCCCGTAGTGGTGATAATGTAGCTGTCTCCGTTCTGCTCCACCGAGATATTGTGTGAGTCGGCAGGCCGGATTGTCAGGGTGATATGGTCATCACCGGCGGCTCCCCATACGGGAACCGTGGCGATGACTGTCATAAAGGTAAGGATTTTCCGTAATTTCATCTATGTCCGTTTTATTCCGATATTTCTCCTGTGTGGACGACTTCGTCCCAGCTGTCGATGCCGATAACGTCCAGATAAGGAGCCGAGACTTCTTCCCAGTCCGGCTGTCCGAAGGCCCGGAATACGTCCCATGAAGGCTTTTTCCCGTGAGGGTCTTCAGGATCGTCCCCGTATTTTCTGAGCCCGAGCCGCAGTCCCCCCTCTTCGTGGGCATCCGCCCAGAGATGGTAGGCATAGGTGATGACATTGTCCAGATGCTGCAGTTTTGCCAATGACCATGCAAGGCCTGCTGCCTGGTTGGTCAGGGAGAGAGGTTCATAGTCCGGAGAGTTGATGCCCTGCTCGCTGAACTGTATTTCCCTCGGTTCGGTGCCGTTATAGCATACTGAAGGAAGGGATGCCCAGGCATCGAGGACTTCCAGGTTTTTCGGAGTTATGTAAGGGGTGGAATAGCTGTAGGTGGCCTGGTCATCGAGCCATGTACGCGGATTGTTGATGTCCTGAGGATACGGGTGGAATGCTATGCCCCAGTCGAAGTCTCCCTCCTGCCTGCTGTATTTGAGCAGCTGTTCGAGAAGGTCTTTCCCGGCATATGCCCTGTCTGAACCCCTGTATGTCCATCCGTGGTCAAGGGAGATGAGGGCTTTGGCGTTAGGGTCGTACTGTCTGGCGATTGTCTGCACAAGTCTCATCGAACGCTCATAAAGATTCATGTATGTCTGGATGGTGCGTTCTCCGGCATTGGTCCAGTAATACCCTGCCTGTATCTCGTTATGTACAATCCAATGGTGTATGCGTCCGTGTTCTTCCGTGCTGTACCGTTCACAAAGGAAGTTCATGGTGGCCGCATATGCTTCTACGGCATCTCTCGACAGCATGTCCGGCATGGAGAAGGCTGCGCTGTATTCGTTTTCAGGATGGGCCACAAGATCAAGCCAAGAGCCTTCGGCCGCCCCCTTGTTGACAGGGATGAGCAGGATTGCCGATACCATCAGTCCCATTTCCTGTGAAATCTTCACATCCTTGTCGATCTGCTGTATCATGCTTCCGTTTACGTCGGCATACCATGTCTTGCCTGCATATTCATATGGTTCGCGTCCATTTCCCGGATCAGTATAGAGGATCTGGTCGAGGATAATGTTGAAATTGCCGCTCGAAATGTTAAGGTCAGTCATGTCCTGATGGTCGTAAGGACATCCTCCGATACCTTTTATTGAATCAGGGATTTTCCGTTCCAGATTGGCCCGCGGATTGGTTATCCGGTCTGTATGGTGCAAGGCGGAGAGCAGTTCGTACGAGTCTCCGTTATCCCGCACTATCGCCCATCCCGAGAGCAGCCTGTCCCTCCCGTCAGTGTCGAACCTGTCGAATGTCTGCCGGACAGACGGGCCGGAGAGTCCGGTGAAGCTGTAGATTTCGTCAGGTGCGGTCTGGTCTTCCCACATAGGTATTTCGGCCAGTCCTACTCCAGTATAGTCATCTGTTGCTACCGTACCTGAAACGGTGACTGTGGAAGCAGTGTAGTCTGTGACCACTTCCGTTATTTCAGAAGTAAAGGTCCTGTCAAGATATTCATCGAGACGGTTTTTGAGTTCCTCTTCCTGCCGGAGCCGGTCGGCCTCATTCTCTTCCTTGTCTATTTCCTGCTGGTTAGGGGCACGCAGGACAAAGTTCTTGAGCCTGAATGTATGCTGGCCGTCAAGCCCGAACCTGACCCTGACCGAGCGGAATGGTACGGCAGGGGGAGTCTTTACTTCCGACAGGTTGTACGAGACGGAAGACCAGCCTTCCGTACGCGGCAGTACATAATCTCCGTTTTCGAGCAGATGGTCCCCGTCGCAGACCTCTCCCACGAATATGACAAGAGGAAGCGGTTCTGTAGTGTTGAAACTGTCGAAGGCGAGCATGTACTGCTTTTCGAAATCTACGGGAATGGCTGCATCGAGCCACAGATACGGATCGAGTCCGGTTGTACTTATGATCCAGTCATCTCCGTCCTGTCTGAAAGTGATATTGTTGTGGTCTGTAGTCCTTATCGAAAGCGGTATCCCGTCCGAGGCGGAGCCTCCGCTGTCCGGTTTGTCAGGAAGCGGAGGCAGGGGTTCCTGTCCGCATCCGGTGACGGTACTGAATATCGCACCGGACAACAGAAGCCATTGCAGTATCTTAAGCGAATTCCTCATGTCATGCAAGGTTTATCCGGGGCTGTCCTATTCTGCGTCCGGATTGATTATCCTTATATTGCGGATATAGAATGTCGGAGTGGCGGCGTTGGCTCCGATGCCTATCCTTACCCATGTCCAAGGCGTGCCTGCCTGTGCCCCGTCGGCTGCAAGGTCGCAAGTCACCTTCACCCAGTCTTCAGAGACAGGGAAGACGTTCTTGCAGTCGGAGCAGTTTGTAGGGTATGCAGTGCCGCCCACATAGATTATGAGAGGCGTGTCTCCGTTGGCAGGGCCCTGGGGAGTCGTCGGGGTTACGGCGGTAACGCCCTTTACTTCGAATTCAAGCACATTGTACTGGCTGTAGTCCAGACCGGCTGCTTTCTCGTCTTCATTCAGGGTGATGTCCAGAAAGAAAAATGCATCGAAATATCCCTTCCAGTCGATGAACCAGGAGCCGTCGTCCTGTGCGGTGATACTGTTTACCTGAGTCTCGCCTTCGACAAGAGGACGGACAGTACATTCATATGCAGCCGGTTTCGGCTCTGGCGGGATAACCTCGGGGCCTTCCTTTTCCTTGCATGAGAGTGCGAGCAGCGGCATTGCCGCAAGAACAAGCAGACGGTTCAGTCGTGTTTTCATAATCAGTGGTTTTGAAAAAAGTTAATGATAAAGTGCCATGGAAACGGGTGGCGGTCAAGTCAGTCGGTTGTGTGTCCCATTTCCCGGAAGCAAAATTATGTATATCGGAAATGGAAAGGTTGAAAAATTTGACAGAAGCATTTTGTTAAATGCCAATTGGCATTTTTTGGAATTATTCGGTCAAAATGCTCAATCCCGCAGCATGGCTTCATGTATACTTTTGTAACCGGCAATAAGTCAGTCACAGGATCAGCATCCTGCAGAAAGCATAATTATTAACATTAAACAGCATGAAGAATCTCATTAGAAAAGCTATTTTTTTAGCTGCATTGACAGTATTCCCGGCTATGCTGTGTCTGGCCCAGACAAAAGTTACAGTCACGGGAATAGTGCTTGACAATGAGGGGGAACCGCTTATCGGTGTAAGCGTGATAGAGAGCGGTACTTCCAATGGTGTGGCTACCGGCCTCGACGGGACATTCTCCATCATGACAAATGAGGGGGCGTCCCTCGATTTCAGCTATGTGGGCTTCGAACCTCAGACCCTGAAACCCGGCAGAAACAGGGATCTCCGGGTCATAATGACTTCCGAGAATGATCTGGATGCAGTCGTAGTGGTAGGTTACGGAACGATAGACAAGAGGTCTCTGACCAATTCCGTATCGAAGATTTCCGACGAAGAATTCATATCCGGAACGAGTTCGCCTCTTATGGCCGTACAGGGAAAGATACCTGGACTTTCCATTATCTCCACCAATGGGGCGGATCCGAATTCCGGAGTTTCCCTGCAGCTGAGGGGCATCAATTCCGTGAACGGGGACCAGGGACCCCTTGTCGTGATTGACGGTGTCCCCGGGGCGGAACTCGAACTGGTGGCCAAAGAGGATATAGAATCCATTACCGTACTCAAGGATGCGTCGGCAGCTGCAATCTACGGTACAAGGGCTTCGGGAGGAGTCGTGCTTATCACTACCAAGCAGCCGGACAAGGGACGGCTGACAGTGAATTTCAGTACGGAGCTTCAGCTCGAGACTCTGGCGAAGAAGCCTGATCTCCTTTCTGCCGATGAATTCCGCGAGTATGGAAGGACAGGAACAAACAATGTATATGATTTCGGCGGTTCTACGGACTGGTATGACGCCGTTACGCGGGATGCCCCGTTCAGCCAGAGATATGCCCTGTCTGCCAGCGGCGGAACGGAGAATTTCAGGGTAAGCGCCAGCGGGTACATGCGCGATGCGGCCGGTATTGCCATCAAGAACGACAGACAGGAGTTCGGCGGCCGGTTGAGCACATGGTTCAAGTTCCTGGACGACAGGCTGGAACTGTCCGCTACAGTGAACTATACCAATGTGGACTGGACCAATGCTGACAACAGCATGTTCGAATACGCATCCAGCCTCAACCCTACATATCCCATATACGACGAGACAAGCGAATCAGGGTATTATATGATTCTGAACCAGCCGTATTTCAAGAATCCGGTGGCGGAAGTGGAACTCAGGGACAACACGAACTCTTCGAGCCTCCTGCTTGCCAATCTGTCTCTGAAACTCAATATCACGGACCATTGGTCGGCTACTGTCCGGACAGCATACAAGCATGTCAAGACGAAGTCTTCCTCATACGTGTCCAAACTGCACAGGGAGTGTCTCGAAAACCATTATGACGGGGCGGCATCGCACAGTTTCGCCCAGTCTATGGACAAGATGCTGGACGTGACTACGAATTATGACCGTAAAATCAACAGGCACAGTGTCAATGCCGTGCTCGGATATTCGTTCCAGGAATTCAACGGGGACAGTTTTTCGGCGAACAACTATGATTTCCTCGTGGACGGACTGAAAGAATGGAATCTCGGGGCGGGGGAATACCTGGCTGACGGCAGGGCCGGCATGGGCTCTTCCAAGAATGCGACGACAAGACTGATAGCATTCTTCGGCAGGGTCAACTATTCCTATGACGACAGGTATCTTTTTACGGCCAACCTGAGGTATGAGGGGTCGTCCAAATTCTACGGCAAGAACAGATGGGGCCTGTTCCCGGGCTTCTCGGCGGCATGGAGGATATCTTCCGAAAAATTCATGAGGAACGTGCCGGTCGTGAATGACCTCAAGGTAAGGGTAAGCTATGGGACCACCGGTAATCAGGGCGTGGATGCAACGACCGCCTACCGTATGTATTCCCTCGATTCGTGGACCTATTACAACGGGGAATGGCTCAGGGTTTACGGCCTCCAGCATAACCAGAACAAGGATCTGAGATGGGAAGTGAAGCACGAATGGGATGTAGGGCTGGACTTCGCCTTGTTCAACAACAGGCTGAGCGGACGTTTCGACTATTATAACAGAAGGGTGGAGGATGCCATTTACAGCGGTATCCCAGTGGCTTCGCCTCCGGCAGTGTTCACTACATCGACCGTGAATATAGGCACTATCACCAATCAGGGTTACGAACTTGAACTGACAGGCAGGATAGTGGATACGAAAGACTGGTCCTATGACATGTCGGTAGTCGGATCATTCGTGGGGGCGTCACGTCTTGAAGAGATGGCCCAGGATACTTTCCTTGAAATGTATTCGATACCTCACGGCGGCGGTGCGGCAGTCCGTATCCTCGGGGGACAGGAAATAGGCAAGTTCTTCCTTTACAGGTTTGCAGGAGTGAGACAGGAGGACGGGACGCCTATGATATGGAACAAGGACAACGTAATGATCCCATATGCCCAGGGAACGGATGAAGACAGGGTGCAGACAGGCAACGGTCTTCCGAAAGCAGTCCTTTCATGGAACAATACGATAAGATTCCGCAGCTGGGATCTCGGACTGTTTTTCAGGAGCTGGCTCGGATATGACGTGTACAATGTGACGGATATGGTACAGGGTGTCAACAGCCGTATAACCGACGGGCAGAATCTTTTGCGTTCGGCCTACAGACGGAATGCCCCGATATCCAATACCGACAGGCTGATGGTGATGGATTACTGGCTCGAGAAAGGGGATTTCCTCAAGCTCGATGCGGTTACTCTCGGATATACCCTTCCGAAAAATACGGTCAGGCTTATCAACAGGCTCAGAGTTTATCTGACTGCCAGAAATCTGTTTACAATTACAGGATATACCGGACTTGACCCTGAAGTCAATGTGAACGGACTCGCTCCCGGCTTCGAGGACATGAACAAATATCCGCGTACAAGGACTTTCATACTCGGTATAGAGATAGGTTTCTAAATAATACGCAAAGAAAATGAGAAAATTGATTATAAAACTGTCCGTGGCAATGGCCGGTATTGCTGCTTTTGCCGGATGTACGGATCTTGATCCGGTATGGTACAGCCAGGTCACTCCGGAGACATTCTTCCAGACCAAGAATGATATCTATTCAGCGATGGGACGTCCGTTCACCCATCTGATTGCATCGGAGATGAGGGGCGACGGAGTCGGGTTCTGGTTCATGCAGGAACTCACTGCTGACCATTTCGCAGTGATACAGAAAGAGCAGAAATGGACGGGAGGCGACTGGTTTCGTATACAGGACCATGACTGGGGGACGGTCAATCCCTATATCAATAACGGGTGGGGACTTGTCACTACCGGAGTCGCCCTGACCCTGGAGGTCATCGAGGATCTGAAGGCAGCCGACTATGAGAAGGTCGGATTCACAGAGGAGGACAGGGCGCAGCATATCGCCCAGATGAAGACGCTGATAGCGTATTTTTATCTCAGAGGTCTTGATTTCTACGGGGGGATGCCTATATATGAGGGGACTGCAGGAGTCGATCCGCAGCCGAGGAGCAGTGCAAAGGATACCTGGCTCCATATCGAGAGCCTGCTGAAAGAATCCCTGCAGCTCCTTCCTCTGAAGACTGCCGGAACGGAGATTGACTATACGATTTACAGGGCCACTGCCGCCGTATTGCTCGCGCGTCTGTATTTCAATGCGGAGGTATATGTCGGTGAAGACCATTATGCTGAGTGCGAGATTCTCTGCCGGGAAATTATGGAGGGGAAATACGGTACTTATTCCCTTGCTGCGGACTGGAAAGATCCTTTCTGCTTCAACAATCTCAACTGTTCCGAGAACATATGGGTGCTTCCGTCTGCCTACAACAGACTGCAGAACAATTCCTGGCTTGCATGGTTCTACCAGCCTAACATGTTGGACCAGTTCTTCGGCCTGAAAGGCGCGGGAACCATGAACGGAATCACTATAATGCCGTCGGTAAAGCCGAACGGGGATGAATATACCGATGCCGATTTCAGGCTCGGCAGGGTGTTCTCTAAGATGGAAGATACGGATTTACGCAAGGTGTGCTACAAGTATGAAGGAAACGGGGAATATGAAGGGATGCTCTTTTTCGGGCCGATATATGCTCCGGACGGAAGTCCGGTAATCGTCTCCGGACAGAACAGTGTCCATGACGGCCATCAGTTGGAGTTCGTGGACTATGTAGGCCGTACATCCTTGATAGGCTCCACCTATCCTACAGCCGATGATGTACCTTCCACCAAATATGACGGTGAAGAGAATACTGGAGTCCGTCTTATAAAGTATCCTGTCGCTCCCGATGACGATCCGTACCAGTGGACGGCCGGCTTTGTCATGGCAAGGCTGACAGAGGTGCAGTATATGCTTGCCGAGTGCAAATGGCGGGATGGCGATATTGATGGTGCTGCTGACCTTATCAATGACGTCCGCAAGCGTAATTTCCCCGGACAGGTTGACCCTGACCCGTGCGATGCTTCGAATCTTGACGAGTGGCGGATGCTTGACGAATGGGGTATCGAGTTCCTGGGAGAGGGAAGGAGGCGTACGGACCTGCTCCGCTGGAACAAGTTCGTGGAAGAGGACTGGTGGGACCACACGGCTACCGGCAACGCGAATCTCAAGCTGTTCCCGATACCGAACGATGCCATCAGCGGAAATCCTCTGATAGAGCCGAATCCGGGATACGGGCAGTAGCATGCGGAAAGGCAGGGCTGCAGCCGCTGTGTCAGATGTGACCTTGAGTTATCCGTCTGTATTCGGCCGGGGTGCAGCCTGTCCTTTTCTTGAAGATCGAGAAGAAATATTCATGGTTCTCGAAACCGAGCTGCCATGCTATTTCCTTGATGGACATAGGGCTGTTGGTAAGAAGTTCTTTTGCTTTGGAGATTTTTGCCGCCTGGATATACTGGATGGGAGCTAATCCCGTGTATTCCTTGAAGATCCTGCGGAAATTGGAATAGGACATGTTAAGTTCCTCCGCTATTGCCTGCGGATGTATTGTCTTGAAATGTTCGTTGATGATGATTTTTGCCCGGTTGATCAGTGAGACCTCGGAGGATTCGAATACGTAATTCCTGTCATAGCAGTATGCGAGGCCGAGTATATGGTGAACGATCCCGGAAAGGACCTGCTGGAATCCGGATTTCTGTTCCATGGCGGCTTCGGTTGCGGCGCGGTAGAGATTTACGATCTCATCATGGATCCCGACCCTCAGTACCGGCTTGTCTGGTGTCAGCAGCCTGTTGCGGACCCAGTTGTCGATGCTCTGGCCTTCGAAGCCTATCCAATGCTCTTCCCAGCCGGTTGATGGATCGGGACTGTAGTTGTGCCATTCTCCCGGGAACAGAAGGAACATGTTGCCTTCCGATATGTGGATTGTCCTGTCGATGGTTTTTGAAGTGAAGCAGCCTTTTCCTTTCGTGATGTACAGGAGCTGGTATTCGTTCAGTGTCCGGCCGCTATCAGTTGAAAACAGATAGCGGGGGGGTGATTTTTAGGCGGATAGGACATGCCTGCGGCAATGTTCTGATATCCGACGGAATTTATCGTTATCCCCCATTTCAGATCATCCTGGTTTATGGTCAGGTATTTCAGATGGATGGAGTTGTCCATAATATGATTGTTGATAATGTTTTGCAATAATACGAAAAATGGAAGACAATAAGACAGGAATCAGTCATTTTCTGGCATTTGATCTCGGTGCGACAAGCGGGCGCGGGATTTTGGGAAGATTGTGTGATGGGATATTGACCGTAAAGGAACTGACCCGTTTCCCGAACGGAATGATGTACCTCGGCCGGCATATGTATTGGAATATTTATTCTCTCTATGAAAAGCTGTGCGAAGGGTTAACGGCAGCGGCGGCGGAAAAAGTCGGAATCCGTTCGGCCGGTATAGATGCTTGGGGCGTCGATTTCGTTCCTGTTGCCCGGGACGGTTCCATATCCGGATTGCCGGTTGCCTACAGAGACCCGTATACGGTCCGGGCGTCAGAAGATTATTTTTCCGGAATCATGTCGCAGCATGAGCTGTATGCCGCCACGGGAATACAGCATCTGGCATTCAATTCCATATTTCAGATGTATGCCCAGCACAGGGAGGGCCTGTATGCTTTCGGACAGGCGGATAAAATCCTCTTTATCCCGGATGCCCTCGCGTACATGCTTACCGGTAAAATGGTGACTGAATATACCGTAGCTTCCACATCCCAGCTTCTGGATCCATATGCCCGGGACTGGAATTACGGACTTGCAGAGAGAAGCGGGATCCGTGCCGGACTGTTCTGTCCCGTGATCCCGTCCGGAACTGCGGTCGCCCCCCTCGACAAGGATATTGCAATGCGGACCGGAGTGGGGAAGCTGGACATTGTCGCAGTCGCCGGGCACGATACGGCTTCGGCCGTAGCAGCTGTCCCTGCCCCTGACGGTGAATTCGCTTACCTGAGTTCCGGGACATGGTCACTTATGGGCATAGAGATCGGCAGCCCGATGATCACTCCGGCTACTGAAGCATTCAACATGACCAACGAAGGCGGAGTCTGCGGGACCGTACGGCTGTTGAAGAACATTACCGGCATGTGGCTTTTGGAGCAGTGCCTTTCAGTATGGAAAGGGCAGGGAACAGAATATACATACGATGAAATGGTCGCGCTCGCGCAAAATGCACCGGAGTTCCTGGCATTCATAGATCCTGATGATGCCGCTTTTGCATCTCCGGGGAATATGCCTGCCGCCATTGCCGCATACTGCAGGGCTTCCGGACAGCATGTCCCGGAGTCACACGGAGAGATTATAAGAATCATATTGGAAAGTCTTGCCCTGAAGTACAGGATGGTGCTTGACGAGTTCAGAAGTATAGCTCCGTTCCCGGTCCGCCGGCTGCATGTTGTGGGAGGCGGGTCGAAGAATTCTCTGCTGAACCGGTTTACTGCCGGTGCTGCCGGAATTCCCGTGATAGCCGGGCCTGCCGAGGCTACAGCCATAGGGAATCTGATGATGCAGGCTTATGCTGCGGGCAACGTTTCTTCCCTGGAGGAGATAAGGCAGACCGTCTGCCGTTCGGTGAAGACGGAAACCTTCATGCCGGCAGATACGGGCCGATGGAATGCGGCATACCGGTCATTCCGCCGGATTGCCGGAAAATGAAACAGTTTGTCATACTTATATTTTATCTATTATCAAATATGAAACAGGAAAAAATAATCAGCGCCTATAATGAGGCCAGAGAGCGTTATGCAGAATTCGGAGTGGATACGGATGCCGCCCTTGCGGCCCTTAAAGGTGTTTCCATTTCACTGCATTGCTGGCAGACGGATGATGTGACTGGTTTTGAAGCTGCCGCAGGACAGTTGACCGGAGGTATCCAGGTGACCGGCAATTATCCCGGCAAGGCGAGAAACATAGATGAAGTGAGGGCGGACATAGAGAAGGTCAAGACCCTTGTCCCGGGCCGGCACAGGCTGAGCCTTCATGCCACCTACGGCGATTTCGGAGGGAAAAAGGTGGACAGGGACGAAATAGGTCCGGAACATTTCCAGAGCTGGATCGACTGGGCCCGGGCCAATGACATGAAACTCGATTTCAACTCCACATCCTTTTCCCATCCGTTGAGCGGCAGCCTGACCCTGTCCAATCCTGATGACGCAGTCCGGAATTTCTGGATAGGACATACTGTCCGCAGCCGCAGGATAGCCGATGAAATCGGCCGCCAGCTCGGGGACAAAGTCTGCCATAATATCTGGATACATGACGGGTCAAAGGACATTACGGTCAACAGATATCTTTACCGCTCCATCCTGGAAGAGTCTCTTGACAGAATTTTTGCGGAAAAATGCAGCCATGTCAAGGATGCAGTCGAATGCAAGTTGTTCGGGACAGGTCTTGAGAGCTTTACTGTCGGTTCCCATGAGTTCTATATGTGCTATGCCATGAAACACGGCATTATGTCCACTTTGGATCTGGGACATTTCCATCCTACCGAGGAAGTGGCGGACAAGATTTCTTCGCTGCTGCTGTTCGCTCCCGAGATATTGCTTCATGTCAGCCGTCCAGTCAGGTGGGACAGCGACCATGTGGTCATTCTGAATGACAGTGTCGCGATGCTTGCACAGGAGATTGTCTGGGCCGGGGCTCTCGGCAGGGTGAATGTCGGCCTGGATTATTTCGACGGTTCCATCAACAGGATAGGTGCCTATGTCATAGGAATCAGGGCGACCCAGAAGGCATTTCTGATGGCGTTGCTGTCTCCTCTGGAGAAGTTGAGGGCATATGAGGACACGGGGAAATATTTCCAGCGTCTTGCGCTTTTGGAGGAGAACAAGGCCCTTCCATGGAATGCTGTCTACGATTACTTCTGCCTGACCGAAGGTGTTCCGGCAGGGGAGGACTATATTCCGGAAGTGGAAAAATATGAGACGGAAGTTACTTCGAAGAGACTTTAACTTATGCATACTCTTATAGGTCTTCTGATCATCGCCGCCGGAAGTTTCGGGCAGTCGAGTTCATATGTCCCGATACGTGGTGTCAGGGCATGGAGCTGGGAGAATTTCTGGATGGTGCAAGGAATATTTGCATGGCTTGTCTTTCCGTTCGCCGGAGCCTTGTTGTCCCTTCCGGAAGGGATATCCCTGATGACTGTCCTTTCGGCTGGCAGTGCCTGGAAATCTGTGATGTATGGCTTCCTGTGGGGAATAGGGGGACTGACATTCGGGCTTTCCATGCGGTATTTAGGGGTAGCCCTCGGCCAGTCGATAGCCTTGGGGACATGTTCCGCTTTCGGGACTTTGCTTCCTGCCCTGTTCGCCGGCACTGACCTTTTGCATGGTGACGGTCTGCATCTTCTCATCGGAGTCGCGGTAACTGTTGCCGGAATAGCGGTCATAGGATATGCCGGGTCATTGAAGTCCCGGAACATGAGCGAGGAAGCGAAGAGGGAAGCAGTGAAGGATTTCGCCCTGACCAAAGGGCTCGCGGTCGCGTTGCTGTCCGGTCTCATGAGTGCATGCTTCGCACTCGGACTGGATGCCGGCGCCCCTGTCAGGGAAAAGATGCTCGTTTCAGGAGCCACGCCTTTGCTCGCCGGTCTTCCTGTCATCTTTCTGGTGACTGCGGGTGGGTTTGTCACCAATGCCGCTTATTGTCTCTTCATGAACTGGCGGAACCGCAGCGGACATGAGTACTTTGATGCCGGTGGCAGACAGGCTGCCGTGAATGTCTTTTTCTGCGCCCTTGCAGGAGGATTGTGGTATTCCCAGTTTTTCGGGCTTGAGACAGGAAAGAGTTTCCTGCAGGAAAACCCTGTACTCCTGGCATTCGCGTGGAGCATACTGATGTCTTTGAATGTACTTTTTTCCAATTTGTGGGGAATTGTCCTGAAAGAATGGAAAGGATGCGGCGGGCTGGCTGTCACGGTTCTTGCCGCCGGTCTTGCCATCCTGCTGTTTTCGGTATTTTTCCCGTATCTGTCATGAAATTCAACTTTACTATGAAATACAATGAAAATATTGCTGCCTGCATAGCTGAAGTGGCGGAAGTCGCAGGATATCTGTGGCAAAAGGGTTGGGCGGAACGTAACGGAGGGAATATTTCATATAACATTACGCCCTTTGTCGACGACATGCTTGCCGGATGCGGGCTCCTGTACGGTCCGGTCGCATTGCCCAGGCCATTCGAAAACCTGTCAGAGAATTATTTCCTTGTTACGGGGACAGGACGGAGGATGCGTTATGTGGCTTCTTCGCCGATGGACAACATGTCCATAATCAGGATACTGGACGGCGGAAGGGCATACGGGATTGTGGCGGAGAAAGCAATCGTTCCCACGTCTGAACTTCCTTCGCACCTTTCTGTCCATAGCTATCTCGCCGGCAGGGGAGACGGGTACATGGCTGTCATACATACTCATCCTATTGAACTTGTGGCCATGACCCACCACAGGGAATTCCTGGAGAAGGATGTGCTCAGCAGACTGCTCTGGAGCATGATTCCTGAGACAAGGGCATTCTGCCCCAAGGGGGTGGGGATAGTCCCGTACCGGCTTCCCGGTTCACTGGCCCTTGCCGACGCAACCATTGCATGCCTTGACCAATATGATGTCGTGCTGTGGGAAAAGCATGGTGCTCTTGCCGTTGGCGAGAATGTGGTGGAGGCATTCGATATGATAGACACGCTTTCCAAGTCGGCGCAAATCTACATTTCCGGATGTGCCATGGGATTTATTCCGGAAGGCATGAGCGATGCCCAGATGCAGGAACTCAAGCAGGCGTTCAATCTGTAGCGTATGAAAAAGTTCCTTTCAGTGCTGCTGTTGTCCCTGACAGCATTGCCGGAGACAGTGTCCGCTGTGACGGCAAGGGGACAGGGGTGTCTTGAACGGACTTTTATAAGTCCGGTCAGGATAGTGTGGCAGAAAGACAGCAGCCATGTCGACAGGGCGGATTTGCTTTTACGGGAAGGCATAGGGCAGCCGTTCCTGGGAGATGATGTCCCTTGCTGTGTCATGACATCGCCCGGTGATGCCCGCCCGGCAATCCTTCTCGATTTCGGGCGTGAACTGCACGGAGGGCTTCAGATTGTGACGGGCTTGTCGGACGGCAAGCCTGTCCGGGTGCGGATCCGTTACGGCGAGTCTGTGAGTGAGGCGATGTCTGAGGTCGGGGGAGAGGGAGGCGCGACGAATGACCATGCGATGAGAGACTATACCTTGGAACTGCCTTTCCTTGGAGTTGTGGAAACCGGCAATTCCGGATTCCGGTTTGTCAGGATAGATGTTCTGGACGGGAACCGTACTCTCGCCCTGAAAGAAGTCAGGGCTGTTTCAGTGATGCGGGACATTCCGTGGAGAGGATCCTTCCGCAGCAGCGACGGACGGCTTGACAGTATCTGGAGGACAGGCGCACGTACGGTTCATCTGTGCATGCAGGATTATCTGTGGGACGGCATCAAGAGAGACAGGCTTGTATGGATGGGAGATTCATTCCCGGAAGTGATGACGATAGGGTCTGTGTTCGGATATGATGAGACAGTCCCGCGGACTCTGGATCTTATGAGAGATGTCACTCCCTTGCCGAAATGGATGAACGGAGGTTTTTCTTCGTATTCCATATGGTGGCTGCTTTGCCATTATGAATGGTATATGTTTACGGGGGATCTTGATTATCTCATGGAATCCCGGGATTATATCACTTCATTGCTGGAACAGCTGATGACGCGGGTCGGGGATGACGGGCGCGAATGTCTGGACGGCATCCGATTCCTGGACTGGCCTTCGGAAGAGAATGCGGCAGCCAAGGCGGCAGGACTGCAGGCCCTTATGGCGTGGGGAATGAAAACGGGCATGAAACTGGCCGAAATATTCGGAGACACGTCACTGGCAGCCCGATGTGAGGATTCGTGGAAAAGGCTTTCCGCGGCGGCTCCCGGGGTATACATGGAATTCGAGTCGGCCTGCCCGCAAGCGGACGCCCCCGGATCGAAGCAGGCCGCTGCGCTGATGTGTCTTGCAGGGCTTGAAAATCCTCAAGAATCGGACAGGGAAAGACTGTCGTATAACGGGGCAGGCGGATTTTCGACATTCTATGGCTATCTTATGCTGGAGGCGATGGCACTGGCCGGCAATTACGAAGGGGCCATAGGAATAATAAAGGACTACTGGGGCGCGATGCTGGATCTTGGAGCGACTTCCTTCTGGGAAGATTTCGATATGGACTGGCTGCCGGCAGCCAGAATAGATGAACTTGTTCCGGACGGCATGCGGGATATCCACAGGGACTGCGGGGCGTATTGTTATAAAGGATTCCGCCATAGTCTTTGTCATGGATGGGCATCCGGCCCCACAGCATGGCTGAGCCGGCATGTGCTCGGGATTGAAATTCTTGAACCCGGTTGCAGGAAAGTCCGCATTGAGCCTCATCTCGGACATCTGGACTGGGTGGAGGGAACATTCCCGACCCCATTCGGAGAAATTTCCGTACGGCACGAGAGGCAGCCGGACGGGTCGGTGAAGACTGCATATACCGCTCCGGATGGAGTGACCGTCTTGACGGACAGGAAGCCAGGCTCATTGGCATTCGGTATCGGAGGCGTCGGCGACGGCACTATGGAGTATGTCCCGTATTACGAGATCCGCGATGAGGCAATGAACTGTTTCGTGTTTTTTACGGGTGACTGACACAGTTCCGGTCAGAACAGTTTTTTCCGGCTGGCGGTGGCGACGAAGTTTTTGAGATAGAACGGTTCGAAGTACGCAACGTCTCTGAACCGTTTTTCTTTGTATTCGGCCATGGCCGGAACCAGCATCGAGGAGGCTTTCGGGCAGCACTGGATGAAATGTGCATTCGGATTGGTGATGACCGTCCTGCATTTGTCGGCCGCATCCCCTATGAACAGCACATGTCCTGCGGCAAGCTGCTCCGCGAAACTGCTGCCGTCGACTATCTTTGCTTCCGTGTCTGTAACCTGTTTCCCGTCAGGGGAGAACACGGCAGTGTAGACTTCCATCCTCCGTGCGTCAATCATCGGAATTATATATCTGAAGTCCGGGTCGCCCTGGCTGTTGCGGAAGTATTCTCCAGTTATCCCCTGCCATACGAGGGCGTCGAGCGTGCCGGTGGCGAGCAGCGGGATACCGGCCCCGAAGCAGAGGCCTTTGGCTGTCGAGACACCGACCCTGAGTCCTGTATATGAACCAGGGCCCATACTTACGCATACGGCGGCACAGTCCTGTACCTTAAGTCCTGTCTCCCGCAGCATCTCATCTATGAATACAGCCGTCAGTGAGGCGTGTGTCCTCGGTCTGTCGCTTTCCCTGTACGAGATGATTTTCCCTTCCGATGCCATTGCCGTAGAGCACAGTTCTGTCGAGGTCTCTATGAGTATGATGTTGTCCATTTTCCGGTTTGTTATTGTCGTAAGTCCGATGAATGATAATGCCTGGGGTTCTCAACCCATTATGAGCCGTTTGAAATACGGGAACACAGAATAGGCTATATCCCTGAAAGCCGTGTACATAACGGATTCAGCAAGATATTTTTCGCTGACAATGTGGAACTGCCCGTTGACGGCCCCGAACACTATGATCAGGAATCCTACTATCAGGATGCATTTCAGCATCGAGAACAGGACTCCGAGCAGCCTGTTGAGCCATCCCAGCATTATTATCTTTATCGTTTTCTCGAGAATTTTCCCCAGCGCGAACAGTGCGAACACGACGATTATGAATATCAGTGCGAATGCTATCCCATTCAGCAGTTGCGGAGATGTCTCTATCCACTGGCCCAGCCAACGTCCGGCAAGGACCGCGAACTTTACGGAAAGCCACACTCCGAGCACAAGTGATATTATGGCTATTACCTGGGCTATGAACCCTTTTCGCAGGCCGCTGATTACAGCAGGGATGAAGCACAGCAGCAGTATTATATCCAGAATATTCATTATATTTGCACCTTGTTTCAGAAACTGCTGCAAAATTATACAAAAAATATGACATTCAACGAGTATAAAGGACTGGATCTGGTCGCTGTCGCGAACGGGATCCTCGACAGATGGAAGAAGAACGGTACTTTCAGGAAATCCCTTGAGATAAGGGAGGGCGCTCCTGATTTCATATTCTTCGAAGGACCGCCTTCCGCCAACGGTATGCCCGGCATCCATCATGTGATGGCGCGTTCCATCAAGGATGCGATATGCCGGTACAAGACCCAGAGCGGGTATCGTGTCGAGCGTCGTGCCGGCTGGGACACTCACGGCCTTCCGGTGGAACTCGGTGTGGAGAAGCTTCTCGGCATTACCAAGGAGGACATAGGGACGAAGATAAGCGTTGAGGAGTATAACAGCATATGCCGCAGAGAGGTGATGAAATATACGCAGGAGTGGGTCAATCTGACGGAACGTGTGGGATATTGGGTGGACATGGATGACCCGTACATCACCTATGACAACCGTTATATCGAGACTCTCTGGTATCTGTTGAAGGACATTTACGATAAGGGACTGCTTTACAAGGGCTATTCCATACAGCCTTATTCTCCGGCGGCGGGGACGGGACTCAGTTCGCATGAACTTAACCAGCCGGGATGTTACAGGGATGTCAAGGATACTACGGCTACGGTCCAGTTCGAGGTCATCAAGGACGGGAAGTCGCAGATACTTTACGGAGACGGTACACTGCCCGTGTTCTTCCTTGCATGGACGACCACTCCATGGACACTCCCTTCGAATACCGCCCTGTGTGTCGGACCGGACATAACATACGTGAGGGTTTCCTCATATAATCCTTATACCGGAGAGCCTGCTGTCTATGTCGTGGCAAAGGATCTTGTGAACTCCATCTTCAATCCTAAGGCTGCGGACATTGCGCTTGAAGATTACCGCAAGGGCGACAAATTGGTGCCGTTCCGTGTCCTTGAAGGGGAGTTCAAAGGTTCCGATCTCACAGGAATAAGCTACAGACAGCTGATACCGTGGTTCAGACCTGACGATGGCGCTTTCCGTGTCATTCCGGGAGACTATGTCACAGTCGAGGAAGGGACGACTGGTATTGTCCATATAGCGCCTACATTCGGTGCGGATGACAACAAGGTCGCCAAGGCCAATGGCGTACCGGCTCTTCTCGTCGTGGACAGGAACGGGGACCGTCAGGCACAAGTGGACCGCAAGGGACGTTTCTTCCGTATGGAGGACATGGATCCGTCCTATGTGTCGGAAAGGGTTTCTCCGGATTACAATGAGTTTTCCGGCAGGTATGTAAAGAATGCCTATGACGATACTCTCGGACCGGACGCCGCTACTCTTGACGTTGATCTGTGCGTGATGCTCAAGCAGCAGGGGAAGGCATTCAGGATCGAGAAACATGTCCACTCGTATCCTCATTGCTGGAGGACTGACAAACCGGTGATATATTATCCTCTCGACTCTTGGTTCATCAGGACCACTGCCGTGAAGGACAAGATGATAGAGCTCAACAACACAATCATGTGGAAGCCGGAGTCAACGGGGACGGGACGTTTCGGCAAATGGCTGGAGAATATCCAGGACTGGAATCTTTCCCGCAGCCGTTACTGGGGTACGCCGCTTCCGGTATGGAGGTCCGAGGACGGGAAGGAGGAGAAATGCATAGGTTCCCTCAAAGAGCTGTATGCAGAGATAGAGAAGTCCGTCGCAGCCGGGATTATGGAGTCGAACCCGTTGAAAGACAAAGGTTTCAATCCTGAAGATATGTCCAAGGAGAATTATGACAGGATAGATCTTCACAGGCCGTATGTGGACAATATATATCTTGTGTCGGACAGCGGCAGGAAGATGGTCCGCGAGACGGATCTCATAGACGTGTGGTTCGATTCCGGGGCTATGCCTTATGCCCAGGAAGGGCTGCGCAATCTCGGGAACGCGAAGTTCGGGCGCACAGCTGACTTCATAGCGGAGGGAGTGGACCAGACAAGGGGCTGGTTCTATACGCTCCATGCAATCCATACGATGGTAAGCGGCTCCTGCGCATTCAGACGGGTCATTTCCAACGGACTTGTGCTTGACAAGGACGGCAACAAGATGAGCAAGCGTCTGGGAAATGCCGTCGATCCGTTCAAGGCTCTTGACAAATACGGTCCTGATGCCCTCAGATGGTATATGCTGACCAATTCCCAGCCGTGGGACAATCTCAAGTTCGATGAGGCCGGCGTGGACGAGGTGCGCAGGAAATTCTTCGGTACGCTGTACAATACCTATTCGTTCTTTGCCCTTTATGCGAATGTCGACGGGTTCGATGCGGAGGCGCAGCCTGTTCCCGTCAGTGAACGTCCGGAGATAGACAGATGGGTAATATCCCTGCTTAATTCCCTCGTGAAAGATGTCGTGGATGCATATGAGGACTACGATATCACTACGGCGGGACGTCTTATACAGGAGTTTGTCTGCGATCACCTGAGCAACTGGTATGTCCGTCTCAACAGGAAACGTTTCTGGGGCGGTTCCATGGATGCAGACAAGCTTGCTGCCTACCAGACCCTGTATGAAGTGCTGGTGGATGTCGCGAAGCTCGCGGCTCCTGTCGCTCCTTTCTTTATGGAGAGGATGTATCTCGATCTCGTTCCGGGTGCGGAATCCGTGCATTTTACGGCCATGCCTGCATATGACGCTTCAGCTGTAGACAAGGATCTCGAGGAGAGGATGGATCTTGCCCAAAGGGCGTCATCGATGGTATTGGCACTTCGCCGCAAGGTGAATATCAAGGTACGGCAGCCTCTGTCGAAGCTTGTGATCCCGGTCATCGACAGTAAAGTTGAGGAGCAGCTCGAAAAAGTGAAAGGACTTCTTCTCGGTGAAGTCAATGTCAAGGATGCGGAATTCATTTCCGATACGGCCGGACTCATAACCAAGAAGATACGTCCTAACTTCAAGACTCTCGGCAAGAAATACGGAGCGAAGATGAAGTCTATAGCTGCGGCTTTTGCCTCCCTCGGTCAGGAAGATATCGCAGCCGTGCAGGCGGCTGAGGCTGCGGGTGTGGACTATGTCCTCCGGCTTGCTGACGGCGATGTGCTGCTTTCAAAAGGGGATTACGAGATTTCCTCCGAGGATATGCCGGGATGGCTCGTAGCTACGGACGGCCCTCTGACTCTGGCTCTTGATATAACCGTTACGGATGAACTGAAGAAGGAAGGCACGGCGAGGGAACTTATTAACAGGATACAGAATCTGCGCAAGGACAGTGACTTTGACGTGACCGACAGGGTTGATGTGCGGATATATGCGGATGCACCGGACTACGGGGAGATTTCATCGTCCCTGGAGTCGTTCAGGGATTACGTCGCTTCACAGACCCTGGCCAGAAATATTTCAGTGGCTTCACTCGCCGAGGCGGGAGAAGCTCCTGAGGTCGAATGGAATGACAGTGCAGTCAGGATTGCGGTGAGCAGGCTTTCATAATCACCGGAGCCGGAGCGTTCCCGCAGAATGCGTGTGTTACGGCCCGGTCTGCGGGCAGGCATGCAGGACAGCCTGGAGGACAGAAAATTAATGTTAAATTTTATATTGTTATGGCAGAAGAAAAGAATGTTGTTGAACCTAAGGTTCGTTACAGCGACGAGGAACTGCAGGAATTCAAGGAAATTATCCTTGGAATGCTTGAGAAGGCCAAGAAAGAATACAAGACCTTGCGGGATGTCGTTACTCACGGATCCAGCAATGACATCGAAGACACTTCCCCTACATTCAAGGTGATGGAGGAAGGGGCCACGACTCTTTCCAAGGAAGAGGCCGGCCAGCTCGCGCAGCGCCAGTACAAGTTCATCCAGAACCTTGAAGCGGCTTTAGTGAGGATTGAGAACAAGACCTACGGCGTCTGCCGTGTCACCGGAAAACTCATCCCCAAGGAAAGGCTGCGCCTCGTGCCGCACGCCACTCTGACAGTCGAGGCAAAGGAAATGCTGAACAAGAACAAGTGATATGAAGATTTCCAAAGGCAAGGCCCTCCTGATATTCGGCATTGTCCTGGTCATTCTTGATCAGGTGATCAAGGTGCTGGTCAAGACCAATATGACTTTGGGAGAGAGTTTCAATGTTCTCGGGGACTGGTTCCGTATCTATTTTATAGAGAATGAAGGGATGGCTTTCGGAATGAAGTTCGGGGGAGCTGTGGGCAAGTTTCTGCTTTCGCTCCTCCGGATAGGACTTTTCGCTGCTCTCGTGTATTGGGTCTCGCGCCTTCTGAAGAAGCCGGGTACGCCGACCGGAGTTGTGGTCGGACTTACAATGATTGCCGCAGGAGCACTCGGAAACATAATAGACTGCTTTTTCTATGGGCTCATATTCTCCGAATCCACACCGTGGACAGTGGCCCATCTCGGGGGACATTATGCGCCTTTCATGTTCGGGAAGGTGGTTGACATGTTCTATTTCCCTATAATAGACACGACATTCCCGGAGTGGTTGCCGTTGATAGGGGGACATCCGTTCAGGTTCTTTGCTCCCGTATTTAATTTCGCCGACAGTTGCGTAACATGCGGGGCTCTGTATCTGATAGCGTTCCAGTACAGGTTCTTCATGGCGGATGACAGGAAAGACAAGGATATATATCCTGTGCAGGGTAACCGTAGACAGTCCAAGGGCAGACGCAGGTAGGATTCATGTGAAAACGTCACAGTTTTTCGCAAATTTTTTGGTGACATCAGGATTTTTATTATCTTTGCAGTCCATTTTCAGAATGGCCGTTGTTCCGGTTGCATGTCTGGATGGGGAAATGCCGGACTTTGATGTCTGTCTGTGACACAGGGAAAGCATTGACATATTGGAGAGGTGGTAGAGTGGTCGATTACGGCAGTCTTGAAAACTGTTGAGCTGAAAGGCTCCGGGGGTTCGAATCCCTCCCTCTCCGCACCAAAGCCTGAACTCGAGAGTTCAGGCTTTTTGTTTATTCCGGGCGCAAGCTTGCTTGCCAGCCCGGAATAAACAAAAGCCGTGGTCAGCGGAGCTGACAGGCTTTGGTGTAGGGGCCACGCGGCGAGCGGTAAGGGATGTGCGACCGCAGTGAGCAAATCCCTCCTTTCGCGGGCAGGGATATCGGAGCGGTAGCGATGAAATTCCGGGAGAGGTTTTCTATATCAAGCTTGCTTGCCAGCCCGGAATAAACAAAAGCCGTGGTCAGCGGAGCTGACATTTTTTAATGATTATCCGCAAGAATACCCCCTTCTACAAGATAAGTCTGACCGACCAGTGAAAACTTACGGGAACGACATGGTATCATGTCCTGAAAATAGACGGAGTGTCAGTCCTGCCAACCGGCCTATCCGGAACGGATACCGGTCTTTGACGGGCATCTGAGTCATGACTTCGGACCATGAGACGGAAAATCTGTTTGGTGCACACCGGGAATTGGAGAATACGCATAATCACATATGGAACATGTAGTTACATGAATTTGTGTCTTCCAGGTGTAACAGTTTCCGGCACACCTGGAAGAGAGAATCGCCCTCCGGTGGCAGCCAAAGGCACATCCGCGGTTCCAGGTGTGTCACTGTCCTCACAGTATGGCAGCAAACATGAACATTCATACTTCCTGGCCGGGAAAACATGACAATGGGAGTCAGGGGTAACTTTGCGGATAAGCATTTTTAATTCTTCGACTCTATAATACATCAAGCAAATCGGACGGGGTACGGAATACATAATCTGCATTGACATCATTTTCTGTCGAATTTCCCCATAATGCGATTCCGAAATCTACATTCGCACCATTTGCGCATAAACTGTCGTAAGCGGTATCGCCGACATAAAGTGCTTCCTTTGCGCTAATTCCGGATAAGGACAGGTAAGTGACCAATGGAGCCGGATCCGGTTTCGGGAAAGGGGCGTCTTCCACACATATTACTCTGTCAAAATAATGTGTCGCGTCAAAAACTGACGCAAAATCCTCATTGTACTCATTCCGGTTCTTGGAAGTGACAATGCCCAGTGAATATCCATTGGCTTTTAATGAAGTCAATAAAACAGGAATACCCTCAAAGAGCCGTATACTTGATTTATACTTCAACAAATACTCATTCCATTTGCGGTTTGCAGTTCCTGTATCGGATATGCCCAATCTATGGAGTGCAGCTTCGCCCGGTATGCCCAGAGCGAATTTCAATTCTTCTTCAGGTATATCCTTTTGCAGTATTTCCGCAACGGTATCTTTCAGACTTTGCAGAATGGCGGATTCGGTATCGAGCAGGGTGCCGTCAATGTCAAATATGATATGTCTGTATTTATTCATGGCTTCCGTTATCAATCTGCTTTATTACCCTGCAAGGATTTCCTACCGCCACACAGTTCGCGGGAATGGAACGTGTCACCACGCTGCCCGCACCGATTACACTGTTCCGGCCGACAGTGACTCCCGGCAGAATAATTACACCTCCTCCAATCCATACGCCATTCTCTATCTTCACAGGCAAGGCATAAGTACGGCAAATCTCTTGCCCCTCAGACCAGTTCTGTACCATACGTTCGTCCAGGCGTACAGAATGAGTTGCCGTATATATCTGTACATTTGATGCAATCAGGACATTGTTGCCAATATCAATGCGATTATTGTCTACGAAGGTACAGTTCATGTTTATTATTACCTTGTTGCCAATGAAAATGTGCTTCCCGCATTCGCAATGGAAATCAATATCCACATGCACGCCCTTTCCGATGCTGCCGAACATTTCGCGTAACAGTTCTTGCCTGCGTTCGTGATCGGCGTAATCGGTTGCATTGAATTGTACCAGAAGGCGCCGTGTGCGCAGAATCATTTCCGTTATCTTGGGGTCTTCACTGCCGATGAACGGTTCTCCATCCAGACATTTCTCGTATTCCGTTTTCATTCTATAGGATTTCTTCGTAAATCTTGTTCAATTTTCCGTAGGGGGATTATCGTCTGTATCTTGTCTGCCATAGATGACCTTCTTTTAAATGTAGATGTTCAACTGTTCTGTGTATTCCGGTTTGAACGGATTGGTTTTCAGTTCCACGACTACAATAGGTATCGGACTTTATGTTGTACGGGATTAAGTCGGCATGGAAATCCTTGTCACCAATCTGGGAATGTTTCTGCCTTGCGACAAAGGCAAATCCACTGCCCGTATTCCAATAATGGAACAGCATCTGCGCATTGGCTGCACTGATCAGCCGGACTTGCGCCTGCTCTGTTTCTGGACCGATGGCATTGACGAAAGCCTCGAAACGTCTTTTCTTTATATTGTTGTCGTTGTCGCTCATTGTTGTGTGTTGAAATACACAAAGATAAGCCAAATAAAAGAGATTCAATGAAACTTGCTGATTTTTTACAGTCGGCTGAATTAGTCCAACGCATTTGCCTTGATGTCATCGGCAATGTCTATGTAAGGTTTCATGGCTTTATAATCGCTGTGTCCCGTCCGTTTCATTACGGCCTGTGCCACTTGATTAAGGAGGAGGAAGAATAACCGATATTTTTTCCTGACACACAGTATTTTTGCTAATTTTGCAGACAAAGAAATGATTATGAATGAGAACCAGAATATAGAATGGAAAGAAAGCTGGCGGGACGACTATCTGAAATGGATATGTGGTTTTGCCAATGCCGCAGGCGGCAAGATATATATAGGTATGAATAACAGCGGGCAGGTGGTCGGCGTTGCCGATGCCAAGAAACTGTTGGAGGACATACCGAACAAAGTCCGTGATGTGCTGGGTATCATTGTGGACGTGAACCTGTTGGACAAAGACGGGCTGGAGTATGTGGAAATAGACGTGCCGCCCTATTCAAACCCTATCAATTATAAAGGTCAGTACCATTACCGCAGCGGCAGTACGAAGCAGGAGTTGAAAGGTGCGGCTTTGAACCGCTTTATTCTGCAACGTACAGGCAGGCATTGGGACGAGTTTCCCATAGAAAGAGCCAAAATAGAAGAACTGTCGGAAAGCGCATTGAACCGTTTCCGTAAGGAAGCGGCAAGGAGCGGACGTGTGGACGAGGGTGTTTTGAAAGATAAGACCGAACACCTGCTGCATGATTTACGTCTGATAGACGAGGACGGACATTTGAACCGTGCAGCCCTGCTGCTGTTCCATCCCGACCCTGAAAGGTTTGTGTTAGGTGCATATATAAAGATTGGTTTCTTCCGAGACGACAAAGGCAATCTGGAGTTTCAGGACGAAATTCACGGTGCTTTGATGGAGCAGGTGGACAAGGCTATGGACTTGATAAAGAGCAAATACCTGATTTACCGTATCTCATACGAGGGAATTTCCCGGCGCGAAACGCCGCAGTTCCCGGTAGAAGCCATCAGGGAGGCGTTGATGAATGCCATCGCACATAAGGACTACGCCAGTGCCGTGCCCGTTCAGATTAGCGTATTCCCCGACCATATCACTTTTTGGAACGCCGGGCAGTTGCCGGAGAACTGGACTACCGAAAGGCTCTTTGAAAACCATCCATCCTCTCCATATAACCCGTTAATCGCCAACGCATTTTTCAGAAGCGGGGACATCGAAAGCTG
>CALUPB010000009.1 GCA_944322585.1 uncultured Bacteroidales bacterium | reverse complement strand
TAAATTCCGGGAACTTTGCGGTATCAAATTACAATGAATATTGAATGTATAATTTGATAATCAGAAAGATATAGAATGTTATTCGGTTCAAGTGTGGAGCCGATTTCGTCTATCTTCAAGAAGGTTGTGGCAAACCTAAACACGGATAAACGTTCCAATACCCCACACTCGGATAGATATGAGGTATCGGCGGGCACAGAATCCCGCTATCGCATAGTCTAAATGAGTGAATGAGTGCTGTCCGGTTGTCCTCGTGTTTTGAAAATTGCCACATTTTCTTGAAAGGACAGTGCGAAAACACTTTCATCAATATGTATGTTGATTGCTCAACCTTACAAAGATAGAAAACATTTCCGACAAATGGACAACACCCATGGGGTATTGAATGTTAAATTTCGCTATCTTTGGTCACTGCGTTCCCACATATACGGTTGCACCTCGGCATAACAGATAAATTTGTTCTGCTCTCGGTTTCTGCGTATATGTGTAACGGGCAGAAGTTCTGCCTGATAAAAGATTTGGAATATGCTGTACCCTATCGGAGAAAGATTTCCTGTATGCAATGTACATCATCTTCGAACTTATGGGAACTCCTGTGCAGACGGAGAAGCAGACCAGCAACGGACGCATCGACATCTTTCTCCAGACAAAGGACTACATCTATGTAATGGAGCTGAAAGTGGACGGCTCCGCTGATGAGGCTTTGGCACAGATAGAGGAGAAAGGCTATACAAAGCCGTTCGCCGCAGATTCGCGCAGGGAAAATCACTTTCGAGGAGATAAACGAGAAATGGCAGCGGAACGAAATGAGCGGAGGGGAGGACATGTCGGGGACTTCGCCCCCGACAGAGGTAATTCGAGGAAATTCATTCCATTCATTTCATCGAATTCACGTTCATTATGCCGTTGATGGCACGCACGGCTTCTTCATATGAATAGCCGCGGCCGAGGGCGAAAGCGATGAGTTTCCGGCGGATAACATAATCAGTACCGGCAGACGGATGGCCGTCGTCCAGGCTGCTGTCCGTATCCGGCTCCGTATGGCATGCGGCATCCGGGACCATGCCCTCTGCCGCACCTGACATCATGCGTGAGGACCTTGCCGAAGCCGTCAGGCTTTTGTATTTCGCGGACAGCAGCCGGTCTAACCTGTCGGAAGCGCGGGAAGCATCTATCTCATTGAGGGCAGCCCCGACTGTCTCGCTGTCAATGCCCTTGATGGAAAGGGCGTAGCGTATCTTGCCCGCGCCCCAGCCGGAAAGCGAGGACTTGTCACGTGCGAAGGCCGTAGCATAGCGCAGGTCGGACAGATAGCCGTCTGCCTTCAATGATTCTATAATCCTGCCGGCAATCCCGGAACGGTCACTTTCTCCGCAACTGCTCCTTTCATCATGGCCGGGAAACAGCCCCGCACTGCCGGAAACCCCGTCTCCGCCTGTACCAACCCTGCTGTCAGATGTATCCAGCGCCTTCATGACCTTCTGCCTGATGTCCGAAGTACAGTATTCCCTGACGGAACACAGATGCCTCATCCTTTCGAGGATACGTACGGCATCGGTAGCCAGCCCCGATAAATCATCACGTCTGTTCATTTTTGTACTTGACGTTAAAAATTATACCCTATGCCGATATAGAACCCGAGCCCCCCGTTCGCAGACATGTCTATGTTGGACCAGTGCAGGTCGGCCTTCACAGGACCGAAAAAGGCGTCATAGGCATATTCGATTCCTGCCCCGAACCAGTTTCCCGCATCCGGAGACAGGTAATCCCCGAAAGTATTGCAGTCCCTGGCATAGTTGACAATCCCGGTCAGATAATGATGTCGTGCCACCTCGAAACGGAAATCCGTACGGAAGAGGGTAAGGATATTCCTCATCGGAACGACATTGTTCCTCCCCACGAAAGCCATCTGCTGTCCGAAATACCGTCCCGGGACAGAACCTCCGGCAAAATTCATATAGGCAAGCGGAGCCTGTCCGAGAAGGAATCTTACAGAAGCGGAAGGTATAAAGGAAAATATCCTCCCGGCAGGGATGACCCCTTTCGCATCCGCACTTATTACATGGAAGGCACTGATGCTGTTCGGGGTTCCTCCGAACACCCACTCATAGTCCAGCCCAGCGGTAAAACCGGAATGAGGGAAATATCCGTCATCGAAAGTATCCGCCCTTCCGTTAAGGAAAAGCGACATGTAGTCATTGCTGAGCAGTCTGTAATCCAGACCGGGGATGTATCCTGGAGAAGTGACCTCGTTGGAAAGCGACCGCACCATGAAATACCTGTTCCGGAAACCGCCCTTAAGATCGAAAAGCGACCATGCTACCTTGGAAAGATACGCTTCCTGTACCGTGTCGAAATATTTCAGACGCATAGTAGTGGCGGTCATACCTATGGCATCGAGCATGTCGATATTGGTCCAGTTGGCCGAAGCTGATATGTTCACTGTGGGAATGCCGACGTCATCATAGGAATACCGGATCCCCACATAAGGGTTCGTGCCGATCTTTGCAGTCAGATCGAATTTTGAACCGGAAAGAGCATAGGAATTGAGTCCGAAATTGAGGGCCACCGCCACGACTTCTTCAGTATCGAGCCTCAACCCGACCCCGAATCTGTGTACAGGCCCCTTCTTGCAGTTGATTATAAGGTGATACGGTTCACCGTAGCCTTCCATTTCATAAGTAACGAACTCAAACACCCGTGTCCCGTATATACGGGACACGATGCTCTCCACATCTTCCTTCGACAGAGTGTCCCCCGGTTCTATATGGATATCCCTCATAAGAATGGCCATGTCCTTGTCCGACACTCCCCTTATCTCGAAGCCGTCCACCGTGACCGGACTCTCATTGATATCCACAGCCCTTGAATTATGCAGTATACTGCCCGAAGCCGTTCCCGTCCTCGACCTGATATATTCCAGGGCGACAGCACAATTTTCGGCAGCTTCCCATCCCCTGTCGATAATGATGTCTATGCTCCTGCTGTCAAAGCTCATCATATTGTACCCGTCGAGTTCCGGCTTGATGTTCAGGTCAAGCAGATGACGGTTGTACAATGTCGCGGCACGCCCGAGCATGTCAACACCCTGACCGAACACATCCCCTATATTGTTGATCTCCTCATAAGTCCTGTCATCACTGCCCAGATCGACTCCTATCACTATATCCGCACCGAGCATACGGGCTTCGGAGACAGGGAAATTGTCCCTCATTCCACCATCGACCAATACCATCCCGTCCATCTTCACCGGAGCGAACACCCCCGGGATGGACATGGTAGCCCTCAACGCTGAAGTCATCTTCCCGGAATGCCAGAACACGCCCTCGCCCCTGACAAGGTCGGTGGCTACGCAAGCGAACGGTATCGGCAGGCGGCTGAACAGCAATGAATCCTGATACCCTACCGAAAGGGCGGCTATCATATTATAGACATTCTGTCCGCGTATATATCCGGACGGAAGACTTCCCATAAGATTGTTCTTCAATATGTCTGCCGACTTCGGATCATCCGCCCCGAGCTGCAGAGGACGGTTCTTCTCCTGTCCGCCGCTGAAATCCACATCAGCCGCATCGACCCCCTCATCCTGCCTTCTGTAGTAGAAAGGTATCGTAAGTATATATTTCTCCCTGTATTTCATCTCCGAATACGGGATATACCGGCGTGACACCCTGTCGCTCAATGCAAGATTCCAGTCCACCTTCCGTATTATGGAATCGAGCTGTCCGGCATCATAGCCGAGAGCATAGAGCCCCCCTATCAGGCCGCCCATACTCGTACCGAGCACCATGTCTATCGGCAAGTCTATGGCTTCCAGATATTTCAACACACCGATATGGGCCGCACCCTTCGCTCCTCCTCCGCTCAGCACTACGGCAACGGTAGGCCTGTACTGCCGGATGCTGTCCATCCTGTGCCGGACTTCCGAGATAGCCGACGAATCGGCTGCACTGTAATTTCTTCTCGGGGTAGGATAAGGCTGTTGTGCGCCCCTTGCATCCTCCGGACGGTCTTCCACCCGGGCAGCTACGGGAAAAGCAGACGGACCGGTTACAGACTGCAGGTCTGAAACGGAAGACTCCGTAGACACGGCACGGATATCCACTTTGCCTGCGGCATGTAGGACAGAACCGGGAGACACTGCAGATGCTGCGCATATATCCGGACTACAGACGGCATAGAGACCGGCAACTACAGATAAAATCGCCACAGACCGAACGGAAAACATATGGACGGGACATCTCATTCTGCTATTCTTTTATTGTGTTTTCCGGCAAGCATGCCGCAAGCGGCCATGATATCCTCGCCTCTGGACGCCCTCACCGTAGATACGATGCCGGCATGCTCCAGACGCCCTCTGAAAGCCTCCATCACCGCATCTGATGAAGTTTCATACGGAAAATCCGGGATTTTATGGAATCTGATGAGATTGACCCTGCATTCTATTCCTTTAAGCAGCCGCGCAATGGCATCAGCGTGCCGTTTGTCATCGTTGAACCCTGCAAACATGGTGTATTCGAAACTCACTCTGCGCTGTCCTGTAAAGTCATACTGCCTTATCAGCGACACGGTATCCTCTATCGGCCAGGCCTTTTCCACAGGCATTATGGACAGTCTCTCTTCATGGAACGGAGAATGCAGGCTGACGGCAAGATGGCATCTGCTCTCATCGAGAAATCTTTTAAGGTTCGGAAGTACTCCGATTGTCGACACGGTAATCCTTTTGGGACTCCATCCGAAGCCCCAGTCGGACGTAAGGACAGCAATGGCTTTCATCACGCTGTCATAATTGTCGAGAGGTTCTCCCATGCCCATGAACACGGCATTGGTAAGCAGCGGCCCCTCATCTACGGCCAGAAACTGCGAAATGATGTCGGCCGAGGAAAGGTTTCCGTGGAACCCCTGCCTGCCGGTCATACAGAAACGGCATCCCATCCTGCATCCGGACTGGGAAGATACACAAAGAGTTGCTCTGTCCCTGTCCGGAATCATTACAGCCTCCACTGCGCTCCGTTCCAATGTACCTGTGTCTTTATCCGCCACATTCCCCTGTGTCGCACTCCCTGCAGGATGGCCGGAGGCATGACACCCCGGAAGCATGTCCTCCCCATGTACACTTCCGACAGGAAAAAGATATTTCTTCGTCCCGTCGGAAGATTTCTGTACCGTACTGTATCCGGCAATCCCCACTTCATATCTGTCCGCCAGTACAGCGCGGCCGGCCTTCGAGATATTAGTCATGTCCTCCACCGACTTCACCCTTTTCCCATAAAGCCATTGTGCAATCTGAGACGCTGCATAACCCGGCAGTCCTGCACAAGAGGCCACCTCCTTCAATTCTCCGATATCCTTTCCTATCAGCCGTTCTTTCATCTCCATATGCATTTAAACCGCTTATCGTACAAAAATAATGAAAAATTACTATAAAATGCCTATCCGCAATTGTACGACAGTGCATGACTATTCCATTTTTTCATTAACTTTGTACGGTGCGTCCGTCCGGACGCCGGTCATTAACTTTAATTATTGTACATATGGCTAAAGAAGCAGAAGAAAAAGCAGGGACAGACGTGAATGCAGCCAAGCTCAAGGCGCTGCAGGCCACTCTTGACAAGATTGAGAAGGATTTCGGGAAAGGGGCGATCATGCCTCTCGGGAAACAGCCTAATCTGGAAGTCTCGGTAATTCCGAGCGGATCAATTGCCTTGGACCATGCCCTTGGTATCGGAGGATACCCACGTGGAAGGGTAATTGAAATCTATGGGCCGGAATCGAGCGGAAAGACGACTCTGGCAATCCATGCGATAGCCCAGGCACAGAAGCAGGGAGGCATTGCCGCCATCATCGATGCTGAACATGCCTTCGACAGGACATATGCAAAGAATCTCGGGGTCAATCTGGACACACTGCTCATATCCCAGCCTGACAACGGAGAACAGGCTCTGGAGATTGCAGACAACCTTATCCGTTCCGGAGCCATCGATATCATTGTAATCGACTCTGTTGCCGCCCTGACACCGAAAGCGGAAATAGAAGGGGAAATGGGAGACTCCAAGATGGGTCTGCAGGCAAGGCTGATGAGCCAGGCTCTCAGGAAGCTCACCGCAAACATCAGCAAGACCAACACTTGCTGCATCTTCATCAACCAGCTAAGGGACAAGATAGGCGTGATGTTCGGCAACCCCGAGACCACTACGGGAGGCAACGCACTTAAATTCTATGCGTCCGTACGTGTAGATGTGCGCAAGACCACCCAGATAAAGGACGGCGAAGAGGCCCTCGGGAACAGGACAAGGGTCAAGATTGTAAAGAACAAGCTCGCGCCGCCATTCAAGAAAGCGGAATTCGACATAGTCTTCGGGGAAGGCATTTCCCACATAGGGGAAATCATAGACCTCGGAGTGGAATTCGATATAATAAAGAAGAGCGGTTCATGGTTCAGCTACGGTGACACCCGACTCGCACAAGGGCGGGAAGCGGTCAAGCAGCTGCTGGAAGACAATCCTGAACTCTGCGACGAGATAGAGGCAAAGATCCGGGAAGCCCTCGCCACAGTCAAGGACTGACACTGCCGGAATCAGGGCCGGGCGCTGCATTATACTGACAGGCACCTAAGTCAAGGGACGGAGGTGCCTGATTTCTGTCATAATTCCTGATATTCCGCTATTTTTGGCGAAATGTCAGGGCACTGGATTACGCATTAACTCGAGTCTGTCACAAGTCATGGTTCAGGAACTTATCGGAATACAGAGGGATTTCTTCAGGAGCGGAAAGACTCTCGATACCGGATACAGGAAAATGGCACTCAAACGGTTGCGGGCCAACATCATCCGCATGGAACGGGATATAGAAGCTGCCCTGAAGGAGGATCTCGGGAAAGGAGCGGCCGAAAGCTATATGTGCGAAACGGGGATGGTCCTGTCGGAGCTTTCTTGTACATTGAAAAACATCGGGAAATGGAGCAGGACGCGCAAGGTACACACCCCTCTCGCCCAGTTCCCCGCCAGAAGCCGCATTATCCCGGAACCGTATGGCAATGTCCTGATAATGAGTCCGTGGAACTATCCGTTCCTGCTGTGCATATCCCCTCTTGTCAGTGCAATAGCTGCCGGGAATACCGCCATAGTCAAGCCGAGCGCATACGCCCCCGCCACAAGCCGTGTCATCTCGCAGCTCGTATCAGGGACTTTCGAACCGGGACACGCAGCCGTGATTGAAGGAGGACGCGACGTCAACTCCGGACTTCTGGAACAGAAATTCGACTACATCTTCTTCACCGGGAGCAAGACGGTAGGCAGACTCGTAATGACAAAGGCCGCAGTACACCTCACGCCTGTAACATTGGAACTCGGTGGCAAAAGTCCGGTCATCGTGGACAGGACCGCAGACCTCCGCATCAGCGCAAGAAGGACGGTATTCGGGAAATTCCTCAACTGCGGGCAAACCTGTGTCGCACCGGACTATGTACTGGTACATGAAGACGTGGCGGAACCTTTCATGGAAATGTGCAAGGAAGAGACCCTGCTGATGTACGGATTCGATGCCCTTGCCAATGATGACTACGGACATATCATCAACAGGAAACATTTCGACAGGCTCAAGGCTCTGCTTGACGGATGCAGGCTTGCAGGAAACGGGAGGAACGGACATGAAGGGATATTTTTCGGAGGCCGGAGCGATGCGGAGCAGCTCAGAATCGAGCCTACAATCATCCGGCTTTCTCCGAAAGTCATTTCTGATAGTTCAGCGGTTTTCTATGCCGGGACGGATCGTTCGGACAGGACGGATGTTTCCTGTGTCGGATCGTGTGATTCGGACAGGCAGGCCGTTTCTGACGGGAAAGGGCTGTCGGCTGACAGTCAGGAGTTCTACCCCGGTATGGAAGGACAGAGAGCGATAATGGCGGACGAGATTTTCGGGCCGTTGCTCCCGGTAATACCATATAATGACATTGAAACTGCTGTAGACTATATCGAAACGCATCCCCGGCCGCTCGCCACTTATATATTCACCCAGGACAGACGCCTGAAGGAAAGGCTCCTGCAACGGCTGCATTTCGGCGGAGGGTGCGTAAACGACACCATCATCCATATCGCTACGGAAGAAATGCCGTTCGGCGGTGTGGGAGAAAGCGGTATGGGACATTATCACGGACGCTACGGCTTCGAGACATTCAGCCACCTCAAAAGCATCGTTGACAAGCCCACCTGGCTTGACCTTCCCATGCGCTACCAGCCCTACACTCCATCCAAATCCGGCCTTATCCGCAAATTTCTGAAATAGTGGAGATGGGCGGACTCGAACCGCCGTCCAAACACCGCACCAGGCAGCTTTCTACACGCTTATTCTTTCTTTGGTTGTCGGCCTGCATCTGCCGGAAGACAGGCCAATGCAGGCTTATCCTTTAAATCTTGGCAGGGTTTAAAGGAGTCCCCCTGTGCATCCGGTTTGGATGATACCCCATATTCCGGACATAACCGGCCTAAAGCCCGGAGGGATACCCGTCGCGACCGCAGCCTTGGCGGCCGGCGATTAAGCGAGACTGCTTTGCAGACTACGCAGCGAGTGCATAATTGTTGTTGCCAACTAATTGTCCGGCAGCTGAGATTAACGGGCAAGCCACCGACGCCCGACGTGCTTACTGTCCAATGTCAGATGCTGTCAAAACCAGAACATCCCCATTGTATTTTCCTGCCCTGGACAGACAGGCCACAGACCTGACTGCCGACAGGATGGCATACCCTCTGAGGCAGACAAATCCCCGACCCGTCTGCCTCAGAATTCGGTCTCCTATTTCTTTGCCGAATCGGCAGGCTTGGCAGGCTTCTCCAAAATCTTTGCCAGCTCCTGACTCCCTGCCGTCTTGTCATATTCCTCCTCGGTTATCATCTTGCATGTTCCGTTGAACGACGCACCGAGTTCGACTATCAGTTTCCGGACATTGATGCTACCGTCAACCGTACAACCGCTCTTCAGCGACAGCGTATCCTTGACATGCAGTTCACCGGCAGCCTTGCCCCAGAGATCAATGTTGTCGCACATCACCTCTCCGTTGACATTTGCCGATTCTCCGAGCACAACCCTGCCCTTGGAATAGAGCTTGCCTTCAAAAGTACCGTCGATCCTCAGGTCATACGGGGAACTCACTTCCCCCTTGAAATATGTCCCCGCAGATATGCGGCTGACAGAATTCACATTTACCGTCTGTTCTACCTTTGCCATATATTCATTCCTCTGTTAAGAAGCTGTTTTGATTTCTATCATCATAAATTTGAACGGTCCATATTACCGTTACAGTCCCTTGCCGTGACAGTTCTTGTATTTCTTGCCTGAACCGCACGGACACGGATCATTCCTTCCCACAGTCTTCTCCACATGTACCGGCATCCTGCTTTTCTGCTCCCCGGAATTGGTCACGAGATCCGTACGGCTTGTCTGAAGCCTGCTCATGTCCGGTTTGCGCTGCTGGGCAGGAGCCGGAGCCTGACGAGCCTCCGATGCATCCCTGAGCGGGATATGAGCCCTGAACAGGAATGAAAGTATGTCCTTGCTCAAGGCCTCGAGCATGTTCTTGAACAGATTGAAACTCTCCAATTTATAAATAAGAAGAGGATCCTTCTGCTCGTATGTCGCATTCTGTACGGACTGCTTCAGGTCATCCATGTCGCGCAGATGCTCCTTCCAGTGATCATCGATCTGGTAGAGGGTTATGGCCTTGCTCAAGGCCCTGGCTATTTCCTTGCCCTCCGTCTCATATGCCTTCTGGAGATTGACGGAAAGTACGAGCTGCTTGCGTCCGTCGGAGATAGGTATGGCAATATTCTTATATATAGCCCCCTGCTTCTCATAAACCTCCTTTATGATAGGATAGGCCCTCTGTGTCATCGTGTCCATGCGACGGCGGTACACATCCAGCATATTCTGGAACAATCTGTCGGCTATCTCCTCACGCTTTGCCTTGCTGAAGAATTCCTCATCGAAACCGAGATCTATAGACAGGGATCTCATCACATAATCCGCGAATGACTCGTAATCATAGCTTTCAGCATTCTCGGCAATGATTTCCGCCATATCCTGCATCATGTTCATCACATCTATCTCCACTCTCTCTCCTGACAGCGCATTGCGGCGTCTCGTATAGATAACCTCCCTCTGTGAATTCATGACGTCATCATACTCCAGCAGTCTCTTTCGGATACCGAAGTTGTTCTCCTCCACTTTCTTCTGTGCCCGTTCGATGGAGCTCGACAGCATGGACGACTCCAAAGCTTCGTTATCCTGCATTCCGAGCTTGTCCACCACCGAAGCTATCCTCTCGGAACCGAAAAGACGCATCAGCTTGTCCTCAAGGGACACATAGAATGTGGACGATCCCGGGTCTCCCTGACGTCCGGCACGGCCTCTGAGCTGGCGGTCCACTCGGCGGCTGTCATGACGCTCGGTTCCGATAATGGCCAGACCTCCCGCCTTCCGCACTTCATCCGACAGCTTGATATCCGTACCTCGTCCCGCCATGTTGGTGGCGATGGTAACGGTACTTTTCTGTCCTGCATGCGCCACGATCTCAGCTTCACGGGCATGCTGCTTGGCATTCAGCACCTGATGCGGTATACCCCTGAGCTTCAACATCCTGCTGAGGAGTTCAGACGTATCGACGTCGGTAGTACCGACCAGAACCGGACGGCCTTCTTTGATGAGTTCCTCTATCTTGTTGATGACAGCCTCGTACTTTGCCTTCTTGGTCTTGTAAATAAGGTCATCATTGTCTATACGGGCTATAGGCCTGTTGGTAGGGATGACCACAACATCCAGCTTGTAGATGGACCAGAACTCTCCCGCCTCTGTCTCGGCAGTTCCCGTCATTCCCGCAAGCTTGTGATACATACGGAAATAATTCTGGAGAGTGATAGTGGCAAATGTCTGTGTCGCAGCCTCCACCTTAACGTTTTCCTTGGCCTCCACTGCCTGGTGCAAACCGTCGCTCCAACGGCGCCCCTCCATTATACGGCCTGTCTGCTCATCTACGATCTTCACCTTGTTGTCCATGATGACATAGTCGACGTCCTTTTCGAACATCGCATACGCCTTGAGCAGCTGGTTGACCGTGTGCACCCTCTCCGACTTGAGGGCGAAATCCGCCATTATCTCATCTTTCTTCACGCTCTTGTCGGCAGCCGACAGGTCGCTCTTCTCTACATCGGCTATGGCCGAACCGACATCGGGAAGGATGAAGAAATTCGGATCTGAGAGCGAACCGCTGAGCAGGTCGTGACCATTGTCCGTCATCTCCACTGAATGCTGCTTCTCATTGATGACGAAATACAACGGATCGGTAACGACATGCATCTCCCGCTCGTTGTCCTGCATATAGAAATTCTCCACTCTCTGCAGCAGCTGCTTGATACCCGGTTCGCTGAGGTACTTGATAAGAGGCTTGTATTTCGGAAGTCCCTTGTATGCCCTCAAAAGCAGCTTGCCGCCTTCCCTTTCGTCTCCTGAAGCTATGAGTTTCTTGGCTTCATTCAGAGTACTCGTGACCAGGGTCCTCTGGTTTGCGACCAGTTTTTCCACATACGGCTTGAAGTCCATGAACTGCTGGTCGTCGCCCTTAGGTACGGGACCGGAAATGATAAGAGGAGTACGGGCATCGTCTATGAGCACAGAATCGACCTCATCGACGATGGCATAATGATGTTTGCGCTGCACCAGGTCATTCTGCGAGACGGCCATGTTGTCGCGCAGGTAATCGAAACCGAATTCATTGTTGGTACCGAAAGTGATGTCGCAGCGGTAGGCCTTCTTCCTTGCCTCGCTGTTCGGCTGATGCTTGTCTATACAGTCCACAGACAGTCCGTGGAACATATACAGAGGCCCCATCCACTCGGAATCTCGTTTCGAGAGGTAGTCGTTGACAGTCACCACATGGACGCCTTTACCTGCAAGGGCATTGAGGAAAACAGGAAGGGTAGCGACAAGTGTCTTTCCCTCTCCTGTAGCCATCTCGGCAATCTTGCCCTGATGCAGGACTATACCTCCTATGAGCTGCACGTCATAGTGGACCATATCCCACGTAATCTCATTCCCGCCGGCCATCCAGTGATTATGCCACACGGCATAGTCCCCGTCTATCTCCACGAAATCCTTCGTAGTGCTCAGGTCGCGGTCGAAATCCGTGGCCCTGACCCTTATCACCGGATTTTCCTTGAACCGCCTCGCAGTGGACTTCATTACAGCAAAAGCCTCCGGCAGGATTTCATTCAGCACCTTCTCGATCTCATCATCGATCTTCTTGACCAGCTTGTCGGACTCCGTGGCCAGCGACTCTTTCTCGTCCAAAGGGATATCCTTTTCCAGTTCCTCCCTTATCTGTGCTATCCTCGCCTCATCGTCCGCTATCCGCTCCTGGATACGGGCCTTCAGTTCCCGGGACTTTGCCCGTAATTCGTCATCCGACAGCTTGTCTATGTCTGCATATGAGGCAAGTACCTTATCCAGTACAGGTCTGAGCTGTTTGAGATCCCGCTCGGCTTTCGTGCCGAAAATCTTCTTGAAAATATCTGTAAACGACATATCTGTTCCTGATTTTAACAAACTGCAAATATAATGATAATTGTTGTTTATACAAAGAGCCTATGCCAAATGATATCCAAATAACGCCCGACGGTACCCGGGACATATTCAGCTGCCGTTTTCTCATGCAATTCCCGGATATCCGTCCGCCGACCCGAAGACAGGGCGACAGGTATCAGAGCCGCCGCCTGCGTAAATGCACTAAAACCAGCAGGACAAGATTGACCGCCGCCAGCATGACAAAAGACACACCCGTCATGCAAGCGCCCCCGATATAGCCGAAACGTGTGACTACAGGAGGATATGCCGCCACAATCAACGCGCTGCCGAGCACTGTCGTATGGAGATAAAGCCTCGGATAACCTTTGGCTATAGTATAATTATTTATTATATAATAAATTGCACTTGTAACGACGGAAACCGATATAATCCTCGCATATATTGTCGAATCGACATACCGTCCGGCTGTCAGAATCCTGATAATCAACGGACAGAAAATGATGAACACCGCCACGACGAGCGCAATGAGCCCAACCTGCATACAGCATGAGCGCCAGAACATCTTCCTGTCCCGGTGCGCTATCGCTTCATATATGTCGGGCTGGAACGTGGAAGTCACGGCAGTGGAAAGCACTGTCAGATATCCGGCTATCTGGGCTCCTACTATATAATGCCCGTATTCCGCCACATTTCCGAGACTTTCAAGATATGTCCTGTCGAAGCCGTTGGAGAAATAGCCGAGCATTGCCCCGGCTGTCAAAGGCAGACAGAAAGCCAGCGCCCGGCGGAATTCGGCCATCCCCGTCCTGACCCTGAACAGAGACCTGTGCCTGATGATCAGGTATATGAAGACTATAAGATTGGCTGCCAGCGGCGCGAGCAGTTTGCCTGCAGCACCCCACTTTACCGCCACGACAAAAAGCAGGTTGGCGGCTGCCGTTATTATTCCGGCTGCCACTGTAATTCTGAAAAAACCTTTCGCATTGCGGGCCATCCTGAATTCCGTCTGCTCTAACTTGAATATTCCTGTCAGCGGGATCGCAAATACCATAAATGCAAGATACGGGAACAGAGGGAAGCGGATATCCTTCCTGAACAGGACAATATATCCGGCAAGGGCGGCAAGGCATAGGACGGAAACCGCAAATGAGAAGAAAATCAGAGCCTTGAAAAGCATCGCCTTCAGCCTCAGTCTCTCCTCCTCCGTAACTTCGTAATATCTCTTCGTATAATAGTGCAGCATGTAGAAAACTATCAGCGGAGAGATCAGAGCCGTAAAGGAATTGTAATAGCCGTAGACCGCATAGTCTTCCGGGGACATGTTCAGGGCTATGAGAGGATTGACGGCCGCCATCAGCAGCATCGGGAGCAAGGATGCCGCAAAATATGTCCCTACAGACTTTCCGTATGAAAGCAGCTGCCCGGATTTCATCCTATTACAGATTTTATAATACGTATCTGGCTGCCGGAATTCCAGCGGCCGTTGATGACAGAATAGCAGTCCTGGCGCACCTCTTCCCTGGGCCTGCCTGACATGAGCCATTGCCGGACAGCACGCTTGAGATCGGAAAAGTCTCCCGCCCGGTACAGCAGACCTGTCCTGCCTTCTTCCACCGCCTCGTATTCCGGCATCTGGGTATAGAAATCATCATGCGTGATGACGGGAACCCCATAAGTCATTGCATGTATGGCAGTCAGGCCGACATTGCCTGGAGAGACACACAGCGCGGAATTGTAAAACAGTTCCGCAAGCCTGCCCTCGTCATAGCATTCCCCATAGAACCATATCCCTGAAGGGAATGGAGTATTTTCCGCCCTCTCCTTCAGGTTACTCATCTCGGGGCCGTCCCCGACTATCACAAGATTGTATCTCAGTCCCTCGATGGAATGCTCCGCATACGCGTCTATCAGCATGTCGATACGTTTGGACGCAGTGAGCCGGCCGCAGAAGATCACTGCCGGGAAACGGTTCCCGAAATGAACATGATAGATGCTGTCTGAAAGTTGCCGGTTGGCCTGCGGGTCAGCCCCTTCATTGAGGGAATTGCCGATGACATGCAGACTGTCCGGATCGAAGCCCAGTTCCGTCATCCTCTGCCGTGTCCGCTCTCCATATACGAAATAGCCGTCAAGCCATCTGTAATAAAGTCTTTTAAGCCCCGGATACCTTTTCAGATCTTTCAGACCGTGCCCCCAGGCATACACTTTCCTCCCGAGAAGACGGCACAATGCCAGAAACGGGAAATAAGCCCAGTTGAAATCTCCCGAAACCAAAAATATCCTGAACCTGAAAGGCAGAGACATCATACCCGAACGCCACGGGATACGGCCGAACAGGATCCTGTTGACAATCCGCCCCGGAGGATGCCGGAACCAGCCATAGTCCATCTGTGCTATTCCCTGTGTGCCCTCACCCTCCACAGGCTCGTCTCCGAAGAAGAATCTGGCATCATACTCCCTGTCTATCGCAAGATAGACGGACCTTCTGTAGAGAGGCGCGTAATTGAATATGCAACACAGTGTCGATTCCATATGCTATCCGGGCAATGTCAGCGTCCTATGGAAAAATAACGGAACCCTTCCGCCTCGACCTCCTTCCTGACATAGATATTGCGTCCGTCCACGACCACAGGGGAACGCATTATCCTTTTAAGGACACTCCAGAACGGCAGACGGAACTGCTTCCATTCCGTGACAAGCAGAAGGGCATCGGCCCCGTCAGCGGCGTCATACATGTCATCCGCATATTCCACCCTGTCACCCAACCTTCTGCGGCATTCATCCATGGCTACGGGATCGAACACCTTCACCGTCGCCCCGGCCGCCAGCAGATCATTTATCGTCACAAGGGAAGCGGCTTCCCTCATGTCATCCGTATCAGGCTTGAAGGAAAGTCCCCACACCGCTATCCTCCGCCCGGTCAGATCGGGATAGACTGACCTGACCTTGTCGGCAAGCACATGTTTCTGCCGTTCATTGACCCGGTCCACGGCTTCTATGACATCCATCGTATAACCGTGTTCTCCGGCAGTCTTTGCAAGAGCCTTCACATCCTTAGGGAAACAGCTCCCGCCATAACCGCAGCCAGGATACAGGAATTTCGTGCCGATCCTCGCATCCGCGCCTATGCCCTTGCGTACCATATCCACGTCGGCACCGACAAGATCGCACAGGTTGGCTATATCATTCATGAAAGATATACGGGTCGCAAGCATTGCATTGGCGGCATATTTGGTCATCTCCGCCGATGCTATATCCATGAATATCACCCTGAAATTATTCAGCAGAAACGGACGGTACAGCCTTGTCATAAGATCCCTGGCCCTCTCGGATTCGACTCCCACCACTACCCTGTCCGGTGACATGAAATCCTTGATGGCAGTACCTTCCTTCAGGAATTCGGGATTGGAGGCGACATCGAACGGTATGTCAAGTCCCCTGCGGCCGAGTTCTTCACGTATGACAGACTTCACTTTCAGGGAAGTGCCTACCGGAACAGTCGACTTGGTGACAAGCAGCACATAACCGTCCATATTGCGGCCGACCGTCCTCGCTACATCCAGAACATAGGACAGGTCCGCACTGCCGTCCTCGTCGGGAGGAGTACCGACCGCGCTGAATACGATCTCCACATCATGGAGGCAGGAAGCCAGATCCGTAGTGAAATGGAGACGTCCGTCACGGCGGTTCCTGTCCACTATGCCGTCCAGACCCGGTTCATAGATAGGAATGTCTCCGGAGAGCAGCCTCTCTATCTTGGAGCTGTCCGTATCCACACATGTGACATTGACTCCCATCTCGGCAAAGCAGGCCCCGCTTACAAGGCCAACATATCCTGTCCCTACTACTGCTATGTTCATATTGACATCAGTTTGACTGTTTTACCCTTTATTCATCTTATCGGAATTCGCGCTCTATGTACCGGTCACAGCCATCAGGCCAGACTGATGTCAATATGACACGGTCCAAACCCCCACCGCTGTGCGGAGCCCCCTACAGGGGGCGTCACCCTCCTCAAATCCTCCCTCTCCGGGAGGACCTTTCCGAAAAACTGCGTTTTTCTCTAATCCGACATCAGTTTGACTGTTTTACCTTTTATTCATCTTATCGGAATTCGTCCTCTATGTACCGGCCACAGCCATCAGGCCAGACTGATGTCAATGCCGATGGACATACATTGTGTCATAATAGTTCTGATAGTCACCGGAAGTGACATTATCAAGCCATTCCTGATTGTCGAGATACCATCTGACAGTCTTCTCTATCCCCTCCTCGAACTGGAGACTCGGCTCCCATCCCAGCTCCCGCTGCAGCTTCCTTGAGTCTATGGCATACCTGAGGTCATGGCCCTTGCGGTCAGTGACGTATGTTATGAGTCCCATATCCTCGTCCTCCGCGCGTCCGAGCAGCCTGTCAACGGTCCTGACGAGCAACCGGACGATGTCGATGTTCTTCCACTCGTTGAATCCGCCTATGTTGTATGTCTCTGCAGTAGTCCCCTTATGGAATATCAGGTCTATCGCCCTGGCATGGTCCTCGACATAGAGCCAGTCGCGCACGTTCTCCCCTTTTCCGTAGACAGGGAGCGGTCTGCGGTGGCGTATATTGTTGATGAAGAGCGGTATGAGTTTTTCCGGGAACTGGTAAGGACCGTAGTTGTTGGAGCAGTTCGTGACTACCGTCGGCATCCCGTACGTGTCATGGAAAGCCCTTACGAAATGGTCTGATGAAGCCTTGCTCGCACTGTACGGACTGTGCGGCCTGTATCCCGTATCCTCTGTGAAGAAAGTGTCCCCGTATGCCAGATGGAGCCTGCCGGAAGACGCCTTGGTCGTAAACGGAGGCCGTATGCCTTCCGGACAGGTCAGTCCGAGGGCGCCGTAGACTTCATCGGTACTTATGTGGTAGAAACGGCAGTCCTCCCGGGCTCCGTCCGGTCCCGGTTCCGACTTCCATCCTCTGCCCTCCCAGGCCTCTCTGGCCGCCTGGAGGAGCGACAGGGTTCCAAGCACGTTGGTACGGGCGAAACAGAACGGGTCGATAATGCTCCTGTCCACATGGCTTTCCGCGGCCAGATGGATCACTCCGCCGATGCTGTAGTCAGTGAATATCCTGCGGACGGCTTCGAAATCGCAGATGTCCGCCTTCACGAACGTATAGTTGGGACAGTCCTCTATGTCCTTCAGGTTTGCCAGATTTCCGGCATATGTAAGCTTGTCGAGGTTGACGATCCGGTAATCCGGATATTTCCTGACAAACAGGCGGACCACATGGCTTCCGATGAAGCCGGCCCCTCCGGTTATCAGTATGTTTCTTCTTGTCATAACTGCATCGGTTCTACTGTTCAAGGTAAATTGTTCCAATAATCAAGGATGTCCGGGAATCATATCCTCCATACAGGAGCGGGCTTAATGCGCCATTCCGGACGCCATGGTTTCACATGTCATATGGATCCTCCCCGTAGACGAACGGGGAATCAATGTCAGCAAGTCCCGGATGGCGGCTGTCCTTCTCCGAAAGGATGACCCTGTCCGAAGGGATGCGCCAGTCGATGCCGAGACACGGGTCGTTCCAGGCTATTGCGCCCTCGCTTCCAGGTGCATACGGATTGTCGCACTTGTACTGGAAGATCACATCGTCGGAGAGGACGCTGAACCCGTGCGCGAACCCCCTCGGGATGAAGAGCTGACGGTGGTTCTCTCCTGTCAGTTCCACCGCCACATGCTTCCCGAAAGTCGGTGAGCCCTTCCGGATGTCCACGGCCACATCAAGTACTGCACCGTGTATCACCCTGACCAGTTTGCCCTGTGCATGAGGGGGCTTCTGGAAATGCAGCCCGCGCAGGACCCCGTAGGATGACCTGCTCTCGTTGTCCTGGACGAAGTGTATCCTGCCGACACCGGTGAAGAAATCCCTCTCGGAAAAGGATTCGAAGAAATACCCCCGTCCGTCACGGAAAATCCTCGGTTCGATGATGACCACACCATCTATGTCTGTCTTTATTATATCCATTGCATATCCTTTTATCAATCCTGCCGCATGTCAGTACAGCCCTGTATTCTGGCAAGACATACCTTCAGGGAGTCGAGCCAGTGCGGGACCTCAACCCCGAAAGTCCTTTTCACAAGGCTTTTGTCAAGTACCGAATAATGCGGACGTTCCACCCTGCTCGGGAACTCCCCGCTATGACACGGGCTTACCGTACATACATGTCCCGTACCTCCGCCCGGACCGTTTCCAGACAGGTCACGTATGGCAAGGGCGAAGTCATACCATGAGCATACACCTTCGTCGCTGTAATGATAGACACCCTGCCTGTCCAGCATGTCCCTGTCTATCACACCGTATATGAGGGCAGCGAGATCAGCTGCGCTTGTAGGGGAACCCGCCTGGTCGAACACTACATTTATGCGGTCCTTCTCCGAAGTGAGGCGGAGCATGGTCTTCACGAAGTTCTTCCCGTACGGGGAATACAGCCACGCAGTCCTGAAAATCAGGTATCTGCATCCGGAAGCCCTGACAGCCTCCTCCCCTGCGAGCTTGGTGGAACCGTAAACGCTCACAGGATCAGGGACACAGTCCTCGGTGTACGGGACACATGCCCGTCCGTTGAACACATAGTCGGTCGAGACATGGATAAGCACGGCCCCGGCCGCACAGGCTGCGGCGGCCAGATTCGCCGTGGCGGCCCGGTTAAGCAGATCGGCCTTCTCCCGGTCGTCCTCCGCCCTGTCGACATCGGTATAGGCCGCACAGTTGACTATCACATCCGTTCCGTGTGACGACACGGCACGCATGACCGCCTCGGCATCGGTGATGTCCAGACGCTCTGTCTCATGGCCTTCCGACTCATTGATGTCCGTAAAGACGAACCGGTGCGCGGAGTTCTCCGCCAGACCGCGCAGCTCCATCCCGAGCTGTCCGTTCGCTCCTGTAACCAATATATTCTTTCCCATTTCCGATTATCCGGCGATTCCTGTAACCGCCCTTTGTTTCATGTCAGTCTGCCTGCTGTCCTCCGTCAGGCGCATCCCGTACCCGGCTGGGGCCGTCCCGAAGCGGTGAGACTGCCGGGGACGGTATCCCATGCAATGTCAGTCAAGGTTCTCCTTCCCCGTACGGTCCAGTTCTTCTATCACCTTCAGAAGATACTGACCGTACTGGTTCTTCAGCATCGGCTCCGCCAGAGCCCGCATCTTCTCCTCCGTGATCCAGCCCTTCCTGTAGGCTATCCCCTCAAGACATGCTATCTTCAGCCCCTGCCTCTTTTCTATGGTCTCTATATACACCGAAGCCTCGGCAAGGGAATCATGCGTCCCCGTGTCAAGCCACGCAAAACCCCTGCCCAGGGTCTGCACTTTCAGACACCCCTTCTCGAGGAACTTCTGGTTGACCGTGGTTATCTCCAGCTCCCCTCGTGCCGACGGACGGATGTGCTTCGCTATGTCCACGACTTCGTTCGGGTAGAAATAAAGCCCGGTCACGGCATAGTTGGACTTCGGACGTGCCGGCTTCTCCTCTATGCTGAGGCAGTTGCCGTCGTCATCGAACTCCGCGACACCGTACCGTTCCGGATCGCTGACCCAGTAGCCGAACACCGTGGCCTTGCCGTCTTCCTCAGCCGACCGCACCGCCTCGTGCAGCATGGGCCCGAAACCGTTGCCGTGGAAGATGTTGTCCCCGAGTACCAGACAGGCGCTGTCTTCCCCGATGAACTCCTCCCCGATGATGAACGCCTGGGCAAGACCGTCCGGAGACGGCTGCTCCGCGTAGCTGAAACGCACACCGTAGTCGCTCCCGTCACCGAGCAGACGCCTGAAACCAGGCAGATCCTGCGGGGTGGAGATGATGAGTATGTCCCTGATACCCGCCTGCATCAGAACGGATATCGGATAGTAAACCATCGGCTTGTCAAAGATCGGTATCAGCTGCTTGCTGATACCTTTCGTGATGGGATAGAGACGAGTCCCGCTCCCGCCTGCCAATACAATGCCTTTCATATGGATGTCAATTGTATCATACTATAAATGTCCTGCCGTCCGACAGCCGCATGGCATGCCGGCAGACGGCCGGTGCGGCAGGATTACATCTTCATCAAATACAGCCGTCAGGATGACAGGGCGGCAATCCTGTCAATGCATTTCCTGTCCAGAACCTTCGCGGAATACAGGGAAGCAAGCATCCGGAAACTGTGGCAGTCCGAACCGGAGAACGTATACATCCCGTCGGACAGCAACCGCTCAGCCTTCCTCTGCACATGGTCTCCATACGCTCCGAGAACGGAAGGGATGTTGAGCTGAAGCAGCACTCCTCTGTCCGTCATTTTCCCGTAATCCTTCATGTCCATATATCTGTAACGCTCCGGATGTGCAAGCACAGGCCTCAGCCCTGCCTTCAAAATCCTGTCAAGGGTTTCATCCATATTGTACGGAGGCTCCCATGTGGATGTCTCCACGAGTACCATGTCATCTTCCATCAACAGCAGATCCTCCGCTTCCAGTCTGGCCCCGAACAGATTGTCCATCATATACTCCGCAGCAAGGTGAAGCCTGGTCTTTCCGTGCCACATGGCATCCAGTTCGGAAAATCTGGCACGGAGGGAGCCTGAGGAATTGGGAATGTCCTCCATGACATGTGGAGTAAGCCACAGTTCGCCGAGACCGAGGCCCTCAAGCCAGTCCAGCAGCTGCACTGACTCCTCCGCCGTCTTCACTCCGTCATCCACACCATAAAGGATATGTGAATGTCTGTCCTTCATAATGCCGGGAAGACCGCTTTCCTCAAACGAGCATTTTCTGTTGAAGATATGGAACATGTCAAAAGTCTGTCATGTAAAAATAATCGGATTCTCCGTATTTCGCAAATCCACGGCTGTAAATCCGCTGTCCTCGGGCAGGACCTTCCCCGCTCCGGCAGCGCCTGCACCTGCTGCAACTGCCATTGCATCACATCTTTCATTCTCCGGATGTCCCGCATGCCCACGGATCCAATGGAAATATACCCTGTGCCTTCTGTAAAGAGGGAGGAACCTCATCCACAGATCCGGATTCTTAGTCTTGGCAAAACCTTTCTTCTCCCAACTGAAAAGCCATCCCTTGTTCACGGCATTGACGACATAACTCGAATCGCTGAACACATGCACTTCCGCATTATGCCACCGTACAGCTTCAAGGCCTATTATTACGGCAAGCAGCTCCATCCTGTTGTTGGTCGTCATTGCAAACCCGCCGGAGATTTCCTTTTCACGGCCTGCACACCTGAGTATGACCCCATAGCCTCCAGGCCCGGGGTTTCCGCTGGAAGCCCCGTCCGTATAAAGGTATATCGGAGGTCTGGACCGGTCCATTGTCCTGCGTCATTCTATGATTTTACCTCCCTTCGGACGGATTTCCGTATCCGGCATCTTCACTTCCATCTTCCCGGCCAGAAGTTCGTCATAAGCCACCCTGTGGTTGTATATGTCTATAGCCGTATAGATGGATGACATCATGGATCTCGGATCCGCAAGGTCGCGCCCGGCCATTTCATAGGCCGTACCGTGATCCGGAGAGGTCCTGACAATAGGAAGCCCCGCCGTATAATTGACTCCGAGTTCGAATGCAAGCGCCTTGAACGGAGTAAGCCCCTGGTCATGGTACATTGCGAGTATCGCGTCATACCTGCTGTAGTTGCCGAGTCCGAAAAATCCGTCCGGAGAATACGGCCCGAACGCCATTATCCCCTCCGCCGTAGCTTCCTGTACCGCAGGAAGGATCATCTGCTGCTCCTCATCCCCGAGCAGTCCTCCGTCGCCGCAGTGGGGGTTGAGTCCGAGGACGGCAATCTTCGGAGAAGCGATGCCGAAATCCCTTTCCAGAGAATTCTTCATAAGCCTCAGTTTCTTGAGGATAAGTTCCTTGGTAAGGACAGACGGAACATCCTTGAGCGGTATATGCCCTGTCACCACACCTACCTTCAGCTGGTCGCTCACCATGATCATCGCCACTTCGTCCACCCCGAATTCCTTCTGAAGATATTCCGTATGCCCGGTATAGCCGAACCCTTCACTGACCATCGCCCTCTTGTTGATAGGTGCCGTCACAAGCACGTCTATATACCCGTTGCGGATATCCTCGACAGCTCTCTGAAGGGATGTCATCGCGCACTTGGCAGACTCCGGAGTAGCCTGTCCCGGCTCCACGAACACATTCTCGGGCAGGCAGTTGACAATATTTATCCGTTTCTGGTGTACATCCTGTGCAGAAGTTATCACATTGGTGTTGACCGGCTGGTCAAGATTGTGTATCTGCTTGCGGTAGAAGCCGAATATCTTGGATGAACCGTAGATTACCGGAGTGCAGAGCTCCAGCATCCTCTCATCGGCAAGAGCCTTGATTATGACCTCATAACCTATTCCGTTGCCGTCTCCCTGAGTTATTCCTACAACCAATTTCTTTCCCATATTCCCTATATTTTCCCTGCCGTGACGGCAGGAGCATTACAGACTGCAAATGTAACAATTTTTTCAAGGATTTTTTCTAAATTTGTTCCGGCACGTTCTGAAGCTGTCTGAATTCCCGCGCCGTGCATATCCGGACAGTTTCCCAAAATGTCTGAAAATGTCAAGAAGCACACTGGACAGCGACATACAGTATCTGCCGGGGGTAGGGCCGAAAAGGGCGGCCCTTCTTCGCAGCGAACTGGGAGTCGGAACATTCGGCGACCTGATACGGCTGTACCCGTTCCGATATACCGACCGCAGCACCATTGTCCCGATAGCATCCATCCGTCCGGATATGGCATATGTGCAGATAAGGGCCAAAGTCATACGCTCCGAATCCATAGCAGGCAAACGTCTGAGCGTCATAGTGGCTGACAGTAGCGGAGAGATGGAACTCGTCTTTTTCAAAGGTCTCAAATGGACATCGGAAAAGCTGGCTCCAGGCAAGGAATTCATTTTTTTCGGGAAACCGACCGGTTTCAACGGCAGGATAAACATCGTCCATCCGGAAATAGACCCGATACATATAGCTGAAGGCAATGCAAAGACTGTGGAAATACAGGGAAATCCGGCATCTGCCATGTCAGGGACGGGCGTGGCAGGGGCAGGAGCTGGAACAGTAACAGGAGCTGGAGCAACGGCAGCCGCCGGAACGGGACCCGGCACAGGAATCGCGACCGGAACGATGACAGGGGTCTACAGCAGTACCGAAAGGCTCCGCAACGGAGGCATCACAGGCAAGGTCATGAACAGGCTGGAGGAAGCGGCCCTCAATGCCGTCCTGCCGGAAATCTACGAAAGCCTGCCTGCTTACATCATAAAGGAGAAAGGTCTTGTCCCGATCAGATATGCCTTGAGGAACATACATTTCCCGGAAAACATGACAGCCCTGGAGAAAGCGAAATACAGGCTGAAATTCGAAGAACTGTTCTATCTCCAGCTTTCCCTGCTGAAACAGAAATATGTCAGAAGCCGGAATGAGAACGGCATTCCCATGCCCAAGGTAGGAGAGGCTTTCAACCTGTGCTACAAGGCTCTTCCGTTCGACCTGACAGACGCCCAGAAACGGGTCATCAGGGAAATACGGGAAGACTTGAGAAGCGGACACCAGATGAACAGGCTTCTGCAGGGGGATGTCGGCAGCGGAAAGACGATGGTTGCCGTTCTTACGGCCCTCATAGCCATCGGGAACGGATATCAGGCCTGTATAATGGCCCCTACGGAAGTCCTTGCACAACAGCATTTCAGGAACATATCGAAATATCTGGAACCGGCGGGCGTACGGGCGGCGCTTCTTACCGGGAGCAGCAAGGCCGCCGAACGGAGGGAAATCCACACTGGACTGGAAGACGGCTCGATCGGGCTGATTGTCGGGACCCATGCCCTGATAGAGGATGATGTCCTCTTCCGCAATCTCGGTCTGGCAATAATTGATGAGCAACACCGTTTCGGAGTGGAACAGAGGTCGAAACTGTGGAAAAAATCTGCCGGAGGCATTCCTCCGCACATACTCGTAATGACGGCAACGCCTATTCCCCGGACATTGGCCATGACACTGTACGGAGACCTTGACGTATCGGTCATAGACGAACTGCCTCCGGGCAGGAAACCGGTGCTGACCATGCACGCGAAAGAAAGCAAGCGCAATGCCCTGTTCAGATTCATGAAAGACCAGATTGCCCTGGGACGACAGGTGTTTGTGGTCTATCCCCTCATTTTCGAAAGCGAGACCCTTGACTACAAGAACCTGGAACAGGGCTTCGACCAGATCGCAACGGCATTCCCTCTGCCGAAGTACAAGGTGGCAATCGTCCACGGCAAACAGAGCAATGACGAGAAGAAATTCAACATGGACGCATTCGTGGCCGGGAGGGCGGACATTCTCGTGGCCACATCGGTAATAGAAGTAGGAGTGGACGTTCCGAACGCATCGGTAATGGTGATAGAAAGTGCCGAACGTTTCGGTCTCAGCCAGCTGCACCAGCTGCGGGGGAGGGTCGGCCGCGGTTCGGAAAAATCGTACTGCATACTGATGACAGGCAACAAGGTCAGCAAGGAATCCGGGCGCAGGATAGAAATGATGTGCGCGACCGAAAACGGGTTCGAACTTGCGGAGGAAGACATGAAAATGCGCGGTCCGGGAGATCTGGAGGGGACACAGCAGAGCGGACTTCCCATATCCCTCAACATAGCCTCCCTCGCCAGGGACGGAGAAATACTGAATGATGCCAGAAGATACGCCACTACAGTCCTCGATCGGGATCCGTCCCTTGCCTCGCCCGAGAACGCAGTCCTGAAGGAAGAACTGAGAAAGGAAAAATACCGTATCAGGGACTACAGCAAGATCAGCTGACTTGGGGAACGACTATGGTACAGGAACTTCTGAAAAAATATATCTGGCTTGTACAGACTCTTATACGGGCCGGAGACAGAGGGCTCACATTAGAGGAGCTTGACAGACGCTGGGAATCACGGTTCGGGACAGGCTATGCAAGACGCACTTTCAACAATCACAGGGAAGCGGTAGAGGAACTGTTTGACATCAGGATCCGCTGCAACAGAAGCACCAGCAGATATTTCATCTCCGGCGCGGCCGGTATGGAAGACAGCGATGCGTCAGCGGCATGGCTCATCAACACATTTACCGTCAACGAGATGCTTTCTCTAAGCAGGGAAAGGCTGTCGGGCAGGGTCTCTGTCGAAGACATTCCTTCAGGCCAGCGTTACCTTACTGCAATCATCGGAGCCATGACCGAGAACAGCGAACTGAAGATCGCCTACAGGAAATACACTTCCGATGAAGTGTCAGAATATACACTTCAGCCCTACGCCGTCAAGGAGTCTGCAAGACGCTGGTATCTTGTAGCCTGGTGCCATGAACGGGAAGCCGTCAGGGTCTACGGTCTCGACAGGATCGTAAATCTGGAACATACGGGCAGACAGTTCCGGATGCCGCAGGACTTCGATGTCGATGCTCTCTTCGCCACCAACTTCGGGGTATATCTGTCTTCAGAAAGGCCTGTAGAGATAGTATTCAAGGCATCCGTGAAAGAGGCGGGATATCTGCGAGACCTGCCTATCCATCCGTCACAGAAAGAAACCGGGAATGACGGGGAAAGAATAACTTTTTCTATCTTTGTGCGCCCGAACGAAAGTCTCCTGATGGAACTTTTCCGGCTCGGGAGCAGGATAGAAGTGGTTTCACCTGACCCGATAAGGGAAAAACTGATGTCGGAAGCATCAGCTCTGTCAGAACTGTACGGCAGCCGGATGCCTGACTGACACGGAGACAATTATGAACTTGAGCAAAAGATATGGCAAAGAAGAAATTATCGCCAAGAGGTTTCATGATCAATGCCGGCATCCTCATAATGATTGCCGCAGGAATATCCATAACAATGAAAATCAAGGAAAATGCCGACAAGGACTATATAGGCAGGAGTCCTGTCCGGACGGAAGAAAGGATGACCCCGGAAATGATGCTTACTCTCGGGAGGATTTCCAGTCCCCGGCTCTCGCCTGACGGGAAACATATCCTGTACAGCGTGACTTATACATCGATAGAACAGAACAGGTCCTGCAGCAACCTTTTCATCTGCAATGCGGACGGTTCGGACAGCCGTCAGCTGACCCGTGATACGGAAAGCATAGACAATGCGGTATGGTGCGGCCACGGGGACAGAATCGCGTTCATCCAGAACGGACAGATTTTCAGCGCATCCGTCAGGAAAAGGCATTCGGGATGGAAACTCGGGAAAAAGACGCAGCTGAGCGATATTAAAGAAGGTATCCGGGAGTTTTCCCTGTCCCCCGACGGGAAACGGATCATCTATGTGAAGTCCGTCAAAGGCAGCGTAAAGTCCCCGGCCGACATTTACCGGGACCTCGACAAGGCCGATGCCATATGCGCAGATGACCTTATGTACAGGCATTGGGATCACTGGGCAAGGGAAATTCCCCACACATTCGTCTCGGCTGTCGGATCATATGAAGGAAAATGCATTACCGAAGCGTCTTCGACGGATATTCTCGGAAAGGATGAAGCGCTCTACGAACTCCCGGCAGAACCTTTCAGCGGGATAGAGCAACTGTCCTGGAGCCCTGACGGACGCTTCATCGCATATTCCTGCAAGAAACTCTCCGGCAAGGCATACGCATTTTCCACGGATTCCGAAATATACATTTTCGATACGGGAACAGGACAGTCCGCCGTCATTCCGACGGGAGGGGGATACGACATGTCGCCTGTATGGTCTCCGGACGGGACTTCGATATGCTGGATCAGCATGGAAAGGGACGGATACGAAGCCGACAGACAGAGGCTGATGCTTGCAAGGATAGACACAGCGGCATTGGCGGAAGCGACAGCATCAGATAATGCCGGCAGGAAGCCAGGCGTGTCCGCGTCATCCGGGCCAGGAGAAACAGACCTGCCCGTACCATCCCCTGCCGGGAACGCAAAAGCCACGGCCGGGCTACCTGTCTGGATCAAGGATATTACGGAAATTTCAGCCGGATTCAAGTACAATGTATCCGGTCCTGTATGGGACGGGAACGGCACGATCTATTTCAATGCCCTTGCCGAAGGCATCCAGGGGATCTTCCGCGCCATCCGCACGGATCCGGAAACAGCCGGACACCGGACATGCGGATGGAAGATAGAAAGGATTACGGGGGAAGACCTGTGGTACGACTTCGGCTCCCCTTTCGGAATTATTCACAATGTATCCGGTAATACGGGAAATGACCGAGCTGAAAACAACGGGGATGCGTCAGGGAGTCAATCCGTCACTCTGCTCACTTCGTGGTGCAGCATGAACTTCCCGACCGAACTGGTAGCCGTGACCATCAGGCAGGAGTCCGTCGGCACACAGGACGGCAACGGGTTCATGGCCGGAAACACGGACAATGAAGACGATGCCGTGCATAGCCGTCCTCTCCCGGCAGAATGCCCCGTAGCATCGGGACACATGACGTACCGGCAGCTCACACAGGAAAACACGGACATCCTGTCAAGACTGACAGCGCCGTCAATGGAAGCGAGATACATAAAGACAGTGGACGGGAAAGACATGCTCACATGGATAGTCTTTCCTCCGGATTTTGACAGGAATGATTTTCCGGATGCCGCCGACGGTGACAAGGGTAAGATGCCGGACAGCGGGAATGACACCGGTAAAATATATCCTGCCATAGAGATATGTCTCGGCGGTCCTCAGGGAACACTGAGCCAGGGATGGTCATACCGGTGGAACTACCGGCTGATGGCAGAACAGGGATATGTAGTCATCCTGCCTAACCGTCGCGGCACGACAGCCTTCGGACAGGAGTGGACGGAACAGATATCCGGCGACTACTGCGGTCTGAACATGCAGGACTACCTGAGTGCGGCCCGAGTCATGAAGTCGGAACCGTATATCGGGAAAATAGCGGCCTGCGGAGCGAGCTACGGAGGATATTCAGTATACAATCTCTGCGGAATCCACGGCAATACCTTCGATGCGTTCGTGGCCCATGCTGGCATCTTCAACCAGGAGCACATGTATATGACCACTGAAGAGATGTGGTTCCCGAACTGGGACAACGGAGGGACTCCGGAAGAATGCAGCATGAAACCATCCGGGAACAACCGGTGGCCGCTCGGACCTGCGGGGGACGGGGAGACATTCGGAGGTATCCGTCAGGGAGGCTCACCGTGGAGCAGCAGAGCGGCTGCCGTACGGCATTATGCCAATTCTCCTCACAAAAAGGTCACCGCATGGCACACTCCCCTGCTCGTGACACATGGAGGCATGGATTTCCGCGTCCCGGCAGACCAGGGAATGGCAGCCTACAATGCGGCACAGATGATGGGAGTCCCTTCCGGACTCATCATCTTCCCTGACGAGAACCATTGGATACTCAAACCTCAGAACGCCCTGTTCTGGCACCGCGAATATTTCGGCTGGCTCGACCGCTGGTGCAAATAAAGCCATAGACGGGACATACATTTCAGAAGGTACAGAGGGCACATCTTGAAATTCCGATGATACAACAGATAGAGGGGAAATACACTTACCGGGGGATATGGCAGGTGGCCTATCCTATTCTCATCAGCCTTTTCATGGAACAGATGATCGGGATGACCGACACTGCATTCCTCGGAAGGGTAGGAGAAGTGGAACTCGGGGCATCTGCCATAGCCGGGGTATATTATATGGTCATTTTCGTGGTCGGTTTCGGCTTCAGTCTCGGCTCGCAGATAATCATAGGACGGCGCAACGGAGAAGGGAAATACCGTGATGCGGGCAAGATATTCTGGCACGGGCTCTATTTCCTGCTCGGCTTTGCGGCAGTGATGATTGCACTGTCTGAAGCGCTATCCCCGTGGCTCATGTCACGGATGGTCTCGTCTGGAAACATACTGGATGCCGCCCTGACTTATGTCAGATGGAGGATACTGGGACTGTTCTTCGCCTACACCACTGCGATGTTCAGAGCGTTCTACATCGGTACGATGCAGACAAGGACACTGACACTCAATTCCATCGTGATGGTACTGTCCAACGTGGTATTCAACTGGATACTGATCTTCGGCCACTTCGGCATCCCTGCTCTCGGAATAGCGGGAGCAGCCATAGGTTCGACACTCGCAGAACTGGTTTCTCTGGTATTTTTCCTTGTCTACACAGCGACAAAGACCGACACGGGGAAATTCGGGCTGAACAGACCTGCCGGATTCGAATGGAAGGAACTGAAGGGAATGCTGACAGTATCGGTCTGGACAATGATCGAGAATTTCCTCTCCGTGTCCACCTGGTTCATCTTCTTCCTTTTCGTGGAACATCTCGGCGAGCGTTCCCTTGCCGTATCCAACATAGTCAGAAACGTCTCCGGACTGATCTGGGTAATCCTGATGGCTTTCTCATCCACATGCAGCACATTGGTAAGCAACATGATAGGCTCAGGCGACCAGGACAGGGTCCCCGGACTCATAGTCAGGGTAATGAAAATGGGCTATGCAATAATAACGTCTGTCATCATCCTGTTCGCGATTTTCCCGAAAACTGTCATCAGGATATTTACGGACATGCCTGACATAATAGATGCCACCGTCCCTGCCATGATAGTGATGGCATCTTCATACCTGATAAACGTAGCAGCCAACATATGTTTCAATGCCAGCATCGGGACAGGCAACACCAGGACCGTATTCGTACTGGAAGCCATTGCACTGGCTGTCTATCTGGGATACTGCACCCTGGTATGCACTGTCCTGAAAGCCGACATTGCAATCTGCTGGACTGCCGAACACATATATGCGCTGGCAATGCTCATCCTCTGCGGAATGTATCTCCGCTCGGGCCGCTGGAAAGGCAAACAGATCTGACAGAGCAGGCCCGTCAGTTACCCTCAGGACGGAGCTTGCGCACATCCTCGCCGGCACGCCACAGTTCGCTGTCATGCATTGCCTTCAGCTCGGCATTGAGTTTCTGCCGGTAGTCGGGTCTGCTGTTTGAACCGATGGCTATGGCGGCTTCATTGCCCGATTTCACGCTTTCATACAGTTCCCTGAACACAGGAAGGGTCACGTCGCGGAAACGGGTCCACCAGTCGAGGGCGCCTCGCTGCGCAGTGGTGGAACAGTTGGCATACATCCAGTCCATCCCCTTCTCGGATATCAGAGGCATAAGGCTCTGGCTCAGTTCCTCCACAGTCTCATTGAAAGCCTCGGAAGGAGTATGGCCGTTGTCCCTGAGCACCTGATACTGGGCTGCGAATATACCCTGGATCGCCCCCATAAGTGTGCCTCTCTCCCCTGTCAGGTCGGAATACACTTCACGTCTGAAATCAGTCTCGAACAGATATCCTGACCCCACCCCGATACCGAGGGCAAGACATCTTTCGAGGGCACGGCCTGTAGCATCCTGATACACGGCATACGATGAATTTACGCCTTTTCCCTCAAGGAACAGTCTGCGCAGCGAAGTACCGGAGCCTTTTGGAGCCACCATGATGACATCCACATCTTCCGGAGGGACTATACCCGTACGGTCATTATAGGTGATGCCGAAGCCGTGTGAAAAATACAGAGCCTTGCCGGACGTAAGATGCTTCTTTACCGTCGGCCATACGGCAATCTGCCCGGCATCCGACAGCAGATATTCGAGGACTGTCCCCCTTTCACAGGCCTCTTCGATGTCGAAAAGGGTCTTGCCGGGCACCCACCCGTCGGATACGGCCCTGTCCCAGCTGGAGGAACCCTGTCTCTGCCCTACAATGACATTGAAGCCGTTGTCCCTGAGATTCAAGGACTGGCCCGGTCCCTGGACTCCGTAGCCGAGAACGGCTATAGTTTCATTTTCCAACACTTCCCTCGCCTTTTCAAGAGGGAACTCGGAGCGGGTGACAACTGTCTCCTCGACTCCTCCGATTTTCATTTTTGCCATAATTCCTGTTTTTTCGTTATGTCTATACTATAACTCAAGTTTCGCATGTCCGTAATTGTACTGATATCCGTGGATTTGTGCGGCTTGCGAAACTTTTTCCCGCCGCACAGTCTCTGTCCGCATTACCTCTCCCCACCCCCATCGGAGAAGGGACCTGCTGTCGACCTGTCGGTCTCTAATATAAGGTCCTTCGGTATCATTGTCTGAATTCTTTCAGCCGGATAGCAATACCATCCTCGCTACATATGCCGGAGAAGCGGCCCGGGATATCAGCGCACCTCACGGTAATCTACCCTGTGCAAATCTATTATCCTGCCCATCTGGCTGACCACTTGCCTGATCGTATTCTCGTCAGTCACCGCGCACAGGCTGTAAAGGCTCTCCCCGTTCCCTATCGGTGAAAACGAAAGGCTTTCCACCAATATGTGCCTCTGGCTGTAAAGCACCGATATCCTGTTCAGGATGTCCAGTCTTCCCCGGCCTTCCGCCATAACATTGAATTTCTTTTCGTTTGCCATAATATTTCGTATATGTTTGTTACAATCCGGTCCCGGTCATTATCCCGTCAAGGCCAGCCCCGGCCGGCACCATCGGGAATACATTCTCTCCGGGGTCTACTGCCACATCCAGAAAAGCCGGACCTTCATATTCCAGAAGTTCCCTTACCGCACTGTCGAGCCCGGCCCTTTCCGTAACCCTGGAGGCATGTATCCCATAAGAAGAGACAAGCTGTACGAAATCAGGATTTTCAAGATGCGTACAGGCATATCTCCTGTCATAGAAAAGTTCCTGCCACTGACGTACCATGCCGAGCCAGGTATTGTCGAGAAGGACTATCTTCACGGCTGCGCCCGTCTGCATCAGGGTCCCGAGCTCCTGGATGGTCATCTGGAAACCTCCGTCGCCGAGAAATGCCACGACCTGCCTGTCAGGATTGGCAATCTTCGCCCCTATTGCAGCCGGAAGTCCGAACCCCATTGTCCCGAGGCCTCCCGAAGTCACCCATTTCCCCGACTTACCGAACCGGGAATATCTCGCCGCGAACATCTGGTTCTGCCCTACATCCGACACTATGACGGCATCCTCACCGGCAAGTCGCGACACTGCCTCAACAGTCTGGCCCATTCTGATATACCCGCCCTGTCTGCCGGAACCGGACCCGGACTCCTCTCCTTCCATATCCCTCTTCCGTATTGTCATATCCTCCTCGTGTCTGTACTCAACTGCAAGGGAAAGCCATTCCTGACGGCCGGAGTACCGTACTCCCGAAGCCATTACCGCTTCAAGAGCCGCCTTTGCATCAGCGATGAGAGCGACATCGGTCCTGACGTTCTTTCCTATTTCCGATGAATCTATGTCTATATGGACAATCCTTGCCTCAGGAGCGAATCCGGAAGGGGCTCCGGTAGTCCTGTCGCTGAAACGCATTCCGACAGCCATGACAAGATCCGACTTCTGGACCATGCGGTTGGCGGCAAGATGTCCGTGCATCCCGACATTTCCGAGCCAGAGGGGATGTCCTGTAGGGAATGACGAAAGCCCGAGCAATGTAGTCGCGACAGGAATATTCCCGGCTTCGGCCAGTTCCAGCAAGACGTTTTCAGCCCCCGACAGTATCACGCCATGCCCCGCTATTATCACAGGCCTTTCTGCAGCATTGAGCACCCGGGCTATGGAAGCGGCCTCGCCCGACAGCCCGTATCCCGTCGCATTTCCCTGCCGCAGAATTCCAGGGCTGCATGATACCGGAATATCCGGCATTCCATCACTGCACTGCCCGGCTACCGGACTGCCGGTCTCCGGAGCTTTCTGCATCCCATACATGTCCTGTCTGCAAGACCTTCCGGCCTCTCTGAATCCCGACAGGAAAGAATTCCTGTCATACCGGAAATCGAGCCGTTCCACCTGCGCATTCTTCGTGAAACTTATCACGACAGGTCCGGGACGTCCCGAAGAAGCGATATGGAAAGCCTTGGCTACTGTTTCAGGTATCTCTTCCGCAGTCGTAATCTGATAGCTCCATTTGGTGATGGGAAGGGTGATGTTTATCATGTCCGCCTCCTGGAAAAAGCCTGTCCCGAGATTTTCCTTGCCCACCTGTGCGGTAATGCATACGAGAGGTGTCGAATCAAGCATCGCATCAGCAATCCCCGTCACGAAATTGGTAGCACCCGGCCCGGCCGTAGCCATGCAGACTCCTGTCCGTCCCGAACTACGGGCATAGCCCTGGGCGGCATGTACCGCTCCCTGTTCATGGCGCACAAGAATGTGTCTTATCCTGTCTCCGTAATCATACAGTTCATCATAGAGAGGCATTATCGCCCCTCCCGGATACCCGAAAACGGTGTCCACTCCTTCCTCGATGAGAGCAAGCAGCAGAGCCTCGGTACCTCGTATGTTTTTCTTCTCTGTCATTTCCAGTTCCTGAAATTCATGTATCGGATTCATATCAGCCGCACCGCACCTTTGTCGGCAGAGGAAACGGCGGAAGCATAGAACCTCAGGGCACGGCTCACCTGTCTGTCGCGGTGAAGCGGGGTCCAGGCATCCTTGCCCCTGGCCTCCTGTTCCGTCCTGCGTCTTTCCAGTTCCTCCCGGGGCACTTCCAGGACAATGGTCCTGAACGGAATGTCTATCGACACCATGTCCCCGTCCCTGACAAGGGCTATCACCCCTCCCGAAGCTGCTTCGGGTGAGACATGGCCTATTGACAAACCGGAAGTCCCGCCTGAAAAACGCCCGTCCGTCACAAGGGCGCATTCCCTGTCTATCTTCATGCTCTTGAGATACGAGGTAGGATACAGCATCTCCTGCATACCGGGTCCGCCCTTAGGGCCTTCATACCGTATGACCACTACATCTCCGGCCTTGACCCTTCCTGCAAGGATGCCTTCCGAAGCCTCCTCCTGAGACTCGAACACCACTGCCGGTCCCCTGAACTTCCATATCCTGCTGTCCACCCCGGCAGTCTTGACTATACAGCCGTCCTCCGCCAGATTTCCCTTCAGTACGGCCAGTCCCCCGTCCCTGAAATAAGGATGGGCCGTATCCCTGACACATCCGTGCTCCCTGTCGGTGTCAAGGCTGTCATAACAAGTGTCAATAAGTCCCAATTCGGAACACGGCCTGCCTCCCGGAGCGGCCAGATATCTTTTGCGGGCATCTTCGGAAAGGGTGTCCGGACTCATCACATCGTTGGCTGCAAGAGCTGCGGCAAGCGACGGATAATCCACCCTGCGCACGGAAGTATCGAGGAAACCGCCCCTGTCGAGCTCCGCAAGTATTCCCATCACTCCGCCGGCACGGTTGACATCCTGCACATGATAACGGCTGCTCGGGGCCACCTTGCACAGCACCGGAACACGTCGTGAAAGGGAATCAATATCATCCATGGTGAAATCCACACCCGCTTCCCGCGCTATGGCAAGCAGATGAAGCACCGTATTGGTGGAACCGCCCATGGCTATATCAAGCGACATCGCATTGAGGAAAGCCGCCTTTGTGGCAACGGAACGCGGCAATACGGATTCATCGCCATCCCTATAATATGCCATGGCATTCCTGACAATCAAATCCGCACCCTTCATGAACAAGTCATAACGCTGTCTGTGTGTCGAAAGGACAGTGCCGTTGCCGGCCGGGGCCAGGCCGAGAGCCTCGGAAAGGCAGTTCATGGAATTGGCGGTAAACATGCCGGAACAGCAGCCGCAGGTAGGACAACCTTTTCTTTCCAGTTCCGCAAGCTCAGCCTCCGGGACGGACGGATCCGCCCCTTTGACCATTACGTCCACTAAGTCGTAGTCCTTCCCTCCTGTCCGGCCTGCTTCCATAGGCCCGCCCGAGACGAATACAGCCGGAATATTGAGACGCATGGCGGCCATCAGCATACCGGGCGTCACCTTGTCGCAGTTGGAGATGCAGATCATGGCATCAGCGCAATGCGCATTGCACATGTATTCGATACTGTCAGCTATGAGATCCCTTGACGGGAGAGAATAGAGCATTCCGCCGTGCCCCATGGCAATACCGTCATCGATTGCCACGGTATTGAATTCTGCTGCAAAACATCCGGCAGCCTCTATCCTTGCCTTTATCCGCTGACCTATTCCATGCAGGTGCATATGCCCCGGAACGAACTGGGTAAACGAATTCACTATCGCTATCACGGGTTTCCCGAAATGTTCTTCCTTCATCCCGTTCGCTCTCCACAGGGCTCTCGCCCCGGCCATCTTGCGTCCCGAAAGACTCCTGCTGCTTCTCAATTCAGTCATATTACATAAAAAAGTCGCTTGCGGGCGTCAAGGTTCATCAGCACCGCAAGCGACTTTTATTATGCACCAATGAAACCCCTTGTCACTATCGGATAATAATGACGGAAATAATGACCACGACAATAATTATCGCAGCTATACCGTTAATTATCGAAAGTGAATTGAGGTTCATGCTTATTTTCACAAATCGGATGTAAAGATAAGATAAATTTCAATACGTTCTTCAATCTTCTGCAATTTTTATATGAATTTTTAATGATGGCTGTCCGCGACAATACCCCTGATTATGGCACATCGGGCATTTTTGCGGGATAAGCGAACTAAAGAGAGGCCGCCCCGAAATTTCAAGGCCGGCCTCTGATGAAGTTTTATATGTATTTTAGGTTATAGCAGCTACTGTGCAGGAGTCCAGCCGAATTCATACAGATTGGCTCCACCGTCAGTACTGAACAGATATACGACAGCCGTTTCTGTGGTACCGGCAAGGTGCTCCGCAGTAATTTCGGTTTCCGTAGCTTCAACAGTATCCTTCTGGTTATCCAAAGGTGTCTGCCCGGAATGGAGTTTCACGATTTGCGTCTGTCCTTCAACCTGTTTTGCGAGGATCAGTACAAACGGACGATTAGCGGTCGAATTCGAGGATATGAACTTATATGACACTGTTCCCGGAGTCGTCACACGGAAAGACATGTACCTGAACGTCGGTATTTCCGACCCGTCCGAATCTGCAGAGCCTTCGAATTTGATTCTTCCGCCAGCTTCCCGGGCCGAATCAAATGTCATTTTTTTGCCTTCAGTGCCGCCCCATGTAAGGTTATCGGTTGTGGTACGTATCGTCGTAACTTCCCCTGGAACATACACCGTCTGATCAGAGAAATTCGCCACGAACGGTTCATTGATGGCAGTCTCGTCATAGCCGATGGAGCCGCTCTGTCCGCCGTCTTCCGGAGTCCAGGTAAATGACAGATAATTGACAGACCCGCCATTACTGCATATATTGATTATACTGCCTGATGAAACTTCCGTATCGCTGAATACGATATCATGAGAAGCAGCCGTCTCTTCTTTACCGGGAGCATTGTAAGTTCCCTTCAATGCCGTCCCTGCATACACATCGATATTACGGGCGTCTCCAGAAGAAATAGCCTGTATATTGAGCGTTCCAGGCCCCGGAACCATTATCTGGTAGCAAGCCTTGGTTCCGGGATCGCCGCTTCCGGACTGCACTCTGCTCGCTTCTCCCGTAGTACCAAACTTAAAGGTGCTCCCTCCACAGACGAATCCCAGATTGCCGTACACTCCATCACTTGTTATTCCGTCAGGGAACATGGCAGCCAATCCGGCGAAATAGTCTTCTCCCCAGGTCGTCGGACTATAGGCCGAAACAGGCGACAGGATCTCGACTACTTCGAAACGTTTCACTTCAGACGGCTCGGATGCCTCCCTGATTGCATCGTCAACAGCCGGTTTGGCAACAATTGTAAAATTATATATACCTGCACCGACAGCGGAAGGGATGATTTCATATGAAGGTTCCGTAACTGTAGCGAAGACTTCCTCACCGTTCATGATGTCGTATGAACCCGCATCAGGCACTTCGTCCCAGGAAAGGATGACAGGGTCGGATGAATCAACAGTGGCCGAGGCTGCCGTCAGCTGTACATTCTCCGGCGTTGCAAGCTGGGTGTCGCCTCCGCCGATATAGTCCGACCATGTAAGGGAAGTGATATAGAACGGATCGCAGCCATAGATGTAGACCATGTGCTCCTCTCCCTCTGTAATGTCAATGGACACCTGGAACTCCTCCGCATCCGCAGGGACTGCCCCCACATGCTTTCCGTCAAGGGAAACTGTGGCATGGGCCTCAGGATAGATTATGGACGGAGAAGTGGATATGACCACTGAGCCCGGCCTGTTGACCTTGAAGCCTATCGCACAGTCTGTCGGCTCGGTAGCCCCCATCTGCCCGGCTGCCGTAAAATAGAGACGTCCGTTGTCGGTGTCGAACTCTACCGGATTGGAAGTCACATAGAAGCGCAGGCCTCCGCGCACCATGTCCTTGTCGGCAGTACTGTAGAACGCGCTGCCGTCGGTGAAGTCCCATACATAGGTCGGGGCGATGACATTCAGAGTCAGGTCTTCCTCTGGCTTGACATAGCCTTCCACAAGCCAGCGCGGGTCACCGGCTCCTGCTGCCATCACATCGGCGTTCATCACATGGAAATCGCCTGCCACACTTTCCGCGCACGGATCTTCAGTCAGGACAGCTCCTCCTCCGGCAACAGCAGCTGCCTCGGTAAATACCTTCTCATTCCAAAAATTGCCTCCGATATTGTAGAAGAAATTATTCTCGACAACTGATGGCTTGAATGTCCCTGCATTATCCTTGCACCACACATAGGATGCGGTACTGTTTTCCATGTTCATGAAAATATTTCCGGTCAAGGTTGCAGAAGATATGGCGGCACGCACATAGAAAAGGCCATTGGAGCCTGATGCTGTCGTAAGGTTGTTGAAGGTATTGTTGGAAATTACCAATGTACCAATCGTATTTGGAGCTTCTTCGTCACCATCGATTCTCAGAAAGTCTCTCATCCCGCCATCGAACGTGGAATTCGTAATGGAAATCGTCCCGAAAGCACATCCGGATTTCCTGAAACCGATAGATTCCCCACCGTCTCCGGAAGTATCGGACATCACGATATCATCGATTATAAAATTCTGTATGGCAGGTACCTTTTTATCTCCAGGGTATGCTATTCCTCTCTTAAAACCTGTCAATGTACAATTCCTTATGGAAATTGTCTGTATATCGGTCGTCAGTTCATTGAAACTCAAAAGGTGGGCGGTGTCATAATTCTCTCCGTCGAAAGCCATGTTCTCCAATATGATGGATGTACATCCGTCAGCTATGGTGAAATTGCCGTAGACTACAGGGAAATTGCCTGACTCGCCGTTTCCTTCTTCACCGTAGATGGTGACAGGATGGTCGAGATCTTCGAGGGAGACCGCCGGTTCGACGCCTTCTTCAGTGGAATAGCCAAGGTCGTAAGGCGAACCTGAATATTTCAGGAGAATCTCTTCGGCGCCGTCATTGAGAGCCTGTACAAGTGCCTCTGAAGATGACACTTCCTGTGCATTCTTCGTATCAGGAAGGGTATAGGCCGACACGGAACCGCGCGGTGCGTTGCCGTAATGGACAGTCAGGATATATTTCACTCCTGCCGCAAGTCCGGTGACGGTGACATCCCCGGCCTCGGCTGCGGCTTCATCCACGTCAAAGACTTCCGGCTCTGCCTCAGGGTCGGATGCCGGGACGTACCATATGGCATTGACACCTGCATCAGCCGATGCTTCAGGGTCTTCCGAAGTATCCGGAGTCCAGGTCAGCTGTATGGATGTCTGCTGTCTCTCCCCCACTGCAAGATCTGCCACCGGCTCCCTTGCGGAATAGGTATCGAAAGAGGCGAAAACCGCCCAGCGGGAATCTCCTATTTCCTCGCTCACACCCTTCACACGTGCATGGAAAGTCCTGTCTATTTCAAGGCCTTCAAAAGTGTAGGTTCCTTCAGTGACATTGGTGGCATCGTACTCTATGGAACCGTCAGGGTCGTTCTCATCGGAATATATCTCGATGACATAGGAAGTGGAGCCCTTGGAAGTGGACCATGTGAATGTCACGGATTCCCCGTGCGGTGTCCTCGACAGGTTGGTCGGGGTCAGACAGCGGTCCAGCACCAGCGCCGTCTCTATCTCCGGTATCCGGGCGCATCCCGAGGACATCCAGAAAGCGCCGCAGAGGGAGGCGAGAACAAGTATTTTTGCGGATATGTTTTTCATCGTAGTCTTGTTTTATTCAATAATCGGATTGTCTTGTTGTCCGGGACGGATGTACGCAGACAGCGCCCCGGGCAGGGACCGGTCATCAATAGCCGTAGTCATTCTTGAGGGCACCCCTCTGGTCATTGATGGTCGTCTGCGGAATTGGCCAGTACTGGTGCTGGTTGAAATTGACCTCACCCTGGCTTTCATGGTTCCCGGCAACATATATCGTCGATCCAAGATCCTTATGCCACAGGGTATTGGCACGGTCGGATATGCTCTCATCGTCCAGATAGTCGGACGGATCACCGTCGCTGTCCGTGTGGGTATAGCCGGAAGTCCAGCCTGCCGGCATCTGGTCGCTCGATACTGTCTCTCCCGGATGGTTGCCGTACATCTCGATGACCCCGTCACCGTCAGGATATCTGTACCACAGGCCCGGCCCCATATTGTAGGTTTCCATTGCCTTTATGTCATTCTGCGCCTCTGTGAGCTTTTCCGCAAGCATGTTCCAACGGATAAGGTCGGCCTTGCGGAGGAATTCTCCCACGAACTCGAAAGCCCTCTCGTCCACGATGGCATTGAAGATGCCGTCAGCGTTTCCGAGGTCAAGTCCTGCCTCAGCAGCAGCCTTATCCCCACCGAATGCCCTGCCGCGCACTTCGAGGAACCAGCTGCGGGCATCCGCAAGGTTCTGGGACGTACCGGACTCCGGACTTGCGGCAATCTCCGCCGCCATCAGGAGGATGTCGGAATATCTCATATAGACCGGCTTGGCACCGTCATCCATGTCGCTGACCATAGGACGGGTCTCCATCCATTCGAACCTGAATTTCCCGAAATACCAGTTCATCAATCCCGCAGGGACCTGTACATCGTTGCCGGAGGCATCCTTCTCCCACTCGTAGTTGACACAGCTGATGTCCCTGCGTGTGTCGCCCTCGGCATATTTGTAATAGAATGAAGGAACGACTCCCACACTGCCGCCAAGGTCTTTTGTGGACTGGTTGCCGGCCGTGCCTGCCGTGGTCGGGATGGCGAATGTATAGTTCCAGCGTCCGCGGCCGTCACCGAACGGTATCACGAAGATGACTTCCTTCCCGGCCTGCAGGTCGAAGTTGTTGAAATCCCTCCAGAGCTGCTCGTAGCTCGGATAGAGATCAAGACCTGAATTGTCTATGATGTCCTCCAGCTGGGCAAGAGCCTTGGGGTAAAGGACCGATTTCTGAAGCTCCGGATCGTCCGAAAGCCTGCTCTTCCCGAGGGCTCCAGTCCCCACCTGACCGGCGTCAGGACGGTTGGAATAGCCGGATGCCATCAGACAGATACGGGCATAGAGACCTTTGGCGAAAGCCTTGCTTACCCTGTCGGTCTTCATCGTAACCGTGGACTGTCCAGGCCACGGGAGGTCATCGAAAACCCCTTCGAGGTCTGAGATGAGTCTCTTGTATATCACATCCTTGTCGGACTTGTTGATATACATGTTGTCATTATTGATAGGCTCGAAACGCGCCGGCACCTCACCGTATGCCTTGAGAAGTTCCACATAGAGGAATGCCCTGGCCGTGATGGCCTCAGCCCTGAGATATCTCATGTCAGGGTTCGTGAGGTCCGCATAGGCTTCAAGCCCCCGGATGGCGAGATTGGCCCTTTCTATTCCGGATACGAGGTTATTGTATGAATTGCCGTTGGCATTGTCCATTTCCTTGGAGCCGGCATTGGTATAATACTGAGCTATGCGTGTCTTGTCGCTGTCGCTCGTACTTGAATAGCACTCTATGTCCGTGTTGAAGCCATACCACGGAAGATAGCGGTCCCTGTGGCTGTACTGGACTGTCAGCATCTCATAGATGGACAGGACACCCATCTCTGCAAGATTGTAGTCGGAATATACCTGTTCCTCTGTAAGGATGGAAGGAGAAGTGGATGACAGGCCGTTCTCGCAGGAAACAGCTGCCAGCATGGACAGCATCCCTGCACCTATAAATATATTGCGTATGAATTTCATATTGTCTGAAACCATTTGATTGTTCTTGTTCATGCCGGTCAGAATGTGATGTTGACTCCGGCCACGAAGCCGATGCTCTTAGGGTAGGCGGAATAGTCCACACCAGGGGTAAGAGGTGTTGCACGGCGGGTATCCACTTCAGGGTCATAGCCGGAATAGGCCGTAAGACAGAAGAGATTCGTCCCGGTCACATAGAAACGGAGCCTCTGTATCTTGGCCTTCAGGGTCAGTTTCTGTGGCAGGGTGTAGCCGATGGTGGCTGACTGCAGCCTGAGGAAAGAGCCGTCCTCTACAGCCCAGTCGGTGAATACCCTGCTGGATGTGAACGGAGCCCACTGGGTGACGCCCTCGTTCATGGCATCGAGAGTGGCGGCATCGGTAATGAGTTCGCCGGTGCTCCAGTCGATATTGGTCCACCTCTTGCCCGTCTCCATGGTATTGAGCAGGTTACGTCTGTAATACCCGGCTGTGGAAGAGAACTCGACCTTGTTGGCGTTATAGACATCGTTGCCGAATACATAGTTGAAATTGGCGGCGAAATCGAAGCCGTACAGGTTGCCGGAAAGGCTGAAACCACCCGTCCCGAGCGGCAGGGCATTGCCTATGACAGTCTTGTCCTTGTCATCGATGACATCGTCACCGTTGCTGTTCCTTATCTTCATTCCTCCCGGACGGAAGCCTTCGGTACCGAGAAGCGAGTAGGCATTGGCTACGCCTTCATTGCGCTGCCAGCCGTTGTCATAGGTAAAATCACCGGTGGTATATATCCCCTCCACCTGATAGCCGTACATGTTTCCGAGAGGCTGTCCCACTTCTACCTTATAGTCGGAACCGACACCTGTGGAAGTCCATCCGGAAGACTGGACGATGCTGTCCATGCCTCCGAGACTGAGGACACGGTTCTCGTTGATACTGATATTGCCGCTGAACATGAGACCGAAATTCTTCTTCTCCACAAGAACTACATTGAACGAGAACTCCGCTCCCCGGTTCATCACGGAACCGAGGTTCCTGTACTGACCCTCATATCCGGAACCTGCCGTCGGATACTGGATAAGCAGATCCCTGGTGGTGTTGTGGTAAAGTTCGATGGAACCGTTGAACCGGCTTTTCCAGAACGAGAAGTCTATACCTATATTATGTGACCAGGTGGTCTCCCATGAAAGGTCGTTGTTGGCAAGGATGGTGTCGCCACCGTCAGTGACAGGACGGAAGATGACCGTACCGTTGGAAAGGCGGTCTCCCGTACTGTATGCCTCGTACATGAGGTCGGTGACATTCTGCGGGATATTGTTGTTGCCCGCGGTACCGAAACTGTAGCGCAGTTTGAGGTTGTCAAGCCAGCGGGAGGCACCCTGCATCCATTTCTCGTTGGAAATGGTCCAGGAAGCGGCGGCCGACGGGAAGAAACCCCACTGATGTCCCTGCGCGAACCTTGACGAACCGTCGGCGCGGAATGTGGCGGCTATCGAATACCTGCCGTCATAGTCGTAGTTGACACGTCCGAAGAAAGAGAGCAGACGGTCGTCCGGGTAGTAGAGGTTGTTCGAAGTCCTGGTATGTCCTATAGTCATCATGCTCCATGCCTGCTCCGAGTTGAACTGCACCGGAAATCCTTCCACCGTGGTGGAGAACTGGTTTTCCTTGGTTATGATCATCTCCTCACCGACGAGCAGGTCAACCTTGTGGCGGTCATCCTTTATGACTTCCCCGAAATTGTATGTGAGGGTGTTGGTGTTGCGTATGCGCTTGCGGTCGAGGTCGGTGTACATTGCAGCCGGCATGTCCCTGTAGTCGGACTCGGCCGTCTGGCCTACATAATAGGTAGTGATTCCGTAGAAACGGTTGTTGACCTGGCTGTAGGTCTCGAGTCCGCCTTCCACCTTGAGGTCGAGGTTGTCGATGATATGCCATGTAACTGCAGCATTGGCGTTCCAGCTCTGGCGCACACGCTTGTTGTCATTGTCCCATACCGACTGTACAGGAGGGGCGTTGTCGCCGTAGCTCTCGTCCACATCATCTCCGGCAGCCGATACATTGAGAGGTATCGGAGTATACTGAACGGCATGTTTGAGACGTCCGTTACCGGATGTGGAACCGCTGTCGTTCATCGAATTGGCTCCTGCCCCCATGATCTTGGTGTAGGAATAGCGGACATTCAGGTCGAAGGTCAGCTGCTTTATAGGCTTGTAGCGGGTCTTGAACCGGAGGTTGTCCCTGTGGTAGTCGGATCCGAGCATGATGGCCTTGTCGTTGATATGGTTGTAGCTGGCGGTCCAGGTCACCTTGTCCGAACGGCCGGAGACAGTAAGATTATGGTTGAATGTCTCCCCGGTACGTCCGAAGACCTGGTTTATCCAGTCATTACCCTGGACATTCCTGTACAGATCCATATCCTCGAAAGGTCCGAATACTGCCGTATAGTTCTCGTCCGGGGTATCCCTCAACATGGCCAGTTCATACTGTGAACGGACGAATTCGTACGGAGACATCGCCTGGATGGCGTCCTTGTTGGCCATTTTCTTGAGTCCGTAGTAGGCATCGTAGCTGACGGAAATCTTGCCTGCCCCCCCTGACTTCGTGGTCACGAGCACGACTCCGTTGGCTCCGCGGGAACCGTAGATAGCCGTAGAGAAGGCATCCTTGAGGACATCTATGGACTGTATATCGGAAGCCGCAATGTCGGAAATGTTGTCCACAGGGAAACCGTCCACTATAAACAGAGGAGAGCTGTCCTGGGTGATGGAACCTGTCCCCCTGACACGGATCTTTATCTCCGCATCGGGGTCTCCCTCGGTAGTGGTCACCTGGACACCGGCCATCTTGCCCGTTAGGGCCTCCCCGACCGTAGTCACCGGCACGGCCGCAATGGCATCCGCTCCCACGGAAGTCACGGAGCCCAGCAAATCCCGGCGCTTGACAGTAGCGTAACCGATGACGACCGTCTCGTCGAGGAAATTGGTGTCCTCTTCGAGGGTGATATTGACGGTAGTGTTCTGGCCGATAAGAATTTCCTTGGTGGCCATACCTATACATGAGAATACAAGGGTCTTGCCCTTGGCATCAGGAATGTCGATGGAATACTTCCCGTCAACATCCGTCGATACTCCTATTGTGGTGCCGTCCACGAAAACGGATACGCCCACAAGGGGATCACCGTTCGCATCAGAGACAACACCCTTGATCTGCTGGGCGCCGGCGATAGCCATGGACGCAAACAATCCAGCGGACAAGAGAGAAATCCTGTACATCAGATTCTTCATATAAGAACTTTTTGGTTAAAATATCAGAAACTGTCTTGAATTTTTCCAAAGATTCTTTTATTTGCCTTTTCGGCGATAATTTATATCGCAAAAATTCAAAACAACTTCTTAGTGTTATCAATTGTCGCCTTACCCGGAAGTGGAGAGCCGGTTTCCTCCGGACTGTCCCCTATTTCGGATATGCGAAATTAGAACATTGACTGCTATATCGATGTCAAAAATTATCGCAATGCTTGTACTTTTAGCCGCACGCCCGCAATATCCCCAGTATGCCCGCCTGTGCCGTTCCCCGACAGTATCGGTTTCTGTCAGCAATTACTGTTTATGACATTCAATCCTATTCTTTTCATGCGGAAAATATCGTAAGCCCCCGGCAAAGTGAGTATGGCAATCGGAGAGTCGGATTCCGGCTCCGGGTGTTGATCATAAGCGGGAAAAAGCGTATCTTGTGGAAAATTCCAGATATGAAGAACAATGCCTACAAACCATCCCCGGTTTTTGCCGATGACGTGGAGTTGCCGGAGGATATCATGGCGCTTTCGGAGCGTATGGCGGAAAATGTACATGAAGTATGGGCAGCTGCCCGCATGGCGGAAGGCTGGGTGTGGGGAGAAAAACGTGACGATAAGCTGAAACACCATCCTTGTCTCGTGCCGTATGACCAATTGCCTGAATCGGAGAAGGAGTATGACAGAAAAACGGCCATCCAGACCCTCAGATTCATCCTCAAATCAGGATACTCAATAAAAAAGTCTGACCGATGAAACGGAAGATCCTTTCTCAGGAATTCATAGACCGGACCATTTCCGGCGGACTCAAGGGGCAACTTACACTGCTCGTGGCGGTGATTTCCGGGGTACTTCTCTTTGCCTTTATAGTCGTGACATTCTCGGGTATCGCCTTGAGCGAGAACGGCGGATGGGCCGAACAGATGTGGGTGCTGTACAACAATTTCGTGGACCCCGGGAACCAGCTTGCCCAGGAAAGCTGGGGCAACAGGCTGGTTGTAAGCATTGTCAGTCTGCTGGGTTCCGTCCTGCTTGGAGGAGTCCTCATATCCACCATATCGAACATCATCGAACGCCGCGTCGAGACCGTGCGTACGGGCAAGGCGTACTATAAGTCGATAAGCGGCCATTATGTGATAATCGGCTGCGGGGATATCATCGTCAGTCTCATAAGGGAGTTGCACAGGATCGACCCGGAAGCGCCTGTAGTCGTCATGAGCAGCCGTGAGAGCGAGAAGGTGCGCCACGGTCTGCAGGCAAGTCTGGACAGGGAAGAGGAGCGGCAGGTGTACATTTATTTCGGCAACATAGAGTCCATGGAGGAACTCCGGCGCCTGAACATAGACAAGGCGAAGGAAGTGTATATCCTCGGTGAGGAGGGGGATTATGGAAGGGATTCGAAAAACATACAGTGCGTACGCAGTGTCGGCAGACTGAAAGGCCCGGCGGCTGCAGGTCACAAACTCCCCGTCTACACCCTGTCGGAGCGGATAGGGTCCTACAGCGTGATCCAGAAACTGGCGCTGTCCGACAAGGAACGGGCGGAGTTGAAGGGAATCTATTTCAGGCCTTTCAACCTGTATGAGAACTGGGCACGCCGTCTGTGGACTCACTACACCGTGGAAGAAGATGAAGACAGGCTGTATGATTCTGTGGACTATGACCCGATACGGCTTTCTCCTGACGGTGGATTGCAAGGCAATGACAGGCATGTGCATCTGGTCATCGCCGGCTTCGGTGCCATGGGACAGGCCCTGCTTTTGGAAGCCATGAGAGTGTGCCATTATGCCAATTATGACGATGCTGCGGAAAGCGGGTCACGCATAAGGACGGAGATAACCGTGATAGACAGGGATGTGGAGCCGCTGAAACAGCATTTCATGGCACAGTTCCCGTATATTGATGCAATAGATGACATACGGGTGGATTACCGTAACGAAGATCTGTGCAGTTCACCGGTCCGGGAAAGTCTGGTGCAATGGGCCGCCGATTCCCGGCAGATGCTTACGGTGGCAGTCTGCATAAGTGACCCGGACGAGAGCATCATCCTCGGTCTGAATCTTCCGGGCGAGATATACCGGAGCGAAGCGAGGGTACTCATCAGGCAGGAGATGCAGACAGATATGGGAAGGATAATACACAATGACAAGGGGCGTTACAGGAATGTCAAGGTGTTCGGCATGCTGGAGCAGGGCATTTCGAAGTCCATGCTCCTGGACGAACTCCCGTCATATGTGAATCAGGAGTATGTCCGGGAAGGATTTATCCGTGAAATGTACGGCTACATGAAGGCGGGCGATGTCTCCGCGTTCGCAAAAGGGAAGGCGGAAGCCGCAGGCAGCTGGATGGAGATGGAGGAGAACATGCGTTGGGCCAACAGATATCAGGTAGACGCTTACATGACATATCTGAACACGCTGGGATACAGGGTAATGCGCTCATCGCACGCGGCGGGGAAGGCTGTCTCACCGGAGGACTTCCGCAAGGCTCTGGACAATGCCCGGCTGTCGGTCCTGATGCGGATGGAGAAATACCGGTGGAATGCCGAGCGTTCCATCGAAGGCTGGAAATACGGGAAGACAAGAGACGATGTGCACCGTATCCATCCTCTGATAGTCCCTTACCATGAGTTGGCGGAGAGCGAGAAATTCAAGGACAGGCAGGTGATAGTCAACCTGCCCTACCTGATGGCCATTGCCGGCTTCACTATTGTCATCCCGACCAATGTCATCCAGAGTGTGGTCGAGGACTGATTCTCACTTTGTCATCCCGAGCGTAGTCGGGGAAGTCCGTGGATGATAATATGGGCAGATCTCTCGACTAAGCGCGAAATGACAGGGGGCGAAAAAGCCTATATGACTGCGTACAGCATCCTGCAGAAGGCTGAAAATTTCGGCAGAGCATCCTTGCCGCCTTTACCGCTGCAGACCGTATCCTGAAAATTATCAATCTCTTCCGGCGTCATGAAGCAGGGATAGTCCGGGTATGTCTGCACGAGCCAGTGCAGGGAGGGAAGCACAGCCCTCATGAGCTCCGCATATAGCCGGCTTCCGTCGGCAGACTCCATGTCTTCCCTGTCTAAAAAACGACCGTAGAAAGAATCTTCCGCAGCTGTCCCCGCAAACTCCGCCAGAAGTTTCATGACATGTTCCTTGCCGTGAATGAAGATCTTCATCAGCGCCTCGGCGGCAAAACCCTGTTCCAGCATGTCCCCGAGCATGAAACGGTTGTGCATGGCTATCAGGGCGTATTTCAGGAGTGCCGTATCGTTGTCGTTCAGCGACTTCACCAGAATCGTGTGGGCAAGAAGCAGATCCTGGTTGCTGTCGAGGTTCAATGGAACCGTGCCGATACGTTTGAGCAGCCCGGCGATTTCCTCTGCAACCTTCGCGCTTTCCCGCTCGTCTCCGTTTGCCGCGTCCATCCGGGCAAGAAGTTCCTTTATCTCCGCATCTTCCGGCAGTGCCGCCGAGGCGAGCGTTTCGTTGATCATATCTTTTACATCTGCTGTTTTCATGGTTCCTGCAATTTTAGTCCTGTTCCGGAAGATTTATGATACCGGCTATCCTTTCATATGCCGGACGGAAAAGATCAGCGTAGTCCGGCCTGCTTTCGAGTGATTTCCCTTTCCAGATTTCAGCATATTTCCGGGCTTCGTACCTGTTGCCGACGAGGTCGTTGTACAGGATCATATCGTAGCATTCGCTTTCCGTCAGCTCCTGCGCGTCTTTTTCCATAAGTTCCGCCGCAGCTTTCCCGGCATCTTCAGTACTGCCTTTCCTGTATGCGCCGGTGCAAGGACAGCACGACTCCTCCAGAAGCATGACTATACCATCACTGATACCGTATTTCCGGCAGACTTCGTATGCAGCATCGGTGTCGTGTACATGGACGTGGAAACAGCACGCAAGTAACCGTATCCTTTCGAGCAGACCGGGGTCTCCGTATTCTTCGAACAGAGGGAGGCTTTTGTCTATCGTATCTTTGGCTGCGAGGAGCTGTCCTTCGGAAATCGCAGCCCGCACGTACTCGCACCTGAATTCAAGTTCCGTCGCCTTGTCTTTTGCCTCCGAAACGGAGTAATATCGGACCATCCAGAAGGCCAATACCATTGTCATCAGGTATTTGCGGCTGTAGTCCGATGTGCCGAGATATGCGAGGACTGCCTTTACGGACTCTCCAGGCTTTATGGTATACGTCCCTTCTGTTCCCGCTTCTTCGGCGTAGTATCCGATACTTTGCTCCAGCCCCTCATTCAGCTCTTCGGATACGGTCCCGGAATTGAGGTTGACGGCATAGCTGAGAGAATACAGCGCGAGCATCAGCGGGGCCGAAGAATCGGAATCATACTGTTTTTCGATGGCAGGGCCGAGATTGTAGAATGCCCTGGCCGATTCGAACGAATAGAAGTCCTGACCGTAATACCCGAACAGAATCTCGTCCCAGTAGCCGTTCTCCGCCGCATGGAAATCCCCGAGATGCCAGCAGAATTCGGCATAATCGTGGCTTGTCCCGCGGGCCAGAACCATATTGTTGTCCGCCATAGCGTCATTTACGGCGGCGAGGTATGTATCCCTGATGCCGTCTGCAGTGTACTGTCCTTCACCGGAGCGGAAAATCAGTTCTTCGGCAAAGGCAAGATACCTTTTTGCAAGACCCTGTGCAGAAAGGTTTCCGCTGTCCCCGATGCGTTCCAGCACGGTTTCGAACTTGTATACGGCAGACGGGTACAGATGCTGCCTGAAATCGAGCATTCCCGAGGCGAAAATCTCAGAAATTTCCTCCAGACCCTCTCCGAGGTAAGTCTTCATCTCTTCCGCCTCCGGAATCTCTGCTTTCTCCTGACTCTCCCCGCTGAGCTTCGCACAGGCCATCTCCAGCCCGTTCCGGTACTCTTCGATCAGCCGGACATCGTCGCTGTACCGGTTTTCAAGGATGGCTATCGCCCTCTCGATGTCGGCGATACCGTCCTGAGGCTTTTCTCCGGTAAGGATGCCGGACATGGCCCTGTTGTAGAGCGCGTATGCCACGACCTTGCTTTCTTCGAGACCGTACTCTCCGGCTTTCGAGATGATGAGGGAAAGCATTTCGTTCGACTCTCCGGCACCACCCATGTCGTTGAGTGCCATCGAATAATAGTAACGGTTCTCCAGTTCCGCACCGTGGTCTCCCGACTCCATCGAAAGACTTATCGCCTTTTCATAGCAGCGGCGGCAGGAAGCGGAGTCCTTGAGTTTCAGGTACGCTTTCCCGGCATCGGCCCATCTGCGGATATTCTCCCGGCTGTCTTTGCTGGCGAGGCCGATGGTCTTTTCCATGGTGCGGACGGCTTCCTCGTATCTTCCGCTGAAGTACTGGGCCTTGAACAGGAGGTCGTATACGCCGTAAGTCCCCAACCCTGCATTCTCTGCCGTCTCCGGTCTTATGGATGCCGCCTCATAATGACTGCAGGCACTTTCCCAGTCTCCGAGATTCATGCAGATCTTGCCTAAAAGCAGGTGAGTCTCCACGGTATGTACGGATTCCTCTCCTCCGACCACCCTGAATATGCGCAAGGCCTCTTCTCCGTAGTCCCGGGCCTTCTGCGGCTGAATGCCGGCATATACGATCGCCAGGTTGCTGTATTCTATGGCTGCATCGAGACTGTCCGCCCCTTCGATGGCCTTGTACACCTCGATGCTTTTCAAGCTGTATTCCGTGCTTTTGTCTACAGACCCGTAGTGAAGTGCGGCAGCGTAGTTGGCATAAGCCGTTGCAAGTTCGGTGCAAGGATTGTCCTTATAAAGTTTTTCCCTTGTCTGCATGACGGCTTTGAGGATGCTTTCAGCGTACTCCAGATATTTTTCGTCCTTCATATCCTCGTACATCGAAAGAAACATTTCCCCTATGTTGCTGACCTTCGCAGAGCCCATATCCTCCCCGCCTTCTTCGAGTATCTGCCGGAAATGCAGGAGCGCATTCTTCCAGTTGTGGCTGAGACTTTCGGCGGAAGCCAGAGTGGCAGCAGCGGAACGTCTGAATATGTCGTATTCATCGTCCTGCTCGTTTTCAAGGACTTTCAGCATCGCTTCCGCGAGTCTCCGGGATGTTTCCGGCGATTTCATGTAGGCGGAGGCTATGTTCGACAGTTGCAGGACATCGTTTGAGAACATAGGTAGCCAGATGTACCGCAGACCGGCAGTCAGTTCCGTCTTGCTGTCTTTTATGAGGTCATACACGCAGCCCAGGATGTCGTACCGTCGGGGATTGATGTCCGTGAGCTTTCTCCAGTACCGAGCGAAAATGTCCTTCCTGCCGCTTCCCGTGAAGTGTGAAAGGACCTCTTTCCTGCAGATGCAGCAGTAAAGTGAATCGTAGTCTTCCGTCATGCCGTATTGGTACGGGAGCTCTGTCAGTCCCTGCCGGTCATCTCCGTTGTTTTCGAAGTATCTTATGAGCCTTTTCCTTTGGGCCGTCTCATAGTCCTTGTCGGTGAGATATTTTGCCGAGACGGCATTTCTGAACATAGAATGCGCTTCCGTCACCCTGCCTCCTCTGACTGCAAGGTGCATGTCGTTCATGCCGAGAAGCTGTGAAAGCGAAAGTCTGGACGCCCCGGTGATGGAAAGCAACTGTGTTTCCGTCAGTCCGGACTCTGAAAGATGGATCAATGTCATCACATCCCGGACAAGCCCGTCTGCCTTGCTGTCCTTGAACAGGATTTCCTGCCGGTCCAGCAGTTTCGAGAAAAATTCATCTGAATCCCTGCATCCGGCAAGAGAGAAAATGAACCTGTCCAGATCGCCGAACGAGCCGAAACGCCGGAGTTCGTCAAGGAAACTGACGTAAATCAGAGTATTACCGAGCAGCGGCCAGTCGTTCCCTATCAGGTCTTTCTGTTCCCGGGACAGTTCTTTCCTGTACTGGCTGAAGTATTTCCCGGCCAGCTCTATTCGGCCGTCTATCGTCATTTTCCCGATGCTGGCAAGCTCCCATTCGCGAAGGTCGAGTTCCTTTATGATTTCCGCATTCTGCGGAGACGAGAATATCACCTTGACATTTTCCGGCCATTCCGGCCACCATACCAGATTCCTGTCGTTGCCTCCGCTGTCTGACAGCTGGTTTATCCCGTCGATTATTATGACGAGCCTTTTGCCGGATGCTGTCTGTCCGGCCATTCTCCCGAGCTGTATCAAGGGATTTTCCGAAGCGTCGTATTCTATCCCGCGGAAGTCTGAAAGATTCAGGCAGACCCACCGGGCGGCATCCGCGAAAGTGGCATTGTGAGCGCTGTTCCCTGCAAAGAATGCTATTACGTCCTGATTCACGTCTTCCATGAGTCTGAGTGCGTGCCAGGCCAGCAGGGTGGATTTGCCCATACCGCTTGTCCCGGTGACGAGAAGATTGCTCCGCGAGCCATGCAGGAAGTCCTCTATCCTTTTGTCCGCAGCCTTGTCCGGTATGTAATACATGGTCTTCTGCTGCAGATAGTATCTCTGTTGGGCGCGCCGGCTTTCGAGACTGTCGCCGCTTCCTTCAGGGTACAGTGTGTCGAGCAGTCTGTCGAAGCTCCCGATGACCTGTTCCGTGAACTCAGCCATAGAGCCGTAGACGTGCACTTCATACCGGTCCTGTTCCCGGATTTCCTGTCTCAGCCTGGCCTGTCTCGGGTCGATGCCGCTTTCATCGCAGTCTTTCAGGAAAAAGCTGCCGTAAACCGGGCTGTCGCTGCGCAGGGCACCGTACCGTATTTCCATCTCGGTGATGCTGAGCCCGTTCCTGATGTCATCGGTGGCCCACCCGTGCCGAGGTTCTATGACGGTTCCATAGTCCGCATCCTTGTCTTCCGCAGGGGTCCAGCCGTACCGGCTGCCAAGCAGTCCGATGAAGAACGGGTGCGATTTTTCGATTTCGTCCAGACAGATGTCTATCACTTTTCCGTTGCGGGATTCTTCCTCCGTGATGCCCCACCTGAGGTCGATGTCGGTGACTGTGACATTTCTTTCAGCAGCCTTTTTCCGCAGTATCGGGAATATCTTGGAGACGAGTTCGTCCCGCTCGGACTGCATGTCATTGAATGTGGAGGATATGAATACCCTGATGTGGCGGTTGTCTATATTGTTGGCGGTCATGAGTTAGCGTATGGTTTGTTTTCAATCTGCGGTATAGTTGTTTCCAGCCTTGGGCGATGATGGTAAGTTCGACTCCTTCTTGGGTAACAAGGGCGGCTCCGAAAATGTCTCCTCTGCCATAGTCTTTCAGTTTTGTCTTGCCTAAAAGACAAACTTACGGATAAATCCCGAATGATTCAATACCCGAAGGCGGGAAAGATATCCGAGCGCGTCCATGAAACCATACACGATTAATTTTAATCAGCATTAACAATCACCCGAGCTTGATATTATGGAATGTGGTCAGGCTGATGAAACAGGAATGAACATTCTTGCACACCTAAAGAGGCCGCCCCAAAAGGTTTGATAACTCTCTGGGAATCGAATATTCGAAAGAGGAACTGAAGTTTATCTCACGGAAAAACACGGAAAAAGGGGATGACTTTCACTTTTGAGTCACCCCCATATTGACATGCTCCTTGCCCGTCTGTTTCACGCCAGGCGGGATTTACTCTGCCCTATTTCCCGAGTCTGCCGTATTCTTCGTCAGTCACAGGCTCCAGCCATTCGTTGGACGCGTTTTCTCCCGGTATTTCAAAGGCAAGATGTGCAAACCAGCTGTCCGCTGCCGCACCGTGCCAGTGTTTCACATTGGCGGGAATGTGGATGACATCGCCCGGAAGCATCTGTACGGCAGGCTTGCCTTCTTCCTGATACCAGCCCTTGCCGGCCACGCAGACCAGCATCTGTCCGCCACCTTTAGTGGCATGGTGGATATGCCAGTTGTTGCGGCACCCCGGTTCGAAAGTGACATTATTGAAAGGTATCTGTTCCGTGGATATCGGAGCCAGGTAACTGTTGCCGATAAAATACCTGGCATATGCGGTATTCGGCTCTCCGACAGGGAATATCATCTCCCGCTGGAAAGCGGCCCTGTCGTCTGCTTCAGCCGTGTCGTCGGCCCACACGTCCTTCGCCAGCCGGAATGCGCCCCATGCATTCGGCCAACCTGCGTAAAAGGCGATGTGCGTCAACATTTCCGATATTTCGGTACGGGTTACTCCGTTCTGTCTGGCGAACTGGAGATGATGTGTCAGCGACGAATCGATGATTCCCTTGCCGACAAGTGTCGCTATGGTTATCATGCTCCGGTCATGAGGACTGAGTCCCGGACTGTTCCATACCTCCCCGAAAAGCACGTCGTCGTTAAGTTCGGCAAATTTCGGGGCAAATTCTCCCAACTGCACGTGCCCGGCAGTCTGCGTAATCTTTTCCTGTGCCATAATTCCTTGGATATTAATCATTGTTGCAATCGATAATAAAAACAGAATCTTTTTCATACGCTATGATTTTTCTGCAAATATACATCGGAACGAAATATGGCGCCATATACACATCACCGGTACTTGTACCACTTTTACAGAAAACGAGGCATGTTCTGACGTGCTGCCGTATCAGTCGAGAGGGGTATAGGTCCCGGATGCGGACTGGGCGGCGACCACGTTGCGCACGAGGTAGTGGAGATACATCTCGAAGTCGGTATAGCGCCCGTGGATGTCGATGGTCTTGGCGTCAGGCTCCAGGTTGCCGTCCTGTCCGTACAGAGCCTCGAACCAGTCCGGGATATTGTCACCGTCTTCATCGGTCTTGTCATTGGCCTCGTTGACGGTATCCTGAGAATATTCCGGCCAGCCTCCGACATCATTCTGGGAGTCGATAAGCCCTCCGGTGCTGCCATTGCTGCCTTCATGGGAATAGTTGCCCTTGACCGCATTGTCTGCCACCCTGACATCCACATCATCGCGCACGAGGGAAGCACCGGCATATCCGACCACAGGATCGAAGACAACCGAAGACGGATGGGTAGTGACATGGCACAGCGTGGCATCATCGGCACGTATCGGGAGCGGCGCTTCAAGCACAACCCCTTCCGGATTGGTCCCGTACTTACTCTGGTCATGGTAATAGATACCTTTCGGATACTTGTCATCTATACCGTCGGTATTGTAGTTGTCCTCCATATACAGTTCCGGATATGCCGAACCCACCTCGCTGTCCGCATTATACCAGTACGCATCCACGAAATACTTCCTTATCTTGTTGCCGTTGGTCGTTGTCGCGGGTCCGGACTTGTAATAGTTTCCTACCATATTGAAATGTCCGTCCTCTCCTCCATAGGTGGAATTGCTGCCGTAGTTGTAGATGACATTGTTGCGGTAGTCGACATTTCCGCGATAGTCGGTACGGTAATCCCTGTCCTCCTGGATATAGATGCCCGGATGGTCGATACGGGCATTGCGGCTGTCATTGTGGGCCAGAAAGTTGTGGTGGAACGACGCATTACGTCCGCCCCAGATGCCTCCGTAACCGTGCCCTCCCTTGGAATGCCCGGAATTGCGCAGGGCCTCAGCAAGCAGACACCACTGCATGGTGAAATTCCTGTTGGCATAGAAAGAAGCCACCTCGTCAACGGACCATGACATCGAACAGTGGTCGAGGATAATGTCTTCATGATATCGTCCCCATATCGTATCTTCACCGTCGCTGTCGGACTCCGAGCCGTCATACCCGAGACGGAAGCGCATAAACCTTATTATAATATTGTCCGCATTGACCCGTACTGTATTTTTCGCTATACAGATGCCGTCGCCGGGAGCGGTCTGTCCGGCTATGGTAAGGTCGCCGTTGCGGATTACGAGTTCCTCCCGCAGGTCAATCCGTCCTGCAACATCGAAAACGATAATCCTCGGCCCGGACTGCTCCACTGCCCAGCGGAAAGTTCCGGATGAGCCGTCATCGGCGAGCGACGTGACATGAAGCACCTCTCCGCCGCGGCCTCCGGTGACATACATTCCGCCGCCCTCGGCCCCCGGGAATGCAAGAGGCGTATCCGCAAGATATTCGTCCTCATGTGCGGGTATCATCATCGCCTCGTATGCCCCTTCCACAGGCTCAGGATCGGTCCCCGGGTCAGGAGTCTCCCCTCCCTGGAAAACCACAGGCTCCGAAGACACGAACTCGGAATATTCCATCCCGGCCATCGCCCTCACCTTGCAGACATACGACACCCCGGACTCCAGATCTTCCGAAAATGTCACCGTGGCGGAGGTCACATACTGCAGTTCCACAAGCCCGTCATCATCAGCCGTGACAAGCCTTGCCGCATACTGTTCCGCGCCTTCGACCTCATCCCACGAAAAGGTCAGAGTCCCCGATGAATTGGTACATACGATATTCTGAGGTGCAGGCATCACCATTCCGTTCTCCGGCTCATGCTCCTGGCAGGCCGTTGCCAGCACCGCTATTGATGACAAGATAAAAAATGTTTCCTTTATATTCATTGAGCAAATATTTTAATGTCAGTCCGACTGAATTGAGAAGTGTACTGTCGTACATGAGGATTTTCGAACCGAAAGTAACACAGGAATTATCCTTTGGGGCCGCCCTCTACAGGACATCGTTTTCCGAATCTATAATTCCCGGAATTCCGGTCACGGAACCGCTGAAAGTCACGGTACCGGTCCTGCATTCCTTCACGATCCTGCTGTCAATGCCGTCCCTGTGTTTCGAAGCCCCCACAGACTTCAGTATCTTCTTGTATTCGTGGTCCATCGGTTCCGGTTCCACCGGCACACGGCAACGGAACGGACTTTTCGTCGTCACGGTATTATAGAGAGTATAGTTGAACTCTATCTTCTTCAGATCGGGTTTCCTGCCGAGATAATTCCCATCGTCTGCAACCGGCATGACATCGTAGATATTGCCGGCTATGAAATATGAGCCCGGTATCATCGACGTCTCTTCGGATGTGGATATCTCGATATACCTTCCATCAAGGTTTTTCGTCCCCTTGCCGACTCTGAAAAGGTTTCCGATGACATTGAACCAGCCCTCCTCGCCGCCGTAGATGGCCTTCATTCCCCAGTTATAGACTATATTGTTGACGAACTCCACGGTACCGCGTCTGAACAGGAGGTCATCACCGGTGTACACGGCAGGATGGTCGAACCGGGGATTGCGGCTGTTGTTGTGGGCAATGAGGTTGTGGTGGAAAGTCACGTTGCGGCCTCCCCATATCCCGCCGTACCCGTGCTGCCCCTTGTGATGGACGGAACTGTTGAGGGCTTCGGATATGATGCACCACTGGATTGTGGAATTGCTGTTGGCATAGAAAGACGCATTCTCGTCGGTAGCCCAGCTGATGGAGCAATGGTCGATGATCACATTGTCGGAATGTCTTGCCCCGAGAGCGTCGTCCTCATCCTTTGCAGCCGACCCCATCCGGAACCGGAGATACCGTACAATGACATGGTCAGTATTGATATATACCCCGTGATCCCTTATGGTAATCCCTTCTCCCGGAGCAGTCTGACCGAGGATGGATATGTACGGCTCCTCTATTTTCAATGTCTTCTTCAGGTGGATGTCCCCCTCTACGGCAAATTCGACAATTCTCGGTCCGGGCTGCTCCACTGCCCAGCGCAGGGAGCCTTCCTCACCGGTATCCTCAAGTGTCGTCACGGTATAGACATCACCGCCGCGACCGCCGCGGGAGTACATTCCCCCGCCGAGAGCCCCCTTGAATGCAGGCTCCCGCTTCACCTTTTCCCGCACCGGACGTCCGTCCCTGATGCACATGCCGTCATACAGCCAGTCGATATTGTTTGCCGCCTCGTATTCGAGCGAAGCCCAGATGAACGGGCCCACGCCCTTGCAGTCATTGTCGATGACAGGTTCGCTGAGATAATAGGCATAGTCCCCAGCCCTGTTGTCCTTCCCTCCGAGACCGCCCACAGAGCAGCACGAAGTCAATGAGAGGGTACCGTCGGGATTTTCCGTTATGAATGTGTCCACAAGCTTTCCATATGCCTCCATGGCATAGTCCCGCCATTCAGGGGAGAGATACCTCATGCGTACGCCTTTGAGGGCTGCATACACGAACATGGCCGAGCACGTCGACTCCAGATAGTTCCCTTCCCTGCCCGGACAGTCAAGCACCTGATACCACATGCCGGTCTCGGGATCGGCATACTTCCTGACCGATGTGAGAAGATATTCCAGCTGCGACACCAAAGCGGCATGTCCCGGATTCTTCTCCGGAATATAGTCGAGCACATCCACAAGGGCGGCGGCATACCATCCGTTCGCCCGTCCCCAGGCATGTTGCGACTGGCCTGTAGCCGGATCGGCCCAGAACATCTCCCTTGACTCGTCCCAGGCGTGGCGGAACAGGCCCGTCTCCGGGTCGCGGGTATTGCGTGCCGCCTCCGTGAACTGATGGACTATGTCCCTGTAGAGAGAATCCCTGTCCTCCCCGGGACCGAACCTGCGTGCATACCGGGCATAGAAAGGCAGAGCCATATACAGGCCGTCCAGCCACACCTGGTTCGGATAAATCTGCTTGTGCCAGAATTCACCGCTCTTTGTACGCGGCTGGCTGTCGAGCTGTTCCCTGACAGTCCTGAGCACACGGCGATACTTCTGGTCTCCAGTCATGGAATACAGGTCGAAATAGATCCGTGCGGGACAGATGTGGTCAAGATTGTAGTTCTCTTTCCTGTACCCGTAGATCTCCCCCTTGTCGGTAGCCATGGTATCGGCCCAGTCCCGTACATAATCCACTGCATATCCGAGGTCGTAACGGTGTGCCACATCCAGGAACGATTTCAGTTCAAGACCGGTGGTATAATTCCATTTCCTCTGTCCCTGACGGCCGTCGAGCCAGGTCGCATCGGGATTGCGGAGCATCTCGCTCATCATCATCCTCACCGAATACGGTCTTATATCCTCCATAAAGGAATATTCCTGTCCGGACGCCGCCCCCGGAACGAGAAGGACAGCCGTAAGGAATAAGGTCTGCAATAGTCTGGTTCTCATTATATGTCTTCCTTTAATAATCTTCATTGTTCCCGTCATGACAATACCGCACCGCAGGAATGTCCTGCTCAGGATGACCGGTTGTCGTGTTTGTGCTCCTTGATATAGTCGGCCGGCGACATTCCGAAATGTTTCTTGAACGAACGCGAGAAATATCCCGGATCGGAAAATCCCACCTTATAGGAGGTCTCGGACACGGAAAACTGACCGCTCCTGAGGTAGTAGGTAGCCTTCTCAAGCCTGAATTCCTGGATCAGTTCCACAGGAGATTTTCCTGTAAGTCCCTTGATCTTGTTGTACATGGATGTACGCCCCATCCCGACATATGCAGCAAGCTGGTCCACCGTTATCTCGGAATCGGCCACATTCTCCTCGAGCCAGGTACGTACCTTGGCAATAAGGGCCTCATCCCTGTCGGTTATGACCACTTCCTCCGGGGCAAGCGACAATTTTGCGGTACCGCCGTCCCTGACAGAAGCCGACCTGGATGCCATCATGGATATTATCTGACGGCGGCGGTCAAGCAGATTGTCGATCCTCGCCACAAGCAGTTCCATCGTGAACGGCTTCGTCATATAACCGTCCGCACCGTATTTCATGGCCTTGAGATGGGTGTCGGACTCATGCTTGGCCGTAAACATTATGACAGGGATATGGCTGGTGGAAAAATCATTCCTGATACGGTTGACCAGCTCGATTCCGTCCATCTCCGGCATCATGAGGTCAGTCACGATGATGTCAGGCATCCATGAGTCCGTCATCAGCTGCATGGCCTCACGTCCGTTGGCGGCATCCTTCACCTCGAAACGGTTGACAAGATTGTTGTACATATAGACCCGCAGCTCCGCGTTGTCCTCGACCACCAGCACCTTGACGGCTCCGGCAGGATAGGTCGGCGCCACCCTGAATTTGCTGAGTCCGTATGATTCCGGCTCCTGCCGTCCGGAATTGACTTCTATAAATTCCGCTGTCTCGTTGGAGAAATGATCCCTGTCGACCGGCAGGCATACATAGAATTCGGAGCCGGGCTCCTTCCCGCTCTCCACCCATATACGTCCGCCGTGCATGGCGACTATTTCCTTGCAGAATGACAGCCCGATCCCGCTGCTTCCCATGCCTTTGAATGCTTCATGCGAAGCCTGGACAAATGGTTCGAAGATGGCTTTCTGCTTTTCTTTCGGCACTCCTATACCGTTGTCCTTCACCATTATCGTGAATTCCCCGCTGCCGTCCCGGTAGTATATGGCAGCCTCGATACGGCCTCCGTCGGAAGTATACTTGAATGCGTTTGACAAGAGATTGTAGATGAGAGCCTCCAGGCGCATCTCATCTCCCCATATCATGAGGCTGTCCACCGAATGCGTCAGACGCAGTTCTATCTGCCTCTCGACCGACATGTCCTTGAAATCATCGTATACCCGCTTCAAAAGGTCGACAATATCTATCTGACTGACCTTCAAGCGTATCTTCCCGCTGACTATCCGTCTGATATCTAAAAGCTGGTTGACCAGGGTCATCATCCTCTTGGCATTCCGGTACACCATGTTGACACTGTACTCGTTCCTGTCTCCTGCCGGCGTATTCCTGCTCACTTCATCTATGCCTCCGAGAATGAGAGTCAGCGGAGTGCGGAGCTCATGGGATATATTGGTGAAGAACCTGACTTTCACATCATTGAGATCCTTCTCCATCCTTATGCTGTTGCGGAGCCTGACCGATGTGGCGAACATCCTCAGCAGAACGGCGGCAAGCAATAGGGCCGCAAGGACATAGAATATCTTCGCCGGGACGGAATTCCATACGGAGTGCATTACCCTCAGATCTATCCCGGCCGTCTCCATCGAAGAAGTCCCCTCTGCCGGAACGGCGGAAACCACGAAAGTATACCTGCCGGGAGGAATCCTGGAATAGGTGACACTGCGGCTGTCGGTTCCGGATATCCATGTCTTGTCATAGCCTTTCAGCATGTAGGAGAAATTCATCTGGCCCCGGAGACGGAAATTGAGGGAAGCGAAATCTATCCTGAAGGAAGAATAGTCATGGGGGATATCGATTCTTTCGCTGTCCATCGGGATCCTCCGCCCGTCCACGCTGACACCGGACACCACTAACCTGCTGTCCTCCGGGGCAAACCGGAATGTCTCCGGATCTATCCTGTAGACATTGTTGAGCGTACCGAAAAGCAGGGTGCCGTCACCGAGGGACGTACAGGTGGCCTCGCTGAACGTCGTAGGAGTCATCCCGTCATATCTGGTGTAATTGATGATGGCTCCCGTCTTATGGTCTATCCTGGAAATTCCCCTTTCCGTGGCCACCCAGATGTCGGAATCGGAGTCCGTTATCCCGGACAGGACTATATTGCTCGAAAGGCCCTGGGCCGTGCTGATGATATCGAACCTTGCATTGTCGCCGTCGTCGAAATATATCCTGTTGATGCCTCCCCCGAAAGTACAGAGATAGGTATTGTCTTCTCTGTCGGAGAAAATATATATGATATCATTGTTACCTATCGAATGGATGTCCCCGGGGATTTTCCTCGTGGCATGGAACACCGTGGATTCCGGACTTCCGGAAGGGTCGAACCAGAGCAGCCCGCCGACCGTCGCCACCAGCATCCTTCCGTCGGACATGCAGTGAAGATACCGGACACGGTCTCCGTATTCGACAGGATAGTCGGGGAAATCATTGTACACATTGATGAATTCGTCCCTGTCCGGATCCGGCAGCATGGAAATGCCTCCGCCGAACGTCCCTATCCACAGTTTGCCGTCTCTGTCCTGTTCTATGGAATATACGTCATTGGAACTCAGGGAAGCAGGCCTTGCGGGATTGTGTCTGTACCTTGTCAATGAATACCGTTCTCCCTGCGGGGTCATCCTGACCAGACCGTCGCCCTTGGTACCGAGCCAGATATTGCCGTCCCGGTCTTCATGGATCGTATAAATCACCCCGAAATCGCCAGGTATCCTCCGGCAGGTCTTCATGTCGGGAGAATAACGGAAAAGTTCCCTGCTCTTGTTGGCCACCCACACATAGTCATCGCTGTCTCTCAATATCGCCCTTATCTCCGATGCCGCCATATAGTCTCCGGAAAGGGTCGGTGGAGCTATGACTTCGACCCTCGGAGTGATGACCGTCACCCTCTCCAGTCCCCTCTGTGCCGTGGACATCCACAGCACTCCGGAACGGTCCACCTCAAAGCAAGGCACACCGTTCATGAACCGGCAGTCAGGCTGAGTCTTGACATTGTTCAGAGGGACTATCCTGTCATTCTCCCTGTCATACCAGCCGAATCCGTAACTGTTCATCTTTATCCATGTCGTCCCTTTGTATTCCACCACACGGGCCAGGGAATCCGAATAATAAGATGTGACATTGCGGGGATGCTCATACCTCCGGAACCTGTCCTTCACACGGTCATATGAATAAATGCCGGTACGGTCCGTGACTATCCAGAGCAGCCCTCCGCTGTCGGGAAAAAGATTCCGTACCCTTCCCATATCGTATTTCCTGACATCGAACCGCATAGCAGAGGTATCCACCGATGCAATGGCGCCGTTCCTGAAACCGGCATACAGCTGCCGGGAATCGCCTGAGCCGGTGACCGTCAGAGAGGTCAGTTCACCTGTACTGCGGGTGTCAAGCTCCACCCGCGGAAGCAGTCCCTTCTCCATGTCTATAACCGTCATCTCCCGTCTGCCCGCAAAATAAAGCCTGCCACCGAACTCGCAGAATCCGGAGACATCGGACAAGCGCGAAACGAGCACCGGTCCGGACGGTCCCATGACAGCTATTCCGGCATCCGAAACGACATAAATCATACCGTCGGAAGACTCGTATATTCTCCTTATATCAGTCCCGACTGCATTGGGAGACTCCGAAACGATACGCTTGACCGACAGATCAGGAGCTATACGGTAAAATCCGACACCCGGCACAGCTATCCAGGCATTGCCCCTGCTGTCGCAATGGAAGACCGTAACCTTGAGATTCGCCCCGGAGAAACCTTCCAGTTCGTCCGGAACAGCCACGAATTTCTCCGCTACAGGATCGAACCTGTACATCCGGTAGTCGTATGTCCTGAGCCAGAGATATCCGTTGACATCCTCGTCTATTGACAGCATCCTGTTGTGGGTAAGATTGGTAAAGTCACCTGGCAGCATGATGTAGTTCACGAATGTATTGCCGTCGAAACGGCTCAGCCCGTACCACGTACACACCCAGATATACCCTCTCGAATCCTGATGGATGGCCGCTATCGAATTGTGGGGAAGTCCGTCATCCGTGGAATAATGCTCGAATACATAGTCGAACCTGGCCGTCTCCGCCATGGAGACAGTCAGGGAACCGGCAAGAGCGGCAACGGCTATGACGTACTTCAGCAAATCCATATTCTATCGCATCTTCGGGGATACGGAACCGTCCGTTTCCCGCATGGCAGTCCACTACCCGTCCGGTTTAAAGTTAGAAAATTTCCTTGAAAAACCATTCTGTCGGGACAATGTTTCCGTTCTTGTCTATTTCCGCCCCGGCATCAAGGACATTGTCCGGCAGATAGTCAGAGACTTCGCCCCTTTCGAGCCGACAGCTCCATTCCACCCTGCCGGACGTCCCGGCACCCTCCCCGACAGAACCGTATTCAGCATAGAAAACAGTCTTCTCGGCATACTCCTTGTCCCAGTTGTGCCATCCCTCCGGCCTGATATGGCCTCCCATAACACAATCGATGAATACGGTCCGGGCATACGGTCTCCACGGACGGCCGAGATATACCTTTGTCACCCCGTCCGCCGCTTCGAGACGGCAATTCCTGAACACATAACCGAACGGCTCTCCCTCGGGAGTGGAAGCGGCCGTAATGTAACTGTCCTTTTTGCTGAATATCGTGCAGTCCTCGAAATACGCCGTGGAAGCCCCGAATATGAAATCCGTCGTACCTTCTATCCAGCATCCCCTGAAATACTGGTGCTGTCCTTTCCCGTAGGTATAGACCGTATCCTGGTTGGCAACGAAACGGCATCCTATGAATGCGACCCTGTCCGCATCCACAGTAACGGCACAGGCCTGGGCAATGTCCTTGCCCTCACCCGCCGAATTTTCGAAAGTAATGTTTTCCGCCAGGAAATCATCCCCGTATATAAAGACGGTGGAAGTGGCCGACGTCCCCATCGGATTGCCGTAACAGTCCGGTTTCAGGGCATAATCGTCCCAGCAGATGACAGTCGTCATGGCATCATCCCCGACAAGATGGATTTTCTGTCTGTTGGCCGGCACAGTGACTTTCTCCCTGTAGACTCCGGGCCTGATATGGATGACCGTAGCTTCCCTGCAATAATACGGCGCGGCATCTATGGCTTCCTGTATTGTAAGGAAGTCTCCCGAACCGTCCCGGGCCACCACTATGTCGTATTTCCCGATGCTGCAGGTGTCCTCCGCCGGTCCGGCCTCCAGGACCTCTCCGCAAAGCCTTCCCGACACACGGCCCGTTGAAAAAACATCCGTCCTTTTCTCCGGTACGGATGAAGCCGCTATCTGACAGAATCCGGCGAAGGCAACTGTAAAGAAAGCGCAGAGCGCCGCCGCATTAGCACGAAACCTTTTCATTCCACCGTGACTTTATCCGAATTGTGCCTGAAAATCCCCCGTCCACCATCGACGTCGCTGTCCGGACATCCGGACATCCGCACTTCCCCGCAATTGGCAAAGACATATGCCGGCCCGTCTCCATGCCTTATACGCACATTTTCAAGGACAACATCCTCCGAATACCTGATATCCGCGCCGAGGTCCGACACTATCAGACAGTCCTCTACTGTTATCCCGTTTATCGGCATCTCGGGTATACCGTTGAAATACATCGCCCTTGCCGCCCCTTTGCAGAATATGTCGCTTATATGGATATCCCTGAACTCAGGAGTGGTCTCCCCGGCCGGGACAGGCTCTATATCGAACGGCGACACACCGTCTTCAGCAGCCTCGACGGCTGATTTCCCGCCATAATGCAGGTCAAACAGAAGAGGCTCCGTAGGAATATCCGTCATCACTATATCCTTTATATGGATATTCTCCACTACGCCGCCACGTCCCCGGCAGCTCTTGAAACGCAGACCTACATCAGTACCGAAGAAACGGCAGTCCCTCACGGAAATATTCTGCACATCGCCCGACATCTCGCTGCCTACCACGAACCCTCCATGCCCGTGGAATACGGTACAGTTGCGGACAATCAGATTCTTGCACGGCCGTGCCCGAAGTCTGCCGTCCTCGTCCTTGCCGGACTTGATGCAGATGGCGTCATCCCCCACATCGAAGTCCGAATCCAGCACAAGGACATTCTCGCACGAATCCACATCCAGTCCGTCCCCGTTCTGGGAATACCATGGGTTCCGGACCGTTATATTTTTGATTATCACATTCCTGCACATAAGGGGATGCAGGTTCCAGCATGGTGAATTCTGGAAGAGACAGTCTTCGAGAAGGACATTCTCGCAATCCCTGAACTCCAGCAGCACCGGTCTGAGATAAGTCTTCACAGACTCCCAGTCGCTGTCTGTCTCCATGCCCTGAGGCACATTGAAGGCATCGCTCACAAGAGAACCCCGGTACGAAGAGGAATCCGGATACCAGATATCCCCCTTCTCATCGGTAAACCCGCCGCTCGCAAGAAGCTTTTTCCACTGACCTGAAGTCATTTTCGAACGTTTGACCTGACGCCATGAATCACCGTTGCCGTCAATGGTGCCGCCGCCCGTAACGGAGATGTTCCTTGCCCCGACAGCATTGAGCGGAGCGATGCACCTTTTGGTGTCAAGCCCCTCGAACACAGTTTCTACAATCGGATACAGAGACCTGTCATCCGAAAACAGCAGGACCGCATCCTCCTCGACATGAAGGTCCATGTTATCTTTGAGAGTCACCGGACCGGTCAGCCATATCCCCTGCGGAACGACAAGATGGCCACCCCCCTTGGAACTCAGATGTTCTATAGCATCGGCAAATGCCTTGGAATTGAGTGTCACCCCGTCCCCGATACCGCCGAAATCGGTTATATTCACTTCATAGGAAGGGATGACCGGTCTTTCCACCTCCGGCATGGGAAACGGAAGGTCCTCATACAGAGAGGCGAATTCATATTCCCTGCATCCGGAAACGTGGACAATGCATACCGCGGCTGCCAGAATACGTCCTGCCCTTGCCGCCGCACCTGCGAATTTTTCCCTTACCGTTATCAGTTCAAGTTCATGCATAAGAAGCTGTTTTGATTTTTGTCATTTAAGAAGCTGTACAGCTTCTAAATATATGGTTATTCCGTTCATGTCGCAAAATTAAACATATTATATCCCGGGGATTGGCACTTTTTGACGTAAAACCTTGAAATTTTATCATACCTTTGTCGGTCTATGGGAAGATATTCCGAACGACACTCCGGCGGTCGCCGTTGCGCACGTTGCCGGGAAAAATGCCTGCCTGTACGGCCCGGTCGGCGTATTATCCGGGCGTGGCGGACAATGTGCGCACATGGTTTCCTGACCGGAGCGTTTCTGCTCAATGCTGCCGGAGCAGAGGCAGGGACCTTGCAGACCATAGCCGGCTTCCACGATACCATGGACACGGAGGAGAGCGAATATGTCGCGGTCAATACGGGAAGCGGCCATGGCACCGACAGCACCGGAAACCATGCCGTCCGGGACAGTCTCGGCAGTGCCACCGTCACGGCCTGGAGACGGACCGGCACGCCGCCCGACAGCATTCCACGTGAAAGGCTGAACACTGTCCAGAATACAGCCGAGGCGATAAAGGTTTTCGGAGGATTGCAGATAAAGGACTATGGAGGAGTCGGAGGGCTCAAGACCGTGAATGTCAGAAGTCTTGGAAGCGAACACACCGGAGTGTTCATGGACGGCATACAGATAGGCAATGCCCAGAATGCCCAGGTCGACCTCGGACGGTTCTCCACGGAGGACATCGGAAGGATAGAACTGTACAACGGGCAGGGTGCAAGCATGCTGGCCGGAGCAAAAGACCGCTCCACGGCAGCTTCCATATATCTTTATACCTTGCGTCCGTCTTTTGCCGACGGGGAAAAATTCCACGGGACAGCCAGACTGAAGGCAGGCTCGTTCGGGACGGTCTCGCCTTATTTCCGCTGGGAGCAGCGCCTCGGGAAACGGATCAGTGCCTCTGCCAGCATCGAATATCTGCGGGCTACCGGGAAATACAGGTTCCGGTGCAGGAAAGAGGTCCTTACAGACGGAGGACAGCTTACGGGATATGACACGACCATGATCCGCAGCAACAGCGACATACAGGCCCTGAGGGCGGAAGGGAACATCTTCGGGACATTGGACAGGGGAGAATGGTCATTCAAAATCTATTATTACGGATCGGAGCGCGGACTGCCCGGAGCCGTGGTACGCCATCCTGAAACGCTGTCGCAGGCCAGCGACAGGCAGGAGGACGGCAACTTCTTCGTCCAGGGAAACCTGAAAAAGGAAATCAGCGGGAAATACTCTTTCCGGATTGCCGGCAAATACGCGAACGACCGGATGAGATACCATACGGATCCCCTGAAGGACCCGTCGGCGATGCCTGTGGACGATTCCTACAGGCAGCAGGAGGCATGGCTGTCCCTCTCACATCTTGTCCGGCTGATGCCATGGTGGGCCCTGTCCGCGGCTACCGATGTACAGGCCAACATCCTCGACTCCGGCAAAAACGGTTTTGTATTCCCGAGGAGAGCCGGATTCTGGGGTTCGCTGTTCACGGTCTTCGATTTCGGCAGGCTGTACATCGAGGCCGGTGCGGTCTATACCCTTGCGGCTGATTTCTACCGCAACAGTTCCGGCACTGCCGCCCGAGGAGAACGGGACGGCCATACCGGCTATTCAGGAAGCGCGGCAAGAGGACTTCGGGATGCCGTATCCCCCTCTTTGATAATAAGATACACCCCCTCCAGGCCCGCCGGACTGTCATTGAGCGGATTCGTCAAGCGTTCATACAGGATGCCCACCTTCAACGACCTGTACTACGTCAATTTCGGTAACGTATCCCTGAAACCTGAAGATGCCATGCAATATGACCTCAGAATAGACTACGGTGTCTCGCCTGTCCGGAACTGGACACTGTCGGCAAAGGCGGAAGGCTATTACAACAACGTACACGACAAGATAATAGCAGTTCCTACATCGAGCCAGTTCCGCTGGACCATGTACAACATAGGTCTTACGCGCACCATAGGAGCCGAAGGGACTTTCGGATGGGAATATCGTTCGGCGATTAAGGCAAAGCCGATCCGCGGGAACAATGGCCGCACGGCACCCGGCCTGGAGTTCTGCACAGGCATGACAGCCCGGTATACCTTCCAGAGGGCAATGGACGTCTCATCTCCGGGAAAATCCACCTATATGGGACAGATACCCTACATCCCGCGTCACAGCATCTCCATCACCGCTTTCGCGGCATACGGTGGCTGGAGAATGGACTATACATTCATATACACAGGAGTCCGCTATTCTTCCTCCTCCAACCTCCCATCCACCATGATGCAGCCCTGGTCTACGCATGACATCTCCCTCTCGAAAAGCCTTGCAAACGGCATTACCTTCCGGCTCTCGGCTGGCAATATCCTCAACCGCCAGTACGAAATCGTTCCGAACTACCCCATGCCGCGCTGCAACCTGCTCGCCTCCGTCTCCTACTGCTTCTGACACTGTTTCATGCACAATCTGCGGATACGGATGCATTTTAACAGGACTTTTTGTATTTTTGGACCCGGAATTACAAACATAACTCTACACTGAATGAAACACATGTCCGACAGAATGACAAACACACACAGAAATCCCCTTGCCATAATATTACTGTCAGCCGGTATCACTGTCTCCTTCAGCAGCTGCACGGACCACGTCCAGCCTGTCGTATCACACCCCGAGCCGGCAGATTCCGACAGACTGTATATCCTCAACGAAGGCCAGATGGGGATGAACAATGCCTCCATCGACTTCTACGACTTCGATGACGGGACATATTACACCGATGCCTTTCCGGCCGCGAATCCGGACGTAGTGCATGAACTCGGGGATACCGGGAACGACATTGCAGTCCATGACGGGAAGCTGTGGGCCGTGCTCAATGGTTCGGGGATAGTGGAGGTGATGGACGCATACACCATGGACCATATTGCATCCATAGCTGTACCCGGATGCCGGGACATAGCTTTCGGCGGGGATTATGCCTATGTAACCTCGTGGGCCGGAGCCTATTACGGAGGAGAAGACAGGCTCGGGGCAGTCTACAGGCTGGACACGGGTACATTGAAAGTGAAGGACAGGACAGATGCAGGCTACCAGCCTGAAGGCATAGCCGTGGCGGACGGCAAAATCTATGTCGCCAACTCGGGAGGGATTGCCGGCTCGTCCGGAGGAAGCTATGACAACAGACTCATTGTCATGGATGAAGCCTCATTCACGGCAGAAAAGGAAGTGCAGGTGGCAGACAACATCCAGGACATTGTTGCCGACGGCAACGGTAAACTGTGGATAAGTTCACCGGGAGACTACAGCACAGTCCATTCCGGGATCTATGTCTACGACCCGGAAACGGGGCTTGTCACCGTACCGGGAGCTTCGGAAGATGCGGAAGACTCCGGCGGCACGGGAAATGCAGGCGGGATAAGAGTGTCTTCGATGACATATTCCGACGGAAAACTTTGGGTGCTCGGCAATGAAAACGAATGGGATTTCACGCCAGGCAGCGGGCAGTACATCCTGTATACTGTCGACTGCGCGACGATGCAGGTCTCGGAACACAGGCTGCAGGAAACCGGGGCGGCGGCAGCAAAGGTGCCGTACGGCGTGTGGGTGTCTTCCGGCACCCGGATATTCATTGCCGATGCGGGAGACTACATCAACCCGGGAACGGTATACATGCTGGACTCCGGTCTCGGCCTGATGCAGTCATTCTCCGCAGGAGTGATACCGGGACATTTCGCACTGTTCTCCCCCGGCAGCGCCGGAGAATGATCCGTGACATGAATTTTTTATATGGAAAACTGTTTCTAACTTTACATCCATATCTTAAAAATACTATGCAATGAAAAATTTCAAGTTCCTGCTTACCGTCATTCTGATGCCGCTGGCATTCAATGCCTATGCGGACGGGACAGATGTCGTATGCGGCCCCTGGCTGCAGAATGTAACCCAGAATGAATTCACCGTAATGTGGATGACCGGAGGCAAATGCCTGTCCTGGCTCGAGACTGCACCGGATGACGGAAGCGCTTTCGAGGCATGCGAAAGGCCACGGACATACCGGACCATTGCGGGCAAAAGATATACCGGCACACTGCATGCCGTCCGCGTGAAAGGACTTGAGCCGGGACACAGCTACAGATACAGGATATATGCCCGCGAGGTGCTTGATGACAGCAACGCCTATTGCTCCATCTACGGGAAAGAACTCAACACCGGAGCTTCAGGAACCGTCAGGACTCTCGACTATGGAGCCGGCCAGTGCACGTTCTCGATGATTAACGACATACATGACAGGGCCGACCTGTACAGGAAGCTTACAGACCCCTTAGCCGACAAGGACATAGATTTCCTGCTTCTGAACGGAGACATAATATCCTATGCCGCAAACATTGACACTGCCGCATGCCACACTTTCGGGCCGGCGGCTGACATGATACGCAACCTGCCACTGTTTTTCGCGAGAGGCAACCACGAAGGACGCGGGGCTGACGCCTGCCTGATACCGGGACTGTTCCGGACTTCCACCGGAGAATTCTATTATATCTTCCGGCAAGGCCCGGTCGCATTCATTGTTCTTGATGCAGGGGAGGACAAACCGGATACAAGCGTGGAATATTCCGGCCTCGCAGACTACGACTCTTACCGGCAGGAAGAACTGGAATGGCTGAAAGAAGCGGTAAAGGATCCCCTGTTTGCCGAAGCTCCTGTCAAAGTGGCCATCTGCCACATACCGTCACTCAGGTTTCCTGACAGCTGGCACTCTCAGATATGGGCAAACGAGTATTTCAATCCCGTCCTGAACGCTGCCGGGATTGACCTGATGCTCAGCGGCCATCACCACAGGCATATCTATGTGGAGGCCGGGGAATGCGGCAACAGTTTTCCGATAATAGCCAATGACAACGAAGCCAGGCTCGACTTTACGGCCACATCCGGACAGATACATGTCAGCACTTACGACACGTCGGATTCCTGCACACATACATACACCATCCCTGTAAAGCGATAGGCAATGAAAAAAATCGACACAGGCACCTGGAGCAGAAGACAGCAGTGGGAACATTTCAGCAAAATGGATTTCCCGTTCTACCATGTGAGCTTTTATATAGATGTGACGCCGGCATACGGCTATGCAAAGCTGCACGGAGTGTCCTTCTACCATACAATGTGCTACCTCGTCTCGTCCGCCATGAACGACATAGAGAATTTCAGGTACAGGATACATCCCGACGGTGTGTACCTGATGGACAGATGCCACCCGAGTTTCACTGTACTCCAGCCCGGATGCACCGAATTCCAGATAATGAACTGCAGGATGGAAGGGCAGCTCGAGGATTTCTGTGCCCGCGCAGCCTCATTGTGGGCGGAAGTCCTGCAAAAGGGGACCGGGGCAAGGGAATTCTTTTGCGGAGACACGGACATTCCTGAAGAAGAATGCTACTTTCTCTCGTGCCTGCCATGGATAGATGCCACAGGCATGTGCAGTGAAAGGTCGCTCAATCCGGATGACTCTGTCCCGAGGGTGTCATGGGGCAGATACACAAGGATGGACAGGGGTGACGACTACATACCGAAGCTGAAAGACTGGCTCGGGCTCACCGGGCAGGAGACCCCCATAAGACAGGGGAAACGGCTATGGATCAACATGACAGCGGATGTGAACCACAGACTTGTGGACGGCTACCACATAGGTCTCTTCGCAACCCTCCTGCAGGAGACCATAGACAGGCTATAATGGCCAGGTCCTGTACGGATGTCCGGCAAGCATGGAATTGTAGTATCTGCTGTCACCCGTAACCTCATCCCCCAACCATCCCGGCCTGGCAAAAGCCTCGCCGGCACTGCCGAGTTCTATCTCGGCCACCACGAGGCCTTCGTTGTCCCCGTGGAATTCGTCCACCTCCCATACCCGGCCTTTCCCTGCTTCCCCGCCGCTTCCGCGTTCCGCCGGCAGGGCCGGGACAATATATCTGGTCTTGTCTATGATCCCTCCCCTGCAGAAAGCCATCAGCCGCCCGGCTTCATCTGCCGGTATCTCCATTTCCCATTCCGGACGGCTCGTCCCGTCTGCCGAACTCCGGCCCTTGACAGTCAGGAAAGCTTTGCTGTCCGCAATCCGTACCCGTACCGTAAGGTCCTTCCCACGGCAGATATACCCCTGGACAAGATGATGCGACTCCACGGCCATTGCCTTGAAGCGGTCATCCTTCACAAGGAATTTCCTTTCTGTCTCTATTCCTATCATGTATTTCATTATTTTCCGTAAAGCCGTCCGGCAGTAATTTAAATGCTTGTCCGCAAATTCCTCCTGTTGATGAAAGCAGGGGTATTTCACGGATATGGAACTTCTGCCGTTCCAGAGGGGATTACATCAGGTAGGCGGACACATCCACTCCGGCCGCAATTGCAGCCCTGAGTTCAGTGGACGATACATCCACCACCTGGGCCCCGGACATCAGCCTTATCCGGTACAGCCCACTTCCCGCGTGTCCTTCAGCTGTCCCGCATTGCCCCGGCATATCCCTTCCGGCCCCGGTCTCTGCCCCAGGCATTGCCTCAGCACTCCCCTCATCCACGGGCATTGTTCCGGAACCCGCCCTGCATTCCGCCATCAGTTCCGCCTTTGCTTTTTCCATGTCATACCCTTTACGGGGATAGACGACTACACCGTAATCGGAAAGAATCCTTCCGTAGTCCCTCCACCTGCGGATGTCTGCCAGGTTGTCAGCCCCGAGGACAAAGGTAAACCTGTTGTCCGGCTCCCGTGCGGCAAGGGCATCGAGCGTCCTGACAGTATACTGTGGCGCCGGCATATGCAGTTCTATGTCATCCACCATGACCTTCAGTCCGGGATGCCTTGCCACCGCTTCAAGGGCCGCCTCATATCGTTCCGCACCTGTATCTGCGCTCACCGTAGACTTTATCGGATTCTTCGGGGAAACTACAAGGTATACCATATCGAACCCCATGCTGTCCGTAAGATACCGCATGATGGCCAGATGTCCTATATGAAGAGGATTGAATGACCCCGAATACACTGCCACTTCCATTGTCATACTGATGTTTTCCTCCGTTGCCTCAACACTTTCTAAGGATAAACCGGCCCTCTATCCGGCGATAAACTGTCCGATAACCCTTTCCGCCTCCGCAAGAGCTGTCTGAAGGTCATCATTTACAAGCACATAGTCGAACTTGCCCTTTGCGAACTCCATCTCTGACTGTGCCTTTGCCACCCTTCTGTCGATTGCTTCCGGAGAATCCGTCCCCCTGCTCTCCAATCTTCTGCGCAGTTCATCCACCGAAGGAGCCTGTATGAATATCGAAAAGGCCCGGTCCCCGAAAATACGCTTTACGTTCACTCCGCCTTTGACGTCTATATCGAAGACTATGACATGTCCCTTTGCCCATATCCTCTCGACTTCAGACTTCAAAGTCCCGTAGAAAGAGCCCGGATAGACCTCCTCATATTCCACGAAACTGTCTTTAGCGATGAGTTCCCTGAACCTCTGCTCCGAGAAGAAATAATATTCCACCCCGTCCTTCTCGCTGCCGCGCGGCGCCCTTGAAGTCGCGGAAACGGAAAATTCCATCTCGGGATGCAGTTTGAGGATATGGTTGACAATTGTGCTTTTGCCTGCCCCTGATGGAGCCGAGAATATAATTACCTTATTCATAATACATTACACACAAACAAACTCCTGTTGGAAGTTAAGTTCATTTATATTGTCGTTATTTCGTGCAAAAATACTATTTTTGCATAGTTTTTTGAAAAACTATTGTATTTTTCAAATTGCTGGCAGACTTATTGCAGCAAAATGGCGGCTTTTTGAATAATTTTCTAATAATTATTATAGATTATGGTATCTTACAAAACTCTCGGTCTTGTAAACACAAGGGACATGTTTGCCAAGGCCATCAACGGCGGTTATGCAATCCCGGCATTCAACTTCAACAACATGGAGCAGCTCCAGGCCATCATCCAGGCTGCAGCTGAGACAAAGTCTCCGGTAATACTCCAGGTTTCCAAGGGCGCCCGTAACTATGCCAACCAGACACTTCTCCGCTATATGGCAGAAGGTGCCGTAGAATATGCGAAGGAACTCGGATGGGAGAATCCTCAGATTGTCCTCCATCTTGACCACGGCGACTCTTTCGAGCTCTGCAAGAGCTGCGTCGACATGGGATTTTCATCAGTGATGATCGACGGTTCCCACCTTCCTTACGATGAGAACGTAGCCCTTACCAAAAAGGTTGTCGACTATGCACACCAGTTCGATGTAACCGTAGAGGGAGAGCTCGGAGTACTCGCCGGTGTAGAGGATGAAGTACAGGCAGAGCATCACACATACACACGTCCTGAGGAAGTGGTAGACTTCACAGGCAAGACAGGATGCGACTCGCTCGCCATTTCCATCGGAACATCTCATGGAGCCTACAAGTTCAAGCCTGAGCAGTGCCACGTAGACCCGGCAACCGGACGTCTCGTACCTCCGCCACTCGCATTCGACGTACTTGACGGCGTTATGAAGGAGCTTCCCGGTTTCCCTATCGTTCTTCACGGATCTTCATCAGTTCCACAGGAATATGTGGATATGATCAACCGGTATGGCGGAAAGCTCGAGGCCGCTATCGGAATTCCTGAGGAAGAGCTCCGCAAGGCTGCCAAGTCAGCTGTCTGCAAGATCAACATCGACTCAGACTCACGTCTCGCCATGACCGCTGCCATCCGCAAGGTATTCGCAGAGAAGCCGGCAGAGTTCGACCCTCGTAAATACCTCGGTCCTGCACGCGACGAGATGAAGAAGCTCTACATGCACAAGATCATCAATGTCCTCGGTTCAGACGGCAAGGCCGAATAATCACTGACGACATACCGTAAGGATGACTCCTGACTCTGCGAATGATTACAGTTCATGACCGGAACGGGAGTCATTCTTTTTTGTATCTTTGTATCCGCATTGATCAATATCCAACGCTATGGAAACGAAGAAACAGTTATATCCATTGAAATTCATCCCAATACCTTCAAAGAGGGTATGGGGAGGTTCGAACCTCATCAAGAAATTAGGCAAGGAATTCTATGAAGCCGACGAAGACGGAAACGAGCAAAAGCTCACCACAGCCGACAGCATAGGAGAAAGTTGGGAACTGGCCGACATGGGCGTTCAGGATTCCGTAGTGTCGAACGGATGGCTGGCCGGCAACACCATCAGCGAACTGATGGAAACTTACCTCGACAGAATAGTAGGAGAAGACGTCTATGACCATTACGGCAGGCAGTTCCCTCTGCTGATAAAATTTCTCGATATCCAGAACAAGCTCTCCGTACAGGTGCATCCTGACGACGAGGTGGCCGAACAGAGATACGACTCCCTCGGCAAGAGTGAAATATGGTATGTGCTCGATGCCGCGGAAGGGGCGAAGGTATATGCCGGGTTCAACCGTGAAATCAGCGCCCAGGAGCTCTATGACAGATGCCACAACGGGACCGTGGAAGAAATCCTTAATGTCATATATCCCAAGAAAGGAGATGCCATACATGTGGTTCCGGGAACTGTACATGCAGCTGACGGCGGGATCCTGATTGCAGAAATCCAGGAATCATCCGACATGACTTTCCGCCTGTACGACTGGGGCCGGGAATTCAATCCCAAGACGGCAAGGAAGATGCATCTGGACGAGGCCATCGATCTCATCAATTACGGTAAATTCGATGACAGGCTCTATCACAAGGGACCGCTCTGGGAAGACGGGGATAAAGGTGACGGAGTCATCCGCCAGCTGGTAAAATGCCCGCAGTTCACCGTAAACGAGATGAAAGTGAACAGCCCTCTCAAGATAGAGAAAGAAAAATTCGGAGGATTCATAATCTACATGTGCATCAATGGCGGAGCTGCAATCCAGGTGCCTGTACCGGACGGCAAAGGAGGCAAGATGACGGAATCTACGGAACTGAAAAAGGGAGAGACCGTGCTTGTACCTGCGGACATGCCTGACTTTGTGATAGTGCCGACTGAAAAGGATACCCTGCTCGTGGAAGCCATGGTGGAACGGCAGGAAGAGGTGGACAATTACATCAACCCGAATACGGAGCCGTACCTCGAAGGCGAAGACTATGAAGGCATAAACGAAGAGGAACCCGAAGAATAACCAGACGGGAGGCGACCCGAAAGGTGGAATTCCAAGGCTTGTGCAGATAAAGCACCCTTTGGGAGCGTCCTCAAATATCCGATTATGGCAGAAGAGACAAGGATAGACAAATATCTGTGGTCAATCCGCGTATTCAAGACACGGAGCGATGCTACGGACGCATGCAAGGGAGGGAAAGTCCGTCTCAACGGTAATGACGTCAAGCCGTCCAGGACAATAAAGCCGGGCGACATAATCACTGTCCGCAAGGGTGCCATACTGTATTCATACAGAGTCATTGCAGCAATAGAAAAACGTGTAGGAGCCAGGCTTGTTCCCGAATATGCCGAAAACATAACTCCACAGGAGGAACTCGACAAGCTCCGGCATCCTGTGGAGACATTTTTCCTCAAACGCGACCCTGGCAGCGGTAGACCTACCAAGAAAGACCGGAGACAGATGGAACTGCTGTGGGACTCTCTGGATTTCGACGTGCCGGATGATGTCGCGGATGACTTTGCCGAAAAATTCGGACTCGATGATTAAGAAGACATGGGCTTGACCGATATGTTCGATCAAGCCCATGTCTGTTTCTCCTTGCAACCGGCACCGACGGGTTATATTCAATTACCGGAAAAACGTTCAGTTATCTTCCTGCATCCTTGATTATATTTCCGAGAACATCAGGATTGTCGGTCGTGATACAGTCCACTCCGAGCTCCATCATTTTCTTCATGTCCTCCTCCGCATTGACTGTCCAGCAATTGACAGACATCCCATGACTGCGGGCCTGTCCGAACCAGTCCGGATTTTTCGAAAAGACACTGAAATGATAGTCTATCCCGTTGATACCGTCTGCATACAGCTGATCCGGGCTGATATTGTCTCCCAAATACTGGTTGACGAACTGCGGCATCATCTCTGCTATCCTGTCGCAGATATGCTTGCTGAAAGAGATGAATATTACCTTGGAAGGATCATACAATCCGTATTCCTTCAGTTTCGCGGCAGTGGTCTCTACGAGACGGTCCTCGATTTCCGGAGTGGCATGAGACTTGAGTTCATACACGAGCACTGTTTCAGGATATTTCACTGCCTGGGCCAGATAATCGTCTATCGTAGGGATCGCTTCCCCGTTCTTCAGCCTGCAGTCCCTGAATTCTTCATACGGAGTGGCATCGATCCTCTTTCCGTCGATATAGCTGTCATGATAGACAAGAAGCACCCCGTCCGAAGTCATGTTGACATCGAATTCGCTCCCCCAGAAACCTGCTTCCTGTGCACATCTGAGGGCTGCAATGGAATTGTGGGCATAACCGGCCTCTTCACAGTTCCAGTATCCTCTGTGGGCTACTGCCCTGACTTCACCGTTTCCCCAGTCCATCGACGGACCTGACTGGCAGCCTGCAAAAGACATAGCCGCCGTCACTGCAGCCACTGCTGCCGAAATGAATTTACCTGTCATAATTATGTTATTCTTGATGAAAATTCAATGAATTATGCCTGTCCTTTCCTGTCATCCGGCGGACAGTTTCGGAGACCGCCCCTATACATCCGGTTCATTGCCCCGGCATCAGAAACATCCCGAACCGTCGAAACAATGTGTGCACACCTTGCATTTCGGAAGGCCTATCGCTTCGACAAGAGTCTCTATAGTATTGAATTTCAAGGACGTCAGTCCGAACCTCTTGGCTATCTCATCCACCAGTCTGCAATATTGAGGAGAATCCGTCGTGGCGTATCTGTCCAGATTCTTGTCCGGATCACCTTCCAATTCGCCGATTATCCGTCTCGATATCAGTTCCAGATCCGTCTTCGATGCCGAAAATCCGATAAACGGACAGCCGTAGATGAGAGGCGGGCATCCTATCCTCATATGGACTTCCTTCGCCCCGTAGTCGAACAGTATCCTCACATTGTCCTTCAGCTGCGTGCCTCTGACTATGGAATCATCGCAGAATATCACCCGTTTGCCCTCAAGCATCGCCCTGTTGGGAATAAGTTTCATTTTGGCCACGAGCGAACGCATCGCCTGATTGCTCGGAGTGAAACTGCGCGGCCATGTCGGAGTATATTTCGTCACAGCCCTGTGATACGGTATCCCCTTGCCTTCAGCATATCCGAGCGCCTGACCGACTCCTGAATCCGGAATACCGCAGATACAGTCCGCTTCGGATGTGTCCTTGCGCCCCATCTTATATCCGCTGATAAATCTGACCTCTTCGACATTCCTGCCTTCATAGCTCGAAGTCGGGAAACCGTAATATACCCAGAGGAAGGAACATATCTGCATCCGCGGTTCGGGCTTACGGAGCTGTTCCACATGGTCGGGATACAGCTTCACTATTTCTCCCGGACCGAGATACCGGTCTGTCTCATAATCGAGGTTAGGGAAACTGCATGATTCGCTTGTGGCGGCATAAGCGCCCTCCTTGCGGCCGAGCACTATCGGAGTCCTGCCCCATTTGTCCCGGGCTGCAATAATTCCGTCTTCTGTGAGCAACAGCATCGAGCAGGAGCCTTTTACGGTGCGGAAAACATTTTCGATTCCGTCCACGAAATCCTTCCCCTGGATTATAAGCAGGGCTATCAGCTCCGTCTGGTTGATGTCCCCGGAACTCAACTCGGCAAAATGCATGTTCTTCGACAGGAGTTCGGCTTCAATCTCCTTGATGTTCATCACCTTCGCCACAGTGACAATGGCAAAGCGCCCTAAATGGGAACTGATGACTATCGGCTGCGGGTCAGTGTCGCTGATTACCCCTATTCCGGAAGTCCCCTTGCTGAACTTGCCGAGTTCATCCTCGAACTTGCTCCTGAAATACGCGCTCTGGAGATTGTGTATCGACCTCTGGAACCCGTCTTCCCGGCTGTATGTCGCAAGCCCTCCCCTCTTGGTCCCCATATGTGAATTATAGTCAGTGCCGTAGAACAGATCGTTCACGCATTTTTCTTTTGAGATTGTCCCGAAAAAACCGCCCATTGTATATTATTTAACGTCAGAACGACAAAAGTACAAAAAAAACATGCTTGCAGAAACTATCCCCCGAGCGATTTTTTGAAAAAATAGGACAGTTCCATAGAAAATTCCTATTTTTGCAGTCACTAAAAATCTATTGCAATGGTAAAGGTAAATCTGGGAGGCTGCAGCTCCTTCGTAAAAGATGCAGAATACAGGGAATATCTCGGCAAAGCACTGGCTGCCTTCGACACTCTTGAGCGCGAAACGGGTGCGGGAAATGACTTTTTAGGATGGAAACACCTTCCTTCAGGCACTCCTGACTCTCTGATTTCGGAATGCGAGGCTATCCGCGACGAATGGAAAGGCAAGGGAGTGGATCTGGTCGTAGTCATAGGAATCGGAGGCTCGTACCTCGGGGCGAAATGCGCAATCGAAGCCCTTTCGCACTCTTTCGCAAAACAGCTCAGGGACAGGAAAGGAATGGAAGTGGTGTTCGCGGGACACACCCTCTCCGAAGAATATATCAGCGAACTGACAGACCTCATGCAGGAAAGGAATGTCGCGGCTGTAGTCATCTCCAAATCAGGCACCACCACTGAACCTGCCGTCGCATTCAGGCTCATCAAACAGTATATCGAGGAGAAATACGGGCGTGAGGAAGCTGCAAGCCGTATCGTAGCGGTCACAGACGCCCGCAAGGGAGCCCTCCGTTCCCTTTCCACGCAGGAAGGCTACAGGACTTTCGTCATCGAGGACAATGTCGGAGGCCGTTTCTCCGTACTGACTCCGGTGGGTATACTTCCTATCGTGCTTGCAGGCTTCGACATGAGGGCCATGCTGCGCGGTGCAGCAGAAATGGAAAAGGCATGCGCTGAACGCAGCGAGACCAACCCTGCCGTAGAATATGCCGCAATGAGGAACCTGCTGTACGACAACGGCAAAGCCATCGAAATACTCGTGACATACAATCCTAAGCTCCAGTATCTCGGAGAGTGGTGGAAACAGCTTTACGGAGAATCCGAAGGCAAGGACGGCAAAGGCATTTTCCCTGCTTCAGTAAGTTTCACTACCGACCTGCATTCAATGGGACAGTTCATCCAGGACGGGAAAAGGATACTCATGGAGACGGTCGTTTCAGTGGAGAAGAGCAACCGCAGCACCGTCATCAACAATGATCCTCAGAATCTCGACGGGCTCAATTTCCTTACAGGAAAGCACGTGGAGGAATGCAACGCCATGGCCGAACTCGGCACAAGGCTCGCACATATCGACGGCGGAGTGCCTCAGCTTCAGGTAAGCATCGAAAAGATTGACGAATACAATCTCGGAGGCCTCTTCTATTTCTTCGAGAAATCATGCGGCATCAGCGGTTACATCCTCGGTGTCAATCCGTTCAACCAGCCGGGCGTGGAAGCATACAAGAAGAACATGTTCGCACTTCTCGGCAAACCGGGATACGAGGAGCAGGCCAAGGCTCTTCAGGAAAGACTGAAATAAACGCAGCCACATGGCACAGAAACCATCCATTCCCAAGGGGACAAGAGATTTCGGGCCTGCCGAGATGGCCGGACGGAACTATATATTCGACACCATAAGATCCGTGTTCAGGAGCCACGGCTATGCACCGATAGAGACCCCTGCCATGGAGAATCTCAGCACACTTCTCGGCAAATACGGAGACGAGGGTGACAAGCTGCTGTTCAGGATACTCAATTCCGGAGACGCCTTCTCCGGAATTGACTTTATGCAATTCCATACCGAAGGTGGGGAACCTTTGGAATACAACAGCAAGGCGCTATCACTGAAAGTCTGCGAGAAAGGGCTTCGCTATGACCTGACAGTACCTTTCGCGAGATATGTGGTACAGCATCAGGGCGACATAACGTTCCCGTTCAGACGCTACCAGATACAGCCCGTATGGAGGGCCGACCGTCCGCAGAAAGGCCGTTACAGGGAATTCTACCAGTGCGATGCGGATGTCATAGGGTCGAAGTCCCTGCTTAACGAACTGGAACTCGTACAGATAGTCGACAGGGTTTTCTCCCTCTTCGGCATCCGTGTGCGAATAAAGATCAACAACCGCAAGGTTCTCACCGGCCTGGCGGAAATCTGCGGCTTCCCCGACAAGGTAACAGACATAACCGTCGCCATCGACAAGATAGACAAGATAGGTCTGGAGGCCGTGGAAGCTGAGATGAAAGAAAAGGGTCTTACAGACGGGGCTGTCGAAGTCATCAGGCCGATACTTACTCTGCAGGGAAACGCACATGAAAAAATATCCAGGATGCGGGACCTGATGTCCGGAGGCTCATCGTCCGGAACAGTATCACAGACCGGACTTACCGGACTGGATGAACTCGAAGAACTGTTCGGACTGACAGAGGCCGCAAAGATAGGCCAGGAAGTGGAACTCGACCTTTCTCTCGCCAGGGGACTCAACTACTATACGGGGGCCATCTTCGAGGTAAAGGCAAAGGACTTTCCTATCGGAAGCATTTGCGGAGGAGGGAGATACGACAACCTTACCGGCATCTTCGGACTTCCCGACATGTCCGGCGTGGGCATTTCCTTCGGTGCGGACCGCATCTATGACGTACTCACGGGTCTGGACAAATTTCCTTCAGGGATGAAATCATCGGCAAGGATACTTTTCGCCAATATGGGAGCGGAAGAAGTGAAATATCTGATACCTGCGGTGGGCATGCTCCGGGAGAACGGGGTTGCCTGCGAGATATACCCTGACCAGACGAAACTAAAGAAACAGTTCGACTATGCCGACAGGAAAGCCATACCATTCATATCCATTGTGGGAGGCGATGAAATGGCCGGAAACGTAATCAACATCAAGGATCTCGCTTCCGGAGAGCAACGAAGTTTCCAGGCACAGGATATCCGGGCCATAATGGACTTTGTCCGGTAGACGCACAGGCCTGCCCGAGGCAGTCCGAACATCATATATTTACAATCGACCAATTACAAAACCGCATAGTGGACAGTACCCCGACATTTGCCGGAACTGTCCACAAACTTTATCCGAACGGGACTGACCGTTGCACTACTGCTGACGGACAATCTTTCCCGAAGGCAATATCAAGAAACGCATAATGAAAACCGACCAGATTGCAGGATATGCAGCCGGCATCATCACCGGCATCACCTACGGGCTCAACCCTCTTTTCGCCATGCCGCTGATGCGGGAAGGGGCCAATGTCGACAGCATACTGTTTTTCAGATATTTCATAGCGGCTGCCCTGCTCGGTATATGGCTGCTTGTCCGCAGGCAGAATTTCAGGGTGAGCGGCAAACAGGCAATCCGGCTGCTTATACTCGGACTGCTGTTTACGGCAAGCAGCCTGTGCCTGTTCGAAGCATACCGGTTCATACCGTCCGGACTTGCAACGACGATAGTATTCCTGTATCCCGTACTCGTTGCAATCATCATGGTATTTCTCAGGGTTTATCCCACGTGGCAGGTATGGCTGTCCATAATAGTCACATTCATAGGAGTCATCATCCTTTGCAGGAACGACAGTTCCGGGCAGATGCAATGGACCGGTCTGCTGATTGCAGGAGCCTCGGCCCTGTCCTATGCCATGTTCATAGTGGTAATCAACCGCAGCACAAGAATCAGGACTGTCCCGAGCACCATGCTCACCTTCTATTCCCTTCTGGTCGGTTCTGCAGTATTCCTCATCATGAGCCTTTCTGAAGGACATTCCCTGACTGCCGGCATCCATGGCCCGGCCGCCTGGATGAATCTGACCGGACTTGCCGTTCTTCCGACCATTGTCTCGACTGCGACACTTGCCGTCGCGACGCGGCTTATAGGAGCCACCAAGGCCTCCGTACTCGGGGTATTCGAACCCGTCACGGCCATTCTCGTCGGAGCCCTTGCTTTCGGAGAGGAAATCACCACTAACGTCATAACGGGCATCATCCTCACCATGGCCGCCATCACTTTCATGGTCATATCTTCCGCTCACAAAGCTGAAAGATAGCATGTACCCATATAAACTGCAGACAATGAATCCGGACAAAGCCATATAGATGCAGATGCCTTCCGGGAAAATATGTCTGAAATAAATTTGGCATTTCAAAAAATGTTCTTACCTTTGCAATCCAATACCGCGGGGTAGAGCAGTTGGTAGCTCGTCGGGCTCATAACCCGGAGGCCGGAGGTTCGAGTCCTCCCCCCGCTACTAAACGGGACACTTCATTCGAAGTGTCCTTATTTTTTATGTCACAACCCCCAACAGAACGCACTGCAAGGGCGATTTTAGCGAAAAACGGGTTCATGTTTTCGGTTCGAGCGACCCGGTTTTCATTGTCCCACAGAATACCCTCGGGAAAGACCAAAGCCTGTATCTTCTGACATACCTCGAAATCGAACTTTCTCCACTCTGAGCCTAGTGTAGAGGCGATTTTCAAAGTCGTCGAAGTGTATTCGGCAAGGTTCGAGCGGGCTGTTGTGCACATTTTCAATTCTTGCTCGCATTCGCTGATTTTCCTCTCCAAATCCGCTTTCACTTCATTGTAGTCCTCCTCTGATATGCAGTTCTCCGTCACATACCGTGTTTTTGCAGTCTTCAGTTTAGTCTTCAAAGCGTTGTGGTTCTTACTGACCAACTGCGCCCGTTCTGTGAATTCACTTTCCTTCTCCTCGAATTTTCGCCTTATGACCATTTCAAACAAGGGATTGAACTCATCCGGTACTGACAGAGAGTTCAGTATTTCAACAAATTGCGCATGAACCACTTTTGCAGATATGTTGCAGCCCTTGCTGTTGCTTTTATAATAGTCGAGATTCTTTTTCTTTACGGTATATCCTGTCAATGCACGCCCGTCCATGCTGCTTCTGATGTGGCCTTTAAGCGGGAATCTTGGAGTTTCCTTGGCGTGCAGATAATTGCTGTTGTTGCCATCGAGGATGTCCTGCACTTTCCAATACATGGCCTTTGTTATCAGGGGTTCTTGGCATCCTTCTATCCTGTTGCCGTTGAGGTATTCGTGTTCAATCAGTCCGCAGTAAAAACAATTCCGCAGGCATTGCGATAGTTTCTGCTTGCTTATCTCCAGTCCTTCTGACCTCAACCTCCTTATTATTTCTGTCTGCCTGATTTCAGGCTCATCCACAATCCACTCAAATGCGTGTTTAAGGATTCGCCCCTGCTCATTGACCGTTATTATATGTTTCTTGCCGACTTTCTTTGAGGTATAACCGTATGGTGGCCGGGAGTACCATTCGCCTCTGTTGATACAGGCGACCATCCCTTCGTGGCATTTGTGCCTGCGCATTGCGTTGTCAATGTTTGCAAGCACTATGAAGATGTTTTCTATCTGCTCTGCAAGTATATTGTTTTCATCGATAGGCTGATTCACTGATTTTACCGTCACTCCGCTGTTCTTTGCTTTAGCCTTGTATATGATACCGTCTGTCGATGACCGGGAAAATCTGTCGAAGTCATAGACTATTATATGGTTGTACTCCGGGTCGGCAAGAACCTCTCCAATCATATCAAGGAATAGTTCTCCAGCCTTTGACCCGGACTCATTCTCCCCTCCGAAGTATTTCTTGACCCGGATGCCGTTCCTCGCGCAGTAATCCTCACAGGCGGCAATCTGTGTGGGGATAGAGTTGTTGTTTTTATATTGGTCTGCCGATGATACTCTCGTCCAAATGGCTGCCACTTTTTCTTTTTTGGCGAGTTCTTTCCTTTTCCTGATTATCCTCTCCTCTCTGCTGAGGTTATCTGTCTTTTTATTCTTAATCATTGGTTGATTGGTTTATCCTATTATTAATGTATGCTACGTAGCCTATTTCAGCCATGTAGTCAAGTCCGTTGAGGATTGTGAGCATATCCCCGACATCTGTTATGTTCAGTTTGGCGAATTCAGTCCTGTGCTCATCTGTAATGTCTGTTGCGGTGTACACTGCTGACTACGGGGTTTTCGCCACTCTGCCGCTGTGACCGCTTATTGATACCGGACAATCCGGTGGAGGCTTGCATTGTGCATCCTCTGCCATGTATGATTAACATGATAATAGAAAGTTTTGCAATTGCCTGAACAGGCTTATTAAAATCCGAAGCCGACTCAACTCCGGAGGAAGGCATTGCCCTCAATGCAAATATATGGATTTGATTTTGAATTCCCAAACACCGTTATGTTTTTAAGATTTTCAAAGCCTTGGCATATATTCCACCATTGTTATCACCACTATATGTTAAAGTGTCATAAAGTTCCCTTATAGGTCGCATCGCCCGTTTTATGCTTGTGCCCCTTTTCGGCAAGATGCTCCTGACCTTAGCCTCAACCTGCTCCATATCCCCGTTACAGTCATTGAGGACAAGTGAGTACATATAGGCTTTCATACTACTGAAATGCCTTTCGCCATGGCCTGTCAAGACTGCCTCCTGCAAGAAGTCAGCTATAGGGGTCGCCGTAGAGGAAAGCACCATATTGAGGTCGGTGCAAGGTATGTTCAGGGCTGTCCTTATCATTTTCAGACTTCGCAGGTTCAGCTCAAATCTGCACTTCCCGTCAAAAGCCCCCTCGATGCCGTTGTCATGTACGAATCTGTGGTTCTTCCCCAGTCGCATTTCCTTTGCCTTGTCATACACTGTCAGACGTTTTATTATATCCTTTGTGGTTACATTGTTGGTCAGGATGAAATTGCCGTTTTTCAGCAACCGGGAGTTATACTTGCTGTAATTGGCTATATGGCTTTGCATGTACGAGGTCAACCCTTTGATATCATCGCACTGGATATCCCTTGCTATGTCACACGACACGACAGCCGAATCCATAACCACATCTACATCGAAAACACAGAATCCTAGATGCTCTATACTCCTGAAGCACTCTCTTATATTGTCCTGAGATATAAGCTGAGGATAGTTATGCCCCAACACCTTCCCGGAGAATTCGGTCGACACTTCCCCTCTCCCGTAATCTATCTTCAACCTCAGCTTGTACGGTATGTCTTGCTTATATAGCAGAGCCACGGGTTCACCATCCTTGACTATCTTTTCGAAAGCCGCTTCGTCTGTCTCCTTAATGGATGGTATCGGGGATATTATCTTCAAACGGTCAAATGTCAGCATTGTCCCTGTCCGTTGTCTGCATCATTTATGTAACCGCCTTTCCCTTGACAACCGCCTTTCCCTTGACAAGAAGTAGAATTGTCTTTTCTGCTAGGTATCCGTGCCCAATAGTCCTTCATTGCCTGACTTATGCGCCTCCTGTGTGCCTCTGACTTTGGCTTGCCCTTGTTTGCCTTCGAAATTTTTCGCCTGGCTTCATCACTTAATTCCCTGTACTTTCTTTTATATCCCATATAATAATTCAGGCTTTACTGTGCCTGCTCCTTTAATATAATAGGTAAGTGTAGTACAGAAAGTAAAGTGATTTCTACAACCCGAATGTCTTTTTGATTCTTTGCACCGTTGAGGGTGACACATCGCAGAGTTTAGCCGTATTCCTGACAGATTGCCCACGCCGGAGTGACTTGATGACATTGGCGTATTCAGCTTCTAATGTGGCCATGGTCTTTATACTGCCCGGTTTTCTCCCCATCCTCACTCCTTTCTGTTTCGCCAACTCACGCCCTTGGGATAGTCTGAAGGCGATATTTTCTCTTTCCTTCTCAGCACAGAACGACAGACAAGAAATATAGATGGCCATAATGCCGTTTACCTTGTCACCGTCAAAGAGCGTCAGACCCTCCTTTTGAAAGAATACGTTGATGCGGTTATCCACACAAAATTTTATAGTTTCTAGCACCTCCCATATCTGCCGTCCGCACCTTGACAGCTCAGAAAACAGGATGATGTCAGTCTGCCGCTCCTTCGCGAAAGACAGGCACTCCATAAGTCCGGCTCTCTCCGAATTACGCTTGCCTCCACTGATATGTTCTTCGATGACTTTCTCGACCTCATACCCGTTGATGTCTGCATACTCTTTCAGGGCTTTCACCTGCCTTTCGGTGCTCTGCCGTCCTTCCTGTGCTCCGGATGATGATACCCTCGCATAAATTATAGCCGTACCCATTGTCGTAGTCAATTAAATCTTTGTATTAAATCCTCACGCTAGATCCAGCAATCCGTATTCAGAAAAATCAGGTCTGCCACCTGAATACATTAGCAGACCTTGACAAGACTCTGAAGCTGACAACTGCGCCACTGACCTATCTCGACATCGAAAAACGGTATGACCTTGATACTTGCCTTTGCGCCTCCGACCGTGTGGGCCTTGGCAAGTGACGGCATTGTTGTGCCGAATGCGTGGCGGATGCTGCCGTCCTTCTTTGAAAACCAAAACTCAACAACTGAAGTCTGCATCCTCTTGCGGAGCTCATTGCCTTGAGCAAGCAGATAACCTGCGGCCATTGAGCTGCCCACCCTTTCAGCTATGATGCCTGCCCTGACCAAATCCTTTCCTTTCATTGTAATGATTGCTATTTTTTCCATAACCATTTGATTTTAAGTTCAACTTCCTTGTTTTCTGAGTACAAATATATGACATATATTCAATATATGCAAGTATTTTTATGACATATTTTGAATATATGCCATAAATCCATATCTTTGCTGAAAAACAGGAATATATGGCAGACAGAAAAATCATACATCTTCACCTCAACGGGCAGGACTACTACTTCGGCTCACTTGCAGCTATATACTCTGAGTTTACAAGGGAAGAAATAGGGGTCAGCTACGGTTCATTAAGAAATTACGGACTTTCACCGGAGCATCCATATATAAATGAGAAGGTTGTCATCAAGGAAGGAATCCTCATAACTGCCAAAGGCGACCGGGGCAAACCAAGACCTGACAGATAAAAATCGAGCCGGTTCTAATAGAACCAGCTCCTTATAGTTGATTTTTCAGCAAAATGATTTGGTAAACGCAATCTAGAAAGAATAACCAAGTTTCAGGTTAAATGCCAATCCGTTAAATAATCTGAGGCCTTCTTCATTAGCTGCCAAGTCGCCTAGCCACTCGCTATCTGTCGTTTCCCAACTGCCAGCACCGATACCTAAACTTATATTCAGGCACTGAGCCTTGACTGTATTCACATCAAATCCCACTCCGAACAAATATATTCCTGCCGTTGAGTGCGAAAACTCGGCCCCGAGATTAGTGTAAAGGTATGTGCTGACTCTGTTTACATTGCAATAAAATCTCACATCAGCCATCACAGGAACGTAAACCTTATCCTTTCTTGTCATGGAATAGTTATAGCCATCAACAACCTCACTGCTACCTGTAGTTGTATATACGTTGCTTCTTGTAATTGTAAACGGAGTTGTTACATCCACTCCTACGATTCCTCCAACATACCACCTCTTGGTGAACCTGTACCCGGCAAGATAACGCACTCCAAACTTTTGGGCTCCTTCGACTCCAATGGATGCCATATTTCTTAAAGAGAACTCGGCACCCATCCTTAGACCGAGCATTGCTACTTCAAGTTCCGCCTTGTACATTTCTTTCTGCTGATTTTTTTCTAGAACTGCCTGCACTTTCTCCTGTGCTTTTTGCGTCTTTACCTCGTTTGTTTCCTGTGCATTGACCATAATGCTTCCACAAAGCATAAAGAAGAATACCAATAAAGCAAGTCTTTTCATAATAAAATGATTTTTAATTGTTAATAATTGAGCTATTGTTTTTTGAACCGATATACATAACTGAAATCCCAATACTGATTACGCTGTTGTATTGCAAGTTCCCCATCTTTGAACTGTGCAACCAGCTGCATTCCATAATCGACATATACAGAAGGGAAAGTGATGACGGTATTGTCATCCTCACTGATTTCATACTCAACCGTAACATTAGGCATATCACCAATAGCGATTGCAGCCTCCGTTTCAGTGAATACTACTGAATAGCTTGTGTTAGGCTCTCTGTCAACGAACTCACCAAGTTCACCGAACTCATCGACACAATAAGAAGTCCATGTGCCAATCAATGTTACTTCTTCCCCGGATTCCGTTCCTTGGTTTTCATCTTTGGAACATGAAATGAATGCCACCGATGCGGCAAGCAGCATAAATGCTGCAAAGATTTGTTTTCTCATAAGCAACTGAGAATGTGCATTGGCCCCTGATGCGGTTATAAACGACAAAAGTGTGGAGCCAATCCCGTTTATTCTATGGAGGCTGTGGAAGAGCCCGACTCGATAAACTGAAATACTCCACACCCGTAGCACGATATGGAGTATCAGCCCCAGAACAGGGCATACAACATAACCAATGCACGAGCAAGGTGTATTCGCAATCCCTGAGTCATTGAAAACTTCCACATTTCCATAGAAGGATAAACGAAAACACTTTCGCTGATATGTCTGCCTGAAAAACAGGCACTGCAAAGGTAACTATTTTTTGTTTACATCAAGCTTTTATGCTTATAATTCAGCCATTTTATCGGGACGGTACCGCACTTTCGCAAATCTGAATTCACACAGAAAATCATCATGGCAAACTGTTGTCTGTGTATCACGTCTTCTGTCAATACACGCAAAAATAGACGGATAACAGATGTTATCCTTTTGAGTCAAACCGGGGTGGAGAGAGGGAGTATACTGTACCATACCAACGAGATAGCCTATGTATAGCCTCAACCGAAGTTCCTCCGGAAATCATAAATGAATTCAGCCGGATAATCTAACCTCGGAGCATAGATACCTTTTTCGTAAAAGGGACTCGGTTCAATGACACTGCGACTTGGAATCCGGATATCATGCCGCATCACAAGAAGCGTTTTGAAAACTCGACAACCCTTACGAATCCATCTATGACCGGGTTCGATAATTCGATTATCTGTCCTACCAAGCAGGACAACTCATTAGGGTTGTCCTTTTTGGTTCTCAAACAGCCTGCATCAACCTTTTCATGCCATTGCTTCTTTCCGAAGAAGCCGACAGCATAATACCTCTGATTCCCGGATGTCCTGCAGATAGGAACAAAGATAATTGCACTAAGTGCAATCTTATGGATATAACCAAAGAGCCGCAGAAATGTCATTATCACACGATAGGATATAAATATTGGGATACTTTGAAGAAGAATCTGGACAGATTCCAAGGTGCAATTGAGATTAAAGGTTGTCCGTTCAGATATGGACTCAACCAACTTTGGCGCAATCAGATGCTTGCCTTTGCCTTACAGGAGACTGGAATATACAACAAAGTAACATTCTCGGTCTGTCATCATGCAAAGAATACGATGTTGGATAAGTCTATCAATCAATACAGAGCTTTAACTAACGAAGATGCAATGTTCAATTCTTTTACCAACTATGATGTGTTGAACGCAGTAAATACGCATGATTCAGAATTACAGAAATGGCTCCAATGGTATAAGGAATTATATCTTTTCTAAAATATCTACTACCCATTTATGTATTAAACTTAGAAGTACAGATTCTCTTTTTCCGGCACCTTGTTCTCCAGAAACATAACATAGTAAATCGGGAGATAAAGGATATTTCCTTTCGTCTTTATTTCCCTTTCGTTTGAGAGAACAATAGATGAAACAATATGGTAGTCCTGAATTGACATCAGGTTGTCCAATGCACTATGAACTGTATAATCCTTTCCGGACTTGACCTCGATAGGCAGGACACTCATGGTGTCGCTGTCATCAACAAGAAAATCAACCTCCCCTTTCTGCTTGTTGTCGTAGTAGAACAGTTTTTCGTAATGTGCTTTCAGTTCCTGGGCAACAGCGCTTTCATAGACAGAGCCAAGGTT
>CALUPB010000008.1 GCA_944322585.1 uncultured Bacteroidales bacterium | reverse complement strand
CCGAGAGGGGTGGGAGAGTAGGTCACTGCCGGTCTTTGACATCCCGGGAGGAGCGATCCTTCCGGGATGTTTTGTTTTTATCAGATTTTAGAGGTCCTTCAGGATGAACTGGAGGACCTCCTTTTTTATATTATAACGCGGTGTGCTGCCTCGATGTTTTGTTTTTATCAATTTCGGGGTTGACTTCTTGTAGATTATCATTGATAAATTTGTTCCGTTCTATGCTTCTATGTATCTTTGCCGACCTTGACATAGGAGAATATGGATAGATTTTATGACATCGATGAAGCAGTGTCGGGGATAATTTCGTCCGGAGAAGGAATTACACAGGAAGAGGCGGAAGCTCTCGCGGCAGGGACCGGAACGGAAGTTTTGCTGCATGCGTCAGAGAAAGTGACTTCTGCATGTGCGTCGCACCGTTTCGATACATGTTCCATAATCAATGCAAAATCCGGCAGATGCCCGGAAGACTGCCGCTGGTGTGCCCAGTCGGCGCATTATCGGACTTCTGCGGCCGGGTATCCCTTGAAAGACAGGGAAGAGATGACCCGGGCTGCCCTGACTTCGTGGAGCCACGGAATAGGCCGCTTCTCTTTTGTAACCAGCGGGAGGAAGCTCAACGATGAAGAAGTCGACAGCATATGTCTGGCGGCCCGTGAAATACATGCTGTGTGCAGTATAAGACTGTGCATGTCTTCGGGTTTCCTGACGCAGGAACAGCTTCAGCGGCTGAAAAATGCCGGAATATCGCGTTATCATTGCAATCTTGAGGCGGCACCGTCCTATTTCGGCGAAGTGTGCACGACGCATTCGCAGAAGCAGAAAACGGATACGCTCGTTGCCGCCGGGAATGTCGGGATGGAGATATGCAGCGGAGGTATCATAGGCATGGGAGAGACGGAGAGACAGCGGATAGAACTGGCATGTACCCTGAGGTCAATAGGTGTATCATCTGTCCCGATAAACATTCTCTGTCCCATCCCCGGGACTCCTCTTGCAGACCGGCCTCTGCTCGGAGACGAGGAAATCCTGAGGTGCGTGGCATTGTTCCGCCTGATACTTCCCTCCGCTTACCTCAGGTTTGCGGGCGGAGTGGCAAGGTTGCCGGAGGATACTGTCATGAGGGCATACAGGGCTGGGATAAATTCGGCAATACTCGGGGACATGCTTACGACTGCCGGGACGGACATTGAGGTGAATTTCGACAGGATAAGGAGGGCAGGTTATGAATTGTGACAATTCTACGGACAGGTTTGCCATATTGACCGATGCTTTTGACAGGGAACATCTCTGGCATCCCTACACGTCTACGACGCATCCTCTTCCGGCGTATAGGGTGAAGTCGGCTGAAGGATGCAGGATTATCCTTGCAGACGGCACGGAACTTATCGAGGGCATGTCGTCATGGTGGTGTGCGGTGCATGGCTATAACAATCCTGTGCTGAACAGGGCTGCGAAGGAGCAGATAGACAGAATGTCGCATGTCATGTTCGGCGGGCTGACCCACGGGCCTGCCATAGAGCTCGGAAAACTTCTGCTCGGGATACTGCCTCCGGAGCTTACGCACATATTCTATGCGGACAGCGGTTCCGTGGCAGTCGAAGTGGCCATGAAGATGGCTGTACAGTACCAGTATGCCCGGGGGCTTGCTTCGAGAACCAATTTTGTCACGATCCGTTCAGGATATCACGGGGATACATGGAATGCGATGTCGGTGTGCGATCCTGTCACGGGTATGCACGGCATTTTCGGGACGGCATTGCCTGTCAGGCATTTTGTGCCGCAGCCGCGTAGCAGGTTCGACGGCAGGTGGGATCCTGAGGATATCGTGCCTTTGAAGGATACTCTGGAAAGGTACGGGGACGGGATTGCTGCCCTTATACTCGAGCCTGTCGTCCAGGGTGCAGGCGGGATGTGGTTCTATCATCCCCGGTATCTTGAGGAGGCGTCAAGACTGTGCCGTGAAAGGGGCATACTCGTGATTTTCGATGAGATAGCCACAGGTTTCGGCAGAACCGGAAAACTGTTTGCGTATGAACATGCAGGGACGGTCCCTGACATCATGTGCATAGGCAAGGCTCTGACCGGAGGATATATGACTATGTCGGCTGTGATCGCCTCGGACAAGGTCGCCGATACGGTTTCGGACAATTATCCGTACGCGTTCATGCATGGTCCGACATTCATGGGCAATCCGCTTGCATGCGCCGTGGCCAGGGCTTCAGTACAGTTGCTGATGGATTCCGGATGGGAGGCAAAGGTCGGGGCGATAGAAATGCAATTGAAAAGGGAACTCGCTCCCGCAAGGGAATATCCGCAGGTGGCAGATGTGCGTGTACTCGGAGCAATCGGTGTCATAGAGATGAAAAATCCGGTGGACATGGCTACGGTGCAGAGACGTTTCGTGGAGGAAGGTGTCTGGGTCAGGCCGTTCGGCAGGCTTGTCTATGTCATGCCGCCATTCATTATAACATCTTCCGAACTGTCCCGGCTGACATCCGCATTGCTCAGAGTCGTGTCGGAGCAGTAAATGCAGCCGGAACTGAATAATGCATTTCCGGACGCGATGATGGAAGAATGTATGAAATCGGATATGAAGAACAATGTATTTTTTGTAAGCGGGATAGACACGAATGTCGGGAAAAGCTATGCTGCGGGGTGGATAGCGTCCCAGTGGAACCGCTCGGGAGTAAGGACCATAACCCAGAAACTCGTGCAGACAGGAAACGATGCCGTTTCCGAAGATATAGAGCTCCACAGGAGGATAATGGGTACGGGCCTTCTTGAAGAGGACAGGCTGGGACTTACGATGCCGGAGATTTATACGTACCCGTGTTCCCCGCATCTTGCCGCAGAGATTGACGGCAGACCGATAGACTTCGGCAGGATTGACGCCGCTACAGCCAGACTGTCGGAAGAGTATGATGCCGTACTTCTCGAAGGCGCCGGAGGACTTATGGTTCCACTTACAAGATCCTTGTTGACAATCGATTATATTGCGGAGAATGGTTATCCTCTCATATTCGTCACTTCAGGGCGGCTCGGCAGCATCAGTCACACCCTGCTCGGTCTCGAAGCTGTCCGTTCAAGGAATATGAGGCTGAAGGCACTTGTCTTCAATATGTTTCCCAAGGAGGAGGACATGACGATAGCAGATGATACCAGGGCTTATCTTATGGAGCATATTGCGCGGGAGTTCCCTGATGCTGAATTTTTGACTGTCCCGGAGATTGCATTGTGAATTTTTTTTCGCAAATTTGCATTTGTACGGTTAAAATTCTACGTCATGAAAAGATTTTTCAGTGTAATCATACTTGCTGCCCTGATTGCTGCCGCAGGTACCGATGCATTTGCACAGTTCGGTGTGAATGTAAGCTATATGAATTCAAATACATGGACCAGGTCCAATGCAGGAGGAGAGCCTGCGAAAATGAATACCAATGGTTTTGCCGTAGGCATTGACCATAATATCAGGATTGTCGGCAATATCCTTTCCATCCAGCCGGGAATATACTATCAGCATCTCCTCAAATCGGAGGACATAGCGGAAATATCCGGTCTTGCGGCCCGTGACACGTATATGGAGAATTATCTTGCAGTTCCCGTGTATCTGAAGGTCGGCTTCAATATTCTTCCGAAAAATATCCTGAGGCTGTATGTTTTCGCCGGTCCTACTTTCGAGGTGGGGCTGATGGCAAGCAACAGGATTTCAGTCAACGGTTCGCTTCTCGGGCAGAATGTCGACGGAGAGATAAGCTATAATTATTATTCGGGCAAGATAAAGTCCAGTTCGGAAGAATTCAATTCATTGGCGGAAAATTATTTCCAGACTGACGGACAGGGACAGTACGGACGTTTCGACATCATGCTCGGAGGCGGTGTCGGCCTGCAGGTGGTACGTTTCCTCGACATAAAGGTCGGTTATGACTACGGGCTGGTTAACAGATTGAAAGGGACACTGGCGGAGAATGCGACCGCCAACAGGGGACAGTTCTATGTTGGTGTAGGGATAAGACTGTAGCAGGGGGGACTGTACTGGCGATCGATGAATAGCTTGACTTACGCAACCTGCACAGACCCACGGATATTTGTATAAATTATGGACTTGAATGGACAATGAAAGAATATATAGCAGAGAACAGGGAGCGTTTCTTCGAAGAATTGTTTTCACTGCTGAGGATACCTTCAGTCAGTTCCCTTGAAGAACACAGACCCGATATGGTGCGTTGTGCGGAGCGTCTGGCGGAGCTTCTGAAAGAGGCTGGAGCTGCAGATGCTGCCATATATCCTACGGCCGGACATCCTGTAGTGTTTGCAAGCCGTAAGGTGTCGGAAGAGGCCTCTACGGTGCTTGTCTACGGACATTATGATGTGCAGCCTGTGGATCCTGTGGAGTTGTGGAAATCCGACCCGTTCGAGCCTGAGATAAGGGACGGAGCCATATATGCGAGAGGGGCCAATGACGACAAGGGACAGTTGTTCATGCATCTGAAGGCGTTCGAGTATTTGGTCAGGACAGGACAGCTGAAGCATAACGTGAAGTTTATCTTCGAAGGGGAGGAAGAGATCGGAAGCCCGTCGCTGGCCGCCTGGGCGAAAGAGCACAGGGATATGCTTAAGGCGGACGTGATTTTAGTGTCCGACACGACGATGATTTCAGAGGAAGTCCCTTCCATCAACTGCGGCATGAGAGGTCTTGCATATGTGGAGGTCAAGGTGACAGGTCCTGACAAGGATCTGCATTCCGGCCATTATGGCGGGGCTGTGGCCAATCCGATCAATGTCCTGTGCGACATGATATCCTCTCTTATAGACAAGGACGGCCGGATTACCGTAAAGGGATTCTATGACGATGTGGTGGAACTGTCTCCTGAGGACAGGGCTCAGTTGGCGAGGGCGCCGTTCGATATCGGGGAATACAAGAGATTCCTCGACATTGCCGAGGTGAAGGGAGAAGCCGGCTATACGACACTGGAAAGGACGGGGATCCGTCCGTGTCTCGATGTCAACGGAATCTGGGGCGGATATACCGGAGAAGGGGCGAAGACTGTATTGCCGTCGACTGCTCATGCCAAGATTTCAATGCGGCTTGTCCCGAATCAGGACAGCGGGACAATTACGAAACTGTTTACAGAGCATTTCAAGGCTATCGCTCCTCCGTATGTGAAGGTGGAAGTGACTCCATGTCATGGAGGGGACGGTTTCCTTATTCCTATTTCATCAAAGGCATATCAGGCAGCATCCAGGGCAATGGCGGAAGTATACGGAGTTGAGCCTGTCCCGAGCAGGGGAGGGGGAAGCATACCGGTTCTTGCGGATCTGCAGAAAATACTCGGTATAGATCCGCTGCTGATGGGCTTCGGGCTTGAAAGGGATACTATCCATTCTCCTAACGAGAGCTACCTTCTCAAACAGCTTTTTGCGGGAATGGAATCCATAGCCTTGTTCTACAGATATTATTGACATGTTTGCCGGATGATAACGGATAATTATTGAAAGATATGAACAGGAAACAGTTGTTTGAGCAGATAAGGAAAAAGGGAACAGTACTGTGTGTCGGTCTGGATACAGACTTCGACAAAATGCCTGAACACATACGTGCACAGGCCCTGAAAGGGGAAGTGGCTGCAATGGGACAGCTTTTCAAGGGCAGGGCAAGATCCATCATAGAGTTCAACAAGGCCATTATAGATGCTACGGCGCCGTACTGTGTAGCATACAAGCCCAATCTGGCATTCTATGAGTGCTATGGAGTGGACGGGATGAGGGCATTGGAGGTGACTGTCGACTATATAAGGACAAGCTATCCGGATATCTTCATCATCGCTGACGCCAAGAGAGGGGATATCGGCAATACTGCCAGAATGTATGCCAAGGCCTATTTCGAGACAATGGACTTCGATGCCGTTACCCTTGCTCCGTATATGGGACAGGACAGCATCACGCCTTTCCTTGAGTACAAGGACAAATGGGCCATAGTACTGGCGCTTACATCCAATGCTTCCGCTACGGAATTCCAGTTGGCGCAGAAAGACGGACGCCCGTTGTATCAGGCTGTTATGGAGGATATGATGTCCATTTCCACTCCGGACAACATGATGTTCGTGGTCGGGGCGACGAAGGCTGACAAGCTTGCGGAAATCAGGACTTTCTGTCCGGACAATTTTCTTCTTGTACCAGGGGTCGGGGCGCAGGGCGGTTCTGAGGAAGAGGTCATAGCGAACGGGGCCAATGACCATGCAGGCCTGCTGATCAATTCCTCGCGGGCAATCCTGTATGCCGACAGTTCCGGGAATTTCGCGGCAGCAGCAGGCAAGGCGGCAGCTGCGACAGCCAATTATGCCGGGTAGGCGGCCGTTCCGGTTACAATAGAATCGAGACTGCGTCAAATGGTAAATTCTGGCGCAGTCTCTTTAGGTGTGTAAGAATCAGTATTACTTTATACGGTCATGCTGTCATTGGGGAAAACAACGCCCCAGGACTGACGGAGGTCGTCCATGATATGCATCACTTTCAGCGTTTCGCTGTGCGGCATGTACGGAGTCTCTACCTTGCCCTGGGCAATGGCGTCGATACATGCCTGTACCTGATATTCGAATCCTGTAATCTGCTGCGGTGCCCTGTACGTCCTGACAAGAGAGTGGTTGCTGTCATACAGGTCGGCTTTCAGCATATTGTTGATATTGTCGCAGATAATGTAGCCCTTGTCTCCGCAGACAATGCCCTGACGGTCGCTTGCGCAGACAGCCGTCGAGTGCAGGTCGGCAATCCTTCCGTCGGAGTATTTCAGGGTGATGCTGTTCTGCAGGTCGATGCCCGTATCCGCCTTCGTGCATGACGAGACAATGTCTGCGATATCGTTCCCGAACATCATCATGGCAAAATTCAGGGCGTAGACACCGAGATCCAGAAGGGCTCCTCCTCCGAGTTCCGGACGCATGATCCTTTCCTTGCCCGATACAGGGTATCCGAGATGTGCCGACAGGATCATCGGCTTTCCGATTGCTCCGCCATCCACTATTTCCCTGACTGTCCTCTGGAACGGCATATATCTGGTCCAGATGGCTTCAGCCAGGAATATGCCCTTCTGTTCGGAAATCCCTATGACTTCTTCGGCTTCTTTCGCGTTTGCCATGAATGCCTTTTCGCACAGTACAGCCTTCCCGTGTCCGAGGCAGAGCCTGACATGGGCGAAATGGTGGGAGTGAGGGGTGGCGACATAGACAAGATCCACGTCCGGGTCGGATACGAGTTCTTCGTATGAACCGTAGGCTTTGTCAAAGCCGAATCTTGCGGCAAAGGCCGCCGCCCTGTCATATTGCCGGGCCGCCACCGCATATGCTTCCACTTCCGGCATCCCGTTGATGGTCGCAGCCATTTTTTCTGCGATGTGTCCTGCGCCTATAATTCCGATTCTGAACATATTGCTGTAGTTTTAGTGGTTTTCTGTCTAAAAGTTTTTCAGTTCCTTGGCCAGTCCTCCCTCGGCAGTCTCCTTGTAAAGGGACGGCAGGTCTTTCCCTGTCTGTTTCATGACCCTTACCACATGGTCGAAAGAAACGCGGTGAAGTCCGTCGGTGTACAGGGCATATATGTTGGCGTCAAGGGCGCGTGCAGCGGCATAGGCATTCCTTTCTATGCACGGGATCTGTACAAGTCCGCATACAGGGTCGCAGGTCATTCCGAGATGATGTTCAAGCCCCATTTCGGCCGCATATTCGATCTGCGCCGGGCTGCCTCCCATGAGCTGGTTGGCCGCTGCAGCCGTCATGGCACAGGCTACCCCCACCTCTCCCTGGCAGCCGACTTCCGCTCCGGAGATGGAGGCGTTGTGCTTCACGACGTTGCCTACCAGAGCGGCTGTGGCAAGAGAGCGTATTATTCTCTTGTCGCTGTATTCGTACACTTTCTTCAGGTGGTACAGCACTCCCGGAAGGACACCGCAGGCTCCGCATGTGGGAGCTGTCACTATTGTGCCGCCGCAGGCATTCTCTTCGCTGACTGCAAGGGCATAGGCGAATATGAGCCCTCTTGTGCGGAGTACATCCTTGTAGCCTTCCGCACGTATGAAATAGTTCGCCGCCTTTCTCCTGAGATGGAGAGGGCCCGGAAGGGCTCCTTCCTGGTCGATGCCGCGTTCCACGGCGGCCTGCATCGCTTTCCACACATCCGCAAGATAGTCCCATATTTCAGGACTTTCGATGCTGTCAACATATTCCCAGTATGCCCGGCCGTTGTCGTTGCACCATTTCAGCAGGTCGGTCATTGTGTTGAGCGGATAGATGTCCGGCCCTTCGTCGGTGGCGAGGTGATCGCATCTGACCGCGCCTCCTCCCACACTGAAGAATGTCCATTCATCGATGGCTTCACCATTCGGTCCGGCTACAGCTATCTTCATCGCATTCGGATGTTCCGGCAGGAAGACTTTCGGCTGCCAGTCTATCTGCACGTCTCCTGCCGCTCCGAGGACTTCGTTGACGGCAACATCCGTGAGGTGGCCCTTCCCTGTGGCAGCGAGGGAGCCGAACAGTGTCACCTTGAATGCCCCTGCCCCGGGATGTCTGGAGAGATAGGCCTTTGCGGCACGGTGCGGCCCCATCGTGTGGCTGCTCGAAGGGCCTTTTCCGATTTTGTATATTTCCCTTATGCTTTTCATAAGTACAGATCGAAATATTCAGAGACCTTGTCCATCAGATGCACCCTTTCCCTGCCGAACATGTTGTGCTGTGCGGTAGGATAGGTGAAAAAGTCGAGCTGGACATTGTGGTTTATGCATTCCTGTATGAAACTCAGGCAGTGCTGCCATACCACGGTGTTGTCTACGGCTCCCTGACATATCAGTAGTCTGCCTTCAAGGTCGGCAGCCTTACCGATGAGGCTGGTCTTCGCATATCCTTCAGGATTGGCCTGAGGCGACTCCATATATCTTTCCCCATACATCACTTCATACCATTTCCAGTCGATTACAGGGCCTCCGGCCACTGCGACCTTGAATACGTCCGGGTAGTTGGTTATCAGGGATATGGTCATGAAACCGCCATAGCTCCACCCGTGTACTCCGATACGTCCGCTGTCCACGAAAGGCAGGGCCGTCAGCATCCTGATGCCGGCCATCTGGTCTTCCATTTCCGCCTGTCCGCACTGTCTGTGGATAGCCTGCTCGTATTCCAGTCCTCTGTTCCATGAGCCTCTGTTGTCCTGGACATAGACGATGTAGCCCCTCTGTGCCATGTACATCTCCCACAGCCTTATGTCGGCGAGGAATGTGTTTCTCACCATCTGGGCATGGGGACCTCCGTAGACATATAGGATTAATGGATATTTCTTTGCGGGGTCGAAATCCTTGGGCAGAATCATCCTGTAGTGGTTGTCGTATTTCCCGTCGGCGCTTTTTACCGTACCGTACAGGACTTCCGTATATGCGTAGTCTTTCGTCGGGTCTTCCGCCCTGTACAGGACTTCGGTCCTTTTCCCGTCGGTGGTGCCGAGATTAACCTGTGCGGGGTTGTTGATGCAGCTGAAACAGTCGATGTACTGCCTGCAGTCAGGGCTGAGGTCAATCTCATGCCAGCCTTCCTCCTTGGTCAGCCGGATTTTCTTCCCGGACTTCATGTCCACCCTGAACAGATGGTTCTCGGCCGGGGAAACCTCTGCGGAGGTGTAGAAGACATACCTCCCGTCATTGTCGAGATATTCCACATCCCCGTTGCCAGTGCTCAGTCTTTTGAGGACTCCCGTCGTGTCGCACAGATAGAGGTTCCTGTATCCGTCACGGTTGGCTGTCCTGTAGATGAACCTGCCGCTATTGCCTTTGACAAAATACAGAGGGTCGAGGGGTTCCACGTATTTCCCGTTGTCTTCGGTCAGAACAGTCCTGACGAATGTCCCGTCAATGGCATCATACATGTTGAGCCTCATGTGCTTCTGGCTTCTGTCGAGCACCTGTACGAATATGTGTCTGCTGTCGGGAGACCATGTGATGCCCGTCAGGTACCTGTCGTGTCCGAAATCGGTCACTTTCAGGTGGACGGTGTCCCTTGAGGCCATATCGTATATGCACAGTCTCAGGATTTCGGAGGCCATGCCGGCCATAGGATATTTCAGTGGCATCAGGCTGCCTGTCCTGGACCTGATATCAAGCAGGGGGAATGTGCTCACCATGCTTTCGTCCTTGCGGTAGAATGCGAGAAGGGTGCTGTCCGGCGACCAGAATACGCCTCTGTCTATGCCGAACTCGTTCCTGCTGACAATCTGTCCGTATACGATGTCCGGGTTACTGTCTTCAGCGACAGGGGTGACTCTTCCTGCACTGTCCCGGAGATACAGTCCGTTCCCTTTCGTGAAGGCGGTGTACTGCGGACGCGGCTTCTGCGGCATGCTGTCTCTGACAGCCATGTAGCCTTTTCCGTCTTTGAACCATCCGTACTGAGGATGTGACGGCCGGATCTCACGGGAGAGGATTGTCTCTTCCATTGTAAGGATTTTCCCTTCCGGGCTGTTTGCCGGATGCCGTTCCAGAATCCCTGGAACCTGGGCATAAGAAACCGCTGCAATCACGGCAGCGGTAATGGTGAATAATGTCCTGTTCATTTCGTCAGCGTACCGATACTATTCCGTCAACAATATATTTCTGCTTGCCTCTCCACGGCAGTGCCCCGAGATATTCCCTGTAATGGAGTTCTACGGTCTTGCCGCCGCAGTGCATCAGGGAATCGGCGATGTTTTCATCTGTTATTGAGAAATCGAATTCATATGACTGGATGGTGTTGCTTGCCGCCCCTTTCTGCGCTCCCCGGAATCCTGCCTGGATCATCCGTCCTTCATATGTCTTGAATACGTAGCCTTTGTATACTACGAAATTGAGGTCTCCGGCCTTTACCCCTTCACCGAAGACAAAGTAGAATTTTATATAGATGAAAGCTGCCAGAAGCACTGTAATGGCGAGTACTGTCCATAGGATAATCTTTCTTTTCATGGCTATTTTATGGTTAAAGTTCAATCACTCCCGAACATACAAGCAGTCCTATGAAAGGGGTCTGCTGATGCTTTATGTATGGTTTTACCTTTGCCGTGTTGATTTCGTCCATGGTTTTGACGATATCGTATGCGGCAATGAAGTCTTTCCCGGTGAGGTATTCTCCCTTGTCGGCCCTTTTGGTGCCGGGGCTGCCCCCTTTGACGAAAATGCAACTCCCGACGAAAGTAGCTGAATACCGGATGCCTGTCACGGAGGTGAAACTGCCGTGTTTCCTGACATAGTCGACAACTATGTTCCATACATCGTTTCCGGACATGCCGAGATATTCTTTCCTTATTTCCATCGTGATTACAGTATTTGTGCTAATTCCTTCATTTTCTGTCTCGGCAGGGCATTCCTGTAGAGAATATCATATACCATGTCCGCAATCGGCATGTCTATTCTGTGCCTGAAGTTGATGTGTCTGATGCAGTCGGCGGCGAAATAACCTTCTGCCACCATTGTCATTTCGTTGAGTGCGCTCTTTACGGTACATCCTCTTCCTATGAGCAGGCCGAGCCGTCTGTTGCGGCTGTAGTTGGAGTAGCATGTCACGAGCAGGTCTCCGAGATAGGCCGGGTCAAGGGTATCTCTCCGGTCAGGGTAGCTTTCCATCAGGAATCTTGTCATTTCCCTGGCACATCCGGATATAAGCACGGCCTTGAAATTGTCCCCGTAGCCGAGACCGGTGGCGATACCGACCGATATCGCGTATATGTTCTTCATTATGGCGGCATATTCCACACCATATATGTCGGATGAGAAGGAAAGCCGCATGTAGGATGTCCCGAGCTTGTTTCCTATCAGATGCGCATTGTCCTGGTCCGTGCAGACGACTGTCAGGTACGAAAGTTTCTGCCTGCCTACTTCCTCTGCATGTGACGGCCCGGATATTATACCTATCTGTTTGTATGTAAGACCGTATCTGTCGTGCAGATATTCGGCTGCCGTCTTGTAGTCGCCCGGGATTATGCCCTTGATGGCGGATATGACGAATTTGTCTTCCAAAGATACGGTGAGCGGAGCAAGGAAATCCTTCAGATATGCGGAAGGTACGGCCATGATGATGATCTTGGCCATGGAGACCACCTCGTCAAGATCACTGCTCGGGTGTATGGTGCTCCTGTCGAATTCGATGTCATTAAGGTATTTGGGATTACGGCCTTCAGAAACCAGCCCTTCCAGTACATCGTCGTTGCGGATGTACCACCATACTTCCTTCTCGTTCCTGACAAGGAGGGAGACAATGGCCGTAGCCCAGCTCCCGTATCCGATGACGGCACATCGGGACTTTTCTCCTAATTTGTATTCCATCTGACCAGTCCGGTTTTAGTACCGGACACAAAGGTAGCAAATTATAGACAATTCTTCCTACAAAAGTTCTTTTTCTGGATTAAATTGCGTAATTTTCGGAACTGTGTAAAATTCGGATTACCATGAAAAAATCAATTGCAATGATTATGGCGGCTGCTGCAATGACGGCGGTGCCTCTGAACGGTGATGCCTGTACAGGAATTGCCATGACGGCAAAGGATGGCAGCAGGGTCGTTGCCAGGACAGTAGAATGGGGAGGATCGGTGCTCAACAGCAGCTATGTAGTGGTTCCGAGGGGACATCGGCATGTCTCGTTTACTCCGACAGGTGCCGACGGCATGGAATTCACTGCAAAATACGGCTATGTCGGCATCAGTACCGATCAGCCTGAATTTGTCGTTGAGGGTATGAATGAGGCAGGACTTTCCGCCGGACTGTTCTTTTTCCCTGGCTATGGACAGTATGTGGACTATAATCCTGATAACAAGGAGAATACCTTGTCCGACATGCAGTTCGTGTCATGGGTGCTTGCCCGTTTCTCCACAATCGACGAGATGAAGGAAGCCTTTTCCGGAATAGATGTAGTATCTCTTGACAGCAGGATCGGAACGGTTCACTGGAGGATTTCCGAACCGTCCGGAAGAATGGTTGTCCTGGAGTGCATAGGAGGGAAACCGGTGTTCTATGAAAACAGGCTCGGAGTGCTTACCAATTCACCCGATTTCGACTGGCAGATGAAGAATCTCAACAATTATGTCAATCTGTATACAGGCAATGTCCAGCCTCGGAAACTCAATGACAGCGTTACTCTGAAACAGTTCGGGGCAGGAGCCGGTTTCCTCGGTCTGCCGGGCGATGCCACTCCTCCGTCGAGGTTTGTGAGAGCTGCCCTGTACCAGTCTGCGACACCTCAGGCGGACTCGGGAGAGGAGACTGTGATGCAGTGTTTCCAGATACTCGAAAGTTTCAACATCCCTATAGGAATCGAGCACACGATTGATGAGATCCCTCAAGGGCTTCCGAGTGCTACGCAATGGACGGCAGCTTCGGACCAGGCTTCCAGGAAATTCTATTACAGGACAGCATGGAACTCTTCTGTAAGATGCATCGATATGGCATCTGTTGATTTTGACAAGGTCAGGTTCCAGACCCATCCTCTGGATGAGACGAAGCGGCAGCCTGTCGAAATGCTGAAGATCAAGTGACAGGGAAATATCCTGTATCCGGATGAAAGGAGCCGGGCCGGCGCCTTTATGAGGCGGAGTCCGGCTTCCCTTCCGTTTCCCTCCATTTTTTCGGCGAACATCCTACGAGTTTGACGAACTGGGTATGGAAATTGGACCGGTCGCTGAACCCGCACATTTCTCCGATAAGATTGGTGGATGCCTGTCTGTCCTCCAGCAGCATTCTCTTGGCATCATTTATTCTCAGTTCCGTTCTCCAGTTCCTGAAATCCTGTTTGATCTTTATGTTGAAGAACAGTTGGAGCATCTCTTTCGTCGTCCCCATCTCTTCCGCTATTTCCTCGCGGGTCTTGTCGTATTCACGGTATTTCTTGTCCGCTACCCATTGCTTTATGTTCCTTGAAATGGTACGGAATTCCGTTTCTCTCTGCTTCCTGTCGATTGCCGGTTCCTGTTCTTTCAGTTTCTGGGTCTTGGGAGGAAACAGATCCTGGCCTGAAAGGGTTCTGTGGGCAAACGCGTCCAGTACCATCTTGTGGCTTCCGAGAAATGAGATGAAATTTGCCGAAAAATACAGTATGAACAGGATGTACCATGCGATGTATACTTTCATGAACCCGTTAGGCAGCAACATGTATACGAGGAGAAAAATATCGGTCAGCATGGCTATTATATAACAGAATCTCAACCATCTTATCTTGTGGTCTTCGTCTTCGTCGTAGTATGCGCTGAGTATCTTGAGCGACTTGCGGTAGGCCTTGTCGAACTTTACGATATAGTATATGCTCTGTGATACGAACAGGAGCAGGGCTGCCGTGAGGGCTATTATGAAATGCAGCCTGTTGTTTTCCCCGAGGAAAGCCTCGATCAGGGCAAATGAACTTGCAGCCAGCAGAAAGGCGTTTATTACGAATGTGTTGCCGGTGACCGCCTTCTCGTCCAGAATATTGATCATGGAATAGGATATCGCCATGGTCGAGAATGAGGCGGTAATGAGCATCGTTATGGATGAGAATGTCTCGTATCCCCATACGGACGGGTATTTGTAGAGAGAGAATGCCATCATGAAGCCGCACACGAGGAAAGAGACTGCTATGGTCACCTTGGCCGTGTTCAGTCTCTTGGCATACTCGGTATGCGGTATCTTGATAATCATCAATATAAAGGCCAGCATGCACGATGCCGCACATGCCAGCCATTGTATTGTCCGTATGTCTGTAAGGTCGGTTAAGAAATCCATCGTATTGTCTGTGGTCTGAAAAGTCTGTGTGCGTGACTCTTACCAGCCGAGGACGTATGAGAAGATGAGTGGAGCCACGATAGTCGCGTCGGACTCTACTATGAATCTCGGAGTGTCGACATCGAGTTTGCCCCATGTTATCTTCTCGTTCGGAACCGCGCCTGAATAGGATCCGTATGAAGTCGTGCAGTCGGAAATCTGGCAGAAATATGCCCACAGCGGCGTTCCTGTCCATCCGAGATCCTGCTCCATCATCGGGACTACGCAGATAGGGAAGTCTCCGGCAGTACCGCCGCCTATCTGGAAGAAGCCGATGCCCTGTCCTCCTGAATTCTTCTTGTACCAGTCGGTGAGGAACATCATCGTTTCTATGCCTCCCTTTATCATGAGAGGATCGAATTCACCCTTGATCACATGAGCCGTGAAAATGTTGCCCGTAGTGCAGTCTTCCCATGCCGGCACTATGATAGGGATGTCTTTCTCGCATGCTGCAAGCACCCAGCTGTCTTTAGGGTCGATTTCGTAATACTGTTCCAGGACTCCGCTTTTCAGCAGTCTGTATATTACTTCGTAAGGAAGAAGCCTTTCTCCCTTTGCCTTCATGTCTTTCCATACGTCTACCAGATGGTCCTCAAGACGGCGGAATGCCTCTTCCTCGGGAATGCATGTGTCTGTGACGCGGTTCATATGGTTGTTGAGGAGCTCCTTCTCCTGTTCCGGAGTGAGATCCCTGTAGTTCGGCACCCTGTAGTAATGATTGTGGGCCACGAGGTTCATTATATCCTCCTCGAGGTTGTTGGCGGAGCAGCATACGATCTGTATCTTGTCCTTGCGGATCATTTCGGCCAACGAAAGTCCGAGTTCTGCGGTACTCATGGCTCCGGCCATCGCAAGCATCATTTTCCCGCCTTTGTTCATGTGCTCGTCATATGCCTTTGCCGCATCGACAAGAGCCGCAGAGTTGAAGTGACGATAATGGTGTGTGATAAACTGTGAAATAGGTCCTTTTTCCATTTTCATCTAAAATATTAACATTGTTAAACTTCAGGACGCGAAATTAGCGATTTTTTCCCTATTTTTGCAATCGTTTTGGCGAATAATTTGGCTTGGATATATAAAATGTTGGACATCAATAATATAGAATTTTTCGGCAAGGTCGAGACCCCATTTTGGTTCTACGATATGGATCTGCTAAGGAACACTGTGGAGAAGGTGGCTTCCCTTGCTTCCCGTTACGGGATAGATGTCCATTATGCCGTCAAGGCCAACGAAGAAAAACGAATCCTCGAATATATAGCGTCAAAGGGCTTCGGCGCAGACTGTGTGAGCGGCAATGAGGTGATGAATGCGATAGGCTGCGGTTTCCCGGCCGAAAGGACAGTATTTGCCGGCGTGGGAAAGAGCGACAGGGAGATAGCGGAAGCTGTCAGGGCCGGCATAGGTTCGTTCAACTGCGAGTCCCTGCAGGAGATATATGTGATAAATGCCATGGCTGCAAGGCTCGGGATCAGGGCCAGGGTGTCCGTCAGGATAAATCCGGGAGTGGATGCACATACCCACAGGTACATCACTACAGGAACATACGAAAACAAGTTCGGCATTTCCGACCATGAATTCAGCGATGTCGTGACACTGTTGAAGAGATGCCGATGGATAGATTTCACAGGTCTGCACTTTCATGTCGGTTCGCAGATTACCGATGTCAGAGAGGTCTTTTCCCTTGTGTGCGAAAGGGTGAACCCGATAGTTTCGTATTTCGAGGACAACGGCCTTGAGGTCGGCAGCATCAACCTCGGGGGCGGGCTCGGAGTATCGTATGAAGACCCGGACGGTGAGCCGATGGCGGATTTCGAGACATGGTTCGGTACGGTGGCTTCCGGGGTCAGACGCCGGGAGGGCCAGACCCTGCATCTTGAACCCGGACGCTCGATAGTCGCGCAGTGCGGGACACTTGTATCGCGTGTGCTGTTCGTCAAGGTGGGCGAGACAAAGAATTTCCTTGTGCTCGATGCGGGCATGAACGACCTCGTACGGCCTGCACTTTACGGTGCATATCACAAGATAGAGAACCTGTCGGCCCGTCTTAGACCGAATCTCCCGCAGTCGCAGGCATATGATGTCGTGGGGCCGGTATGTGAGTCCAGTGATGTATGGGGTGCGGGAAGGCTGCTCCCTCTCAGCGTAAGAGGGGATCTTATTGCCATAAGGTCGGCCGGAGCCTACGGTCAGTCCATGTCCAGCAGGTACAATCTCAGGGATCCCGCCCCTGCCGTGTATTCCGATGACATGCACGGGGCAAGGCTGCGTACGGAATATTTCCAGGAATAGGATCCGGAGACAGATGAAATAACATTCAACAAGATATGTTCGATAATTTAACAGAGAAACTCGAGAGGTCGTTCAAGATCCTCAAAGGTGAAGGAAAGATCACCGAAATCAATATTGCCGATGCCCTGAAAGACATCAGGAGGGCACTGTTGGATGCCGATGTGAGTTACAGGATAGCCAAAAAGTTCTGTGATGACGTCAAGAGCAAGGCGATAGGACAGGATGTGCTCACTTCCGTCAGACCTCAGCAGATGATTGTGAAGATCGTGCATGACGAGCTTGCTGCACTGATGGGGAGCGAGTCATACGATATCAATGTCAAGGGAAATCCGGGGATAGTGCTGGTGGCCGGTCTCAACGGTTCCGGTAAGACCACTTTCTCTGCCAAGCTCGCCCTGAATGTCAGGAGCAGGAAAGGGATGAAAGTCATGCTGGCGGCATGCGATACCTTCCGTCCGGCCGCTGTTGACCAGTTGAATGTGCTCGGTGCACAGGCCGGTGTCCCCGTATATTCGGAGCCGGGTGAGAAGGATCCGGTCAGGATAGCGAAGAATGCGATTGCAAAGGCTAAAAGCGATGGCTGTTCAGTGGTGATAATCGATACGGCGGGGCGTCTTGCGGTGGATGACGAGCTGATGGACGAGATTTCAGCCCTGAAAGAGGCCGTACATCCTACAGAGACGCTTTTCGTGGTGGATGCCATGACAGGACAGGATGCTGTGGAGACAGCCAGGATTTTCAATGAAAGGCTCGACTTCGACGGCGTGGTCCTCACCAAGATGGACGGCGACACCAGGGGAGGTGCGGCACTTTCCATAAAGGCGGTGGTCGGCAAGCCGATCAAGTTCGTCAGTTCGGGAGAGAAACTTGAAGCTCTCGATGTATTCCATCCGGCACGTGTGGCCGACCGTATCCTCGGCATGGGTGACGTCGTGACCCTTGTGGAGAAGGCTCAGGAGCAGTTCGACGAGAAGCAGGCAAGGGAGCTGAAAAAGAAACTGGCGAAGAACCAGTTTACACTCATGGACTTCTACAATCAGATCCAGCAGGTCAAGAAAATGGGTAATATAAAGGATCTGGCATCAATGATACCTGGAATGGGGAAGGCCTTGAAGAATGTGGACATGGACAATGATTCGTTCAAGGGGATAGAAGCCATTATACTTTCAATGACCCCGGCAGAACGTGAAAAGCCGGAAATCATCAACGGCAGCCGCCGCAAGAGGATAGCCGACGGAAGCGGTACGTCAGTGCAGGAGGTCAACCGTCTTCTCAAACAATTCGAGACAACCCGCTCCATGATGAAGAATGTCATGGGCGGCGGTATGCAGAACATGATGCGAAAGGGCGGAATGAGACGCCGATAAAAGACAAGCGGTGTATCCGGTTACAGATACACCGCCTTGATTTTTGCCGCATTGCAGGTTTAGGCTGACAGTCTGCGGGACGTTGTGGAGATAGACGGATTCGAACCGACGACCCCCTGCTTGCAAAGCAGGTGCTCTAGCCAACTGAGCTATACCCCCGTTGCGGTTGCAAATGTAGATATTTTTCCTTTAACGACAAAAAATATTTTCAGAAGCTGTAAAGAAAGACCTGCCAACCACGAAAATACCTCATGAAATTTATAATGACAAAAATTAAAACATCTTCTTAATGAAAGTCAGGATAGTAAACAAATCGGCATGGCCGATGCCGGAATATGCGACCGGACAGTCGGCAGGAATGGATCTGAAGGCAAATATCGGAGAGCCGGTCGTACTTGCCCCGCTCCAGAGGGCAATGATCCCTACAGGACTGTATATCGCCCTTCCGGAAGGCACGGAGGCTCAGATTAGGCCACGCAGCGGTCTTGCTGCCAGACATGGGATAACGGTACTGAATTCTCCAGGAACAGTGGATGCGGATTACAGGGGAGAGATACGGGTAATCCTTGTCAATCTGTCTGATGAACCGTTTACCGTCAATCCCGGTGAGAGAATAGCGCAGATGGTGATAGCAAGATATGAGAGGGTCGTCTGGGAAGAATCGGAAACCCTGGACGAGACAGAAAGGGGAGCCGGAGGATTCGGAAGTACCGGAGTCATGTAGCCATAAGGTCACAGCCGGCAGTGCCGTCCGGTACCATCCAGCCTGTACCGTCATCCGGAAAGGCCTCGCAATGGCATATTGGCTGAAGAGCCGATAAATAATTATGATGATTATCCGCAAAGATACTCTGCCTGTTTTTCAAGGGGTACAATTGCGGATAAACATAATTTATCATGACAAAAATCAAAACAGATTCTAAATTGAAGTCAGAAATGAATATCGGAGAATTATATAATATATATAAGGAGTGCGGAGGCCGTGTGACTACTGACAGCCGCAAGGTCGAGGGCGGAGAACTCTTTTTCGCACTGAAAGGCGGGAATTTCGACGGTAATGAATACGCCATGAAGGCGCTTGAGGCGGGGGCGGCCTATGCGGTCGTTGACAGAAGTTCGGCAGTGGCGACGGAATACGCATCTTCTGGTGCATCTGCCTGGCGGTTGCCGGAACCGGTAGCCAATGACACGAAAGCCGGAAGGACGGCGGTGCCGGAAAATATCACAGGGCGGTTGATACCTGTGGATGATACTTTGGCCGCTCTCCAGGCTTTGGCGCGGTGGCACCGCTCGATGACATTCGTGGATGGCAGGCCCCTGACTGTCCTGGCTTTGACCGGTACAAACGGCAAGACCACAACCAAAGAGCTCATCCGGGCTGTCCTGGCAACTGAATACACGGTGACTGCAACGGAGGGCAACCTGAATAACAGCATCGGCGTGCCCCTGACTCTTCTGAAGATAAATGCTGACACCCGGATCGCAGTCGTCGAGATGGGGGCGAGTCATCCCGGGGACATACGTGAACTCACATCGGTCGCGCTTCCGACTTACGGGCTGATAACCAATGTAGGCAAGGCTCATCTTCTCGGGTTCGGAAGTCTTGAAGGCGTAATGGCTGCAAAAGGGGAACTGTACGACTATCTCCAGAGGACTGCGGACAAGGCTTTTGTAAATGCCGACAATCCGTATTTGCGTGAAATGGCGGCCGCCCGTCCCGACCTGAAGACAATTCCGTACGGTCTCTGTTATGAAGGGGCCGAGGTCCTTCCTTCTTCTCCTGAACATCCTTATCTGAGAATAAGGCTTGCTGACGGGACAGAGGTCGGCACTCATCTCGTGGGGGCATATAATGCAGACAACGTGATGACGGCCCTTGCAGTAGGACGGGAATTCGGAATTCCTGAAGAAGATGCGGTAAAGGCAATTTCGGACTATGTGCCTACCAACAACCGTTCTCAGATGGTAAGGACCGGTTCGAATACTCTGATAGTGGATGCATATAATGCCAATCCTGCGAGCATGGCGGCAGCGATTGACAATCTCGCTTCAGTCGATGCAGGACACAAGGCCGTAATGCTCGGGAACATGCTTGAGCTCGGGGCGGATTCCGTCCGGGAGCATGTCAGTGTACTGAAAAGACTCGGTACAATGAAGTGTCTGGACCGAATACTTCTTGTAGGGGAAGAATTCAGGAAAGCGCTGGATGCAATGCGTTTGTCCTGCAATGACAGTTGCGGATCCGGAATGGCCACAAGCTGTCTGGACGGACAAGTGAAATGGTTCGCTACGTCTTCCGGGGCGGCGGACTGGCTGAAGGAAAACCCGTTGTCAGGATACTGTGTCCTTGTCAAGGGGTCACGGGGTACGAAAATGGAAGAAGTGCTTCCTTGTCTTTAGCGAATTTATGGCAGACTATGTCCCCGGTCTTACGCAAGGACAGTCTGCCGTTTCCATCATGGCTGCTCGTGGGCCGCTGTTATCTGTTAAGCGCAGTCCAGAGCATGTCTTTCAGCTCTTTCAGACCTTCTCCGGAAATAGAGGAGATGAATATGTGCTCCACTCCTGCGGGAAGTTGTTTTTCCATGTCGGACTTCATCTGTTCATCAAGCATGTCCGACTTGCTTATGGCAAGTATCCTTTCCTTGACCAGGAGTTCAGGATTATATAACCTGAGTTCGTTCAGGAGGATTTCGTATTCTTTCCGGATGTCGTCGCTGTCGGCGGGCACCATGAACAGCAGTATGGAGTTGCGTTCTATGTGCCTGAGAAATCTGAGTCCTATGCCTTTGCCCTCGTGTGCCCCTTCTATTATGCCCGGTATGTCCGCGATGATGAAAGACCTGTCGTCATAATATCTGACGATGCCGAGGTTGGGTTCGAGTGTAGTGAAGGCGTAATCGGCAATTTTAGGCTTTGCGGCAGTGACCGATGCAAGCAGTGTCGATTTGCCTGCATTAGGGAAACCCACAAGTCCGACGTCGGCAAGGACTTTCAGTTCCAGAATGAACCAACCTTCGCTTCCTGGCTCTCCCGGTTGGGCGTAGCGCGGTGTCTGGTTGGTGGCGGACTTGAAGTTATTGTTCCCGAGACCTCCCCGGCCGCCTTTGACAAGAATTTTCTCTTCACCGGCATCCACGAGTTCGAAAAGGATTTCTCCCGTATCGGCATCTCTTGCTACCGTACCGAGGGGAACGTCAAGGTATATATCCTCCCCGTTTTTCCCTGTCCGGAGCTGGCCGCTTCCGTCCCCTCCGTCATCGGCCTTGATATGTTTCCTGTATTTCAGGTGGATAAGGGTCCAGAACTGCGGATTGGCTCTGAGAATTATATGTCCTCCCCGGCCTCCGTCACCGCCGTCGGGGCCTCCTTTCGGAATGTATTTCTCCCTCCTCAGATGGGTCGAACCTGCGCCCCCGTTCCCCGAGGCGCAGTAGATCTTCACATAGTCTATGAAATTGCTGTCTGGCATAAATCTTTGCACTTATCTCCGCAAAGATAGGGATTCTTTTTATACTTCCCCGGCGATGTATCCACTTACTTTCACTTTTTTCATAACCTTGTAGTATGACATACAAAAAGTCCGCATAACTGCGTTGCGGGCAGTATGCGGACTTGAAACAGTGTCGTCCTGCGGAGGACGGCAGTAATGTTTTACAGGCGGTCCATAAGGTCGAAAATGGCCTGACGGACTTCTTCGATTGTTCCGGTGCCGTCTACTTCGTTGTATTTTCCGGCTTTGCTGTAGTAATCGACAAGTGGTTCGGTCTGGTTATGATAGGTAGCGATCCTGTTGTTTATGGTTTCGTCCCTGACATCGTCTGCCCGACCCTCTATGGTTGCGCGATGGTGGATACGTTCCCGGATCATTGCATCCGGTATCATTATCGACACAACGGAAGTGACTTCTTCTCCGGCGGCTGCAAGCATTCTGTCCAGGGCCATCGCCTGTTCGGTAGTTCTCGGGAAACCGTCAAGAAGGAAGCCGTTCACGCCCTTGACAGTCTTGAATTCGGATGCTATCATGCCTTCCACGATTTCGTCGGGAACGAGTGCTCCTGCATCTATGAGAGCCTTGGCCTTGAGCCCGAGCTCGCTGCCGGCGGCGATTTCCTGACGGAGAAGAGCTCCTGTCGAAATGTGGCGGAGATTGTATTTCTCTACCATTGCTGAAGCCTGGGTGCCCTTGCCGGCACCCGGAGGCCCGAAAAGAATAAAATATTTCATGTCTTAAGATTATTTGATCAGTCCTCGTCGAGGACGTATATATCCTTGAGGTTTCTTCCCAGTTCATCATAATCGAGGCCGAAACCTACAATGAACCTGTTCGGGATCGGTAGTGCTACATAATCCAGCTTTTCGTCCTTACTGTAGATTTCCGGCTTGAGAAGCATCGTACAGACCCGTATCTCACGCGCTCCATATTCCTTCAATATCCGTTTCAGTTCGACTATGGTATTGCCTGTGTCTACTATGTCCTCTACAATGATGACATTGCGTCCGCTGATATTACCCGTAAGCCCCATTGCCTGCCGCACTTTCCCTGTACTTGAAGTGCCGGAGTAGGATGTCAGTTTGATCGAGACGACTTCAAGATTGAATTCAAGTCTCTTCATCAGTTCTGCCATGAACATTATGGATCCGTTCAGTACGCATAGAAGAACAGGAACATCTTTACTGTCTCTGTAGTCGGCATTTATCTTTGCCGCTACTTCGTCTATTGCCTTCATTATCGTATCGTAGCCGATGAATGTCTTGAAGGTCTTGCCGTTCAGACTGACATGCTCCATGGTAATGGTGATTTTATATATCCTGCAAAAATAACATTTTCCGGATAAAATTCCCTGAAAATATGTATAAGCCGTATGAATTTTCATCAAAAGTTTTTTATGCATCCTTCTTCCTGTAGAATTTATGCCGGTAAAAATTCGGACGGCTTCTTTTGCCAAACCCGGAAAAATCAAATAATGGAAAAATTTTCTTGTCATGCAGAATGATTTTACGAATCGTGATATGCAGACATATGATGATATCTATATTTGTGACGGCGATGACGGAATTGTGTGCAGAGGGATGGGATGAAGGTAATGGATATAGGATCCGGTATCTTGACGTTAGTGGCGGTTATGCACCTGCAATTGTATTCCCCGGGACGGGACTCCGGGGTCCCGGATGATATGGAAGCAATAATGCGCATATGCGGGGCTGATTCTCCGGAACTTGTCGACGAATATGAGTTCGAGAGACTGTCCTCCTTTATGGTCAGACCTCTGGAAATCAATCTCGCTTCCGGAAGCATACTGGTGGCAAGCGGGCTGTTTACCCAGTATCAGATAGCGTCACTCATGGATTACAGGAGCAGGAACGGCGACATACTCTCCCTGTCGGAACTGGCTGCCGTTGACGGATTTTCCGTGGACAGGGCCGAAGCGCTCGCCCCGTTTGTGTCGCTTGCGTCGGATGCATCTCCCGGCAGAAGCTCCGGAAAGCCGGCAGGTGTATCCAATTCCTTTACTGTAAGGGGCAGTTCGAGGAGGACGGGTGTGGAAGGCGGCTATGCCTATGGTATGAAGTACAGGCTGGATGCGACCGGGCGTTTCCAGCTGGGGCTGTCTTTGAACAGGGCGTATTCCGGTAAAGAGGACTGGCCGGAAGGAGGGTCTTTTTATCTGGCGTATTCCGGAAAGAAACATCTCGGCAAGGTGGTGATAGGAGATTATAATCTCAGATACGGTCAGGGACTGGCACTATGGAACGGTTTCAGGATGAGCAGCCTTTCTTCCCCGGAATCCTTTTACCTGCGCCCTTCCGGAATATCCCCCTATTGGTCATATACCGGAAACGGTTCGAACAGGGGCATTGCGGCGGACTTTAATATCGGAAGATTCGTAATTTCCTCTTCAGTGGCAGTGAATGGTCTCAGGGAAAGGATGTATGGAGACAAGGATGCCGGATTGAGTCTTATGCCTGTGATGAATGTGGCCTGGTACGGACGCAGTGCCCAGGTCTCATTGACCGGATATGCGGAAAGTCCTGACATTGCACAGGAGCTGAAGACAGTGGACGGCCGTGAGAGAAGTCCTGCTGCCGGGGGATGTTCGGCTGATTTCAGATATTGCGTAAAAGGCATTGATCTGTTCGGGGAGGCGGCTCTTGATGCCATGGAGATGAAGGTTTCCGCCATAGCCGGGACGGTCTTTCCTGCATCGGAAAATCTCGTCCTTGCGTCGCGGGTGACATATTCGCAGGAGGAATACGGATTTGCTGCAGGAGGAAGGTTCAGTGCAGGAGAGAGTGTGCAGCTGAAGGGCCAGACCGGGTTCGGCTCATCCGTATACAGACATTCAGGTAACTTCAGCGTGGAGGCTCTGTATTTTCCTGAACCTGAATACGGTTCAGTCGGACCGGGAATGCAGCTTAAGCTTCTGCTCAATTATGCGGTACAGCTGACCCGGTCAGTGTCCCTTGCTGCAAGACTGTCGGAAAGGCTCCGTAACGGGACGGAACGCAGCAGGACCGATATGAGACTCGACCTGGAATATTCTTCGGGAGACTGGATGGCGACATTCAGAATCAATGGTTTGTACAACAAGGAACTTGCTGTTCTCTCTTATATGGAAGGAGGCTGGAGGCCGGACTGGATGTCTGTGTATGTCAGGGCGGGGATATTCCGTATCGACAATTGGCAGGACAGGATATATGCGTATGAAAGGGATGCTCCAGGGAATTTCAATGTCCCTGCATATTACGGCAGAGGATGCTGGGGAGCTGTTATGGTCGGTTTCAGACTCGTGAAACGGTTTCGGGCCTATCTGCGTTTCTCTACGATGCAGTATCCGTGGAAACAATCCTCTGCTACGTCGGAACGCTTCGGCAAGACTGAATGCCGTGTCCTTCTGACATTCAGTCTATAGACATGCATATGGTTTCCCGTCGGATATGGATAGCTGGAACTTTGCGGCCGGATTACAGTTTCGGGATCCGGATTGTCATGCCCGGATGTATGCGTGAACCGATGCCGTTGAAGTCCATGATATTCTGGGCGCTTACTCCCGGATAGGCCTTAGCTATGTCGTACAGTGTGTCTCCGTTCCGGACAGTATATGTTACGTATGGAGTGTCCGGGTCAATTGAAGGTTTCCTTGGAGTGGAGGCTGTTTTGCCCGAGGATACAGGCTCTGCAGACGGCTTTACCCCGGAATATATGACTAACCTCTGCCCGACACGGATCATGTTGCCTCTCAGATTGTTCCATCTTCGCAGCTGGCTTACTGTCACCCTGTATCTCAAGGCAATCTTTCCGAGAACATCGCCGCTTCTGACCCTGTAGATTATTCTCTGCCCGTCTCCTCCATCCTTGATTTTCTTGATTGTCACAGGATTGAAGTATTCGTCCGCCTTGTAGGTGTACAGGGAGTCTTCCGCGTCGATAAAACTGTTGACATAAGTGTAAGGAATCCTCAATATGTATTCCCTGTCATTGCCGGGAATAATCTCGTGCCTGTATTGCGGGTTGAGGTCTTTCAGTTCCTGCAGAGGGACTCCGGCCAGTTCAGAGACCTGTTTCAGATGCAGCATCCTGTGTATTTTGAATGTGTCCACGGCAGGTGGAATTGCCACGGTCTCAGGCTCTATCCCGTGCTCCTTGTAATATCTCAATGTATAGAGAGCCCCTACGAATGCAGGAACATAGCCTCTCGTCTCTCTCGGGAGGTATGGATATATGTCCCAGAATGCCCTTTTGCCTCCGCTTCTGCGGATGGCACGGTTGACATTGCCTGCTCCGCAGTTGTAGGAAGCGATGGCAAGGTTCCAGTCTCCGAATATCCGGTACGCATCCTTGAGATATCGCGCGGCCGCTTCCGCTGAAGCGACAGGATCAAGTCTTTCATCCACGAAGGAATTGATTGTCAGACCATACAGTTTTGCAGTGCCGTACATGAACTGCCACATCCCTTTGGCTCCTGCCCTCGAAACCGCTGTCGGGTTGAGGGAGGATTCAATTATGGCCATTGCCTTGAGTTCCTGCGGAATGTCGTACCTGTCGAATATCTCCTCGAATATAGGCATATAGTATTTCCCGAGTCCTATTATCTTGCCGATCCTGTCCGGCATTTTCTCTGAATACAGGACTATGTAGTTCTTTACTATGCTGTTGTACGGCAGGCTTATGAAAGAATTCATTTCCTTGAGTCTCCGTATATATACCGAATCCGGAACATCCGATTCGAAATGTACGGTGTCCATGTCGTATTCTTCTGCAGACGTATCTCCCACGGATCTGTGCATGTACCAGATGTTCAGCAGGCTGTCAGTGACTTCATTGCTGTAGATAATAGTGTCTTCAGCTTCGTATGTGCCGATTATTTCGGAAGCTATGCTGTCTTTCTGGAACATCTCGCAGGCAAGGCTGTCCAGAGCGGCCCGCAGAGAATCCACCATTGCCATATATCTGGCATTTTCCTTTTCCAGTTCCGTTCTGGTCTTCTTTATCTGTCCTCTTCTCGGGGTCCAGTCCTTCTTTATGGATGATTTTTCCCTTTCTGCGGGAGCAGGGGAGGCGGCAGATGTCTGCCCCATGATGAATATGGCCGCAAAGGCGGCAGCGATAATATGGTATGCTTTCATTACGTTTCCCTTAAAACCTTAATCCGATTCTGAAACCTATCGCGCTGTCGGATATGCCGAATCCGGATCCTGTATTCATGGCATAGGCATTGTCCGGGGCTATGACTGCCGGTTCCACTCTCATGGATATGTCGTCGCTGACTTCAAAGTCATGCATGTAAGCGAATACGTTGGCATCTATCACCTGCAGCAGATAGAAGCCGACTATGGCCAGTACGGAGTAGTCCCTGTACCTTCTGTAGACATCCCTGTAATACTGGGCGGTGGATTGGGAGACAGGACCGTCGTACCCTTCCTGCGAACTCTCGTTGTATATTCTTTTGAATCTCTGGTAGTTCAGCCTGTTGGTATAGTAAAAATGCGTTGAGCCGATAAGGCATCCCCAGTAGATGGGTATCTTCCAGTATTCCCCGTTGTATGCCTGTCCCAAGCCGGGAAGGAGTATCGAATACAGGGTCGCCCGTCCGGGATGGGGATGTATGTCCTTCTTGTAGCTTACGACCCCGTCCATAAGCGAACCCCAGTACACGAGACCGGCTCCGACCATGAGTATGGTTCCTGTCGTCCTGGCCCGGTAATCTATCGTAAGAGTCGTGTTCGGGTCAAGTGCAAAGGCCGCGTCATAGGCCTTCTTCGACTGGTTGTACTGATGCAGGTAGTGGCCTCCCAGTCCAGCGCAGACACCGATGCCTCCGTAAATTACAGGGAGTTTCCAGTAATCCCGGTTGTATATCTGCGATATGCCTGGCATTACGACAGAGCCGGCGAACATCGTACCTATTCTCAGATCCCGCTTGTGTGCGACTCCGCCGAACAGTTCCTTGAACGAGAACATCTTGTCGGATGTATCATTGGTGGAAGTGGTGTCATCAGGCTCATTGTATGTCTGGGTAAACGCCTCTTCCTTGAACTGTGCGCTTGCACAGACGGAAAAGCCGAGTATGAATATCAGAACGACAGCCGTATATCTCAGGACATTCTTCATCATTTGCGATGCGGATGTAGTCAGATGGAAGATTTCTCCAGTGCATTGAGGAACTTGTGTATCTCTTCGTCGGAACTGAAATGGATTGTCATGGTTCCCTTGCCTCCGGATGTGCGTTTCAGACTGATGCTGTTGGTGAAATATTTGCCTACTATTTCAAGAACCTTGAAATAGTCTTCCGGAAGATCCTGCTCTTCGTTACGTCCAGTCTTTTCAGCGGCAGTGGCCTTGCGCAGCCTGTCTTCAAGCTGGCGTACGGAAAGACCCTCTCTTATGACAAGGTCGCAGAGCCTTTCCTGTATGGCTTCATCCTCGATGCCGAGCAGAACCTTGGCATGGCCTACGCTGAGCAGACCGACTTTCAGGTCGTGCTGTACTTTTGCAGGCAGTTTGAGGAGTCTGAGATAATTTGTGACAGAAGCACGTTTCTTCCCGACCCTTGTCGCCATCTGTTCCTGTGTGAGGCTGCATTCATCTATGAGTCTCTGGTAGCTGAGTGCTATTTCGATCGGGTCGAGATTTTCTCTCTGGATATTCTCCACTATCGCCATCTCAAGCATCCCCTGGTCATCTGCATCCCTGATATATGCCGGGATTTCTTCGAGTCCTGCGAGCTTGCTTGCCCTGAAACGGCGTTCACCGCTTATTATCTGGTATCTGTCGGAAGACTTCTTCCTTACAGTTATCGGCTGTATGAGCCCTAAGGTACGGATGGATTCCGCCAGTTCCTCCATTGCGTCCGGATCGAACGAGCTCCTTGGCTGGAACGGGTTGGGCTCTATCATGTCCACAGGTATCAGCATGATATCCGCCCTGTTCTGCGGCTGTTCCGATGTCACTACGGTCTTGTTGATGTATTCGACCGGTTTCCTGAAATTGCTCAGGTCTGCACTGTCTCCCAGAAGGGCTCCGAGACCTTTGCCTAATCCTCTTGGCGTCTTGCTCATATTCATCTGTTGTTTTCAAGGACCTCTTTGGCGAAATTCAGATAGTTGGTTGTACCGTTGGACACCACATCATAGAGTATTATAGGTTTTCCGTGCGAAGGCGCTTCGCTGAGCCTTATGTTCCTCTGTATGATGGACTTGAATACCATGTCCCCGAAATGCTCCTTCAACTGGCTCACAACCTGCGAATGGACTTTGGTCCTTCCGTCGAACATGGTCACCAGAAAACCTTCTATAGTCAGGGCAGGGTTTATCCCTTTCTGGACAAGCTTGATGGTCTGCAGGAGCTTCCCGAGTCCTTCCAGAGCGAAAAATTCAGGCTGTACGGGGATTATTATTGAATCCGCTGCCGCCAATGAATTCACTGTTATGAGTCCGAGTGAAGGGGAACAGTCGATGATGACGAAATCGTAGTTGTCACGGATCGGAGCGAGAGCATCCCTAAGGACGGTTTCCCTGTGCGGATTCTCCAGCATCTCGATTTCGGCTCCTACGAGGTTGATATGGGACGGTATCATCTGAAGGTCAGCTATTTCGGTCTGTATCAGCGTGTCCCTTATGTCAATCTCTCCGATAAGAACTTCGTAGAGTGTCCGTTTCTGGTCTGTATCAGGGGAAAAGTTGAGCCCGGATGTAGTGTTTGCCTGAGGGTCGGCATCGATAATCAGTACTTTCTTTTCCAGTACGGCAAGAGAGGCCGCGAGGTTGATCGCAGTCGTGGTCTTGCCCACACCGCCCTTCTGGTTTGCTATTGCTATGACTTTTCCCATTCCGTATATAGATTAAAAAGGATATCCAAATCTTGGCAAATTTATAAAAAATTTTCTTTCCCTTGAAAATCCTGCATGAAAAATCCAGGGCAACCGTTTCATAAAGTGTTCTGTTTTTGCTATTTTTGCAGGCGATTTATCGAAATGGCCGATGGAGCATATTGATTTGAGATGGTTTGTAGTCGTTAACCCTCATGCCGGTTCCGGCAAGACACTGTCCCGCTGGCAACTGGCCGAGACTCTAATGAGAAAGAAAGGGATAAGTTATTCATACAACAGGACGGACGGTAAAATGCATGCCGCTGCCATGGCGTGCGAGGCTGCCCGCATGGGATACAGGCGGTTTGTGGCAGTAGGAGGAGACGGAACCGTACATGAGATACTGGAAGGCATTATGCGGTATCTCTCCAACAACTGTCCCGATAGCGGTCCGGCGGCCCTTTCCGATTTTTATCTTGCCGTAATTCCCATAGGTTCAGGAAATGACTGGATAAAGTCTCACAATGTCCCTTATGATACGGAGAAAGTCGTGGATATGCTGGCCTCCGGTTCCTTTTCGGTCCAGGATATAGTGAAGGTCAGTGCGGCAGGCCGCGGGGATATGCCTGACGGCGGTTCATGTTCATATATGATAAATGTAGGCGGTATCGGGCTTGATGCCAGAATCTGTGCAAGGGTAAACAGACAGAAGGATGCCGGAAGGTCAGGCAGACTGCTCTATCTCAATTCCCTGATATATAATCTCGTCAAATCCCGGCCTTTCAGGGCCCGTGTGGAATGCGACGGGGATGTGATATATGACGGCAGATGCCTTTCCATTGCATTCGGTCTCGGGAAATATTCGGGAGGAGGGTTCCGCCAGACGCCTTATGCCGTCACGGATGACGGGCTGCTGGATGTCACAGTGATCCCTGTTCTGCCCCTGCATGTCATCATGACCCAGGCATACAGACTTCTTGACGGGACTTTCCCCGGGATCAAAGGGATAGTTTCCTGCAAGGCATCTTCGGTATCGGTGACTTCCCTGGACAATGACGGGGAGATAATCGAAGTGGACGGGGAAATAGTGGGGACTCTTCCTGCAAGACTCGAGATCCTTCCTGGCAGACTGCATGTATTGCACCGTACCGAGTCCTAAACCGGATCCACATCGATGACTATGTGACCGGAGTAACGTCTTCCCGATTCGAATTTTCTGATTTTATCCATCAGGATACGTTTCTTTTCCGCCAGAGTCCGGTCTTTCTGTAATGTGATCCTGAGCATTCTGATGTATTCACCGGAGGATTTTCCGGAATACGGGGCATACGGTCCGGTGACATCGTATCCGTCCAGTTCCGAAGCAAGTATATCGGACATGGCATCGGCTCTGCTCTCCGACCGGTCTTTCAACCGGATATCTATTATTCTTGTATATGGAGGGTATCCGAATTCATGCCTTTCGGCAAGGAGCTGCCTGTCGAATTCTCCGGTGACTGCGGATATGGTGCCGGCATTCCCGTCCTTCAGTACACGGTAGACCGGATGGTCCGGCTGCGAAGTCTGGATTACGAAAATTCCGTCTTCACCCCTTCTTCCGCAACGTCCGAGCAGTTGTTCCAGTGTCTGCACGGCTTTCTCATCTGCCCGGAAATCCTGTATGCCCAGCATCGTATCGGCTTGTAGTACAGCTACAAGAGACAGCCTTCCGAAATCGAATCCCTTGGTTATTATCTGTGTGCCGATGAGGATGTCTGTTTCCCCGGTGCCGAATTTTCTTACGGCCTCGGCGCTGTATCCGTTGTCCCTGGCCGTGTCGCTGTCGAGTCTGGCTACTCTTGCCTGCGGGAACAGTGTGCGTACCTCTTCTTCGATTTTCTGCGTGCCTGCTCCGAGTGCCCTGAATTCTCCTCCGCATTCAGGACAGAGTTCCGGACCCGGAACCGCGTAGCCGCAATGGTGGCATGTTATGCGTCCGGTATCCTTGTGGTAGGTCAGGCTGACATTGCACCTGGGACATTTCGGAATAAAGCCGCAAGCGGAACATTGCATTACGGGCGAATAGCCGCGCCTTGTTCTCAGCAGCATTATCTGTCTGCCGTTTTCAAGAGCCTGTTCCATCCTGAATATCAGTTTTCTGGAAAATGAACCGACCATTCCTCTCTTTTTCCTTTCGGCTATTGTGTCCACGATTTCCACAGCGGTTTTGCCATGACCGTAATACCGGCTGTCCAGCCGGACTTCAGCGTATTTGCCGGTGCTGCAGTTGTACATGGATTCTAAAGAAGGGGTGGCGGAGCCGAGTATCACATTGCAGCCGTTCCCGTCCGCTGTCAGGCTGTTCTGTATCCTGCACAGCATCAGGGCCGCATCACGGCCGTTGTACCTTGGAGCGGGGGAGTCCTGCTTGTAGGAACTGTCGTGTTCTTCGTCCACGATGATCAGTCCGAGATCATGGTGGGGGAGGAACAGGGCCGAGCGTGTGCCGAGTATTATGTGCGGAGCCTGACGGGCATTTATGCCGTTCCCGTCGGCAGCCCGTCTGCCGTTTCTGACAAGATAATATGCTTCGGCCTTCTGTGCGGCAGTCCTGCCTGAATGGAAAATGAGGAGCCTGTCTCCGAAAGATGTCCTGAGGCGGTCTTCCAGCTGGCGGCTCATTGCGATTTCGGGGACAAGGTACAGTACGTTTTTCCCTTCGGACAGTGTCCTGAGAGCGAGGGTAGTGTATATTTCCGTCTTGCCCGAACCTGTCACCCCGTTGAGCAGTACTGTCTTTCCTGTCGGGAAGGCGTCCAGGATCTTTTCCAAGGCTGTCTGCTGGGTTTCTGAAAGTACGGGATACGGTATGCTGCCTGCCGGACTTGATGTCAATTCCCCGGCTGCGGATGACGTCCTGCTTCCTGCTGCTTCTGCCGGGTCCTTCGTCGGCCCGGTCATCGGGAGTGTATCAGTGCGCGTTGCTTCGTCCGGGGGCGATTGCGGCATTCCGGAAGAGTCCGTCATCGGGTCGGAATGTCCCGCAATCAATCCGGTGTATCTGTCCATGGCTTGCCTTATTCCCGTTATTTCGGTTTCAAGTCCATGTATTTCTCCAGTCAGGCGGATTCTGTCGTCATCCTTTTTTGTCCGCTCTGCCTGAGCCCGTTTCCTGGCAATCCTGGCCCGTATTTTCTCTTCCCGTGCGGCGAGCGCGACCATTGCCTTTTCCGCCCTGGCCTTTGCGGCCGCAGCCTTTCTTTCCTCTGCTGCCTGCACCCTGGCTTTCCTGAGTGCCGCTGCCTCCTCTTTCCTGAGGAATATTTCTTCCATATTGATTTTCGCGGAAGGATAGGCGGTCTTGTATACTTCACCGACAGAACACATATAATATCCGGCAAGATATCGCCAGAATTCTATTTCTGTAGGAAGTATCCGTCCCATCTTCTCCTCGATACCCGTTATCTGCATGATTCTGGAAGGTGCGGTCTGCGGTTCTATGCCTACTGCGCTGACTACTCCCGTATATTCCTTGTGTGCGAACTGTACCTTGACCCTCTGGCCGGCGGCGATGTCCGGACAGTCGGTCCAATAGCATGGTTCCCATTCGAGTCTGAGTGGCAGAATGACTGATATGTATATTATGGTGTCCGGCATGTCGCGCTGTGCCGGCTTTTCATCGAAGCCGGAAAAACAAAGATAATAAGAAAATATTTGTTCTGCTCTCGGCTTCTGCGATATTTGTCCTGTCGGACATATATACTGTTCACGCCTCGGCAATTGCAAGTAAACTTGCATTGCTCTCGGCTTCTGTGTATATTTGCCATTCTGATAAATCATGGAACAATGGAAAAGAACAGAATTACGGTGAGGGATGCCAGACCTTCGGACGCTCCGGCGATAGCACGTCTGATTGTGATGGCATGGCCGGTGGAAGTTTTTCTTGAACATGGCAGGAAGAGGACTGTGGAAGACCTTGTGGAACTCGTGACTGATATCGTTTCACGGGAAGAGACGCTCTACAGTTATACGAATACGGTAGTGGCTGAAGACTGTATTCCGGATACCGGACCTGCGGTAGTAGGTGCAATGATAGGTTATGACGGAGCGGATCTTCACCGCCTGCGCCGTCCTGTGGAGGAAGAATTCATCCGCAGATTCGGAGCATCGGACATGAAATGGAGCGACGAGACGCAGGCAGGGGAGTTCTATTTCGATTCTGTGGCAGTGGATCCTGCATACAGGGGATGCGGAATAGGCTCGTCTCTGTTCGAGGCCATGTCCGAACGTGCCCGTTCCATGGGCTATCCGGTGGCAGGGCTTCTTGTAGATTTTGACAATCCTTCAGCGGAAAAATTATATACGCGTCTCGGGTTCAGGACAGTAGGCGGGAAGGATTTCTTCGGCCACAGCATGAAGCATATGCAGAAAAATCTGTAAAATTCCGGTACTGATAAATTCCTTGATGGGTTAGGACAGGAATAAGGGAGACCTGGCAGAATTCATTTGAAAATGAAAATCGGAAATTATATAGAACTGGCTGACCTGCAGGATCTCATTGCCGGGAGAATCGGTTATCTCGAACAGTGGGTAAGGGTCGAGATCGATTCCCATAGCGAGGTGCGTGGGCACCATTATTTCGGCCTGCTCCAGAAGACTCACTCGGGTGAAGAGGTCGCCAGGGCGAGAGGCATAGTCTGGAAATCCAATGCCGGAATAATTCCGGAATTCTACAGACAGACAGGACAACGGCTGGAAGCCGGGATTTCTGTCGTGGTGCTGGTGGTTGTCCAGTATAGTCCCAGATACGGACTTTCGCTTGTCATACAGGACATAGATGCAAGTTATTCCATCGGTCTCAGGGAGCTGCAGAAGCAGGAGACTCTGAGGCGGCTGGAGGCTGAGGGGCTTCTTGACAGACAGAAATCGATCGCTCTTCCGTTCCTGCCTTCCGGTATAGCTGTCATTTCGTCGAAAGATGCCGCGGGTTATGGAGATTTCATGAAGCACCTCTCGGGGAATCAGTACGGATATACGTTTGACTGCACTCTTTTCCAGTCTCTGATGCAGGGCGACCGATGTCCGTTGTCCATATCCGCTTCCATCGATGCGGCGGTACGGGACGGAGGGTTCGACCTGATACTGATACTCAGAGGAGGAGGGGCGGAGTCCGATCTTTTCTGCTATGATGACTATCAGCTCGGGAAGACCATAGCGGAATGTCCGTTACCCGTATTGACGGCCGTCGGACACGAGCGTGACTATCATGTGGCGGACATGGTGGCGAACAGTCATTTCAAGACTCCGACCGCTCTGGCGGACTTTCTTGTGGACTGGGTGGCCGGAGTAGAGGAAGAGGTGATGGCGCATATGGAAAATATCATGTCTGCGGCAAAGGATGCCGTACAGGCTTCGGAGAGTGAAGTCGGCAGATGCCTGACCAACATATGTTTTGCCGTCAATGCCGTTATAAGCGGGATGGAGAACAGAATAGCCCTGTCAGAGGCTGCCATTATGGTGTCGGATCCTCGCAACATTCTGAAACAGGGTTATGTACTTGCGGTGGACAAAAACGGGACAATCCTGAAAAATGCAGGCAGTAAGTCTGTCGGGGAGGATTTTTCGTTGAGATTCAGTGACGGGTTATGGAACTGTGTCATAGAGGATGTAAAGCTCTCCGCACGCGACCCCTGGCCGTAGGGGGGACTTGCAGGGATTGAGTTCCGACAGAAGCGATTCTCTGAAACTCATTCCGCTCATTTCATAGTATTCACATTGTTCAATCGGCTTTCAATGACAATTATGACAAACCAGGATTATATCAATAATATTGCACGGCTCAAGGAAATAGAGTCGGCGGTGAAGAATCCGGAAACCAGTCTGGACAGGATTGATGAACTCATCGGGGAGACAAAGAAACTGGTTGCCGAATGCTATGCATACACCCGCAGCCTCCGGCAGAAAGTCGACGAACTTTCCGATATCGGTGCTGGATCATTGCCGGACGACTGAAGTGTTGCCTCCCGCATATGCAATATCCTGTCTACCTTCGTTTATAAGGGTAGTGGAGGACATCTTGCAGGAATGAGGATGATTGCGGACAGGACTGATATTTATTCTGACAGATACTGCCTGATGTTTGCCAGAACCTTTTCCGACAGCCGTCCGGTGCTCTGGACCGACATGCCTGCTACAGCCGGAGTGTAGATGACGTTATTGATGTGGGAAAGTTCATCCTTCAATGTCCCCATTCCCGTCCCGTCACAGAAATAGTAGCTGTTCCTGTTGCAGTCCAGCCATCGTTTCAGGGCTTCTGTGTCGAATGTAGGCCCGATTGACGTATTGATGAGAATCTTTCCGTCGCCCATAATCCGGAATTCCTCTTCACCCAGCAGCAGCGTGTTTCTCGGCAGGGCGGTCATTACAATGTCGCATGCTGCAAGCAGGTCATGCAGGGGCAGGAACTGTATGCCTGATGCCTCTGCATCCGGTTTTCTGTTTCTGCTGTAATAATATACGTCACTGCCGAAGAACCTGAACGCATCGGCCGTCATCCTGCCTGTCTTGCCTAATCCGATTACACCGACTTTCATTCCTCCGAGTTCGTGTTTTTCCTGTTTCCATTGCGTGTCTCCGAATCCATGCAGGAAACACACGGTTTCACTGACAGCATATTCCACGACGCCTTCGTCTCCATAGTCCCTTACACCGAGCACCGTTATGCCTCTTTCCCTTGCGGCAGCAAGATCTATGTTGCAACTGCTTTCGAACAGTGTGCAGCACATGCCTATATATTTTATTCCCGGGCATGCCTCGATGACATTTCTTCCGATTTTGGTCTTGAATGTCACCAGAACGGCATCCGCATCGCCTATCCTGCTTATGATTTCGTCATCGTTTCCCGGAAGGTTGTCATGGATTATGACTTCCCGGGCGTATTCGCCAAGCTTTTTTCTTGCGCCGGCATTTATCAGCGGATCTTCTATGGCAACGAGTTTTCTGAACATGACAACAGTATTGTTTTTATCGCTCTGCAAACTTACGGATAAATTTCCGGTTCTGTTCCGGCGGACAGAAAAATTCCGGTCCTATGCTAAAAATCGTAAAGAAAAATTTGGAGTGTGAACATTTTTGTCTATCTTTGCAATCCCGATCGAAAGATAGAGGGAAAAGTTCTTGCAAATTCATATGGTGTCATAGCTCAGTTGGTAGAGCAAAGGACTGAAAATCCTTGTGTCCCTGGTTCGATTCCCGGTGACACCACACTGAAAATCAGAGAGTTACAGAAATGTGACTCTCTTTTTTTTGTGTGTAAAAGAATTGGGCTTTCCAAAAAGGCTCAATAAAATGGTAGAGGTATAATTTCATCTTTTTCTTTAAGAAGCATTGCAAAGGATATGGAGTTTGAGTGAAAATAGTTATATTAGCGACATGAATGCTTTATGATTATGAGAAGAGAGCATATAGTAGATCAGATAAGAGAGATAGTGCACAGTGTTGCCCCGACAGCCAAGACCATCCTCTACGGGTCAGAGGCAAGGGGAGATGCGAGGGAGGACAGTGACATTGATTTGTTGGTTCTTCTTGATAATGATAAACCTACCTATGATGAAGAAAATGAGGTCAGATGGCCTTTGTATGAGTTGGAAATCAAGACAGGTGTATCTATTAATCCTTACATAATTTCCAGAAAGTCATGGGAAAACAGGCCATTCAAGACACCATTTTATGTGAATGTTGTAAATGAAGGGGTAGTATTATGAAAGAGAGTCTTGACATAGAGAGCAGGGATTCATTGATTGCCTATAGGATAGAAAGGGCTTATGGCAGCCTTCAGGAAGCAAAACTTATGGCAGAGGGAGGTTTCTATAATGCATCTATAAACAGGCTGTATTATGCTTGTTATTATATGGCTGTAGCCCTGCTTTTGAAAAATAATATTTCAGCCCAAACACATAGTGGGGTAAAAACAATGCTTGGAATGCACTTTACTTCAAAGGGTAAACTTTCAATATCAGCAAGCAAAATATTTGCAACACTTTTTGAAAAAAGACATAGCAGTGACTATGATGATTTTGTCTACTGTGACCGGGAAATGTTTGATGAACTTTACCCAAAGGCTGAAGCATTCATCGGGGAAGTGAAAAACCTGCTTGAAAATACGGACGACAAATCCCGGTGATACCCAAGAGATAAAATATCGCCTGCAAAATACCAGCAAGGAATCATTCTCTGTTTTTCGTGTCCATGCAGATCGTGACAGGCCCGTCGTTTAGGAGTTCTACTTTCATGTCGGCTCCAAATTCACCTGTCTGTACCGGTTTGCCTGTCGCCGCACTCAGCGAACGGCAGAAACTTTCGTACAGGGGGATGGCAGTGCCGTGGCCTGCCGCCCGGATGTATGAGGGCCGGTTCCCTTTCCTGTATGATGCCATCAGCGTGAACTGGCTGACGACCAGTATGTCCCCGCCTGTGTCGAGGATACTTCTGTTCATTACCCCGTTTCCGTCATCGAAAATCCGGAGTCCCGCAATCTTTTTGCTGAGCCACCCGACATCTTCCTCATTATCCGCTTCTTCGATCCCGACAAGTACAAGCAGTCCCTGTCCGATGGATGCCTTACATTGGGACCCTATTGTTACGGAAGCCCTGGCGACACGTTGTATTACACTTCTCATATGAGGGGTATCATTATAAACAAAATCATCCGGCCTGTTCGGACCGGATGCCTTGTAGTGGGTAGGAGAATCGAACTCCTATTGCAAGATTGAGAATCTTGAGTACTAACCGTTATACGAACCCACCGTTTTTCATTTGGGACTGCAAAAATAGGATAAATTTTCTTCGCTTCCAAATTTTTCTTGGCCAAGCAGCCGAAATAATCGCCAATTCTATTCTGTAGCGCAATCAGACGGCTGAAAATCCTTTCAGACTTATTGCCTGCCAAAATCCGGCAGCTCCTGAATCCTATTTCATGAAAACGAAGAATACTGCCATTATAAGGCAGATGAAAGCGGCAAAATGGTTCCACTGGAGTGCCTGGTTCCTGAACAGCAGGGTAACTACCACCGTAAAGACGGTCAGGGATATGACTTCCTGTATCACCTTGAGCTGCATTATATTGAAGGGCCCTCCGTTTTCATCGAAGCCGATTCTGTTGGCCGGAACCTGGGCGCAGTATTCGAAAAAGGCGATTGCCCAGGAAAAAAGTATCACTAATATCAGCGGCCAGTTGGAGGATATCTTCATTTCCTGGAGCTTCAGATGTCCGTACCAGGCGAATGTCATGAATATATTGGATGTCACAAGCAGAAGGACTGTCCAGAGTGCTTTCATAGTCAAACCTTACTTAAGTTCGCAAGTTCATATTCCGGGCGGCAAAGGTAATACTATAACGGGAAAAAGCAAGCAAAATTCCTCAGAGTTTATTATCTTTGCCGGGATTGCCGCAGAAAGCTGCAGCGAAGAGACAGCTTCTTAGTAACATACATACCGATATGACACTTATCAAATCAATTTCCGGCATCAGGGGTACCATCGGAGGGGCACCCGGGGATGCACTTACACCTGTTGACATAGTGAAATTCACCTATGCATATTGCGTAAAGCTGCGGGAGAGGCGTCCGAAACCTGCAGGGGAGAGGTACAAGGTAGTGGTTGGCAAGGATGCGAGGATTTCGGGGGAAATGGTGGAGCAGCTCGTATGCGGGACTCTTACAGCATGCGGTGTGGATGTCGTGAAAGCGGGATTCGCGTCCACTCCGACCACTGAAATGGCTGTGATTTTCGAAAAGGCAGACGGCGGCATCATCCTCACTGCATCACATAATCCCAAGCAGTGGAATGCCCTCAAGCTCCTTAACGAGAAAGGCGAGTTCCTCAATGCGGCCGAAGGCGCGGCCATTCTCGAATGCGCCGATTCCGAAGATTTCGATTTTGCGGATGTGGATGCAATCGGGACAATAGAGGAAAAGGATTTTACGGACAGGCATATAGATGCGGTGCTTGCTCTTGAAGCAGTGGATGCGGAGGCTGTCAGGAAGGCCGGCTTCAAGGTCGTCCTGGATGCTGTCAATTCCGTAGGCGGCATCATCATGCCCCGTCTGCTCGCAAGACTCGGAGTGGAATGCGTCGAAATCAACTGTGAGCCTACGGGACAGTTCGCCCACAATCCGGAGCCCCTGCCTGCCAATCTGGTACAGTTGAGTGAAACAGTGGTTGCAGACAAGGCCGATTTCGGTATTTCAGTCGATCCGGATGTCGACCGCCTCGCCCTGATCTGTGAGGACGGCAGACCGTTCGGAGAGGAATACACCCTTGTGAGCGTGGCCGATTATCTTCTGTCCCGTGCCGTGGACAAGGCAGAAAAGGAGGGTAAGGCAGTGGAGGAGGTCATAGCTCCGTACAGCCTTGCCACTGCATCGAACCTTTCTTCTTCGCGTGCGCTGCGGGATGTGACCGAGAAGCACGGAGGAAGGTATTTCTCCTCAGCCGTAGGAGAGGTGAATGTGACGACAAAGATGAAAGAGTGCGGAGCCCTGATCGGAGGGGAAGGCAACGGGGGAGTGATTTACCCGGCCCTGCATTACGGAAGGGATGCCATGGTCGGTGTCGCCCTTTTCCTGACCAATCTGGCATACAGAAAGTGCAGGGTTTCCGAGCTTCTGAAGACATATCCTGCATACACTATCGCCAAGAACAGAATTGAACTTTCGGACAAGTCGCTGATAGACAAGATCCTCGAGGAGATGAAGAGAATCTATGCCAAGGAGGACATCAATGATATCGACGGGGTAAAGATTTCGTTCGAGGCCGACAGGAAATGGGTCCATCTGAGACGGTCGAATACGGAGCCGATCATAAGGGTATATGCAGAGGCTCCTACATATGAGGAGGCGGACCGTCTTGCCAAGGAGATTATTTCCATCGCTGACGGTATAATCGGAGCGTAGGCATTTTGCCGTCGGGTACATGGCCGGGAGGAGGTGACAGATGTTTTCATTCAGGACCACACCGTTGGAGGAACAGCTTGACAGGGCATTGAGAGATGGCCGGGTCGGATGTTTCTGCACCCAGAACTGTTGGGACATAGGACGGGGAAAATACATGTATGACATTTTCCGGGAGAGGGGAAATCTGGCCAGGATTTTCTCTCCCCGGGATACGGAATTGACGCCACAGACCAACCATATAGAATTTTCTCCGGAAGAACTGGTTGGTCTTGATGCAGTGGTGGTCGAAATCCAGGATGTGGGGTCACGGTATTTCAACTATACCCGTGATGTGTTCCGTCTGATGGGGGTGCTGAAAGAGATGGAAGAGGCTCCATCCCTGTACATAGTGGATCATGTCAATCCGGCCGGGAGAGTCGTCGAAGGGACGATGCCGTCGTCAGCGGACAGGAATGTTCCCAAAATAGCGCACAGACACGGACTGACATTGGGAGAGCTTGCCAACCTGTATTATTGCGAAACGGGCGCGAAGTATCCTCTCCATGTGATATCGGCACTCGCATCCGGTACCGGCAAGCAGCTGATGCCATGGACGATAGCTCCTGCGTCAGACATACCGGGACTTTTTACATGCGATGTCTACAGCGGCGGCGGATTATGGAACAGTACCAATATAACGCCCGGAATAGGCACGGCCAGACCTTATGAATATTTCGGAGCCCCGTTCATCAAGACATCGGCGGACGAGACAGTGCCGGAAGCTGACGGAGTGACCTTGAGACCATGTTCGTTCACACCCGCGTGCGGCCCGTATGAAGGAAGGAAATGTTTCGGGTATCAGATACTGATAGAACCTGGTGCGGAATATCATTCCCTGATGCATACTCTGCAATTGATACATTATTTCAATGACAGGTATCCGCATGAATTCCGCAAAGGGGAGGAGTTCAGGGCTAAACTTGCCGACGACGTACTGTATGACTATATTGTGAACAAGGTAAGCTGGCAGGAAGCGAGGGAGCACATCAAGGTGGAGGAGCAGAAATGGATCCGGAAATCCAGAAAATACCTGCTTTACGAAGATGCTCCGTACCGTATAAAATGACAGGGTACCCCTCTTCGGCGTTGTCGGCGCGGCTTGAGACCGACCCCGAAAGAGATTTATTGAACCTGCTACGGTCAATTATTTGTCCTGACCGCTTGCATATTGGATAATTGTGAGTATATTTGCAGCCCGAAAAACAAACAATAAATTTTAAGCACATGAAAAAGAATATTCATCCCGAAAACTACCGTCTTGTAGCTTTCAAGGATATGTCAAACGATGTTGTCTTCATCACCCGTTCCTGCGCGAACACCAAGGAGACAATCGAGATCGAGGGTGTCGAGTACCCAGTGGTCAAGCTGGAGATTTCCAGTGCATCACATCCGTTCTATACAGGAAAGATGAAGCTTGTGGACACGGCCGGACGTGTGGACAAGTTCTACCAGAGATACGCGAACAAGAAGAAATAATTCTTCCCGCATCCGAAACAGCAGAGGCTGGCCACAGGGGTCAGCCTCTGTTTTTGTATTCCAACTCCTTCCATGGAATTATCCGGTCATAGCGTTTCAAGTCCGCTGGATTTCTCTATCCCTTTTCTTTATAAAAAATCAATAAACAGTTTTGAATTTTCTTTGAAAATGATTTTTTATTTATAACTTTGCATTATCTGTGTACGTACACAGAATACACGGTTATAACATAAATTCAATTTTAATGAACAACATTCTTTCATTTCTTTTAATGCTGTCTGTCCTGACACCGAGGCCGGAATATCCGAGACCTCAGTTCGAAAGGGAAGACTGGATTAATTTGAACGGGGGGGGTGGACTTATAGGTTAGATCCGGCCGATTCCGGCCGGGAGAGGAAGCTGTTCAGTTCCGACGGCTTCGAAAATACAATCATTGTACCTTTTTCACCGGAGAGTGAACTGTCAGGAGTAGGCCTGTCCAACGATGATTTCGTGACCGGTATCTGGTACCACAGGAATATCGATATACCTGAATCGTGGACAGGGAAGCGGATCATACTCAATTTCGGTGCGGTCTATTATGAATCGGAGGTCTATATCGACGGTAAATTCGTGTGCCGTCATATAGGCGGTTCGGATTCCTTCAGCGTTGACATTTCACGGTTTGTAAAGCCCGGAAACAGGCACTCTCTTGTTGTCAGTGCCAGAAGTGATCTCAGGTCACAGCTGCAGTCTGCGGGGAAGCAGTGCCTCAGGGTAAATAATTTCGAGTGTACGTACACACGGACAACAGGGATCTGGCAGACGGTCTGGCTTGAGGCCGTATCTCCGGGAGGGCTTGAGAGGGTCAGGACCGTGACGGATATAGACAGGTCGGAAGTCTCTTTCGGGATTTTCCCCTACAGACAGCATGAGGGGAATATTCTGACAGTGAGTGTCTATGATTCGGGACGTCTTGTCGCGAAGGATGAATCTCCGCTTTCATCCGGCAGTATTGTAACTCTTCGTCTCCGGAAAATGAAGCTGTGGGAACCAGACGCACCGTTCCTTTATGATGTCATTTTTGAAGTCACCGACAGTAGCGGCAGGACAGTCGACAGGGTGAAGTCCTATTTCGGGATGAGGAAGATCCATGTTCAGGGAAACAGGATATATCTCAACAACAAGCCGTTTTACCAGCGGCTCGTTCTCGACCAGGGATTCTGGCCCGACGGCATATGGACGGCTCCGTCCGACGAGGCGATAAGGAAAGACATAGAACTGGCCATGGCATGCGGTTTCAACGGAGCCAGACTGCATCAGAAGGTGTTCGAAGAAAGATACCATTACTGGGCCGACAGATTGGGGTTCGTGACCTGGGGCGAGTATCCGAGCTGGGGCATGGATCTGAACAATCCGGAAGCCCAGAGAGGTTTCCTTTCAGAATGGACCAATGTAGTCGTCAGGGATATCAATCATCCTTCAATCATTACCTGGGCTCCTCTCAATGAGTCATACTGGGCAGACGAGGTGTCCTATCCCCGTTTTGTAGAAGATCTTTATTCCATAACGAAATATATCGATCCGACAAGGCCTGTCAATACTACGAGCGGAGGCCTGCATATAGTCACTGACATATGGTCGGTCCACAGTTATGTCCAGGATGCGGACGAACAATGGGAAAAGCTCTATGCCGGAGGCAGGATGTTCCGGAAAGATCCGCAGGAAAGGCTCATGAAAAGATACAGGGGAAATGTAGGATTCAACAGCCCGTGGCTCAGGGATCCTTATACTTTCCCGGCCTATGACGGGACGGTGCCTTATATGCTGGACGAGTTCGGAGGGATGAAATGCCGGGAGACCAACCAGGGCGAAGGCCTGTGGGGATACGGCAAGGATCCGGAGACAAGGGAGGAGTACTATGACCGTCTGGAGGCGCACATAAGGATGCTTGTGGAGCATTCGGATCTCATATGGGGATGGTGCTTTACCCAGCTTGCGGATGTGGAGCAGGAACAGAACGGGATCTACTATTCCGACAGGTCAGAAAAATTCGATACGGAGCGTCTGCGGAGCATATTCACGATTCCTTTGCCTCAGGAGCCGGGAGGACAGCATGGGAACAGGTAAATGGAATATTATAACCACATAAATGATGACAATATGATTAATATACTGAAATCCGGCTGTCACGGTATATGTACGGTATGCGGATATCTGTTGACGGCAGTACTGGCAATCTTCGTATACGGCACGGCCCAGGCCCAACCGACCAATTACGATGAGTCCAAGGTGCCTGATTATGTCCTTCCTGATGCCCTGGTCATGTCTGACGGGAGTAAGGTCGTATCACGGGAACAGTGGATGGAACAGCGCAGACCGGAACTTATGGAAATGTTCCGGCATGAGGTCTACGGTTATGAGCCAGGAAGACCGAAAGGGCTTCATTTCGAGACTGTCAGTGAAGACAGTAGCACAATGGAAGGCCGCGCGACAAGAAAGGAGGTCAGGATATGGTTCGACAGGCAGGAATCGCACTATATGACCCTGCTCATGTATGTTCCGAATGGAAGTCCGTGTCCGGTGCCTGCTTTTCTGGGGATTAATTTCAAGGGCAATCATACCATAACCGATGATCCATATGTCTCTCTTCCGGAGCCGGAGCAGGTGGAATGGTATGGCGACGGATATGAATTCTATGACCGCGGTTATCAGAAGAGCAGATGGCCGGTGGAATATCTTGTGGACCACGGATATGCATGCGTCACTTTCTGTATGTCGGACATAGATCCGGATTATTATGACGGTTTCAGGAACGGAGTGCACGGGATATTCGATGAAGGTCAGCGGGATTCGACTTCATGGGCCTCTATTTCGGCATGGGCATGGGGGCTGAGCCGGGCAATGGATTATCTCGAGACCGATCCTGACATCGATGCCTCCAAGGTTGTCGTGCACGGACATTCGCGTCTTGCGAAGACCGCCCTGTGGGCAGGAGCGACGGATCAGAGATTTGCCATAGTGGTGGCCAACTGTCCCGGTTGTACCGGAGCGGCTATATCGAGGAGAAAATACGGCGAGACTCTCAAGGCCGTACAGACGACATTCCCGCACTGGTTCTGCACGAATTACCGCAAATATATGGGCAAGGAGGAGACCCTTCCGTTCGACCAGCATGAACTTCTGGCCATGATCGCTCCGAGACCTCTCTATATCGAGAGCTGCAGCCTTGACAGGTGGGGTGATCCCAAAGGCGAATTCCTGGGTCTCGTGAACGCAGCTCCGGTCTATGAACTCTTCGGTTATGAAGGTATCCATGGGGAAGAACTCCCGCCTGAGAATGAGCCGGTGGTTACGGACCGTCTCGGATACCATCTCAGAACCGGTTCACATGATATAAAACTGTATGATTTCGAGCAGTATGTGAAGTTTGCGGATAAATTCTTCAGACCGGTGCAGCCTGGACTTGATGCAAGGGATTCCGCCGCCGTGGAGTATATCAGGGAACTTTATCCCGGAGGGACGGTAGAACTGACCGGAATCGTACCGATGTATGTCTATTCTCCGATTGGGGAATATGAAAAGATGCTTCCGATATGCAGGGAAGCCCTCGCCAGGATGCAGGATCTGCAGGTTCAGCTGAAATATGCCGGTGCGGAAAGGCGGAAGGCCATCATAAGGGAAGCCGCCTCTGTCAGGATGAGCGCCCACAGTTCCCGGGACAATATGACATGGAACACGACCATGACCCCTACACAGACCTGGAAAAAGAAGTACAGGGATTATCCGGAATCCGATTACCGGCAGGCACTTGAAGTCAGATTCCGGCATAACGGTTATCCCCGTATCGAGTATCTCTTTTATGACAGGACAGACAAGGACAGGGTGCACCATTCGAGGAAGGATCTTCTGGAAATGTATGACGAATATGTCCGGCTCCAGGATGATATAGACAGGATATTCCGCCGTATCAGCGGAGACTGAACTGTATGACAACCAATTGATACACACTAATTCTATACGCAATGAAGAAGATTGTCAAATCATTTCTCATGATTGCCATGACAATGGCGGTCATTGTCGGCTGCGGCAAGAAGGAGCAGCCGGAGGCTTCCGGTTCCGAACCTCTTGAAGTTTCGGTGACGGTTACGGAAATCGCTGACAACAAGGCTGTTGTTACTGCATCAATTGTTTCCGGAGAGGCTGCATCCGGAAAGATAGTGACAAACTATCCGATGACATCGGTGGATTTCGACTACGAGATGGAAATATCCCTGATCAATTTTATAGAAAAGGAAGGACAGGCCATGACTTTCCCCTATACTGTAACATTGGAAAATGTAAGGGATGATTTCGACTATATCTCGGCCGTGCTTGTCTATGACGAGACCGGAAGGGCTGCGGCCGCAGCAAGCTGTATATGGACCGGCGACGGGATTCCGGACGGATGGTCGCAGGACAACAGCGCAGGTCAGCTCGAACCCAACGAATGGTAATATTGAACGCTAAAACAGGAATTGCACTATGAAAAAGATAATATCAGCTATGGCCATTGCAGCATTGGCAGTGGCGTGTGCCAAGGAAAATATCGGGGAACGGCAGCTCCCTGAAGGGACTATGACAGGAATGGAGCTTGTCGGTCATGCGGCTCCCGTGACAAAGACATCCATAGGGGAACTGGCTGACGGTTTTTACCCGATACTCTGGGAGGCAGGGGACAATATCGGCATATACGGCTGCACTGCAGGGTCGAATATGAAAAATGTCAGGGCTACACTTCATTCCGAAAGCGACGGGCTCAATTCCGGGACATTTGTCGTCTCCGACCAGTATACCCTTGCCGAAGGAAAGAATGACTTCATTATCTATTATCCATACGATGCATCGGTGTACAAGGCTGCGACTGAAGGAGTGGATGGCAGCGCGGGGACTCCGGAGCAGACGAGGATAGATGTGGAAAAGAAGACCGCGAGCCAGTTCCTCATACCGTCGGCCCAGACACAGGATGTCCCGAATTCAAGCGACGGTGTAGGAAAATATTCTTTCGCCTATGCCCTGACATCTGTAGAGAGCGTGGATGAAAAGCCGGAATTCACACTGAACCATGTCAATACTTATGTGAAGATTACGGTAGGATCTTCCGAATTTGCCTCATATACGTTGCAGAGCGTGAGTCTTGCCGACAAGTCTGCGGAAGAACCTGCAGTACTTTCGGGCTCAGTCGATGTGAATATGAATGACGGTTCCTATACGGTTGCCAATCCGTCTCCGTATGTCACCGTGACGGTTTCGGATCCCCGGACACTTGCATCTCCTCAGGATGTGTATCTGACTGCTCTTCCATGCGACCTTACCGGGAAAGACGTGTATGTCGTCATCACCATGGCCAATGAAACTCAGACCGTTACGATACCTGTCGGACTGGAAGGCAGGGAACTGAAGGCCAACTGTCTTAATATCATCAAGGTAGAGGATGTCAAGATGTCCGACAACAGGTTCGAATGGTTCGACCCTGTGGAGACACGCTATCTTGCAGGCGGCTGGTGCTATGGCGATGCGAATACTATTTTCTCGGAAACGGACGGAGAAACCATCAATTTCAGTGTGAAAGCACATGGCGATTTCGCTGGATGCGTCGAACCGGCCAAGGTGGTGATGCAGTATGCATGCTCCAACAATCCCGACAATGACTTCAAGTTCATAACCATAAACGGTGAGACCTACCAGTCCAAGGAGGAACTCAATGTCAAGGCAATAGAACTAAAATCGGACTATTCGTTCGATATCTCGTTCGGTAAGTGCGGATACAAGGCATATGCCGGCAAACTCCTGCTTTACGATGCCTATGACAATCTGATATGGGCATTCAACCTGTGGGGCAGCGATACACCGATAAAGGAAATCCCTCTCAAATCCGGCCTTGTCATCGCAGACAAGAACATTGGAGGAAATGAATACGATATAGATCCGAAGGCAGGAAGGGGAGGTTCCTTCTATTTCCAGTGGGGACGTCCGTTCGGATTCGGCTGGCCGTCCGGTATTTTCCCGAATAAGACGACGGAAGCCACAACCCTCGCCTATTCAGCGGAAAACGCGGACACATTCCTCAAATACCAAGGGAATGCGGCAGCAGGAATCGACTGGTGGGTAGGCCAGAGCGGATACAGGAACAGGGCGGACCGCAGGGACGATTTCTGGGGCAATCCGAACCAGACTTCGGAACTGAATCAGAATATCGGAGAAAAGTCTATCTTCGATCCTTGTCCGGAGGGTTGGATGGTTATCTGTCCGAAAGCTATGGATGAGATGGCGGCAGACATGGAGTTCGTAAACGGAGGCGGAGACGGCAATTGGATGAGATACTGCTATGACGGTGAGAATTATGTCTATTTCCCGTTCTCAGGTCTGAAATGGGGCGAGACGGGCGGTAATTCCAACAACAACACTTCACACATATGCGGTACATGGACGAATTCCACTGCATCAGGGTATGGTTCCAGCACCGACGGAGCTACGATTTACTGGTGGAGGGCCACCAATTATACCGAGGCAACGTTGAAACTGGAAAGCCTTTCCAACGGAAGGGCTACGGGAGTCCCTGTGCGTTGTATGAAAGATCCGAAGGCTGAACAGTAAAATAAAATCATCTGACATGAAAGCCGGAAACATATTTCTGACATGTCTTCTATTCCTGATATCATACGTTTACGGTGCCGCGCAGACAGCCGGTACCGTAAACGGGACAGTCACGGATGAAGACGGACAGCCGGTCGTGGGTGCAGTCGTAATGCTGCAGAACCACCGCGACATAGCCACTGTCACTGCCGGTGACGGCGGCTATAGTCTGGAACTGCCTGACGGGATTGACAATCCTGCCATAGAAGTGTCCTGTCTCGGGTATGGTACTGTCATCGAGCGGTTGAACGGCAGAAGGACAGTCGTCATAGTCCTGAAAGAGGACAGCGAAATGCTCGAAGAAACAGTTATAGTCGGATACGGTACCCAGAAGAAGGTCAACCTTACAGGAGCCGTAACATCGATAGACTTCGACGACAGGATGGAGAACCGCACCATAGTGAACACTTCCGCGGCTCTTGCGGGACTTTCTCCGGGACTGAGCGTGATGCAGACATCAGGCCAGCCAGGTTCGGAAAGTACCAGATTGCGCATAAGAGGGATGGGGTCGTTCACATCTGATTCGAATAATCCTCTTGTCCTTGTGGACGGAGTGGAATGGTCAATGGATGATGTCAACCCGAATGACATTGCCAGCATATCCGTGCTCAAGGATGCTTCATCCACCGCCATTTACGGAACTCGGGCTGCCAATGGCGTCATCCTTATCACCACCAAGATGGGAGAGGAGAGCAGACCGCAGATATCATATTCCTTCAAGGGGATTTTCCAGTCACCGTACAACCGGCTCCATTTCGTATCGGATTATGCTGATCATATGGAACTTATCAACGAATCACGCGAAAATATAGGTTCGTCTCCAGTCTTTACGCAGGATAATATAGACCTGTGGAGAACTGCGAAACTTACACCTGATGCACTTACGGAAGCCGGTGTGCCGTACAGAGCAGCATATCCGAATACGGACTGGTTCTCCGAGATATTCGATACCGGCTTCTCTCAGGAGCATAACGTGACAATATCCGGAGGTTCCAGATCTGTCAGATATCTTGCATCGGTCGGGTATCTCGACAATCAGGGAGTGATGAACAGGTTCGATATAGATTCCTCCACTAAAAAGCTGAATTTCAGGGCCAATCTCGAGGCCGATGTCACAAAATGGTTCACTTTCGGGTTCAAGATATTCGGACAGCGGCAGTCATATGGCCTTGCATCGGTAAGCAATGCTTTCAATTATCTTTATCAGACTACGCCGGGAGTATATCCAGGATCTCCGAACTTCTGGGGAAGGGCCGCCCTGAATGACCAGGAATCCACCAATGCCAACAATATCCTGCACCAGATGTACGGTTCGAAAGGATACAACAGGATGACAAGGCTCAACGGGACAGCCTATGTCAGGTTCAGACCATACAAGGGTATCAGTATCGAAGGGACTTTCAATTATGCCCCGACACACAGGGACAGGCACACCTACAGCTCCGGTCAGAACGGCTTCTGGGACTATGTCACCAACACCCGTTATTCTTCCGCCAGTCTGGAGAATGCCACGGTGAGCCGCAGGGTGGATGATACGTACAGGATGTCCACGGAACTGCTCGGAAGGTATAACGGCACTTTCGGAGATCATGAGATAGGTGCACTCCTCGGTTTCTCGACACAGGAGTATTATTCGTGGGCTTGGGGACTGCAGAAAAAGGGGGCGACGGACTGGTCATTGAGTGACCTTGACACATATGAGACTCTCAATGCCTATAACAATACTCCGAAAACGGGCTGGACCCTGATGTCGTGGTTCGGGAGAGTGAACTATGTATTCAGAGACAGGTACCTTTTCGAAGCGAATTTCCGTGTCGACGGTTCATCGAAGTTCGGTTCCGACCGTAAATACGGTTTTTTCCCTTCATTTTCCGCAGGATGGAGGATCGATCAGGAGCCTTTCATGTCGGGGACAGAGACGTGGCTGAGCAATCTCAAGCTGCGGGCGTCCTGGGGACAGACCGGAAACAACCAGGGAATTGGCAACTATGCATGGCAGGCCGTGTATGCTACAGGCAACATGGTGCTTGACGGGGTGCCGACCACCGGTCTGTTCATATCTTCCCTGAGCAATTCCATGCTCCATTGGGAGACTACGACCACGACGGATATAGGCCTTGATATGGGATTCTTCGACAACAGGCTTACGGCGGAAGCCGACTGGTATCTGAAGAATACTACGGATATCCTCTATTCACCCAAGGTTTACATGACCATGGGACAGGTAGGAGGCGTACCTGCGAATCTCGGCAGCATGAGGAATACGGGCATTGAAATCGCTCTCGGATGGCAGGACACTGTCGGAAAGGATTTCCACTATTTCGTGAATGCCAATGTCTCGTACAACCGCAACCGTGTAACGAAGTTCAATGGAAATCTGGTGAAAGAATGGAGGGACGGAACGTATTATTCCAACTATGCGGATGTCGCGGAAGAAGTGGGCGGTATGGAACTGTGTGAGGGTCATGCGCTCGGAGAACATTATATAAGGAGCATATACCGTGGTACGGGCGAAGGGTACAAGGGAGGGTTGCCGGATCCGGGAGCAGGACCTGTGGACGGTATCATCAGGACGGAAGCCGACATGGAATGGGTACAGTCGATGATGGCTGCTGGATATTCGTTCAACGGCAATACAGCAGTCGGGGAGAGCCAGCTTTGGTACGGAGATCTGATTTATCAGGACAGGGACGGCGACGGCAACTACGGAGACGAGGATGACCGCGATTATAACGGGCATACGGACACCCCTTCTGTCCTGACGGGTATCAATCTCGGCTTTTCATGGAAAGGACTGGATTTCAGTATGACATGGTCTGGCGCTTTCGATTTCTACATTTATTGGGCGACCCAATATTATAATGGAACGAAACTGACGAACGGATGCGGCATAAGCAGCAGGGTGGCTGACGACCATTATTTCTACAATCCCGACAATCCGTCCGATCCGAGGACGAATATCGGAGCCGCATATCCGAGACTGACCTACGAGACGGATTTAGGCAATGCACTCGAGAGTGATTTCTATGAATACAGGGGAGATTATCTGAAATTGAAGAACATCCAGATCGGATATACCTTGCCTGAACATATTACCCGCAAGTTCTTCGTAAGGCAGCTCCGTTTCTTTGTTTCAGGTGAAAACATCCTGACGCTTACCGGATATCCGGGTCTTGATCCGGAAAAGGGTTCCGCCATAGGATATCCGCTTATGCGCCAGTATACTGCAGGTGCCCAGATTACTTTCTAAACTGATGAGGATTATGAAATACAGAAATATTGTCTTGTTGCCGATACTTGTCCTTACGGCAGTTTCATGTCGGGACTATCTTGATACCTACCCGGTGGACAAGATAGCAAGTACGAACATGTGGACGTCTCCTGACCTTGCCGCAAAGGGAATCAACGGCCTTTACGAGACATTCCACAATACCAAGCTGGACAAATACACCCAGCTCAGGTGGGAGAGCATGGACGGCCTGAACAAATACGGGATAGAGGCTCTCGGTTTCTGCACCGATTATTATTCCAATACCTATCCGGTGACACTGCTGTCCTATCAGGCCAAATATGCCAATTATCTTCAGGTATGGTATGAATGGCAGTTCTGCTACCAGATTGTCCACAGCTGCAACGATGCTATTGCCAACCTCGGCAAGGCCGGGCTTACCGATGATGTATATGAGAATTATCTCTGTCAGGCCAGATTCCTCAGGGCCTGGGCCTATTCGAGACTGAACAAACTGTTCCAGGGAGTCCCTTTGTATACGGAACCGGTGACCAACGAGAACTGTACCAAGACCCAGTCATCGACAGAACGGATATGGGATCAGGTGATAGAGGATCTTACATATTGCATAGACAATCCGTATTTTCCGGACAATACTATTGCCACTACTCCGGGAAGACCGTCCAAAGGGGCCGCCTATGCTCTCAGGGGGATGGCGTACATGTGGATGGCAAGAGGCAATTTCGTGGAGAACGGCGAGGCTGCCCTTCCGGCCGGTCCGGTAGAACCGGAGTTCCCGGAATATTTCAGGAATGCCGCCGATGATTTCTCCAAAGTCTCTGCCTGCGGCTATTCGCTCTGGACCGGTGAATACAAGGATATTTTCAGACCTGAGAATGAACACAGTCCCGAGATACTTTTCTCTGTGCAGTATGATGCACAGGAAGGATATTGCGACCACATCCAGATGGCTATGGGGGCAAGGGACACATACAACAGCTGGACTGAAGTCAAGCCTGCGGCGGATTTCGTGGATTATTATCAGAACAGCGACGGCACGCCTTTCAGTTGGTCGGAATGGGCGAAATCCCAGGGAATCGACGGCTGGGACGGTCTTACGGCCAAGGAACGTGCGGTATTCTTTGCAAGAAACGGACTGAACAGCAACAAAGCGCTGTCATCACAGAAGACACAGCTGATCAATATCTGCGGGCAGGCCGTTTTTGACGAGTATTATAAAGATGAAGGGAACGAGGCACGAATCAGGACAGCATACGACAACCGTGATCCTCGTCTGAAACAGACGGTAGTCACTCCGTATGAACCGGTGGACTGTTATTCACCGACTCTTAACGGAGGGGAGAACATGATCGGGAAACAGTTGCGCTGGCCTTTGTACCAGCAGGGAACTGACGGAGGCGATTTCTGGTTGGACAAAAGGACATCGGCATACTACTGTTACAGGAAATTTGTGATGTTCCTGAAAGAGGACGGCCTCATTGACAGCCGGAGATGTTTTACCGATTTCCCGCTTATCCGCTATACGGATGTGCAGCTCCAGTGGGCCGAGGCTCTGATAGAGCTGGATGATTTCGGAGGTGCGGTCTCTCTGATAAACGATATCAGGAGCAGAGCCCATATGGGGCCGGTTTCGGCAGGGACGAAAGAGGAGATGAGAGATGCCGTCAGGTATGAGCGCAGGGTGGAGTTCGCCGCCGAGGCTCTGAACTATTTCGATGAGGTGAGATGGGGAACCTGGAAAGAAACCAAGTTCCAGGGCAACGATGTGCACGGCGGTCAGTCCTGGTGGGGTGACAATACTGTGGAATATTCATGGTATTGGGACGATTGTCTGTATCCGTGGCCGGCTCCATATACGGAATCAGTAATGAACACCAATCTCGTAAGACGTCCGGGATGGGTATATTAGAGATATTTGCAATGACGACTTTTTTCAGAAAATTTTTGTGCCCGGCCATTTTTGCCGTTCTTGCCTCATGTGCTGAGAAGGAGGAGGTTTTCGTGCCGGGAAGTAATGGAGGCGGTTCCGGCAACGGCGGGACGGAGCCGCCGGTATTGTACAAGCCGGATTACAGCGGTCTGACGGCTGCCAATCATCCCCGTCTGCTTATGGATGACGAAGAATGCAAAATCCTGAAGGACAAGCTGGCTGCTGCCGATGACGAGCTCCTCATGACACTCCATAACGGGGTGATGGGAGTCGCCAATTCCAATGCCGTGCTCAACGGGGAGGAAATCGTGTATGAACTCGATGTCAGCGGCAGACGTATACTGGAACAGGCCAAGGAATCCACCAAGCGTATCCTCTACCTGTCCTATGCCTACCGGGTGACCGGTGATACCAAATACAGCAAGGCGGCGGAAAAGGTGATAGAGACCATGTGCAATTTCCCGGACTGGAATGCGGCAAGGCATTTCCTCGATCCGGCCGAGATATGCACCGGAATTGCCATAGGCTATGACTGGCTATATGCTGTCCTGTCGGCTGATACGAAAGCGAAGGTGGAGAAATGCATCCAGGATTATGCTTTCTATCCTGCGCAGAACAGAATATGGAACCTGAATTTCTATGAGTCATTGACGAACTGGAACGGTGCATGCAATCAGGGGCTGGTTGCGGGAGCGCTTGCAATTTATGAGAAAGCTCCTGCTGTTTCGAAAGAGATAATCGAGGCTGCCGTGGAATCGGTGCCGAAATATATCGAAGCCGCCTTTTCACCTTCGGGATGTTATGAGGAAGGAGCCAGTTACTGGAGAAATGCCAGCATCCAGCAGGCTCTGATGTTTACCAATCTGAAGGAGACCATCGGGACGGATTTCGGGATGTCGGAGATTCCCGGCTGGAAGGAGACCAGCAAATACATGCTTTTCATGTACGGGACTACCGACCAGACATTCAATTATTCGGATTCCGACATGTTCATATCGGCGGTGCCGGGGCAATGGTATTTCGCATCCGCATTCGACAATCCTGCTGCCATATACAATGAAGTTTCGCTCCTGAAGTCAGGCAAGTATTTCTCATCCACGAATACTGATGTCACCAGGATGATACCTCTGGCTATAGTGTTCTTCAACAAGATGGCTGAGGGGATAAGGATTGACGATATTTCCGCTCCGTCGGAAAGGATGTTCTCCGGAAAGAGCGACCCTGACGGGAACGGGCTCGACCTGTGCCTTATCCACACCGACTGGACCAACGGCCTGACAGACAAGTATCTCGGGATAAAGGGCGGCAAGGCTTCCTCAAGCCACGCACACATGGATGCAGGCAGTTTCGTCTATGACGCATATGGAGTGAGATGGTCCCACGATCTCGGACTTCAGCCATATACTTCCTTAGAGAATTACCTCAAGGCCCAGGGCGGCAGTCTTTGGGACATGGGACAGAATTCGATGCGCTGGGACGTGTTGAGACTCAACAACAAATATCACAGCACATTGACCATCAACGACCACAAGCATCAGGTGGACGGATATGCCGCATTGGTGGAGACTTATGACAATGCCCGGGAAATAGGAGCCAGGTTCGATCTGACTCCCGTCTTCGGAAGTGATGTCAGTTCATGCTACAGGACAGTGAAACTGGTCGGAGAGGATCTGGTGGTGACAGATGAGATCACCGCCCCCAAGACTGCGAGGGCTAATGTGAGCTGGAGGATGGTGACCAAGGCGGATGTGACGGTTGAGAAGGACTGCATCAGATTGCAGTCAGGAGGTCAGACCATGTATCTGAAGGCCTCGTCGACCGGACCGGGGATCGAGTACATGACCTGGGATGCCGATCCTGTACTTCCATATGATGCAGACAATCCTGGCGTGACTATTGTAGGCTTTACCGGCTCCGTGACAATTGGGCAGAAAGTAACGTTCACTACCGTCCTGTCTCCTGAACTTTAATAACACTATCATATGAACAGAAAATTTGCACTGTTATTCGCTTCCATGCTTTTGCCGTTCTTTGCAGCCGCACAGGATGCGACATCGGAAAAATACGTGGGAACCTCTAAAGAAGCTCTCCCTTATCCTCAGATAATCAATGTCTCTGCCAGGACTCCGATATCGCTTGACGGCTGGTGGAAGGTTATTCCGGATCAGTATGAGAGCGGATATTACAACTACAGGCTTGTCCCGTTCGCTACCAAACAGACATATTTTGCTGATTTGAGTTTTTCCAAGGATCGTACCCGGTTAGTGGAGTACGATTTTGACATGGCGGATTCGCTGATGGTTCCGGGGGACTGGAATACACAGAAAGAGAAGTTCTATTATTATGAGGGAACAATATGGTACAGGAAAAAGTTCGATTATTCTCCGAAACAGGGAAGGAGAGTGTTCCTTTATTTCGGCGGAGCCAATTATGAGACGATCGTCGGAGTTAACGGCAGAAAGATAGGAAAGCACACCGGAGGCTTCACTCCGTTCAATTTTGAAATAACCGGCATAGTAAAAGACGGTGAAAATTCAGTGATAGCCAAGGTTGACAACCGTCGTCGGCCAGAAGGTGTGCCGACAATAAATACTGACTGGTGGAATTATGGCGGTATCACGAGAAATGTGTACATCATAGAAACTCCTGAAACATTTATCAGGGACTATGCTGTGCAGCTGAAGAAAGGTACCGACAATGTCATTTCAGGATGGGTGCAACTTGACGGAGGTCAGCCGGCACAGGATATCGTGATAGAGATTGCGGATTTACGGAGGAAGCATAAGGTCAGGACTGATGAAAACGGATTTGCGACATTCGAATTCAAGGCCGCCCCTGAACTGTGGTCTCCGGAAAATCCGAGGTTGTATGAGGTATCTGTGTCTTGCGAAACAGACAGTATCAAGGATTCTATAGGTTTCAGGACAGTTGAGGTGTCCGGAGCTAAAATCCTTATTAATGGCAAGGAGACATACCTCAAAGGAGTGTCAATCCATGAAGAAAAACCTTTTTCTCCGAGCGGCAGAGCGTGCGGGGAACAGGATGCAGAGCTAATCCTCGGTTGGGCAAAGGAGATGGGGTGCAACTTCGTCCGGCTTGCGCATTATCCGCACAATGAGGCTATGGTCAGGACTGCAGAAAGGATGGGGATCATGGTATGGTCGGAGATACCGGTATATTGGACTATCCACTGGACAGATCCCGGAACGTATTCCAATGCGAGGAATCAGCTTGAGGAAATGATCACGCGAGACAAGAACAGGGCGAATGTCATCATATGGTCTGTGGCCAACGAGACTCCGAGGAATCCCGAACGGCTTGATTTCCTCAAGAGACTAATCAGCCGGGCGAAGGAAATGGACGGGACGAGACTTGTTGCGGCGGCAATGGAGAAAACATATCTTGACAAGACTACTGTGACCGTAAATGACGAACTGATACCATATTCCGATGTTGTCAGCTTCAATGAGTATCTTGGCTGGTATGACGGAATGCCGGACAAATGCAGGACGGTGAAATGGACGTTTGATTTTGAAAAGCCTGTCATAATCACCGAGTTCGGAGCAGGGGCGAAGTCAGGGTTACATGGAGACAGGAATGAACGGTTCACTGAAGAGCATCAGGCCTGGCTTTATGAAGAGCAAATAAAGATGTTCTCCACAATACCCGGGCTGTCCGGTACGACACCATGGATACTTAAGGATTTTCGCTCTCCGAAACGGCCTCTCAGGGGAATACAGGATGATTTTAATCGGAAAGGGCTTGTATCATCCGAAGGTCAGAAAAAGGCTGCGTTCCATGTGATGCAGTCATGGTACGGGTCGATGGACGACTGATGACCCTCCGCTGCGGGTCCTGATGCAGCGGTCAGCTTTGTTATTGTGGGGTGAGACTGTGTCAAAACGGTAAATTTTGGCGCAGTCTCTTTAGGTGTGTAAGGATTGAATTATGGCACACCGCCATTTCTTTGCCGTCCGGCGATATCGGCTCTTCGGGATTTTTTGTTGCGGCGGGACAGAAATCCGAAATTTATATGTAAGTTTGTAGCCCGAAACCGATATGTGTCCGCATCTCTTGTGAGGGATTATCAGAAAGGAGATCGAAAAATTCTGCGGATATCGGGATGAAGAAAATACAATGGATGAATAGAATATTTCATGTATTATATTACATTGTACTGCTGGTTGTAGCATTGTCGGGACCGTGTATGGCCGCGGAGAAGGTCAAGGTGCCGGCATACCGTGAAATGCGCAGCTACACGGTAGCTGACGGTCTGCTTTCGAGCAGTGTCTACGGTATCGTACAGGATTCCCTCGGTTTTATCTGGTTCGGAACAGACAACGGGCTGAGCCGGTTTGACGGACGTACTTTCAGGAACTATGTCCATGACGACAGTATGGCGGAAGGAAGTATTTCAGCCAACAATATCCGTCGTCTGATGCTTGACAGCAACGGAAAGATATGGATTTCACTGGAGGACGGTGTGGACATATACGATCCGTCGCGGGGCGTTTTCTCGCGGTTCGACGCCGAGACTGAAGACGGGATAAAGGTCGCGGGACAGACTATAGAGATCATCGAGGACAGGGACGGGGAAATCTGGATCGCCACTGTCAATTCCGGACTTTTCAGATGGAATCCGCATACGGGGAAACTCATTGCCTACCGGCACAGTCCTGATGATCCGGCATCCATTGCGGAAAACTATATTTCCACCATATACGAAAGCCGGGACGGGACAATCTGGATAGGGACATACAGTCGGGGACTTGATGCCTTCTCGAAACGGACCGGGAAGTTCGTCCACTGCACTATGACAGGAGAACCCGGCAGCCTGTCCGACAATTCGGTAGATGCGATAACCGAAGACTCTGCCGGTTATCTGTGGATAGGTACGGTGGGGTCCGGTATCGACCGGTACGACAGGAAAGCCGGCACATTCACCAATTTCAACAGCCAGCGTCTGCAGCGCATCCATTATCTTGAGGAAACGGTCCCGGGCGAGCTGCTGGTGTGCTCGCATAGCGGTGCGGCGCTATACAGAATGTCGGACGACAGTCTTGTCCCTGTAGAGGATGCGGACAGTCTGTTCACGAGGACCGACTGCCGGAACGTCTATACCTGTCTGCGGGACAGGGAGGGGAACTGGTGGTTCGGCTCGCAGTACGGAGGAGTGGAATTCCATCCTGCAAGAAACAGCTTCGTAAGCTATGTCCTGCATCCGGATGCAGACGAAGACTCGGGAAGAGGCATGACTGTCAGTGCCATAAGTGAACTGTCCAAAGATCTCTATCTGCTCGGGACCGAGGACAGCGGCGTCTTCCTTTTCGACAGGAATGACCGTTCATTCAGACAGGTAGGCTCCTATGCCGGCATTTATCCGCATGTGGTTTCCGCCCTGATAGACGGCAGTGTCATCTGGGTCAGTACCTATCGCAGAGGGGTTTTCCGGTACGATATGAAAAGCGGCGTAATGAAGAACTATCTGTCGGATTCTTCCAGCCCGAGTTCACGTGTGTTTTTCGTATTCAAAAGCGGTGCAGGCTCCATCTGGGCCGGTACTTCTGCAGGGTTCTACCGTTATGACGGCGGCAGCGACAGTTTCGTCGAGCAGCTTCCTCTCAGCCGTCTCTCGTCAATGGCCGAGGACGGTAACGGCATGCTGTGGATTGCCACAAGCGGGAACGGACTCTATTCATATGACGCGGCATCCGGCAGCCTGAGACATTATCTGCATGACAGCGACGATCCCGGATCTGTCTGCAGCAATGCGGTCAGTACGGTCGCGGTAGACGGTGCCGGACGTCTGTGGGCCGGTTCCAACGGTTCCGGAGTGTGCAGATATGATCCCTCATCCGATGCTTTTGTACGGTACGACGGTCCTGAATTCAAGTTCGTCAAGCAGATATTCCCGGACGGGGACAGACTCTGGATGCTGACGAACAGGGGAGTCTCCCTCTTTTATCCGGACAGGGGACATGTAAGGAGCTATCTGCATACGGCGGGAGTCCGCAGCGACCAGTTCCGGAACAGTGTGGGCATCCGGACTTCCGACGGAAGGATTGTCTTTGCTGAAAAGGACGGGATATGCGTCTTCACTCCTCCTCATGTATCCGGGGGGGGTATCCCGGCCTATCCGCCTGTCATAACGCAGTTTTCCATCGGAGGCAGTCCGGTATTCCCTTCCGCTATGCAGGGAGGGAAGGATTCTCCGCTTTCGGTCCCGATAGAGCAGACCCGCCAGCTGACATTGCGCCGCACACGGGCTTCGCTTGAATTCCGTTTTGTGTCACCGACTTATCTGTCTCCGGAAAGCTGTTTCTACCGGTACCGTCTCGACGGTTCCGACAATGCATGGAAAGAGACCGACAGCAGGGTCCCGGCGGCCTATTACAGTAATTTGCCGGCAGGGAACTATTCTCTCAGGATACAGGCCAGCAATGACGGTGTGAACTGGGAGAATGCTCCCGTGACGGAGCTCTGCATTTCGGTCCTGCCTCCGCTGCTCTTGTCCAAGGGAGCACTGGGTGTCTATTGTGTCCTGTCCGTTTTACTGGCCTCTGCCGGAGTCTGCGCCCTGAGACGCTTCCATAAGAAAAGGGCCAAGGAGAAAAGCGATCTGGAGAAAAGCGAGACCGAGAGGGACTTCTATCAGCAGCAGGCGGCATTCTACACCAATGTGACGGGAGAACTCAGGGCTCTTTCCAACGACAGAAGAGATGAGGAATTCCTGTCAAAATGCAGGGAAATCGTACTTTCCCACCTCAATGACCCCGGACTCTCCGTAGACCTGATGGTCAGGGAACTCGGTATGAGCAGGGCATCCGTTTTCAGGAAACTGAAGACAGTCGTGGACATGACTCCTAATGACTTCATGAAGCAGATCCGTCTCAAGGAGGCTGCGCGACTGATGGTCGAAGGCAAATACAGCATAACCGAAATAGGATATCTTACGGGTTTCAGTTCCCCGTCCTATTTCGCAAAGTGTTTCGCTAAGGAATTCGACATCCTCCCGACCGAATTCATCTCCAAGATCAGGCAGGACACGGAGTCCGTCCATTCATCTCCGGGAGAAGAAGAGCCGGATACGCATTCCCGTAAAAACGCCCGCAGAAGCTGATTTCTGCGGTTGATACGGTTTTATCCTAAAAAGAGACGATTTTGCGGTAGGGAAGGGGATTTTCCGGCAAACTTTGTATCGATCCCTTTTCGGGAAAAACCATATCGGATCAATTAAACTAATAACTGATATATGAAACGTCAATTTTTTCTTTTGTGCCTGACGGCTGGTATCATCGGTATTTCCGGCTGCCGGAACGATGCGCTTGAAGAAGCAGTGTCGTTTTCCATAGGGGAGCCTACCAGGACAGAATTCACGTTCCAGGCCGGTCTGGGCAGTGTGTCTCTGCAGGTGTCGGGCAGCGTGTCCGTGACGGCGGAGTCCAGCGCGCCCGAATGGTGCAGGGTGGCGGTGTACGACAACAGTACTGTAGTCTATAATGTCGATACCAACCGCTCCGAAGAGCAGCGTTCTGCGACCGTCACCATATCTGCGGACGGTTTCCCTTCCGAATCCTTCGACATAATCCAGGGACCGCTTGCCGGACTTGTCGTTACGCCGACAGAGCTCACGTTCTCGGATGATGAGACTGAGATTTCCATCGAGGTGATCGCGGCCTGTGAGTATGATATAGTGGAAGTGGAGAATCCTGACAAGACCTTCAGCTGGGAAAAGAGCCAGGACGGTTCGGTGATAACCTTCAGCTCGCCTCTCCCGGGAGTATACGCACAGGAAGGGCAGGTGAACCTTGTCCCGAAGCTTGCGGAAGGGGAGACCCTGGACGGCGACGGAATAGTGCCGGTTACACTTACCCTGCCGCGTATGGGCACTTACAAGCTCCTGCTCGGGGAGTATCTGGTGGATCAATGTGAAAATCAGAAACCGACATCAGTGACCTTTGAGGCGAAAGAGTATGGATATAGTTATAATATGTATCTGAATGGAGTCAAAGGGAAAGATGATAAGCCTATTGAATATCCTGTCGAGGTGATATTTGAGAATGAAAAGGTCTATATCAAGACAACACAGGAAATGGGTAATGACGGGACGGATTATTATCGTTTATATTTTAATGGTTCTCAGAATGGGAGCGGTTGGTTTGTATGGTGGGGCGAAAGTTATAAGGAGACCCTTAAGTGGAGTGCAGAACCACAGCTTGATGATGCCTCTGAAACTATTACCCTTGCATTTGCCGACAGTGGAGAGGGACGTGGAAATGTGGCTCAACAGTTAAATATACGTGTGGGTGGCCCTAATGGAGGTCTTCCGGGGGATTCGTATATACAAACAGAACATCTTACTATCTCCAAGTCCTATCCGGACACAGATCCTGTAGAGACAACTGTGACTGATAATTAATAACTGGCTAACTGACCGATATAGATGAAAAGATTTGTAATGTTCATGCTGCTGTGTCTTGTGACAGCTGGCCTGTCCCATGCCCAGCAGACCCGGACAGTCACCGGTAAGGTGGTGGACGAGACCGGAGCGCCTATGGTGGGAGCAGTCATCCAGATAGTAGGGACCGATGACGGTACTACTGTGGATATCGACGGCAACTACACTCTCAAGAATGTCCCGGAAAACGCTGTTCTTCGGGCATATTTCCTCGGTTACCAGCCTGTCGAGAAAAAGGCTGTCGCCGACCGGATAGACTTTGAAATGGTTCCGGACACTGAGGAGCTTGCCTCAGTCGTCGTGACCGGTATGCAGCGTCTCGACAGACGTGTATTCACGGGAGCAACCGACCAGCTGGATGCCGAAGAGGTCAAACTCGACGGTGTGGGCGAGATAGCCCGCAGTCTCGAAGGCCGTTCTGCCGGCGTGTCCGTACAGAATGTGTCCGGTACTTTCGGTGCCGCCCCGAAGATCCGTATCCGGGGGGCATCATCCATCTACGGAGACTCCAAGCCTATATGGGTAGTGGACGGAGTGATTATGGAAGATGTGGTGGATGTGGATGCCAACTCCCTTTCTTCAGGAGATGCCACGACACTCATCAGTTCCGCGATTTCCGGTCTTAACCCTGACGACATTGAGAGTTTCCAGATCCTCAAGGACGGTTCGGCTACTTCGATTTACGGAGCAAGGGCCATGGCGGGAGTGATTGTCGTGACCACCAAGAAAGGCCGTCCCGGAGTGACCAGTGTATCCTACACAGGAGAATACACCATGCGCATGGTCCCGAGCTATTCGCAGTTCAATATAATGAATTCCCAGGAGCAGATGTCCGTGTACCAGGAAATGTACGACAAGGGATGGCTCAACTACGCCGACAAGGTTATCAGCTCCGAGAGCGGTGTCTACGGCAAGATGTCCCAGCTCATCAACACATACGATCCCGAGACCGGATACGGTGTCATCAACACGGAAGCCGGGCGTGCCGCCTATCTCCGCGAAGCAGAGATGCGGAATACGGACTGGTTCAAGGAACTGTTCCGCCCGAGTGTCCAGCACAGCCATTCGGTGAGCATAACTTCCGGTTCGGAGAAAGGTTCCTATTATGCTTCCCTCGGTGCGCTGGTCGATCCGGGCTGGACACTCCAGAGCAAGGTCAACCGTTATACAATGCTCCTGAACGCCTCGCAGAACATCCTGAAGAACAAGTTGACCCTGAACATAATAGGCAATGCGTCCTACCGTCAGCAGACCGCCCCGGGGTCGCTTTCATCGGAACTCGACCCGGTGTTCGGAACGGTGTCCCGCGACTTCGACATCAACCCTTATTCATATGCCCTGCGCACTTCGCGTACCCTTGACCCGGACGAGTTCTATACAAGGAACTATACTCCGTTCAACATCAAGGACGAACTGTCGAAGAACTATATGGATCTGAACGTGTTCGATTCCAAGTTCCAGGCAGAGTTGAAATGGAACGTTACGCCAAAGCTTGTAGTGTCGGCTCTCGGTGCGGTGAAATACTCTTCATCTTCCACCGAGCACCACATCAAGGAAGGTTCAAATCAGGCCGAGGCCTACCGTTCGATGCCGAACTCTACCATACAGGGCATGAACCCGTACCTGTACGACAATCCGGATGAGACCGGGGAGAAATATTCCATACTTCCGGAAGGAGGTATCTACCGCCGAAACGACTACAGGGCGATGAGCTGGGACTTCCGTGCGTCTGCTACCTATAACAACACGTTCAAGGAGAAGCATGTACTCAATGCTTACGGAATGATGGAGATAAACGGGCTTGACCGCTCCTCTTCCTCCTTTACCGGATGGGGAATGCAGTACGAGATGGGCGAGACCCCGTTCTATATCCTCGACTTGTTCAAAAAGCAGCTTGAAGACGGCACACAGTATTACAGCATGTCCAATACCCGTGAGCGCAATGTGGCATTTGCCGGGACAGCGTCCTACACCTACGACTACCGCTATACCATCAACGGCACTGTCCGCTACGAAGGTTCCAACCGTCTGGGACGTTCCCGCAGTGCAAGGTGGCTTCCTACATGGAATATAGCGGGAAGGTGGTCGGTAGACGAAGAGTCATTCTTCGAGAGACTCAGACCTACGCTTTCCACCCTCGCACTGCGCCTGTCCTATTCCCTGACAGCTGACAGAGGGCCTTCAAGCGTGAGCAACTCCCTTGTGACCATATATCCGGGCAATCCGTGGAGGGGGGATACCGAATATACCGAATCCAGTCTCTATGTAGGCTCTCCGGAGAATTCGGAGCTGACATATGAGAAGAAGCACGAGTTCAACGCCGGTCTCGACATAGGCCTGTTCGACAACCGCATTTCCCTGTCAGTGGATGCGTACACCCGCAACAACTTCGATCTTATCGGCAACACGATCACGATGGGACTGGGCGGAGCCATCAACAAGATGGGAAATGTCGCCGAGATGAAGTCGCATGGAGTGGAGCTTTCCCTGCATACCGTCAATATCAAGAAGAAGGACTTCTCATGGGACAGCAACTTCATCTTCGCATGGATGGACAACACTGTCACCAAACTCAAGACTACAACCCGCGTCATCGACTTCATCACCGGTACGGGCTATTCGGTCGAGGGCAAACCGAGGGGTTCCATTTTCTCCGTGGAGTATAAGGGGCTCAACGACATGGGTATCCCGACATTCGTCAACACCGACGGCAGCATCACCACTACCGGGGTCGCTTTCCAGGACATCACCACCGACCATCTGGTGTACGAAGGTCCGGCAGACCCTACGATTACGGGCAGTTTCGGAAACATATTCAAGTACAAAGGGTTCACGCTCAATGTGTTCATGACCTACTCGTTCGGCAATGTGGTACGTCTCGACCCTATCTTCTCGAATGCATATTCGGATCTGACCGCCATGCCGCGTGAATTCGCCAACCGTTATATAAATCCGGGCGACGAGAAAGTGACGGATGTTCCCGTGATAGCAAGTTCAAGGTACAATAAAGAGACCTCCAACCTTGCCATGGCATACAGCGCATACAACTATTCCACTGCAAGGATTGCAAAAGGGGATTTCATCCGTATGAAGGAGATATCCCTGACGTATGACTTCCCGAAGAGGATACTCGACAGGATAAAGCTCAATAAACTGTCCCTTAAGTTTCAGGCAACCAATCCGTTCCTGATATATGCGGACAAGAGGCTCCAGGGACAGGATCCGGAATTCTTCAATTCGGGCGGTGTCGCCTCCCCAATGCCGAAACAGTTTACCCTAACCCTCAGAATAGGTATCTAAAGATATGAATACAAAGAATATAATCAGAATGATATTTGCCGGTGCCGTTCTCTGCTCGTTTGCCGGATGTTCGAAGTTCCTCGACGAGCTGCCGGACAACCGTGCGGAGCTGGACACGCCGGAGAAGATATACAAGCTGCTCGTCTCGGCATACCCGGACAGGACTTATGTGCGTATGTGCGAGCTGTCTTCCGACAATATCGACGATCAGGGGGAGGATAACACGAACTTCTCCCGCCTCCAGTACCAGAATGCCTACTGGGATGACATGATTGATGCCGAGAACGAGAGTAACCAGAATACGTGGCAGCAGTATTACAATGCCATAGGCAATGCCAATACGGCCCTTGAAGCCATAGAGAAGCTCGGCACTCCGGAAGAGCTGCTTGCAGCCAAGGGCGAGGCCCTGATATGCCGGGCCTACTGCCATTTCTGCCTTACGATGCTTTACTGTCTGCCTTACCATCCTGAGAAGGCCTCGCAGTACTTGGGCATCCCGTATATGCTGGCGCCGGAGAAGACTCTCAACCCTCATTACGAGAGAGGGAACCTCGAGGATGTCTACCGGCAGATAGCTGCCGACATAGAGGAAGGGCTTCCGCTTATAGACGACAATGTATATTCGGTGCCGAAATACCATTTCAACAGGGATGCAGCCAATGCATTCGCTGCCCGCTTCTACCTCTATTATATGAAATGGGACAAGGTCATCGAATGTGCCGATGCAGTGCTCGGAAGCGATCCGACGATAGTCCTGAGGGACTGGACCGATGCCGCGAAGGCGGAGTGGGGCAGACAGGCTTTCGACTATATCGACCCGGCCCATGAGTTCAATCTGTTGCTCATGCCTCTTTTTTCAGCCAATGGCTCGGTGTTCAATGCCTGGAGCAGTTCATGCGCCAGATTCACACATACCTACCGTATCTCTAAACAGGAGACCTACAGGACGAAGCGTCCGATGGGAGGACCGTATGACCAGTGGGGAGACAAATCCCTGGACAGGACGTATATCTACCAGCCGTATATCAATGACAATATAGAGAAAATCTATATGCCGAAATGGCCGGACCAGTGGCAGACCACCGACCAGGTGACCGGAGTGGGTTACGGACGTTCGACGATGGTGGCCTTCACCACGAACGAGACCCTGCTCTGCCGGGCCGAGGCGTACATCCATCTGAAGGACTACGATTCAGCGGTACGGGACATGGATCTGTGGAGCTGCTCCATGTTCAAGGTAGGACAGAACGGCATAGAGCATCTGACCCGGGAAAGAATCAACGAAGTCTACGGTGACCCGTCTTCCGACAATTACATTGCAGAGTACACTTCGGAGCACCCGACTTCCCGCAAGCCTTTGCATCCCCACGGCTTTACAGTGGAACCGGGAGAACAGGAGAATATGATACAGTGCCTGCTTTTCTGCCGCCGTATCGAGACCATTGCCGACGGCCTTCGGTGGGGTGACGTGAAGAGATACGGGATTGCGGTGGACCGTTTCGATCTTATCAATTATGTGGATGACGACACTGAAGGGTACCGTGTCTCCGAGACACTCGACGAGAAGGATCTGCGGCGTGCCATCCAGCTCCCGTACGATGTCATTTCTGCCGGACTGACAGCCAACCCTCGCAACACTGATCAGCCGGATCATCCTTTCCGTCAGTAACAAGGACTAAACGATGCGAATTATGAAAAATACGTTCAAATATTTTCTTGCGGCATTGGCCGCACTGACGCTGGTTTCCTGCTTCAAGGATGAGCCTGACAGCAGAAGCATCTTCAATGACATGGAGGAAGAGCAGAAGACAGAGTTCGACCTCTGGCTCGACCGGCATTATGTCGAGCCTTACAACATCAATTTCGAGTACAGGATGCCTGACCGGGAGACCCATTACAATTACTGGGTGTGTCCTCCTCCGGTGGACAAGTCCATCCAGATGGCGAAACTTATCAAGTATGTCATACTCGACGGGATGGCGGAACTGATGGCCGATGAGGAAGATCCTCTCCTGCTTGCCAAGTCCTATTTCCCCCGCACCCTGTTCCTCGTGGGCAGCTACGAGATTGACGGTACCGGCACGGTAGTGCTTGCATCGGCGGAAAACGGGCTTCAGATAAACCTGCTCGGAGTCAATTTCTTCAATTGCGAAGACCATGCGAGCTGCTCCCAGTTTGTAGGGACGATCATCCACGAGTTCGCCCATATCCTCGACGGAAATATCGCTGTGCCGATAGAGTATGACCTCGTTACCAAGGACGGGTACATCGGAGACCAGTACACCAGCGCTCCCGGGGACTATCTGCAGAAAGGTTTCCTTAGCAACTATGCCCGTTCCACACCTGCAGAGGACATCGCAGTGATGGTGGCCGCCCTTGTGGGCGAGACCGAGGAGTGGTGGGAAAGCACTCTGGCTTCTGCCGGGGAAACAGGCCGTCCGCTGCTCGAGAAGAAGAGGGATATCATCATTTCATGGCTCCGTGACGAGTTCAGTATAGACGTCTATGAGTGGCATGACATATATACTTCCCGTGTGGAAACCATAGGCAGGATAGACTGGGACAATCTGGATGATTAGGAACCTGTAAAAGGACAGAACAATGAAGATAAGAAATATCAGAATATCAGGAATGCTTGCGGCCGTTGCCATTGTGGCGGCTTCCTGCCAGGATGACTTTTATGTCTTTGAAGACTCTGCGGCCGACCGCATTGCCGTCGGCGTTGCCAAGTATGACCGGGCACTGCTTGACGGGAAGACATGGGTAATGGAGTATTTCCCGAGCGAGGAGTTCGAATACGGCGGCTGGATGTATGTGCTTCAGTTCAATGAAGACCATACTGTCAGGGCGTGGTTCGAAGGTGAGACATTTGCGGACGACAACTATGTCGAGACGCCGTATGCAGTGGAATTCTCTACCGGACCTATGCTCAAGTTCGTCAACTATAATGACTATCTCCACTACTTTGCATTCCCGGGCGGCAACGGATCCGGTTTCCAGGGCTACGAAGGGGACTATGAATTCACTTTCATGGAAATCACGCCGGAAAATGAAATCATCATGCGCGGCATCAAGACGGAGAATGACATCATCCTGCGTCCTCTGCCGGACGGATATACTCCTGAGGAATATGTGGAAGCTGTGAGGGAAAGCCAGCGTGCGGTTACTCCGACATCCCTTAAATTCATGGTGAACGGAAAGCAGTACGGGACTCTGACCAGGGAGAGCACTTTCAGGGAAGACAGTTTCGAAAGCTGCTACAAAAGCAAACTATGGACAATACATTATACCTATCAGGTGCAGAAGACCGACAGCATGGGCGAACCGGTCTTCAATGAGCAGACAGGCGAGCCGGAGTATGTGGATGTGAATGTGAATGACGTGCTGTCTTTCATACATTATCCGGACGGGACGATGCGCCTTTATGAACCTTATACTTTCAAGGGTGAGCTTGAAGGGCTTGCGGACCAGACTATCCGGACGCTCAAGTGGCAAGAGGGCACTGTCCCTTCGGCGAATTATTTCGTGTGTACGGACACATTGCTCGAGATACGTTTCGAACAATAGCGGAAGCAGTGCATTTTTACAAGTATCGGTATAGCAGATGAGGCGTTCCATTACCATACAGTCTATCCTGTTGCTCCTTACGGTTGCGGCCTGTTCCGACAGGCTGCAGGAGGGGCAGGTTGCGGGAGAGGAGCCTGTGTATTCCGGAGAGAGCGCATATGTCCCGGGTGTCTTCCGGGTCAAGGTGAGCGAATCTTCTCCGGAACTGGACACGGAGGCCTTCACCCGCAGCGGAGGGTCCGGCAGCTCCCGCTTTGACATGGCGGCTGCGCGTGCCGGGGCTGTAGGCCTGTCCCGTGTGTTCTCCGACGGAGACCGTTTCAGGGAGAGACGCCGCAGGGCCGGACTCCATCTCTGGTATGACGTGCATTTCAGCGTGGACATGCCGGTGGAGGAGGCTATGGCCCGTTTCGGTATGCCTGAGGGGGTGGTCTGCGTGGAGCCGGTTTACCGTATGGTCCAGACCTCGGGCGCAGAGAGTGCGATACGTGCATATGTGCCTTTGGACATGGCTTCATCTCCTTTCAATGACCCCCTCCAGTCCAACCAGTGGTTCATGTACAATGACGGAAGCCTGCCGTATTCGGAAGCCGGAGCTGACATCAATCTGTTCCCGGCATGGACGGCTGCGACAGGCAGCGGCGATGTCATTGTGGCGGTTGCCGACGGCGGGATTGACTGGGAGCATCCGGACCTTGCTGCGAATATGTGGGATGACGGGCAGGGCCATTGCGGGTACAATTTCAACAGGGACAGTTATGAAATCAGTCCGAGCGACCATGGTACGCATGTGGCGGGGATTGTATCAGCCGTGAACAATAACGGTATCGGGGTCTGCGGGATTGCCGGCGGGGACGGTAGCAACGGGAGCGGAGTGAAACTGATGAGCTGCCAGATTTTCGACGATGTAGGCAATGCCGATATACTGGATCTGATGACCTGGTCTGCCGATCACGGGGCGGTAATCAGCCAGAACAGTTGGCAGTATACGGGCCTTTCGGATCTTTCGCAGACCGGAAAGGATGCCATCGACTATTTTATAGAGAATGCGGGCTGTGACGGGGAAGGCAACCAGATCGGGCCCATGAAGGGCGGTGTGGTGATTTTCGCTGCCGGAAATGACGGTTCTCCGGATCCGCATTTTCCTGCGGCATATCCTCCTGTCATTGCCGTAGCATCGTTGGGCAATGATTTCAGGAAGGCTCCGGACTCCAATTACGGGGAATGGATAGACATTGCTGCCCCCGGCGGGAATGTCGGTGCAGGCGATACCCGTGCAGGGGTGTACAGCACATTGCCGGGAAACGGTTATGGCTTTGCGTCCGGGACATCCATGGCCTGTCCCCAGGTTTCCGGCATAGCGGCCCTTGCCGTGGCGAAATACGGTGGCCCCGGTTTTACCGCTGATGACCTTGTGGAGCTTCTTCTCGACTCCGGACGCAGGGAACTTACCGAGAGCCGTAATCCGGAATATGCAGGACAGCTCGGGGAAGGTCTGATCGACGCAGGATATATTTTCTACCGGGATGCTGTCCCTTCTCCTGTTTCGGACGTGTCTGCAACAGGACGGAGATGCAGGATAGAGATGCAGTGGCAGGCTCCGGCTGACTATGCTGGCCGTGCCGTCACCTCATATGATATATATGTTTCCGATACTCCGTTCTCGGCTTCGTCCGTGGACGGGATACCTTCCTCGGCTGACAGACATACTCCTGAAGTCTCGGTAGGCGATGACGGTACGACGGTGTCCTGCAGTATATCCGGACTTGAAACGGATACGGAATACTGCATTGCGGTAGTGCCGCTCAGTCCGGGAGGCACGCCTTCCACTCCGTACATCTTTACTGCACGGACTTCGGATACTGCTCCGGAGGCTGTGGGACAGTTGCCGGACATCTATCTTGCCGGCGGGGACAGTTTCGGTGTTTCCATCCCGTTGGACGGCTGTTTTTCAGATGCCGACATGCCGGACGACAGACTGTCGTATTTCGTCTCCTTCCCTACTGAAAGCATTGTGAAAGGACGTATGGAAGGGACTTCCCTCAGGCTCATGCCTCTTTCTTCGGGGACGGCCGTCCTGACTGTCATCGCCTCGGACATTGACGGGGCTACGGTTGGCCTGCCGCTGCGGGTCATGGTGGACGGGACTGGAGCCGAGGTGGATTTTTATCCGAATCCATGTACGGATGTGCTCAATCTGCGTATCCCGGGGGCTTCCGGAGATTTCCCGGTAAAGATTTATGATGTGGCCGGAGGGCTTGTGCTGCAGACGGAAGTGACTGTCAGCCAGGCCGGGGAGGCTTCGGAGGGAAGCTTCGATGCTGCATCGTCCGGAACGGTCGATGTCAGTTCTCTCGCCCCGGGACGCTATCTGTGCGAGGTGGATTATTTTGGGAAAATACTGTCGGGCAATATCATTAAACTGTAAGGATGCAGAAAACGGTCACCATATTCCTCTCTGTCATGCTGCTGGGCATTTGCCATACGGTAACGGCGCGTTCAGGCAGCTATGCCATGCCTTTCCTGCTGATGGATGCGGATGCGCGGACAGCCGGGATGGCGGGGGCTGGTGCAATCCTTCCGGACAGTCCGTCTGCAATATGGCACAATGCCGCTTCGGTCATCGGAGGAGGGCGCAGTGCCGGTGCCGGACTGTTTTCCGGACCGTGGAACACGGATTTTGACGGGGCCGATGTGATGCATGGAGCGGCCGGATACTGGAATATCGACGGCCGTAACGCCATATTGGCCGGGGCAAGGTATGTGGCTGGTGCCAAGTCGGTGCTTATGGACAGTTACGGTTTCCCTGCCGGCACAGCATGCCCTTATGACCTCGCCGTTGAGACAGGCTATGCCAGAGGCTTCGGCAGACATTTTTCCGTGGCTCTGACTGCCCGCTATCTCCATTCTGACTTCGGCCTCGGTACAGACCCTCTCCGCGGAGTGTCGTTCGATGCTGCGGCTGTCTACCGTCATGCCGTTGCATTCCGTGACGGGGCGCAGTGGAGTGTCGGGCTGCGTTTTGCTGACCTCGGAACCTTGTTGCAGCCATCGGGGCGCAGCTGTCTCCCGATGAGATGTATTGCCAGCGGGTGCGTCAATCTGCCTTTCAGTCCCCGGCATGTGCTGAATCTGGCGGCAGATGCCGGATACCGTTTTTCCCCGTCTGCATTCGAGGCGGCGGCAGGGGCTGAATATGTCTTCCTGAAGCATGGCATAGTCAGGGCCGGATACCATCTCGGACATGCTCTGGCGGCAGGCAATTATGCTGCGGTCGGATGCGGCTTTACGGCGGGTCCTGTCCGGTGCAATGCCTCGTGGCGTTTCGGAGGTGTGAAGTCCGGTCCGCCAGGCAATTATGCATTCTGTTTTTCTTTGGAACTCCTGCTGTGAACCTGTCTCTTGACCGGAAGCGGAAGTCCAGCAATATATGATATACAATTTAACAACTAATAACTGATAGATTTATGAAAGTACCGAGACTCTTGACATTTTTGCTCGTGCCTGCAGTCCTTCTGGCTTGTCAGAAAGAAGAGCTGACGGGGCCCGGGTACAATCCGGATGCAGTGACATTCGATGGAGTTGCTGCCTTTGCGGCTTCGAGTTCATCGGAAGAAGCCTTCGACCTGCTGTGGGAGGCCGATGTGGACCGTATCGGGCTGTTCACGTTCGCAGACGGGCAGCCAGAGCAGACAAATGTCTATTATGCTGCCGCCTCTACGGGACAGGGAAGCGTGAAATTCATGAGCCCGTCCCGCAACAAGGGCATAGAATGGGACGGGACAAGTACGGCAAAGTATGATGTCTATGCCTACTACCCTTACAGGGCGTCGAACAATGACTATACGGCAATTCCGGTGTCGGTCCGGGCAGGACAGGGAGGTATGCCGGGTGATTTAAGGACCGTGAAAGATAATCTCAGCCTTTATGCCTCTGCTGCAGGCATCGCATCATCCGCGGGGAATGTGCCTCTCGACTTCTCAAGCCCGGTGGCTGTCGTCAGGCTCGACATTTCCTCGTCAGTCCCGATTCCCAATGTGACAAAGCTGACTCTCACGGCGGACCAGGGTGTTGGCCTTGCCTTCGAGGCAGGCAGTCTTGATCTGACCGACGGGACTCTCACCATAGCTCCGGAAGTCAGTCCGTCCAATGTCATCGAATACACGTTCGATGAGCCGGTGACACTCTATAGCGATCCGGTTTCGGTATACATTGCCGTCAATCCTGTGGCGGCGGGGCTCAGTATTGATCTCGGGGCTGAATACGGTGACGGTGTCACTCTGGCTCTCGGGGAACTGCAGACTCCGGCTGAAACAGGCATTGCCGGCGGGACACTGACCGTATATGATGTGTATTTCGAGTATGCGGGAGCACCGGGCTATGAGGATGCAATCGACCTCAGTGCAAACGGGACGGCAAATACCTATATCGTTTCCAGGCCCGGGACGAACTACCGTTTCGATGCGACTGTCAAGGGTAACGGTATCCCGCGTACATTCACCTGGACAGAGAGCGATGGCACGGAGATCACCCGTTCATATTCCGACCTTGACATCAGCCCTGTGGATGTCCGTCTCGTGTGGTACAACACTCCTATGACTGCCGATGGATATCCTGACAGGAGTCCTGTGGAGCTCGGCTCGCTGATGTATGAACTCGGTACGGTATATTTCTCCACTCCGGAACCTTTCGTTCCCGGCAATGTGCTGATTGCCGCATACAATGAAAGCGGCGAGATTCTCTGGAGCTGGAACATCTGGGCTGCGGAGAACTATGATCCGGATGCCACGGCAAGGCCGGCCGGCCGTTATACTATGATGGACAGGAATATCGGTGCAGTGGCTGGCCCGGAGGTAAGGAATTCTCCGGATGAGCAGGCGGTGCTGGCTGTAGGCAACTATTACCAGTGGGGACGCAAAGACCCGTTCCCTGCTCCTGCGGCATACAGGGATGACGGACTGGATGGAGGGGAAGAGATGTTCTGGGGACTGCCTACACATACTCCGATAGCAGAGTACCAGCAGGATTATTCATCTGAATCGTGGGGGGCTGCAAACCTTATCTTCGGAAGCAATCCTTCAGCCAACAGCCGGGTACTGTCATCTGTCCTTGGCAATTCGTTTACAGTGGACCAGGCTGTGGAGGAAGCGGTCAGATATCCTTATCGCTGGATGTTCTGGTCAGGTACAGATAGCGGTAACGACAATTACAACTGGACAAGAAGCAGTCTTTCAGGGACAGCAAACGCCAAGGCATGGCGCTATCTCTGGGGCAACCCTGTCATCGATCCGGAGTATGGCACTGAGGAGGCCGACAATCTGAAGACCATCTATGATCCGTGTCCTCCGGGCTGGAAAGTGATGCCTCGCGAGGCCTATGCCTTTGCAGCAGCCAGCCTGACTACCCTCACCAACGGATTATATAACGAGCGCACCGGATTCTATTTCCCTAACACCGGTCAGAGGCAGGCAGGTTTCGGAGGAAGCCAGATCCGTTCCCTTGTCGGGGGCACGATGTTTCTGGAGACATCCAATGTCACGGAGAGCAACCAGTGGCAGGCCAACCAGTATGGCCTCGCTACAGGCAACTCATACATAGGTGCCGGGTATAATGTCCGCTGCGTCAAGGAGGAGTTGGGAAGTCTCACACTGTCACATGCCGGCCCGGCCTGCGTGCTCATAGGCGATTCCATCACAAGGACATGGAATTCCTATGTTCCGGGATTCTTCTCCACACATAACTGTATAGCATTCGGTGTCGATGGTACTACCACTAACAATTTCGTCAGCCGTTTCTTCTCACAGGTTATCGCCAATGACCCTAAGGTAGTCCATATAATGGGAGGTATCAACGATATGGCCGGCAATGACGGATCAATCCCTACGGAAGAGGAAATCTTCGAAAACTTCAAGACCATGGCGGAGCAGGCCGCAAGTTGGGGCATCAAGGTGATGATAGGCTCCACTCCTCCTGCGGGCAGGATAGGATGGCATGATGATGAATGGAATGCCGAGCATCCTGTTATCCCGCGTGTGCAGAATCTCAACAAAATGCTGAAGGCATACTGCGAAGAGCGCGGCTTCACCTATGTGGACTACTATTCTGCGCTTGTGGATGAGACAGGTGCCCTGAAGCAGGAGTACAGGAACGATGATGTCCATCCTAACACGGGGTGCTTTGAGAATGTGATGGGCCCTATCTTCCTTGATGCTCTCCAGAAGGCAATGTATGTCCAGGATTCATCCAACCCTGGAGGAAATGTGGATGATTTTGAAAAGGAGCCTTGGAACTGATCTGTCGTCAGACCAAAGGGAATCATGAAATTCCATTCCGAGCGTAGCGGAGAATCTGAAAAACGAAAAAATACAAGATTATGAAATATACACCATATATCACGATTCTGGCCGTGCTGCTGGCGACCGCATGTGCCAAAGAGGAAATCAGGGAGGACCAGCAGTTGACCTTTCCTGAGAACGGAATCCGTTTCTCGGGTACAGTGGGCACAGATGACCGGGACGGCACCCCATCCACCCGTACAGTATATGAGGACCAGGAGGACAGGATAGCCGTTAACTGGGAAACCGGTGACCAGATCGGCCTTTTCTGCGAAGTCGGGGAAGGTACGGACAACCTCGAACTCACGGCGGCCAACTTCGGGTACCGCAACAAGACCGTGGAAAGCTCCAAGACAGCCGACTTCTCTGAATATCTTCTTTCTGGAGAGGTAGCCTGCTGGAGCGATGAGACCACACCTCACGATTTCTATGCATACTATCCTTACAGGAAGACAGCGACGGGGGCGGAAGCAGACCCGAGGGCGGTTCCTGTCGAACTGCCGGCAGTCCAGTCCTGGCTCTCTACGGCTCCGTTGGACTATTTCTCGGACATCGACTTTATGTATGCCGAGGCACTTGACAAGACACAGACTGAAGTCGGTGAAGACCAGCCTGTAGATCTTGATTTTCATCATCTTTTCCCTGTGCTGCAGGTGAATATCCGCACGACGAGATTCGCGAGAATTGATGCCCTTGTTTTCCGCTGCACAGACCCGGGCGAGACGGTCTCTTTCGGTGAAGGCTCCACCGTTGACCTCACTACAAGAGAGATTACAGCATCCGAAGCTACCTGCGAGATCCGTCTGGAGGGCAGCCTGAGCTCTATGATAAGCAGTTACTCCACTTTCCAGATGCTCATCTCTCCCGGGCACGAGGGCAAGTCATTCGAAATCATCGTTGAGATCAACGGCAAGGAATACAAGAGAGAGACTCATCTCGAAGTGCCTGAAGGCGGACTTCTCGGAGGCAAGACATACGTGGTGACCATTGATGGGCTGGAGATAGCCGATGAAGATGCAGAACCTCTGACGAACCTGAGCGAGCAAGAGACTGCCAATACCTACTATGTTACGGAGGCCGACCGTCTCTACTGTTTCGATGCTACTGTCAAGGGCAACGGACAAGGCTCGATTACGGGTGAATCCGTGGATATTGACCCGCAGGATATCCTTGTCCTCTGGTACAGCCGTGAGCAGCTCGGATACGGCCCGTGGACCAATACGGAACCTCCGATCAGCCTTGAGACCTTGAGCCTCGAGTCAGATGGAAATATCTATTTCAAGACCCCTGAAACATTCCGCTCCGGACAGATGGTCATTGCGGTCTTCGACAAGGATGTGGACTATGACATGATAGAGGTGAATAATGAACGTCAGATCACCAACGCGAACATCCTCTGGAGCTGGAACATAATTTTCTCGGAGGGTTACGACCCGGACAATGTAGCCAACCAGATACAGAAAGGAGGATATACTTTCATGTCACGCGATCTCGGTGCCATTATAGATCCGGAGGATGCAGTTTCCGGAACACAATATAACGGTACCCAGCTCGCATCGTCCTGCGGCAATGTCTACCAGTGGGGCCGCAAGGATCCGTTCCCTGGAGTCCCTGACTATACCAGCGGCAACCATAATTATATGACAAACCTGTGGTTCGCTCCCGGATTCACAGACATCGTGTCGCTGCAGGCCAATATCCAGCGTCCTTGGAACAGGGTGACAGAGAGAAACATATTCCCGCCGTCGACCGACTCCCTCTGTATCAATATCCAGAACAAGGGGCTTTCTGCAGCCGATGTGCTCGAACTTGAAGAGAAGAATCCTCATCTGTGGATTCAGGCCGAAGGCAATCTCTTCACTGACGAAAGCGCAAAGGCTCTATGGGGCAATCCTGACCATTCCCTGACGATAGGAGACAAGACAATGTACGACCCTTGTCCTCCGGGATGGAAGGTTATGAGCCGTACTGCATGGAATGCTCTCACGGAAAACGGGACAGCTGTAGGAAAGGTGGGAGTCAAATCCGGAGATTCCTATATTGATGGCAGGGGAATCCTGTATATGGATTCTTGGTTTGCATGCAGTGGGGATCTGTACAGCCACAATTCGGGTGGCAATCCTCAGGGGGGGACGAATTTCACATACTCCAGCCATTGGCTCGACGGGTCGTTCGATGCGTCAGTGGTGTTCTTCAACGGTACCGGCAAGAAATCAGGCGATGACGCCCCTGCCGGAAGCGGTTCTGCCGGCAGGACAGACAGAGGGGTGGCAGTCCGTTGTATGAAGGTCATCCCCGGCCCGGTTAACCCAGGCGGAGAGGAGATAGACCCTATCGAGAAGGAGGAGTGGAACTAAGCTTCTTTCCGGATGTCAGTGAATAGTCTGATAAATGAATATAACGACAAGAATATGAAATATATACCATATATGACAATCCTGGCGGGGCTGCTAATGGCAGCCTGCGCAAAGGAAAATATCGTCGAGGAAGGGCAGAAGGTTTCCGATAATGCAGTCACTTTCTCCGGCTTGATGGATTCCCGTCAGGGCAGCGAGTCCGCTCCCGGTACGCGTACATCGTATAACGACAATGGCAATGTTATCAATGTCGAATGGGCCGAGGGGGACGGGATAGGAATTTTCTGCAAGGTCGGAGATGCGGTTACGGCTGCAAACTTCCATTACAGCAACACGACTGCCGGCAAGATGGCCTCTTTCAGCGCGGTAGATGAGGCAATATCTTGGGAGGATATGGAGTCACTCCATGATTTCTATGCCTATTATCCGTATGCGGCGACTGCTGTGGACGCGCAGGCCGACTTGCATGCCGTCCCTGTCTCGCTGCCCGCCGTACAGGTTTATGATGAAGCGGATCCTATGGGGCATCTTGCCGACAATGGCTTCATTTATGCCAAGACGGAAGGACAGTCAAGAGAGATTGTAGGGAACGGAAGCGTCCCTTTGAAGTTCTCCCATCTTTTCCCTGTGCTGGAGGTACGTATCACTGCGGACAGGTTCGCCTTCTTGGACAGGATTGTTTTCCGCAGCAAGACCGGGACTTCCAAGGTGTCGTTCGAGGGTGGCAAGGTAGATATCGAGACCGGTAACCTGGATCTTTCAGGGGCTGAAGGCGGCCCATCCACCAGTCTTGAAGGCAGTATGCCATTATTGATGTCAGTGCCTGTGTCATTCTGTCTGCTTATGCCTCCGGGACATGGCGGGGAGGACTTCGTCATAGAGGCTGTGATAAACGGCAAGACAGTGACTCTGGCCGAGCGGACTGCCCCTGAGGAGGGCTTTGCTGCCGGCAAGGCATATTATGTCAATGCCTCGATGTCCATAGATGAGTCGGATACAGCACCGGTGGTCGACCTCAGCGCAGAAGAGACGGCCAATACATACTATGTGACCAAGGCCAACACCCTCTACAGTTTCTATGCCACTGTCAAGGGTAACGGTGAGCAGCAGTATGCGCTTGAAGAGACGACCATTGAGCCGAAGAGCCTGCTCGTGCTCTGGTACACGTGTCTGCAGACATCTTCTGAACCGTGGGCACGGAATGAACCTATCCTCGTGGAGACCCTGACTCTCGGTCCTGACGGCAGGGCATACTTCAAGACACCGGCAGCATTCGTCCCCGGCAATGTGGTGATTGTCGCGCTTGACCGGGAACTTGACTATGACACTGTAGTTGCAGATGAAACTACGCACGTCATTTCCAATGCCAATGTGCTCTGGAGCTGGAATCTTGTCGTGGCTGAAGGCTATGATCCCATGGCTGCTGAAAACCAGTATCAAAAAGGCGGATATATATTCATGTCACGTGATCTCGGAGCATTCTTCGATTCAGAAGATGCTTTAATCGACGGTGCCACCAACATGTTCGCTCTGGCCGGTACGGCCGGCAACTGCTACCAGTGGGGCCGCAAGGACCCGTTCCCTGCTTTCCCGTGTTATGACAGCGGTAAAGATGGCGGATTGGCTTTCACCCCGGCATATACCCTGATCCCTGCTCTTGACAGGGGGACAATCCCGGCTGACGGAAGCGGCAGGCCTGCATATAACCAGATTTTCGGGAATACATCCGGAACCATTCCTCTCGATGTAAGCGGCAATACATACAGTACCACGGCGGAATTCGTACAGGAGCAGACACAGAATCCTCATCTCTGGCTCAGGACTTGGAGTATCCCTGGAGATGACAAGTCCAATCTCTGGGGAAATCCCGATGGAGACAATATAGGAGTCAAGACCATTCATGACCCGTGCCCTCCTGGATACAGGGTGATGACCAGGGCAGCATGGAATGCCTTGACAGAAAACCAGGCTCCATCTCTGGCTGTAATAGTGGACCACAGGAGAGGGATTCTGCTGGATGGCTCATGCTATTTCCCTGTCTACGGCAACATTCCTTTACGCACAATTGAAGGTATAAGCCAGGGAGACAGAGGATGTTTCAACTATACAGGCAATGGAGGCCGTACAGGATTGTGGACTGCGGAAATGACTGCCGTCTCTTTCTATGGAGGAGGGAAAAACCCGGGAGATGCGGCTGAATATACTACAGCAGACAACCCAAATCTAATGCAGGGCTGCAGTGTCCGCTGCATAAGGACGCTTTACACCGGAGTCCTGCCTGGTACCGATGGAGACGGCAATCTCGTTGACCTTGGCAGGGAGGACTGGTAATGGAAACATTACCTTCTCCGGATACCGGAAAAGAATCTTCAGAATGGAATAAATTATCTGATACAATGAAATATACACTATATATCACTGTGATGGCCGTGCTGCTGGCGGCTGCGTGTGCAAAACAGGAAATTTCGGATGACAGCAGCATATCTGCCCTGCCGGAAAATGCGGTAAGTTTTACGGGAACGATATGCAGTGAGAGCCAGTCCGGCAATAATGTGCCCGATACGCGTACTGTGTATGCGGACGGAGGGCAATCCATAGCCGTCAACTGGGCGGAGGGTGACGGGGTCGGCATCTTCTGCAGTACGGGAGATTCCTTTACTGCCTCCAATGTCGGCTATGAGACATCCGCGTCCGGAACCGATGTCGCATTCTTGCCTTTGGATAATGGCAATGTGATAGTCTGGTCCGACAATACTTCCCTGCATAAATTTTATGCATACTATCCATACAGCCCGGTATCTGAAGGTATTGCTGCGGATATCCATAAGGTGCCGGTCAGCCTGCCTTCCGTGCAGATGTTTGATTCTGCTGATCCGTTCGGGCATCTTGCCGGCATAGACTTCCTGTATGGTTCCTCCGGTGAAGTTACACAATCGCAGGACGACGGCAGGGTAAGTCTGGATTTCAATTATCTATTCTCCGTGCTCGAGGTGCGCCTTTGCACTTCGCTGTATGCTGCCGTGGATGCCGTGGAACTGACCTGCACTGATGGGACGGAAGCACTTGCATTCGATGGCGCGACGATGGACATCGAGACGGGGACAATAGATGCGGCAGGAGCCGAGACATCAAACAGTATCCGGCTTGAAGGCAGCCAGAACACTAAAATGAGCGACTATGTTTCATTCTATATGCTCATCTCTCCGGGGCATGCAGGCAAGACATTCAATGTAACTGCTGAGATAGGCGGAAAGACATATACGGTCGTTTCAGAGAAACCGGCTCCGGAGACAGGATTTGAGTCAGGCAGGACATACGTGCTGGATGCGGGTCAGGTGCAGATCGATCCGGAAGACGCCGAACCGGTTACAGACCTCAGTGCAGCCGGCACGGCCAACTGCTACTATGTGACTGAACCTGGCACGCTCTACCGTTTCCGTGCCGATATCAAGGGCAATGGAGTCGACCCTGCCGGAGGTGATGTCAATATCGTTCCGAAGAGCGCGCTTGTTCTTTGGTACACCTGTTTCCAGACAACCAACAGCCCGTGGCTGCAGGAATCACCGGTGGTCATAGGTTCACTGGGACTCGAGCCTGATGGATACATCTACTTCCGGACTCCGGAGACTTTCGTGAACGGGAATGTGGTTGTCATCGCGATTGATGAGGATCTCGACTATTCTGAAATCCAGGCGCAGGACCGTCAGATTACCAATGCGAATGTGCTGTGGAGCTGGAATCTCGTAGTCACCGAAGGGTATGACCCGAACAGTGTCGCCAGCCAGTTCACCAAGGGTGGATACACTTTCATGAGCAGGGATCTCGGTGCTATCATCGATCCTGGGCAGGCTCTGATCGGAGGGACCTGGAACAGGACAGCCCTTGCCGCAGCGATAGGCAACTGCTACCAGTGGGGACGAAAGGACCCGTTCCCAGCTCTGCCTGATGTCAATTCTTATCTTGCGAATTATACCACCAATCTGCACTTTACTCCGGCATATACCCCGATTCCTGCACTGGATCTGGGCAAATTCGGAATGACATCCCCTGACAGGTCTGCAGACCACCAGATTCTGGGGACGACGGATGAGACAATCTGCATGACTGTGCCGGCCGATGTCACTACCCCTGAAGCCCGTATCGGACTGCTTACGGAGAACCCTCATATCTGGATGACACTTTCCGGAGAAGGGTATCTGGTGCCGGATGATGCAGGGAAGGCTGTATGGGGGAATCCTGAGAATTCCGGAATCGGAGAGAAGACCATGTATGACCCTTGCCCTCCGGGATGGAAAGTGATGAGCAAGGATGCATGGCTGGCTCTGACAGACAACCTCAGCAGCACGGTCGCAAAGACGGATGGGGTAGATGGAATCCTCGTTGACGACAAGTATTATTTCCCTGTGACAGGAGGACTGTGGCGCAACAGTAAAGGATATGCCAGCGGTTACGCGGCAAGTTGCGGGATAGCGGCGGATTCCGGCTATTGGTTCGATGGCTCCTATACGGATAACGGATACGGTAATTTCCGCACTGCCGTCAATTTTGCGGCTGAAGGAGGGGATCGTAGTGTCACATGCAGCACAATGACTACAACAAACGGGGCAAACGGCGCAAGTGTCCGCTGCATCAAGATAAATCCTGGTACGGCAGTGCCTGGCGGACAGCTCGACAACTTCGACAAGAAAGACTGGTAGAAAAATATGGCAAACTGAATAAAAACATTATGTCAGATATGAAATACAGACGATATCTTACAGTACTGGCAGTACTTATCTCTGCTGCCTGTGCAAAGGAAGAGATTACAGAGGAGACCAAACCCTCTCTGCCTGAGGATGCAGTCTTGTTCTCCGGCTCCGTGGAGCGGATGGCCGGTACACGCACTTCGTACGAGGATACTGAAGAGTCCATCATCGTGTCGTGGGCGGAAGGAGACCGGATCGGTGTATTCGGCGAGCTTGATGGCACGGTGTATGCGTCCAACTACGGCTATCGGAACAGCACTGAAGGCCAGACCGCCTCTTTTTCTGCCATTGATGCAGACAAGGTCATCAGAAAGGCAGAGGGTTCACATACATTCTATGCCTGTTATCCATATACAGCAGGAGATGATATTGATGTCGAGTCCGTGCCGGTAACCCTCCCGGCCGAGCAGACATTCGACCCTGCTCTTCCTCAGGGACAGTTCTCCGCACTGGACTTTATGTATGCCAAGGCCGAGGGTGTGACATTCTCCGGCAGCGAGCAGGAGGACTATGTGGTGCCTCTGGCTTTCTCTCATCTCTTCTCGGTCCTGGAGATAAGGATTGCGACCGACAGGCCGGCAATAGTGGACAATCTGATATTCAGCTGTGATGAGGCATCTGAGGCCGTCTCTCTCGGAACAGGATCGACTGTCAGTCTCAAGACCGGAGAAATCACGGCGGCTGATCCGACCAATACGGTCGTTCTGAACGGCAGCCAGGGTACGATGCCTGGCAGCCTGACCGTATGGCAGATGTTCATTACCCCGGGTCACGAGAACAGGACATTCACCGTCAAGGCGGTCATCAACGGCAATGAATACACCGTCGTGGAAGCCAAGGCTGCTCCGGAAGGAGGTTTCCTTGCAGGCGATACCTACCGTCTGACCAATGACAATCTGGAGGTCAATGCGGCAGATGCCACGACAACCGACCTCAGCATCAACGGTACTGCAAACACATACATCATTTCCGAGCCCGCCACGACCTATACCTTCAATGCAAAGGTCATGGGTAACGGCATTCCGCGCTCATTCACTTGGACAGAGAGCGATGGAACGGAGATTACCCGCTCCTATTCGGATCTCAACATCGAGCCTGAAGATGTGAAGGTGGTGTGGTACAACACTCCAAAGACAGCCGGAGGCTATGTCAACGAGTGCCCGATTATCCTTGAGAGCGTCTCATACGACAAGGCTACAGGTCTCGTGACCTTCATTACCCCTCAGCCGTTCGTGACCGGAAATGTCCTGCTCGCCGCGTATGATGCCGCCGGGACGATTCTCTGGAGCTGGAACATCTGGGCTGCAGGCGAGGGCTACAGTGCAGAAGCAACCGCAAGGAATGCGGGAAGGTATGTGATAATGGACAGGAACCTCGGCGCGACAGCAGGTCCCGAGGTGATGAATACGGCGGATGATGTCAGGGCTGTCGGTCATTACTACCAGTGGGGCCGCAAAGACCCGTTCCCGGCAGTGGCTGAATACGGTGCGACATCCACTACCGGAGTCATTGCGACTTCCGGAAGTACTCCCGGAAGCTGGGGACTGCCATCACACACTCCGATAGATGAACTCAGGAGCGCTAATCAGACTCTGGAATTTAACGACCTGATTTTCGGTACTGATGCAATCGCAAACTGTTGCCAGCTGAAGACAGAGATAGGCGACAGCTTCACCACGGAACAGAGCCTGCCGGTGTCCATCAAGTATCCTTACAAATGGATGTCTTACGAAGGCAGTGATGCAAGATGGAACGAATATGTCTGGTCGGCACCGTATAATATGCTGTCAACGCCGGAAGAAAGATTTTCATGGCGCTATCTCTGGGGTAATCCTAATCCGAATGCAAGTGTAGAGCAGACAGACAATGTCAAGACCATCTATGACCCTTGTCCTCCGGGCTGGAAAGTCATGCCGCGCCTTGCATGGGAGTTTGTGGATGATGGTCTCGAGGAATTGACCAACGGATATTACAGTCCTGTGTACGACCTTTATTTCCCTTTCACAGGTCAACGTCAGGCCGGATTCGGCGGAAGCCTGATACAGGCGGTGGATATGCATTATCTGCATACTTGCAATGTGGGCGGGACTGCCCAGTGGGAAGTGATCAGGAATATGCTGTCCAATAGTCTTACCTACACTGCTGCGGGTCATAATGTCCGCTGCGTGAAGGAGGATATGGTTGTTGCAGACCTGCCTCACAGAGGTGCTTTTTGCGTGCTCATCGGCGATTCGATTACAAGGACCTGGAATTCGTATGATGGGGGATTCTTCACTTCCAACAACCTTCTTGCCAAGGGAGCCGATGGGCAGACAAGCCAGCAGATCCTTGACAGGTTCTATGCAGATGTGATTACTAACACACCTCCTGTAGTCCATATCATGTGCGGAATTAACGACATAGCGAACAATGACGGGGCGAACCGGACCAATGAAGGTATCTTCGCGAATATCAAGGCTATGGCTGAAATGGCCGTGTCGTATGGCATCAAGGTGATGATCGGGTCGACCCCTCCTGCCAACTATATCTGGTGGGTGGACAATGCGGAACAGTGGAACGAAGAGCATCCGGATACTGCACAGCGGGTGATTGACCTGAATGAAGACCTCAAGGCATACTGTGAGGAGAACGGCTTCATTTATGTAGACTACTGGACTGCGCTTGTGGATACGGATGATGACAATCTCAACGGTCTCAAGGAAGAGTATCAGGTGGACTCGGTGCATCCTAATACCAAATGCTTCCAGGAGGTGATGGGACCGATTTTCCTGGATGCACTTGAAGAGGCTCTTGAAATCCCTGGCTCGGCTGCACCTGGCGGTCAGCTCGATGATTTCGACAGAGAGGATATTACACTTAACTGATCACTGCCATGAAATATACATCATATCTTACAATGCTGGCTGTCCTGCTTGCGGCAGCCTGTACAAAGGATGACATTACGGAGACCGGCAAGCAGCCTGCTCCGGAGAATGCCATCAGCTTCTCCGGGCAGATGAAGCCGGCCGGCAGCGATGCTGATCTTCCCGATACACGCACGGTCTATGGTGACAATGGCACTGCCATCACAGTGGAATGGGCTGAAGGTGATGAGATTGGAGTGTTCGCCATAGCCGGGGATGAGACTGTCGCTTCCAACTTCGGCTACAGGACACAGTCTGCAGGCAAGGAGACCACATTCGGTTTCATGATCTATGATGATGCCGTCTGCTGGGCCGATGAGACGACCGGGCATGATTTCTATGCCTATTATCCTTATTCCAGGACTGAAGGGGCCGAGGTCGCCGACCGTACAGCCGTCCCGGTGACTCTTCCTGCCGGGCAGACATACGACCCTGCCGACCCTCAGGGACAGTTCACTGCCCTTGACTTTATGTATGCTGTTGCCAAAGGGCAGACACAGACGGCTGTCGGGGAGGGGAGCGTGCCTCTGCAGTTCTCCCATCTGTTCTCCATAATGGAGGTGAAAGTCACTACCGACAGGTTTGCCACTATTGATGAGATAGTCCTCCGCTGCAAGGACGGGAACGAGATCCTGGCGTATGGAGATGGCACTACGGTAAATCTCGAGACCGGTGAAATCACTCCGGCCGGTACCGGCAACAGTGCCGAAATCAGGTTAGCCGGCAGCCAGAGCACAAAGATCAGTTCCTACACCTCCTGGCAGATGATGATATCTCCAGGGCATGCAGGCAAGGAGTTCGAAGTCTATGCCGTCATCAACGGCAAGGAGCTGTTTGCGGCATCATTCACCGTTCCTGCTGAGGGATTTGCCGCCGGAAAGACCTATTGCGTGACTGTCGATGGAATGAAGATAGCGGATGAGGATGCGGAGACGATAGTCGACCTCAGTGCTGACGGTACCGCCAACTGTTACTATGTCACTGAACCTAATACCCTCTACCGTTTCAACGCATCCGTGAAAGGCAACGGGGAGGCCTTGTCGATTGACGGGCTTTCGTATAGCGAGGCAGATATCAGCATTGCTCCGGAATCTGCACTTGTCCTGTGGTACAACTGTCTCCAGACATCTTATTCCCCATGGCAGCAGCGCGAACCTGTTGTCGTGTCTTCATTGGTGCTTGAGGAGGATGGATATGTCTATTTCAGGACCCCAGAGACATTTGTCCCGGGCAATGTCGTAGTGATTGTCCTCGATGAGAAACTCGGATATGAGGATGTGGAAGCCCAAGGCTCGATGGAGACGGTATGGCAGATAAGCAATGCAAATGTGCTCTGGAGCTGGAATCTTGTTGTGACAGAGTACGATCCGAATGATGCAGCAAACCAGATTACCCATGGAGGCTATACGATAATGGACCGTAATCTCGGGGCTGTTGTACATTGGGAGAATACAACGAGGAAACCGATGGATATGTCGGAATCCATAGACCTGGCGTGGACTACCGGCAACTGCTACCAGTGGGGCCGTAAGGATCCGTTCCCTGGAACTCCTGACTATATGAGCAACAATGCAACCTATATGTCCTGTCTGTGGTTCTCCCCTGCGTTTACGCCGGTCAATGCTCTTGACCGTGGCACATATATCGCTCCGGCTTATATTGCAGGCCGGAATGCCGACCATCAGATATTCGGAACCACGACTGAGACGGTATGTCTGGATATCCGCACCTCGGACTATACAAGCGGTCAGATATTCGGTCTGCAGTCAGCCAACCCGCATCTGTGGATATACAGGAACAATAACGGTGATGCGACCAACAAAATGTTCAGTGATGCCGAAGGTCTTGCCGCATGGGGCAATCCGTCACAGGATGTTATAGGACATAAAACGATTTATGACCCTTGTCCTCCGGGCTGGAAAGTGATGACCAAGGCTGCGTGGATGGGTATTACTGACAGTCAGACTGCGGCTCCGGAATTCCGCGCTGACCAGACAGGGCGAGGAGTCTTCCTTTACGGCAAGTTCTTCCCGCTTGCAGGAAATGCGACATTATGGCACAATTCCAATGCAGCTCCGGATGGGAATGTACGCGGCGGAGGCCATGCCCTCTACTTTGTAGACGGTCCTGATGCAGGCAAGACTTCTGCACATGTGGTCGGATTCGGTACCTCATCCAATTTCTTCGATGCAGGTGGGGACATGACAATCACCCAGGTCGCAAACGACACCAACAGTGACAGGGGTGCTGCCGTACGCTGTATGAAGATACCTTCAGGACAGGCTGTCCCTGGCGGAGACATCGATGGCTTCGAAGGAGTCGACTGGTAGGAATGTCATTCCGAGCGTAGCGAAGAATCTGTTAAAATCAAATGAATCAAAATTATACGACATGAAATATACACCGTATATAACCATTCTGGCCGTGTTGCTGGCGACAGCATGCGCCAAGGAAGAGATAGTCGGGGAGCAGCAGGTGCTGCCGGAAAATGCAGTCCGGTTCTCCGGGTCGGTGCTGCAGGAGGGGCAGACGGATGCCGCCCCCGGTACCCGCACCTCATACGAGGATGCCGGCAATTCAATCAGGGTGCAGTGGACTGAGAGCGATGAGATAGGTATCTTCTGTGAGACAGGGGAAATGTTGTCAGCATCCAACTATGGCTACCGCAACACTATAGCCGGGGCTACTGCTTCTTTTTCTGCAATAGATGCAGGCAGGGTGATTACTTGGAACAATGGTGAAATACACAATTTCTATGCATACTATCCGTATTCAGGTGGAGACATCTCTCCCGAGTCGGTTCCTGTGACCCTTCCTGAGGAGCAGTCTTTGGATGCGGCTGATTCTGATGCCGGATTTGCCGCCCTGGATTTTATGTATGCTGTTTCGGAGGGTGTCACCAGTTCCTATGATGGCAAGCTGGATGAACCGGTTTCCCTGAAGTTCTCCCATCTTTTTGCAGTGGTGGATGTGAAGATTACCGCATCAGTGACTGCAGTAGTGGATGAACTTGTATTCAGCTGCGCGGATGAGACTGCGGCATTGTCTGTCGGCGAGGGTTCTTCAGTCAATATCAGGACCGGGGCTATCTCTGTCCAGAACCCTTCCAATGCCGTTACCCTTACAGGCAGCCGTAATGTGATGCCCGGCAGCGCGACTTCTTTCCGTTTCCTTGTCAATCCCGGACATGCGGACAAGGAGTTCACGATAACTGCGAAAATCAACGGCAAGGACTATCCTGTGGCGACAAAGACCGCGCCTTCTGCAGGACTTGAGGCCGGCAAGGTGTACCATGTCACTCCTGAGCAGCTGACCATCGCTCCTGAGGATGCCCTCACGGTGAACCTGAGTGCAAACGGGACTGCGAACACCTATATCGTCTCTTACCCTGCGACTACATACACCTTCGATGCCACTGTAAAGGGCAACGGCGTGGAACGGTCGTTCACATGGTCGGAGTCGGATGGTACGGAGATAACCCGGGGCTACACTTCTGCAGACCTTGAAATAGCCCCTGCTTCCGTAGGGCTCGTGTGGTACAACACCCCTAAGACTGCAGATGGTTATGTGAACGTGAGTCCTGTGACCCTTGAAAGTGTCTCCTACAATCCGGAGACAGGCATGGCCAGCTTCACGACACCTGCCGGATTCGTGGTCGGAAATGTCCTGCTCGCCGCGTATGATGCCGAGGGCACTGTACTCTGGAGCTGGAACATCTGGGCTGCTGGCGAGGGCTATGATGCCGACGCCGCTTCCAAACCGGTTGCCAACGGTTATGTAATGATGGACCGCAACCTCGGTGCATCCGCAGGCCCTGAAGTCCGGGGAACATCGGATGAAGCCAAGGCGATAGGCAACTACTACCAGTGGGGCCGTAAAGACCCGTTCCCGGCCGCAGCGGAATATGTCTCTGTATCGGGTGTGACCGGAGGAGACAGGAGTTGGGGACTGCCGACACATACTCCTGTAGAGGCTTACAGACAGACTTCAGACAAACAGACATTGGATTTCACTGATCTGATTTTCGGGACGGACAATGCCTCCAACGGCCGGGTACTGTCATCTGTCCTGGGCGATTCGTTTACAGTGGACCAGGCTGTGGAGGAAGCGGTCAGATATCCTTATCGCTGGATGTTCTGGTCAGGTACAGATAGCGGTAACGACAATTACAACTGGACAAGAAGCAATCTTTCCGGTACAGAGAATGCCAAGGCCTGGAAATATCTGTGGGGTAATCCGGCCACTGATCCTCAGGAAGGGGATAGTGACAATGTCAAGACCATCTATGACCCTTGTCCTCCTGGCTGGAAAGTGATGCCTCGCGCCGCGTGGAGTTTCTCTGACCTCAATGATGTCTCCGGATGGCATGGATATTACAGTTCATCTATGGATATTTATGTTCCTGACAGCGGCCAGCGGCAGGCTGGATTCGGTGGCAGTCTGATAGGTTCCATCGATAACGGAACGGCGTTCATTTCTGTAGCCAATGTCTCTTACAGTGCTCCATACAGGACAGAATATGGTTCTACGACCTCATACAATTCCTATACTGGTGCCGGCTGGAATGTCCGTTGTGTGAAAGAGAATGAGGGCATAGTGGTTCCGGAGCCGGAACCGGAACCTGAAGCATCCACTTATCTGTTGAGGGGACATGTTTTCGGATGGGGCAATGTTGGCGGTTCCGGACTGACAATGTATGTCGACGGAGACTTTGTCTCGGTTAAGGATATAGACAGGGAAAGTCTGATTGCCGAAAATATAGGTACCGAGGGCTTCAAGGTTTATGACAGTGCAACAGGCACCTGGTTGGGGGTCATTGGCAGCACTGTCAAGCCGGGACAGCCTGTGGAGATGTCGGTGTCCGGAGTCAACGGGACACTTGACACGGGTTCTGCGACATCGGAGAAGTATGACGTGTATTTCAGGCCAGGCGACAATATCCTCTATCTCATGGAGGCAGGCCAGACTCCTCCGGAAGAATAGCTGTCATATGGCGGCTTCCGGAGGATGTTACGTTTGTTGCTATTGACTGTGAGGTCGACCCAAAAGAAGGAATTTCAAGGCTTGCGAAGCAAGCGTACCGAAGAAAGCACCCTTTTGGGTCGACCTCCTATTTATTCCATGTCTTCGCCCGATATCTGCAATAATACTCTGATCATGTTAGGACAGCGCAGCGGCACATCTTTTCCGTACGGATTCAGGTAAGTTGTCAGTTTATGGGACATCTTTCAGGATTTCCTGATCTCCTCCTCGGAAAGCCCTGTCAGTTCCGATTCAGAGTTTCTCGATATCTTTCGGAGTCAGTCCAGTGACGGAAGCTATGGTCATGGTATCGATACCTTTTTCGATCATGGCTTTCGCAATCCGTAACTGTTCCTCTTTTCTTCCTTCAGCCCTGCCTTCTATTTTCCCTTCTGCCCGACCTTCAGCCCTGCCTTCCGTGAGCCCCTCTGCCCTGCCTTTTGCTTCACCGTTCGAGAACCCTTTAGCTTCGCCTTCCGCCAAAGCCTCGGCCCGGTAGGTGTTAATGATATTCGTATAGTCACGTTCGGTCATCATATCGTGTTCGTATTCCAGTTTCTCTTCAGGGGTGAACCTCGCAATCTCACACGCCTCGAACAGCCGCTCGAACACCTGCACCCGCAGCTCCTCCGGCAACCTCTCCATCCTCCCCATGTGTTTCATCGAATAGAACCACTTCTCCGCCATGCTCCCGCACTCCTCAAGCTCCTTGTCGAAACGGTCCAGTTCCACAAAGTTAAGAAAAATCGTCTCATCCACCACTTCGTGGCTGACTTTTTCGCGGAAAGTATATTCGGAGACATACCTGTCCCTCCAGATTTCGTTGTCGCTCCTGTCGAACTTCGGCACACCGGTGTTCCGGGAGCACGACGTTCAGCAGGTCGATGAGTACGTCCTTGTTCTTCTCCACCCCGAAGACGGCCTTGAAGCCGGCTTCTGTCAGGATGTCCACATATCTCTGTGCGGATGTCCGTGTTTCATTCATACTCTCCATATATCCAATACTGTTATTTTATTCCTATCCGCATTATTACCCCTAAAAGGGAACCGGACCGAGAAGTTCGGACGGCGTGGCCGCCCGTGGCCTCGTGAACGGGAGGGACCCGCGACGGAGTCGTGGGAGGGATTTACCGGACCGGACTTTTACGGTCTGGTTATCCGAGGGGTATTCTTGCGGATAATCATTCAATTTTTTTTGCGCTAAAATATGGAGGCATAGAATACCGGTCAATACCCCGGCAGCAGGTTTATACGAATCGAGACAGGATTTTTCTCTTTTTTTCAGGTTTTGCTTTTTTCATGATGTTTTTTTGAGTATTTATTTTAGTACTTTTGCCTTTCGAGAGCATAGGGTCGGAACATAATTCCGGGTCTCGAAGACCATTGCAAAGTCGGACTTGTTTCATACTCTGATGTCATCATTATTCGAATATGTACCTGTAAAATTTAATATCATATGGATAGGTTCAGGAAAGTTATCGGAAACGGGCTGAGAATGTGGGCCGTGGCGTGTATGTGCATGCTCCGGCTTCCGGCCATGGCATTGTCCGGGCCTGACTGTCCGGTGGGGTCACTGACGGAGACCCGGGAGTCTGTAGCCGGAACGGCACGGCAGTATGTGTCAGGTCAGTCAAATGCCAGGCCATCCGGAGCAGGACCGCAAGACGGAACCACGCAGACGGATGCTGCCAGGGGGGGCGGCCTGAAGGTGAAGCCGGCATACGACGTCAGTTTCGAGATGGATTTTGACAACAGGGAGAATGTCTCGTCCCTGTCGCCGTCCATGACCATTTTCGGGGCGAGACTTACTCCCGCGGTCGGGATTGCGGTGGAGCATGGTAACGGAACACGTCATCTGGTGATGGCCGGCATCGACGTGATGAAGGATTTCGGCAGGGGAGCGGATGTGTCTCCGGAAAATGCAGGGCAGTCCGGGCAGAGGTCTGTAAACTCCGGACTGTTCAGGGAACTGACATTCTATTACCGGCTGGATATGCGGCTCGGAAAGACTGATTTCGGCCTCTTTGCCGGAATATTCCCCAAACGCTTTTCCATGTCGTACGAATATCCCCCGGCGTTCATTTCGGATTCCCTGAAATTCTATGACAACAATTATGAAGGCCTTCTGCTGACCTTCTCAAGACCGGAATCGTATTATGAAGCCGGCTGCGACTGGATGGGAATGTTCGGCACATACGAGCGGGAAAGATTCATGATTTTCAGTCACGGCAGGTCGCAGCTGATGCCATGGCTTTCCGTGGGCTATTCTGCCTATATGTACCACTATGCATGCAGTGCAACTGTGGACGGGGTGGTGGACAATCTCCTTGCGAATCCGTGGATATGCTTCGATGCGGCTCCCGTGACGCCTTTCCAACGGCTGAGCATTACGCTCGGATGGCTCCAGAGTGCGCAGCAGGACAGACTCAATGTAGGTAAGTACGTGTTCCCGTGTGGAGGGGAAATGACTTTCGACATCCGTAAATGGAACGTAGGGATACGGAACAGGCTGTTTGTGGGCAGTGATATGATGCCGTATTATGACAGCCGCGATGCCGGAGGATACAAGTACGGCAACAGCCTGTATTGGGGAGACCCTTTCTACAGACTGTTCGCAGGGGATGATCCACGCTTCAACGGCGGGGTGTGGCACCCTACTGAAAACGGCTCCGGAGGAATGTTCATATCCAAGAGAAGCAGTACCGTCGGTATCTATGACCGTCTTGAAGCATATTACGAGCCGAAGATTGCCGATTTCCTCCATCTCAGGATCAGCCTGACTGCACATTTCCTCGAGTCCGGATATGCCGGTTTCCAGCAGCAGGTCGGTCTCGTGTTCAGTCTTCAGGAGCTGATGTCAGGGAAGCCTGGTCATTCCCGGTAGGCCATGAGACCGGAATTCAGAAAATCGATGAAGCCCTGGATGTCCAGGTCGTAGCCCCGTACCGGCGCAAGCTGTTCCCCTTCAGGAGAGAGCAGGACATAGTTCGGCTGGGCATTGACTCCGAATTCTGTACGGACAATGTATGAATTGGCCCTTCCGAGGGTCTTCAGAACGTCTCCGGATGCCGTAGTCACCCAGTCTTCTTCGGCGAGACGCTGCTTGTCATCCGTGTACAGGGCGACTATGATATAGTCGTTCCTGAGAATGTCGAGAACCGCCGGATCGCTCCATACTCTGGATTCCATTTCCCGGCAGTTCACGCAGCCGTGTCCTGTGATGTCCACGAATACAGGTTTGCCGGCTTCACGCGCTGCTGCAAGTCCTTCTTCGAGAGTGAAATAGCCCTGAAGCCCGAGTGGAAGGTGAAGATCGTATTTCACCTGGCTTACTGAAACCGGTTCATGTCCGGCGGAAGTCATGCCTGATGACGCATCGGTTCCCGGTCTGTCCTGCCCGAGCACAAAATCCTGTGTAGTAATCGGAGGAAGGTACCCGGAAAGTGCTTTCAACGGGGCTCCGAACATTCCCGGTATCATGTATACCACGAATGAGAATACCGCTGTTGCCAAAGCCAGTCTCTTGACGGATATATGCTCCACCTTGTCGTCATGTGCGAAACGGATCTTGCCGAGCAGATAGAAGCCGAGGAGGGTGAACACTGTAATCCATATTGCAAGATAGACCTCCCTGTCGAGCAGTCCCCAGTGATATGTCTGGTCCGCCACGCTGAGGAACTTGAATCCGAGGGCGACTTCGACGAATCCGAGCACTACCTTGACGGAATTGAGCCAGCCCCCGCTTTTCGGAAGGTTTTTCAGAAGGGAAGGGAAGAAGGCAAGCAGTGTGAAAGGAAGCGCGAATGCGAGCGAAAATGCAAGCATTGCCATCATCGGCTCCCAGAACTCTCCCTGTGTGGCCTTTATAAGGACCGACCCGACAATAGGGCCCGTGCAGGAGAATGATACCAGTACCAACGTGAGTGCCATGAAGAATGTCCCGAGCAGTCCGCCCCTGTCTGCGCCCTTGTCGCTGCGGTTGACAAGTCCCGACGGCAGCACGATCTCGAATGCTCCGAAGAACGACGCGGCAAACACCATGAAGACGATGAAGAATACGATGTTAGGCAGCCAGTGCGTGGCAAGCCAGTTGAAGATGTCTGCCGTGACCGTCTCCCCTCCGATAATCCTGGTTATCATGATTATCAGGGAAATGGGAACCGTGTAGAGGAGAACTATGAACAGACCGTACATGGAAGCCCGGAAACGTCCCGCGGCAGGTGATGTGGCCCCTTTCATGAAAAACGATACCGTCATCGGCACCATAGGGAAGACGCACGGGGTGAGAAGGGCGGCAAATCCCCAGAGGATTGCCTCGATTATGAGAGCCCAGTTGAAGCCTCGGTCTGTGTCACTATCCTTTATGACAGTCTGGCCGGAAGGTACGGCAGACCTGACATCGATGCTGAATTCCCAGTATTCGGGCATTGCGCAGAAATTCTCCTCGCAGCTCTGCCAGTTGAGTTCCCCTGACACGGCAGCTTCATCTCCTGACAGGATTATGTCCTGGGCAAGCCGGATTTCATTGAAATATACCTTGTCACCCTTATATTCGGTCTTCGTGCCGAGATCGTACACCGGTCCGGCCAATTCATAGCCGGTGTCTTCCGGAGAGAACTGTATGTTGGCCGGATAACCGGTGGAGGTGACTGTACCGTAAGTGTGGTATCCGTCGGCTATCGTGCCGGTAAAAATTATTGTACAGACGGAATCGTTCTTATGTTCCACATCCGTTTCCCACTGTACGGTGGTATTCTGCGAAAACCCCGCTGCGCATAGCAGCAGGGCTCCTGTGAAAGCCAGCAAGCGTTTCATCTTTCTTTTTGATGTTAGTATCGACTGACGTCAGTCCGACGTGCCTTCATTGGATTTACGTTATTTGGCGTAGGCCACCGACCTGGTTTCCCTGATTACAGTGATCTTGACCTGGCCCGGATATACCATCTCCTCCTGGATTTTCTTGGCTATGTCTCCTGACAGTGCCTCGGCATCCTTGTCGCTTACCTGGTCGGCTCCGACAATCACCCTGAGCTCCCTTCCTGCCTGGATTGCGTATGTCTTGGTCACGCCCTGATATGACTTGGCTATGTTTTCCATGTCCTGAAGTCTCTTGATATAGGACTCTATGACTTCTCTCCTTGCTCCCGGTCTTGCTCCGGAGATGGCGTCTCCTACCATTACGAGAGGGGAGATGATTGATGTCATCTCTATCTCCTCATGGTGTGCCCCGATGGCATTGCATACCTCCGGTTTCTCCTTGTATTTCTCTGCCAGTTTCATACCCAGAACTGCATGAGGGAGTTCCGGATCCTCGTCTGAAACCTTGCCGATGTCATGGAGCAGTCCGGCCCTCTTGGCTATCTTAGGGTTAAGACCGAGTTCTGAAGCCATTGTGGCGCATATGTTGGCGACTTCGCGGGAGTGCTGGAGCAGGTTCTGTCCGTAGGAAGAGCGGTACTTCATGCGTCCGATGAGTTTTACAAGCTCGATGTGCATCCCGTGTATGCCGAGGTCGATGCAGGTCCTTTTGCCGGTTTCCATGATCTCGTCTTCGAGCTGTTTCTGTACCTTGGCGACTACCTCTTCGATACGTGCAGGATGGATTCGTCCGTCGACTACGAGCTGGTGCAGTGCAAGTCTGGCCACCTCACGCCTTACGGGATCGAAAGCGGACAGCAGAATTGCTTCCGGTGTGTCATCCACTACGATTTCCACTCCTGTCGCTGCCTCAAGTGCCCTTATGTTGCGTCCTTCGCGGCCGATGATGCGACCCTTGATCTCGTCACTTTCGATGTTGAACACTGTGACTGCGTTCTCGATTGCCGTCTCTGACGCGGTTCTCTGGATAGTGTTGATGACTATCCTTTTCGCTTCCTTGCCTGCAGTAAGCCGGGCCTCGTCCATGACATCGTTGATGTATGACTGGGCCTGGGATCTTGCTTCGGCCTTCATGCTGTCCATCAACTGGTTCTTGGCCTCTGCCGCGCTCATTCCGGCGATGTTCTCGATCTGCTCGATAGCCTGGGCGTGCAGTTTTTCGTATTCTTCCGCCTTTTTAGTGACGAGTTCCACCTGATTTCTGAGATTGTCCCGTATTGCATCCGCTTCCCTCTGCTTGCGTCCGAGTTCGGCGTTCTGCTGGTTCAGGCTGTTTTCCTTCTGTCTCAGCCTGTTCTCTATCTCGTGGATCTGGGCGTTTTTCTCGTTGATGTACTGCTCGTGTTCGCTTTTCAGCTGCAGGAACTTCTCCTTCGCCTGGAAAATCTTCTCCTGTCTGATGTTCTCCGCCTCGAGCCGGGCCTTTTCTATAATTTCGTCTTTCTGTCCTTTCAGCATTATCCTGCGGACCACTATGTAGGCAGTCAGGGCTATTGCAGCCCCGATTACCGCTGCCAGAATATAGTATAATATAGTCATAGTTAATATAATGTTAATCAATATTCTTTCTCAATCCGTCCCAAGGTGTCCGGAAAACAAACGGCCGGCCGGCTGTGGAAGCCGACCGGTCGTTAGAATAAAAGCCGTTAGTCTGATTGACAGAAAATCTTATATGATAAGATTTGAGCTCCGAATGACAAGTTCAGACATCCTCCGTCCCGTTGTGCGGAATCCCCGTAAGGGTAACATAGGCCCGTCTTTCCTCTTCGAGTAACTCGGTTACTTAATTGGTGTTGATTTCAGCAAAGTAAGTAACTAACGGCTCACTGTCAAATATTGTCAAGATAACCTTCAATCCCGGCCTGGAGCTCATTGCACTCATGCTCGATGTTTTCTATCCTCTGCATCAGCATTACATTGCTCATCCCCTGGTTGAGTGCTACGAAAGACAGTATGTCGATCATGTCCCGTCCTGCGTATCTTCTCTGGTAGGAGTCGATCATCCTGTTCAGCTGCATGGCTGATTTCCTGATCCTTTCCTCTTCCTCGGGGGAATTCGATTTGAGGTCATATTCACGTTCCGCAATGCGGATGCTAATTCTCTGATCCATCATCAGCCCTCCATAAGTGATATGCACCTGTCTATCTCCCGTATCAGCCTGTCAATGCTTTCCTTTCCTTTCCCGCTCCTTGCCGGATCCCCTCCCAGGATGGCTCCGGATAGCTTGAGGTTATCGATTTGTTTTTCTAACTCTGTAATCTGCTTCCTGTAGTCTTCATTCTGAAGCCTGATCTGCCCGATGTTTTCCCTTAAGGCATCATTCTCAACCTTCAGCCTTTCATAGGCGGCTATCAGTCTTTCTATACTTGCCTTAATGTTTTCAAGCATAACAGGTCATATTTCGACTACCTTGCAAAGGTAATCATTTTTCATCAATTACCAAAACAGAATCAGTGCCTTCTTCAATCGCCTTTTCGTTCAGGGCGATAAGATCGCTGTATCTGGCAGGGATGCATTTCGCGAGCCCTTTCCTGACATTTTCCATCTCCACTACCGGCCTCAGCTTCAGGAATGCACCGAGCACGGCCATATTGTACACCTTGGAATTGCCTACATTTGCCGCGATGTCTATAGCGTTGATCTGTGCTACCGTTACATCTTTCCTTTCAGGATGTCTGGTGATGCCGCTCGGATCGTAAAGGAGCAGTCCGCCGGGCTTGACTGTCTTCTCGAACTTGTCCATCGACTGCTGGTTCAGGATTATGGCAGTGTCGTACTTCGTGACGATAGGGGAACCTATCTTCTTGTCGCTCAATATTACACAGACATTGGCCGTGCCGCCTCTCATTTCCGGACCGTATGAAGGCATCCATGTGACCTCCATATCCTGCATGATGGCGGAGTATGCCAGTACTTTTCCGAGGGAGAGGACTCCCTGTCCGCCGAAACCGGCTATTATTATCTCTTCTTTCATTTCTTGCTTTTTTATCTGGTTTTTATCCGGTCCGCCGGTCATAGTGCCGGAGCATCCTTCAGGACATCCTTTATGTCGCCTATAGGATACTTCTTGAACATATTCTCCACCATCCACTTGTTCGCATCCACTGGACTCATCTTCCAGCCCGAGTTGCATGTGGAGACGATTTCCACGAATGACAGTCCGATGTTCTTCTCGCTGTATTCGAATGCCTTGCGTATTGCACTCTTTGCCTTGCGTACGGCTGCTGCCGTGTGGACGGACTGTCTCGTGATGTATGCCGTGCCGTCCAGATGGGATATCATGTCCGCGATGACCATCGGAAAGCCGTTTATCTTTGGATCCCTTCCGTACGGGGTCGTGGACGTCTTCATGCCTATAAGCGTAGTCGGCGCCATCTGCCCGCCGGTCATTCCGTAGATGCCGTTGTTGATGAAGATGACGACGATGTTCTCCCCGCGGCTGCAGGCATGTATGATCTCGGCTGTTCCTATGGACGCAAGGTCTCCGTCTCCCTGGTAGGTGAAAACATGCTTGTCCGGACACAGTCTCTTGGTGGCCGTAGCCAGCGCCGGTGCCCTTCCGTGGGCCGCTTCCTGCCAGTCGATGTCTATGTAGTTGTATGCAAATACGGAGCAGCCTACCGGGGAAATCCCTATGGTGCTGTCCTGTATCCCCATCTCGTCGATAACTTCGGCTATCAGCTTGTGTACGACCCCGTGGGAGCATCCGGGACAATAGTGCATGACATTGTCGGTGATAAGCGCCGGTTTCCTGTACACTATGTTCTCCGGTCTCATTATTTCTGCTGTATCCATAGTCTCTTATTTCAGATTGTTGAATTTCTTGAAGGCGTCAGTTATCTCTTCCGGCGTGAAAATGTTTCCTCCCTGTCTTCCGTAGAAGCCCACAGGGCAGGTTCCCTTGACGGCAAGGCGGACGTCGTCCACCATCTGCCCGAGGTTCAGCTCCACACTCATTATGCTTTTCATTTTCCCCGCAAGTTCCTCTATCCTTGCGAACGGGTACGGATAGAGGGTTACCGGACGCAGCATTCCGGCCCTGATGCCTGCTTCCCTCAATTCGTCGACGGCAGCCTCGCATATACGCGAAGAACATCCGAATGCTACGAACAGGTATTCGGCGTCGTCGGTGAGATATTCCGTGTATTTTACCTCGTTGGCTTCTATTTCCGCATATTTTACCGCCAGTTTCCGGTTGAACACTTCCTGGATGTCGGAGTCGAGGGAGAGGGATGTGATGATGTTGCGCGGACGTGAGGCCGGCTTACCGGTAGTGGCCCACGGTGCATCCCTGAGAATTTCCTCCGCGGTCCTGCGCGGCTTCTGCTCATGCATTTCCACCTTCTCCATCATCTGACCTATGATGCCGTCGGCCAGAATGACTACCGGGTTGCGGTATCTGAACGCAAGCTCGAAGCCCCAGTCCACGAAATCATACATGTCCTGGGCGGATGCCGGAGCTATCACTATATTGTGGAAATCCCCGTGTCCGCTTCCCTTGACAATCATGTTGTAGTCGCTCTGGCTCGGCTGGATCGTGCCGAGTCCCGGACCGCCTCTCATGACATCCACTACCACGCAGGGCAGTTCCGCCCCGGCCATGTAGCTTATGCCTTCGCACATCAGGCTTACTCCCGGGCTGCTGGAAGATGTCATCACCTTCTTGCCGCAGCAGGCTCCACCGTATATCATATTGATGGAGGACGTCTCGCTTTCGGCCTGAAGAACCACCATTCCGGTCGTCAGCCACGGCCTTTCTTTCATCAGAGTCTCCATTACCTCCGACTGCGGAGTGATAGGATATCCGAAATAGCCGTCCACTCCATTGCGTATTGCCGATATGGCAATCGCTTCATTTCCTTTCATCAGAATTTTCTCTGCCATATATCCTATATTTTAACCCTGTAGACTGTGATTACCGAATCCGGGCATACAAGGGCACAGGCACTGCAGCCTATGCACGCGTCACCGACCATCTCGGCATAGTTATAGCCCTTGCTGTTCACCATACGGGACAACTGTATGCTCCCGGTGGGACAGTTTGCCACGCACACACCGCATCCTTTGCAGTGCGGCGTATCTATTTCAATAGATCCTCTGAATGCCATCTGTCATTAAAAATTAGTTATGCGACGTCAAAAATACAAAATTAACGGTAAAAGGAAAAGAAAAAACGAGGAAGCATCCCGAAATTTTGCCAATTTGAATTTTATGAGATATTTTTGGGGGAGAATTGGCGGCGGTGCGGTACAGAGCTGATTCCGGTTTATGGGATAAACCTGATTCTCGCGGAACCGAATATGGATTTGCGCGGGTTGAGTAGGATAAATATAGGGATTATGGGTGCGATATTATTGAAAAACATACTGCTTGACGGCAGAATTTCGGACATATTTATAGATAACGGCAGGATCGGGAAGATTGTATGGCATGACGGACGGTGGGGCAGTGCGGAGATGATGGCCGGTCAGGGCGGGCAGGATGCCGCACCTGACGGATATGCCGTGAATGGTAACTTTGTCGCAGTTCCGGATGGCGCGGTCGGTGTGTCTTCCGGGGCAGTTGACGCTGTGGACTGTACCGGAGGCATGTCTTCAGGGACTGTCGAAATCATCGACTGTACCGGGAAGGCGGCTGTACCGGGTTTCGTGAATATGCATACCCATGCAGCCATGTCCCTTATGCGCGGTCTCGGAGAGGATATGGTGTTCGGAGACTGGATAGACAGGATATGGGGCGTCGAGTCCAGGATCGACGAGGAATATGTCTACTGGGGAACGAAGGTCGCCTGCGTGGAAATGCTCAGGACCGGCACCACCTCGTTCAATGACCATTACTGGTTCTCTCCTGCCGGGTACCGGGCTGCGGTGGAGATGGGGCTTCGTCCCGTCGTCTCGTACGTAGTCATGGACAAGGGCAGCGAGGCGGAGGCGGAACGTGAGAAGGAACAGATACAGAGGATGTATGAAGAATCCCTTGCCTGGGGGCCGCATCGGTTTGCCGCCGGTTTCCATGCGGTATATTCGGTGAGTCCGGAGATGATAGTATGGGTGGCCGGATTCGCTGCCGAGCATGGGCTCAGACTGCATTTCCATCTTTCCGAGACGGAGCAGGAATTCCGGAACTGTCTGAAGGAGACAGGACTTACTCCGGTACAGTATCTCGACAGTCTCGGAGTGCTCGGCCCGAATGCGATAGCGGCACATACCCTGTGGCTCGATGATCTGGATGTGGAGCTTCTCGGCAGCAGGCATGTAAACTGCGTGCACAACATCAACTCCAACCTGAAGCTCGCTTCCGGATACAGGTTCCGTTACAGCGAACTGAAGGCAGCAGGGGCCAACATATGTATAGGTACTGACGGATGCGCCTCGTCCAACAATATGGATATGCTCGAGGCGATGAAGACCTCGGCGATTGTCCAGAAGGCATGGCGCGGCGATCCGTCGGCGATGCCTCTTGACGAGCTGCTCGCAATGGCGACTTCCAACGGTGCCCGGGCGCTCGGAATCGGGACAGGCGAAATAAAGGAAGGGGCCTGTGCGGATATCCTTATCGTGGATACCGACAATTCCTTCTTCCTGTCGGATGCCCCGTTCCTGGCGAATTTCATATATTCCGCCCACAGCGACTGCATATCGTCTGTGATATGCAACGGGCGCTTTGTCATGAGGGACAGGGTAGTGGAAGGAGAGGAGGAAATACTGGAAAATGCGAGGAAAGTACTTGGGAAAATACGTAACGGAAACTGATATATTATTATGGATCCAAGAATAGAACGAATTACGAAGGCGGCGGATTTCATATCGTCGCGTCTCGGAGGAAGGAAACCTTTGGCCGGCATCGTGCTCGGGAGCGGTCTCGGCAAACTGGCTGACAGGATAGAAAATCCTGTCGTCATCCCGTACCGGGAGATACCCGGCTTCCCGGAGTCGACGGCCATAGGCCATAAGGGAAATTTCATCGGCGGGGAGCTTGGAGGCAGGTTCATTGTCGCAATGCAGGGCCGCTTCCATTATTATGAGGGCTATCCGATGGAGCTGGTCACCCTGCCGATAAGGGTGATGAAAGTGTTGGGTATCGGTTATCTTTTTGTCTCCAATGCTGCCGGGGGAGTCAATTTCGACTACAGGATAGGTGACCTGATGATTATCAGGGATCATATCAATCTTCTCCCGAATCCGCTGATCGGGAAGAACATGGAAGAATTCGGCCCGCGTTTCCCGGATATGACGAGGCCGTACGATCCGGAACTGATACGCAGGGCGGAACTGATAGCATCCGATCTGGGGCTTTTTGTCCGAAAGGGGGTATATCTTGCAGGAACCGGCCCTTCATACGAGACACCGGCTGAATACAAATATTTCCGGCTTATCGGAGCGGATGCCGTAGGCATGTCCACTATTCCCGAAGTGATTGTGGCCCGCCATTGCGGCATCCCGGTGTTCGGCATGTCTGTCATCACCAACGAGGCTCATGATGACTATGCCGATGATTATGTGAATGATGGAGATGACGTTGTCCGTGCAGCTGATGCGGCTGCCGACAGGATGACAGAAATCTTTACAAGAATGGTCGCCGGTCTGTGATGGGAAATATAGTAGCAGGTATAGGGGAAATTCTCTGGGACATGCTTCCGGAGGGAAAGAAACTCGGTGGAGCACCGGCGAATTTTGCATGTCACGTGGCCCGGTTCGGTTTCGAAAGCTGCGTCATAAGTGCGGTGGGACATGACCGTCCCGGGGATGAAATAAGGGAATGTCTCAGGGACAAAGGTCTCGGGAGCCTGATTGCAACCGTTCCCTATCCTACAGGTACAGTGGAGATAGAGCTTGATGCGGAAGGCGTGCCCCACTACAGCATCAAGGAAGGGGTTGCATGGGACAATATCCCGTATTCCGATGAACTTGCCAGGCTGGCATCGGATACTAAGGCAGTGTGTTTCGGATCCCTCGCCCAGAGGAGTCCGGTGACAAGGGCTACGGTCAACCGTTTCCTGGATGCAATGCCGGATACGGACGGCGTGCTGAAGGTGTTTGACGTTAATCTGAGACAGGATTTCTATACGAGGGAAATTTTGTGCAGCTCCCTGAAAAAATGCAATGTCCTTAAAATCAACGATGAAGAATTGTCCGTAATAAGCGGTCTTTTCGGTTTCCGGTCCATGGATGCGGAAGGGGCTTGCCGGCTTCTCATGCAGGAGTACGGGCTCAGGATGCTTATTCTTACATGTGGCGCCAAAGGCAGTTATGTGTTTGTCCCGGATGAAGTGTCCTTTATAATGACACCGGAAGTGGATGTGGTGGATACGGTGGGGGCAGGCGATTCCTTTACGGCGGCATTTGTCTCTGCGATACTGAAGGGGATGCCCGTAAGGTCAGCGCACCGGTTGGCGGTCGATGTGTCGGCGTATGTATGCTCGCAGCCGGGAGCCATGCCTGTCCTGCCTGAAGCATTGGTGTCTGCAACGGTCTGACCTATGTTCTATATACTTCTTACCATGTTTGCCGGAATAGGTGCCGGCTATCTTTTCAGGAGGTCAAGGCTCCTTGCCCATAGCGGGAGGGCCGTGACGGTCATAGTCTGGATAATGCTTTTTCTGCTTGGGGCAGAGGTGGGTATGGACGAGAATATAGTGGGCAGCTTCTCCCGTCTCGGCATGCAGGCTCTGCTGTTTGCTGCGGCAGGAGTTGCAGGAAGTGTTGTGGCGGCTGTCATAGTGTACAGGACTTTTTTCAGGGCAGATGTCACAAAGGAAAGTCCACCGCGCGGTAAGGACAAGGGAGACAAGTGATATGAAAGGGACTTTGATTGTGCTGGCATTTTTTGCGGCCGGCTGCATGGCAGGCCTTGCGGGTATAATGCCGTTTGACCCGAGGGAAGGTAATGCCACGACATATATTTTATATGCCCTTATGCTTATGGTGGGCATCAGCATAGGAAGCAATCCGGACCTTAAACGGATATTGAAAGGAGTTACCCCTGGACTGCTCCTGCTGCCTGTGGCGAGTATAGCCGGAACGCTTCTGCTGACTGCGGCCGTGAGCCTTATGATGAAGGGATGGGGATTGACGGACTGTCTGGCTGTGGGGAGCGGAATGGGGTATTATTCTCTGTCCTCCATACTGATTTCACAGTACAAGGAGGCTTCCATCGGTGCGCAGCTTGCCGCGGAACTCGGGACCGTCGCCCTGCTGGCCAATATTTTCCGTGAACTGTTTACTTTGGTCTCGGCACCGGTATTGGCAAGGAAATTCGGCCCGTTTGCTCCTATAGCTTCGGCCGGGGCGACGGCAATGGATGTCTGCCTTCCCGTAATTCTGAAGAATACGGGTGACAGGATGTTGCCTGCAGCCGTGATCAGCGGTGTCATTTCCGATTTCAGTGTCCCGCTGCTCGTCCCCCTCTTCTGCTCCCTATGAAATTCAGCTAATGCGTTTCTCGATTTGCACTAATTTTAGTGCGATTTTGCAGGAAATATGCACTGATTTTAGTGCATATTTCCTATATTTGCCTTTTGAAACATGTAAATTATGGATACATTATTGCAGACATATCGTATCAGGCTTGACCTGACTCCCGTCGGTTATGTCAGATCGTTTCATGATACAGTCAACTGGAAAAACCGATTGATCGGCATTCTGGGACAGAAAGGTGTCGGAAAATCAACAATGCTTCTCCAGCATATCAGGTTGTATGACAATATAGAAGAATCATTGTATGTACAGGCGGATGATTTCTATTTTGCGGGTAACAGGATCTACGATCTTGCGCTGGCATTCTTTCAGCGTGGCGGCAGGAAACTGTACATCGACGAGATACATAAATATAGAGGATGGACGACAGAAATCAAGATGATATATGATCAGCTGCCGTTTATGCAGATCGTGTATTCCGGCAGTTCAATCCTGGATTTGAGAAAAGGCGGTAAGGCGGACCTGAGCAGAAGGGCGGTAGAATACACAATGCCGGTCCTTTCATTCAGAGAATATCTTAACATTTCGCAAGGGTGGAGTCTCAAGGCGTCTTCGTTGGACGATATACTGGAGGGCAAAGTGGATTTCCCGTACGGAGAATTCAGACCTCTAAAGTATTATCAGGAGTATCTGCATTATGGTTGCTATCCGTATTTTAAAGAAGAAGACTTTCTGATAAAACTGAAACAGTCCATTAATGCCACCGTCGAAGATGATATTCCCAAGTATGCGGAGATGACGGTTGCGGCTGCAGTAAAGCTGAAGAAACTTATGTATATGCTTGCCATGTCCGTGCCTTTTAAGCCGAACCATGCAATGCTTGCCAGAGATCTGGATATCAGCAGGAATATCCTTCCGGATTATATCGGGTATCTGGAGAAATCGGGATTATTCAACGCGTTACGGGAAAAGTCTACAGGAGACGGCATATTGCAGAAGGTAGAGAAACTTTATCTTGACAATTCGAATATCATCTATGCTCTCGGTCTTGACAAGGCCGATGAAGGTACAATCCGGGAAACAATGTTCTTGACCTGGACAAAGGAGAAGCACCCGGTAAATTCATCAAAGATATCAGACTTCGAGATAGAAGACATTACATTCGAGGTAGGCGGCAGGAACAAGAAAGGGAAGCAGTTGAAGGAAGCAGCGAAGGGATACATCGTGAAAGATAACATAGAGTATGTGACGGGCAGAAATATACCTATCTGGATGTTCGGATTTATCTATTGAACCGTATCTGAATCCAAGCGGATTGTTTGATATCCGATACCAAGCAGTTTTTAGAAACTGTTTTGAAATTTCCCGGGATTTCCATATGGATTTTTCCGGTATAATTCATGTCTTCAAGTTTCAAAACAACTTCTTAACTTTTTAAGGGAATAAGAATAAAGGCCGGCTCCGGAGTCTTTCGGACTTGGGAGCCGGCCTCAGTGCTTTCGTTATAGGAGCGGGGCGGAAGTCCCGGACGACTGGCTGTCAGTCGCGGAACCGTCCCGCCGGTGCTGTGGTCGGATTTATGCTCCGGCCTGGGTCACCTTGAAGCGGAAGAGTTCATTCGTACCGCCTGCAGGGACTATTACTATATCCACGGAACGTGCAGCTCCGGAATTTCCCTGCTGACAGGATATGGTGAATTTCGAGTCATCTTCCATATCCGGAGATGCCCAGACCCATCCGGTTTCATACCATTCTTCCGTTATGTCCGTGTCAGTCCCGGCTTCATAATATTTGAAATCAATTGCCCCGTCGCTGGTATATGAGAATTCCTCCATATAATCTACACGCATAATTGTTCCGTGCTCTGTAGACACGGTTTCTCCGGCAGAAATGGAAATCGGATAATCCGTTGTTATTTCCTGATTGTCTTTAGAAACTGTTACGGAAGAAGCACCCTTCGCGGTTTGCATTATAGTAAGAGTAGGTCCCATATAACCATCTTCTTCGTATGTAAACATAAATGATATGTTCCTTTCGGAAGATTTATTTTCGTTTAAGTGGATAGTCACAGTTTCTCCGTTTCTTCCGGATACCTTGTCATATGAGAACCATCTGTCAGCTTCTTCTCCCCAATACATGTCACTGAGATACCATTGTGCGGCATTTGTAAGTACAGTGACTGTTATATCCTGTGCTTCTCCTCCCGTTTCGTAGGTCGTATACATTTCGTCAGGGGTAAAATCTTCTGATTCGATCTTGACATAATATTCAGTAGTTGTTCCGCGGCGGATGACAGTAAATTCTACCGGAGTCACTCCTTCTACAGTTGTGGAGATGACAAAGGTAGCAGTCAGGTCGTTTTCCGTGAAGTTTGAGCCTGGAGTAACCTTTACTGATTTGCCGTCAGATGCGAGAGAGGCTGCACACCAGTCCTGTTCTTCTTTAGATTCGACCGAAAGCTGGTCAGCGTCAATGTTTGTGTTCAGTTCGACATCGAATGCTTCTGCCTGGTCATCGTTGAGAATGATTTCCTTGTCTAAAGGATCCGCGAGTTCGAGGGTGTAGACGGTTTCTTCACCGTTGTTCCCGTTCTCCTCTTTGTTGCAGGAGACGGCAGTCACAGCAAAGAGCGCTGCTGCCGCGAAAAGGATTGTTCTGTTTGTTTTCATTGTATTGTCTTTTAGTTTGTCGATATTGTTCCGTTATATTATCGTCTGAATGTACAGGAAGGAAAGGGCCGGACGGCGTGGCCGCCCGTGGCCTCGTGAACGGGAGGGACCCGCGCCATGGGCGTGGGAGGGATTTACCGTTCCGGCTCTTTCTTTCCTGCTGCGCATAAGGTATTTATCGTTTCATTGCACGCTCTACCTTGTCGATCTGGTAGTCGTAGAATGCACGGCTGCGGCTGTCGGCCGAGGCCCTTGCATTCCTGTAGATCGAGAGCACCCTGTTGAGTTCCTTGAGTGCTATAGGGCGTGCGAGGGCTCCCGAGAGTTTCGGAAGGTCGTTGTTCTGGCGGAAGTATGACGTGGTCATGTCACCGGCTTCGCGGCCTGAGGCGGAACCATGATACGCGTGCTGCCCGGAAACAGAGCTGCAGGAGCGGTCGAAGCAGCAGAACGGTTCGCTTCCGGCTGCTTTCTGTGCGTTTTCAAGGGCAAGACGGCAGAGCGCAGCTTCCTCCGCGAAAGAGCCGGAGTCCGTGACATATCCGCCTGTAATCGAGGCCAATGACAGATCCCCGTTGGCGGCTGCCTGTCCGCCTCCCATTCCTGAAAGGGCTATGGCCTCCTTAGGCGTCTCGATGATTCCTGCCAGTTCTGCCAGTGAGGCTACCATTGCATTCTGCATGTTCATGTCTTCGACAGTGAGTTTCCTGCCCTTGCGGGTGTTGATGAGCACTGCGTCCACGGCATCCTTCATATAGCCGTCGAGGGTGTAGAGTCCTTCCTGTCCTGAACGTTCCCCTTCAGCTATGAAAGTCAGAGTGGCGGCTCCGAACATCTTGGCCATAAGGCTTCTCTGGTATCCGTCAAGATCTCCGGAGCCGTAGCCGGTGATGTCCTGGATATATGCGGGAAGGAGCCATTCGCGGAATGTGAGAGCCTGGTCAACAAGCCACGCCATGGCCCTTTTCTGGGTCTTTTTGTCCACGTAGACCCTTGCAATCCCGTCATCGCTCCCGTCCTGTACGAGATCATTGAAATAGACGCCCCCGAGGTAAGGATATACGTGCATCAGGATGCGGTTGTACTGGTTGGCAAGGTTGAAGAACTTTATCTTGATAAGCATGTAGTCATCCCCGTCCTCGTGGAACCATTCCTCGAGGTGAGGTACGATTTTCTTCATGTTGGCTATGGCATAGTCCCCGGCCTTCATGTGGTCGTTCCCGAGGTCTTCCGTCTGGTCGGCAGGGCTTATCACGTTGAATACCTGCTGTGCCCCGAACTTGTACATAGGATCGTCAGCCTTGGCTTCCACCATTTTGTTGAGCTCCTTGCGTTCCTGCTCGGGGGAAAGGTCGCCCGGGAACAGACGGTATCCCCATTCGATGGCATAGATGTCGTAGACGCCGACAAGAGGCGGTACGAGACGCACTCCCTTTTCGAGGTCGCCGGGCTGTGCTATATAGTTGTTTCTCGCATAGTCCATGATGCTTGGCGTAGTTCCGTATTTTTGAGTGAATGACGGACTGCGGAGTGAATCCACCGGGAAAGAGTAGCTTGCGCCCATGTTGTGCATGAGGCCGAGCGTATGTCCTATCTCGTGGGAAGCTACGTACCTGAGGGATTCGCACATTACGTCATCGTCGAAAACGGCTTTCCTTACACGCGGGTCGACGGCTCCGGTCTGGGTAAATCTCCAGTTGTTCACGAGGGAAATCACATTGTGGTACCAGTTGACATCCCCTACAAGTATTTCTCCAGAGCGGGGGTCGACGTAGCTCGGCCCCGAAGCATTGGCTATGTCGCTGGCAATGTACCTGATGCAGTTGTACCGGATGTCATCAGGATCGAATCCCGTGCTGTCGGCAGGGTAGTCCATGGCGATTATCGCATTCTTGAAGCCTGCAGCCTCGAAAGCCTGCTGCCAGTCCTCGATGCCCTGCTTTACGGCTCCTCTCCATTTCTCCGGGAAGGCGGAGTCCACATAGAATACGATAGGTTCGGCAGGCTCCACAAGTTCGCCGTTGAAGTATTTTTCCATATCCTCTTCACGCGGTTCGAGTCTCCAGCGGTGGATAATGTTCCGTATGTCCACCATGTCTATGTCGGAGGAGAAATACTGGTAGGTGGAATAGAAATATCCCACTCGGTTGTCCTGATAGCGTGTCTTCATCGGCTCGTCCGGAAGCAGGAGAATCGAGCGCCTGATCTGGACGAGATACGGCTCCGGTTCGGACTGGAAGTTAATCTGGCTGGAAATCTCTACGTTCTCGGGAAAAGATTTGACTTCCAGTATTTTAGATGCTTCGGCATCATATGACCCGCTACGCTGCCCCATAATGTTCTGGCTGTACTGCAGGGGAGTGATGATCTTTTCGTTGGACTTGAAGAATGAGGTCATGTCTATAAGGTAGCATGAGTCTTTCTTGAAAGCCTTTACCTTGAAGGACTTGATTATGGGTTCCCTGTTGTTCTTCTCGAAGGCAGGCTCTATCGGGTCGCCTTCCCGCACTTTCCTGTATGTGCTGACAGTATAGAAATGCACATAGGAGGTGTCGGCCGACATGCGGAACATGATAGGATTGCCGATCAGTTCCCCGGCGGCGAAGGCCGCGTCGTCGCTTGTTTCAGTAATCCTGTTCGTAAGGAGATAGAGATGGTCCAGGTTTTCCGGGGTGATCTCAAAGAGCAGTTCGTCCTTCGGGGTCATATAGGCCTTGATGAGGCCGTCGTATACCCTGGCATCCTTGATTGCCTCCTTGTATTTGTCCTTTTTCTCAACCTTGGCGGTGTCGACCTGTTCCACTTCGCCTTTCTTGCGCTTCTTCGGTTTCACCGGCTTTTTCTCTGCAGCTTCCGCCCCTACGGCTGTGATCAGCAGGACAGCGCATGCTGCGGTCAAAAATTGTCTTAGTCTCATCTTCTAACTGTTGTTTATTGTTGTTATTCCTGTATTCCGTATCATCACTGTTTCCGGCTACCGCCCGGAAGACGGTCAGAAAGTCTTGTAATACATGTCGTGTATTTTCAGAAGGCCTTCGTCCCATGTTTCGGCAAGTGTCAGCTCCATCCTGTCCGGAGAGTCCGTCATCCGGAACTTGTACAGGATTCCGCTTCTTTCCCTGCTGTCGTCATATGTCGCCACATATATGCAGTCATCGTATTTCTCCTCTGTCTCGTTGTCCGCCATAATGAAGCAGACCGGAGCATCGAATGTATGCAGGACAGTGCATTCCTGCGGTTCTTTCCGGAAATTGTATCCATACAGTGTGTTCCCGGAGGCATACAGCATGTATCCGTGGTTGGTGGTCATGGCGTATGAAGGCGAATCCCCGAAGCCGGGTGCCGTTCCGTTGTCGACAGCATATCTGCCGTTCTTGATCATGTCGGGCTGGTTCCTGTTGGCCGTTATGCAGTATATGTAATATGTGTCCGTATCCGGGACTTTCAGTATCGCGGCGGACTGTCCGTTGCTGAAGAACGAGTTGCAGCACGATACGAAATCGAGCCCTCCGGTTTCCGGGAAGTCATTCCCGGTCTTCCAGCTGAAAAGGTCATCCTCTCCGTCGCCGAGTGTCTTCATGCCTTCCACGGAAAGGCCGCTGATATAACAGAATTCCCTGTCATCGGTGTTGTAGAATACCATTGTCCTGCATCCGGACTGGCTGTGGTTGCAGATAATCCTGTCTGCAACATGTATGTCCCTCTGGTTGCCGTCGGCATCCTCATAGAAACTGAAGCTGTTCTCTATCATGCCTCCTTCCGTGGAAACGATATAGGCTCTTCCGTTGATGATGACGGAATGCCTGAGAGGTGCGGTGTCCGTCCTGACCTGTTCGCTGTCTGTAAGGCTGTATGTATCTTCTCCCGGATCTATGGCAAAGGAGTATTTTATATCTCCGGCGGCAGACCCGGAGAATGAGGATCTGTCGAGCTTGTAGGAACCGGATGCAGTCCCGATGTATACCCGGTCGTCGCTTGTGTACGTGTCATTGTCCACCCAGATGCATTCTATCGGTCCGAGACTTATGCCGTCCTCCATCGTGACGGCTCCGGTATAGAAGATGACGTCACCGCTTATCGACATCATGTCCACCTGTCCCTTCCCTCCGGCTTCGCCGGCCATCATCCATCCTGTGGAATAAGGCGACATTACATTGAGTTCCACATCCTTGCTGTAGACTATGCCCGTGGCATTGTCCGTTACCTTGAGATACAGTATGTAGTTGTCCGCGTCGAGCTTCATCACATAATCGAGGTCGCGCCCGGTGCCTATGGTGAACCGTTCTCCCCGGTACAGCGTCTGTCCTACGGCGACCCATTCATAGGTGTAGTCTCCGGTCCCGTCCGGGTCGAGGGTAAATGTTATGTCCGGCCGGATGGACAGCGTCTCGTTTATCCTTATATTGTACGGGGATGAAAAGCCGCTGTCCCCTATGACTGCTTCGTTGATGTCGGTGTAGTCATAGTTTCCGAGATCCCTGAAGCAGCCTGCCGCGAGGATGGCGGCCGCAAATACGAACAGTGGCCTGCCGTATTTCCGGAATGCCGTTCCCGCGCTTCCCGGCATCTTCCTGTATATCCTGTCTTTTTTCATTGTCTGCATCTTATGTCCGTTTCTTGTCGTTACCGGCTTCCTGCCGTCAGTATATGTATTCTCCCGCTGTCATTTCGGTTACACCGTCTTCTTCGTAGACAGTGTTTCCGGCAGCCTTCTGCTCCTTGAGATATCTGTCGAATTTCTGTCCGTAGGCCTTGGCCTGCGTGTACGGCATCTCTTCGTTGAAGTCGGATATCTCGAGTCCGAGGACTTCGAGCAGGAGAGCCATTTTCTTTTCCGAGAACGGCCCGAAGTATCCCACCGCATATCCGGGCAGCTGAACGTATTTGTCACTTATGACGATGGTGTGTCTGACAACGTTGACGTATTCGTCGGACGAGTTTCTCCACATGGTAATCGGCAGGGCGAAATCGCTGTTTTCGACCAGCCGGACCGTAAGCCTTCTTTCCTGTCCCTCAAGGGAAGCCGTACGGTGGAAGGTGATTGGTATGCTGCCGAAGACGGCTCCTGCGGGCAGAGTGTATCCGGGAAGCAGCGGATCGTAGTCTTCCGCAAGCGCATCGGTTTCTTCAGGGACCACTTCTATGCTTATCTGTCTGTCCCTGTCGGAAACGGCACCGAGTATCTTGACCTTGAGGTTGAATACGGCCATGTCGTCATCTGTGACGATGAAAGGCAGGGAAGAAGTCTCGCTGTAGAGGGTGTCGGTATTTACAGCCGAATCCTCGACCCGCATGGCAAAATATATGCCTGCTTCTCCGTTGTATTTTTCCAGGTTGTCCGTGCATGCCACTGCGGACACGGCCATCATGGCAGCGGACAGGCGCAGCATGGCTGCTGCCGGGCGTATTGTCTTTATGTGTCTTTCCATTGCTTGTCTCCGTTATTTCAGCTGTTCCCCGTGTCAGTCCCTGAAACCGTCTTCGGACTGCGGAAGTTCGAAGACATAGTTTGCTGTGGACATGGATATGTTAGGCCTGGACCTGTCGTAAATGGCCGGGATCGACGGCATGTTGTTTCTCTTGTAGTACCAGAACAGCTGTCCTTCGCCGGCGAACTCGCGCATGTATTCGTTCTCTATGTTGGACAGGATGTTCGTGGATACGGATGATGTCATTCTCGCGTTCCGGAGGAAGTTGAGCCTTGCATAGGCGAGCCCGTCGTCCTTGTCCGCATAGCATTCGGCTGCAATGAGGTACATTTCCGACATCCGGATGACAGGTATCATGTACGGGTAGTTCTTTCCGTCCACTTCCATAGCCTCATACTTTACGAAACTCATGATGTCGTTGCCGAGGACGTCCTTTGTGCTCTCCCACTGGTATGTCCTCAGATCCCCTTCTTCAGGGTAGAGGTTCCGGTAGCCGTTGCCGGAGATGGCGAGCAGGTTGGTGGCCTCAAGGGAGTTGGAGAAATATTTCTCGTATATGTCTTCGCCCCTGCGGACATTGTAGACGGCAAACAGGACATCGGAAGAAAGTATCCTGTCTTCGGCCGATTCCGTCACGGCTCCGATTGCGGCCTGTCCTGTCACTTCGTCCCTCGTGGAGAACGGGAAGAATTCCGCCGCTTCAGAAATCACTTCCTCCGCGAGCCTCAGGGCCTCCTCCCTGTTGCTGTCGTATCCGAGATACATGTTCACTCTCGCTGCCAGTGCCTTTACCGCGAAATAGTTCAGCCTCAGGTTCCTGTAGCTGTACAGGTTCCTTCCTCCGTTGTCCGTCTCGTTTTTCCCGAGTGTGATTACGGGATCGCTTTCTCCAAGCAGGGAGGCGGCCTTGTCAAGGTCGTCCAGAATGCGTTCTGCGGCCTCGGTAGCCTTCAGTACAGGCATGACCTGAGGGTCGGAGACGTCCATGTAAGGTATGGCATCGGCGCCTGGAGACACTGTGTAGACAGGCCCGAAATATCTGAACAGCTCGAAATGGAGAAGGGCTCTCAGTCCGAGGCATTCCCCTTTTATTATATTATAGTCCGTTACGTTCAGTATGGTTCCGGAAGCTGTCTCGCAGTGTTCGAGGATCTTGTTGGCGTTCAGTATCATCAGGTATGCCCTCGTCCAGGCATTGCTGACGGCAAGTCGTTTGGCTTCGTTCTGATAGAGGGCAAGGGACCCGAACGTATGGTTGTCCGCTTCGGTGTCGTAATACTGTGCTAGAACATCCGGGGAAGACGGGCCGAAAGTTCCGGAATACAGGTTGGCGTTTACAAGGTCCACATAGATTCCGTTGAGGGCGGTGTAGAAACCGTCGGTATCCTTGAAAAGCTCGTCTTCCATGATCCTGTCCTCGGAATCCACCGAGAGCCATGCCCGGCAGGAGAGCAGGGCAAAGGAAACGGCCAGCACTGTCGCTATTCTGTATATGTTCCTGATATTCATCATGTGCATTTCTTTTATAACCGGTATCGTATATAGTTTAAGGTCTGGCGGATGTGTCCGCAGTGTCAGAACCTCAGGCTGATTGACATGGAAACGCTGTTGGAGAACGGATATTCGATACCTCTCTCTTCCTTTACGGAGGCTATCCTCCAGATGTTGTTGGCATAAAGCCGTATTGACGCTCCCTGGACACGTATCTTCTGAAGCCAGCGTGCCGATGTGTCGTATCCTACTGATATCGATTCGAGTGTGAATACATTGTTGTCCAGTACGAATCTCGACGACATCGGGGTGGAGTCGAGATTGTCGATGGCCTTGAAGCTGGCATTGTCCCCGGGTTTCTGCCACCTGTCGTAAAGGGCGCGTCTGTCGACATTGTAGTACAGCTCTTCCTCGCTGATGTTCTCCACCTTGTCGTAAAGGGCGGAGGCGAATATCTGGCCGCCGAATTCGTAACGGCAGTTGATAGCAGCCGAGAACTGTCCCCAATAGAAGGAAACGCCTATTATGCCTTCGAGATCAGGTGCCGTGGAACCGACTTTCACTTCATCGTCGGCATCGTACTGGAAAGTGTATTCCCCTTCTTTGGTGAGGAATATCTCCCGTCCTGTGGCAGGGTCTATGCCGAGTGAGCGCACAGCCCATATGTCGTCCGGGCTCGCCCCGTCATAATATCTTCTGAGAACCTCGGAACTGCCTTTCTCGTTCATGAATTCGAGCTGGTCTCCGATGTTCACGTATTTCGACTTGTTCTGGGCGAACGTGAAATTCACTCCGAGCCTCATCGTCTGTGTCCTGAGGGCGACGACATTGAATGTCCCCGAAAATCCCTGGGATATCTGGCCTCCGAGATTGGTGTAGACCCTTGTCTGTCCGGCGGACGGCGGAAGGGATATGGATACGAGGAGAGGGTCGGTGTTCTTGTAATAATAGTCGACACCGAGACGTATCCTGTCATCCCAGGCCGTGAAGTCGAGTCCCCAGTTCTGGTCCAATGTCTTCTGCCATGCAAGGTCGCGGTTAGCGACTTTCTGGATGATCGCGCTTTCTCCGAATATGTTGGTATAATCGGGATTATATTCGTATATCCCCGAAGACATGTAGGCATCGAAATTCTGGTTGCCGGGATTTCCCGCAGAATATCTGAGCTTGAGGTAGTCTATCCATTTGACCTTGAACCAGGCCTCATTGCTTATGTCCCATGCGATACCTGCCGACCATGTGCCGGTGAACATCCTTTGCGCACCGAATACCGACGACCCGTCGAGCCTGTAGTTGAAGTCGAACATGTACCTGCTCTTGAATGCGTAGTTGGCACTGAGAAGGAAACCTGTCGAGCGGGATGTCGTTGTCGAATATTCAGGTTTGTCCCCCTGGTTGAATCCGGAGGAGAATTCCGGATTGCGGTGCTGGTTCCCGACAAATCCGGTCACGCTGTATCCGGTCCGCTTCGTGTCCTTGCTGCTGAAGTCCCAGGCGGCGTTGGCGCTGAAGTTATGATAAGCTCCGAAAAGTTTTCCGTAGCTGAATACGATCCGGCCGTTGTAGGAGAAATTGGTGGTCTTCGAGGTGCTGTAGAGACCTTTCTTGTCGGCAAGGCTTCCGATGAAGTCCGGGTGGTCGGGCGACTGGAAAGCCTCGCTTTCGGAAGAGTTGTTGCTGATGCCTAAAGTCCCCTTTATGGTGAATGCATTCCAGAACCTCCATGTGAGATCCATCTGGTCCGAGAATGTGAGGTCATTGTTGTCGTTGGTGTTGGGGATGTTGAACAGGGCAAGAGGATTGTATATGGACTGTCCTGCGATGTCGATGTCTTCGAGAAGAAGAGGGACGGAGCCGTCCGGGTTCCTTTTCCTGTAATAAGGGTTGGCATTGGCGAACTGGCTGAACGACACCGGTTCCGTGCTGGAGTTGACGAGGCTCATGTTGAAATTGTTGGAGAAGGTGAACCTGCCCTTGCGGTACCTTACCTGGATGTTTCCTCCTACAATATCCCTGTCGGAACCTTTCATCACTCCTTTCTCGTTGCCGTAGTTCACCCCTATGCCGTACTGCATGTTCTGGTCTCCTCCGTCTATGTACAGGTTGTGTGAATGGTTGAACACGGTCCTGAGCGGTTCGGCAAGCCAGTAGGAGTCGACACCCTGCCGCACTGCCTTGAGCCTTGAGTAATAGAGGGCGTCGAGAGCGTCCTGTTCCGGTGATTCGTTCTCGCTTTTGGATGTGTACCTGCCGGCAAGGCGCTCGAAGGTGAGTTTCTCTTCGGCATTCATCAGGTTGTAGTCGCTCAGGTCGGGGAACTGTATTCCGAAATTACCTGAATAGCTTACCCTGAGCTGGCCCGGTTCAGGAGGTATGGTCTCCACGACAATGACTCCGTTGGCGGCTTTGGAACCGTAGATTGCGGTAGATGCGGCATCCTTCAGCACAGTGACGCTCTTGACCCTGTCTATATTGAGGTTCATGATGGTCTCGATGGTCACTTCCATTCCGTCGAGGATGAAAAGAGGCTGGTTGGGGACGTTTTCATAGTCAGAAGACAGTTCGCCTACGATACTTGTCTTTCCCCGTATCTCCAGATCAGGCATCGTGTTCGGGTCCGCCCCGCGGAGATTGTTTTCCACGATATTCATTGACGGCTCTAATGTCTTGAGACTCTGGAGAATGTTGGAGTTGCCTATTATTTTCAGCTCCTGTCCGGAAAATGTCGACGCGGAGCCGGTGAAACTGTTGCGGTGCCTTGTTATGATACCTGTTACCACTACATCATCCAGACTTGCCGCCTCTTCCTTGAGGGTCACGACCGTGCTTTCCTGTCCCGTATATGCAATCTCCACCTCCTCCATGCCGAGCATGGAGAAAATAAGGGTCTGGTTTCCTTCCGGGATGTTCTGCAGCGTGAAATTGCCGTACTTGTCGGTCTCCGTACCTATGGTTTCATGTCCCTTGACATAGACTACGGCTCCTGGGAGACCTTTACCGGCCTCGTCTTTGACTACTCCTATGAGAGTCCGTTTCAGAGGGGGTACTTTACTGTTCTGTGCGATAGCGCTGAAACACAACAGGCTCAGTAACAGTATGATAATGTTGGATTTCGTCATCTTGTTCGCCCTTGTTTTCGTTTTCAGGGGGGCAAATATAGGAATAATAGTCTATATAATGAAATCCCCAAAAATAATGATTCGCAAGCCTGAGGTGCCGTTTTGTTGTGATTTGTCCTCAAAACCGCGATATCCGTATGGACTTTTAACCGATTTCCGGAAAATGTCCTTTTCCGTTAACGCGACGCCGCTGTCAGGAAGAAAAATTTTTCGGAAAATGGGGACATCTTCTTATCTTTGCGGCGGATTTAAAAACAATTGTAATGAAGAGACGGATTTTTTTCTTTGTTGCGGCTGTATCTGCCGCTGTAATGGCCGTTTCCTGCGGGAACACTTCCAGGAACAGCCGTGAGACCATCGGTATGGAAGAACTTGCAAAGGTGATCGAAGATATGAAAAGCGGGGATACACTTTCCGTAAGGGGTTTCTGTGTGGATGTCTGCCTTCAGGGAGCGAACCATATCACGCTCGTGAGCGATGACAGTCTCAACGCCATCAATGTGATTGCAGACGGGGATCTCGTATCATTTGACGAAGGCCTTAAATATTCTTACGTTACTGTGGAAGGCGTGTTGAACGAACAGAGGGTGGACAGTGTATTCCTTGCCGACTGGGAATACCGTCTGGACGAGAGTCTGAAGGCTCCTGACGGAGGAAATCCTGAAGCTGTCGCTGTCCTGAAGGAACAGATTACCGCACTGAGGGATTCCATAGCGGCACGTTTTGCCAGGACAGGCAAGAATTACTGGAGCAACTATACGATAGAGGCGTACAGCTATGAGCCGGAAGAATAACGTCCGGGATGGCAGTGGCGCTCCGGCAGCCGGTGACGTACTCAACGGTTCCGCCGCTTCCGCGGCGCATGCGGGGGCTGAAGGCCGCGCCGTCAGACAGTCCCGCGGATCGCTGATAAGGAAATGGTCGCGGGCAGTGCACCGCGACCTCTCCTTTTTCTTTGCCGGAGTCATCATCATTTATGCAGTGTCCGGAATATGTCTCAATCACAAGAGGGATTTCAATTCCAACTATTCCCTCAAGAGATACGATATTGTCCTGGACGGACACTTCCCGATGAAAGCCGCCGATACCGACAGGGAGTGCCTGCTTTCTTTTGTCTCGCAATTGCCGGAGAGGGAGAGTTATACCCGCCATTCTGCAACCGGCGAGACGGGCGTCAAGATTTTTTTCAAGGGAGGTTCGTCGCTTGACATAGATCTTGCCGACGGGACGGCCGTATATGAGAAACTCCGCAAGAGGCCTGTACTCGGGGCGTTCAGCAGACTGCACTACAACCCGTCCCGCTGGTGGACATGGTTTTCGGACATTTTTGCCGTGTCGTTGGTACTGATAACCGTCACCGGCATCATTATGCTCAAAGGGCCGAAAGGTCTGTGGGGCAGGGGTGGCATCGAACTGATTGCCGGAATAATCATTCCTCTGCTGTTCATCTTTATTTGACGGTATCCCGTGACAGAATCGAATTCGGCCTCTTCTTTACTTCCGTCCGTCCCGGAAGACATCAGAATGCCGCAATCAGTTCCTCGTTGCTGTATGCATCTGCCCCGTAGCAGGTCTTCAGGTATGCCAGACCTGCCTTGTAGTCTTCTTCCGTGAACGAGTCGGTGGCTTCCTTTGCGACTACGACGTCGTAGCCGAGACAGAATGCGTCGGCGGAAGTGTGACGGACACACATGTGTGCATGAAGTCCGGTCATTATTACGGTCTTCACACCCAGTTCCCTGAGAAGGATATCCAGATCGGTCTGGAAGAATCCGCTGTAGCGCCGTTTAGGGACGATATAGTCCTTGTCGGAGACCTTGAGTTCAGGAATGACCTCGGCTCCCGGGGTTCCTGCGATTGCATGGTCTCCCCAGATTTCCAGTTCCCTGTCTATGCCTGCGATATGGGCGTCGTTGCAGAATATCACAGGTACGCCTGCCTTGCGGGCAGCGTCGAGAAGCTGTGCGGTTGCGGGTACGATAGCCTTGCCTCGCTCGCATGCGAGCGAACCTGTCACGAAGTCGTTGAGCATGTCAACGACGAGGATTGCCGGTTTTGTCAATTTTTCCATTGTCTGTAAATTTCCCGCAAAAATAGCATATTATTCAGAAGCTGTCTGATTTTTTTGCAAAAAAAATAAACGGTTCTTGAATGCGGCCGTGATTTTACGGATATAAATGTTATCTTTGTACGGATAGGTTAATACATCAATATCATGAAACATTTTTTACCGGAACTCCCTTATGCGTCTGATGCACTTGCTCCGAGAATGAGCAAAGAGACGTTTGAATACCATTACGGGAAGCATCTGCAGACCTATATCGACAATCTCAACAGGCTGATAGAAGGCACTCCTTATGAGGATATGCCGCTTGACGGGATAGTCATGAAATCGGACGGGGCGATTTTCAACAATGCCGCCCAGACATGGAACCACACCTTCTTTTTCCTTACCCTTACGGCTGAACCTGTAAAAATGCCTGAAAGGCTTGCTGCAAAACTTGCAGAATCTTTCGGCTCGGCAGACAGGTTCCGCGAGGAATTCTCGAAGGCAGCCGTGGGTCTGTTCGGTTCCGGATGGGCCTGGCTTGTGGAAGACAAGTCCGGACATCTGTCCATAGTCCAGAAGCAGAATGCCGGAAATCCAATGACTGACGGTCTTGTGCCTCTGATGACAGTGGATGTATGGGAACATGCATATTATATTGACTACCGTAACCGCCGGCCAGCATTTGTGGAGGCCTGTCTTGAACTTACGGACTGGAATAAGGTAGACGGCAGGCTTGTATGACGGTAATTCCCAATCAGGGAACGGCAAGGCATCATCACGAAGGCTGTGTTGAATTTTTCAGAAAAAATAGAAAAATTCAACACAGTTTTTTAGGCTTTTTCTGAATTAATTGTTAATTTTGACGGATTTATTGCTTAACCGATTCGAATCAGTATTCCGGTCGGTGAAGTATTTTGTGTGGTTTAAATTATATAAGTGGTTATGTCAAAGCCTGGCATTGGGAAAAAACTCTGGCTGGCAGGGCTCGCGGGTCTTGTGGTCGGCTTTTCGTTGATGATAGGACTGAATTCTTTGTATGTCAAGAGTTCTTCGAATGAATCCTGCATGATGTGCCATGCCCATCCGGAGTCAGATGCGAGCTGGAAGCAGTCTGTCCACTATAACAACGGAAGCGGCACCATGACCGAATGTGCGGCATGCCATCTTCCTCCGAAAGGTTCTGCGAGGCATTTCATGGCAAAGGCGAAGACCGGTATGAAGGATGTCTGGTCTTATGTGACGAAGGATGTGGAAAAGATAGACTGGGACAGCAAGGGTGAGCTGGAATACGCGCAGAAGATAGTATACAACGAGTCCTGTGAAGCCTGTCACGTGAATCTTTTCCCGGAAGGGATTACTGACGACGGTGTCACTGCCCACCTCTATTACGAGGACAATGCGGAGAAACTGGATCTGCAATGCATCAGCTGCCATCTCGATGCGGGGCACTATAATCCGAATTACCAGCATGCCCAGCTTGTCGGGGTTCCCAAGACTGAGGCAAAAGAAATCTTTTCCGGGGCGGCGGCAGTCACTGGATTCAGCAATTTTACAGAAACGATACCCGGGACTGCGGCATCGATAAATATGGTGGCTGTTCCCGGCGGCACGTTTACCATTGGCAGTCCTGAGAATGAGCCGTTCCGCCGCAGCGATGAATCCCCGCAGCGCAAGGTTACTGTATCCCCTTTCTTCATGGGGGAGACAGAGGTCACATGGGACCAGTTCTGGGCTTTCTACGCAGAGACGATGTCCGAGGGGCGTACACCTCCGGAAGTTGTATATGCCAACAACATGCGTGAAGATGTGGATGCGGTGAGCGGTCCTACCCCGCCTTTCGGATATCCGGACCAGGGATGGGGGATGGGAGACAGGCCTGTCATTACAATGACGCACTATTCCGCCGAGACTTTCTGTCAGTGGCTGTCGAAAAAGACGGGCAAGAAATACCGTCTGCCGACTGAGGCTGAATGGGAGTATGCGGCCAGAGGCGGCACGTCTGGCCCGTATTTCTTTGAAGGCAGTCCGAGAAAATATTCCGGCAGGGGATTGTGGCATGGCATATTCGGTGCAGACACGACTGTAATAAACAGTTATGTCATATATGCCGGAAACAGCCGGAACCGCACGCAGGAACCTTCTGCGGTGAGACCGAATCCGTTCGGGCTGAAGAATATGCTCGGCAATGTGATGGAATACTGTTCGGACTGGTATGCGGAAGACGCCTATGCGCAGCTGCAGGACGGGGCAGTGGATCCGAAAGGCCCGGCTTCGGGGACAGAATATGTTGTAAGGGGAGGTCTCTACACTGATGATGCCGCTGATGTGCGTTGTGCAGCGCGTGGGCATACGGAACATGACGCATGGCTGAAGACTGACCCGCAGAACCCTAAGAGTATCTGGTGGTATTCCGATGTGAAGGGGATAGGTTTCCGGGTGGTCTGTGAGGTGCCTGAAGGCGTGGAGGCAAGATAACTGCGGAATCCGTGATGTAATGGTAACACTAAACAATATCAAAATATTACAGTTATGAGCGATAAAAAGATCAGCAGAAAGGAATTCCTGACCTATTCTGCGGCCCTCGGTGTGACAGGCATCCTGGGCACGTCCCTGCTGTCTTCCTGCGGAAGGCAAAAATACACCCCGTTGAGAGATCCGGCCGATTATTATATCCCGGAATTGCCGGACAAGGCTGTGGATGGCATAGAGCTCAAGGTGGGAGTTGTCGGATGCGGAGGACGCGGTTCAGGAGCGGTAGTCGACCTGCTGTCAGCTGCCAATGGCATCAAGGTGGTGGCTCTCGGGGATACTTTTTCCGACCGGCTTGAAGGGCTTCGCAAGGATTTGAAGGAAAAGTACAGCCAGGATGTTGCGACTGAGAACTGCTTTGTCGGCTTTGATGCCTACAAGAAGGTCATCGATTCCGGCATCGATCTGGTAATACTTACGACTCCTCCTGCATTCCGTCCTGAACATTTCAGGTATGCTACCGAGAAAGGTGTGCATGCCTTCCTTGAAAAACCGGTTGCAGTGGATCCGAAGGGTTACCGCACCGTAATCGCAGCCGCAAGGCAGGCAAAGGCGAAGGGACTGTGTGTGGTGACGGGTACGCAGCGTCATCACCAGCGTCCGTATGTCGAGGCCTTCCAGAAGATACAGGAAGGATATATAGGAGAAATAACCGGAGGGAATGTTTACTGGAACCAGGGTATGCTGTGGTACCGCGAGCGTCAGCAGGGTTGGAGCGATATGGAATGGATGATCCGCGACTGGGTGAACTGGAAATGGCTGTCTGGAGATCATATTGTCGAGCAGCATGTCCATAATATCGACGTATTCCTCTGGATGTCAGGCATGAAGCCGGTAAAGGCGACTGCTTTCGGCGGCCGTCACCGCCGCATCACAGGAGACCAGTATGATCAGTTCAGCGTGGATTTCGAGTTCGAGAACGGCATCCATCTCCACAGCATGTGCCGTCAGATAGACGGATGCAGCAACAATATTGGTGAATATATTCAGGGAACCAAGGGCTCATGGAACAGCTACAGCCATGAGATAAAGGATCTCAAAGGCAATGTGGTATGGAAGTTCGACGAGGCGGCTGCCAATGCGGCGTTCAAGCAGCATAATCCGTATGTGCTCGAGCATGTGGATCTTGTCAACCATATCCGGAAGGGAGAGGTTATCAATGAGGCCGAAGAGTGCGCGGTTTCCACTCTTGCCGGTATCATGGGCCGTGAGGCCGCCTATTCAGGAGGTACACTGACATGGGACGAAATCACCGCTTCACAGCTCGACTATATGCCTGCCGAACTTGTGATGGGCCGGATGGACATGTCGAAGTACACGGTACCTGTACCTGGAACAGGCAAATAAAATTCACGCCTTATGAAAAGAAGAGACTTTATACAAAGATCGGTCATGGGGGTTGCTGCCGTTACAGTGGCAGGGACCCCGGCCGGTATCCTGTCTGCATGTTCCCCCAAGACGGAATCAGGGAAGGGTACGGCACTGAAGATTTCCTTCCAGGAAGGGACTGCTCCCGGCAGCAGCCTGAACGAGAAACTCGACTATATGGAGAATCTCGGCATCGTCGGGTTCGAGCCGGGAGGAGGCAATCTGGCAGGAAGGGTAAATGAGATCCGGCAGGCACTCAATGGCCGCAACATCAAGGTGTCGGCTATATGTGCCGGTTTCGGCGGATTTATCCTGGCGGAGGATCCTAAGGTGAAGGCCGAGTTCGATACTACGATGCGTGACATAATAGCCGCGGCCGGGGAGCTCGGTTCTACAGGAGTGATTATGGTTCCGGCATTCAACGGTCAGAAGCCGTGCCGTCCCCATACGCTTGAGACCAGGGATTATCTTACAGAACAGCTGCACGAGCTTGGTGAATACGCTCTGAAATGCGGCACTACTGTCATCCTTGAGCCTCTTAACAGAAAGGAAGCGTTCTATCTGCGTCAGGTTGCGGATGCTGCTGCAATCTGCAGGGACGCAAAGAGTGCCGGAGTGAAATGTATGGGGGATTTCTGGCACATGCAGGAAGAGACATCCGACTATGCGGCTTTCATGTCAGCCGGGACAGAATACCTGCAGCATGTGCATATCGCAAGCCGTGGACGGAGACTGATGCCGGGCGAGGATGGGGAAGCGGATAATTATGTGGATGGTATGCGTGCGCTGAAGGAAATGGGCTATGACAAGTATGTCAGCTTCGAGTGCGGTACGCAGGGCGACAGGGCGATGACCGTACCGGCAGCAGTGGCTCTGCTGCGCGGGCAGTGGGAACAGGCCTGATGTCTTTGAAATGGAATTACAGGAGAGCCTTTCTCCGGTGTGCCCTGCTGGTGGCGGCAGGCACCGTACTGCAATTGACAGCCGGTGACATTGACGCCGGCTTTCTGCGTTATCCGTGGGGAGTGATCCTTTCTGTCAATTATGTGTATCTGCTGGTAGTTGCATATGCATTCAGCGACCGTTACGGATGGCTCCGGACATTATGGGACTGGAAAGCATGCCTGTCGTCGGCATTTTCCCTGTTGGTTCTTGTCATTGTCTTCGGACTGGTACGTCAGGATGCCTCTGCGGAAGGATTTGTCGGGGCCATGGGCTGGTCAGCGATGTCGTCTTCATGGGCTTTCAATTTCATCCTGTTCTATTTTATGACTTCCCTGGGCATAAGAGTAGTGTCCGAGATCGTTTCTGCATTCAATTCATGTCGCATCCTGCCGGGAACCGTGCATGGTGCAGGAGCCGGTCTTTCCGCAGCACAGTCCGGCGACAGTCGCATGCCGCAGTCAGGACGGTGGAAAGATTTCCTCCGCAGGCTTCCGCGTCTTGCCGTTCATACGGGGATATTCCTTCTTCTTGTGGCAGGTGTCTTCGGCAGTGCTGACAAGCAGCGGTACAAAGTCGTGGCGCAGCCGGGAGTGCCGGTGGATGCAGCGGTGACGGATATCCGGAGGAGTCTTTCATCCGGGCAGGAACCGCATCTGCGGGGATGCGATACTGTCAGGCTGCCTTTCATCATTACATTGAGCAGGTTCGCGATGGAGGAATATCCTCCGAAACTCTATATTTATGATTCCGATGCCTGTGTCATGTCCCGTGAATTCTTCCAGGTGGAGAAGGCCGGAGAGAGGCAGTCCGTCGGCGGCTGGTCGCTGCTGGCCGAAGAGTATCTCGGAATGGCAGGACGCATGCCGGGGGATTCTTCCTATAAAGAGATGAAGCATGTCGGGACGGTGCCCGCCGTTTTCGTTACTGCGGTGAGAGAGGATGAGAGTATCCCGGAGGCAAGAACCGGAGATCATTTGAAGGAGGACAGATGTGACAGCATTCCCGTTTCGGATCCGGTATCCGGATGGGTAAGCTGCGGAAGCCATGTCTTCGGATCGTCTGTGCTGCCTCTGGAAGACGGCAAAATGGTTGTCATGCCATATCCTGAAGCCAAGGGCTATACGTCGGAGGTACGGATTGTATGGCCTGACGGGAAAGTCATCGATGCGGATATCAGGGTCAACCATCCGGCCAAGACTGGCCCGTGGCGGATTTACCAGTCCGGATACGATACGTCCCGCGGGAAGTGGAGCTCTGTCAGCATATTGGAATGTGTCCATGATCCGTGGTACCGGCTGGTGCATGTGGCTCTTTGGATGGTGCTGTGCGGAGGAATTCTGATCTTCCTTACTGCAGGAGCCGGCAGGAGAACCGTCCGAAGAGACGGGCACGATGTCCGTCCTGGAGGCAGTGACAAAGAAAGAGACGGGTATGCTGTCCGCCTTGACTGTGGTATCGCTGAAAGAGACGGATATGCAGTGCCCTCTGGCAAAAGTGCTGTCGGGAATGATATGGACGGTGAACTGAATGGTGAAAGTCCCGGCAGCGCGGAGGCAGGGCACTGGAAGGAAAGGAGTTAAAGGAATGACCGGTGGTTATGGACAATTGGAAGAGATGATATGGACTGGAATTATCTGATATGGTTCGGCCTGGCGGCTTCTTTATGCTGGGCGGCAGGTGCCGTGATGTCTTTTGTCAGGGTCGGAGTCGGTTCCGGAGCTTCGTTTTCAGGAAAACCGTCTGCCGGTACAGACAGCCTTCCTTCTTCCCGCAATCCAAATCCCGGAAGCACGGAAGACGTTCCGGTTTCCCGGCGCCGTGTCTATGCCGCGGCAGGCATGTCATTGTGCGGTTCCCTGATATTCCTGGCTTTTATTGTCGGACTGTGGATTTCGCTCGAACGGCCTCCATTGCGGACCGTAGGGGAGACCAGACTATGGTATTCGTTCTTCGTTTCCCTGTCGGGAGTGATTGTCTATCTGAGGTGGCGTTACAGGTGGATACTGCCATTCAGCACCATGATGGCGGTTGTCTTTCTGTGCATCAATCTTTTCCGTCCGGAGATACATGACAGGTCCCTGATGCCGGCCCTGCAGAGTGTCTGGTTCGTGCCTCATGTTGTCGTCTATATGTTTGCCTATGCGCTTCTCGGGGCCGTTACCCTGTTCGCTCTTTATCTGTGGCTGCGTCCGTCCGGCAGAGTGCCTTCTGATGCGGAAATGGGGATGTGCGACAATATGGTGCGTGTCGGATGGTCTTTCCTGACCCTCGGTATGGTTATGGGGGCGTTATGGGCCAAACAGGCCTGGGGAGACTGGTGGACATGGGATCCGAAGGAGACCTGGGCAGCCGCCACGTGGCTAAGCTATCTGCTCTATCTTCATCTCAGGGCTTACGCCTCCCACGGACGGATTATCAGTTCTCCGGACATTCAGGGACGGGCCGGGTGCCCCGTTTCCGGCAGCGCCCCCCATGTCAGTCACGACCTGCTGTTCGCTCTGCTCGTTTTCTCGTTCATCCTTCTGCAGATGTGCTGGTACGGCATCAATTACCTGCCTTCAGCCCAGGGTGCCAGCATCCATGTCTACTGAGCCGTCGTGGCAGGAAATCCTGTCATGTATCCATTTGGCTGACGCCATATATACTGTTCACGCCTCGGCAAAACAAATAAATTTGTTCTGCTCTCGGCTTCTTCGATATTTGGCTGACGCCATATATACTGTTCACGCCTCGGCAAAACAAATAAATTTGTTCTGCTCTCGGCTTCTTCGTATATTTGTCCGTTGCCGGGAAGACAGGCTTTCCGGGAGGAACATATACTGATAACCGATGAAGAGAATCTTTTTAATCTGCATGCTGCTTGTCGGCGGCATTTTTTCCACGGGCGCATATGCGCAGCATGTCAAATCATTTGAAATCAAGGACGGGCATTTCTATCTGAACGGGGAGATAACCCCGATACTGTCAGGGGAGATGCATTATGCAAGGATACCGCATGAATACTGGAGGCACCGTCTGCAGATGATGAAAGGAATGGGACTGAATACGGTGGCTACTTATGTTTTCTGGAATCTTCATGAACCGGAGCCGGGGAAATGGGATTTCAGCGGGGGCAAGGATCTGGCCGAGTATATTCGTATTGCAGGGGAAGAAGGGATGATGGTCATTCTGCGTCCGGGACCTTATGTCTGTGCAGAATGGGAATTCGGAGGATATCCGTGGTGGTTGCAGAATGTCCCGGGAATGGAGGTGCGCAGGGACAATGAAGCATTTCTGGCACACACGAAGGCGTATATAGAACGTCTTTATCAGGAAGTGGGCGACCTGCAGTTCACCAAGGGCGGCCCTATAATAATGGTGCAGTGCGAGAATGAATTCGGTTCGTATGTCTCGCAGCGTCAGGATATTCCTTTGGAGGAGCATAAGGCATACAATGCCAGGATAAAGCAGCAGCTTGCCGATGCCGGGTTCGAGGTGCCGTTGTTCACGTCCGACGGCAGCTGGCTTTTCGAGGGCGGTTCCACGGAAGGTGCCCTGCCAACTGCAAACGGGGAAAGCGATGTGGAGAATCTCAAGAAAGTCGTGGACAGGTATCACGGAGGGGAAGGTCCGTACATGGTTGCCGAGTTCTATCCGGGATGGCTTTCACACTGGGCCGAGCCGTTCCCTTACGTCAGCCCGTCTGATGTGGCCCGCAGGACCGAGAACTATCTGAAGAATGATGTTTCGTTCAATTTCTACATGGTGCACGGAGGCACCAATTTCGGCTTTACGAGCGGGGCGAACTATGACAAGAGGAGGGATATCCAGCCGGATCTGACGAGTTATGACTATGATGCCCCGATCAGCGAGGCCGGCTGGGTGACTCCGAAATACGATTCCATCCGCGCAGTTATCGGAAAGTATGTGGAATATGATATCCCGGAGGCACCTGCTCCGATACCGGTCATTTCCATCCCTTCCATCAAGTTAGACAAGGTCATGGATCTGCTGGCTTATACCGAAAGGATGAAGCCTGAAACCGCATCCGGACCGCTTACATTCGAGCAGCTCAACCAGGGATACGGATATGTGCTCTATACGCGCAGGTTCAACCAGCCTATCAGCGGGACCCTTGAAATCCCCGGGCTTAGGGACTATGCGGTCGTGTATGTGGACGGTGAAAAGGCGGGAGTCCTGAACCGCAATACAAAGACATACTCCATGGAAATTGATGTGCCTTTCAACGCCACTCTGCAGATACTGGTGGAGAATATGGGGCGTATAAACTATGGCAGCGAGATTACGCATAACAATAAAGGTATAATCGGCCCTGTCACCATTGCCGGAAACGAGATAACCGGAGGCTGGAACATGTACCGGCTTCCGATGAGCGAAGTGCCTGACTTTTCCTCTGCCGGCCGCTGTGTACATGACAATACCGCCTCCTCGGGTCAAATGCTCAAAAATTGTCCTGTCGTATATTCAGGAACATTTACACTTGATAAGACGGGAGATACATTTATAGACATGAGTGACTGGGGCAAGGGCATCGTTTTCATCAACGGCAGGAATATCGGCCGTTACTGGCAGGTCGGGCCGCAGCAGACCCTCTATATTCCTGGAGTATGGCTGAACATGGGCGAGAACAGGATTGTCATCTTCGAACAGCTCAATGAAAATCCGATGACGGAGGTCTCTACGGTCAAAGAACCTGTCCTTACAGAGCTTAGGTAGAGCCGTTATTACTCATAAGGGATCGGAATCCAGCCGGTACCGCCCGAATTATAGCTTGAAATACATCCCGATCCGCCTGAAACGTTGGTATATGCAAATGTGACAGGGGCCAGCCCGATAAATCCGAGAAGGTTGGTCCTTTTGTCTCTGCACGCAATCTCGTAGCGAAGCCTTTCCGGTGAAATCCTCTGTACCTCGATACGGAAATAGGGCGTTCCGTATCCGGATGGCGATTTATAAGGTGCCGTCACTTCGAATTCCCTGCGTCCGCCGCTGAAGGAATCATCGGAAATCCCGTAATACCGCCATCCGTCATCCCAGCTTATGTCGAACGGGCCGGTGTCGGAAAATGAAGATTCTTCCGGATTCCCGAAAGACAGGTCGAGCGATGACCCCGGATCATTATCCGACGGCACGTTGTACGATACTGTCTGTCTGAAACAGAATGCATAGGCATCGTCGGTCCCCTCATTGTCCTCAATGGAAAATCTGATTTTCAGATTGTCTCCTTCCATCGTACAGGATACATCCGCCACCGGAGGGGCCTGAGGGATTACTGTCCTGGCCGACGCCGTAGGGAAGCCGTCGGATTCGGCGGTGACAAGGATTTCATCTCCCGGCTTCACGGGGTAATTGCCTGTTATATATCCGTAAAAAGGTTCGATTGTTATATAGTCCTTGATTTCTGCCGGTTCTGAGTTTATGTATATCTTGAGCGTGCATCTGGCGTCTTCGCTGAATGTCCGTTCTCCGGCTGCTGAAGGTACGGCATAGAGGTACATTCCGAGACTGCCTGTCTCCTGATCTGCAGTTGTGATCCCTATATTTCCGTCAAGCAGAAACAGAGGTGCATCATCGAGCCCGTTGAAATCGAATTCCACTTCACATGCCGTGAGTGTCAGACAGCAGATGCAGGTAATTATATGGCTGTAGTTCTTCATTGTCAGAATTTTAATGTATAACTGAAAGACGGTATGATGGGGAATATCGCACGTCCTGTTCCGTACAGGCTTTTGTCTTCACGTTCATCGACAGCGACGAAAACGACGTTTTTCCTGCAGTAGGCATTGTATATACCTATGTTCCAGACATGTTCAATCCCTTTTGCCGATATTTTCCTGAAATTGGCACCAAGGTCAAGACGGTGGTAGTCGGGAAGGTTGACATTGTTCGGCTTAGTATATATCCGGTCGAATACTTCTCCGGAATTATAGATGTGGGAGGCGACGGTCATCCAGTTGCCGCTGTGGTAATTCCATGAAGCATAGAGCTCTACGCTCCTGCTGACTTTCCATGTGCCCATCAGGGTGAGCTTGTGCCGGTTGTCGTATCTGTGGGAATACCAGTCCGGCCAGATGTCATCGAACTTCCTCCGGCTCCATGACAGGGTATAATATGCGGTCAGGAAGAGCCAGTCAGAGTGCCAGCCGAATTCTGTTTCAAGTCCGTAGGAACGTCCCTTCCCTTTGTTGAAAGATGTTTCCCACGTGTCAAGCGGGGGAAAGAGCGCGTTTGCACCGGAATATTCCAGAAGATTGTCCATGGTCTTGTACCACCCTTCCACATTGATGCGGAAATTGTGCGGCAGCCTGCAATACAGTCCTCCGGCAACCTGTCTGGAATGCATCGGAGCGACTTTTGAGGTAGAAGGAAGCCAGCAGTTGGTAGGGATGTCCAGATATGTGGTGGAGACGAGATGGGCGAACTGGTTCATTTCAGTGTACGAAACCTTGAAATCCATGGCGTTACTGCATTTTACCATAAGAGACAGTCTTGGCTCCGCACGGTGCCATACCTTTCCCGAGACTCCGAACATGGCATATCTCAGACCTGCATTCAAGGTTATCCGCTCACCTAAAGAAATTTCGTCCTCAGCATAAAGCGCCAGCTCATGTCCGGTATAGTGTCTTGATGACGAGTCTGCATCACGGGCCGAACCGTTCATCGCAAGGCTTTGCCTTGACGGATTGTATATGTGGAACTGGTAAGATGCGCCGAATCTGACATGATGCGATTTGTGCGGCATCCAGCTGAAATCGGTATTGACGGCAATATCGTTGATCCTGGAACGGTTGGTCTCGTCCATGGAAATATCAAGCCCGGTTTTGTCGGATTCCAGATCATGCCAGTAATACCTGACATCGGCTTTGCTGCCCGAGTAATACATTACTGACTTCATTCCCAGATTGTCCCGTATCCTGTATGCCCAGTTCAGCGAGGCGAGGGTATTTCCCCACGATATGTCGGTGTGGAGGTTGTCCGTACCGGAAAGCATCCCTCCGATACCGGATTCATCCGATGGGACTGACTGCTGTGTGTCCAGCTGCAGTTTCAGATGGTCCCTGCCATGATAGAATTTAAGGGACAGGATGTTGTCGGGAGCGAACCTGTGCGTGACCGAGGCATTCAGGTCATAGAAATTATATGTTCCGCCTATCGTTTCTCCTTTTTCGTTCTTTCTGTTTACAATATTGATGACAGGAGCGAGTACGGCATCGAGCCAGCTTCTGCGGAAAGCTATGTTGAATGAGGTCCTGTCCCTGACTATCGGCCCCTCGAACCGGATACGGCCGTCGATAAGTCCGAGCATGAAATTACCGTGATACCCGTTGAAATCTCCGTCACGTGTGGTAATATCCGCTACGGAACTCATTCTGGAGCCGTATCTGGCGGGAAATCCGCTCTTGTAGAAATCCAGATGATCTATTACATCAGTGTTGAAAGATGAAAACAGCCCTCCGAGATGACTTATCTGGTACATCGGCACTCCGTCGAGCAGAAACAGGTTGTCGGAGCCTTCTCCTCCGTGGACGTACAGTCCCGACATCAGTTCTGTACCGGGATTGATGCCCGGAAGAGCCTGAAGAGTCTTGATCAGGTCGGGAGAACTGAATACGACGTTTCCGTATATGAAGTCTGTCTTTTCGAGACGGCTGTGTCCTGTCCGGCTGCTGGACGCCTCTTCCGCGTACTTTTCGGCTGTAATCCGTGCCTCGGTTATGCTGTCCCTCCTTTCCTCCACCTTCAATGAGTCCTCCTGTGCCGCGGCGGACATGCAGATTGTGACGCAGGATACGAATGTGGTCAGAAAGCCTCCTGTAATCTTTCCCATATGGCTGATGAGCGGATTGTTCAGACCTCGGAAGATGAATATCCGTCTAAAATCCATCGTGGCATGTTGTTGGAGAATGCCATCAGTACATTCATTATCCGTCCGACATGTTCCATGGAGCTGAGTTTCCCTGCTCCGATTTTCGACAGATATTTTATAAGGCCGGCCGGGTTGTCCTGCGCTGTCATGAAACACGTATGATATGCCATCTTTGCGGCATCTCCCGTGAGTCCGAGCCCTTCCAGTTCACGCATCAGTGCCTGCCCGTATGAAGAGCCGGCCCCTGCCGTGATGAACGGTCCCGGTGCACCGGCCTTGCGGATCTCTTCCAGCGGGAATTTCTTCCCGGCCCTGACGGCATCCTTCCTTGAATTACGTTCAAAATATATTTTTCCCGGATATTCCAAGGCAGGATGGGTGTAGAACCGCAAGTTGTCGATCTCCATGGCATAATATTGCAGGAGGAGGCTGTCTCTGATATATCCCAATGCATTGCAGGCGAGTCCATGCACGGTTTCCCGCTGTTCGTCGAGCATTTTCTCCACACTGTACAGCATGTCTATCATATCCTCCATCCGCACTATACCGTAGATGGTCAGCATTCCCGAGACATACGTTTCATAGATGGGGTAATCGTGGGAATGGCAATATGCGACGGCGCTGTCGATCCCGGACTTGAGGCAGCGGTGCATTTCCGCTGATGTCCACATTATCGTATTCCCGTTCTTGTCGGTCTCGCTTTCAATCAGTTCCATAAGCTCCAGGACAGTCGGATAAGGACGTAGACCGGCATTGTACCGTGCACCGGGCTTTATGCTGACCAGCCCCTTTACGACAGACAGATCGTTCATCGGAAATCTTATGAGCCAGTCTCCGGGATTGTTCAGGAGATATTCCGTAACCTGCAGGGTCATATCGGCTTTGTTAAGACTCGATTTTACATTGCAGTTTAGCAGACGTCTGATATCATCCACTTCTGCCTTTGACCTGGAGATCAGGCTGTCATACAGGGCCGTTTTCGAAAAGTCCATATTTTTACTCAAGTTTGGCCGATAAAGTTACGCCTTTTCTCCCGGATTGCAAGAAGGTGCATGGAAATTCTCGGTTATTCCGTGGTTTTTGCGTAAATTTACGCTGATATGCGCAGACCGCATGTCAGACATGGTATGGAAAATGGATATGTACCGGAATCCGTCCTTCCGGATGAAGCCAGGGAAAGCGCCGGCAGGAAAATGCTGGCCTGTACGTATGTAGAAGAAGGACATTTTGAACTGATCGAAAAGGATATACCGGAATTGCTCGATCCACGGGATGCGATTGTAAAAGTGACTCTCGGCAGTATCTGTACAAGTGACCTGCACATAAAGCATGGCAGTGTACCCCGTGCAGTCCCCGGGGTAACCGTAGGGCACGAGATGGTGGGAATTGTGGAACAGACGGGCAAGAGTGTCCGTAAAGTCAGGCCCGGAGACAGGGTCGCCGTTACCCCTCCGGAACCAAGGTAGCAGGGGAGTGGTGTATTAAATATCTTCGTTATGGATGCAAGGCGGTGTATGATTGTCGATCTGGAGAGGCAAGGCGATAAACGGATGTTTATTACGGAACAGGTCTCTGCGATAAATGAGAACAGAAACGGTCTCTGGATGGTGCGCTTCTCCTCTTCTTCGCGCGTGTTCAGTTACAGTCATTCCAGATTGCTGTATCTTGCGAATCCGGAGTCAATCAATCTTTGGGAAATGGGACTGTATATCAGAAACCGCCACATTACGAATGTAAGCGAACTGCTCCGCTTTACGGATGGCCGGCGTGTTTTTTACCGTGTGACTTATACTAATGGTTACTCTGAAAATCTTGAAAGCAGGGATGTCTATGTCACCCGGACTCCGATTGATAGGAACGGCGGTTCTGTATGGGAATATCTCCGGAAACTGGCGGATGAGACAGGGCTGCTCACGGAAGACGATGACAGCATCCTCTCCAGGCAATATGATCTGGTGGATGTGAAGCGGGACAATGTCCCATTGGCACAATACCTTGGAGACAAGACAAAGCTGGCAGTCTATAGCAAACCTGCACGGATATTTTATCCTTTCGGATGCAATGCCAGTCAGAAAACGGCCGTTGAAAATGCCTTGACACATCAGGCAAGCATTATCCAAGGTCCTCCTGGTACGGGCAAGACACAGACTATTCTGAATATCATTGCGAATTTGCTGATGGCGGATAAGACTGTACTGGTTGTATCCAACAATAATTCGGCAGTACAGAATGTCCTGGAAAAAATGGAAGAGGAGGGACTGGGTTTCATTGTTGCCAGACTGGGCAGTGTACAGAACAAGGAGGCATTCATAGCCAATCAGCCTGAATATCCTGACATGACCGGGTGGATTATTGATGAAAATCCTGTAATGCAAAAGGCAATGGACTCGCTCCGTGCGGTGTCGCGGGGATTTGATGCCCGGATGCGTCATGCCCAGCTGAAAGCAGAATATGATGCTTTATTGAAAGAAATGAAGTATAATGATATGCTTCAGGAAGGAGACGCCGGTTATGAATGGCTGAGTGGCAAAGGTTCTTTATTGCTCATGAGACTTCTCAACTTCTATAAGAGAAGAATAGAGAGTGGGACTAAACCAGGTTTGTGGTTCCGGTTGGAATGGGCGTTCAGACTGGGTATGAAGATGTTTTCTTTCCTCAATCTTCCGCCTTCGTCCGTAATATCGTACCTCGAATCCGCCTGTTATTCTTCCCGAAAGACGGAAATTCGGCAGGAATTGGATTCTGTTGCCGCGACTCTGCAATCAGTTGATATCAATATAAAAGAATTGCGTTCAACTTCCCTCATGTTGTTAAAGAGCAGGATTGCCAGGCGCTATAAAAACGGAGAGCGACAGAAATTCACGCTCAGAAATATAAAATCGCGAACCGGAGATTTCCTGAAAGAATACCCTGTCGTACTCAGTACCGCCTATTCTGCCAAAAGCTGTATCAGTCCGGATATGGTTTTCGACTATGTGATTATGGACGAGGCATCCCAGGTGGACATAAAGACTGGAGCGCTGACCTTGTCATGTGCAATGAATGCCGTAATCGTAGGCGATGACAAACAGCTTCCCAATGTTGTCAGCAAAGAAGAAGGACTCGCATTGGATGCTGTTCAATCAGCCTATGGCGTTGATGACAGATACAATGCCGCCACGCATAGTTTCCTGAAATCCTGTACGGAAGTATTCAGGGATGCCCCTGTAACATTGTTGAGAGAGCATTACCGTTGTCATCCTAAAATCATAGAATTCTGCAATGAAAAATTTTATGATGGAGAACTGGTAGCCATGACTGAAGACCATGACGAGGAAAAAGTGTTGCAAGTCGTGCAGACAGTGAAAGGCAATCATGCCAGAGGACATTTCAATCAGCGGGAAATAGATGTCATAGCACAGGAAGTTATGCCCGAATACGAAGATAAAGGCACTGTAGGCATCATTACTCCATACAGGACGCAGGCGGAGGAAATCAACAAGGCTTTGGGGCAGAATACAGCCAGCACGGTGCACAAGTATCAGGGTCGCGAATGCGATACAATCATTTTGAGTACAGTGGATAATTCTCCTACTGCGTTTTCGGATGATCCAAATCTGCTCAATGTGGCTATTTCCAGGGCAAAAACTCATTTATGTGTAGTTACAAACGGCAATGATATGCCACAGGATTCGAATCTGGCCCAGCTGATAGCTTATATCCGGTATAACAATTTTGAAGTCAAAGACAGCAGGCTGCATTCAGTGTTTGATCTGCTATACAGGCAATATACGGAAGAGAGGCTGGCGTACGGCAAGTCCCATCCGGCCGTGTCTGAATATTTCTCCGAAAACATCATGTACGATACGATTATGACAGCCGTCGCGAAACTGAAGAAAACGAACACAGGAGTCTTGTGTCATTATCCATTGGCAAGGCTGATCGCTGACTGGTCCCTTTTGGACGAACAGGAAAAAGCATTTGCGTCAAGTCCTCTCGCACATGTTGACTTCCTGATTTACAATACTCTTACCAAACAACCCCTTCAGACAATCGAGGTTGACGGATGGCATTTCCATAAAGAGAATGAAGTACAGCAGTCGCGGGATGCCATAAAGGACAGAATACTCGCCAGGTTCGGATTGTGTCCGGTACGTATCTCAACGACTGCCACAGTTAATGTGGAGACAATGGTGAATTGGATAGGAAAGATTTCTTAAAATAGGCTTTTTAATGATTTTATCAGATGCTGAAGTCGTTTCCGGATTGAGGTCCTTTTTATACGACGCACTATTATATTCTTATTGATTATCAATAGTTTACAGATTAAAAGGTAGACTACTCAAAAATTTACTTGTTTTTTTGCGAAAAATCGAAGATTTAACGTTTTTTTCATTGTCTCTCTCTCCGAACAGAGGGAAAAGAGGAAAAAACAGCCCTTTCGGGCCCCGACAGACCTCGTCTGCAAAGATAGGGCATGTCGGGGTTTATTTCGCCAAAACGGGCTGTAAAATCGAGGATGGATTCACGGATATTTTCAGGCTCTAATCGTGGAATCTTGTCTTTGGTCAGAGTGGCATTTTGCTCGGCTTTAATAACACTAGGAGCACAAATAAATTTTGCAGCCAAAAGAAAAAGGCTGTAGCCAATTTTGCCATGGCGCAGCCATCTCTTTTCTTCCCTCATTTTGACTTTACTTTAATGAACGTATATATGAATACGGGGATAAAGTAAAGTTGATGATTTAATGGAAAAGTGTAGATTTCAAGCCTCAATTTTGATGGAAAAGTGTATAAATGGTGTCTTATTCGTTGGAAAAAGTGTAGAACCGCCTAAATACCATATCTTCTATTTTTGCGGTTTTTGCCTATAATGCATCATTAAATAGATAGGAAGTAATATATTTGTTGGATCAAACAAGCCAATAGTTCGTTAAAAATCAGCCGAGCCTAAGCGGCTCTGGCAGTAAATAAAATGAGTTCCTTGAAAATTTTGTCA
>CALUPB010000007.1 GCA_944322585.1 uncultured Bacteroidales bacterium | reverse complement strand
CCAGCTCGCTAGTCGCGAATGTCTGCCTATACAATTCATAAAAATCGAACTCCGTGAAAGGGAGATCGGGTGATATTCCAGAGAAATTTTGTACCTTAGCCATGCAGATTAATTTTTGCGATACCTCCAAATTCGGCTTTTCCATGGCGGTTGGGGGTATTCTTTTTATCTTTAGCTAAGATACAAATTTTATATTATATTGGCAATCAATTCGTTATAAAATTTTATTCTTTTTACGACAGTCCCTATATTATCAGAGCCCGGTCTATGTCTTTGATATACTAAAAGAGGAATTCGCCTGATCTTTTATTCCTAAAAGAGGAAATCCTCCGCAGAATAACCACATCCGGTGACATTGTGAAACTTTACCGCTTTATTATATTATATCGGGTATATTTCGTCGTTAAACTAATATTTTATACCCTATGTAGTATAAATTTTGAAAATTTCCTATATTTGTACCCGAACAGATATAAATTTCAGTATGAACAACCTGTCGGCAACGGTAAAATCGCTGCGCAAGCAATTCAATATGACTCAAGAGGACCTTTCCCTGAAGTCCGGTGTCGGTCTGCGGTTTGTGCGGGACTTGGAACAAGGAAAACAGACCTTGCGTCTTGACAAGGTAAACCAACTTTTGGATTTCTTCAATTACGAAATGGCTCCACAGCCCAAGTAGCGATGAAACAGGCGGTAATATACTACAAGGACATCCTTGCCGGAGTCCTTACGGAAAGCGATGACGGATATGAGTTCCGCTATCTTCCGGAGTATCTTGCTTCGGAAAACGCAAAGCCTGTCAGCTTGACACTTCCTTTGCAAAACCAGCCATACAGGAGCAATGTCCTGTTCCCTTTCTTTGACGGACTCATTCCTGAAGGATGGCTTCTGGATGTAGCATTACGCAATACGGACATAAGTGTACTTGACAGGATGTCCCTGCTCCTGCTGTGTTGCAGTGACTGTATAGGTGCAGTAAGTGTCAAACCTGTAAATATGGATGGAAATGATGATGTGTAGGTGCCTGTATTGTTACCGTCCCCTTGAAAAAGGAGACAGAGACTTCCATCCTGGATGTGCAAGGAAGTTTTTCGGTACGGAAAAAGTCCCTGTGTTGGATTATACCTGTAAAGATCTTGAGCAGCTGGCATTGCAGATTATAAAGGATCAGACATCTCTTACCGGTGTACAGCCTAAACTGTCGTTACATCTGAACGAGCACGAAGGGAGTCAGCGGCTGACGATAGTCGGTCTGTGGGGCAGTTTCATCTGCAAGCCGCAGACGATGCAGTTCAAGTCTATGCCGGAAACGGAGGATCTGACCATGCACCTTGCGGAAGTGGCAAAAATCGATGTTGTCCCGCATACTTTGATGCGTATGGCTGACGGTACATTGTGTTATCTGACAAAAAGGATAGACAGGGATGCAAAAGGAGAAAAGATGGCGATGGAAGATATGTGTCAGCTTACCGGGCGGCAGACAGAGTACAAATACAAGAGTAGTTATGAACGTATTGCCAAAGCGATAGCACAATATTCGTCAATGCCGAAAATGGATGTCACCAACTTTTTTGAAACAGTCCTGTTTTCTTGGATTACCGGGAACAATGATATGCACCTGAAGAATTTCTCCCTGTATGAACCGCAGGACGGGACGATTCGCCTGACCCCGGCATACGACCTTCTCAATGCCTCCATTCTCAATCCGAAAGACGATGAGGAACTTGCCCTGACATTGAACGGTCGGAAGAAGCGCCTCAAACGGTCGGATTTCATCGCAGCCGGAGAGACGATGGGGATAGACCCGAAAATAGTGGACAGACTTATCGGGAAATATGTCAGACTGCATCCTCGGATGTCTGAATTTATCGGACAGTCATTCCTGGATGAAGAGCTGAAGAACAGATACAATGAACTGATTTGCGAGCGGATGAGCAGGATAAACGGTTAATCTCCCAAAAGAGGAAATCTCCGCAGAATGTCGGCACATCCGATGGTGTTATGGAAGTAGCTCATAAGTAATTCTCTGTGATATGGGGATTTACATATTTCTACAGACAATAGAGTTTACCTTATTCTTTACCCTTGATATAATTTTATGAAAAGATTATATTAATAATCAATAGTTTATGTAAACCTTTGAACAAATTCAACGAGGAAGAATATTAGGCTCTAAAACGGCATTACAGGTGGCTGTAGGGCTGGAATAAACTTACTAAGGCACTTTCGGGTGCCTTTTTTCATGCCCGTCAGAAGGCACTGTAGGGCATGTGTCGGAGAATAAACTTACTTAAAACTTACTATATTTGCCTATAATTCCTGCAAAAAATCTATTGGACTTAATAGACTATTGAACCAAGCTGTCGCTTATAATTCTGTCTGTTCTCCATTTAGATTTTCACCTAATCTTGCCTCTATCTCTTCAATAGTAGGTATGGTGCCCTCTATGTCTTCAGGATAGAGTTTTGACAGCTCATATTCAGATATGCCTAAAGGGAGATTGCTGCCCTCCAATGCGTATTGGGCAAGCAATGAATCCTTTTGGCGGCAAATCAGCAAACCGATTGTAGGATTGTCTCTGCCCTCTTTTCTAAGAATATGATTACAAGCTACCACATAACCACTTAACTGTCCGAGATCTTGAAAATCAAATTCACCGATTTTCACTTCAATCACTACATAGCATGAGAGATTCAAGTTGTAGAAAAGCAGATCGATAAATTTCTCCTTTTGTCCGATCTGAAGTCTATACTCTTTGCCTATGTATGCGAATCCGGTACCGAGTTCCAGCAGAAATTGCGAGATATTGGCAAGCAGCGCATCTTTGAGAATATGCTCGTTGTAGGGTTGTGTTATTCCTGTAAAGGCAAAGTTATAAGGGTCTTTTGTCAATTCCTGTGCAAGATCGCTTGTCGTTTCCGGCAATGTGCGGATGAAGTTTGTCAAAGCCTTGCCTTCTCTCTCATACAGGCCATTGTCCATGAAGTTGAGCAATGTATCACGACTCCAACCCTCTTCCATAGTCTTTCTTACATAGAAGAGAGCTTTTGCCGGTTCATGGCTATACCTGTCCATCAGGTAACGATGGTGTCCCCAAGGTATGGAAAAAAGCATTTCTTCCAATTGTCCCACAACATGTGGGACAGGCATCGAAGATTCTGCCACACCTTGTGGCACTTTTCCATCTTGTAATTGTCCCACAGCTTGTGGAACAACTTTTAGATACTGAGAATAAAGCAAATAGAATTTCTTTGCGTAATATATGTTGGTTCGAGAAAGGCCTGTGGCGTTGGGATTTTTGCGCTGTAAATCCACTGAAAGATTCTTGATGACTTTCTTTCCCCACCGCTCTTCCACATGCATTTCTTCGATGTCACGGCCGAGTTCCCAATAATATTTAAGCAACTCACGGTTAACCCTGACCGCTGCTTTAATTTGACTTTGACGATAGCGTACACTAAGGTCTTCCACCTACCGGATGTAGTCTTTATCTATGATGGTCAATTCTTTACTCATTATTTCCAACATTTACATTAAAGTGTAGAACCATTGCCGGCATCTGCACCCGTGTTGCCTCGCTGAAATGTTTCATTTTACCGTTCGTCTTTATCAGTTATCAAGTCTTTTAAATCCACCTGTAGAATAACCGCAATTTGCATAAGTGTCTCCAGATTAGGTTGAATCCTATTGCAGGCATAAGCATTGACCATGCTGAAACTTTTACCAAGCCGCTTTGCCAACCATGTCTGCGAAATACCTTTCTCTGCCAATACTGCTTTTATCCTATTTAGTTTCATATTATGTCTCGATTGAATAATGCAAATATAGGCAATTATATTAGATGGTCCGGGACGTACATAATCACGTATACTTAATTGGAATTCCAATCACAACTGTTGGTTATGACAATTTTGTTAAGCAACTTGCAATAATACTAAAATTATCTTAATTGGAGATAACGTTATTTATATTAATGATATATGATTTCGTGCAGGAACTGTTGATGCACAGGGAGGATATCGAAGTTCTGGAGCCGAGTCGTTGCGCAAGGAGATGGCCCGGGCTCTCTATAACACTTCGAAATTCTATGAAAAGGAAATCGCAAGTCTGTAGTGAGGTGGAACCGGAGTCCTTCGAGGCTGACTGAAATTCCGGGGGGCCCGGGATACCGAAAATGCGGCAGACAGGATTGAAATCCTGTACAGAGTGCAAATAAATGAATATCTTTGTAGCGATAATGTGATAATCATGTGATATAGTCAGATAGAGCATAATGCCTTGCCGTGGTTCCCGTTGACAGCGGACTATATAGACAAATATAATGACAGTGTCATCAAATATCTCAGGGACGTGTTCTCTGCCGGTTCTGCTGCCGGTAATGACAGTCCTGCATACATGACTACAGCCAGACTTGTAGATCAGAGGGCATCGCAGATAGTGACATAGGCAAGGGAGGAGCCTCTTCTGAAAATGCTGCATATTGACCGGGAAGCACTGATGCGGAACATCAGGGTCATTGCTGCCGAGGCGTTCATCAAATGCCGAGAAGGTGAAGACATTGCTATCAGCTATATGATGATATTGTGTTATCTGCTTGCGGTCATCACTGGATTCGAGTAACCTGCATGGTACGAGAACAAGGGAAGAGCAAAACTGTCGTATGGGAACCTGACTGTGTACAATATGAACCGTCTGTTCATGTCATTGAAGCAGGAAGGGACATTGAAGACGACATTGTCGGTGCCGCAGGCCGGCATATCGGTCATGGCGGACAGACAGGAAATGAAACAGGGCTTCAATCCGGACAGGTTCATGGAGTCGGTACCGGAACTCAGAATGATCGATGCGACTGGGATGACATTGCTTCACAAACTGTTGTTCCTTAGCATCGGAGATACTTCCTTCACTCCGCGGATCAGGATAGAATGGTCGATTGTCGCATCCGTCCTGGCAACGGATACGGACGATACGGCAGACCGGAATTACTACGATCTAAGCAGGGCGTTCATGATCTAGACAGTGAATTTCGCGAAGAAAAAGACAGAACCGATGGACATTCAGAACGGTTCTTTATAATACATCCTCGCTGGAGGCTCTTTGCAGTTTCTGTCTGTCTTATGCGGACAATGTGGATATCTCTGGATGTGCGATACTCAGGAAACGGCTTTCCGCGAGACTGACCAAACTCTTGGAAAAGCTTTAGAAGCTGTTTTGAATTTTTTCAAAAAGAAAGAACGGTTAACTATCAAATACTTCATAAAATTTATAATGACAATTAAAACAGCTTCCTGACGGGACGGATCGGCTGAGGGATGCATGGCCTCAGCCTTTCGTATGACGACATGTTTGAAAATCAAAGCCTCTCGCTGCCGTCTTCTCCGTACCTGCCGTCTTTGGATTCGAAGATTACGCTCGGCTCGAATACTTCGACCGTATGCCAGACTCCGGCAGGAACCTGGCAGCCGTACCTGCCGTCGGCAGGGGAGAGGCTGATGCGGCCGGTCTCGTTGCCCTTGTCATCGTAGAAGATTTCGTCCAACCGTCCGCAGACACAGATTACGCTTTCTGACGATACGGGGTGTCTGTGTATATCCACTCTGGTTCCAGGCAGAAGTGCGTTGAGCATTCTCTGTGAACTGTCGGAGCCTGAATTGCGCAGATCGACATTCGTCCTCAGCCTCGGGCTGGCGGCAGCTTCTTCCAGAAGCCTTTCTATAAAATCTCCGGTAAATTCCATAGCTGCAAATAAAATCGGAAACCTTCAATGTCTCGTCGGGAGTCCTGCCCTTTTGAGCTGACCTCTATTGTCGTATGTCGTTTTAGAAGCTGTTCTTAAATTCAGAACAGCTTCTAAAGCATGATGCTTTTTGCGACAGTGTCGGCTGTAGCCTGACCGTAGATATGTGCCACGATGGCAAGTCCGAATGCTACCGTGTGTCCGGCACCGCGACCGGTAATGATCCTCCCGTCGGTCACGACTCCGTCCTTGGAGTGTTTCACCCCTTTTTCTATGAGGGCATGTTCGAAACCGTCATAACAGGTCATCGTCTTCCCTTCGATGCCGGGAAGAAGGCTGAGCACCACGCTCGGAGAAGCGCAGATGGCCGCAATGCTTCCTCCGTCCTGATAGTGCTTTACCATCAGATCCATGAGCATCCTGTTGGCTGCCAGATTGGTGGCGCCGGGAATACCGCCCGGGAATACCATGAAGTCCTTGTCTGTGGTCCCGTCAAGCTGGACGGTGTCAAGGAATTCGTTGAAATCCAACTCTGTCATCAGATGGATCTTATGAGCACTGCGTACAGAGTTGTGGTCATAGATGGACACGGTCTTGACGTCGACTCCGCCTCGGAGCAGCATGTCAACGGTTGTCAGGGCTTCGGTCTCCTCGAAGCCGTCTGCAAAGAAAACATAAACACCTTTCATACAATTCTATTTAGCTTCTTAAAGGGTTCTCTTGACTTCGACAATATTGTACGCCTCGATGACATCCCCGACCTTGACATCGTTGTATCCTGCGATGTTGAGGCCGCAGTCCATGCCTGTCGTCACTTCCTTGACATCATCCTTGAAACGTCTCAGCGAACCGAGCTCTCCGGTGTAGACCACAATGCCGTCGCGGATTACGCGCACCTTGGATGTCCTGATGAGCTTGCCTTCCCTGACGATACATCCGGCGATGGTTCCCACTTTGGATATCTTGAAGGTTTCCTGCACTTCAGCGGTGGCTGTGACTTCTTCTTTCTCTTCCGGTGCGAGCATACCCTCTATACCGCTCTTGACTTCATTGATGGCATCATAGATGACGGAGTAGAGCCTTATCTCTATCTGTTCCTTTTCGGCAAGTCTCCTTGCATTGGCAGAAGGCCGTACCTGGAAGCCGATGATGATGGCATCCGATGCTGCGGCAAGCAGTACGTCGGACTCCGATATGGCGCCGACAGCCTTGTGGATGACATTTACCCTGACTTCTTCAGTCGACAGCTTGAGGAGCGAATCGGAAAGGGCCTCAATGGAACCGTCCACATCGCCTTTGACAATGATATTGAGTTCCTTGAAGTTACCTATTGCTATGCGGCGGCCGATCTCTTCGAGGGTCATGTGTTTCTGTGTCTTTATGCCCTGGATGCGGATGAGCTGCTCTCTCCTGTTCGCGATTTCCTTTGCTTCCTTCTCGTCAGCCATGACATTGAATTTCTCTCCGGCGGTCGGCGCTCCGTTGAGACCGAGCACTGATACCGGGGTTGACGGCCCTGCTTCTGTCACTTTCTGTCCGCGTTCATTGAACATGGCCTTTACCCTTCCCGTATAGCATCCGCTCAGCATCACGTCGCCTATGTTCAGAGTACCGTTCTGCACAAGTATGGTGGCAAGATAACCGCGTCCCTTGTCCAATGAGGATTCGATGATGGCTCCGGTAGCCCTGCGGTGAGGATTGGCCTTGAGATCCAGCAGTTCGGCTTCAAGAAGCACTTTGTCGAGAAGCTTGTCCACATTGGTCCCCTGCTTGGCTGAAATTTCCTGACACTGGTATTTCCCGCCCCATTCTTCGACAAGGATATTCATATTGGCGAGCTGTTCGCGTATCCTGTCCGGATTGGCCCCCGGCTTGTCTATCTTGTTTATGGCAAATATCATAGGTACACCTGCAGCCTGTGCGTGATTGATTGCCTCGATGGTCTGCGGCATTATTGCATCGTCGGCTGCGACTATGATTATGGCTATGTCGGTCATCTTGGCTCCCCTGGCACGCATTGCCGTGAAGGCTTCATGGCCAGGAGTGTCGAGGAATGTGATCCTCTGTCCGTCGGAAAGGATGACATTGTATGCCCCTATGTGCTGGGTTATCCCTCCGGCCTCACCTGCAATGACATTGGACTTCCTTATATAGTCGAGCAGGGAAGTCTTGCCGTGGTCTACATGTCCCATTACGGTTACTACAGGCGGTCTCGGTACAAGGTTCCCGTCATCCTCGGCCTCGTTCTCCTGGGCGATGGCCTCGTTCATCTCGGCGGTGACGAATTCGATTTCGTACCCGAACTCTTCAGCCACGAGCACCAGCGCTTCCGCATCGAGCCTCTGGTTGATGGACACCATAAGTCCGAGATTCATGCAGGCTCCGATTACCTGGGTTACAGGTATGTTCATCAGAGTGGCAAGGTCGTTGACAGTCACGAATTCCGTGACCTTCAGGACTTTTTTCTCCATTTCCTGGAGTTCCATTTCCTCCTGCATCTTCTGGGAAGCGAGCTCTCTTTTTTCCTTTCTGTGTTTGGCTCCGAAATTGTTCTTCCCCTTGCTTTCGTTCATACGGGCGTAAGTCTCCTTGATCTGCTTCTGGATTTCCTTCTGCATTTCTTCGGTCTCAGCCTCCGTCATTGCCGGCTTGAAACGGTCATTCCCCTTGTTCCGGCGGTTCTTCCTGTCTTCACGGTCTTTCTTCGGCCCTTCCTTCTTCTTGTCCTTGCGTCCTCCTTCATTGTCTGCCTGCACCTTGGACACATCGACTTTCTGGCTTCCGCCCTTGGATATCCTTTCTCTTTTCTTGCCGCTGCGCCGGGTCTCGAATTTTGAAAGATCTATCTTGTCCACGACTTTCGGCCCGGCCAGTTTTTCCACTTCGATCCGGACTTCCTTTATCTCTTTCTTCTCTTCAGCCTCTTCCTTCACCTCTGCCGTACCTATATTCCCGGCCGTGGCTGCCGGCACGGATTCCTTTTCAGGATCAGTGGCAACAGCTTTCTGTACAGGTACTTCCGGTACTGCTTTTTCCTGCTCCGGTTCGTGTTTTTTCTCTTCTTTCCTGTGGTGCCTTTCGAACTGGGAAAGGTCTATCCTGTCCACCACCTTAGGCTGTGCGATTTCTATTTTCGTCTCAGACTGGAAAGTTTCCCGGGCCGGTTGCGGTTCTTCAACAGGTTTTTCTTCAGGTATAGGTTCCGGAGCCGGTTCCTGTACGGCCGGAGTCTCCACCTTAGGGGCAGAAGCCTCAGGTGCTATGCTCGTACTCTTTATTATTATTTCCTGCACAGGCTCTTCCTCCTCTTCGCCGCTCTGGCCCCTCTTGCGTGAACCGCGCTCGATTATTTCCTTGAGCTTGATGGCCACTTTCTCCGAGTCCTGTTTCAGTTTCTGCTCTTCACCGAACTTTGCCTCAATGGCCGGCAGATATTCGTCCGAAATCTTTGCATTCGGATTCATGTCCACCGTCACTCCCTTCCCGGCAAGAAAGTCCACCAAGGTCGACAGCCCGATGTTGAATTGTCTTGTAATCTTGCTTAATCTGATTTCTGCCATATGTGTCAAATAAATTAGTCTTCAAATTCTGCGCTGAGTATTCTGAATATCTCGGCTACAGTCTCGTCCTCGAGATCGGCCCTTTCGGCTATATCCTCCTGGGTGCATGCGAGGACGCTCTTGGCTGTGTCGCATCCGATTGACTGCAGCCTTTCGATAATCCACGGATCTATTTCATTGCTGAATTCAGTCAACAGCACATCCTCTTCGTCATCCTGCTCCCTCCATACTTCTATCTCTTTGCCTACAAGCATGCTTGCGAGCCTGATATTGCATCCTCCCTTGCCGATGCCTTTCTTCACCTCGTCAGGATGCATGTACACCCTTATCTTTTCGTCTTCACCGCCTATCACGATAGATGATATCTTGGCAGGGCTCAATGCCCTCTGTATGAGCAGCTGTGTATTACCTGTCCACTGGAGCACGTCAATGTTCTCGTTGCGCAGCTCCCTTACTATGCCGATGATACGCGAACCTTTCACTCCGATGCAGGCTCCGATCGGGTCGATCCTGTCATCATAGGATTCTACTGCCACCTTTGCCCGTTCTCCCGGTACTCTCACTACTTTCTTGATTGTTATGAGGCCGTCATATATTTCCGGTACCTCCTGCTCGAAAAGTTTTTCGAGGAATTCGTTGGAAGTCCTTGAAAGGACGATATACGGAGTGGTGTTGTTCTTCATCTCCACGCTCTTGATGATCGCCTTGACCGTATCGTTCTTCTTGAAATGCTCTCCGGGAATCTGTTCCGACTTCGGAAGCCGCAGTTCGTTGCCGTCCTCGTCAAGGATAAGGGCTTCCTTGGACCATGTCTGGTAGACCTCTCCGGTGAACAGTTCTCCTATCATCCCGCTGTATTTGTTGTACAGATTGGCTTTCTCGATGTCCATTATCCTTCCCTGAAGATTCTGCCGTACATTGAGGATACCGCGGCGGCCGAAACTTTTCATGTCCACTTTGGTGGCGTATGTCTCTCCGATTTCATACTCGTCATCCTCGCTGTTGACTTCAGACAGTGCAATCTGGGTATTCGGATCTTCCACGTGTTCCACTACCTCGCGGTTCCAGTAAATTTCGCAGTCACCCTTGTCTATGTTGATGATTATGTCGAAATTGTCAGCCGAACCGTATGTCTTGGCAAGCTGGGTACGGAACACATCCTCCAGTACACCCATCATTGTGGCTCTGTCGATGTTCTTCAGATTCTTGAACTCTGAAAAAGCGTCCTTAAGTTCTGTCTTCTCCATTTTTGATTTATGTCTTTTTATTTATTTTATAATTGTATCCGGACAATCCTTTCCGGAGGTCCGCTTTGTATCATACGGCTGTTACCGGAAGTCGATATATGGCTTTACGGCATTGATCCCGTCGAACGGGAAAGAGTCCGTGTGCTCCACCGCAGTCTTCTTCTTGCTGCCGTCCGTCTTTTCCATTACAGTGTATTTCAAGGTTATCGCATCAGCATCGGCGCTTTCAAGCATTGCGACAATCCTTCTTCCTCCCTTGAGGGAAACCTCCACCATCGAACCGACAGCCTTCCTGTACTGTTCCGGCACCTTGAACGGCTGGTCAAGCCCTGCTGAGGTCACTGTCAGCTCGTAATCCATTACGTTCCTGTCGAACTTCTCTTCGAAAATCCGGCTCAGTTCCACGCAGTCGTCAAGGGTCACGGAACCGGCTTCAGACTCGATTGTAAGCACGATTTCGTTATCTTTTGATATTTTTATGTCCACAATGAAGCAACCTCGTGCAACGATTGCACTCTCCATTGCATCTCTTATCTCTGAAATACCCATGACCGTCGGTTGTGTTGCAATAAAAAAGGGGTCTTTCCTGACCCCTGTAATCTAACTCACGCGGCAAAGGTATAACAAATTTACTAAAACACAAAATTTGAACTCAATAAACTGCTACGCCTATGGAATTTAAGGCAAAAGAACTTGCAGAGATACTGAAAGGGACAGTGGAGGGGGATCCGGAAGCGGCCGTCTCGAATTTCGCAAGGATAGAACACGGCAAGCCGGGAACGGTCTGCTTTCTGGCCAATCCTAAATATGAACATTATGTCTATGACTGTCAGGCGAGCATAATCCTGGTCAACAGAACGTTCGAGCCTCAGAGAAAGGTGGCGGCCACCATGATCAGGGTGGACAACGCCTATACGGCCATAGCGACTCTGCTCGACTATGTTACGGCAAGGAGACGTTCATACAGGAGACACCGCGGTTTCCATGCGAGATATCATTTCTCCACGAAATTCGGAAGGAAGGTGTATGTGGGCGACTTTGCCTATGTGGGAAGGAATACCTCGGTCGGGGATTTCACGAAAATATATGAGCATGTATATATAGGTGACAATGTGAAGATCGGCGCCCACTGCATCATCTATCCCGGAGTGCGGATATATGGTGGCATGGTGATAGGCGACAATGTGATAATACACGCCAATGCAGTCATAGGTGCGGACGGGTTCGGGTTCGCACCGCTTCCTGACGGTACTTACAAGAAGATAGAGCATACCGGCAATGTCATCATAGAGGATGATGTGGAGATAGGTGCCAATACCACAATTGACAGGTCCCAGACCGAGTCCACCGTCATCCATAAGGGAGTCAAGATAGACAACCTCTGCCAGATTGCACATAATGTGGAGATAGGCGAGCATACCGTGATGGCAGCCCAGACAGGGATTGCAGGCTCGACGAAGATAGGAAAGTATTGCATGCTCGGCGGCCAGGTCGGCATAGCAGGCCATCTCACAATTGCGGACCATACATCATTCTCGGCGCAGGCGGGACTCCTCAGCAATGTGAAGGAGGAAGGCAAGGCATATATGGGAACTCCTGCCATTCCATGGAAAGAATTCCTGAGGGCATACACTATTTTTAAACAGCAGGGAAGAAAATAAAAATTTTTATTTATCTTTGCGCCCCGTTTTATGACTGATTTATAGAATGATGCAGCAACAGACACTCAGGAAGGAGTACATATTCGAAGGCAAGGGCCTGCACACGGGCAAGGTGGCACGGATCAGGATAAAGCCGGCACCGGTTGATTACGGTATACGTTTCGTCAGAACGGACATCGGTGAAGATGCCGAAGTCAGGGCTTTGGCGGAGAATGTTTCATGTACGGCAAGAAGCACTACCATCACCGAAGGCGACGTGACGGTGGGGACTATAGAGCATCTTCTTTCCGCACTGACAGGGATGGGAGCCGATAATGCCAGGATAGAGATCGACAATGTGGAAGTGCCTATACTTGACGGCAGTGCAAAGCCTTACATAGATGCGATATGGAAGGACGGGATGCAGGTGCAGGATGCACCTCGCAGATATGTGGAGATTACGGAACCGATAGAGATCAAGCGGGAGGATACCGGAGCCTATCTGCGCATAGAACCGTCCGATACCCCCCGGTATGACCTTACGATAGATTTCGATTCCAGGGTTCTCGGTATACAGACGGCCTGCTGGGATCCGGGAATAGTCTATGCCGAGGAGATAGGCATCTGCCGTACATTCGTGTTTTTCCATGAGATAGAATATCTTTTCAAGAATAATCTTGTAAAGGGAGGAGACCTCGACAATGCTATCGTAATAGTCGAGCATCCGGTTTCGGACGAGCAGATAGAACACATGTCGAAACTTTTCAATGTGCCGAAGCTGAAGATTTCAGACAAAGGATATCTTACGAATGTCCGGCTCCGTTTCCCGAACGAGTGCGCAAGGCACAAACTGCTTGACCTGATCGGAGACCTCAGACTTGCCGGAGGTTTTCTGAAGGCTAAGGTTACTGCATACAAGTCAGGTCATTCAATAAATACAACCGCAGCGCGGCAGATCCGTTCGCTGTATAAATAACCTAAAGATTATGAACAAGATCCATCCACTTGCAACAGTACATCCGGACGCAAAGATCGGAGACAATGTAGAAATAGGCCCGTATGCCTATATTGATGAATTCGTGGAGATAGGTGACGGCTGCCATATATTTCCCCATGCGACGGTCTTCAACTATGTGAAGATGGGAAAGAACTGCAATGTCTTCCCGGGTGCTGTGATAGGAGCTATCCCTCAGGACCTCAAATTCGAAGGGGAGATCACATATGTCGAGATAGGCGACAATGTGAATATCCGTGAATGTGCCACTATCAACAGAGGCACGAAGGCAAGCGGGAAAGGGGTCACGAAGATAGGAAGCAATACCCTGCTCATGTCATATACCCATGTGGCACACGACTGTACGGTAGGGGAGCACTGCATTCTCGTAAGTTATGTCGGCATTGCAGGCGAAACCGATGTGGATGACTGGGCTATCCTCGGAGGAGGGACGATGGCCCACCAGTTCTCGAAGATAGGCAAGCATGCAATGGTAGGCGGAGGTTCCAAGATCAACAAGGACATCCCTCCTTACATACTCTGCGGCAGGGATCCGATATCATATGCAGGAGTGAATATCGTAGGCCTGCGCCGTCGCGGCTTCACGTCCGACCAGATACGTAATATCAAGGATATGTACGATATCATCTATGCAAGCGGACTGAATGTAACCGATGCATGCGCCAAGGTAGCCGCCGGGTTCCCGCAGAGCGAGGAAAGGGATACTATTCTGGATTTTATCAGGAATTCCAGGAGAGGTATCGTCAAAGGCAATAACCTCAATGCAAAAGGGGAAATAGAATAGTGCATATACTGCTGTCTACGGCGTATTTCCCGCCGATACAATATTTCGCTGCACTGTCCGCTTCAGTCGGACGGTGCAGTTTTTCTGTGCGGAGCGGTGGATCTGCTGAAGGAAGATGTCCTGCATGGCTGCCGTCATCCCTGCGGGACTCGGGAACAGGGCCGTTTGCATATATCGAGGCCTGCGAGAACTATCAGAAACAGTCGTACCGCAACAGATGTCATTTTTATTCCGCTTCCGGACTCCAGTCCCTGTCGTTCCCTGTGGTGCATGAGAACGGCACCCATGCCCTGCCGATTACCGGGATACGGGTGGATTATTCCCGTCCGTGGCTGTTGCAGCACAAGAGGGCAATCATTTCCGCATACAGGACCTCGGCATTCTTCGAATATTATCAGGACGAACTGTTTGCCGTCATGGACCGCAGGCCGGATACCTTGTGGGAACTGAATATGTCCCTCATAAGGTTTTTCCTTGACAAGCTAGGGCTGCCGGTGGAGCTGCGTCCTACATCGGAGTTTACGGTTTCTTCCGGCATCTGTCCTCCGTCAGGCTCTTCTGTCGGAACCGGTTTGTTTCCGGACGCTGAAACTCCTTCAGTTACGGGTCGCCCATCTGTCTCGGGCCGCACATGGTCCGGTCTGCCCTATGATGAAGCCCTTGATGCCTGTGATTTGCGTGAAACCATCCACCCTAAACGTCCGGATGACATCCTTGAACGTCTGAGATTGAAAAAACCGTATTTCCAGGTCTTTTCCCGAAAATACGGCTTCATTCAAAACCTTTCAATAATGGACCTGCTGTTCAACGAAGGACCCGATGCCGTTTCTTATCTTCTTCTCCGGTAGAGCCATGCCCGTGCTGTCATGTACGGTATGATCAGCCCTGTTGCCGTGGCGTGCACATCGACTTCCTTGAAGCAGCTTCTCTTCAGAACCGGAACCCGAGGGTGAGCGCGACGTTTATCAGCCACCTCCTGCTCAGGATTTCAGGTGTATTTACCGTAGGGTCTATGAATACGTTCTCTCCGTCAAGATAGTAATAGTCGTACGGATAGATGTATTCATCGGCATATCTTGTGGCCTGAAGAGCGAGGTCGGCGAAGAATGAGCCTGAAGAACTGTATCCGAGACCGAATGAAAATCTGTGTGACATGGTCCTGCCTGGTTTGTCCGCCAGTTTCTGCAGATATACGAGCCGGCCGCCTTCATCCTCGACTTTCTCCGGAGAGGTAGTGAGTCCGTATCCGGCCCTTATCGCGAAACTGCTTGCCGGTCTGACCTCGGCTCCGAGCCTGAACATGTGCTGTGCCCCCATGAAGTCGCGGATGTCCTCGTTCAGAGTTTCGAACTGGGTGTTGTCATTGGTATTGGCCTCGTGGATGAACATCCCCCCGTAATTCGCCATCTCATAGTCGGCACTGATGACTGCAAAGTCTCCGAAAGTATATGCGGCCCCTACATTGAATCTGAACGGTGATGTCAGGTTGTATTCGTATTCTGATTCAGGTGTTTCCGCGTCCCCGTTGCCGTATGTCTCATCATAGGTCGTCATCTCGGCGGAAGCGCTCCATCTCTCCTGTATGCTCATCGCTGTCGGGGTCTGTATGGCAGCCCCTAACCGCAGCCCGTTCCCGGGAGTGACTATTATTCCGAATTTTCCGTATACTCCAACCCCGGATGCACTGTAGACGTTGTTGTATCTCAATGAGTTGAATTTGGTCTGGAACATGCTGTAGTCGGAAGCGTCTCCTCCGGACATCTCCCGGATGTAGTATTCCTGACTGTAGTTGAGGGAGGTTATCCCGAGATTCGCCCCGAAATAGACTACGTCGGAGACATTCGCCCCGAAATTGAATACATAATCGTATTTCGCACCGAGGATCCTTCTGGAGTAGATCTGCTCTATGGAAGCGTCGGCAGGAAGTCCGGCACTGATGAATTCATTTTCTGCATCACCTTCGTTGATGATGTCGTAGTTCTCGGCGACTCCGATATATGTGTCGGGATATTTCAGCACTTCATTCCCGTCAACGATCTGCGTTTCTCCGGGAGGCTGTATTATGCCTGCCTCATATCCGAGTATGACGTCGTACGGGATCCGGGAATCCGGATAAGGATCGTATGAGTCTGTCAGTATCAGATCGTCCACAAGGATGCCGGCGGCAAATGTGGCGAGAGCCCCGCTGAAAGTTGTCGTCGAATTCAGCCCACGCGTGTACAGGTCATTATTATAGGTATTGGTCTTGTTTACGGTGAAGCCGAGTGCCCAGTTTTTGATACCTGACGTCCTGTGTGTGTCGAAATTCACTGAAAAACCTATGTTCGGCAGGGAGAATTTCCCCATAGGGGTTTTGTATGTTGTCTGGAAATAATCCTGCGATGTCCCGCCGGAGGAGTTGACCGAAATGGCTACACCCGGGGTTATCGTGAACTGTGAGTATCTTGCTACGGCCGACCCTGCGGGGTTTATCGTAACGGAACCGAGATCGCCTCCCAAGGCAGTGAATGCATTCCCCATCGCCATTGTTCTGGCTGTCCCCTCGTAATTGTTTTCGCTGTATCGGAGCGCATCATACATCGTCTGCGCCTCCGCTCCTGCCCCCATCACAACAAGCAGTAATGTAATCGCTGTCTTTTTCATATCTTCGAATTTAATGGTTAGAGTCCTGTGACTGTCTATCTTCTGCGGCTTCCGCCTGAAGAGCCGCCGCTTCTTGACCCTCCTGAATAGCCGGAGGATCTGGAAGAAGAGGAACTCCTGTTGTAGCTCGGAGAACTGCTTCTGTTATAGCTTGGAGTTGAACGTCTGTTATAGCTTGAATTTGTTCCCCTGTTGTAGCTTGGGGTTGAACTCCTGTCGTAACTTGAAGAGGAACTTCTGCTGTAACCCGAAGAGGAACTCCTGTTATAACCGGAAGAACCGCTCCTGTTATAGCCTGACGATGAGGCTGCCGGCCTGCGGTATGTAGAGCTGCGTGCGACCGAGCCGGAGTTGCGTGAAACGGTCCCGGCAGTGCTGCCGACACGGCTTCCTCCGGTTCTTTGACCGGATACTGACGGATTTGCCGGACTTCTCCTGGTGGCAACGGAACTGGCTACGGATGATGTCCTGGACGTTGTCCCTGCCGGCCGTCTCATGACAGGTACGGCCGAACCGCTTCTCGACGACAGTGCGCTGCTTCTTCTTGTGACAGAGGATCTTGTCCCTACGGATGCGTTCTGTCTGCCTATGCTTTGGGATCTGGAGAAACCAGGGCTGTTATGCCTTCCTACAGTGGAAGCCCGGGAAGCACCGTAATAGTAATTATTGTTGGTGACATATACCGGTCCGTGATGGTGGTGTATCGGATGTCCGTACCATCCCCAGTGATGGTGGTACGGTCCCCAATACCATGGGTCATACCATCCTCCCCAGTACCAGGAACTGTAATACGGGGATGTCCATCTCCATCCCCAGTACCAACTGTCGTACCACCAGTCGTTCCACCAGTACCATGAGCTGTAGCTCCATGGCCTGTACCATCTCCAGCTCCCGTAATACCACGGATCCCAATATATGGAATTGTAGTACCACGGGTCGGGGTCAGTGTTGAAATTGATCGTGAAATTGGATGCAGTCGTGTCTTCTATTACGACAGAGGCTCCGGTATTTCCTGTCAGACGTATTGTCGTGGATTTGCTTTCAGGGACTACGACGGTCTTGGGGTCGTCTCCGAGAAGATATATTTCCGAACTTTTCGTCTGTGCCACCAGTGTGTCTATGTTGTCATGTCCGGAGACATCGATATGTATTTCCCTGGCATCATCTGCCTTGCTGTAATATATCCCGTCCTGAAATCTCTGGCCGGAAGAATAACGGGCGGTCGTTCCGCATGCTGACACCAGCAATACGGCCGAAATCAAGAATGAAACTCTCTTTTTCATATGTAACCTCCTCTTTTTGTAATATTATTTATACCTTTGCGGCGCTGGAGCAGATGCAATATCCGTACCTTGCGGACAGCTGCTGCCTGCGGCCGCTTAAGTATAGATGCAATTCCGGCTACAATGTAAAAATAAATACCGATAAAACAAAGTTATAATGGCAAAAGAAGTTACAAAGAGGTCTGAGAACTATTCGCAGTGGTATGACAACCTTGTCGTCAAGGCTGATCTGGCAGAGCGTTCTGCAGTAAGGGGATGTATGGTGATAAAGCCGTACGGGTATGCCATATGGGAGAAGATGCAGCACATACTTGATGCCAAATTCAAGGAAACAGGGCATCAGAATGCGTATTTCCCGCTGTTCATCCCGAAATCTTTCCTCAGCAGGGAGGCGGAGCATGTAGAGGGGTTTGCGAAGGAGTGCGCGGTGGTGACTCACCACAGACTCATGGCGAATCCTGACGGACCGGGGGTCGTGGTAGACCCGTCCGCAAAGCTGGAGGAGGAGCTCGTTGTCAGGCCGACTTCCGAGACCATAATATGGAATACATACAAGAACTGGGTGACTTCATGGCGTGATCTGCCTATACTCTGCAACCAGTGGGCGAACGTGGTGAGATGGGAGATGAGGACACGGCTCTTCCTCCGTACTGCGGAGTTCCTGTGGCAGGAGGGCCATACCGCGCATGCCACAAGCGAGGAGGCTGTCGAAGAGGCTTCCAGGATGGTGAATGTATATGCCGATTTTGCCCGCAATTATATGGCGATGCCGGTGGTGGTAGGACACAAGAGCCCCAACGAGAGGTTTGCGGGGGCTCTCGATACCCTGACCATAGAGGCCATGATGCAGGACGGCAAGGCTCTCCAGGCCGGCACATCACATTTCCTCGGGCAGAATTTCGCCAAGGCTTTTGATGTGCAGTTTACCAACAGGGAAGGCAGGCAGGAGTATGTCTGGGCCACTTCGTGGGGCGTGTCGACCCGTCTGATGGGTGCCCTGATCATGGCCCACGGGGATGACAACGGCCTTGTCCTTCCTCCGGCCCTGGCGCCTGTGCAGGTGGTGATGGTGCCTATTTACAAATCTCCGGAGGAACGCAGCGCTATCCTCGACAAGATGGACAGCCTCAAGAAAGAGCTTGAGGGACATGGCCATACCGTGAAGATAGATGACAGGGACACTCTCCGTCCGGGCTTCAAGTTCGCGGAGTGGGAGCTGAAAGGGGTTCCTGTAAGAATCGCCATCGGGCCGAGAGACATGGAAAACGGAACGGTCGAGCTGGCCCGCAGGGATACTATGGAAAAGACATCCGCCCCTCAGGAAGGCCTTGGAAGGAGAATAGAGTCGCTTCTCGATGAGATACAGAAGAATATTTATGCAAAGGCTTTGAAATTCAGGGATGAACATATTATAAAGGTGGATACCTGGGATGATTTCAAAGAGAAGATCGAGCAGGGCGGCTTCCTGCTTTGCCATTGGGACGGCACTACCGAGACCGAGGAAAAGATAAAGGAGGAGACTAAAGCCACTATCAGATGCATCCCGATCGATACCGCTGTCTGCGAGGAGGAGGGCCGTTGCGTCTATTCGGGCAGGCCGTCCGGCAGGAGAGTGCTGTTTGCCCGCTCCTATTGACCTCCGCAATTGCGGGTTTTGTTTTACCGAGATGTTCCATATCTATGAAAAAGACATTTATTACCCTTGCGCTGCTGTCCATGGGGCTGGCTGTGCCTGCCCAGGAACTGACTGATGCACAGAAGGCTGCTGCAGAGGCTGCAGAGGCAATGGGCAATGCTCCCGAGAGCGATGCGAGCCTTGCCCCCAAGCCCAAATATTGGAACAATTCCCTTTCGACCAAGATAGATTTCGGACAGACCGGACTGTTCAACTGGGCGGCAGGAGGATATAACAGCTATTCCCTCAAGGCATATATAGACGGGAATGCCAATTATGCCAAGGATAATGTGTCTTGGACCAACAGGCTCCAGCTTGATTACGGATTCCTGTATTCGGCAGACAAGCCTGTCCTGCAGAAAAGTGATGACAGGATATATCTTGAGAGCAAGTTGGGGTATAAGGCCCTGGACAAGCTGTTCATCTCGGCGGAGTACAGTTTCAAGTCCCAGTTCTCGAACACGTATGAATACCCGACTCCTTCGGCCAAGGCCGACGGTTCTCCGCTTGGGGAGAATGAGGAATACGGCACGGCCGACTGGAACAAGGCAAGGAACCTCAAGTCTGGATTTTTCTCGCCGGCCAACATGACTCTGGGTCTCGGTCTTGACTATAATCCGTTCAACTGGCTGACGGTCAATCTTGCCCCTTTGACAGGCGGCATCGTATTCGTGGATGACCCGAGGTTGAGGGAAAGCTACAGCATGCCGCTTGTAGACAAGAGCTCCACGGCTCCGGATCAGGCGTCCTTTGCGGATGCGGATGAATACAAGGTGGCCAACGGCCTGCGGTACAGGCCGGCAAGATTCGAGTTCGGTGCACAGTTAAAGGTGGATATCAAGGTCAACGTGAATGACAATTTCAAATATACTTCCCAGATACTCCTGTTCTCGAACTACCTCAAGAAGCCGCAGAATGTCAGGGTAAACTGGGACAACAGGATAGAATGGAAAATGGCGAAGTTCTTCTCCCTCATGCTCACCACCAACCTTATCTACGATGATACCGTGATGATATCCAAGGAGGAGAAAGACGGGACCACGACGAACCATCAGAGAGTCCAGTTCAAGGAGTCCCTTTCTTTCGGTTTCGTCTATACAATCGCAACCAAGAAATAATGCAGGGATATTTCGATGCGGTCATTGCTGATATTCTTTCTCCGGCGGGAGGCAGCGGGAAAGATAGTGACCGTGCGGCATATCCTCCTGTATTGCTGGCTGTTAGCGGAGGCATCGATTCTATGTGTATGGCCGATCTTGTCCTGCATTCGCACCATGATTTGGATTTCGCCGTAGCACACTGCAATTTCCATCTCCGTGGAGAGGAAAGCGATTCCGATGAGGTTTTAGTGAGGGACTGGTGCTCCGTAAACGGAGTCAGGATACACGTAGCGGATTTCGATACGGCAGGATATGCTTCAGGGAACGGTCTCAGTATTGAGATGGCGGCAAGGGAACTCAGATACGGATGGTTCGGAAGTCTGTGCGAGGATTACGGGTATGCAGGGGTCTTTGTCGCACATAATGCGAATGACAATGCTGAGACTCTTCTGCTCAATCTGTTGAGGGGAACCGGTCTCCGAGGCCTTTCCGGAATGGGAAAGGTGTCGTTTATCCCGTTCCGCAGGAGTCCGGCATCCGGTGACGCTCCCGGGCAGGGCATTGCCGGTGCGGCATGCGGGCGGACAGGGGACGGGCTTTCCCTTTCCGGTCGTGAAGCCAGACTGTTCAGACCTCTGCTTGACTTTACCAGAAAGCAGATCGAAGGGTACGTCAGGGCCCGGAACATACGGTATCGCTATGACAGTTCCAATTCGGATTCATCCTACAGACGCAACAGGATAAGGAATGAGGTTTTCCCTATACTTGAGAAAATCAATCCGTCATTCATCAAGACTCTCAACAGGGAAGCCGGATATTTTGCCGGGGCTCAGAGTCTTCTTGAGGAGCTGGTGCAGGATGTATTTCCGATGTCCGGGACGACCGGACGGAGTGATACGTCTGTTTCGGAAGCCGGAGAAGAGGTCAGAGTCGCTGTCGGGACTCTGCTTTCACGCGGCAACTGGCCATACATGCTGTATATGTTCATGGAGAAATACGGTTTCAACAGTGCCTCCATAGCTTCTGTGGAGAAACTGCTGAAAACTGCAGGGAGGCAGGGAATGACCTTTTCCGGAAAGATATTCCGATCGGATACGCACATTCTTGTCACCGCATCATCTGAATTGATAGTCCGTCCATTGTCAGCATTGACTTCAGTAGTGGAGAGAGCTGTTTCTGAACCCGGATTTCAGGAGGCGGGGGCGCAGGCCGGTATAGGGATGCCGGCATCCGGGGCGGCAAGAACGATGTGCCGGACGGAGGACAGGTATGCCGTCGTGCATGATATGATGGCAACGATGTCTGAAGAAAGTGACGGGAGGGCAGACGTGACAGGTCCGGGCACATATCGTTTGGGAAATGCGGTATTCACGGTGGAGGTCAAGCCTGTCGGTATGATAAAATCCCTGAAATGTCCGCGTGGTACCGTTATGTTTGACATTTCGGGTCTGCCGTTCCCTTTCGTCTGCCGCAGATGGAGGACGGGGGACTGGCTGCAGCCTTTGGGACTGCATGGCAGAAAAAAGGTCAGTGATCTGTTCACTGACCTGAAATTCAATGCATTCTCCAAAAAGGAAGCCGTCATTCTTGTCCGTAACGTCGGAGACAGTCATGTCATGGCAGTGCTGGGAGAAAGGATAGACGATTCTCTGAAAGTCACCTCCTCTTCTTCCGAAGTGGCAGTCATTACCCTGATGTCTGACAGGTGACTTGTATTACAGTCTTTCAGATCCGAAGACAGCAATTCGTCTGGCCGGCTCTGTCGGACTTTCTTACTGGTTCCGGCAGTCAATGTCAGAAAGATGAAGTCTGTCCGAAGCCGTCGATCCGGATTTCATACGGCATACGCGCGTAGACCTGTCCTGTCATTGATTCATCCCAGTTTCTGAATGCCGTTTCCACTCCTTCGAGCGGAGTGCCTCCGAATACAGACGTATTCTGTCCCAGCATTTCCATTATCATTTCGACGGTTGTCATAGGTTTCGGATATTCAACTGTCAGCCATGAATTGATATCGGTGTCGGAACTCCCTGTCATGGAAATGGCGTAGCTTACGGCATCTTCAAGTCCGCCTATCCGGTCTACCAGACCGTTGTCCAGAGCATCTGCCCCTGCCCATACCCTTCCCTGGGCAATCCCGTCCACATACTCTCTGTCAAGTCCGCGCCCTTCTGCAACTATGGAAGTGAAAGTGTCGTAGATTTCCTCTACCGAGCCCTGCATGTATGCGATTTCATCGCTGTCGAGAGCACGCATTCCGGAATACATGTCTCCATGCCTGCCGGAACTTACTGTAGTGATGCCTATGCCGATCTTGTCGGCTGTCCGGCTGAAATCAGGTATCATGCTGAACACTCCTATCGAACCGGTCAGGGTCGATGCATCGGAGAAAATGTAGTCGCAACTGCTGGAAATCCAGTATCCTCCGGAAGCGGCATAACTGCCATATGACGCTACTACCGGTTTCACTTCCTTGAGGAGGTCTATTTCCTTCCTTATCTTGGAAGATGCAAGCACGCTTCCTCCCGGTGAGTTGACCCTGAGTACGACGGCCCTGACAGTGGAATCCCGTCTTGCGTCGGCTATCATCGCGGCAAACCTGTCCCCCGCAACCTGCTCCTTGTCGTAACCGTCTATGATGTTGCCGTTCGCATATATGATGGCTATCTTGTCTTCTGCCCTGTAGTTCGGAATTACCTTGGCAGTCGCATAGTCGCTGAAAGATATGCTGCGGACATCTTCGATTCTCTCCGCTCCGTAGAGACCGCTCAGCCTTGAGCCGAGCTCTTCGCGTGTCATCAGTTCATCTACAAGCCTGTATTCCAGGAAATCTTCTGGGGTATCGAGCTCCAATCCGTCGATGAGACCGTTGAATTCTTCAAGGGAAATCCCTCTCGCAGCGGCCATCTTTTCTGCCCATCCCCTCCACAGGGAATTGACCATTGTCCTGGTCTGTTCCATGTTTTCAGGGCTTGCAGAGTCGCGGATATACATTTCACCGGCTGACTTGTATTTCCCGTGGCGGATGAGCTGGACATTTACCCCGAGTTTGTCGAGAATATCCTTCAGGAACATCATCTGACTCGAGAAGCCGGTAATCATGTTCATCCCTCCGTCATAGTCCGACATGAATATTCTGTCTGACACCGATGCGAGGTAATATGAGGCGTTTGAAGGTGTCTCGATATATGATATGACGGCTTTCCCGCTGGTACGGAACCTTTCGAGCGAGGTGCGCAGCTCCTCTATGCATCCCATTTCTCCGGCCGTTCCGTCAGGCTTGAGGTAGATGAATTTGACGGAAGGGTCGAGTGCGGCTGCCTGTATGGCGCGGACAGCTGTCCATATTCCCATGGAAGTCCTTGTCTGCCCTTCGAAGACACCCGTTATGTCTGTAGGGACAGTCTGTTCGTCAAGGGTAATCTTCGACATGTCTATGGTGAGGATACCTTCTCTCGGCAGCACGGGCTGGGTGTTCCCCAGGGCCGCTATCGAGCCTATTATCCCTAACATTATGAATGTCATGACCGCCCCTACGATCAGGCAGCCGAGGATTGCCGCCAATGTCATTTTTACAAAATCTTTCATGCCTGTTATTTTACGTATATCGAACAAATATACGCAAATATTGTTAGAATCCGTGAGTTTTACAGAGCTTTTCCGAAGAATATGGAAGCACTTTCAGGAAATTTTGCGGAATGGCCGATATAGTCTATATTTGCTCTGCTAAACAGGAAACCGGCGTGAAAAAACGTGTCTTCATATCGGCAGTGGCGGTGCCGCTTGCCTGTGCCTTCGCAACGGCGCAGACGCCTGCAGAAGATGTTCCGGACACTGCGGGCATATACGGGGAGAGGGCGGACAGCCTTGAAGCTGCGGTCTTCGTGTCTTCCCAGAACGGGAATTATCTTTCGAAAGGCAAACCTATACGGACCGAGGTGATATCTTCTGCCGGGCTCCGCAAGATGGCTTGCTGTACCCTGGCGGAAAGTTTCGAGAATTCGGCGAGTGTAACCGTGGGATATTCGGATGCCGTGACAGGCGCGAGGCAGATCAGGCTTCTTGGGTTGAGCGGCGTATATACCCAGATGCTGGATGAGACCCGCCCCGTGATGAGGGGGCTGTCTGCTCCTTTCGGACTGTCTTATATTCCGGGACAGTGGCTGGAGAGTATTCAGATAGCAAAGGGAGCTGCTTCCGTAACAGGTGGAGTGGAATCCATAACGGGGCAGATCAATCTTGAACACCGCAAACCTACCGACGAGAAGCCACTGTTCCTTAACGTGGCCGTGATGAGTGATACGAAAATTGACTTCAATGCGGTGTCTTCGCTTCAGATGGGCCGGAAATGGAGCACTGTAATTCTCGGCCATGTTTCCGGCAACATACGGAATTCCGACCATAACGGAGACGGCTATATGGATGATCCGAAGATGCTTCAGTTCAACTTTGCGAACAGGTGGCTATATTATGCCGACAACGGTGTACAGGTCCGTTTCGGTGTCAGGGCCATACAGGACAGACGTTCTGGGGGACAGGAAGGATACGACAGGGATGCGTTCATGCGGATGATGCAGACCCAGGATTGGAGCAACCCTCAGCCATGGGGCTCGGAAATATACAACCGTTCGATTAACGGGTATCTTAAGGTCGGCATTCCTCTGAAACCGGACAATTCCAGCAATATAGCCGTGGTAGCCGACTATACGTATTATGATATGGATTCATGGTTCGGGGCTACGAGATATCTGGCAGGACAGCATTCATCGTACCTCAATTTCCTGTATCAGGATGAAATCAATGAACATCACAGGCTCACTTTCGGGTTGGGAGGGATGTATGACCGGTATAGCGAGGATTTTCTCCGTGTACTGGCCGGATTCCCTGCTCCGGTCGTTCAGGGGACCGGTGTCCCTGCCGTTACAGGTCTTGCCAATGCAGGCGTTTTCGGTGAATATACATTCACTTACGGGGACAGGCTTACGGCAGTAGCGGGAATCCGGACTGACTGGTACAGCATGGTGGATGACGGCAAGTCGCATCTCAAGTTTTCCCCGAGGGTTACAGTGAAATATTCTCCGTCGGACAATATCGTCATCCGCCTTAACGGAGGACGGGGGTTGCGCTATGCGACACCGCTCATAGACAATATCGGCGTATTCTCGACCGGCAAGGAGTTCAAGGGTGATTATGATTCCCATACGCTTGAGGATGCCTGGATATTCGGAGGAAACTTTACCTTCTATCTGCCCTTCGGAGCATCTTCCGACACATATCTCAGCCTGGATTATTTCAGGACCTCCTTTTCCCAGCAGATGGTAGTGGATTACGAGTATTATGAGCATAATCCTGATGACCCTACGGCTACCCAGATATGGTTCTATAATCTTGACGGCAGACGTTCTTTCACGGACACTTATCAGATAGATTTCAATGTAGAGCCGGTCGAAAGGTTCACGGTAACGGCCACTTTCAGGTATACCAACGCCAGAATTGAGCTTGCAGGAAATGAATTTCCTGTGGAAAGGCCGATGACAAGCCGTTTCAAGGGTGTGCTCAATCTCCAGTATGCAACTTCCTTGAATAAGTGGATATTCGATGTCACTGCTTCTGTCAACGGTCCTTCCCGGGTGTATGCGTTTATGCGTGACAGGACGGATGCGGACGGCGATCTCTTGTACAGGAACGGTTATACTCCAGTGTATCCCCTGCTCTATGCCCAGGTGACGAGGCGTTTCAAGGGTGTGGATATATATGTCGGTGGAGAAAATTTGACGAACTTCAGACAGAAGGATGTGGTCATTGGAGCCGTAAAGGATAACGGGGTCGTTTCCGGACGGCAGAGGACATTCGATGCAAGTGCGGTATGGGGGCCGCTGATGGGAGTGAAGATATATGCCGGAGTGAGGTTTAACCTGTGGAAAAAATCGTAGGCCGTATCAGGATTTTGTAATATAAATAAAACGGACAATATGTCAGGAAAAATTTTGTTGTTCAGCAGTATGATGGCGACGGCTCTTTTGGGCATGGCACAGAATGCCGTATCCATGCCGTCGGAAAATCCGGAAGTGCCGGGAGCCGTAGTCTCGCACGGGAAAGTGCATGCAGATGCTGTCCCTGTTCCGGTGGAGTGGACGGTGAAGCCGAAAAGACAATTGAAGACGGTGGTTTTCTCTGTAAACATGCATTGTGAGAAGTGCGTAGAGAAGATAAGGGAGAACATTTCCTACGAAAAAGGAGTGAAGGGTCTCGACATATCCTTGGAAGAGAAGACCGTTTCTGTCAGGTACGATGCATCGAAGACGGACGAGCAGACGCTGTCGGATGCCATAGCGGAACTCGGCTATGAAGTGAAGGTGAAGAGCCGTTCCTGTGAGGGAGAAGATAAAGTACAGTACGAATGAATGTTGAGTTATGTTCAGGATTGTAAAGAAAGAAAAGCTGAATCCTGTAGTTTACAGGATGGAGGTAGAGGCCCCGAGGGTTGCTGAATCCGCACTTCCGGGACAGTTCCTGATTGTCAGGACTGAGGAAAAGGGGGAGAGGGTCCCTCTTACGATAAGCGACTATGATCCGGAAAAGGGTACGGTAACGATAGTGATACAGGAGATAGGTGCGTCTACCGAGGACATATGCGCCTTTGAGGAAGGGCAGGCGTTTGCCGATGTGGTCGGTCCTCTCGGAATGCCGTCGGATTTCACGGAGATGTCGGACGAAGCGTTGAAAGGGAGACGGTATGTGTTCATTGCCGGAGGGGTAGGGACGGCTCCGGTATATCCGCAGGTGAAATGGCTGCATTCGAAAGGTGCGGCGGTGGATGTGATTGTCGGTGCGAAGACTGCCGGACTTCTGATATATAAGGATGAGATGTCCCGTTATTGCGACAATCTGTATATCTGTACCGATGACGGCTCCGAGGGCTTTCACGGGATGGTGACCGGCATGCTGGAGGAACTTGTGCAGGGCATGGGGAAGAAGTATGATCAGGCTGTCGCCATAGGACCGATGATAATGATGAAATTCGCTTCCCTGACGGCAAAGAAGCTCGGACTTCCGATAATTGTCAGTCTCAATACATTGATGGTGGACGGGACCGGCATGTGCGGAGCATGCAGGGTGACAGTGGGAGGAAAGACCAGGTTCGCATGTGTCGAAGGACCGGAATTCGACGGTTATGAGGTGGATTTCGACGAGGCCATGCGCCGGCAGGCCATGTACAGGCCAGAGGAAAAGGAGGCGGAGCCCCATGTATGCCGGATCGATATAAGATCCGTATGATATATGAGGGCCCGATAAAATGAAAGGAATGAAATTCAGATAATTGCTTTGTCAGGGATGGTGACCCGCACTGTATGGATTGCATGGCGGCCGGGAATCCAGGACAATAACAAAACGGAAATACAGACAGATATGGCAGAAAGAATACCGAGGGTGCCTGTCAGGGAACAGGATCCGAAAGAAAGGGCGTCCAATTTCGACGAGGTATGTTATGGGTATGACATACAGGAGGCAATGAAAGAGGCATCGAGATGTCTTCATTGCCGGAATCCTCGCTGCGTGGCGGCCTGCCCGGTAAGCATAAGGATACCGGACTTCATTTCGAAGATCGCGGACGGGGATTTTGCCGGGGCAGCCGGTGTGATAGCGGAAGATTCTTCTTTGCCTGCCATCTGCGGAAGAGTCTGTCCTCAGGAGTCGCAGTGCGAAGGCAGCTGTATACTCGGCGTGAAGGGCGAACCTGTCGCAATCGGACAGTTGGAGCGTTTCGTGGCTGACTGGAACAGGGAGAACAAGGCGGTCCGGCCGGTTCCGGCACAGCCTAACGGATATCGTGTCGCCGTCATAGGCAGCGGCCCGGCAGGGCTTGCATGCGCGTCCGACCTTGCGAGGATGGGATATTCCGTCACGATATTCGAGGCTCTGCACAGGCCGGGAGGAGTATTGGAGTATGGCATTCCCGAGTTCAGACTTCCGAAAGAGAAAGTCGTGAAACCGGAAATAGACGACGTACGGGCTCTCGGCGTGGAGATAGTGACGGATGTGGTGGCAGGCAGGACAATCACTGTCGACTCCCTGCTTGACAAGGAGGGCTATTCGGCCGTATTCATAGGTTCCGGCGCCGGTCTTCCGAGGTTCATGGGAATCCCCGGAGAGAATCTCAACGGCGTATATTCGGCCAATGAATTCCTGACGAGGAACAATCTGATGAAAGCCTATCGGGATGACTATCTGACACCGGTGCTGAAAGGTCGCAGGGTGGTTGTCGTCGGGGGAGGGAATGTTGCCATGGATGCCGCCCGTACGGCCCTCCGTCTCGGTTCGGAAACTTCCATAGTGTACCGCAGGACCGAGAAGGAGCTTCCTGCAAGAAGGGAGGAGGTCCACCATGCCATGGAAGAAGGCATAGAGTTCAGGATGCTGACAAATCCGGTGGAGATTATCGGCGATGAGAAAGGCTGGGTCAGGGCTATAAAATGTATCCGTATGGAACTCGGAGAACCTGATGAGAGTGGACGGAGGTCGCCGGTTCCGGTGCAGGGGTCTGAGTTCGAAATGGAGACCGATGAGGTGATAATGGCATTGGGAACATCTCCGAATCCGCTGATAGCCAGAACTACATCCGGGTTGGAGACAACCAGGAGAGGCTGTATTGTCGCGGATGAGGACGGTGCGACTTCACGCCCCGGAGTCTTTGCCGGAGGGGATGCTGTCACCGGTGCGGCAACGGTCATCCTTGCCATGGGTGCAGGGCGCAAGGCTGCGGCTGCCATCGATCGGTATATCCGCGGTGAATAAAATAATGTTGCGGTGCAACATTTCCGGCAGGGAGTGCATCTATATATCGGTTTTATTTAATGTTGTACCGTCATGAGAGAAGTTATGCTTGAGTTAGGAAAGAGAGTCGGGGCTTTCTTGCTTGTCGCTCTGATTCTCTCTTCATTCGTAATATTGTCATAGGGTGACAGGATATCGGAAGCTGATGCCGGAGGAGATTTCCCGGCTCAGGTCACAGATGTGTACGGCTGCAGACTGGTCCGGGATAGAGGTAGCGGAAGGATTCAGTACGGATCATGTCTTTTATACCAGATTTTCGGGCCGGATACGCATCGGGGCATTCAGAAAGGAATTCATATTGGCCGGAGGCATGAAAAAGCATTCCGGCCTTTATCATGCTACCCTGCATAATGTCGTGGTGGGCGATGACTGCTGTATAGAGAATGTCAAGAACTACATAGCCAACTACAATATCGGGAACGGCTCTTTCATAGAGAATGTAGACATCATTCTCACTGACGGTGTGAGTTCATTCGGCAACGGGGTGGAAGTGTCGGTACTCAACGAGACAGGGGGCCGTGAGGTCATGATATATGACCGCCTGTCCGCGCAGCAGGCCTATGTGATGGCCCTGTACAGGCACAGACCGCAGCTTGTGGCCCGATTGAGGGAGATTATCGGTAAATATGTGGCTTCGGTGTCGTCCCCGACAGGTACCATAGGTTCCGGTGTCACGATTGCCGATGCCGGATACATCAAGAATGTCAGGATAGGGGACTGCTGCAAGATAGAGGGGACGGCACGCCTCAAGAACGGGAGCATCAACAGCAATGCGGAAGCTCCGGTACATATAGGGGTCGGAGTGATAGGCGATGACTTCATCATATCCAGCGGTTCTTCAGTCGAAGACGGTGTGACATTTTCCCGATGTTTCATAGGACAGGCGTGCCGGCTCGGACATACCTATTCCGCATCGGATTCCCTTTTCTTCAGCAACTGTCAGGGAGAGAACGGGGAGGCCTGCGCCATATTTGCAGGTCCTTATACGGTGACCCACCACAAGTCCACCCTTCTGATTGCAGGAATGTTCTCGTTCATGAATGCAGGTTCCGGTTCCAACCAGAGCAACCACATGTACAAACTCGGTCCGATACATCAGGGAATAATGGAGAGGGGAGCCAAGACGTCATCCGACTCCTACCTGCTCTGGCCGGCGAAGATAGGGGCGTTTTCCCTTGTCATGGGACGGCATGTATCCCATCTGGACACCTCGAATCTGCCGTTCTCCTATCTGATAGAACAGCAGAGCACTTCGTACATATTTCCCGGAGTCAACTTGAAAAGCGTCGGTACGATAAGGGATGCCAGAAAGTGGCCGAAGCGTGACGGCAGGACAGGTCCGGATATCCTGGACTGTATAAACTATAATCTGCTCAGTCCGTTTACCGTACAGAAGATGTTCAGGGCTCTTGATATTCTGGAGGGTATCCTTGCCGCATCGGGAGAAGTGTCTGATGTCTATTCCTACATGGGAGCGAAGATACGCAGTTCGTCATTGAAAAACGGAATAAGATATTACAATATAGCCATAAACAAATTTCTCGGCAATTCCATTATAAAGAGGCTGGAAGATATCGGCTTCCCTGCAGGGACTACCAAGGAGGAAAGGAATGCGGTGATACGCGGAAGGCTTCGTCCGGACATGCAGGCGGGAGACGGGGAATGGGTCGATGTATCCGGTATGATTGCACCGAAGCAGGAGGTGGAAGCGTTGCTGGATGACATCGAGAACGGAGCTGTATCGGATGTGTACCGGCTGCATTCGCGGTTTGAGGAGATGCATTCGCATTATTATGATTATGAGTGGACATGGGCCTATAACCGTATCCGGTCTTTCTACGGCATAGAGCCCTCGCAGATTACGGTGTCGGATGTAATCGGGATAGTGGAGAGGTGGAAAGAGGCTGTGGTCGGTCTGGACCGTATGGTTTACGAGGATGCCCGGAAAGAGTTCTCCCTGGCGGCCATGACGAGTTTCGGGGCGGACGGGGATGCCGATATCCGGAGTCTCGATTTTGCCGAGGTGCGGGGAGGACAGTTCGAGTCCAATCCGTTCGTGATGGAGACCCTCGACCATATCCGCCGCAAGACCGCCCTCGGCGACGGCCTCATCGCCCGGCTTTCACACGGCATATAGTTGTCGTGTGAAGATGGTGCTGTCGCTTCCGTCAGGATACTTTAAATGTCGTCAGATTAAAAACTTCCTCCGAATGTGTTGTATTTCAGTACAGGGCCGTTTCCGTTGAAGAAGATACTGTAACTGTATGTCATATCCTGATATTCGAATTCAAGATTATATGTCCTGACTGAGCCGGCAAGGCCGGACATCAGCCTGTCTTCCATATAATGCTTCTGTGAACTGTCGAATTCATGCACCATAGGCATGAATATCAGTTCAGGAGCGTTGGTATTGCCGTTATCGGTATTGATGATTTTGAAGACGGGAGCCTCCAGATTCTTCTGTATGTATGACCTTATTGAATCCCTGTCTGAAATCTTGCCCGTATATTTCCATGATATCAATTCTATTTCCGGATGTAAGACGAATGTCCTGTAATTACGGAAGAGATTGTCCATATAAGTTTTGTCTGAAATGGAAAAACCGGAGGAATCCGTCCCTTCACCTGATCCATAGCAGAACAGATTGCTGTCTTTCCAGTTCTCCTTTGATCGGAAATACTCTTCTTTGGCCTCTTCCAACACTTCTGCGGATACCGATATGCCTATTTTACCGATATTCCTGTTCTGTTCTTCAGTCTGTCGGATGAGATATCGGTAGCAACGGACTGGCAGTCCCTGTTTTTTCCATTCGGACTTGTCTATATTCAGGACTGACGAGTTGTCATGAAATTCAATGGCGTTCCAGAAAGTGTCGGTTATTTTCTCCCGGAGGCCTGCCTGCCGTCCATCAAGGAAATTGTCCGGTGCCTCGAACAGGAATATGGGATCATTTGGGACACTGTTTTCCGAAGATACACATCCATTGCAGAGTACTACTGAAGTCACTGCTGTTATGGAGTAAAGCAGACGAAGTTTTTTCATGACAGGAAAAGTAAATATTTCAGATGTGGATGATAATGTAAGGAAGGAGTCCGACCAGTACTTTGAGGTCGGCTCCTTCAATCGGTTGGCGCCTAAAGCATGGCGAGACAGGCGGTGACGTTCTTTTCGATACGGGAAAGGATGTCTTCTGCGGAGCCTTCCTCTGCCTTTACGAATTTCTCGCCTGTGATATGCTCGTACAGTTCGATATAGCGGTCGGTGATGCCGGATACGATTTCGGGAGTCATTTCCGGAACTTTCTGCCCTTCCTGTCCCTGGAAACCGTTGGCCATGAGCCATTCCCTTACGAATTCCTTCGAGAGCTGCTTCTGCCTCTCTCCCTTTGCGAGTCTTTCCTCATAACCTTCTGCGTAGAAGTATCTTGACGAGTCAGGGGTGTGTATTTCGTCCATAAGGTAGATGACCCCGTCTTTCTTGCCGAATTCGTATTTTGTGTCGACGAGAATGAGACCCATTTTTGCGGCTATTTCCGTGCCTCTCCGGAAAAGGGCCTTGGTGTAGGCTTCGAGCTTTTCGTAATCTTCGCGGCTTACGAGTCCCGAAGCTATGATTTCTTCCTTGGAGATGTCCTCGTCATGTCCTTCGGCGGCTTTCGATGTCGGAGTGATGAGAGGCTCGGGGAATTTCTGGTTCTCGACCATGCCTTCCGGCATCTCCATTCCGCAGATGGTGCGTTTGCCTGCCTTGTATTCCCTCCAGGCATGGCCTGAGAGATAGCCGCGGATTACCATCTCGACCTTGAACGGCTCGCACTTGTGTCCTACAGTGACCATCGGATCCGGTACCGCTATCTTCCAGTTGGGAAGAATGTCCTCAGTAGCATCCAGGAACTTGGCTGCTATCTGGTTGAGTACCTGTCCTTTGTATGGAATGCCTTCCGGAAGTACCACATCGAAGGCGGAAATCCTGTCGGAAACCACCATTACAAGGTATTCATCTTTGATGTTGTACATGTCACGGACTTTGCCGACATATTTGCCGATCTGTCCGGGAAAATTGAAACCGGTCTTTACGATTGCTGCCATAATATAGAATTTTTCAGTTGTCAATCTGTCTTGTCCGGAGCAGTGCAAGTCGCGGCCGTTCCTGCAAGGCGTTGCAAAATTACTAAAAATCCGGAAAAATCCTGTCAGGAAATTTCCGGTAAAGTGTTATACCGGCAAAAATCCAGGCAGCTCCTTGATTTTACACGAAACTGTTTCTGAAAACTGTACATCCCATTTTACGGGTTCTATGAGCGAAAGGGGCGGCAGGAATGCAGCTCGCTGAAAAAAATACATGAGACGTCAGTATCCTGTCAGCTTCAGGCGGAACTTCAGACTGCCGAAGTTCCGGTAGTAGGTCGGGGTGTTTCTCTCAGATTCCATGGCCCGCTGCTCCTGCCCTGGAGGGAGAGCCGGTTGTGTGTGCTCCGGATGGCAATCCGGTTGCGTGTGCTCTAATTGACAGTATGATTGTCTGTTTCCTGGATTACAGTCCGATGGCTTTCGGAGATTGAGGACGGAATGGCAGTTCAAAGCTGTGCGGATCCAGATGCGGCGGTCGATGCTGAACATGACGGGGGCCCTGGTCCCTTCTTCATCGAAACCGAGCTGTCTGTAGACTTGTCCGTCGGACCATTCGAGGTCTGCGTAGCTCATGATGTCGTCCGGGCATACGTCCTGTATGAAATGTTTCAGTATCTTGCCCATGCCTCCGCTTATCCTGAGGTACGGGAGCGAGGCATATCTTATCCATTCGTAGGAACGTATTCCCCTGCCCCCCTTTATCCATTTCCTTGCATTGGAGAATTCGGCTGCGGCTATCATCTGCCCTGCCTGATATTGCATGTCGCTCTGTCCGTATCCGTCAGTCTCCGGTCCTGCCGTCCGGGTTGCAGGTGCATGTGTCTGTCCATGTCCGGCCGGACTGCCGTTCGCTATTCGTCTCTGGCCAGTGTTTTCTGTAATGCCGGACAGAGTGTGTTTGGCAAACAGTCCGTAGCAGTACCGGCATGACGCCCCTCCGTAACTGTGTGTATTTTCGAGGAAAGAATTGGCCGTGGCCCTGTCAATCCTGCGCACTTCGCAGTTGCGGGCGAACACCGGTCTGAAAATGCCGCAATGGGCGAGTATCCTGGCTGTCATCATTTCTTTCCGCCTTTCCCACATGTCCCGGACTATGATTACCGGCCTGCCGGTCACGGCATCCGGGTGCCCGGTACCGGCCATGTCACCGGCACTGATGTAGCGGCTGTGTCCATATTCGTGCCCGGGGGACTGTGTCATGTCGTTGCTTTCCATTCGTGGAATGTCCCGGTATGTTCGGATGGCGGCGAGGACTTTTTCGCTGTCGCGTACGGCTTCTTCCGGACTGGCGGATGCGGGATCGACAGGCATGAAGGCTGCTTGTTTCCCGTCACGGCAGCAGGCGGTTATGACCGGCAGGCCGTTGTATTCTCCCATGCCGGTATCGAGCCCTCCGGAAACAAGAGCCTTTGATATTTCTTCTGCGAAAGCGGAAATTTTCATGCGGCAAAAATACCGGTTTGCCCGGAATTTTCCTATTTTTGTTTTCCGGAAATTTCTGTGCCGGCCCGTACGGCACAGTCTTCCGGTTCGGCAGTTATCATGAAGCTTGTCTTCCGCGAAAGCGCAAGTCAAGTGAACCTGCAAAACCTGGATCTTGTAAATTTGTCAGCATTATGGCTTTTCCGTCTCCTGCGCAGGACTATATGTCCTCATGTATTGACCTTAACAGGGAGCTCGTGCTTCATCCGGCCGCCACTTTCTATGGCCGGGTGGTGAGCAATGCCATGAGTTCCGAGGGGGTGGACAAAGGGGACGTCCTGGTCATTGACAGGGCACTCGAGCCTGTGGACGGCTCGCTCGCGGTCTGTTTCATTGACGGGGAATTTGCATTGAAAAGGATTTCGGGGGATGATATGGACGGGATGCAGGAGCTCAGGGTGTGGGGAGTGGTGACATATGTCATAAAGAAAGTCCATGGACGGTGACCTGGAGGAAAGACAGCCTGGAAAAACGGTAATGGGATGATGAGAATGACATGTACGCACTTGTAGACTGCAATAATTTCTTCGTGTCCTGCGAGAGGGTCTTCCAGCCTCAGCTTGAGGGCAGGCCGGTGGTGGTATTGTCCAACAATGACGGATGTGTCGTGGCCCGGAGCAATGAGAGCAAGGCCATGGGAATAAGGATGGGGACTCCGTTCTATCAGGTGAAGCATCTTGTTGAGGCAGGCCGGCTTGAGGTTCGTTCTTCGAATTATATCCTTTACGGTGACATGTCTGACAGGGTGATGTCCATTCTGGCCGATGCTGTCCCGAAAATCGAGATTTATTCCATCGACGAGGCTTTCCTGGTGATGGACGGGCTTGACAGGGAGAGAATTGCAGACATCTGTCGGAAACTTGTGTCCAAGGTGCGCAAGTGGGTCGGCATTCCTGTGAGCATAGGTGTGGCGAGGACGAAGACTTTGGCCAAGATTGCCAGCCATTTCGCGAAACAGTACAGGGGGTACCGAGGGGTCTGTGTCATTGATGACGATGAGAAAAGGATGAAGGCTTTGTCCCTGACACCTATAGGTGATGTATGGGGTGTCGGCAGAAGGAATGTGGTGAAGATGCAGGAGGCCGGAGTCCGGACGGCGGCTGATTTCGTGGAAAGGCCCGAGGTATGGGTGGACAGGCATTTTGCCATCCCCGGAGTGAGGACGTGGAAGGAGCTGCAGGGCATTGTCTGTCACGAGGAGGAACTTCCAGACAAGCGTAAGTCTATCTGCACGTCCCGTTCCTTTGCGGATATGCTCACGGATTCGGGTGAAATAGAGGAGAAGGTGGCCGATTTTGCGGCCCATTGTGCAAGAAAACTCCGTGAGGAGGGGACGGCGGCAGCTCAGGTTACAACTTTTCTTATGACCAACCGGTTCCGGACAGACCTTGCCCAGTATAATCCGTCAGCAACGGTCTCCCTCGATGTGGCGGCAAGCAGTGCGCAGGAAATCATATCTGCGGCGCTGAAGGCGTTCAGGATGATATACAGACCGGGCTACCAGTACAAGAAAGCCGGGGTGATAGTAGACGGGATAGTGGACAAGGATGCCGTACAAGGTGTCATATTCGGATTCGACAATACTGCCAGAGAGAGGCAGGATGTGCTTTCATCAGTGATGGATGCTGTCAATGACAGTCTTGGACTTATGGAAAGAAGTCCTGTCCGTCCGTCCGGACGCAGGCGCAGACACAGTTCCGGAACCGATGTAATCGGTGTGGCCTCTCAGCATCTCGGCCATTTCGCCGACGGGATAAGGAGCGAGCACCGTTCCCGTCGCTATACAACGGAATTCTCTGAAATTCTCGAGATACATTAACGCCCGAAGAGCATGTCGAGGCATCCGCTGATAATCATGAATATGTCGTCATCGTTGCCGGCGGCTTCTATCGGGAAGCCGAAACAGATTGTCCTGTAGCCAGACGGGGAAGTGTAGAATATGCCAGCCGGAAAGCCCGTGTCGCCGTATTCGGCAATTGTCTTTCCTGTATCTCCTGAAGGTGCTATGGAGTCCGGCGAGACAACTCTGTAGACAGGTTTCCCGATATCCCTGTTTATCTGGAATGTGTTTCCGGGACAACAGAAGACATCGGTACAGTTGGTTCGCGATGCATGTCCGGTGACATGTCTGTAGCCGAGGACATCTTCCGCGAATGCTATCGAAGTCTGCCGGAATGTACTGTCCGTGCTTACAGGGAATATGCTGTCCCATATGTCTGTCCCTATGTGCGAGCCGGAAACTATGATGTCGCCTCCGCTCCTGGTGAATTCTCTTATTGCAGACTGCATGGCGGCAGGGAAGATCCTGTATTTCCCGGCAAACCCTTTGGCCCCGGCAAGGGTAGTGACCTGTTCGCCGCAGATAATGTCGGCTGCAATAAATCTTCGGACGGAGGTGCTGTCTCTATTGGAATTGCCGTACAGCGTGCTGTCGGAGGAAAAGGCTTCCGCGCTTGCGGAGCAGAATGGATATCCGGCTGCCATTATGGCTTTGCCGTGGACATAGGGGTAGTCGAATGTATTGCCTGTCACTGGCTTGCCTGCATATTCCCCTGACGATGCCCCGAATCCCGGGTTGGCGTCGCTTGTCCAAGGCCTTGTCCTTCTGAACTCGTACATGTCTCCGATATAAGAGATATCCCTCATATACGGCATCCCTGCATCGGCATCGCTGTGGAAACCGGCGACGTCCGGTGTGTCAAACCATGCAGGGGCGGATACGCGGGTGAAATTGTTGACTATCAGTATGGTTTGGTCCGATAGCGACCGGTTGCCCGCCTGGCCGGAGAGGCTCTCATTTGAGGTCCAGGCCATGTCACGCTCTGCATCGTTGTGCGGCACGGAACTCTGGCCGGCAGGTATGCCGACAGCCAGCACTTCCGAAGGAAAGCTTTCCCCTCCGTCATTGACGGCAGTAATCATGTAGCTGTAGATATGGCCGGGACGGATTTCCGCCGATGCACTGACGCGGCCGTCGGGAGATACCGAAACCTTAAGCGGCCTGCCTCTGTCGAAAGCACCGTCATCAATTCTTGTATACAGCATATATCCGTCCGGAACGGCTGTAGGTTCAGATATGTCGGTACGCGGTCTCCAGCTCAGGCCGACTGTCAGACTGTCCTGCAGGACGGCAGAGAATGCCCGGACAGGCAGAGGCTGGACCGTGTATGTACATCCGTACCGGTTGGACAGGTATTTCAGAATGCCTTTGTATATGGCCCGGCTTAGGACGAACCTGAAAGACGGATCAAGGGCAAGTCTCATGTCCGCAAAGTTCTGGTGGGAGAAATTCTCCAGCAGTACGGTCGGGCATGGAGGTGTTCTCGATTCCCGGTACGCCCGGTCCCATATCTGGCGTCTTGTCCAGGAGGAATCGATACAGTGCCGGATGTCGGCCGTAATCTGGCTCTGGAGAATGTCCGCGAATTCCCTGGCTGTCAGCCTGTCCTCCCCGTCCGGCAGGCGGGTCATCCTTTCGTTGGTCCGTGTATAGATGACAAGGGTGCCTACAGTGGAATCATTCGGAGTCACTCCGGCATCCGAATGAAAGGCGAATGCAAGGTCAAACGGGATTCCTCCGCCTTCCCTGCCTGGCCTGACAGAAGATCCGCCGCTCATAAAGTCCACCCAGTCTCCCCGGGAGAACAGGTCGTCCCTGTAGTCGTCTGCCTCGCCGTGCTGGCTGAATATCGTGGTGTCCATGCCGGCCCATTGAAGCCAGTATCTGGCAGCTTCGGCATATCTCGGCATCCCTGACGTGGACGGGACGGACAGGGAGTCGGAGAGGACATTCCTTGCAATATTGCCCATGCCTCCGCCGATTTTCACGGCATCCGCGCTGATTGCCGTATTCCTCACGTATTTTCTGCCTTCGGGTGTCCTGTTCAGCAGCTCCACATATCCGGATGTGCCTTCATCAAATTCGAAGGATCCGAGATATATCCATGTCCCTCCACCGATCTGCTGGTTGACGATGAACCTGTCTGTCCCTCCAAGATGGTGCACGGCGTACATGGCTGAGGACGTGCTGTTGGGCAGGGATCTGTATGATACGTATACGGCATATCTGCCTCTCGACGGAATATCAGGGGTCCACCTTGCGGTCGCTTCTTCCCTGCCGTCAGCTGGAGTGCAGGCCGCAGACCGTGAGCTTCCGGCCCTGAACGGGTTGGCGGGACCGGTATATACTTCCGATGTGTCTGCGAATCCCTCTCCTGCATCGGCCCATTTCCCCGTCTCGCTGTAGCTGCCCATGGCGCGTGAAGTGGAAGAGGGGTCATTGTCTATGATTATTTCCACCGTGCCGGTATCCCGCTCTCTCGGGAGCATGACATATGCCCCTGCATTTTCAAGCATCGGTACTAGATATGACAGTACGAACCCAGTGGAGAGCATGTCCTCGACAGTTGTGAAAAGGCATGGCCGCTGCCATCTCCATTTCCCGGTATTCTGGTCGTAGTACCTGCCGTGGCTCGGCCAGACGGCTATATGCCTGCCTTCCATACCTTCAGTGTATTTCCGCTTCCCGATGCCGGTTACGAGGGGATTGATCCGGCCTCCGGTATCCTTGCCGCGGTATCTTGTCCCGGACGGGCTGCCGTCATTGCCGGGAGCCTCGAATATCAGCTGGCCTGCCTTGACATTCCTGCTGTATATCTCTCCGAGCCTGTATCGGGAATAGTTGTCCGGGAAAAGGGCGCGGAGAGTATCCCTGAACCAGCTGTAATCGGCCTGTCTCCACGGAAAATCGCTGAAGCTGACGGTAAAATAGAAGTCGAGGTTCCCGTTCCGCCTCATTATGTTCTTGAGCCGCAGTTCACCCTGTACGCCCGTCCTTTCAGAAAGGGATACGGCTATGGAATCGCATATCGGTGTGAAATCCTTCACAATCCTGCTCTGGGCTGACATAATCAACGGGAAAACGGCTGCCGCGGCAACCGTAAACATATATTTCCAGAATTTCATCCTTACCATTTCTTTGCGGCCGCGGCCCATATGAGCGTTATGACGGAACCAGTAAATATGCCTATGCTGTCTGCCCTGAAATCATCGATGTCGGCACTCCTGTATTGCAGTTCTCCCTGGATAAGCTCGGTCCCCCCGGCTATGAGGCAGCCGGCCGCGACGGTGGCCGCGAGAAACAGCACCATATGCCACGGCCTTTTCCCCGGCCTGTAGAATGCAAGGTACACCAGGGCGGTATATGGAAGAAACATGGTGAAGTGCACTATCTTGTCAGGCGGCAGCCCGAACCATGTGGAGGACATGTCTATCCCCGTGCTTATTCTGGCAAAGCACATTACAGCCACAGCAATGATATACAGTACCAGCAGAGCCCTCGATATTATCCTGCCCCGTGTCATTTCAGAATACGAGTTCTCCGAAAAATTCCGGTCTGTGGAAATCAGGGGACGGGACTTCGACCGGATTCCAGCTTAAAAAATGGGGATGGGCGCTTTTGTCTGCGCATTTGTAGAAATTTGCCCTCAAAGAGACGGGGAGGTGTTCCGGGTTGACCCCGATCAGGCGGAATGGGACGCACATCCCTATGCTCCATGAGAAAACAGTCCCGTTTATCTCTATCAGACCTTTCGGAATGGTGGAATGCCTTGTTATCTGCGACAGTTCTTCCGGCCCGAAATGCCTGGCGGATTCCCTTGATGCCCGTTTGGCAGCCAGCAGGGTCCCGGTGCAGTTCATTTCAAAGTTGTAGTAGGTGCCGTCCGACGGGTCGGATATGAACATCTCGCAGCAGCTGTCTTCCCATACGTTCCCGTTGTCCCCTGTCGCGACAGCCCTGAGGTCAAGCCCCCTGACATGATACAGGACTGCAAGATGGGTGCTGCTTCTTGCCACGGAAAAGGTGACATCCGGCCTGTACGGGTATTCCTTCCATTCCGCATGTCCGATAACGGACTTGCATCCGCCCGTCTCCATGGCCAGATCCATTTCTCCGAAGGACATTTTCTCTATGCCTTCTATGTAGGGTACTTTCAGCGTGTTCATGGTATGTCCCTCCTATAATGCCTGCATGTCATTGAGTTTCTTGTAATAACCGTTTCTGGCTATGAGATCCGCATGGCGTCCGTGCTCCACTATCACCCCGTCCTGCATCACATATATCTCGTTCGCGTTCTTTATCGTGGACAGCCTGTGGGCGATGGCTATCGTTGTGCGTGTCGAAGTGAGCCGGTCGAGAGCCTCCTGCACGAGTCTTTCCGATTCTGTGTCAAGGGCGGATGTCGCCTCGTCGAGTATCAGGATCGGAGGGTTCTTCAGGATCGCCCGTGCTATGCTTATCCTCTGCCTCTGACCTCCGGAAAGTCTTCCTCCACGGTCCCCGATGCGGGTATCATAGCCATCCTCTTTCTCCATAATGAAGTCGTGGGCGTTGGCTATCCGGGCCGCAGCAACCACCTCCTCCATGGTGGCGTTTTCCACACCGAATGCTATGTTGTTGAAGATGGTGTCGTTGAACAGGATGGCCTCCTGGTTCACATTGCCTATGAGGCTGCGCAGGGATTTTATCTTAAGGTCCTTGACATTGATACCGTCGATAAGCAGCTCTCCGGCCGTCACATCGTGGTACCGCGGTATCAGATCAACGAGCGTCGATTTGCCCGACCCGGACTGGCCGACGATGGCTATGGTCTGTCCCTTAGGTACTGTAAGGTCGACTCCGTGGATGACTTCCTTGTCATTCCCGTATGAGAAATGCACATTCCTGAATTCGATTCTGTCCTCGAATGACTCAATGTCCCGTGCGTCCGGCTTTTCCTTGATATTGTTCTCTGCCTTCATGATCTTGTCCACCCTTTCTACCGAAGCCATGCCTTTAGGGATGCTGTACCCGGCCCGTGCAAGTTCCTTAAGAGGATTGAGCACGCTGTAGAGTATGATCATGAAGAATATGAATGTAGGGGCGTCAATCGATGCGTTGTCGTGGAGGATGAGCGTGCCGCCGAACCAGAGGACGACCATTATCATTATCGACCCGAGGAATTCGCTGACTGGATGTGCAAGCGCCTGTCGTATCGCCACTTTGGATGTGGTGCGCCTGAGCTCGTTGCTCGTGTGCAGGAACCTGTCCTTCATCCTGTCTTCTGCTATGAACGCCTTGATGATCCTGAGTCCACCGAGCGTTTCATCGAGCTGGGACATGGTATCGCTCCATTTTGCCTGTGCTTCAAGGGATTCCCTCTTGAGCTGCTTGCCTATTGCACTCATGGCCCATGCCATCAGAGGTACGACGAGAAGTGTGAATAGGGTCAGCTGCCAGCTCGTGAAAAGCAGTGTGGCGAAGTAGAATATTATCAGGATAGGATTCTTTATCAGCATGTCCAGGGAACTTGTGATGGAATACTCTATCTCACCTACATCACCGCTCATCCTGGCTATTATGTCCCCTTTCCTTTCCTGGGAAAAGAAGCCGAGCGGCAGACTCAGAAGCTTGTTGTATACCTTTGTCCTGATGTCCCTCACTATACCTGTCCTCAGAGGCACCATTATCGCTGACGAACCGAAATAGCATCCTGTCTTGAGGAATGTCATTACCCCGAAGAAAGCTCCTATGAGGAGCAGGGTCATCGAAGGACCGAACCTTTCTATCATCATGGTGACATAGTAGTACATGTTGTTCATCACTATGTCTTTCATCGGCATGTCGGTGCTCCACGGGATGAATTCGTAGACAGTGGAGTCCATTTTGAACAGTATCTGAAGGATCGGTATGATCAGAGTGAATGAGAATATGTTGAACACTGCTGAAAGGATATTGATCCCTATCGCCCCGAACAGATATCCTACATATGGTGCAGTGAAACGCTTTAATATTTTCCAGAATTCTTTCATCAGTGTCCCGGTAAGGCCCCGCAGGGCAATTCAGCCGTCAAAGATAATGCTTTTTCTGATATTTTACAGCATCTTGTCGAGCCAGTGGTATATCAGTATGATCCTCCTCCGCATGACCGGGTAGTTCAGGCTCTCCGGAATGTCGTATGTCTTGTTGTTGTTCATAGTGATGCCTGAAGTGAACAGCACTGACGGAATGCCGTTGTCCACGAACGGTCTCTGGTCCGACAGCCTGTAGAAGAGTCTTGTGAAGGTCTCGCTGCCGTAATAGCTGTCCGAAATTTCCAGATTTGCCCCATAGAGTCTGTTGCACAGGGAGAACCAGTCCATGTAATAGTCCGGAAGGGTGTGCCCTCCGAGCATGATTATGAAGTCTTCCCTGCCGGAACCGAGAGGGGAGAGACTGGAGCCGATCTGGTCTATGTTGACCATCATGCCTATCTTGTCGGGAGTGATGGCGCTGCCGGTTACAGGGTCCTCTAACATGCCTTCTTCCAGTATCTTCCATAGTCTTTCCGCTCCCGACATGCTGAGTTCCTTGCCGTCGAACGCCACGAAGATGATGCTTGAGTCATAGACCTTGCCGAGTGTCTTCATAGAGGAAAACATGTCCGAGAGGGAGAGCAGGGAGACTAATCCGGACGCATTGTTGTCGGCTCCGGGATACAGCCTCCCGTTCAGTATGCCGAGGTGGTCGTAATGTGCTCCGACTATGATATATGAATCCACAGGATGTTTCCTTGAGCCGGGCAGCATCCCGATGATGTTGTGGCCTACCCTTAAGCTGTCGTGGGTGTAGAATGACATGGAATAGGAGCCGTCGAACGGAAGAAGACCTGCCTTGCGGAAATGTCTTGCTATCGAGAATGCGGCCTCTGTGCTTCCACGCGTTCCTGTAGCCCTTCCTCCGCACAGGGAATCGCTGTAGAATTCCACCATTCTCTGCAGCCTGTTTTCCCAGACCACGTTCTGTGCGGATCTTTCGTCGTAGAAACCTATTCTGGCAGCGATACTGTCTGTTGCCCCGTATGTGGTGACGGACGGGGCGCCGGCCGTTGCAACGGATGCGGCAAGTCCCGTGGCCATCGTCAAAAACAGTACGGCCGATAATTTTTTTACATTATATGGGGTCGCAGGCATAATAAATGTGTATCTTTGCAGTTTGCCGGGACAGATCCGGATGGCCGGCAAAATTAGGAAAATTAATGAACATTCGGAAATTTCAGTGAATACGATGAACTGTCTCTTGAGGAAATGTCTGCCGGTCATGGTCCTGCTGCTTTGCGGGGCTGCGCAGGTGTTTGCCCAGTATGACAAGGATGTGTTCTTTTACAGGGGCCGTCTTGCCCTGTCGGACGGAAAATATTCCCAGGCCATAGAGAATTTCAATGTCCTGGCGCGGCTCGATACGGCTGACTACTGGACTTTTTTCTTCAGGGGGATCGCGAAGTACAATCTCGGGGATATAAGGGGCGCCCAGCAGGATTTCGACAATTCCGTGAGACTGAACCCCGTGTTCACGTCCGGCTACCATTACAGGGCAATCGCTTTGAGCCGGTTCGGAAAATACGATGAAGCGCTTGCGGATCTGCAGAAGGCCATTGAACTCAGACCGGGGTTTATAGGACTGTATTTCAGCCGGGGAGTGACATATTTCCTTTCGCAGCAGTTCGACAAGGCCGTGGCTGATTTCGACAAATATATAAGGAAAGAACCGAAAGACCCGTCCGCCTATCTGAACAGAGGTGCAAGCTATCTCTTCCTCGGAGATACCCTGAAGGCCCTCGATGACTACAACAGGGCCATACGTCTTGACCGGTTCGATCCGGAGGGATATATCAGAAGGGGAAGACTGTACGCTTCTTCAGGAGATTTTGAGGATGCGATTGCAGACATGGACAAGGCCATAGCCCTCGATACGGCCAATACTTTTGCGTATTTCAACAGGGCGATAATGCTGTATGAACAGAAGGACTACAGGGCTGCCATGGCCGACCTGAACAGGGTGCTCGAAGAGGAGCCGGGCAATGCCCTGACCCTATACAACAGAGGGCTTATCAATGCCCAGGTCGGTGCCTATGAAGATGCCCTGTCGGATATGGACAGGGTACTGAACATCAATCCCGAGAATGTCCTTGCATATTTCAACCGCGCTTCCGTCTTCATAGAGATGGGACGTTATCAGGATGCCCTGGAGGACTACGATAGGGCGATAGAACTGTATCCCGACTTCGCCAAGGCATATATGAACCGTTCGTATGTGAAGAATATGCTCGGGGACATGGCGGGTTCGAAGGAGGACTACAGGATTGCCCAGGAGAAGGTGGCGGAGTACAGGACAGCGAGCAGCAGGGATTCGGAGTCGTTTGCCGATACCACTAAGAAGTACAGTTCCCTCATAGCACTGGATGCGGATTTCGCCAAGAAAGACTTCAATGACGAACTTCTGCAGCACAGGGACATAGACATAAGGCTGAAACCGCTGTACAAGTTCGCCCTTGCGGCATTCAGGGATGATACGAGGTATGCCCTGTCACGCGGGTATGAGAATCCTCTCATCTCCAGATTCATTGACGGTGCTCCGGTTCCTGTCTCCATAACCGGTTCCGACTCTTCTTCAGTGCACCGGTCCGCTCTTGATGCGGCAGAGTCCGTGCTTTACGGGGAAGGCATAGACAGCGAAAGCGCATCCGCATGTTTCTTCAGAGCCCTGTACGAGTCGGAGTCCCGGCAGTTCAATTCAGCCCTGTCCTATTATGACAGGGCGGTGGAACGGGTCGACAGCACTGGCATAGAGGCGCTTTACAAAGCATTCTATCTGATGAACAGGGGCGTGCTGAAGGCGGAGATGATAGATTTCATATCGTCGATAGAGAATAATGTCCAGGTCCTGACGATGGACGATACAGGTGCCACCAGGGCCAGGGTGAAAGACAGGGTCAGCCAGCAGTATGACTATTCCGGAGCCATAGCCGACCTTGAGGCTGCCGCAGACATCGTAAGCGACATTCCTTACCTCCATTTCGACCTCGGCAATCTGTATTGTCTTGCCGGGGAACATATACCGTCCATAGACAGCTATACCGAAGCCATACGGCTCTTCCCGTATATGGGTGACGCATATTACAACAGAGGGCTTGTCCTGATATATCTCAAGGACAGGGAAAAAGGCTGTATCGACCTGTCCAGGGCAGGCGAACTGGGGGTGAGCGAGGCATACAGCGTAATCAACAAATACTGTGAACAGGAAGGAGAGCTGTAATGGTGAGGTTCATGAGTTTTTCCAGCGGGAGCTGCGGCAACTGCTATTATTTGGGCACGGAGGACGGAGGATTGCTGATAGATGCGGGAGTCAGTCTTCGACGGCTGAAAAAGTCCCTTGAAGAGAACGGGCTGTCATATGAATCTTTCGGGGCCATACTTGTCACGCATGACCATCTCGACCATATACGCCATCTCGGGTCTTTCTGCAAGAAACTGCATAAGCCGGTGTACGCTACGGGAGTCCTGCATGGGGCCCTTGCGTGCCATACGTTCACAGCTTCCCACATAGGAGGCTGCCGGAAGGTGCTGGAGGAGGGGAAATGGAATCATATCAACGGATTCAGCGTCAGATATTTTGTCATGCCTCATGATGCCACCCAGACAGTCGGCTATGCCATTGTGGCAGAGGATCACCGTTTCGTGATAATGACGGATATAGGCAGGATGACCGACGAGGCCCTGGCATTCGCCAGACAGGCCGATACGGTCGTGATCGAATCCAATTACGATATGGACATGCTGATGGCCGGTCCGTATACCTATGACCTTAAGATGAGGATAGTCCAGGGTAACGGTCATCTGAGCAACGACGAATGTGCGGATGCCATCCGCAGTTTCATCCATCCAGGGCTCAGGAATATCTTCCTGTGTCATCTGAGCGAGAACAACAATACCCCGAAACTGGCTTATGACTGTTCCGCTTCCGTTCTCAGGGAATGTTTCCAGTCGGTACCGTCCGGACATGCCGGAACAGCTCTGCGCAGGGATCCTTATGTCACGGAGGAAAGCCCGGCATCGGTGGAGTCGCGCATACCGTCCCTGCGCTGTCTTCCCAGACGTACCCCTTCATCCCTGTTTGTACTGTAATGCAATTCATTTTTTTACCGTGCTTGAATGGAACAGAAGAGTCTGATAACGGCTTACGGAAGGCCGAAGATGTCCGAATATGCTGCATCATGCATCGATTCCGTATGTAAACATCTGGTCATAAACCAGTTCTGGATGTACGACCACCGCTTGGACACGGACATGCTGAAAGAGGCGCTGCGTGGGCTTCTTGATGTGTATCCGACTCTGGCAGGCCGGATGGCAGCCGACGGCATCCTCTGCAACAATGCCGGAGTCCTTTGGGAGGAAACCTGTATCCCGGGGATGAGGGTGAAAGAGATATCAAGGCTCACGATTCCGGGGGAAAGATTCAGGGCATGGTTCGACAATAAATCGGCCCTTGCCGGCAAATCCCCGCTGATGAGTGTGAAAACAAGCCATCTCCAAGACGGCACAATCCTTAATGTCAGATGTTCGCATTTTTGTGCGGACGGCAGGGCCTTTTATTCTATGATGGACAACTGGGCTTCCCTGGCGAGAGTCGGGAAGTTGTCGGTAAGACCTGTTTATGACAGCGCGATCAATCGGGTTCTTGCCGCTTCAGATCTGTACGGGAAACTCGTCGCTTCGGACATGAAGTCAGCCAGCAGTATGCTGGAACAGAAGGGGATGTTCAGGATACGGTCTTCGGCTATATTCCGGATGATGATGCAGAAATTGCTGCGGATGGACAGGCGTCTGTCTCGTCCGCTCTTTGTCCCTGAGCAGGAAATCGCTTCTGTCCGGGACAGGGTATGCAATGCGACAGGCATGAGGACAGGACGTAATGCCGTATTGTGCGCAATGACTGCAGATGTCCTGAAAAGGCGCATGGGATGGGAAGGGAAGACAGTAAGCATAGTGCATACCGTCGACCATAGGGGGCGCATGGCCGGCATCGGCGCGGACTGCATGGGGAATGCTTCCTTTACCATTGCCCCGATAGCCTTCAGTGCGGATCTTTCTTTGGCGGAAATGGCCGTAAGGATAGATGGGGGTATGAAAAGCTCTTTGTCTCCGGACATAGAGGAGGAGTATTTTGCCCTTTATTGCGCAATGGTTGAAAAGAAAATGCCGTATCTGCCGTTTGACATCAGTTCCGTGTGGAGTTTCCGCCCGACGACATTCATTGTTAATAATTGCCTTAAATTCAATATATACGGGATAGATTTCGGAACCGGAGGCCCCGTTTTCGCATGGCCTCTGGATTTCGGTGACCCTGTGCGTTTCTGGCCTGCCCCTCCTGAGGAGAATGGCGTGTATATCTATTTTACGGGATGTTTTGCATGATAGGAGGAGTGGTCTGCGGCAAAAAGATAACCATTAAGACGTCCGGCTTCAAAAAGAACAAAGGGTGACTCAAACCGATTTGAATCACCCTTATGCCTTTCATCTCAGGCCTGTTGCCTGAATGTTGCCTGATTAAAGCTTAGGGCCGGCGGCTACGAGAGATTTCCCGAGTTCGTTGCCGGTGAACTTGTCGAAGTTCTTGATGAAGCGGCCTGCGAGGTCTTTAGCCTTCTCGTCCCACTGTGATGCTTCAGCGTAGGTGTCGCGAGGATCGAGGATAGCAGGATCCACTCCAGGAAGTTCGGTAGGCACTTCGAAGTCGAAATACGGAATCTTCTTGGTAGGGGCCTTCTCGATTGAACCGTCGAGAATAGCGTCGATGATTCCGCGGGTGTCGCGGATGGAGATACGCTTGCCTGTACCGTTCCAGCCCGTATTTACGAGATATGCCTTTGCTCCTACTGCATTCATCCTCTTCACGAGCTCCTCACCGTACTTGGTCGGGTGGAGTGAAAGGAATGCTGCACCGAAGCATGCGGAGAATGTCGGAGTAGGCTCGGTGATGCCGCGCTCTGTTCCAGCAAGCTTTGCTGTAAATCCTGAAAGGAAGTAGTACTGTGTCTGTTCCGGAGTAAGGATGGATACAGGAGGAAGTACACCGAATGCATCGGCTGACAGGAATATGACCTGTTTTGCGTGAGGACCCTTGGAAACCGGCTTTACGATGTTCTCGATGTGGTCGATAGGGTAGGATACACGAGTGTTCTCTGTAACGCTCTTGTCAGCGAAGTCAATCTTGCCGTTGGCGTCTACAGTGACGTTCTCGAGAAGTGCATCCCTTCTGATAGCGTTATAGATATCAGGCTCGCTTTCCTTGTCGAGGTTGATGACTTTTGCATAGCATCCGCCCTCATAGTTGAAGACGCCGTTGTCATCCCATCCGTGCTCGTCATCACCGATGAGGAGTCTCTTAGGGTCTGTTGAAAGGGTGGTCTTGCCTGTTCCTGAAAGACCGAAGAAGATGGCTGTGCTCTTTCCTTCCTTGTCGGTGTTGGCGGAGCAGTGCATTGAGGCGATACCGCGGAGAGGGTTGAGGTAGTTCATGATGGAGAAGATACCTTTCTTCATCTCGCCGCCGTACCATGTGTTGAGGATAACCTGCTCGTTGGTCTTGAGGTTGAATACGGTAGCGGTCTCGGAGTTGAGGCCGAGCTCCTTGTAGTTCTCTACCTTTGCCTTTGCTGCGTTGAATGACACGAAATCAGGCTCGCCGTAGTTTGCAAGTTCCTCCTCTGTAGGACGGATGAACATGTTCTTCACGAAATGAGCCTGCCATGCAACTTCCATGATGAAACGTACTTTAAGACGGGTGGCAGGGTTCGCTCCGCAGAAAGTATCCATCACGAAAAGCCTCTTGCCTGAAAGCTGCTTTACGGCCTTTGCCTTGAGGTCGGCCCATGCCTCTTCAGAGCAAGGCTTGTTGTCATTCTTGTATTCGTCTGAAGTCCACCATACAGTATCCTTGCTGGCTTCGTTGTAAACAAAGAATTTGTCTTTAGGAGAACGTCCGGTGTAGATTCCTGTCATTACGTTGACAGCTCCGAGTTCTGTTACCTGGCCTTTCTCATAACCCTCGAGACCGTCTTTTGTCTCTTCCTCGAAAAGGACTTCGTAGGATGGATTGTGGAGAATTTCCTTGACATCGGTGATGCCGTACTTGGTCAAATCAATTTTACTCATAAAACCAAAAATTTATATAAAACAAATATACTTTCCCTTTCCGGTTCCTGACAGGATGCGGTCCCGTCGGGGCGGTGCAAAAATAAGCTATTTTTGCGATTGCTCAAATTTATATTGACAGAAAATAAAACAGTTCCTATTTTTGTCCTGGGGTTCCGCTTTTTCCGGCGGCCTATTTATGCAAAAATTGAGCCATAGGTTACGGGGATGGACAGGGCATCGGAAATATTGAAGGAATATTGGGGATATGAGTCGTTCAGGCCCATGCAGAAAGATATTATCGGTGCTGCAGCGGCAGGGAAGGACGTGCTGGCGATACTTCCTACAGGAGGAGGCAAGTCGGTGTGTTTCCAGGTCCCGGCCCTGATGAAAGAGGGGATTGCGCTTGTAGTCACCCCACTTATAGCCCTGATGAAGGACCAGGTGCAGAATCTTTGCGACAGGGGAGTGAAGGCTCTTGCCGTGTATGCGGGGATGTCGCGCAGGGAAGTGGAAACGGCTCTGAACAATGCCGCATACGGGGACTTCAAGTTCCTGTATCTTTCTCCGGAGAGACTTTCCACACCGCTTTTCCGTCAGTATGCCGAATGCATGCAGGTCAGCTATATCGTGGTGGACGAGGCTCACTGCATTTCCCAGTGGGGATATGATTTCAGACCTGAATATCTGGAGATAAGTTCCCTGCGGAAGACGGTGGAGGCTCCGGTGATAGCCCTGACCGCCACGGCAACCCCGTCGGTGGCGGAAGATATCATGGAGAAGCTCGCTTTCAGGGAAAGGATGCTTCTTAAAGGCAGTTTCGAGAGACCGAACCTTTCGTATATCGTACGGCATTGCGAAGACAAGCTCGGGAAACTGATGGAGATATGCGGGGCGGTGCAGGGAACGGGTATCGTGTATGTCCGCAGCCGGAAAAAGACGGAGGAACTGGCTTCATTCCTGAAGTCGCATGGAGTGTCCGCATCTTATTACCATGCCGGGTTGGGCCCGCAGACGAGGGCGCAGAGACAGGAGGACTGGAAGGCCGGCAGGACGAGGATAATGGTGTGCACCAATGCATTCGGAATGGGGATAGACAAGCCCGATGTCAGGAGTGTGGTACATTTCGACGTACCGGATTCTCCGGAGGCATATTTCCAGGAGGCCGGCCGTGCCGGCCGTGACGGGAAGCGCTCGTATGCGGTCCTGCTGCACGGGAGCGGCGATGTCCGCAGGCTTCACCAGATAGAGACGCTGTCATTCCCTCCTCTCGACTATGTGGAGGATATCTATCATAAGGTTCACATGTTTTTCGGGATACCTTACGAGACAGGGGAGGGCCGCCAGCTGAAATTCAATATCGACGAGTTCTGCCGCCATTTCAGGTTGAACCGTTCTTCGGCATATTATGCCATGAAATATATCGAACGGGCCGGGCATTGGGCAGTGATGGAGGATATGGACATATCCACGAAAGTGCAGATAATCCCGTCCCGCACAGAACTTTATGACATAGAAATCCCGGAACGGTCCATGGAGCGTGTCCTTGAGGTGCTGATGCGCAGGTATACCGGGCTGTTTTCGTGGCCTGTGCCGATCGACGAAAACCATGTCGCATCGGCAGCCGGCATGACGGTGCCTGTCCTGAGACAGGTCCTGTACAGACTTTCATTGGAACATATAATAAGGTATGTGCCGGCTGACCATTCTACCGTGATATATCTTCTGCATGACAGGCTTCACGAGAAGGATGTCAATCTGATGCCTCAGAGATATGCCTCCCTGAAGAAGATGGCGCATGACAGGATAGAGACCATGATAGAATACGTTACGGAAGAGGACGAATGCAGAAGCCGTTTCCTTCTGAGGTATTTCGGTCAGGACGATGCCCCTGCATGCGGCACATGCGATGTCTGTCGCGGCAATCCCGACCGCCGCCGTCTCGACCGTCTGCGCGACGGTATCGACTGACAGGAAAAGGGTGGCTCCCGCCTCTGCTTATGACCGGTCTGTCATCGGACACAAAGGCAAGAGCCACCGCTGCACTTTAAAGGATTTCCGCTATCTGACGGCTCCGTAGCCGGAGTATGCGTCAGCCGGGATGAAGATGCCGTCTTGGACATTTGCCGTGCCTTCTGTAAAAGGATCTTCACTCAGTTCTGCCGGTTCTTCGAAATATGTGAATGAAGAGATGTCTGCGCGGGATGTCCCCCAGAAGAAAATCTGCCAGTCGCGGTCGGAAGCATTGGCGAACCAGTAGGCATTGTGCCGGACTTCTCCTGTGATGCCGGTGTGGCCGTCGTATATGTTGCCGTTGGTCTGGGTAAGATTTCCGCTCTTGTAAAATCCCCAGTTGTTGTCGGTCTCTCCTCCGTACTGGAACAGGTTGTCCTTTACCGTCATTTCCCCGAGCGACTTGCTCCGTATCCAGAAATTGGTGTTCCCTCCTATGTTGTAGAATGTATTATTGGTGAAAATGATTTGCTGCAACGTACTCTTTTCACCTGTGAAGATTCTTACAACAGTCGGTTCGTCGGCATAGAATATATTGTTGATGAATACTATACGGTCGAAGTCGAACGCCTGCGTGTTAGGATGTATCAGTAGGGCTTCCGTGCCCGCAGAAGATACTGACAGATGCCAGTCGCATCCCTGTATCCTGACTTCCCCGTATCCGCTGTTGCTAGATCCACCGATATAGGAGAAATTCTTTTCTCCGAGAGTCTTCATGTCGCAGTCCACCCATGCGATATATGGATATGTCGCGCCTGCCGTGTTGTTGGTGAATACATAGTTGGTCCATTCGCTGCTGTCGAATGTCAGGTTGTAGAATACGAGGTGTCCGTCTGTGCCGGCATCCGCCTTTGCCCTGATGTATTGCGTCAGGATTACTCTGGCAGATCTGTCGTCAGGACTGTCGCCTATGAAGGCAAGTCTGTTGGCAGCTCCGCTGCTCGCATACGTCAGAGTGACTCCAGGCTTGATGAACAGCACGCGCGGGTCGTCTCCGGAGGCTCCCTTGAACTCTGTGTCCGTACTTATAAGACGCCCTTCGCCCCATTCTGTCCTGTTGTATATCCTTTCTCCGATTACGATGTCGAATCCGGCCTGATATTTTTCGAAGAGAGAGGTCCAGTCGCGTTCTCCCGACCTTGCAGTGCATGTTACTACCTCTCCGGCAATGTCCCCGTACATAGGGACAAGGTATAGAATGTACTGCGTGTATTCGGCGCATCCGGAGATTATGAGGAGCGGCTCGGTACTTTCAGTCCCTTCGCTGACGACGCTCTCCTTTGATGGGGCTTCATCCGTCAGACCTTTGAGAAGGTAACGATAAGATGTAGCGTCTGTCAGGGAGACATTGAACGAGACTTTGTCGATATCTTCGGATACGTTTGCAGACACTGTCGCGGCAGGGATGACACCTGTGCCGGCCCCTATTTGGACTTTCAGTTTGGCAACGGTGCTGTAGTTGTCCTTGAATGCGAGGACGGAAACGTCGGTGCGGGTATCGGCAATGACGGCCTTCGTCTCCGCTTCCAGAGTCCCAGGAGCACTGACCGTAAGTGTGGTTCCGTCAATGGATGCAGTCCATCCCTGAGGAGCGGTCACTATGCAGTTTTCTTCGGTGATGCCGATGAATTTCATAGTCCACGTTCTTGTCTGCCCGGCATCGAATACCTGCACTCCTTCACCGTCTTCTATTCCGCACAGGAAGTCCGGTACGATGGCTAGTTCTATCGTCCTTCCTTCGTGAAGCGTAAGGATGAAGAGTCCTGCTGTCTCGTCGATTTCCACATTCGAGAAGAAACTGTCTCCGGCAGTGCCGCTTTCTGGAATTGCGCTTACTGGATTTCCGCTCTCGTCGAGAACCTGCCGGTAGCTTTCGCCTCCGTCGTAGCTTACCGTCCAGAAGTTGTTTTCATCTACGCCGAACAATGGGGTCACACCGTCATCTCCGGTCGCAGGTATCTGTTTCCCTCCAAGAAGTTGCGGCCCTTCACCGTCCTGATAATCCACTGTCCAGAATCCTTCTTCATTGATGGACAGGACAGGGGTTGCCGTAGTGCTTCCCTGGCTGATGGTCAGCGTCTCGTTGTTGCTCAGGGTGATGGTATAGGTGTCTCCCTCTTTTGAGACTGACTGGATGAAAGTTTCTCCTGAAAGTATCTGAAGGGCTTCTATATTGGAATTCAGACTTGCTGTCTTGGATTCGAGGATTGTGACCCTGTTTTCAAGGTCATCGACCCTGTCCGTGATTTCCTTGAGGTCGCTGCATCCGGTGGCTGTCATGCAGAATGCCGTACATGCTGACAGGAATATTCTATATGTGGTTTTCATGATATTTATATTTTATTTGAGTGAATTTAACCAGGCAGGAACGTAGCCGAGACGTCTGCGCAACTGGGCTTCGTACAGGGATTCCGGAGATACGGCCATTCCCTGGCTGCTTATTCTTGCCGCCTGATCCTGATTGAATGTAATATTGAAACCGGACTGGAAGCCGACTATGACCGGCGGGAGTATCTTCCAGGAGAAATTGTCGTCCGACCACCATATCCAGTCTGCCAGTATCCCGTTATCGCTTCCTGCCGGATTCGCTGAAGTGGCGTGAAGGTTCCACAGCGTGAGGTCTGCAAGATGGTTCGGCAGGGCAGAGAGGCTTCCTCCTGCGCGGTTTCTCATGAATCCGCCCGTACAGCAGTCAACAAGTGTGGCCCTCGGTTGTGAGGCATGGGCTTCGAAACAGCTGTCATCTCCCCATATGTTTCTCCACAGCACGGTGCCCATGCTTGCACCGGATACTCCGGATGCATGGAACTGGCCTGCATTTTCCATATATTGTCCCGAAAGGACAGGTCCCGTGCCGCACATGTCCCCTGATGAATGGTCGGTGACTGCTCCTATGAACACCCGGGAGGATTCGTCGGCGCGGATGGCCGCATGTCCCCTGTTGCCGGAGATGTCAATGTCGTATGCCGATATGTTGGCACAGTCCACGAAAGAAGTGCATTCGCTTACGCTGATGAAATTGACCCGTCTCATCCATGAATTGACACATCTCATCATGTTTATCGGCTTGAAAGCTCCGTCGTCTTCCCATGAAGCGTGGTGGCTGAACTCCTCCTTTGCATTGCCCTTGAATGTAAGGTCTTCTACCCCTATGTTTGCGTAGTGGGAATATTTGCGTATTTTCCAGCCCCATTCAGCCTCGACTTCGTGCATTATCGGCTCACAGAACGTTACCGTGTTGCCGTCGACGCTTCTGACCTGATGCAGGTCCACTACTTTCACTCCATTCTGAATGATATCCGTCATGTCGGAAAGGACCTCATAAGGAGCAACTTCCCGGGCTACAAGTTCCGGGTCGTTGTTCTGGAGCCACAGACAGACCCATGTCCCCGGGGCTATACCTGCGGTGGAAGCGACGTCGACTGAATACGAGCCTTTACCGGCATCGGAAGTTACGGTCGTAAGGGCTTCGAAATTAGTGTTGTGCTTTATTTCTATCATAGGAGGAGAACTGAACAGGTCTTCGCTTCTCGGTTGTGCTGCATCCTGCATTACGAGAGTTGTCCTGTCCCTTCCGGCTCCTTTCAGGATAAATTCCCCGGCCCTGATGCGTATTGTCTGTGTCAGCTCTTTCTCATCGACATCGATGTTATCATCGGATGTGTGCAGAATGTATTCGCCTTCAGGGAAATAGACGATCGCTCTGGCGTTCGCGTTCGGACGGAAGGTGATGTCATTGTCTCCGACGTTCTCATACTCCGTTCCGAGGGCGGCAGACACGGCCTTGAGAAAGGCTTCGCGGTCTGATTTTCCGTCATCAGGCACGGCTCCGAAGTCGGTTACATCATAGATATCGTATCCGAGACTGTATGCATCTGGAGGAGGAAGCTCGCCGTGACCGTATCCGGCATAGGAAAAGTCGAGAAGCACATTGTCAGGGCTTCCGCTTATGAATTCGTTCCATTCTGTACATGCCGTTCCGTCTAAAGTCACGGGGTTGAGCGTAAAGGTATAGGTATATTTCCGGGTGTATTTTTCAGCGGAGAATATGACGACGTTAACATCGTAATCTCCCGCCGTTCCGGAAGACGGCCCGATTACAGTAAACAGGTTGTCTTCGAGTATCGCTTCCCATCCTGGCGGAACCTGTATCCAGGCATCTTCCACACCCGAAATCTCTACTTCGAATTTCCTTGTTTCAGAGAGCATTATCACGTCTTTACGGTTTTCAAGTCCGATGACATCAATATAGAAGTCGTTGTGCACAGGCACGGAGACGGTCTCTCCGGTCTCCAGAATCGTAAAGATCATGACTTCCTGCTCGCTGTCGTACACAACGTCCTTGAAGACAGATGCCTGTCCTGTAATTACGGCTCCGTTTACTGCACTGATAGGCTTGCCGTCGGTCCCTGTGATACGATTGTAACTTGCTCCGTCATCGAGGCTTACGCACCAGTATCCGTTTTCGTCCACACATACTAACGGTGTGGAGCCGTCCGCGGTAATGCCGTCCTCTATTATGTTGAAAGTGTCACCCCCGTCCAGGGAGATTGTCCAGAGCCGGTTTTCATTGATGCTGACTATAGGGGCGTTTCCCCTGATGTTTTTCCCGAACAGGATTTCCAGTGTCTGTCCGTCGCTGAATTCAAGGCTGTAACCAGTAACTGTACCTTCCGGAGACACGTTTTCATTATAGCCGACTATAACTGTCTTTCCGTCAAGAATGGTTTTCAGGGCAATGGAGTTGGAGTTGATGTCATGCGAACTCTCTTCCATGATCCCGATCCGTTCTTCGAGACCGTCCAGTTCGGTTTCGAGCGCGTCTATGTCAGTACATCCCCAACCGGCCAGCCCCACCATTAATACATAGATGATTCTGATCTGTTTCATTAGTCCCAGTTTAAATTTCAATGATTGTAGAATGTACCGGAAAATGGGCTGTCTGTGTACGTAAACGGAAAATACGTTTTTCGAGGGCAAAAATATAAATTGCTTACGAATAATCAAAATTAACAAAAGTAAATTTTCACTTTTTAATTTCGGGGGGGGGTAAAATCTTAAAATTTGTTATATTTGCGGCGTACCGCAAAATGCATTCGTGTCTGTTTGTCCATGTGAATGGAAAGACGGATAGGTTTATTATTGACTAAAACTGATAACGATGCAAACACAATTCAAGTTGATGGCGGCTGTACTGCTGATGTTGTGTCCATGGGGGATACTTATGGCCCAGACAGTTGCTGTCAAAGGTAAGGTCACGGATTCAGGAGGGGAGCCACTGGTCGCTGTGACGGTATATGAAAACGGTAACACATCGAACGGGACTGCGACTGATGACGCCGGAAATTATTCCATCTCAGTCCCGTCAGGTGCGACTCTGGTATTTTCCTGCCTCGGTTTCGAAGACGTCAAGGTCATTGTCGGCAAGAAGACCGATATAAATGTCACGCTTGAAGAGGACAAGCTGACACTTGAGGCTTCGGAAGTGGTCAGTATAGGATACGGTTCCGTGACACGGCGAGACCTGACAGGTTCGGTCAGCAAGGTGGATATGGAAGATATCGTAAAGGCACCGGTGACCAATTTCGACCAGGCTCTGCAGGGGCGTGTGGCAGGAGTGGTGGTGACGACGTCCGATGGCGCTCTGGGAGCGGAGGCAAATATTACGATACGGGGAAACAATTCCCTTACGCAGAGCAGTGCGCCCCTGTATGTCATAGACGGTTTCCAGTCGGAAAGTTCTATGGCGACTTCGTTGAACCCCAATGATATAGAATCGATAGATATACTTAAGGACGCTTCTGCAACCGCCATTTACGGGGCACGCGGAGCCAATGGCGTGATAGTCATTACCACGAAACAGGGAGTGGAAGGAAAACCTAAAGTATCCTTTTCAGCTTCATGGGCAGGAAGTTCGGTGCAGAACAGGGTAGAGATGATGGACGCTCAGGAATTCATCGATTTCCAGACTGAATTCTGCGACTATTATGGACTGACGAACTTTTATCTGCGATACAATGACAGGTCGGAGTATGACGGCATTGCAGGAGTCGACTGGCAGGATGTCATATACAGGACCGCATTTACGCAGAATTATAATGTCTCCCTGTCAGGAGGCAGCAAGGAGACCGGTACCAGGTATAATGTGAGCCTTTCCGCCACGGACCAGGACGGTGTCATCGACTATTCCAATTTCCAGAGATATCAGGGCAAGATCAATTTCAGCCAGAAGATAGGCAGACATGTCACATTCGACATAAATGCCAACTATTCCCGTTCCGTGACACAGGGAAGCGATCCGAAGACAGCTACGTCGACATCTTCCGCATCGGGATGGCTGATGTATTCGGTATGGGGCTACAGACCCGTGAAGCCGCTGTATCAGCTGAAAGACGGACAGACTATGCTGGACGCGATGATGAGTTCGATGATAGATGATGAGGAAGGCGGCGGTTCGAGCGCCAATGATTACAGGTTCAATCCGGCCTATTCCATAAAGAATGAGATAAGGAAAAGGACAGTGGATTATCTGAATGCCAATGCGGCCCTCCGCATCAATATCCTTCCTGAGCTCGTCCTGCGCATAACGGGCGGATATACCCTTAACAAACAGACGAACGAGCAGTTCAACGGCTCGCAGACATATACCGGCTATGAAGGTTCCCCTTCCGGGAGAGGCATCAACGGGGCAATCCATTACAATACCTACATGAACTGGCAGCAGGAGAATACCCTGACATGGACGAAGCATATCAGGAACAGGCACCATATCGAGCTGCTCGGAGGTTTTACCCTGTCCGGACAGAACAGCAGCTACCAGGGTATCATGTCCAACAACATGACCACGGAGGCTCTTGGACTGAACGGTCTGCATACCGGAAACTATCAGGCTGTCACTCCGTGGGAACGCAACTGGACCCAGATGTCGGGACTGTTCAGGGCAAATTACAATTATAAGTACAGGTACTACATTACCGCCTCGTTCCGTGCGGACGGCTCGTCGAAGTTCCCTGTGGACAACCGCTGGGGCTATTTCCCGTCCGTAGGACTCTCCTGGAATTTCAACAGGGAGCCATGGCTCAAGAGTGCGGACTGGATAAGCAACGGAAAACTGCGTTTCTCGTGGGGTATGACAGGAAACAACCGGACTACCACCCCGTATGATTTCTATGCCCAGATAACTACGATCCCGGGAAACCGTAATTCGGTCGACTATGTCTTCGGAGGCACGCATGTGGCCGGATACGAACCGTCCAACATGGCGAATGACGATCTGAAATGGGAGACTACGGAGCAGTACAATCTCGGGGTGGATTTCAGTGTGTTCGACAGCCGTATAGGAATAACGGCCGACATATATCTGAAAAACACCTATGATCTTCTGCTTCAGGCGGTGCAGCCTGCCTCTTCGGGATACACGTCCGCGATGATGAACATAGGTTCCATGCAAAACAAGGGTATAGAGCTTACACTCAATGCCGTACCTGTCAGGACCAGGAAATTCGAGTGGAACCTGAACCTGAACTTTGCCATGAACCGCAACAAGGTCACTGCCCTTACGGACGACCAGTATTCACTCTTTTCCATCATATCATGGGACCAGAAGTTCAACAGTCAGCAGGCGTATGTCACCCAGGTGGGCAAGCCTACGGGCATGATGTACGGCTATGTCTATGAAGGAACCTACAAGCCTGAGGAGTTCAACGGGAATTCCCTGAAAGACGGTGTGCCTTATATGACGAGCGTAGGCCAGACTTCCGTCCGTCCCGGAGATCCGAAATACAAGGATATCAACAGGGACGGCGTGGTGGATGCCAATGACCAGACAGTCATAGGTTCCGGACAGCCGGTCCATACCGGAGGCTTCAACAATACATTCACCTTCTATGGTTTCGATGTGAATGTCTTCTTCCAGTGGAGTTACGGGAATGATGTCCTCAATGCGAGCAGGCTGATCTTCGAGAACGGAACCATCACCAGTCTGAACCAGTTCCGGAGCTATACCGACAGGTTCAATCTTCAGAGCAATCCCGACAGCGACATACCGAGGGTGGGAGCCAATGCGATGTCATACTATTCTTCACGTGTGGTGGAGGACGCGTCATTCCTCCGTCTGAAAAACGTTTCCATAGGATATACACTTCCCCGCAGAGTGTTGAGGAAGATACATTTCGATACTGTGCGCATTTATGTGTCCGCCGACAATCTGTGGACATGGACCCGCTATTCCGGTCCCGATCCCGAGGTGTCCACCAAGAACAGTGTCCTGACTCCGGGTTTCGACTGGTCGGCCTATCCGCGTGCCATGACGTTCACGGGAGGGATTTCATTCACTTTTTAATTGGGAGGCAAATATATGAAAAAGACTTTATTATATGTTTTGTCAGCTGCTGCCTTGCTCCCGGCCGCATCATCATGCTCTTTCCTGGATGAGGAGCCGACAGTGATATGTTCGGATAATTTCTATACAAGCGAGCAGGATGTCAGGTACGGGCTTGCGGGGGTGTACGGCGCCATGGCAAGCGAGAATTTCTACGGCTACTATTACCCTATCATATTGAGCCAGAATGATGATCTGTGCTATTTCAACAGGAATACGACAGCAAATTATCCAGAGCTGTATGCACATGACGCCACATCTTCCAATGTGTATAATGCATGGGTTCAGATTTACAGGGGCATCAAGAATGCCAATGCATTCATGGAGGCGGTAAAGGACTCTGAATTCGATCCTGATCACCTCTATTACAATGAAGCCCGTTTCCTGAGGGCTTATTATCACTTTATTCTGGCGCAGGCGTGGGGAGATGTTCCGCTGAGGGACTACGAAGTGACCGGCCGTGATCAGGTAATGTGCCCTGCCACTCCGCAGTATGATGTCCTGTCATGGGTCGTTTCGGAGATGGAGGACTGTATATCCCTTGTGAATGATGACCTTAATCTAGCCCCGTCCAGAATTACGGATCATACTGTGGAAGGCATCCTGGCCAGGGTCTACCTTTTCATGGCGGGAGCGACCGTACAATGCAGCCAGGACGAGAAGAGGGAATATTACAGGCTTGCCATGGAACATGCAGGCAATGTCATTTCAAGCGGGGAGCACAGGCTCAATGAAGACTACAGCCAGGTCTTTATCAACATGATTTCCGACAAATACGATACGGAATACAGGGAATCCATGTGGGAGGTGGATTTTCTTGGAGACTGTTCAAGTCCTGACAAATGGACGAACGGCAGGATCGGAGACCTGCTCGGGCTCCAGAGTACTATAAACAGCGGGTTCGAGAATGCTACCTGCAATTTTGCATACGGGCAGTACAACGGCAGCCTGAAACTGTGGGATCTTTACTGGCAGACTGACAGGACGGATGACGAAAATGCCGTCAAGGACAGGATTACTGACAGCAGACAGGACTGGAACATGCCTCCGTTCAATTTCCGGGGCGATGCCAACAACCGTCCTTTCGGGGAACCGGAGGGGTCTTCCGTCACAGGTTCTCTGGGCGGTATCGATCCCGTGCCGTACGTGTATGGGAATGTGCGGTCTGATGTGGACCTTACGGCAGCGGCAGGGCAGAGGAACTGCGGCAAGTGGAGAAGGATGGTCGAATGGGAGGGGCTGATGACGTCCAAGATGCTCTATACGACTATCAATTTCCCTATTCTCCGTTATGCCGACGTGCTCCTGATGTATGCGGAAGCCTATAACGAGTATTACGGGGCCCCTGACGAAAAGGTGTTCGAGGACTGTATAGTGGCGATACGCGACAGGGCCGGCATTGCAACAAGGCCGTTCGGGGAATATTCTTCTCAGGAGGCTTTCCGGCAGCTCGTCCGCAACGAAAGGGGCAGGGAACTGTGTTTCGAGGCATTGAGGAAGTACGATCTGATCAGGTGGGGAATATTCGTGGAATCTGTCAGGGAATACAACGACATGGTGGTGGACGTCCGTTTCATTTCCGGCGGTACCCCGACGAAATCGGCTACAACGATAGGTCAGAATGTGGCGGAACGCCATGTCTACCTGCCGATCCCGTCGGTGGAGCTCGGTGTAAATAAAGAACTTGTGCAGAATCCTCTCTGGTAAAATATTATGATTATGATAAAGAGATTGATATATACTGTTGCTTCCCTGCTCGCCATGGCAGGGTGTGAGCGGGGACTGGTCTATCCTGTGGAGTACAGGATTTCCCTCGATCCGTCCAATACTTATTATGCAGGAGAACCTGTCGTGTTCAACATAGAGGGAAATGTGGACAATCTGTTGTTTTACAGCGGTGAAACAGGACACAGCTATGAGTTCGCCGACCGTTTCTATGTGCCTGTGGAGCAGGTGAACAGCTGCCAGATAATCTTTGATATAATGGCAAGCTACGGAAGGCCTGAAGGCCTGGAAATATGGATTTCCAATTCTTTTGAAGGGCTCAAGGGCGATGACGGAATGGCGGACAGGGCTACCATACAGGAGATGGTGGACGGCGGGATGCAGGGCTGGACGAAATTCCCGTATAACGAAGGCCCTTCCACGGAATGGACAGAACAGGAAGCGTTCGACCTTTCTCCATATATGGATAATTTCTGTATTGCGCTCCACTGGAATCCGGTATGGTATGTGGATACGGAAGATGACGAGGGAAATGTGGAACGGAAATACTATTCCCAGCGGACTTACAGGGTCAAGGGTGACATAGTCCTTGATCTTGAAGGGCTTGACCCGTCCACTATGGACTTCACGGACATAGGCTGGACTACGGTCATGATGAACGATGAACTCGACCCTTACTATACCGTGAACAACAACGGGGCGATAAGGCTGGACAATCTCGCTACGAACGGCGTCTTTTTCCAGGGAGCTAACGCGGATGAACTTACTTACAGGCTTGACGGTTGGGCCATCTCGACTCCAAGATCCCTGAATGCGGTTCCCAACGACAAGGCAATTGTAATAAAAAATATGCAGAACTACCTTCATTCGTATTCCTATACATTTGAAAAACCGGGAATATATACCGTGACATTTGTAGGAGTCAATTCCAATGTGGACGGTGAGTCTGACAGGATATTCCAGTATGAGATAGAGATTCTTGACCGGATAAGTCCTGAAAGGGGTAGTTTGTAACAAAGGATGAGAAGCAATGGCAAATGTGATTTTCAAATATGCTGCCGTGATGGCAGGGCTCCTTTCATGTGTTATGGTTGCCGCATCAGAACCGGAGCATGAAATATGCCGGCTGGAACCCGTTTCAGGAAATCATCCGAGGATTTTGCTGGATGATATGGAGTTCGCTTCTGTTATGAAAGAGGAGGAATCGGGACAGAATCCGGTCCTTTCCATGTTGCATTCCGAAATAATGTATATGGCGGACAATGCAGGCATGTCTTCCGAACCGTTGACGTTTACTTTGGATGTAAGCGGCAGACGGATACTGGACGTGTCCAGAAATGCCCTTATGCGGATTTTCTCCTGTGCATACGCATACCGTTATACAGGGGAGAAAAGGTATCTGGAACATGCTGAAAAGGATTTGGCGGATGTGTGCTCATTCGAAAGCTGGAATGCAGGGAGACATTTTCTGGATGCAGGTGAGATGGCTGCGGCCGTCGGGCTTGGTTATGACTGGCTGTACGGCCATCTCTCCCGGGAAACTCTTGACAAATGTGAATCCGCTGTCGTGCAGTATGCGTTCCGCCCTGCCATGGAAGGGATATGGAATCTGGATTTCTACAGCGCCGGGAGCAATTGGAACCAGGTGTGCAACGGAGGTCTTGCAGTGGCTGCATTGGCTGTATATGAGACATGTCCCGATATGGCAAATCATATAATAGAGAAAGCCGTGGCTTCCAACCGTGTTGCCATGGAAGCAATGTACAGTCCCGACGGCAATTATCCTGAAGGCCCCGGATATTGGGGATATGGCACCAATTATGAGGTGCTTATGCTCGGTGCTTTGGAATCGGTGTACTGTACTGATTTCGGGCTTCCGTCAGTTCCGGGTTTTGACAGGACCGGCCTTTACAGGCTTTTCTGTTATACGCCCACGGAGAGACAATTCTGCTATGGGGACAATCTGGAGAGAGGCGGGCCTGAATATGCCATGTGGTATCTTGCATGGAAGTTCAACGAGCCGTCCCTGTTGTGGAAAGAGCTTCAATATCTGAAAGCCGGCAATTACGGGCATGGTAACAGTTCCGGAAGATTTCTTCCGATGCTCATGGCCTTTGCTTCCAAAATAGATTTCAGGACCATTTCACCTCCCTCTCAGAAGTATTATTGCGGTCAGGGCAAGGTGCCTGTAATGATAGTGCGAACCGGGTGGTCACCGAATGACAGTTATTTGGGATTCAAGGGAGGGTATGCCAGAAGCAGCCATTCCCATCTTGATGCCGGGGAATTCTATTATGAGGCCGATGGGGTCAGGTGGTCAATGGATTATGAGCGGCAGTCCTATCAGTCAGTGGAGAATACGATACGAAGTCTCGGAGGAAGTTTTTGGGATACGGATAACGGGTCATTCAGATGGATGGGTTTCAGGATGCATAACAGACAGCATAGTACATTGACACTGAATGATAAGGAACATCTTGTGGACGGGAAGGCCACAATCGTGGAAGAATTCCGTAGCGGCGATGCCCCGGGTGCGACAATGGATCTGTCCCCGGTCTTCATGACAGAGGCTGAGACGGTCGTCAGGACTGTACGTCTGGTGAATGGCAGAATATTGACGATTACGGATAAGGTAAAGGCCTATGATGACAAGGATGTGGCTGTCAGATGGACGATGGTGACTGAGGGCAGGCCGGAAGTGGACAGTGACTGCATCATACTCGTCAAAGGCGACAGGAAAATGCGCCTGCATGCAGACGCATCGGAGACTGAAGTCCATTACAGGGAATGGTCTTCGGATCCGGCTGACTATGACACTCCGCTGACTGTTTGCGATGAGCCGAATCCCGGCACTTATATCGTCGGGTTTGAGGCAACTGTGGCAAGAGGTGCCTGCGCTGAATTCAAGGTGACACTGTCCCCTGTCCCATGACGGCCGTTATCCTTCGATGACGAGGCCGTCGTATGCCGGGAGGATGCCTTGGGGAAGTTCCCTGCACAGTTCGTCGTAGCGTGGAAGCTGATGTGAGAGGTGGGTGAGCCAGGAATGTCTGGCCCCCACCTTTTCCGCTGTCGCAACGGCTTCTTCAAGTGAGAAATGGGAGATATGGTGTCCCCGTTTCACGCAGTTGATGACGAAATGTTCCAGTCCGTGCAGCTTGCAGAATTCCTTTTCCGGAATGTAGTTCATATCGGTGCAATAGGCAATGTTCCCGAACCGGAAGCCGAGTACCGGAAGTCTGTAATGCATTCCCCGGATCGGTATCACTTCGACTGCTCCGGAGCGGTTCCCTGTGGATATTGCGTCTTCCGTATGAGTCGTCATGTTTCCTGTGTGGACATAGCCTTTACCGGATATCCAGACCAGTCTGTCACCGGCCCCGTCATTCGGGTATACGGTGAACGGTTTTTCATCAATATGGTGTATATGCCATTCGGGTGCACCGGGATATTTCTTTTCGGAAAACGCATATGAATATTCCTTTCTGAGGGATTCTTCCACATATTCCTCGCAATAGATTTCTGCCGGGAGTCCTTCGAGATAGTTGAATGCCCTGACATCGTCCAACCCTCCAGTATGGTCCTTGTGGTTGTGGGTCAGAAGAATGGCGTCGAGATGGGAGATGCCGGCCCTCAGCATCTGGTACCTGAAATCAGGTCCTGCGTCGACCAGGATCTTCAGGCCTCCGTATTCGACGAATGCGGAGGCTCTCAGTCTCTTGTCCCTGTTGTCCCCGGACCTGCATACCTCGCATCCGCATCCTATCATCGGGACTCCCTGTGATGTCCCTGTTCCCAAAAATGTCAGTCTTGTCATTATCCGTTATGTTTTATTCGCATTTTTCCCGAACTGTCAGTGGAATTTGCCCGTCCCCTCCTGAAGTCATTGCAGTCTTCTGAATCGACGATGGCTTCCGGGTCATATGACAATTCCCACAGTTTTGCCGATCAGGGCAGGGTCATACGGTCTTTCTATCCGGATATAGTTGCCGGTGTATCCCGACATCATACCGTTCCGGTCAGTGCTTTCGTACAGAACCCGTTCATGCACGCCTCTGTTGGCCTCTATGAAACTGCCGTGCAGCTTCAGGCACAGTTCTTCGAGGCGTTCCACCCGAGCCGTCTTCACGCTGTCCTGCACCTGGTCTTTTCTGGCTGCTGCAGGTGTCCCGGCCCTCCTGGAATATGGAAACACATGGATGAATGCGGGTCTGATCCGTTGCTCGAGAAAACCGTATGTCTCCTCGAAAAGTCCGTCCGTCTCTCCGGGAAACCCGACTATGACATCTATCCCGAAAAACACCTTGGGGGCGCCCGGTCTTTCCATTCTCGATCTGATATACTCTATCTTGTGCGCGAACGCCTCGGTGTCGTAGCGTCTTCCCATCTGTTTCAGTACGGTGTCGGAGCCGGACTGGAGCGGTATGTGGAAATGGGGGAGGAATTTCGTGCCGGAAGCTATCCAGTCCACGATCTCTTCTGTAAGAAGGTTGGGCTCGATGGAGGATATCCTGTATCTTTCTATTCCGTCCACTTCGTTCAGAGCCCGGATAAGGTCGAGGAAAGTCTCTCCGGTAGACTTTCCGAAATCTCCGGTGTTCACACCTGTCAGAACTATTTCCCTGATTCCGAGGGCCGCTATTTCCCCGGCCTGTGCCACTGCCTGCGCTATCGGGATGCTTCTGCTTTCCCCCCTTGCATAAGGGACTGTGCAGTAGGAACATTTATAGTCGCATCCGTCCTGTACCTTCAGGAATGAGCGGGTGCGCTCTCCGGAGGAATAGGCAGGGAACATCGTCCCGGAGTCAGCATAGTCCTGAATCTCTGCGGTCCGGTATGGCCCGGAAGAGTCATTATTACGCGGGTATGGCATGACACCGGGATGTGCAGTATCCTGCGTTTCCCGGCTGATGCCGTCCGGCAGCATGCGCACATAGTCCGTCACGGTACGGACGACCTGTCCCTTTTCATCGGCCCCGAACACGAGACGGACGCCCTCTATTTTCTCTATTTCACTGCGTTTCATCTGTGCATAGCAGCCTGTCACTACGATGGCTGCATCCGGATTGAGCCTGTGCATCTTTCTTATCAGGTTACGGCATTTCTTGTCCGAATGCTCCGTGACTGTACAGGTGTTTATAAGACATATGTCCGGGTTCCCTGAAGGCGGAACTACCTCGAAACCCTCCCTGACAAAGCCCCGCTCGTAGGTGGATGTCTCTGCATAATTGAGCTTGCAGCCCAATGTCATGAATGATATTTTCGGCATTGTTATTTGTCTTTTGTTATGGAAGCCGATTTGACTGCGGCTGTTTCAGTACTGGCCGGCCTCTTGCCTGTTCATTGCTGTCTTTTACCTTTTGCCGTTGAGGCTTCCATATTGTCCTTGGGTGTTTCTTTCCGTCCCGGATGCAGTCCTGAAATGCCGGACATCATTCCCTGACAGCCGGCGGAGTGACGGAGCGTGACGCGTGACCATGCCGCAGGACCTGAAACCGGAGGATTGCGTTTGGACACCCGAATGGAAAAGTCATCTATCCACGGGAATGCTCCGGATATCGCCTTTGCTATCCTGCCCGCGACATGTTCCAGCAGGTCGGACGGCTGTGCCATCTCTGCCGCGATTATCCCGTATACCGCCCCGTAGTCCAGCGTATCCTCCAACCGGTCGCTTTCCGCCGCCCGGCTTATGTCCAGATCTGTGCGGAAATCCACCGTAAACAGGTTCCCCTCGCGCCTTTCATGTTCGAGGCATCCGTGGAATGCCCTGAATTCCATTCCTTCCAGTTCTATTGTTCCGTTATTTTTCATATGTCCGATTATGGTAATTCAGAAACTGTTACGGCTTCTGAATTCATGTCATTGAATTTTAAGCAGTCTTTGCCTGTATGTCCGTCCGGTAGTCTCTGTATTTTCTGCCATCCCGTAACGCATTGCTTCGGTCTTATGCAGGGAAAGACAGCGCAGGCACCGTCAGGCGAGCAGGCAGAATACGCACGGGCGTTTCCCGATTGTAAGTCCCACAGAACGCCATTGGCTGACAGTCATTGTCCTGATACGGGCGTCCGGCATGGTTATATCGTATGCGACGCATACTCTGGTCGTACCTCTGCATACGGACAGGATGTCCGCGAAAAGGGCATCGTTCCTGTACGGTGTCTCTATGAATATCTGGGTCTGTCCGTGTGTTCCGGAAATTTTTCTATGGACCGCAGCCTTTCCCTTCTTTCATCAGTCTTTGCAGGGAGGTAGCCGCAGAAAGCGAATGACTGGCCGTTAAGCCCGGAAGACATCAGGGCCATCATCAGGGAAGACGGACCGGTGAACGGGACGACTTCTATTCCGTGTCTGTGGGCGAGTGCGACTAAAAGCGCTCCCGGATCCGCTACGGCCGGAAGCCCGGCTTCCGATATGAGCCCTACATCATTCCCGTCTCTGAAAAGTCCGGTATATTGTTCTACGGCTGCCGGGTCGGTATGCTCGTTGAGCTCATGGAATTCCAGTTCCTGTATATGTCCTTTCAGCCCGGCCCGCGACAGATACCGTCTGGCAGTCCGCGTTTCTTCGACTACGAATGTCCTTATATCCTTCAACCTTTCCAGTACGGGACCGGGGATGACCTCTGCCGGGTCATAGTCCCCGAGAGGGGAGGGTATCAGGTAAAGTTTGCCGTATTCCATGGATGTCATTTCTCTATTCTGATATATACTTTCTCTTCGTTCAATGATTTGCGTGTCTCCTCAAGCTCGGCTTCCTCCTTTTTCCTGCGGCTCTGGAACAGGCTTTTCACGAACTGTCCGAAATGGTTGAATTCTTTCTGGTATGTGATGCCGATACCGTTCCTCTGGGAGTTGTCGAGGTAGTTGGTGTACTGGTCTGCGGAATGCGAGAACAGGTTAAGCCTGAATGCTCCCGGCCTGTCAAGCTTGATTTCTATGTCGATGTCCCCGACGACATCGCTGTTGCTGTTCCCGGTGCCGTGATCCCTGTTGCCGATATTGCCGTTGACGATGACCCTGTTGTTGAACAGCTGGGTCGATACTGCGACATCGAACACATCATTCCCCCTGTTGTTCTGCTGGTAGCTCAATCCGAGGTCAAGAGGTATGTTAAGTTTCTGGAATATGTTGTTCAGCTGGTTGGTCATGATGTCGGTGACATTGGAGAACAGCACCGATGAGTTGTTGGTGATGCCGGATTGCTCGTCCGGAATGAAACTGTTGGATATCAGGAGTGCAAGGAACTGTTTCTGTACCTTGTCCTCCGTACTCAGGGCGCTTTCCACACGAGCCTTGACTGTCGGATCGAGATCCGGCACGTCTATCGAGAACGCAAGGCGCGGATTGCTCAGCTTTTCAGTAATCCGGATGCCGCATTCGACAGTACGCCTGTTGTTTACCGAAGTGGTGTCGGCTATGAGTGTTGACAGGGAAGCCTTGGTCCTGTAAGTGGCGCCTATATTGAGTGTGCTTTCCATTATGTCCCCGTTGAATCTTATGGAACTTCCGTCATTTATGGAAAAATCCCTTGCTGCTATTCCGAGGGCCACGAAATGGTAGTTCCCGCTGTTGATGGTGTAGTCTCCGAGAATATTGAATGTCTTGTCCGACGGGTGGATGCTGAGTTCGACAGTACCGGTTCCCCTTCCGTTCAGGACATTGCCGCTGGCCTTGTCTATTTCCACGAAAGCCTCCACTTCAGGGGTGGTGGATACTTTCAGCTTCATGGCAAAGTCCCTGGACATCTCTTTCTGCCTCTGTAGTCTGGACATCATCTGCTCATACGGGTCTATGACTTCCTCCACTTCGGGTTCCTTGAATTTCAGGAGGTTGGTGGATCCGGCCGTAAGGGTGGAAGAAACAGGTATGTGCAGGTCCCCGCTGCCGGCAGTGCTTGCTTCTGCCGAGAGGGTTATGGCGTTGGCAGGGCCTGTCACATCAACTCTTCCGGTAGCGAACAGATGTCCGTAGAAAGGATTTCCCGCATCGTCGAGATTGATGGCCTCGATCTGCTCCGCATCTATCCCGATGTCGAATCTCATGTCCTTGAAATGGTCGTAGGTTATGCCTCCGCTTATCTTTCCGGTGTTGCCGTGCCGGTCCTTTATGGATATGCCGTCAAGGTATATCCCGGTTCCGTCTACGTGGAACGGGCCGGATGCAGTGTATTCCACATTCGTATATGCCACCCTGAGTCTGGCATCCGTCAGACGTGCGTCCTTGCTTCTGACAGTCATGCCGCTTACGGGACCTGTGGCGGTGATTTCTCCGGACACATATCCTCCCGTACCGGAAAATATGTCTTTCAGGAACGGACCGGCATAGCTAAGGGACAGCATGTCCAATGTGGCTTTCATGTCGAGTTCTTCTGACGAAGGCGTGTATGATCCGGCAACGGACAGGCTCTGTTTCCCGTCCAGGCTGTTTGCGGCCATGATTTCGAATCTCCGGCGGATACTGTCCCATCCGCTTTTTACGGTTATGTCGCCTAAAGGTTCCCCGCCTATTCCGGTAGAGTTGCATGTGAAGTCCAGCAACAGTCCGCGGTCTTGTGCCGGAGAAGTCACCCTTGCCAGTCCTGATGCTGTACCCTGTATGTCGAAATGCTTTCCTATCAGAGGGTTAAGTATCGAGATGTCGAATCTGTCCATATTGACGGAAAGTGTGTCCCGTGAATCTCCTGACAGTCCTCCGGAGGCTACTATGCTCTGTTCTCCGCTTCTGAATTCGAGTCTTTTCACTGAAATGTCTTTCCCGTTTATGAAGATTTCCGAAGGGTAGATGTTCCATTCCCTGGAATTCAGGTATACACTCGACGGCAGCAGTTCTATGTCATATGTCACGCCCCTGTCATTTCTTCCGATGTCCCCGACAGCGACGAACTCGCCCCTGTTTTCCATAATGTCCTGGTTGTCATAGGAGAATTCCAGTCCGACATGATTGTCATTGGCGAAGATTTTCAGGCTGTTGTTCTTCATCATGACAGTCGCGACATAGATGCTCTCGCTTGTGAGTTCGCCTGAGAGTGAATTGTCCGCATTGCTGACCTCGAAGTCCATATCCTTGATATACTGTTCGTTGAAAGCTATCCTCTGGGAGCTTATCCTGCCTGAGAAAAGTCCGGTGGTGTCCACCTTGGCCCGAATGCTTGTGCCGTCGGCAATATAGAGTCCCGGGGCAACGAATGACAGCAGATCAATTGTGTCGAAGGTCCTGAAGGAAATTTCATAGTTTTCCCCGTTCCAGTCGTATTCCTGTCTTTCAGACAGGGCAGGAAGCTCTTTCTTTATCGTAATTCCGGATATGTCACGTATGAAATCAGTCAGGGGTGCGCTTCCGCTGTAAGAGCCTTCGGCAAAGCCTGAAGCCATCCTGACCCTGTATCTTCCGTTTCCCGTGAAAGATGATATTCTTATGTCTCCGATACTGTAGCGGCTGTGGGCATTTTCAAGTTCTATCCCCGCCAGATCCACATTGCCGAGCATGTCCCCTTTCGACGTCCTCGTGAAATTGGCACTTGTCTGCAGGCTGATCCTCGATTTCCCGCGCCGGTCGATGTTAAGGGCGTAGAGGTCGGCATAGCCTATGTTTGCATAGAACCTGTACAGGGAATTGCTTGTCTTTCCAGAGAAACTGAATATTCCCTGAAACATGAAATTCAGGTTAGGGTCATTGCATATTACCTTGCCGTTGAACTGATGGTCGGACAGTGTCCCTGTGGCGGCAATCCCTCCGTAATCATATCCGTTGAGGTTCAGTCTGTTTATTTTCAGGGTATCGATGGTGAGGGAAGAAGTCTTTCCCTCCGGTCCTATGACGGCCTTCAGCCGGGCTTCCAGAGTGCATTCCCGAACAGGTATCTTGTCCATCAGCATCCTGAGGTCAAGATCGGTCGTGCCGACAGTCCCTGTTATTGTCTTGTCACGTGTTCTGCGGTCAAGTCCCGTGATACTGAGATCCGCATTGATCCGGCCCGACGGAGAACCGATTTCCCCGTTCAGAGCCAGGTCGCCGATATTCCCGTACAGCTTGCCGTCAAGTCTCAGCCTGCTTCCGGGAGCTATCCTGTCCATGACAGGTATTTCCTTTCCTGTCCACTCTCCGATGAAATCCTCAAGTTCCGGACAGTTGAAAGAAAGACCGTGAACGTCTATTGCAGCTGTCATCTTTTCCGGGTCGGGAAGTCCGGCAATGTTGCCTGACAGTCGTCCGGAGATGCTGTTGTCACCTGTCCCGAAATCGAGATTCCTCAGGCTGAATGAAGATACTGTACCGAACAGTTCTCCGCTCAGATCGAATACCGTATCGCCCGTCTTCAGACCGGGAGCGAAATAGGAGATCGTCTTCATGCTGGCCCTTGACGGTCTGACGACTGCTTCCAGTCTGACTTTGTCGATGAAGTCCGCGAAGTCTTTGGCGCTGTCGTAAACCATGCTGAAATAAGGGATGTCGATATTGCTCCAGCTGTCCGTTATCTTCAGTCCTTCGATAAGGGCTATGCCTTGTCCGGAGCGTGTCCTTCCTGATATGGAGCGCACAGAGTATCCGCTCTTTTCCCTGAAGGACATCCGCTCGAGTGTTCCCGACATGACCTTCCCCGTCAGCCTGAGATCGTAGCCTTTTATTTTAATGTCCTGCACATCGAGGTCGTTCCAGTCTATGCCGCCAGGATGGACGCCGGCCTGTTTTGAAGTGCGGTTCTTCATGGTGAAACGTATGCCGTCCACCTCTATGTCATTGATGTTGAATATTTCTTCGTAAGGTACCTGTCTGTTCCGCCCTTCGGGTATACGGAACATCCTCGTGAGGTTGGTGGAGTTGTCTCCGTCCTCAAGTACGAGATTGAGCCTCGCATTCTGTATGAATGCACTGCCTATCCGGATGCTTTTCCCTGTCAGACCCTTGAGAGTGAACCTTGCCGCAATGTATTCCGATGTGAACAGGGTATCGACCGGTTCTCCGTCACCTTCGGTGCACGGATGCGGATCCGTTACTGTCAGATCTCTTATGACAAGTGTGCTGAATGGTTTTATATGTATCTTGCTGAAAGATATCCTGGCATCGATCGTATTTTCCGCCAGCATGTCCGCGATCCGTCCCGCAATATATGTCTGGACCGGGGTAGTCTGCAGAAACAGCAGCCCCGATGCCATAAGCAGGATGACAGCCAGTGTCGTGAACCATAATATTTTCAGTGTCCGTCTGATAATGCCGTGATTTTAGCAGACCTTACGGTCTGCAGGGTTGATATCGCTTTACGCAAACTGCAAAAATACGAAAATATCCGATAAAAATTGTAATTTTGCCGTCCGGATACCGGGGCTTGCATTACGTTTTTCCCGTATTGCGGGATAAAGTTCCGCAAGCCGCACGAACCCACGAATATCAGTGCAGATTATGGACTTGCGAAACTTGAGTTTATGGAAGATATAATATTGGGAATAGAATCATCCTGCGACGACACTTCTGCTGCAGTGATAAAGGACGGGTACCTGCTTTCCAATGTGCTTGCGAGCCAGGACGTACACAAGGCTTACGGAGGTGTGATACCAGAACTGGCTTCAAGGGCGCATCAGCTGAATATCGTACCGGTGGTCAGTCAGGCCATCGACAGGGCTGGAATAAAACCGTCGGACATTACTGCAATAGCCTTCACGAGAGGTCCGGGACTGCTCGGCTCCCTTTTGGTGGGGACCTCCTTTGCGAAAGGACTCGCAGTGGCTCTCGACAGACCTCTTGTCGAGGTCAACCATCTGCAGGGACATATCCTTGCCAATTTCATAAAGCAGTATGACAGCGAAAACAGACATCCTGCCTTCCCTTATCTGTGTCTCCTTGTCTCAGGGGGCAACTCCCAGATAGTCAGGGTAGACAGTCCGCTTGAGTTCGAGATTCTCGGACAGACCATAGACGATGCTGTCGGGGAAGCCTTCGACAAATGTTCCAAGATGATGGGGCTCGGATATCCAGGAGGACCGGTCGTGGACAGGCTGGCGAAGCTCGGCGATCCGGACCGTTTTCATTTTTCGAAGCCTCATGTCCCCGGACTGGATTACAGTTTCAGCGGCGTGAAGACATCCCTGCTGTATTTCGTCCGGGACCATATGGCCGATGATCCGGATTTTATGGAGAAGAACAAGGAGGATATATGTGCAGCTTTCCAGAGGACTCTGATAGAGATACTTATGGACAAACTCGTCAAGGCTGCCAGGCAGACTGGCATCAAGGAGATAACCATGGGTGGGGGAGTGTCTGCCAACAGCGGGCTTCGCAAGGCTCTCACGGACGAGGGCACGAAACGGGGTTGGAATGTCTATCTTCCTGAATTCAAATTCACTACGGACAACGCGGCGATGATTGCAATAGCCGGATATTTCCACTATCTTCACGGAGAAAGGACGCCGCTTTCGGTCGCTCCCGCCTCCCGCGCAGCCGAGATGTGATTCCGCCCGGCCCCCGTATAAGCTTTTGACATTGAAATTAGAGGCGAACTGATATTTGAACTGACATAAAATGAAACAATTCGAGATATCGGGACCGATAGGAAAGGAGCTTTCCCGGGAAGAGATGACGGCAGCCGCGGCCAAGGCTCTCGGCGTGGCTCCGGCCAGGGTGGCACACTGTCGGGTTGTCCGCCGTTCCGTCGATGCCCGCAACGACATCGTATACCGCTACAGGATAGAAGCCTTTGCTGCCGGAGAGACCTATGAGGAATACAGACTTGAAGAATACCGTGACGTCTCTGCGGCAGAACCCGTAATCATTGTCGGTGCAGGTCCGGCTGGGATGTTCGCCGCCCTGAAGCTGCTGACACTCGGACTTAAGCCGGTAATTCTCGAACGCGGCAGGGATGTCCATGCCCGCAAGAAGGATATGGCAGCGCTTTCCGTGTCGGGACATGTGGATCCGGACTCGAACTATTGTTTCGGTGAAGGAGGGGCGGGTGCATTTTCCGACGGCAAGCTGTTTACCCGCTCTTCCAAGAGGGGGGACATCCGCGAAGTGCTTCATCAGCTTGTGCTTTTCGGGGCGGATCCGTCGATTCTGACGGAAGCCCGTCCGCATATCGGAAGCGACAGGCTGCCGCAGATAGTGGAGAATATCCGCAGGTGTATCGTGGAGCATGGCGGGGAGTATCATTTCGGAGCCCGTGTGACGGATATTGTACGGAACGGTGACGGAACATTCTCTCTTACAGTCCTGAAGCGTGACACTGACATTTTACACGGGACAGGCATGGCAGCCGGATCAGACGTGGATAAGGACACGCAGGGGCAGAGAGTGCATAATTCAGTTCCGGCCATCGGCACGGGGCGGGAAAGTATTTTCCGCTCCGGAAAGGTAATCCTCGCCACAGGTCATTCGGCCCGCGACATATACGGACTGTTCCATTCGAAAGGGTGGGCACTTGAGGCCAAGGGCTTTGCCCTCGGTGTAAGGGCGGAACATCCCCAGTCCCTTATCAACGGAATACAGTATCACGGCAGATACCAGCCCTGGATGCCGACGGCTGAATATTCGTTCGTTACCCAGATCGAGGGAAGGGGAGTGTTCTCGTTCTGCATGTGTCCCGGGGGCATCCTCGTCCCTTCCGCCACTTCTCCTGGAGAGACAGTGCTCAACGGGATGTCGAATTCCTCACGTAATTCGAAATGGGCAAATGCCGGCGTGGTGGTGAGTGTCGAGCCTGAAGACATGCCTCAGTATGCCATGTACGGACCGCTTTCCCTGATGTATTTCCAGAGGGATGTGGAGCAGGCCATGTTCCGTTTTTCGGGTTCGATGAAGGCTCCGGCCCAGAGGATGATGGATTTCTGCAGACGGGTCGAGTCCCGGGATCTTCCGGCCACTTCATACAGGCCAGGTGCGGTCAGCGCCCCTCTCCATGAACTTCTGCCGGAACATGTGTCCCGCAGACTGAAATTCGCTTTCCCGGAGATAGGGAACAGGAAAATGCGCGGATACTATACTAATGACGCCCTGCTGCTCGGAGTCGAGTCGCGTACATCTTCGCCTGTACGCATTCCCCGCGACCCCGTGACCCTCGAATATGTCAGTCTGCCCGGACTCTATCCGTGCGGGGAGGGTGCCGGCTATTCGGGAGGGATCGTTTCATCCGCCCTCGACGGTATCGTCTGCGCTTCACGCCTCGCTGTCTCTCTCGGAAAATCCGGAAATGATAGCAATCGATGACAGTTTTGGAATTTGCCGGCAGGATGCTTATTTTTGTCAGGTTGATTTTTGTTTGACACGGGCTGTCGGCACGGCCCGGAAATAATGTAAAGTATATGAGACAATTGCTTCTGGTCCTGTCTGTGCTTGTCTGTAGCGCGGCATATTCGCAGGAGAGTTCAGGAATAAGGATAACCCACGGTCCATGGCTGTGCGACATGGACAGTACGGGAGTCACCGTAATGTGGACGACGGACAAGCCCGCCCTGTCGTGGGTAGAGGTGGCTCCCGATGACGGCAGGCATTTCTACAGCGAGGAACACCCGCGCTATTATGATGCCGTCCATGGACGCAGGCGCGCTCTGGAGACCCTGCACCGTGTCAGGATAGACGGTCTGAAGCCTGGAACCGGATATATGTACAGGATATTTTCCCGGGCGACCGAAGGATGGTCGTACGGCGATTATGCCGAGTTCGGTAAAACAATCTCCACTCCGGTCTATAATCACGAGCCTCTGAGATTCCGGACTTTCAGACGGGACGACAGCCCGGTCAGATTCTTTGTGATGAACGATATTCACGAAAGATCCGAAGACATGAGGCGGATGTGTTCGGAGGTCGATTTCAGTCAGTATGATTTTGTCGTGCTCAACGGCGACATGAGGTCCATGACGGAGAATGAATCACAGATTTTCGACGGCTGGCTCGAAGAGACCATCGCTGCAGAAGGAGACCGAAGACGGATTGTCTTCCTGCATATACCTCCGGGTACTTCCACATGGCACGGAGATCTGCATATCCGGGAAACGCTGCTGCCTGTCCTTGAAAAGACTTCAGTCGGTCTGATGCTTTCCGGGCATACCCACACTTATTCTCTTCATAAGGCCGGTGAGCTGGCTCCGTTCCCGATACTGGTCAATGACAACAGAAGCTGCGTGAGCGTGACCGTCGATGGCGATACTATCACGGCCGTCATTTCCGGCAATACCGGGAAGAGCCATACATTCAGATTCCCTGAATAACCTGAATCATATGGCTGCAGTCAAATAAATTCCGCCTCCTGTATCCGGACAATCCGGAGGAAATACGGGAGGCGGACGGTGTCCTGTATATGATATTTTGTTTAACGGCCTTTCCTGTTGTAATCGTCAGCCAGCATGTTCATAGCCTTGAAGAACTTGTGGTAGAAGATGAAAGGTCCTACGATAATCAGGGATCCGAAGAAGCCCCATCCCCAGAAAGTCCCGGCTCCGAAATCATACTGCAGCTGCCTTGCCTGTAGTTCGTCCCCCATCCTGGCCGTAAGCCTGTGCATCCATACCAATGGAGCGATGCCGAGAGTGAGCCAGCTGAAAATAAAATAGATAAGGCAGTAGTGCATCGTGTGTTTGCCGTCTCTCGGAGAAGCGATCTGGTTAATCTCGGAAGAAATCATTGACATTACTACGATGCCGTAGATGTTGAAGGTGATGAGTGAAAGCAGGAAAAACTTCACCATTCCGCGGTTAGTTGTTAACATAAACTTGTCTTTTAGGTTAATAATTGTGTTGCTTATCGTTCCAAAGATAAGCAAATTTGTCATATACGCAAAATAAAATGCGGGATTCCGGATTTTTTATTATCTTTGCGCCCGTTTTACCGGCCACATATCATTTATGGTGGCCTTTTTATTGTCCAGTCGGATAAATGTTCCTTTTCGTAACTGAAAGGCACGGTATTTGCGTAACGGCTGACGGTTTTGACCAACCGGTTTTCTCTTTGAAAAGTGTAAACAATTGTATATAATAGTAAAGTATGAGACGATTCGGAAAAAGTTTCCAGGTATTGCTTGCATGCTCCCTGGTTGTGACAGCCTGCGGAGGCGGTGCGAGACAGCAGACGGTAGCGGAATATCCGGTCATTGCCGTATCCAAGGCGGACAGGACTCTGCAGACGACTTATTCTGCGAAGATTGAAGGCCGGCAGGATATAGCGATATATCCTCAGGTATCAGGAACGATTACTGACGTAATGGTTACGGAAGGTCAGAAAGTCAGGAAAGGACAGGTTCTCTTTATAATTGACCAGGTCCCTTACAAGGCTGCATACGAAGTGGCCAAGGCAAATGTAAAGTCAGCTGAAGTTGCGGTTGAGACGGCCCAGCTCAATTATGACAGCGACAAGAAACTGTACGACAACAAGGTCGTGTCTGCTTACGAACTCCAGACATCCCTTAATTCTCTCCATACTGCGCAGGCTGCTCTCGCTCAGGCTGAAGCCCAGCTTGTCAGTGCTGCCAACAACCTTTCCTATACCGAGGTCTCAAGTCCGGCAGACGGAGTCATAGGGACTATCCCGTACAGGGTGGGTGCTCTCGTGAGCGCGTCCATGGCCCAGCCTCTGACTTCAGTGTCCGACAATTCCGTTATGTACGTCTATTTCTCCATGAACGAGAATGATGCGCTGAATCTCATCCAGCAGTACGGTTCTCTCGACAAGGCTATCCGGAATATGCCTGACATAGAGCTTATGCTCAACAACGGTACGATGTATTCCCTTACGGGAAGGGTTGCCAGCATAAGCGGAATTATCAGCGAGACTACCGGTACGGTACAGCTGAGGGCCGAGTTCCCTAATCCTGACAGAGTCCTTCTGAGCGGTTCGAACGGAAGTGTCGTATTCCCTGATGTATATAAGGATATGATAGTCATTCCGCAGGAGGCTACATTCGAGCTCCAGGACCAGATGTTCGTATACAAGGTGATTGAAGGTACGACCCATTCGGCAAGGATTACCGTTGTTCCCAAGAATAACGGACGTGAATATATTGTCACCGGCGGACTTGAGGTGGGTGACAGAATCATAGCGTCAGGTGCAGGTCTTGTAAGGCCGGGCATGACAATAGTGGAGAAGGCAGCCGGGACAGAAGCTGCTTCAGAAGTAAAAGAATAAGTACGCAATCATGGCAGGAAACAGATTTATTGAACGTCCGGTCCTATCCATCTGTATATCGGTGGTCGTAGTTTTCATAGGACTGCTTGCCCTGAACGGTCTGTCTGTAGAGAAGTTCCCGAATATCGCACCTCCTACCGTGCGCGTTTCAGCGACTTATATGGGTGCAAGTGCGGAAACTGTCCAGAAGGCCGTCATAATCCCTCTCGAGGAATCCATCAACGGTGTGGAGAACATGATGTACATGGAATCCACAGCCACGGCCGGTCAGGCATATGTCAGCATATATTTCAAGCAGGGTACCGACCCTGACCAGGCTGCCGTAAACGTGCAGAACAAGGTGTCAGAGGCTACAGGTCTGCTGCCGAGCGAGGTTACGCAGGTCGGTGTGACTGTCCGCAAGAGACAGACCAGCCAGCTTGCCATCATTGGCGTGTATAGCCCGGATGACAGGTTTGACGAGAAATTCATAGCCAATTACCTTAACATCAATGTAGTACCACAGATCCAGCGTGTCAACGGTGTCGGTGACGTGAATGTGATGGGTGCGAACTACAGTATGCGTGTATGGCTCAATCCGGAGAAGATGGCCAATTACGGACTCGTGCCTTCAGACATAACGGCCGTACTGGGAGAGCAGAACATAGAGGCTTCTACGGGGTCTTTCGGAGAGAATTCCGACAATGTCTTCACCTATACCATGAAGTACAGGGGACGTTACGAGACGCCTGAGGAGTTCGGGGAATTCGTGATCCGGGCAACGGCCGACGGACAGGTGCTCCGGCTGAAGGATGTGGCGGATATAGAACTCGGCAAGCAGTCATACAGTTATGTGGGAGGTCTGAGCGGGCACAATGGAGTGTCGATGATGATCAACCAGATGGCCGGTACCAATGCTACCCAGATCAACCTTGAAATAGAGAAACTGATGGAAGACCTTTCGGAAGATTTCCCGGAAGGGCTCGACTACCTGTATCTTGAAAATACGAACGACTTCCTGTTCGCATCCATAGAGGAGGTGGTCAAGACACTCTTCGAGGCTATTCTCCTCGTCGTGCTCGTGGTGTTCTTCTTCCTTCAGGACTATAAACTGACCCTTATCCCTACGATATCGCTTTTGGTGTCCCTTGTAGGTGCATTCGCGGTGATATATCTGCTCGGGTTCAGTCTTAACCTTCTTACTCTCTTCGCCCTTGTCCTGGTAATCGGTACCGTGGTCGATGACGCCATAGTCGTCGTGGAGGCCGTCCAGGCGAAACTGGATGACGGCGAGACTGATATAGTGAAAGCGACAGACGCTGCCATGCATGACATAACGGCGGCTATCGTGACTTCCACAATCGTTTTCATGGCGGTCTTCATCCCGATTTCATTCATGGGCGGAACGAGCGGTATATTCTACAGGCAGTTCGGTCTTACGATGGCTGTCGCCGTGGGTATCTCCCTGCTGAACGCGATGACCCTGAGCCCGGCCCTCTGTGCCGTGATGCTCAAGAAGAAGCACAAGGACAGCAAGTTCACCGCAATAGTCAGAAAGGCATATCAGGTCTCCTATTCGGCTCTTGAGAACAAATACAAGGGCGGACTGAAGTATATTATCAGGCGCAGATGGATTGCCCCTATTCTCATTGTGGTGGCAATCGTCCTCGCAGGATACCTTATGGTCAACACCAAGACCGGACTCGTGCCGGCCGAGGATACCGGAACCCTCTTCATATCAGTGAATACGGCTCCGGGAAGCAATACCTACTTTACCAATGACATCGTAGGCAAGGTTGCGGACATCGTAGAGACCTATCCTGAAATCAAGGCCTACTCGAGGGTCGTCGGTTTCAGTATGACAGGCGGTTCGGGTGCATCCAGCGGTATGCTTATCCTTCAGCTCAAGGACTGGAGCGAGCGTAAGGGCAAGGCGCATTCTTCATCGGCTGTCGTGGCAAGGCTCAACAACGACTTCAAGCAGATTACGGATGCACAGGTATTCGTCTTCGCACCGAGTATGATCGACGGTTACGGTACAGGTAATGCCGTAGAACTCAATCTTCAGGACCGTACCGGAGGTGATATCAAGGATTTCTTCTCCATATCGCAGAACTATATCGCAGAACTGAACAAGAGGCCTGAAGTCATGTCTGCATTCACCTCATTCCAGGTCGACTATGTACAGTATGTAGTGGATGTAGATGCTGCCAAATGCAAGCGTGCCGGTGTTTCTCCTAACGATGTACTTAGCACGATTTCAGGATATTACGGAGGTATCTATGCATCCAATATCATCAGGTTCTCCAAGGTGTACAGGGTGATTATCCAGGCCGATCCTCAGTACAGGCTCGACCCGTCGTCCCTGGACAGGATATATTTCCGCAACGGTACGGAAATGGCTCCGGTAAGCCAGTTCGCTACCCTTACCAAGACGACCGGTCCGGAGAGCATGAGCCGTTTCAACATGTTCAACAGTATAGCGGTGAGTGTCACCATTGCTGACGGATACAGTTCCGGAGACGTGATCAATGCCATCGGTGAGGTGGCAGAAGAGGTTCTTCCGGAAGGATTCGGTTACGAGTTCGGAGGAGCATCGCGAGAGGAGAGCGAGTCCAACAACACTGTGTGGATTCTTGCCATCAGCGTGATATTCATCTATCTGCTGCTCTGCTCCCTGTACGAGAGCTTCTTCATCCCTCTTGCGGTGATGCTTTCCGTTCCGTTCGGAGTGCTCGGCTGCTTTGTCGCCGCCCATGTGTTCGGAGTGGAGAACAATATCTACCTGCAGACCGGTATGATTATGGTGGTGGGTCTTCTTGCGAAGACGGCCATCCTTATCACCGAGTATGCTGTCCAGAGAAGGGAGCATGGCCTTACCATCCAGGAGGCAGCCTTCGATGCGGCAAGGGTCCGTCTGCGTCCTATCCTCATGACTGTGCTTACCATGATATTCGGTATGCTGCCTCTGCTTTATGCAAGCGGAGCCGGAGCCAACGGTAACAGGACACTCGGAGCCGGAGTCGTCGGCGGTATGCTTATCGGTACGGTAGCCCTCCTGTTCGTGGTGCCTGCACTGTATGTGGTGATGCAGAAACTTGAAGAAAGATTCGGATTTAAAATCAAAAAGGCTAAAGAGTAATGATGAACGGTACACTCAATATTTTCTGCAGGCTGGCAATTGTCGCTGCCGCGGCATTCGCGATGACAGGTTGCGGAATATACGGAAAATTCAAGACTCCTGAATATGAGGAGACTGCGCAGGCCTATGGCGATGTCGCCGTGGAGGATTCCACTTCCATGGGCGATATCCTCTGGCGCGACTTCTTTGACGACGAGAACCTGAAGGCACTGATTGACACGGCTTTGGCCAACAATGCGGATATGGAGACGGCAAGGCTGCGGATTGATGAGGCCCAGGCTTCCCTGAAAGCCGCGAGACTGGCCTATATTCCCGGGTTCGACGTATCTCCCAATGCTGCCTACGGTTATGACATCGAAGCCGGTGCCGGTTCCTGGAGCGTTCAGTTGCCTGTCAATGCAAGCTGGCAGGTGGACATATTCGGGAAGCTCACCAATGCAAAGAGAAGACAGCTTGCCGCATATATGCAGTCGATGGAATATACGCGTGCGGTGCAGGCCCAGCTTGTGGCTACTGTAGCAATCCAGTATTACACCCTGATGGCTCTCGATGCACAATATGCGATATACCAGGAGACCGAGCAGAACTGGAGGAAGAATGTGGAGATGACAGAGCATCTGCTTGAAGCGGGAAGATACACAGCCGATGCCGTATATCAGGCCCGGGCAAATTACTATAGCGTATGCAACAGTCTTCTTGACATCGAGCAGCAGCTTCATCAGGCCGAGAACCAGATGTGCTCGCTTCTCGGGAAGGTGTCCGGTACGCCTATAGCAAGAGGGCATATTTCGGACTGGAAGACTCCTGAGATGATAGAAGTGGGGATTCCTGTGGAAGTGCTTTCCAACAGACCGGATGTGAGACAGGCCGAATATCAGTTCGCGCAGGCATTCTATGCCACCAACGGAGCACGTTCGGCCATGTATCCGTCAATTACGATTACCGGCAGCCTCGACTTCTATTCCATGATAGTCAATGCTGTAGGTTCACTTGTGCAGCCTATCTTCCAGCAGGGACAGCTCAGGGCTAATCTGAAGATCGCCAAGGCTCAGCAGGCTGAGGCGGAAGTGGCTTTCCGTCAGTCTATTATAGATGCCGGTATCGAGGTCAACAATACGGTGATCGCCATGAAGACGGCACAGAGCAAGACAGCAAACTATGCTGCTCAGGTCAGCAGTCTGGAGAAGGCGGTCGAAGCCGCGCAGTACAGGATGCAGGACAAGGATGCCACCTATCTTGAGGTCCTGACTGCACAGCAGTCGCTTCTGACAGCCCAGATAGGGGAGATTACCAACAGGCTTTCGGAAATTTCCCAGGTGATAACCCTGTATCAGGCTCTTGGCGGCGGATGTGAATAATGTCTGATTTTGAAACACTTTCATCCTGCCTGACGGCAGATAGGATAATGGTCTACGGGGTGCTTGTCGCGGATTTGCACCCCGCAGATTTTTATGTGCCCGACGGAAAGGAATTCCCGTCACTGACGGATATTGCATTTCAGATTGTTGTCCGGTCCGGATCTATGGAAATCGAGATTGATAATGAAAGATATGAATGTTCTCCCCGGGAGAACAATCTCGTGGACGTCAAGCCTCTCAACAGAGTGACCGGAATAATTCTCAGCCCTGATTTCAGAGGATGGATGGTGGCCTTGTCAAGACAGTTCATAGATACCGTCCTTAAAGGCAGGAAGCCAATAAGGGTCAGCGAGATAATGTCCCTGAGAATGTATACGGCAATCACTTTGCCTGCTGAACGGATCGCCGTTCTGGACCGGTATTATTCCATTGTGAAGGAAAGTGCCGGGAATCCTGGGGACAGACTGGATGCAACTATCTTCTGCTATGCGGTAGTATTCCTGCATCTGAACATGCTTAAGACGATACGTGAAACCATGCCCCGTCCGGCGGAATCCCACGAATTTTCACGTACTGCCCTGATACTCGAACATTTTTTCTCATTGATAGAAGAGAATGTCCACAGGGAACATGAGGTTGCCTTTTATGCGGACAAACTGAACATCACTCCTCACTATCTGACAATGGTGACGAACAGGTTTACAGGCAGATCCGCCAGCAAGGTGATATCCGAAGCCCTGATGTCCAGGGCATACGCAATGCTTCGGAATCCGGACTATTCCATACAGGAGATTGCGGACAGACTGCATTTCAGCGACCAGTCTTCATTCGGCAAATTCTTCAGGAAACATTCCGGCACTACGCCTGCCTCATACCGGAGAAGTACCCTTTGATGTTATGATATTTTCCGGTATTCGACCGGAGTGCATCCTACGTTTTTCTTGAATATCCTGTTGAAATGCTGTGAGTACTGGAAACCGAGTTCATAGGCTATTTCGCTGACAGTCTTGTCGGTGCCGATAATCATTTCCTTGGCGAGGTCTATGATCTTGTCTTTTATATATTCCTGTGCGGTCTTTCCTGTCTCTTTCTTGATTAGGTCGCCGAAATAGTTCGGTGAAAGACATACCTTGTCGGCAAAGTATTTTACGGTTGGAAGTCCTTCTGTCTGCGGCAGTGTATCCTGGAAATATCCGTCGAGCAGATTTTCGAATTTTGTGATAATGTCCCTGTTGACTGTGGAACGGGTTATGAACTGCCTTTCGTAAAATCTCATGCAGTAGTCGAGGAGCAGCTGTATGTTTCTGGCAATAATCCGTTTGCTGAGTCTGTCTACAGGACGCGACAGTTCTATCCGTATTTTCCCGAGACAGTCCATGAAAATCCGTTTTTCCTCTTCGGAAAGATGCAGTGCCTCGTTGGAGGAGTATGAGAAAAAAGAATAGCTCTTTATTTCCTGTCCGAGTGATGTCCCTCTGATCAGGTCAGGATGGAACAGCACACCATGTGCCGCCGGTTTTACATTGTCCGGAATATCCGTCCCTACGACCTGACCGGGGGCGAAACTCGTGATTGTCCCTGCCTGATAGTCGTATTTCTGTCTTCCGTATCTTATGTCGCCGCACATTACGTCTTTCAGAAAGACTGCATAGATTCCATAGTTTATGGTGAATTTCCTGGGGAAACGTGTCGCGTCATTCAGATCGATTACGCTTACGAGCGGATGCAGCGTCTCCAGTCCGAAAAGCCGGTTATAGTCTTCCACCGTGTCGAGTCTCATTATTCTTTCCATATGCAGCGTAAATTGTTTCCGGTCTTCTGTTCTCCCTTATCCCTTTCGTCTCTTTTCCGTTTTCCATGGTGTCGCAGTCTTCTTTTGGTTTTCCTTGTCATCTCCTTTGTCGCTTGAGGGAGGAGATATGCCGTATCGCAAAAATAATCATTAAATCCGTAATTTGCACACCCCTGCCGGTTCTTCGGTAAAACCGGCATAAGGAATGATTGAGTATCGGAGGGATCGGCTATGAGTGAAACTTCTTGCGGATATTCGTGCAAACTGATTGATAAAGTTTCCCGAATTATTGCATGATAAACAGAATTTGCGTATATTTGCATTCCTGTTTCCGGACAGGAAGTTCTTTTTCGAAGATTTTTTCGAAGAAAAATGCGGAAATAGCTCAGTTGGTAGAGCATCAGCTTCCCAAGCTGAGGGTCGCGAGTTCGAATCTCGTTTTCCGCTCCAAATGCAAGTTCTTGATAAATAACATCTTGCAGGGAATTAAAGACCAGAGGAACTGCAAAAGTGCAGCACAAAACGCTCAAAAAAAGCGATGTGTTGCACTTTTTTGTATCAGATTGCACCACTTCGCCTGCAAATTACCCTGCAAGCAATGGCAACGACAAAATTATATCTCGACACGAGGGCAAATGCCTCCGGGACACCTGTACCTATAAAAATATCCCTATGTCACCAAGGACGGACCGTCCTTCATTCCACAGGAATTAAGGTATTGCCCAGGCAGTGGGATGAAAAGACCTGCTGGTTGTCCGACATCCTGCATCGAATGGACAAAGCTCTGAAACAAATCGGTCCTGTTGAAAGGCACGGGCTCGGAGGGAAGAAGACTCGGCATCCGCTGTTCCCTGACCTGTCGCAGTACTGGTGCCGGCACACCTGGGCCACGATAGCGGCTGAGCTCGACATCCCCAAGGAGACAATAGCCGCAGGGTTGGGCCACGGAGGGAACACGGTTACCGACATCTACATCAGATTTGACCTCCGCAAGGTGGACGAGGCGAACCGCAGGGTTATTGACTATGTCCTCGGGAAACGGCAACAGTAGCAAGGAAAATATTCCGAATTTTTGCAACATTCACTCAAAAAATATTCCGGATACCGTACCAAGCAGAGCGATATCCGGAACAAAATCCCCTTAAAGTGAATTAGTAAAGACTTAATCTGATAGTTACGCATAAAAAGAGTAGATTTGTAACATTGAGATATTTTCTTTCCTGCTGAATAGGATAGACTGAAATGAGGAATCGGATGTATTCACTTTTGAATTTATTTAAGGAGAAGTGAATACATTTTTTGGAATTAATAATTTGTCAAAGATTTTGTTTTATTATACTAATGTTATATATTTGTGACATTAAGTATGACACATGTATGGAGACAATAGCATTGGACAGGAAACAGACGGCTTTCAGGTTGAGGAAAGACCTGCTTGAAAGGCTGAAGATAGAGGCAAGGAAAGAGAATAGAAGCCTCAATAACTATGTGGAGAGCGTTCTTATGGATGTAGTCTATAGAGAACCTAATGACGAAACTTTAGCTGCGATGAAAGAAGCCGAGGAAGGGAAGAATCTTACAAAGGTTGATACATCAAGTTTTGAATCATTTTTAAAATCACTTGAATGAAAGAAATCGTAGCTTCAGGCAAATTCAAGAAAGATTTGAAGAGATATAGGAACAAGCCTGAAACATTGAGAAAACTATATGATGTTGTCGGTATATTGGAAAGAGGGTTAAATCTTCCAAAACATTATAAACCACACATGTTAGCCGGAGAATACAGTGGCCATATGGAATGTCATATAGAATTTGCTGATTTGGCTTGACAAAACAGAAAATCTCATCAAATTAGTACGATTGGGGACTCATTCTGAACTATTCAAATAAGACAGGCTATCCTGTCTATTTATTTTTATCCATTATGGTATGATATTTTTCCAAAGGCGAAACTTTGTCCAAGGAAATAGCTATATTTACGACAGATTTTTGAAAGATTATGTTTAACCAAACATAGTTTCACAAAGGATGTAAACCAGTGTGTAAACTGAGGATTGGACGGGCAAAAGACAGGTAAAAAGAACTGTTTGAGAGATTTTAGAATGAATATATAAGTAATTTATTTTCAATACATTACTTCCCAAGCTGAGGGTAGCGAGTTCGAATCTCGTTTTCCACTCATTCATTATCATGCAGTTACAGAGATGTGACTACTTTTTTGTTGTTCTGTATTTTGGCTGTTTTGCAGGCTCCCGCAATGACTTCTGACCACGAAAAAAGGGTAAGCTGAATACATCGCACCGCTACAACCGCTTACCCTTGCTACCTTCCGGTCCTGGGGGATTCAGCAGGAGCTGGTCGTGTATGACTTACCCGATGCAAAGATAGGGCAAATTTTCATTCCGGCAAAATATTTTAATCTTTCCCGAGACTGTCGAAAATAAGAGGAAGGATGTCGTCTACGCAGGAGAATTTCCAGATTTTCCGGCTCCCGACGAGGATTATCGAGATCGGTTTGCCGCCCCGTGTCTGATATTCCGCCATGACCTGCCGGCAGGCTCCGCAAGGAGTTGCCGGTTCACGGCACAGTTCGCCGTGCGATGATGCGGCTATGGCTATGGTTTCCATCGGTATGTCAGGATATTTTGCAGCGGCATAGAACATCGCTGTCCTTTCTGCACACAGACCGGATGGATAGGCTATGTTTTCCTGGTTGGCACCGGTGACGGCAGTTCCGTCCGTAAGTCTTACGGCTGCTCCGACATGGAATTCAGAATACGGTGCATAAGAATTTACGGTAGCTTCTACAGCCATGGAGGCCAGTTCCCTGTCTTCGGCAGAAAGCTCCTGCATATTTTCATATTCGGTGTACCTGATATGTATCTCTTTGTGGTTCATGATGTTATCTTTAGAGCTCGTGTATTTCGCCGAACTTGATTATATTTGCAGTCACAATCTTTACAAACTCTGGATTTGCAGTAAAGCATTTCAAAGATATGAAAAATAATGATATAAAGGTATGTGTCGGTCTTAGCGGCGGGGTGGATTCGAGTGTGGCGGCTCTGCTTCTGAAGCAGCAGGGGTATGATGTGTTCGCTCTGTTCATGCAGAACTGGAACGATGCATCGACGACTCTGCACGGAGACTGCGAGTGGGAGGAGGACAGATTCGTGGCGGAAATGGTGGCGAGGAAGATAGGCATACCTTTCTATTTCGTGGATCTCAGCAGGGAATACCGCAGACGCGTGGTGGACTATATGTTCTCCGAATATTCGAAAGGCCGTACTCCGAATCCGGACGTGCTGTGCAACAGGGAAATAAAGTTCGACGCTTTCCTGAAATGCGCTGAGAAACTCGGAGCCCGGATGGTGGCCACCGGCCATTACTGCCGGAAAGAACAGGCAACAGGGGATGACGGACAGCCTCTGACAGATGCAGGAGGCTTTCCGGTCTACAGACTTCTGGCAGGAACCGACAAGAACAAGGATCAGAGCTATTTCCTGTGTCAGCTCAATCAGGAGCAGCTTTCCAAGGCTCTTTTCCCGATAGGGGACATAACCAAGCCGGAGGTACGGCGCCTTGCCCGGGAGGCGGATCTCCCGTCGGCCGACAAGAAAGATTCGCAAGGGATATGCTTTGTCGGCAAGGTCGATCTGCCGACATTCCTGCAGCAGGTACTCGAGCCGAAGACGGGAAATGTTGTTGAGGTTTATGACTCCTATTATAATGGTAATGAACAGTATCGTTTCTGTGAGGAGACATTGCGTTCCATAATGGCGGATAATCAGGAAAATCATTCGGGATCAGGGGTGACGGGACACTTTGACACAGGACAGTCCGGGGCAGCTGCATCCCCGCGACCGGTAACCGGAAGAGAGGGGACAGTTTCAGGAAAAGGGAGATTCGGAATGGAGAAGATAGCGTCTCTGACGGACGGGCAGCTTGTACGGCTGTCAGAACCTTTGAGGTATGATATCGTTTTCGAAACGGAGACGTACCGCAGCGGGAAAAGGCATGTAAAGAAGACAAGATATAAGGAAAATCCGTTCGGAAAAATCATCGGGCAGCATGACGGGGCGCAGTTCTATACGGTCGGACAGAGGAAAGGTCTTAATATAGGAGGACACAGGGAACCGCTTTTCGTCATAGGGACCGACGTGGAGAGGAATATAATATATGTGGGGGAAGGGGAATCGCACAAGGGGCTGTACAGGAGCTGTCTGATGATAAGACCGGAGAATATCCACTGGATACATGACGATCTTCGGATGAAAGACGGGGAGACAAGACGCTGCATGGTGAGAATCCGTTACCGTCAGCCCTTGCAGGATGCACTTCTCGTAATGCGCCCGTCCGGGATGTTCATCCTGTTCGATGAGCCTCAGAGAGGCATTACTCCGGGGCAGTTTGCCGTATGGTACGACGGTGACGAACTTTGTGGTTCCGGTCCGATAGCATAGCCGGCTGACTTGAAAATTCAGAAAATGCGGACAGAATACGAACGTAAATAATGAAAAAGAAAGATCTAAAATCTATATTGGAATGAAGATCAGATTGATTTTGCCGGTTCTGGCTTTTTTCATGGCCGGAACCATATCTGCTGCCGGAGCGGACGGTATCCGGAAAACGGAATCCTCGGAAGACAGGGAGATGGACAGATTCATATCTGCCCTTATGAGAAAAATGACTCTGGAAGAGAAGGTGGGTCAGATGGTTCAGATACCGGCCAATTTTACGACCGGACCTGCTGTCAGGACAGGGAATTATATTAAGGCTATTGAAGAGGGCCGTGTAGGCTCCATGCTGAATGTCGAAGGTGTGGCGGCTACCAGGAAATATCAGGAGCTGGCGATGAAATCCAGACTGCGGATACCCCTTATTTTCGGGAAGGATGTTATCCATGGTTACAGGACAGGTTTCCCGATCCCTCTTGCCGAGGCCTCGAGTTTCGATATGGAGGTGATAGAGCGGGCGGCACGATGTGCAGCCCGGGAGGCTTCGGCTGCCGGGATACACTGGACATTTGCGCCCATGGTTGATGTCGGATGGGATGCCAGATGGGGCAGAGTGATGGAAGGCGCAGGCGAGGACCCATTCTATGGGGCGGCAGTGGCACGTGCCAGGGTAAAAGGTTTTCAAGGGGAAGATCTTTCGGACACCGCCACTGTCCTGTCTTGCATAAAGCATTTTGCAGGTTATGGAGCCGTAATTGCCGGAAAGGAATACAATAGTGTGGATATGTCGATGGGACAGTTCGCCAATTTCTATATGCTGCCCTACAAGGCCGGAGTCGAAGCCGGAGCAGCTACGGTGATGACTGCATTCAATGATTTCAACAGTGTTCCATGTACTGTGAACGGTGACCTGCTCCGCGGTCTTCTCAAGGATTCCTGGGGATTCGACGGATTTACGGTATCCGACTATGCCTCTTTGGGGGAAGTGGTGAACCACCGTTGTGCGGTTGACAGGAAAGATGCGGCAAGACAGGGCGTAATGGCAGGGCTTGATATGGAAATGTCGACCGGCTGTTATGCGGACTTTCTCGTGGAACTGGTAAGAGACGGTTCTGTTCCTGAGAAGTTTGTAGATGATGCTGTGAGACGTGTCCTTGAACAGAACAGACTCGGCCTTTTCGAAGATCCTTTCCGCTATTGTAACGAGGAGAGGGAGCGGACTGTCATAGGCTCCGCAAAGTCAAGGGAAGACGCCCTCTATGTTGCGGAAAGATCCATAGTCCTGCTTGAGAATGAAAACAATTTCCTCCCTCTGTCTCCGGATATCAGGAAAGTGGCATTGGTCGGTCCTCTTTCGAAGTCCCGTTATGACATGTGCGGGATGTGGTCATGTGCCGACCAGAGCCGGGTGGTCACGCTTTATGATGCCATGATGGAGCGCGGTGTGGATGTGCTCTACAGTGACGGATATGATCTCGGGACAGGGGAGTTGAAGGATACATCCCTGACCATGTCTTATGCAAGGCAGGCGGATGCGGTGGTTGTTACTATAGGGGAGCGGGCTGAAAACAGCGGCGAAATGCGTTGTCGCGGGGATATTTCCATCGCACAGGAGCAGCAGGCACTTGTTTCCATGCTGGCTGCATCGGGGAAACCCGTTGTTGTCCTGCTGATGTGCGGGCGTCCGGTCATATTCAATGAGGCACGCGAGGCTGCTGCTTCTGTACTGTGTACATGGTGGCTCGGAAGTGAAAGCGGAAATGCAATCTGCAATGTACTTTGGGGAGACTATAATCCGTCCGGAAAACTTCCGATGACATTCCCGCTGCATAACGGTCAGATCCCTCTCTATTACCAGCAGAAAAGTACAGGCAGACCGGAATCCAGCGGATGGTGGCATTCCCGCTATCAGGATATACCTAATGGACCGGCATATCCGTTCGGATACGGATTGTCTTATACGACATTCGAATATTCGGCTCCGGAACTTCTGTCCGGTGACGGAGAGGATATTCATGCCAAAGTGAAAGTATGTGTCAGAAATACAGGGAAATATGCAGGAGAGGAAGTCGTCCAGCTTTATGTGCGCGATGATGTGGCTTCCGTCACGCGTCCTGTGAAGGAACTGAAAGGATTCCGGAAGATAGCTCTCGGACCCGGAGAAGTGGCAGAAGTCGTCTTCGACATTACGGACAGCCAGCTCGGTTTCTACGATGAGCGACTGGAATATATCGTCGAACCTGGCAGGTTTACTCTGATGACAGGAGGTGACAGCGTACATCTCCGTAGTGTGGATTTCACGCTGTAAGACAGGATGGATCGGTTTATACGGCGGTGTATCCCATGAGTGTTCTGTTGAGTTACAGAAGATATTAGTCATACCGATAGCTCCTATCGAAATTTTCCGATGCCGATGCTTTGCCGTTAATGGCAGAGCATCTATTTTTGCGCCCGTTTTTAAAAGGTTCGTTAGTTATGAGTACACAGATGATGATTTGGGTGATGGTACTGGTTTGCGTAGCCATCGTGATGATTGTTAAGACATTTTCCGGAAGCAGGGAGACGGCCCCGTCGGACGGACATATATTCGACGGGGAGACTGGACAGAGAGTGAACAACTGGAAATACACCACAGAGGATGACGGAGAATAGCATCGGACTTCGGCAGGCAGGAGCTCCGTATGATGCGGAGGCATGTCATGTCACAGTGAAGGAGGCATGCGTGTTCCTTTCGGAATATGCTGCCTCCCTTCTCGGTTGCGGCGCCACATGCATCCGGATAGAGAAAAATGTACAGAGGATGGCGGAGACCATGGAAGTGGACTATTCTATGATGATAATGCCTACTGCCGTACAGATGACCGTATGGGACAAGGGACACCTCCATTCATACAGCAATATCCAGAAGATACGCAAGGCGGGAACGAGTTTCTGCATCAATACTGCGATGAGCCGCCTGAGCTGGGAATTCCATGACGGGAAGGTGGATTTCCGGGAGGCACGCAGGAGGATGGAGGAGATACTGGACACTCCGGCGGAGAACAGATGGATCGTGCTCCTGCTTGCTTCGCTGGCGAACGCCTCTTTCTGCAGGCTTTTCGGCGGCGACTTCATTTCGATGGGGATAGTTTTCCTCGCGACTCTCGCGGGATTCCGGCTAAGGCAGATAATGCTGGAAGACAGGATAGATATCAGGATAGTGTTCATCTGTGCATCCTTCGTATCCTCTGTCATAGCGTCCGCTGGATATGTGTTCAATATCGGCACGACTCCGGAAATAGCATTGGGGACAAGTGTGCTCTATCTCGTGCCGGGTGTACCTTATCTCAATTCCATGAGCGACCTTCTGGACGGGCACTATATAAGTTTCCTGAACAGGTTCCTGGATGCAATGGTATTGACAGCCTGCCTTTCGGCCGGACTGTGCGGAGGTTTTCTTGTCATGAACCTCCGATGGTTCTGAATCGTGCCGGCATGTCCGGCCATAATTTTTCATTAAGAATTTCGGTGTTATGGATATCATATTCGGTACATTGCAGGATGCGTTTTTTGCAGCGGCCGCATCCGTCGGATTTGCAAGCATAAGCAACCCGCCCCATAAGGCATATCCTTTTTGCGCAGGCATAGCTGCTGTCGGGCATTCTCTGAGGTATGTGCTGATGAATGTCGCGGGGATGCATCTCGTGCTCGCCAGCCTGATAGCGGCTGCGGTCATCGGACTTCTTGCCGTATTCATGGCTCCGAGGGCAAAGACCCCGGCCGAGGCAATCTCGTTTCCTGCTCTTCTTCCTATGATTCCCGGAATGTATGCATACAGGACTTTCCAGAATCTTATCCTTTGCCTTACAGGAGGGGAAGCGGAGTTCCATCATTATTCCTATCTTTGCGGTTCGAACGGTCTGACCTGTCTGGCAGTTCTTCTGATGATGGCAATCGGGGTGACGATCCCGATATTCATCTTCAAACGGATTTCATTCAGAGCCACCAGACAGATCTGAAGCCCTCTATAGGACTGTTCACGTCCGTCCCGGCGACCGTGTCTGCCGGCGGATAGCCTGTCCTGCCGGGTAGTCCGTAAGACACGGAGGAATCCTTAACAGTTGATGATATGGAACTGAGACAACTGAAATATTTCGTAAAGGCTGCCGAAACGCTGAACTTTTCCGAAGCCGCAAAGTCCCTTTATGTGACGCAGAGCACCCTTTCGCAGCAGATACGACAGCTTGAGGATGAGATGGGCATCCAGCTGTTCGAGCGTTCGAGCCACAGCGTGTCCCTCACGGAGGCCGGACAGGAAATGCTGCCTTATGCAATAGATGCCATCCACAGCGCCGCAACCTGCATAGACAGGATCAATGACCTCAAGCAGATGCTGACCGGCACGCTGAAGATAGGGGTCACATATACGTTCATCCCTATCCTGACGGAGACAGTGGATGAGTTCATGAAGAACTATCCGTCTGTAAGGATCGATATCTGCTGCAAGTCCATGGAAGAGCTCATGCAGATGCTGGAGAAGCGGGAGGTGGATTTTGTCCTGGCTTTCAAGCCTACAAGGCGATATCCGGACATCAATTCCTATACGCTGTTTTACAACAGGCTGTCTGCAATAGTCAGGTCGGGACATCCCATAGCCGAACGCCGGTCCATCAGTCTCAAGGATCTGTCTGCCTATAACCTTATCATGCCGGCCAGAGGCCTGCAGTCGAGGAATGCCTTTGAAGCTATCCCTTCCAGGTCTGACTACGAATTCAGCATACGTGCCGAGTTGAATGAAGTGAATATTCTTCTTCAGCTTGTGCGCAAGAGCAATCTTGTCTCTGTCCTTTCCGAGGCTACAATCCATAACGAACCGCTTCTGAAAGCCATCCCGATAGACGCTCCTGGCAGCGAGATGGAAGGCTGTGTCCATGTCCTGAAGAACACCTACCGCAAGCGGTCGGCCTATGAGTTCATCCAGCTCCTGAACTCCTCATCGGCAGTTTCCGAATACCGTACCGTTTCGCTCTGACTCATCCTGTCTCGCCCGGATAGTTCTGATTTATCCTGTCTCGCCCTGAATTAGCCTGTTTCACCCTGACTCGTTCTGGAACAGTTTACGTGTCTTTTTCCTCCGGCTTCCCGCCTTGCACTGGAACAGTGTCTTATTCGGTATTTCATCTTGCTATGAAGCAGCAGCCGTGTCTCTGCCCGGCTTGCTGCCTGCGTTTGAACCGGTTCGGACTTCCTTGTTTGCCCTGCTTCAGCTGTTCTTGTTGAGGATGATCAGTGCGGCGATAACGCCGGGGATCCATCCGGCACAGGTGAGAAGCAATACGATAAGGATGGAGCCGCAACCTTTGTCCAGGACGGCCAACGGCGGGAAAATGATGGATAAAAGTACTCTCCAGAATGACATGTTCAGATGTTTTGTTGTTTCTTAATGTATTTAGTATCCGCAATTCTGTTTGATGTCGGCATGCCGGCATGTTGTGGCATGATGCCGCACGTGGCGTCGTGAATATCAGACAATTTTCCAGTCTTCGATACGACGTGTGGCGGTGGAGAAGCTGACACCGATTTTATAGAGCCTGCGAGGGTCCGCGGCGAACGGTCTGGCATATCCCTTCTCCTCTATCTGCTTCAGGGCTTCGTCTGCCGTGCTGTCCACTTTCAGTTCCATGACATAGATGTAGTCCTTTGTCTGGAGGAGTATGTCGATCCTGCCGTTGCTGGTCTGTTTCTCCGTCTGGACATATTCTCCGAGCAACTCGAAGATGATGTACATCGCATACTGGAAGTCCTTTTCCGCATTCCCCTGTATCTGGTAGTTTGCCCGGGCGAACAGGGCCTCCAATATTTTCATCATTTCTTCGGGCTTTCCTCCGGTCACTGCCTTGTAGAGCTTGGACACCAGGACGTTCCCCTCTCTCTCCGGCAACGGTGAGTACACACTCAGGAGCATTTTCATGAACCCTTTTCTGACCTCCATGTTCGGAAAGCCTAATTTGTAGACCCGGAACATACCGTCATAGTCCTTGATCGTCAGGTACCCGCTCTGGTACATTACCGGTATCGGGTCATTCACGTAGTCATTGACCCCGGAAATCATATCAGCGTCAATCTCCACGTCGTTTTCAGCCAGTCTGGAGATGTCGTAGCCAGTCTGCCTGAGCAGTTTCACTAAGAATGTCGGTGTCCCGGTTTCGAACCAGTAGTCATTGAATTCCTGCCCCGCGAAGGTATTCAGAAGACTGAACGGGTTGTACATCCCGACACTATTCCTGCTGAAATGATAGCCGTCATACATATCCGTTAGCTTCCCGTAACACTCATCCACTGTCAGACTGTTCGCTTCCGCAAGTTCCCTGACACTTTCCCCGAAATAGTGTCTGAGATCCGATTCGGATATGCCGCAGATGTCTGCATATTGCGGCAGCATGGAGATGTCCCGTAAATTGTTGAGTCCGCTGAAAATGCTCAGTTTTCCGATTTTCGTCACTCCCGTCAGGAAACCGAAACATATATTGCTGTCCTCTTCCTTGAGGACACTGTAGAGTCCCTGGAGTTTGCTCCGGATCTGGTCATAGAGACTGCTGTTATCAATGTTGTCGATCAGGGGCTTGTCATATTCATCGATAAGGACGGCGACTTTACGGCCGGTCATAGAGTGGGCCGTCCTGATGATGTTGCTGAATCTCACGCTCTCTGTAGTATCTGCAGTATGCACGATGCCGTATTCGTTTTCCAAAGTGTCCATCAGATAGGAGAGCTTGCTCTCTAATTCATGCATTGAAGTGTATGACGAGCCTCCGAGAGAAAGGTGCAGGACAGGATACTTCACCCAGTCTTTTTCAAGGGTGTCTATGGCCAGCCCATTGAAAAGCTCCCTTTTCCCCTGGAAATAGGCTCCCATCGTCGAAACGAGAAGACTCTTCCCGAAGCGTCTCGGGCGGCTCAGAAAATAATATCCGCCATGTGACACAAGATTATATATCTTGTCCGTCTTGTCGACATAGACGAAGCCCCCTTCGCGGAGCTTCTCGAAATTCTGGATACCTATAGGGTAAAGCATATCAGTATAATTTGTCAGTCAGAGCCAAAGGTAATGATTTTGTCGTTGGAATACAATTCTTGACTTGCGAAACTTGAGTAATGAAACAGGGACGACTGTTGTCCGTAGTCGTCCCTGCCATAGGATTATCTTCTTTTCGTTCTTTGGAAGCTGTTTCCTAGAACATTTCAGGATCGTTGTAGTTTCCTCCGTCGTATCCGTTGGAACCGTTGTCCGTCCTGCTGTTGTCATGTTCGGCCTTCGATCCGCGGTTTTCGCGACGCGGGCCGCGCGGACCCTTGCCGTTCCCGGATGGACGCTCTCCGTTACGGCGGTCATTGCCGTTCCCGTTGCGTCTCGGACCTCTGTCGGATGAAGGACGCGGCCTGCGCTCAGGCTCTACATAGCCTTCCGGCTTATCGAGCAGCGCCTTGCGTGAAAGTCTCATCTTGCCTGTCTTAGGGTCGATTTCGAGGAGCTTGACGTCCACCTCGTCCCCGACATTGAGGATGTCCTCCACCTTGTCGGTCTTGCCCCAGTCGAGTTCTGAGATGTGGAGCAGCCCTTCCTTGCCTGGAAGAATTTCCACGAAAGCCCCGAATTCGAGGATGGACACCACTTTCCCGTGGTATACCTGTCCCACTTCAGGCACTGCACAGATACCGTTGATCCATTCGAGAGCCTTGTCCATGGCATCCCTGTTCTCTCCGAAGATGTCCACGACACCCTCGCTGACACCGTTGTTCTGCTCTTCCGTAATGGTGATGGTAGTGCCGGTCTCTTTCTGTATTTTCTGGATGACTTCTCCTCCCTTGCCGATGATGGCGCCGATGAAGTCTCCCGGTACACGTATCTGGATGATCCGCGGAACGAACGGCTTGTAGTCCTCGCGAGGTTCGCTGATGGTTTTCATCATCTCGCCCATGATGTGCATCCTTCCCTGGCGGGCCTGCTCAAGAGCCTTTTCAAGCACATCGTATGAGAGTCCGTCCACCTTGATGTCCATCTGGGTGGCAGTGATGCCGTCCTTTGTTCCGGTCACCTTGAAATCCATGTCTCCGAGGTGATCCTCGTCTCCGAGAATGTCGGTCAGGATTGCATAGCGGCCGTTAGGGTTGTCCTTGTCTGTAATAAGGCCCATTGCCACGCCGGCTACAGGTTTCTTTATCTTCACTCCGGCGTCCATAAGGGCAAGACATCCGGCGCATACTGTAGCCATGGATGATGAACCGTTGGACTCGAGGATATCCGAAACGACACGTACTGCATACGGATTTTCAGGAGCAAGCGGCACCATCGGCTTGAGAGCCCTGTATGCCAGATTGCCGTGCCCTATCTCGCGGCGTCCCACGCCTCTCTGCGCCTTTGCCTCTCCTGTGGAGAATGGAGGGAAGTTGTAGTGCAGGACAAACTGGTCAGTGCCCTGGATGAGAACCTCGTCCCTCTCTTTCATGTCGAGTTTGGTCCCGAGAGTAACGGTGGACAATGACTGCGTCTCCCCGCGGGTGAATATGGCGGAACCGTGTGCACATGGCAGATAACCTACTTCGCACCATATAGGGCGCACCTCGTTGCATTTACGTCCGTCGAGACGTATCCCCTCGTCGAGGATCATGTTCCTCATGGCCCTTTTTTCGACGGCATGGTAGTATCTCTCCACCATCATCGTCTTGGCCTCGCGCTCTTCTTCCGGAATTGTCTGATAGAATTCTTCCTTGAGGGCATCGAAAGCATCGGATCTCTCATGCTTGCCGCTTCCGCTCTTTGCGATGGCATAGCATCTGTCATAGCAGAATTTCTCGACAGCTGCACGGAGCTCTTCATCGTTTTCCTCATGGCAGTATGTCCGCTTCACGGTCTTTCCTGCCTCTTCCATAAGTTCCATCTGCACCTTGCAGTGCTTTTTGATCTCTTCGTGGGCGAACTTGATGGCCTCCAGCATCTCTGCTTCGCTGACCTCTTTCATCTCTCCCTCGACCATCATGATGTTGTCGTATGTGGCAGCGACCATCAGGTCGATGTCGGCATTTTCCATCTCGCTGAAATTAGGATCGATCCTGAGCTGTCCGTTGATCCTTGCGACACGGACCTCTGAAATCGGGCCTTCGAAAGGAATGTCGCTTACGGCGAGTGCCGCCGATGCGGCCAGACCGGCAAGTGCGTCCGGCTGTATGTCCTTTTCAGCTGAAATAAGGTTTACAGTGACATAAACTTCCGCATGGAAATCCTCCGGGAACAGCGGTCTGAGAGCTCTGTCCACAAGTCTTGCGATGAGGATTTCATAATCGGAAGCCTTCCCCTCACGCTTCATGAAGCCTCCCGGAAATCTTCCGGCTGAAGCAAATTTCTCTTTGTAGTCCACCTGGAGCGGCATGAAGTCCACATCGTCCTTCGCATCCTTTGCGCAGGTCACTGCTGCGAGAAGCATCGTGCCTCCCATCCTGACTACAACCGAACCGTCAGCCTGTTTGGCAAGCTTCCCGGTCTCAATCTCTATTACCCTTCCGTCGGATAATTCAATCTTCTTGTTGATAATGTTCATTTAAACTCTTTTCAACCTGCCTCCCCCTATGGGAGTTGATTAATAATTTCTGCTGCGTACATTGTATCTGTTCGTCCGAATATCGTGAGTCTCGAAAGCCGCCGCAGGTTGATGGTTTGTTAGCGGCTCCGGAAGATCGTCCTTGTAAGAGAAGCCCGTGAAATAAAGGCAAATAAAATTTCGTGCGACTTCTAAAGGGTTGAATTTCAATAAAAATGGGGAGCTCATCAGGGAGCGCCCCATTCTTGATAGGCAATATTTATCCTTATCTGCGGAGACCGAGCTCCTTGATGATTGTCCTGTATCTCTCGATGTCGGTTCTCTTGAGGTAATCAAGAAGACGACGTCTTTTACCTACGAGCTTCAGAAGAGAAAGACGGGTAGAGAAATCTTTCTTGTGCAGCTTCATGTGCTCTGTAAGGTGAGCGATACGGTAGGAAAATAATGCAATCTGGCTCTCTGGAGAACCGGTGTCAGTATTAGACTTTCCGTATTTCGCGAAAATCTCCTGCTTCTTTTCGGACTGTAAATATTCAGCCATCCTACAAAGATTTTAGAAGTTAATAATTAAAATACAGTAGTTTCAGACAATTCCGGTACGGAATAGGTCAAAAACGGCTGCAAATTTAGACATATTTTCCGAATCTGCAAGAGAATATGAGAAGAAAAATCTGAAGAAGAAATGGCGGTATTCCGGAAAAACTCAAACGGATTTTCAGGAACATTTCTAATTTTGTCACAGAATTCCTGAAACCGTTGAAACGGCTGTCCGGCTTCCTGTCGACCGAAAATCCGACAGTCCCGGAGTACATGCATGTCACGGCGGTTTTTCAGGGAATAGGAAATCACGATCCGATGAAAGACAGAATATATACAGATGCGGAAATGGGGAATGTGGTGCTGCGTAAGAACATCCGGAGCCGGCGTGTATCCATCAGGGTACATCCGGTCAGGGGAGTCACGGTCACACTGCCGTATTTCGTGCCATACGCCGAAGCCATCCGCTTTCTCCGCTCGAAGAAAGAATGGGTGATGGAAGTCATGGAACGGCAGAAGTCCGCTTCCGGAGGGGCGGTCATTCTCTCTCCTGAAGAGGTGGAGGCATTAAGGCGTGAAGCGAAGAAATATCTGCCCGGACGTCTGGCCGTGCTTGCGGCACGGTATGGATTTTCATACGGCAGGCTTGCGGTAAAGAACAACCGGTCCAACTGGGGGAGCTGTTCCTCTAAAGGGAATATCAATCTGAACCTTCGTCTCATGCAGGTGCCGGAACATCTTCGGGATTATGTCATTCTGCACGAGTTGTGTCATCTGAGGCATCATGATCACGGTCCGGCTTTCCATGCCCTTCTGGAGCAGTTGTGTACAGACTGTTTCGGCCTTCAGTGCACTGCGGCTTCACGTTCGCGGTTCCCTGTCAGCCGTGCACTCGAAAAAGAACTCAGGACTTACCGGCTGCTGTGACTGACCGGTGGGGTATGGAAGTGCGTTTTTTGCATATAGTGTTTTGATTACCGATTTTAATTCTTATATTTGTCATCGGGCTTTCGGGAAAGGATGCGGGGAAGCGGCCCGACGATTAATGATATAAAGAAAATGCGCATACGGCTTTCATTGCTATCACTGTTGCTATGGAATCTTTTATGAAGGACTCCAGAGTGTCTGTGTATGGCATGAATGATGCTTGAGAAAGATTAACACAACCCTCCGGAGTCGTCTCCGGAGGGCATTTTTTGTATATAAGATGAACGATAAACTGTATGTATTCGACACGACCCTGAGGGACGGGGAACAGGTCCCGGGGTGCCAGCTCAACACCATCGAGAAGATAGAGCTGGCCAAGATGCTTGAGAGCATGAAGGTGGACATAATCGAGTGCGGCTTCCCCGTTTCCAGCCCCGGTGATTTCAAGTCCATCGTCGAGATTTCCAAGATTGTCACCGAATCCACTATCTGCGCCCTTACCCGCGCCGTGGAGAAGGATATAGACGTGGCGGCAGATGCCCTGCATTTTGCCCGCCGTCCGAGAATCCACACCGGGATAGGCACATCCGACTACCATATTAAATATAAGTTCAATTCAAACCGGGAGGATATCCTCGAGCGTGCCGTTGCGGCCGTGAAATATGCGAAGAAATATGTGGAGGATGTGGAGTTTTATGCGGAGGATGCCGGAAGGACCGAGAATGAATATCTTGCCAGGGTGATCGAGGCTGTCATCAGGGCAGGGGCTACGGTGGTGAACATTCCTGATACTACCGGTTACTGTCTTCCGGGCGAATACGGGGCCAAGATACGTTATCTTGTGGAGAATGTACCGAATATCGACAAGGCCATAATCTCAACCCACTGCCACAATGACCTCGGTATGGCCACGGCCAATACGCTGTCGGGAGTGCTCAACGGTGCCCGTCAGGTCGAGGTGACGATAAACGGTGTGGGTGAAAGGGCAGGCAATACTGCCATGGAGGAAGTGGTGATGGCGGTAAAATGCCGTAAGGACATACCGGTGTACACCGACATAGTGACGAAGATGTTCAACAAGGCTTCCCATTCCGTATCGACCCTTATGCGTATGCCTGTCCAGCCGAACAAGGCCATAGTAGGACGCAATGCATTCGCCCATTCGTCCGGCATCCATCAGGACGGCGTGCTGAAGAACAGGGAGAGTTATGAAATCATCGACCCGATGGATGTAGGCGTCAATGATTCGACGATAGAGCTTACTGCACGCAGCGGAAGGGCTGCTCTGAAGCATCATTTCCAGAGGCTCGGCATCGAGATGGGCAAGGAGGAGCTGGACGCATGTTACCAGAAGTTCCTGCAGCTGGCGGACGTGAAGAAGGAAATCAACGATTCCGACCTGTTCATGCTGGCCGGAGTGACGCAGGACAAGATAGCGCAGAAAATGCGCCTGAAGTATCTGCAGGTTGTCTGCGGCAAGAATTCCATTCCTATGGCAACGGTCAAGCTGGTCATCGACGGGGAGGAATGCACGGCCACATCCAGCGGCAACGGGCCTGTCGATGCTGCGTTCCAGGCGGTCAGGAGTCTGGTCCACAGGAAGATTGCCCTTGAAGAATTCTTCGTCCAGGCCATCACGCGAGGTACGGACGATGTAGGGAAGGTACATATACAGATAGAGAACAAGGGAAATATATATTACGGCTTTTCCGCCAATACGGACATTGTCACGGCCTCGGTTGAAGCCTATGTCAATGCCATATCCAAAATCATCTGACCGGTGTCAATCATTTAATGTTATGGGCAAGACATTATTCGACAAGATATGGGAAGCTCACAGGGTCATGGAAATCCCGGACGGCCCCGATGTGCTGTATATCGACCGTCACCTTATCCATGAGGTGACGTCTCCGCAGGCTTTCAATGCCCTGAAGTCCAAAGGCATGAAGGTCTTCCGCCCGGAAAGGACATTCGCGACGTGCGACCATAATACCCCTACTCTCCATCAGGAGCTTCCTATCGGGGATCCTGCATCGGCCGAGGCTGTCGCCGCTCTTGCCCGCAACACTTCGGACAACGGGATAAGGCATTTTCCTCTCGGGGACCCGGGCAACGGCATAGTGCATGTCATCGGGCCGGAGCAGGGGATAGTCCTGTGCGGTCAGACCGTGGTGTGCGGAGACAGCCATACGGCGACGCACGGCGCTTTCGGGAATATCGCGTTCGGAATAGGCACCAGCGAGGTGGAGATGGTTTTCGCCACACAGTGCCTGATGCAGTCCAGGCCCCGGCAGGCGCGGATAACCGTAGACGGAAAACTGGCCCGCGGAGTTACGCCTAAGGACGTGATACTGTACATTATTTCCCGTCTGGGTACGGGCGGATGCACGGGATGTTTCGTGGAATATTCCGGGGAAGTGTTCCGTAACATGAGTATGGACGGAAGGATGACGGTATGCAACATGAGTATAGAGATGGGGGCCAAGGGAGGGATTGTCGCACCTGATGATACGACATTCGCGTATATAAAGGGAAGACGGTTCGCTCCGTCAGGGGAGGAATTCGACCGTCGTGTAGCTGAGTGGAAGTCTCTGTATACGGATGAAGATGCTGTCTTCGACATGGAATACCGGTTCGATGCCGCAGACATCCGTCCTATGATAACATACGGCACCAATCCGGGAATGGGAGTGCCGGTGGGGAGTGCCGTACCGGACAAGGCGGTCGGATGCGACGGGCCTGGGTTTGACAAGGCGTTGGCTTATATGGGATTTCATAAAGGCCAGCAGTTGGAGGGTTTCCGGATCGATTATGTCTTTCTTGGCAGCTGTACCAATGGCAGGATAGAGGATTTCAGGGCATTCGCGGGTGCGGTGAAAGGGCGTCATAAGGCAGATGGCGTGACCGTGTGGCTTGTGCCCGGGTCGAAGGAGGTCGAACGGATGATTGAAGAGGAAGGTATAGGGAAAATCCTGAAGGAGGCAGGCTTCGAACTAAGGCAACCGGGCTGTTCGGCATGTCTTGCAATGAATGCGGACAAGATTCCGGAAGGGAAATATGCAGTTTCCACATCGAACCGCAATTTCGAGGGCCGTCAGGGATATGGGGCGAGGACAATCCTTGCCGGACCGTTAGTCGCGGCAGAGGCTGCCGTCACGGGGCGTATTTCCGTACCCCTGTCATTTGAGGGCGCACCCTCTATTGCCTGATCAGGATACTGTTCCGGCAATCCGGATTCCCGGAGTATCCGATCATGAACGGGGCAAATGAAGAACAGGATTTATGATGGACAGACATTTATCGTTTAACGGACAATACGGATATGCGAAAAATAACGGAAATACATTCCCGGGCGGTCCTTGTTCCGACAGAGAACATCGACACCGACCAGATTATCCCGGCACGTTTCCTCAAGACGACTTCACGGGAAGGCTTCGGAGAGAAGCTGTTCTATGACTGGAGGTACGATGCGGACGGCCGGATGATAGAAGACAACATTATCGACAGCCAGATGAAGGAGAGGAAATGCATACTGGTGGCCGGGGATAATTTCGGCTGCGGATCCAGCAGGGAGCATGCTGCATGGGCGATAGCAGATGCCGGTTTCATGGCAGTCGTTTCCTCGTCGTTTGCAGACATCTTCCGTAACAACGCCCTGAACAATGCCCTGCTTCCCGTACAGGTGAGCCATGGTTTTCTGGCTGCACTGATTTCCGCCATAAGGTCGGATCCGGAGCTTGCGGTCGATATAGACCTGCCGTCCCAGAGCATATCGGCGAAGGGCGTGGGTACGGAACGCTTCCCGGTCAACGGCTATAAGAAGGAGTGTCTGATGAAAGGATATTCCGACATCGACTATCTCCTTGCCCATAAGGACAGTATCCTCCGGTATGAGGCAGAACGGGATGCCTGATAATACTTGACTTTCGCGAAGCGGAAGACTTATGCCGGAGACCGTCAGACCGACGGCCGGGGGAGATGGCGCTGACAGTGATTGTGCGGAGGAAAAGTCCTGCAGACCGCACAAACCCACGAATATAGGAGCTGATTATGAACTTGAGTTGAACATCTATGAAGAAGACAATAGCAGTGCTCCCCGGAGACGGCATCGGTCCGGAGATAACAGCACAGGCTGTAAAGGCCCTCGATGCCGTTGCCGAAAGGTTCTCGCATGAATTCGTGTACAGGTATGCCGATATCGGGGCAGTGGCGATCGACCGCCATGGCGAACCGTATCCCGACTCGACGCATAAAGTATGCATGGAGTCCGATGCCGTCCTTTTCGGTGCGATAGGCGATCCGAAATACGACAATGATCCAACGGCCAGGGTCAGGCCGGAACAGGGGCTGCTGAAGATGCGCAAGGCTCTCGGTCTCTTTGCCAACATCCGCCCTGTCAGACCGTATGAAAGTCTTGTGTCTGCATCTCCTTTGAAAGATGAAATTGTTGCGGGCAGCGATTTTGTGGTGGTCAGGGAACTTACGGGCGGTATCTATTTCGGGGAGCCGAGAGGCCGTAGCGAAGCAGGAGACAAGGCGTTCGATTCCTGTGTCTATTCTGTCGGGGAAATCCGCCGCGTGGCCGAAGTGGCATTCGGCTATGCCCGCAGGAGACGCGGACATGTGACGCTTGTGGACAAGGCCAACGTTCTGGCCACATCGCGTCTGTGGCGGGAGACGGTGACTTCGATGCAGAAGAATGAATATCCTGATGTGGCTCTCGACTGCATGTTCGTGGACAACGCGGCCATGAAGATGGTATCCGGCCCGAAGACTTTCGATGTCATACTTACGGAGAACATGTTCGGCGACATTCTCAGCGATGTCTCTGGAGTCATCAACGGTTCCATAGGGCTTCTGCCATCGGCATCCTTCGGTTCGGGCAAGGCTCTCTTCGAACCGATTCACGGCTCGTTCCCTCAGGCTGCAGGGAAGGATATCGCGAATCCTGTCGCTACGATACTTTCTGCGGCAATGATGCTTGAAGATGCTTTCGGCATGCCGGATGAGGCGGCTGCCGTGAAGGCGGCATGCGCACTTTCCATCGAAAAGGGCATATGTACACCTGATATACAGGCAGGCCGGTCTGTGTCCGGAAGCGGTGCCGATGATTTATGCAAGGCTGCCGGCCACTGTGGAACCTCTGCCGTCGGCTCCTTTATCGCGAAATGCATCAAGGATTCCTGTTGCTGATTAAATTGTTATAAGTCAGTTGAATACGATAATAAAACTATCCCCGGTACCCACAATTTCAGGTGTACCGGGGATATATTTGTTTATATAATCAGTTGATTGATAAATGATTATACAATTCAAGCCATCCGTGATGGAATTTGATGGTCGCCATCGCTATTCGGTAGCGGATTCCAGCTTCTTCATTATCGAGAAGATGAAGACGGCGGAGATGAGACAGAGGGCGATAAGTACGCTCCATACACCCCAGAGAGGAATCTTGTCCCACAGCAGCCCAGGGATGGATACGAGGTAGTTGCCTATTGCAGTTGCGGCGAACCAGCATCCCATCATTGCCCCCTTGTATTTAGGAGGAGCTACCTTCGACACGAATGATATTCCCATAGGGGAGAGAAGCAGTTCTGCAAAGGTAAGCACAAGATATGTGGATATAAGCCAGTTAGGGGATACCAACGTATCGCTTACTGCTCCATCCAGTTCTTTCGGCGATGTCAGTCCGAACGATGCGGCCGTCAGGATAAGGAATCCGAGGGCGGCGACGAACATTCCCATACCTATCTTTCTCGGTGCCGACGGCTCCTTGCCTCTTCTTGCGAGTGCTCCGAATATGGCGAGGGACACCGGAGTGAGCGCTACCACGAAGAACGGATTGAACTGCTGGAAATCCGAAGGCTGTATCCTGACAGGCTCAGGCATTCCGGCATAGAGAGCGTATGCTCCTCCCCAAAGGGCGGCAGTCACTATTCCTGAAATGATTTTACCTTTTGTGCTTTCAGACTGGAAAATGTTGAAAAGCGTGTATATCGATACGGCTATCAGGGCAAGGCTCCAGATGTTGAAACCGATTCTCGTGAGTCCGAATACGTCATGCGATGTATAGTCCCTCGCGAATATCGTCATCGTAGCTCCGTTCTGATGGAAAGCCATCCAGAAGAAAATCACTACTGCAAACACGAGCAGAAGGGCAGTGATGCGGCTCTTGGTCTGTTCTTTCGTAAGTTCGATTTCGGCAGGTCTGGCCGTTGCCTGACCTGTCTGTGACGCTTTCGCAAGCTGCTTGGCGTTGACATCCGCATGCTTGAACCAGCTGCGGCAGCTGAAATAGATGAGTACCGAAATTATCAGGGAGATGCAGGCTACTCCGAATCCGTAGTTGTATGCAGTCGAGAGTTTCTCGATATACAGACTGCTGAACTGGGCGAGATCCAGTCCCTGTGCTCCTTCCATGGATGCCATGAGTGTACTGAGCTTGTCTGCATTTGCCATGTTCCCGTCAAGTATCTGGTGGGCGATGGCAGGAATATTGGCGTCATAGAACAGTCCGCTCTTGCCGAGGAAGAAATTCGTGACGGCCTTGGCCATGGAAGGGGCGAACATCGCACCTATATTTATAGCCATGTAGAAAAGGCTGAATGCTGCATCCCTCTTGCTTGAATATTTAGGATCATCGTACAGGTTGCCTACCATTACCTGGAGGTTTCCTTTGAAAAGTCCTGTCCCTACCGCAATGAGGGCGAGGGCTCCGAACATCATTATTTTGCCTACGGTGTCGGCATCCGTCGGAATGGCCAGGCACAGGTAGCCGAGGAACATCACGGCTATGCCGAGTGTCACGCAACGTCCGAACCCGATTCTGTCGGCGAGCATTCCTCCGAAAAGAGGCATGAAATATACTCCTGCAAGGAAAATTGAATAGATCTGGGTCGCGACCGCGGCGTCGAACCCGAATTTTGCCTGGATGAAAAGCAGGAAGATGGCCAGCATCGTGTAGTAGCCGAACCTTTCTCCCGTATTGGCAAGTGCAAGGGCGAACAGCCCTTTAGGTTGGTTTTTGAACATAGTTTATAGTATTTGTTGGATATGCATCCCGGTTACGGTGGCGTCATTGGCATTGTGTCGGCAATCTGCCGCAGGACGCACGGCCGACAAAGGTAATAAAAAATATGGTAGCAACATGAGGCTGCCGGATAAGCAGTGAGAAATTTTGCCGGAAAATACGCAGATATTCCGGATTTCAGCGAATTTGTCCTGCAAGACGTACAAAACTCATGTTTTTTATGTAAGTTTGCAAACGGGTGTTATTAAGGATCCGCGATATTTGTCGTAATTATATTAATTATGAATATGGGAATTATACGTTTTCTGACCATTGTTTCTCTTCTGTACGCAGGCTGTTCCGGTGCTGCTGCACAGGAAAATAAGGAAAAGGACGGCAATGCGGCGGCAAACCCTGTGGGGACACTGTCGTACTGTCTTCCGATGACTTCCCTCTCTTTTGAGGTGGAGGCTGTGAGGGAGAATTTCTATGCGGGGCCGTATGCCGCTTTTGCGAAGAAATATCTCGGGATAGATGTCCGTCAGGAGGATGCGGTCTCCTACAGGCTTACGAAAGTGAAGATGACTCCGTATGCGGAGGCCGACCAGTCATGCCGTTATCTCCTCAAGGTAGGCGCCCAGGGTGTGGATGCTTCTTTCCTGAAGCTGACCTCCTGCGGACTGGTATCGATGTCTGATGCGGCTTACGGCACCGAGTCGGTGTGGAGATTTCCGACAGAAGTAGAAGGCGATTTTTCGGATGACGGACTCATATCCAATGTCGCTTCCGAGTCGACTACGCTGTACAGGAATGTCAAGGGAGAAAGTGCCTACAGTAGGGTGGCTGTCCAGCAGGAAGTGATGGTGGCCAAGACACCGGAGAAAAAGGCAGCCGAGACTGCCGCCATGATTTTCGAGCTGCGCAGGCAGAGGATAAAGATAATCACCGGGGATACGGATGCAACATACAGCGGGGAGGCTATGGGGGCGGCAGTAGCTGAAATCACGAGGCTCGAAAAGGAGTATATGACCATGTTTACGGGCTATTCCGTTAGCAGTGTCCAAAGCATGAAGTATGAAATGGTGCCGGAAAAGGACAGGACAATGTATGTAGTGTTCAGGATTTCGGATACCGACGGCCTTCTTCCTGCTGATAATCTTGCCGGCAAGCCGGTGCTGCTTGAAATCGTTCCCGCAGCGGTGCCTCAGCCGTCCAACCCTGTGGAGAAGAAGTCCGAGGAGAAAAAACTCGGAAAGGATGTGATCTATGCTGTATACCGTGTCCCGGCGGTATGCACCCTTAAACTGACTGACGGAACGGACCAGCTTCTGTCCGCGCGTCTCCCTGTATATCAGTACGGATATGATTCCACATTCCCGCTTTCCGTCATAGTAAAATGATTGTTTGCAAAAGGCAGGTCTGTTCCGGCCTGCTGCAGGAAGAGTAATATTATAAATGTAAATATTGGTATGGAAATCAAGAATCTTAAACCGGAGTTGGTCTGGAAGAACTTCTATGCGCTTACTCGGATACCGCGTCCTTCCAAGAAAGAGGAAAAAGTGTCTGAATATCTGTATAATTTCGGAAAATCTCTCGGACTCGAGACGATCCGTGACGGAATAGGAAACATAATCATTCGGAAGCCGGCCACTCCGGGCATGGAGAATGTCAGGGGAGTGATACTGCAGGGACACATGGATATGGTTCCTCAGAAAAATGCCGGTGTGGAGCATGATTTCGAAAAGGATCCCATACAGGCATATGCCGACGGAGAGTGGGTAAGGGCCAAGGGTACGACACTCGGTGCCGATAACGGCATAGGTGTGGCGATTGCCCTTTCCGTTCTGGAATCCGGTGACTTGAAACACGGGCCGGTGGAAGTCCTCATTACGACCGATGAGGAGACCGGAATGACCGGAGCCAGGGCATTGGAGCCCGGAGTCCTTAAAGGGGATATTCTCATCAACCTCGATTCCGAAACGGAAGGGGAGCTTTATGTGGGGTGTGCAGGCGGTCTGGATGCCACTGCATCGGGCACATATGCAAGACGGGAGCATCCGGAAGGATACGGATGCTGGAGCTTTGCTGCGAAAGGCATGAAGGGAGGGCATTCCGGTATGGACATAATCCTGTACAGGGCCAATGCCAACAAGGTAGCCGCGCGGGTGATATATGCTTTGCTGACAAAGGCTGATGTCAGGTTAGTCGATTTCGAGGGCGGTACTCTCAGGAATGCAATCCCGAGAGAAGCTTTTGCAACGCTTTATATTGCTGACGGCAAGGTGGATGAGGCGAAAAAAGTTTTCGAAGAAGTGACGTCCGCCATCAAGGCTGAATATGCAGGGACGGATCCGGGCATGGAGTTCATACTGGAGCCGTACAGGGAAGCCGAAGGGGAAGTATGCGACCCTGAAGACTGCCTGTATGTGGCCGAGGAGGATGCTGTCCGACTCATCAGGGCCGTTATCGCATGTCCGGACGGTGTGGAGCGCATGAGTTCCGAGATCCCCGGACTTGTGGAGACTTCCAACAATATGGCAATGGTCAGGATTGAAAAAGGCAGGTTCGAGGTCAAATCCCTGCTGCGCAGCTCTGTAGACAGCGCCAAGGACGCACTTGCAGAGAAGATTGCCTGCGTGTTTGCTCTTGCCGGGGTGGAGACTTCATTTACAGGAGGATACAGCGGTTGGGCCCCGAACAGTTCTTCCGCCATACTCCATACCATGAAAGATGTCTACCGCAGACTGTATGGCTCCGAACCGGCAGTCATGGCGATACATGCCGGTCTGGAATGCGGAATACTCGGAGGTACATATCCTCATTGGGACATGGTTTCATGCGGTCCTACAATCCTCAGCCCGCATTCTCCTGACGAGCGTGTCAACATCGCGACAGTGGGCAGGTGCTGGGAATTCGTGACGGCTGTCCTGGAAGCCATACCTGAAAAATGATGCAGTAAGAAGCTGTGTTGACAAGGCGAACCTTCGAATTTCAAGACAGTTTCAAAATATTTTGATAAGACGAAATTATTTTCTATCTTTGCAGCCCGTTTGTGGAAATTCCCGCAACGGGCTGATTTATTAACATTTAATATTAACACAGATGATCAAACAGTACGAGACCGTTTTCATTGCAACTCCCGTTTTGTCTGAGGCCCAGATGAAGGAAGCGGTTGCCAAGTACACTGCCTTCATCAAGGACAATGGTGGAGAAATCGTGTACGAAGAGGACTGGGGGCTGCGCCAGCTTGCCTACCCTATCCAGAAGAAGACCACAGGGTTCTATTATCTTATCGAGTTCAAGGCCGACTCGAAGTTTATCGACGTTCTGGAGACCCAGTACCGTCGTGATGAAAGGATCATAAGGTTCCTTACCTTTGCAATGGACAAGCATGCAGTTGCCTATGCAGAGAAGAGAAGGGCCAACAAACAGGCTAAATAAAGGAGGATGAACCATGGCACAGAACAATGAAATCCGTTATCTCAACCCTCCTACAGTAGAGGTCAGGAAAAAGAAATACTGCCGTTTCAAGAGGGCAGGTATCAAATATGTGGACTACAAGGACGCAGAGTTCCTGAAGAAGTTCCTGAACGAGCAGGGCAAGATTCTCCCGCGACGTCTTACCGGTACTTCACTCAAGTTCCAGAGGAAGGTGTCCCAGGCAGTCAAGAGGGCAAGGCATCTTGCGCTTCTCCCGTATGTAACAGATCTTTTGAAATAAGGAGGACAGCTGTATGGAGATTATACTTAAGAAAGATGTTGCCAATCTCGGCAATGCCGATGACATCGTGAAAGTAAAGGCAGGTTATGCTGTCAACTACCTTATTCCTCAGGGGTATGCCATACTGGCGACCGAGTCAGCAAAGAAAGTGCTTGCCGAGAATATACGTCAGCGTGCACACAAGGAGGCCAAGCTCCGTGCCGATGCGGAGGCTCTCGCAGCAAAGCTCGCCGCAGCATCCGTAAAGATCGCCGTAAAGGTGAGCGAGTCCGGCAGGATCTACGGTTCCGTAACTGCCGCCCAGGTATCCGAGGCGCTTGCAGCAGCAGGCATTGAAGTCGACAAGAAGGACGTTACCGTAGCTGCCGACATCAAGGAGCTCGGTACATATGAGGCTTCCGTAAAGTGCTACAAGGACATCAAGGGCACTGTAAAGGTCGAAGTCGTAGCAGAGGAAAACTGATATAAGACACGTTATCGGATATGACAAAACTGGGTGGGCAGAAAATCTGGTCCACCCAGTTTTGTATTTATACCCATGAGGAGTACCGTTTCAGGGCTTCGGCGATTAGGGCGGTGGCACGGCGGAGGTCTTCAGCATTGAGGACGTATGCTATGCGGACCTGGTCGATACCGAGGCCCGGGGTGATGTAGAAACCCGAGGCGGGAGCCATCATGACTGTCTCTCCGTTGTCGCTGAAGTCCGAAAGACACCATGCGCAGAATTTTTCCGCATCATCTACGGGCAGGGAAGCTATGACATAGAATGCCCCCTGCGGAACCGCTACCCTGACTCCTGGAATGGCACGCAGCCCGTCTATAAGGACATCCCGTCTGTGCCGGTATTCCTGCGCTATCGGATCAAGGTATTCATGTCCGGCGCTGAATGAGGCTTCCGCTATGATCTGTCCAATGAGAGGCGGGCTGAGGCGGGCCTGGGCAAGTTTGAGGAAACCTTCGGCTACAGACTTGTTTTTCGTGATCACGGCCCCTATCCTGATGCCGCATTCCGAGTACCGTTTCGACATGGAGTCGAATATCACGACATTTTCGTCCGCGCCCTCTATATGACCTGCCGAATAGAATCCGGCCCCGTCGTATACGAATTCCCTGTAGACTTCGTCGGAGAACAGGAATATGCCGTGCCGTTTCACGATTTCGCCGAGCATTTCCATCTCCTCGCGGGAATACAGGCTTCCGGAAGGATTGTTCGGATTGCATATGAGGATGCCTCTGGTCCGGTCTGTTATCAGTTCCTCGAAACGTTCGGCGGGAGGAAGTGCAAAACCGTCTTCGATGTCTGTCGTGATCGGTATTACATTCACTCCGGCTGCTGCCGCGAATGAAAGGTAATTGGCATAGGTGGGCTCGGTGGTGATTATCTCGTCTCCGGGATCCATGCATGTGATGAATGAGAACAGGACGGCCTCGGAAGCCCCGGTCGTGACTATGATGTCATCGGGGGAGTAGGACATCCCGTATCCGGCATAGTACTCGGAAATCTTTTCCCTCAATGACAGGAAACCCTGTGAAGGACTGTATTCCAGGGTAGTACGGTCTACAGCCCTCATGGCTGCGAGGCCTTCTTCCGGAGTGCGGATGTCGGGCTGGCCGATGTTGAGGTGATATACTCTGATACCCCTTGCCTTGGCTTCTTCGGCCAGCGGACTCAGTTTCCTGATCGGCGACAGAGGGATTTCCTGTATTCTTTCCGATATGTCTTTCATGGCTATGGGTCTTTTATTCCGGTGAATGGTCAACTGTTGTCCCGATGTCGGAGACTTCGGATTTGGCGGCATCGGCCTTTCCTGCCGGGGCAGAGCCTTGCTCGGGCTTTTCGCCGGAAGTGTCCTTCGTCCTGTCGCCTTTTCTGTATTTGAACCTGCGGATCTTCATTGTAGCAGTCTTCTCGAACGGTTCCTTGACGACTTCGACCGAATTTACCTTGGAAGATTTGCTGACATGCTTGTTGACGTAGTTCAGGACGGCCTGTTTTCTGGCTTCAAGCTTCTCGAAGAACTTGTCCTCACCTTCCTGGTCCCAGTCGATGATGTTGTCATTGAACTGTACTAAGGCGACCAGCCGTCCGTCCCTTTCCATGACGATGGATTCGTTCACTTCGTCCATGTCGTTGATGACCTTCTCGATTTCTTCCGGATAGATGTTCTCTCCGGACGGGCCGATAATCATGTTGTTCAACCGGCCTTTGATGTAATATCTGCCTTTTTCGTCTCTGGAGGCAAGGTCATTGGTGCGCAGCCATCCGTCATCAGTGAACATTGATCTGGTGCGTTCGGGATCCTTGTAGTAGCCGAGCATCACGTTGTCTCCCTTTACCTGTATTTCTCCCTCTCCGCTGCTGTTCACATCGCTGAGTCTTACCGTGACGTTCCATGCCGCACCTCCGGTCGAACCTACCTTTGTCTGTTTCGGGTTGGCAGTGCATATCAGCGGGGCACATTCGGTCATTCCGTAGCCTATGGCATATGGGAATTTTGCCATCTTCAGGAATGTTTCTACCGTGCTGTCGAGCTTGGCCCCTCCGATTCCGAAGAATTTCAGTCTCCCTCCGAAAGTCGTCTTGAGCTTCATCCCGATGAACCAGTACAGGATCTTAGGCATTTTCTCCTTCATCCATCCGAGTATGCGGCTGTGGGCAATGGTAGGGACGACACTGTTTTTGTATATCTTTTCGATAACGAGCGGTACGGACAGCATGACTGTCGGTTTCACGGCCTTGATGGCAGGAAGCAGTACCGACGGTGTAGGCGGTTTCTGTATGTAGTATACGCATGCTCCCACAAAGATAGGATACAGTACCCCGATACTCATCTCGTATGTGTGGGGCATGGGCAGGATCGAGAGCCATCTGTCCTTTTCCGTGCATCTGTGGGCATGGTAGGAAATCTTGACATTCGTGATGAGGTTGCGGTGGCTCAGCATGACGCCTTTTGCGCTGCCTGTCGTTCCTGAGGTATAGATGATTGTGGCCAGGTCGTCAGGAAGCGGGCTGATCACCCGTCCGTTGCATGTGTATGCCGAGTCATCTCTCTTTATGATCTCGAATGTCTCGATATCGATGACAAGTACCATCATCTCGGTGCATTCCTGACTGATCTTGGGGAGTAACCTTTGGGAGACGAAGACTGCCTTGCATTCCGAATGTTTCAGAATGTTCGACACTTCCGTAGGGGAAGAATCAGGAAGAATAGGGACACATATGCGGCCGAACGGTACGAGGGAGAACATGGCTACCGTCCAGTTCGGCATGTTCTGGGACAGGATTGCAACCCTGTCTCCGGCTCCTATCCCGTAACGTGACAGTCTGGCGGAGATTTCATCGCATTTTTTCCTGAAACTGCCGTAAGTGTACCCCATGTCCGAACCGAGCATTTCTGACATACGGTTCTTCTCATAGAGCGTTGTCGAGTATTCGTATAGTTTGGCTAATGTGTCGACATATTTTTCCCTCCATTTGAGGATCTGTCGCGCAACAATGTTCATCGGTATCTTTTTTAATTGCTGTATTCGGTGCAGTTCCGGCGCCATGCAAAGCTCATGCCGTCAGAACATTGTTCCCGCAGGGATTGCGTACATGTGTCCGTCCCTTTCAGTGAGTTACGTAGTTCTTCGGATATTTGCCTACAAGGTGCAGGCTTTCATATATCTGTTGGATTTTTTCGAGATCTGCTTTGGCGTCGTCCGAAATCTCGAATTTCCGGTCGATGCCTATCCGTTTTTTACCCCAGTCGAAATAGCTGATGTATACAGGTACCCCTGTCTCCTTGGCGATGACATGGAAGCCTGCCTTCCATCGCCTGACCGGCTTTCTTGTCCCTTCAATGGCGATGGCAAGATGGAATTTGTCCCTTTTCTCCATTTCACGGATTACGCTCAGGACTATGGCGGAAGGATTTTTGCGGTTGACCGGTATTCCTCCCATTTTCCGGATGAGCCATCCGAGTACCGGCCATTTGAAGAATTCCTCCTTTACCATGCAGAGGGCGTCTCCTCCGACTGATTTGTAGAAAAGATAAGCTACCACGAAGTCCCAGATGGAAGTGTGGGGGGCTCCGAGGAGTATGCACTTGTCATCGGGAGCCGTGCCTCCTACAGGAGTCCAGCCCCATATCTTGAGCAGAAAGCCGCAGAATTTTCTCCACATATTGTCTCGTTTTTGTCGGGTTCAGAATACCTTATTATATATTGACGTCCTCCAGCTCCTCCTCGCTCCGGAGGTTCTGGCGTATGAACTGCTGCCTGTCGATGGTGTTCTTTCCCATATAGAATTCCAGCAGTTCCGCAATGCTTTCCTCATCGCTCAACTGCACGAGATCCAGCTTCATGTCATCTCCTATGAAGTGGACGAATTCATTGGAGGAAATCTCTCCGAGTCCCTTGAAACGGGTGACTTCGACTCCCTTGGACAGGGATCTGATGGCAGATTCCTTCTCCTCCACCGAATAGCAGTACCGTACTTCCTTCTTGTTGCGCACCCTGAAGAGCGGCGTCTGGAGGATATAGACGTGCCCTCTCCGGACGAGTTCTGGGTAATATTTCAGGAAAAACGTCAGGACAAGCAGCCGGATATGCATCCCGTCGTCATCGGCATCGGTTGCGACTATGATATTGTTGTACCGGAGATTGTCCATGTCGTCCTCCACTCCGAGGGCGGCGATCAGCAGATTGAGCTCCTCGTTCTCGGCCACCTTCTTGCGGCTTTCCTTATAACTGTTGATAGGCTTGCCGCGGAGACTGAACACGGCCTGGTTCTCGGCATTACGGACTTTGGTTATGGTACCGCTCGCGGAATCCCCCTCCGTAATGAAGATGCTGGTCAGCTCCGTTTCCCCCTGCCTGTTCTTGGACAGCTTGTCGTTATAGTGGATGCGGCAGTCGCGCAGTTTCTTGTTGTAGACATTTGCCCTGCGGGTCCTTTCTTTGGTCTTTTTCTGTATGCCGGATATTTCTTTCCGTTCTTTTTCGGAAGCGATGATCTTTTCCTGTATTACCGGGGCAATTTCCTTGTGGATGTGCAGGTAGTTGTCTAAATTGGTCTTTACGAAATCATTGACGAAACTGCGTATGCTCGGGCCGTGCGTTGCCGGTGTGTCGGCATCACCCTGCTTTTCCCACATGTATGTGGAGCCGAGCTTGATTTTGGTCTGAGACTCGAAATGCGGCTCCTGTATCTGGATGCTTATCGCTCCCACGATGCCCTGACGGATATCTTCAGGGGCATAGTCTTTCTTGTAGAATTCTTTAAGGGTCTTGGCTACGGCCTCCCTGAATGCTGCAAGATGGGTCCCTCCGTCACGTGTGTTCTGCCCGTTCACGAAGGAAAGTATGTTCTCTCCGTAACTGTTACCGTGGGTGATTACAATCTCTATGTCTTCTCCCTCCAAATGTACGGGAGGGTACAGAGGCTCTTCCGACATGGAATCGTTTATCAGGTCCAGCAGACCGTGCTCCGATCTGTACGACGTCCCGTTGAGGTTGAGTGTCAGACCCTTTTTAAGGTAGGCATAGTTCTTTATAAGAGGTTCCACATATTCCATGTTGTATGTGAAATTCTCCGAGAACATTTCCCTGTCGGCAGTGTATTTTACATAGGTCCCGTTTTTCTCCTTTGTGGGTCTCTGGCCTGATTCTATGAGTTCGCCTCTTGAATAATGTGCGAATGAACTCATCCCGTCGCGGAAGGATTCCACATAATAGTCCTCCGAAAGTGCGTTGACTGCCTTGCTTCCCACTCCGTTGAGTCCCACTGATTTCTGGAAAGCGGCATCGTCAAATTTACCTCCGGTGTTGAGGGTACTGGTCACTTCCACGACTTTCCCGAGAGGTATGCCTCGGCCGAAGTCCCTGACCGTTACGGTCTTGTCCTCGATGGTAATGTCGATGACCTTGCCGAATCCCATGGAGAACTCGTCTATGGAATTGTCGATGGTTTCCTTCAGCAGGACATAGATGCCGTCTCCGGGATTGTCCCCGTTGCCGAGCCTGCCTATGTACATTCCCGCCCTCTTCCTTATATGCTCGTTCCAGGCTAAGGTCTTGATGTTATCTTCAGTGTATTTTATTTCAGCTGCCATAAATTGATGCCAATAGACGGCAAAGGTAATAAAAAATTTGGACGTGAAAGGCAGAAGATATATCTTTGCCAAGTTTTAGAAGCTGTAACGGCTTCTGAATGGATGCTGACAGTATGCATCTTATGTATTCTTAACCGATTTTTATGAGACGAATCGCATTTGTTCCGGCCTGTTGCCTGACATTTTTCGCAGTCAGTGCATGTACCGAGACTCTGCAGGAGACCGGGGCCGGAGTGCAGGGTGAAGTGTTGCTCGACCTTACGGCCGAGCAGAGGATCAGGCCTGTGTCCAAGTCGCAGACGGACGGATCAGTGATAGACAATTCTGTCAGTCCGGATGATTTCACAGTGGAAATATTCAGGACAGACAGCCCGGACGGAGACGTCAGGATATTCAGGGAATCCTATGCCGACATAAAGGGGCAGCCGATAGGGCTGAACGGCGGCCGGTTCAGACTCTATGCCTATTATGGAGATCCGGACGCCGCCGGTTTCGATGCATGGTATTATGCTGCGGAGCAGGATTTTTCCATTACGGCAGAGCAACGGCATGTGAGCCTGTCCGCTGTGGCGAAGCTTTCCAATGTCGCCGTTGCGGTGGAGTTCGGTGAAAATATAGCGGCCGACTATCCCGACGCCTATGCGGAAGTGTCCTGCGGTGAGGATGCCCTGCTGACTTTCGGACAGGACGAGACGAGAGTGGGATATATCCCTGCCGGGAAGCTTACCGTAAGGGTGTATGCAACAGTGGACGGCGAACTGAGATATTTCGAGTACAGGCCTGCGGACGGTGATGACGTATATGAACCGAGCGATTTCGTGACTTTCAGGCTGGATACGGCGCCGGGAGAGAGTTCAGTCAGTCTTGGTGTTTCGATAGACAGGGAAACGGAACTTATAGAAAAGAATGTGGAGCTGCCGGCTTCCATGCTTCCCCAGGAAGCGCCGGTGATCAATGTAAGCGGCTTTACCGGCGGGACCGGGTTCGAGATAGTGGAGGCCTCGGCAGTGCCGGAACAGTTGCGGGCCGACATTGTGGCGGGAGCAGGGATTGCGCACTGCTACCTGGACATAGAGTCCGGATATCTTCAGAAGGCTCTCGGGAAGCCGGAGGCATCTTTCCGGATTGACCTCGCCTCTGTGGACGGGGCTGATGCGGAAATCTTGAAGGCCAACGGATTCAGGTGGATGCGCTCCATGTCTGGACAGCGGCTTGCGTATGTGGATTTTACGGGTGTGGCCCGGATGCTTGCCGGAAGGGTGTACGATGCGGGCAATCCGTTCAGTGCAAGTATCAGCATTACGGTGGAGGATATGCTCCCAGAGCCGCAGACTGCCGTTTCGGATGCATATTCCATAAGCGAGGCCGCTCCAGAATTCTCGTTCAGTGCCGTATCCACGGATGCCTGGGCAAGGAGTATCAGGGGAATGGAAATAGGTTATGCCAAGGGTAATCCTGATGTCCTGAAACTCCAGTACCGGCCTGCATCAGGCGGGGAATGGACGGATGCCTCCCTTTCGTCGGACAATGGTTCTGTCCTGTCGTTCGATAATATAACCGGGCTCACCCCGTCCACGGAATACGAGCTCAGGGCCATCTACAACGGCAACGGGAATACAGCCGTCACTGCTGCCCTCACCACGGAAGAAGCCGCCCAGGTCGGTAACTCGGGGTTTGAGGAGTGGACAAAAGAAACTTTTGAATATCAGAAAAAAGTAATATTTAACGTTGGTACGGGTAAGGTGGACTGGTGGAAACCATGGTCTGACGCTTCTTCTGCATGGTGGACGGTAAACAGCAAGGTATCGATGCCAAGCGAAAGTACACCTGCATATGATAAGTTCAAATGTCTTCCGACAGTATCTTATTCTACTACAAATAAATTCTCCGGAAATTCATCAGCGCAGATAATGACAATCAATATTGGAAGTGGGAATAGTTTATCATCGTGGGGAGGAACGAGTGGAGATTGGTTTGTTGGAGAATTATATATAGGAACATCCGATGATTTCGTCTCACCGGCTACTACCGGACATTCATTCGGGTCACGTCCGGATAAGTTTACGTTCTATCATCAGTATTGGCGTTATGCCGACGGCGAGACATGGGAGGCGGAAGTGTCGTTGAGTTCATCGGACGGAACTGTTATCGCGACAGGTTCCGCAACCGGAGGCGCAATGGATACATGGAAATTGATAGAAATACCATTGGTATATTCTGTTTTTGATAAGACTGCATCCTCCATTTATATCCGTTTCAAGAGTTCATCGGACGGCAGTACCCATAGCTGTAGTGCAGGAGGTTCATGGCATGAGATGGGTGGAGTCGTTCCTGAAGAGAAAGACGAAAACAGGATTAAGGCAAGTGCTGTCTTCAGAATAGACAATTTGCAGTTGATTTATGAATGATAAATGGTGTCAGATATTTTTTGCGCCCTTGCCGGCAGAACATGCTGCCACCCATGAGCAGATACTATGACGTTGTTATTGATGCAATAATTATAAGTTGAACAAAAGATAAACAGGATAAGATGAAAAAGATTCTTCTGACTTTTGCCGCAGCGGCGGCTGTGCTTTCAGGCTGCAACAAGACTGTGGTGGAAACTTCCGGTCGCGAAGGCATACTTCGTCTCAATGTGGCCTGCGATGAGGCTGAATTCACGGAAAAGGAGTACGGGGCTTTGGGGACGAAGGCTTCCGCCGCACCCGATGTCAACGACTTCATAATATCGATAGTAAAGTCTACAGGCTCGTATTCGCTGGAGAGTACTGTATCCGAATTCCTGGCTCAGAACGCTGACGGGATCATTACCCTTTCTCCAGGCGTATATACTGTTTCAGTAACTTCCGGAAGTACGGAAAAGGCGGCATGGGACCAGCCGATATACGGAGCGACAAAAGAGTTCACCATTGTCGAGGATGTAGTGACCCCTATTGACCTCGTATGCAGGCTGACCAATATGAAAGTGACTGTAAAGCTGTCGGATGTATTCCTGCAGGAACTCAAGTCATGGAGCGTAGTCGTGACCGGTGCATACGATGACGGGGATGCTTCGCTTACATGGTCGTCCGGGGACGGAGACCAGACAGCTATAGAAGCCAAGGAAGGCTGGTTTGCGGTAGGCCCGCTTACTGTCGTTGTCCAGGGAGTGAGGAATAATGACGGCTCTGATGCTGCCAGAGTGACGGCTGAGATAACTGACGTTGCCGCTGCGGACCATCATATCCTGAACATCAATGCAAGAGTGAACGGCAGTGCCGATTTTTCCGATGGCGGAATTACAGTGGATACGGGAGTGAACGAAAAGCCGGTGGACATAGAGATACCGGGTTTTGACGAGACCCCGATAGAAGATCCTGACGATCCGGAAGATCCGGTAATAGCTGCTCCGTCAATGACATGGCCTACTAATCCGACATTTGAGACAAAAGATATAGTTGATGGTCTTGATGTGACTCTGAATATTTCAGTCCCTGGTAAAATTGAGACGTTTGTAGTGCATGTAAGTGAGAATTTTCAACCGTTGGTTTCTATAATAACGACAGGGAATGTGCCATATTTGGATCTGATTAATGATCAGGCTGTGATAGATATGTTGAAAGGAGCAATACCGGCATTGGCTGATGGCCTGTATGGGCAGACTGACGTAACCTTCTCTCTTTCATCTTTGATTCAACTTATTACATCTGTCGGTACGCCTGGACAGGATTATGTCTTTACCCTCAGTCTGACTGACCAGCTCGGTCAGGAATTGCCTGAACAGCCATTGACATTCCATTTGCCTGAAACGACATCATCGGAAGAATAATCCGTAAGGACTATAAGATGAAACATTCATTGTTATATATGATGGTCCTGCTCGGCCTGTCCGTCCTGCCGCAGTCCTGCACACAGACAGCGGAGCCGGAAGGATACGGCTATGTGGAGATCAATGTCATGAAAGACACCTCTACGGATGATGTGGAGATAAGTCCGTCCTACGGAACCGTTTCCACTAAGGCCGACGGAGAGGATGTGATAGCACTGACAATCTACGATGCCGCGGATGCAGTGGCATACAGTACTGATGACTGCTCTTCCGTGACGGAACCGATAGTCCTGAAGACAGGTACTTACAGGGCAACGGCTACGTCCGGTGCAGGGCTGTCAGGGGGGGCGTGTTTCGATACGCCGTTTTATTCGGCTTCAAAGGAATTTACGGTAAGGCGGGGCGTTGTAGAGCCCCTTGAACTGACGCTTGCCCTTGAAGCTGTGATGGTGACTGTGGAGTTCTCGCAGGAAATACAGGACAATTTTGCCAGCTATGTGCTGACTGTCAGCAATGGAGCTTCCGATCCGGGTGTCGGTGCATGGGGGGCCGGGACTGGAGAAGATGCCGGACAAGCAGGTTCTGCTTTACCAGAGAAAGAAGCGGCAGGAAATGTACTGGTATTCCGGAACGCCATTGAGGAAGACAATGCACAAGGGCTTCCGGCAAGGGAAAGCACCCTCGGCAGGACAGGATATTTCGCCGTTACGGGTACGCTGACATATTCTCTGGAACTCATCGCAAATGACGGGCGGGTATTCCGGCCTCTTGTGGATACCTATACCGGTGTAAAACCTAAGCAGCATTATGCTTTCAGGTTCGGAGTGGCCGGGAAGCAGCCGGAAGGGGCGGCGGAGATTACGATTACTGTGGATGATTCCATGACGGAGAAGGAGCATGACATTATGCTCGATTTCAATGTCAAGGACATACCTCAGATAACCGGTTCATTCGACCCGGCTTCAGGGCTGGAATTCTACGCCGGAGACGACAGCGGGAAATCATTGAAAATCGATCTCAAGAAGCCTGCCGTTCATCTGACGCTCAGTCATGACGATGCCGGGCTTGAAGCGGCAGGTCTTCCTGAAAGTGTCGACCTTGTCGGGGCTGAAGCCGGGACAATAGAGGAACTTGCGGCACTCGGCATAAAGACGGAGAGTGTTACGTCCGGGATGACGGAGGTTACGGTGGATTTCACGGACTTCTTTGCGAAACTTCCGGCCGGCTCATATGCTTTCGACCTTTTTGTGCAGAATGAGGCCGGAGGGGAATTGAGCCAGCATGTCAATGTCGAGGTGCTGCCTTGTGTCGGGACTGTTTCTGCAAATGCATGGGCACGTTTTGCTGTCCTTACCGGGAAATGGTCGACTGACAACCGGCCTGAAGGGCTCGGTTTCCAGTGGAGGACTCCGGAAGGGGAGTGGACTGATGTTGAAGCTGAAGTTACGTCCGATGCCGGGACAAAGACATTCACTGCCGAACTCATGGGGCTTGCTTCGGATACGGAGTATGAATTCAGGGCAGTCTGTGCGCAGGAGAGGAATACATCCCCGGTCGGCTTCACTACCGAAACAGAGCAGACTGTCCCGAACATGAACTTCGACAGTTGGACTGACCAGTATACTCTGACGGGTGGGTGGGATTCTGCCAATAAAGGTTCTTCGGCAATCAGCATGTATCCTACTTCTCAGGAAACAAGTCATCTTGCTGTATCTGGTGACGGAAAATCAGCCGCCAAACTCCAAAGCCTGTATCAAAATCTTGTGTTTATGGATGTCTTTGCGGCAGGTAATCTTTATACAGGACAATTCGGTTCTGCCATTATGGATCCAGTCAATCCCGGTGCTACGCTTGACTGGGGCGTGCCATTTACTTCACGTCCCCTTGCCTTGAACGGATATTATGATTATGCTCCGGGCACTGTAAATCATGGAACCTATAATGATATGTCAGGTAAAACCGATATGGGACAAATTCAGATAATGCTGACAGACTGGGATACGCCGTATACTATAAATACTCAGACAAAGGATTTTGTCGATACGACAGGGGATGACATCATTGCTTATGGAACTATGGATTTATCGGCCACTGATGGCGGTTATCAAAAGTTTACTATAAAACTTGATTACAGGGACAAGACAAGAGTCCCTAAATATATTGTCATAGTTGCTGCGGCAAGCAAATATGGTGATTATTTCACAGGAAGTGATGGAAGTGTCCTGTATGTGGACGAGTTCTCGTTGGTCTATGACCCTGCTCTGCTCGATGAATGAACGTTGTCAACGGACTCCGCGTAGCAGAGGATGCAAGATAGGCAGAAAGGAGAGTGTCTGTGTGGAGAAAAAGTTCCGCAAACGGTGCAGGCTTATGGATACAATGCCAATTATGAACTTGCAAAACCATAGTAGATATGAATAAAATATTGTCAATCATATTTTTTGCCGGTGCGGCAGTCATGTCCGTACAGGCTGCATCGCGGGAGAAGGAGCCTGTGGAGCCGTTCGACCGCGGAATAGGCCGGAGCACCAGCGTCTTCATTCCTGCGGGGACAATCGGTGCGGGGGCATCTTTCTCATACTCCAACTACAGTCTCGGAAACGGCATCAATGACACGGGCTATCAGATGCTGTTTTCCCTGATACAGAACCTTCACGGAAATCTGGAGTCATACGGGATAGCTCCGCATGTGTCCTATTTCATAAGGGACAATCTTGCTGTCGGGGCAAGGTTCGATTATGACCGTACGGCCTTTTCCCTCGGAAATGTCGACCTGTCCCTTTCGGATGCCCTGTCCCTTTCGACCGGAGACTTCAATTATCTGAAGCAGGCCTATACCGGGGCATTTACCCTGAGAAACTATATCCCTTTCGGCCAGAGCAGACGTTTCGCCATGTTTACGGAAGTGCGTCTGACAGGAGGGTACGGACAGTCGGAATCCTACAGGATGGGATATGACGAAGTGCTGGACACTCCGTACAAGACAGGCACTTATCAGGACATATACCAGTTCGAGATCGGTCTGGTTCCGGGACTGTGTGCATTTATCACCAATGAAGTGGCCCTGGAGGTTTCTGTCGGTCTTCTGGGGTTCAATTACCAGAGGGTGGTCCAGGTGACCAACCAGGTGGAGCGTAGCGAGATGGAGAATAACGGGCTCAATTTCAAGCTCAACATTCTGGCCATAAATTTCGGCCTCTCATTCTATATCCCTACAGGCGACCACAGGGTGAAAAAGGAGAAATAATGCGTGATTTTAATCCGGACAGTCTATGAATTTTCAGAAATGCATATTGTATATGGCCGTTGCGTGTCTCCTGCAGTCCTGCCTTATCGGCAACGACATGTCTTATCCGCGCATCAGGGCCAACATAACCTCGTTTGAGGTGGAGAATCAGGAATCCGTGACGATAGACGGGAATTCCAGGACGGTGACAATCGAACTGGACGAGCATGCCGACATTTCGGCCGTGACTGTCGTGTCGTCTTCAATGACGGAGGGGGCCGCATGTGAGGATTTCCCTGTAGCCGGAACCGTCCTTGACCTTACCTATCCCAAGAAATTCGTCCTGAGCATATATCAGGACTATGAATGGACCGTCATGGCAAACCAGACGATAGAGAGGTATGTCCGCTGCGACAACCAGGTCGGGGAGGCTTATTTCAATCTGAAGGACAAGGAGGTGACGCTCTATGTTTCGGATGTCCAGTCTCTGACTGATATCAATATCACTGCAATGAAACTGGAGCCGGACGGTTCGAATATAGTATCCACTACAGGATATGAACCGGAAAGCGATACCCCCGGGGCCGAATATGTAGAAAAGACACGGGCATGTACATTCCCCATGAAATTGAACTGTGTACTGGAAAGAACATTTACGGTGACGGACAACGGGGAGACTACGGTATGGAAAATGACTGTAGTACAGAAGAAAGTGGACATGTCGGTTACAAAGGCCAATGCGTGGTGTTATCATGTGGATGTCGAGGCAGTCTATGACGGGAACGGCACTCCGTATATGGAATACCGTCAGCAGGGTTCAGAGGACTGGCTCCGGTTCGATGATGTCGAGGTCAACGGACTGGATATAACGGCTTCGATACCCGGCGGGGATACTTCATCGGAGACAGCCGACAGGCTTTCGGCAGGTACCGCATATGAAATACGGGTCTGCACGGAGGATGCACAGAGCAGTCCTGTCTCATTCACTACCGGCACTCCTGACCAGCTTCCGAACATGGGCTTCGACGAGTGGTACCAGACGGATCCTAATAGTACATGGTATCCGTATCCGCTCCCGGAAAGCATTGATTCTGTGCATATCTGGTATCCTGATTACGGTACTGTATCATCGGCTGGCGTCACAAGAATATGGGATTCCGCCAATCCGGGACTCAATATGATCGGCAGCGGCAATGACGCCACCGCCCCTTCCGAATTCGTCGCAGTATCCGGCTCAGGGAAGATGGCGGCAAGGCTTGAAAGCAAGAAGGCGTTCGGGACCATGTTTGCGGCTGGCAATATTCTTACGGGCCAGTTCCTAAAGGCGACCATCAGCGGCAATATAGGGGCCGACCTTTTATGGGGCACATCCTTTTCCGCCCGTCCTAAATCGCTTAAAGGGTATTATTGTTACTCTCCGGTGGAAATAACGGAAGCAAAATCTCCGTATGAGGACAAGAAGGGAGAAATGGACAAGTTGCAGATTCTCGTGCTCCTCACCGACTGGGACAGGCCTTTCCTCGTCCAGACGGCTTCACAGCAGTTTGTGGACCAGTTCGGCGACGACATCATTGCAAGGGGGACAATAGAGAGCGATGCCGATACCGGCGGGGAATATGTGGAGTTCGACTGTCCTCTTGTATATAATGATGATACAAGAATTCCAAAATATGCCGTAGTCATTGCCTGTGCAAGTCTGTACGGAGACTATTTTACCGGAGGAGTCGGTTCGGTACTGTATGTCGACGAGTTCGAATTCGTTTATGATTGATGCCATTTTGGCTACTATGTGTTTTGACTAATAAAACCTTTTTTGCATATTTGCAGAAAAGGTTTTATTGAATATGACACAGTTGATAATTACAATAGATGACTTGAAGCGTCTTCCGGATCTGAAAAGAAGTATCGCTTCAATGCAAGGTGTGACATCGGTCAAGGTATATCATTCTGTTCCTGGTACGAGGTCAATGGCTGGCCGTAATATCGAAGGCATATCCCGGGATGTTAAAGAACTTATAGGGTTAGCATCATCCCTGTCTGATACAGAAGTTGCTTCTGATGCCCGTTTATCGTATATTTTAGGCAAATGAAAAATTTATTTATAGATACGAATGTGCTCCTGTTCTGAGAAAAGTGCTGAACAGCGATGAACTGTATGTGGCGTTAAATAAACTGTCATCTTTTCTTCATATAGTTTCCGTGTCGTCAGAAGATTATTTTGCGGCTGTCAAGTTGAGAGCCAGAGACTTTGAAGATGCACTTCCAGTATTTTTGTGCTAAATCAAGCGGATGTGACTGTATTATAACCAGAAATATAAAGGATTTTGTATTCAGTGATATACCTGTAGTTTCTCCCAAGAATTTTCTTGCGGAAAATTCATGATATGTTTATCTAAAATTCCTATCTTTGCCGGATGTAAACATTGACATGATTTATAACATGAAACATTTGATGACCGTTCTTGTTTCTGCGGCTGCCATGCTGGCTGCAGTACCGTCGTTTGCTGTGAGTATTGTACCGCAGCCCGTATCAATAAAGGAAAACAGGTCCGTAGTGCAGTTGCCTCAGACACTGACTTTCTATGGTCAGGACAAGGCTCTGAAGTCGCTTGTGGACGTGTGGGGGGAATCTTTTGCCGCAATAGCTTCCGTCAGGACCGGCAGCGAGAAGAAAGCGGACGTGAAGCTGTATTTGGACCCGGCCATGGAAGAGGAGGAATATACTCTTGAGGTATCTGCCGGGAATGGAGCAGTGATAAAGGGCGGTTCATCGAAGGGCGTATGGTGGGGCATGCAGACCCTGGCACAGGTCCTTCTCCAGACTTCACAGGGGGAAGGCAAGCCGTTCATGGTTCCGGGGCTTATGATACAGGACAAGCCTCATTTCGGATACAGGTCCGGAATGCTCGACTGCTGCCGTCACTTCTTTACAGTCGATGAAGTCAAGAAGTACATAGATATTCTGGCTCTCCACAAACTGAACACTTTCCACTGGCATCTGACCGATGACCAGGGCTGGAGGATCGAGATAAAGAAATATCCTCTTCTGACCGAGGTCGGTTCCGTGCGCAAGGAGACTCTTGTGGGACATCTGAGCGAGAAACCGGAGAAATATGACGGCACTCCATATGGAGGATACTATACGCAGAAAGACATAAAGGATATAGTGGCATATGCTGCTGCAAGGCAGATAACCATTATCCCGGAGATAGAGATGCCGGGTCATGCCGTGGCTGCGCTTACAGCCTATCCGTGGTTGGGATGCCGTGGCGAGGGATATGAAGTGTGGACCAAGTGGGGTATCAGCGAGGATGTGTTCTGCATAGGAAGGGAAAGCACTTTCGATTTCCTGGAGGATGTCCTCGATGAAGTATGCGACCTTTTCCCGGGTGAGTACATCCATATCGGAGGAGACGAAGCTCCCGCTGTCAGAAGAAAGGACTGTCCTGACTGTCAGGCAAGAATGAAGGCGGAAGGCATTGCCGACGAGACCCGTCTTCAGGGTTATCTTCTCAAGCGTATCGAGAAATACCTCAATGACAAGGGACGTCATATCATCGGCTGGGACGAGATACTGGATGCCGGTGTCACCCCTACGGCTACAGTGATGTCGTGGAGAGGGCCGGAAGGAGGTATCCGGGCCGCAAAGCAGGGTAATCATGTGATCATGTCCCCGAATACTTATTTCTATCTCGACTATTATCAGACAAGCGACCCGAAGAAGAACGGGGAGCCTCTCGGTATCGGGGGATATGTCCCTCTTTCCAAGTGCTATTCTTTCGACCCTTACGACAAGCTTTCCGAGGACGAAAAGCAATATATCAAGGGTGTGCAGGCTAACCTGTGGGCCGAGTACATTGCCACTTTCGACCATGTCCAGCAGATGATACTGCCACGTTACTGCGCACTTTCCGAGGTCGACTGGAGTGAAAAGAAGACAAGCCTCGAGGATTTCAAGGCGAGGGTGAAGACCGTTATGCTTCCTATGTACGACAGACTCGGGCTCAATTACGCGAAGTACGGATTTGACGAGTAATGCTGCAGAAATTCCTCAGGAAATTACGTGGTTACAGGATGTCAATGAGGACCAAGCTCACTCTCGGGCTTGGTTCCATTGCTGCTATGCTTTTGTTGTCCAGTGTCATATCGGTGCTGGAGTACAGGAGAATGAGCAATTATGTCTCAGACCTTGTTGCGGAAAACATTAGGAATATCAATGTCGCCCAGAAACTGGTGTCAATGTGCGACGAGTATAATCTGAAAGTCCTTGCAGCGATAGGGGAGGAGCATCAGGTCACATCCGTCCCGGATTTCGACAGGGATGCGTTTATGGCCCTGTGTGACGGTCTCAGGACTTCCATCGCTTCGGAGGAGGCTTTCCCTCTGGCGGATTCGGTCGTCTATGCATATTCGGCCTATATGCTGGCATCGCTTGAGTTGCCGGCGGTCATAGCGTCGGATTTCATAAATACCAGGGACTGGTATTTCAACAGACTCCAGCCCAGGTACAACAGGCTCCGTTCCGATATAGAGAGGCTTTCGAATGCCGCCTATATGGATCTCCAGACCAATTCCATGACTTTTCAGGACAGTTTCTACCGGAGCATCATTCCCGGTATAGTGTCAGTCGGGGCCGGACTTGTTCTCGTCCTTCTTCTTCTGTTCTTTATCCTTGCCTATTATGTCAATCCGGTATACAGGATGCTTTCGGCCTTGCAGAACTATACACTCACAGGATCACGGTACAGATGTTCTTTTGAAGGGAATGACCAGCTGGCTGCACTGAATGACGGGATAGCTGACGTGGTGGAGGAGAATGTCGAGCTCAGAAGGCGTACGAAAGCTCTCAGGGACGAGAGGGAGAAACTTATAGAGATGGTGCAGTCAGTCCAGGAATGATGACGGAATACCCGGATGTGCATGGGACGGATTTAGGCAGAGTGCTTGTATGAATGTAAAGGTAATATCGAGAAATGTCGGGCTGGCGTTGCTGGTCAGCGCACTTTTCATGTTCCTGTCAATGCTCGTATCCCTGGCCGACGGCCGGGATTCCGCTTTCGGACCTTTGGCCATCAGTTTTATAATCACTTTCATATTCGGGGCATTTCCTTTTATATTTGTCCGCCAGACTTCCGCCATATCGCAGCAGGACGGATTCCTGATAATGGTGCTTTCGTGGCTGCTGTCATTCATATTCGGGATGCTTCCCTATGTCCTGTGGGGCGGCGAGTTTTCCCTGGTGAACGCATGGTTCGAGAGTGTCTCAGGATATACTACTACAGGCTCTACCATACTTACCGATGTGGAGGCGTTGCCGCGAAGCCTGCTGTTCTGGCGTTCTTCGACCCATTACATAGGAGGTTTCGGGGTGGTGGTCTTTCTTCTTCTCGTACTCCCTAATGCCAGTCCTTTCCGTCTCAGGCTTGCGAACATAGAGCTCTCTTCCCTGTCCCGTGTCGGGTACAGATACCGGTCCATGCGGATAGTCTATATCATCACTGCCGTATATGTCGGAATTACACTGCTGACTATGGTAAGTCTGATGATTGCCGGAATGAATCTTTTCGATGCGGTTAACCATGCATTCAGTATAGTTGCGACCGGCGGTTTCAGTACGAAGAACCTTTCACTGGCAGAATACGGTTCGACAGCCATAAATATAGTGGCCATAGTGTTTATGGTGATATCATCCCTGCATTTCGGCCTTGTGTTTACAGTGGTCGCGACCCGTTCTCTGCAGCCTCTTTCATCCAATCCTGTGGTGAAGTTCTTTCTCGGATCGATGCTTGTGCTTACCCTGCTGATAATGTTCGACCTTATGCTCCAGGGCGGATATACGGACTGGGGAAAGGCGGCGGGCGATGCCGTGTACCAGGTGGTCTGCTATATGACGACCACCGGTTTCGGGATGGGGGACAACTCGCAGTGGCCGGCCCTCGCCGGGATGCTGCTCATGGTTGCAATCCTGCTCGGCGGATGTTCCGGTTCCACCGCCGGCGGTATCAAGGCCGACAGGATATATATCGCGGCAAAGACCCTTTCAAGGCAGATTAAATACAGTCTTCATCCTGCGGCCGTTTCCCAGATCAAGGTGGGAAAGCACAGTGTGTCCGATGCCGAGGCTTCTTCAGTGATGACATATATTGTCCTGTATTGCGCAATATTGCTTGTCGGGATATTCCTCGTCATGCTGTGCGGCGTGAAACCGGCCGAGGCTGTTTCCGGATTTATCGCGTCAATGGGCAATGCCGGTCCTGGGCTCGAGTCCATCAGTGCTCTCGGATCCTATGCGGCGCAGCCGGCAGCAGCCAAGTTCATCTATACACTCGGGATGTTTTTCGGGCGTGTGGAGATATATCCTCTGATTGCTGTGACATATATGATGTTCAGGAGGAACGTGTGATGCAGCCGGATCAGTTATACGGACATTTCCTGTCATATTTCGCATACTGCCCCACTCCATGTCAGGAAAGGCTGCTGAAGAATGTTTCGGAATTCATCCTCGGTGATGATTCCGATATTCTGGTGGTGAACGGTTATGCGGGAACAGGGAAAACATCGGCCATGGCAGCCGTCATCAGTGCATTGAGGAATTTCAGAATACCGTGTATCCTGCTTGCCCCGACCGGACGGGCTGCAAAAGTCCTTTCCGGCTATGCCGGAGGGCAGGCAAGTACCATTCACAAACATATCTACAGGCAGAAGTCCGTGAGCGGCGACGGTTTCGGACAGTTTACCCTGAATATAAACAAGGCCAAGAATACACTTTTCATAGTTGATGAGGTTTCTCTCATCGGGATAGAATCCGGAGGGCAGCAGGCATCCGTGTTCGGTTCCGGCAATCTTCTGGAAGATCTGGTGACTTTTGTGCGTAACGGAACGGGGTGCAAACTCGTGCTTGTCGGGGATGCGGCACAGCTTCCTCCTGTGGGGCTCGACTGCAGTCCGGCCCTTTCGCGGGATTATATGATGTCCGTGGCCGGAGGGGTGGAATTCTCGACATTGACCACGGTCGTAAGGCAGCAGCAGGAGTCCGGCATACTTTACAACGCCACTTTGCTGAGACATATGATAGAGCGGGAAACGGATACGGGAACCGGTTCCGGCGGTGTCCGTGGCGGTCGTGATGATTCCCCGTCCGGCCCGGTCCTGCGGGACTTTGACGACAACAGTGCCGGTCAGGGCGGGCTGAAGCTGAGGACTGCAGGATTCGATGATGTGGAGAGAATATCCGGAGGGGAGCTGATAGAAAGACTTTCGGATGCATATTCCGAATACGGGGAGGATGAGACCATTGTCCTGTGCCGGTCCAACCGCAGGGCGAACAAATATAATGCGGGAATACGTTCTGCCGTCCAGTTCAAGGAGGACAGGTTGGTCAGGGGAGACAGGCTCATGATAGTGAAGAACTGCTACAAGTTCGTGGACAAGGTGGAGGGGATGGACTATATTGCCAACGGTGACATGGCCAAACTTGTGGGCATTTCCGGATATGAGGAAAGATACGGACTTCATTTTGCGACTGCAAGAATCTCTTTCCCGGATTACGGTGAGCAGGAGATTGTAGCCAAGGTGATTTTGGATACGCTCGAGTCGGAGAGTGCATCTTTGACATATGAGCAGCAGAATATGCTTTATTGCGGAGTGAGTGAGGACTATTCCCATATCACTGCCAAGAGGAAACGGTATGAGGCAGTCAGGGAGGATCTGTATTTCAATGCCCTGCAGCTGAAATACGCCGATGCCATCACGGGGCACAAGTCTCAGGGCGGTCAGTGGAAATGCGTTTTCATTGACAATCCGTTCTGGCAGGAGAACCTTGTGTCTGATGATCTCAAATGGCTTTATACAGCCGTGACAAGAGCGGTGGAGAAGGTATATTTTGTCAATTTCAATGACCGTTATTTTGAATAGCGGTAACATGGACGGTGATTGTGCGGTGGAAAAAGTTTCGCAGGCCGCACAATCACGAATATCAATGCGATCATGCATTTGCGAAACTGGGAGATTGATATATGGATATGAAAGCGAGGTATATAGCGTTTTTCGCCCTGATGACGGCGACATTTCTGCAGGTTTCGGCAGCGGAGCCAGTTTACGGTCCGGACGGAATTGTAGCCGGAGGGTCTGCAGGCGGAGTTGCCGTATTCCGGGAAGATGCCGGAAGTGCCGTTGTTCCCGGGGGCACCGAGGCTCCGGGGTTCGTCGCTCCTGAACTGAACAGCATTCCGTCTGCATGGAAATGGATTTCGGATGACGAGGTTATATTTTCATATGACGGTTCGTACACCGATTCCACTGCATTCGTTATCGATGCATCGGCCGGGAAAAGATATTCCGGCGTGACTGCTCCCGAAAAATACAGTTCGTTCCCTGTGCAGCCGGAAGGGGCTGTCAACCTTACGTATTCTCCGGATTCGACAATGCTGGCCTTTACGAGGGACAATGACCTGTATGTCGTGGAAATCGCCTCCGGACGTGAACATCGTCTGACATATGACGGTACCGAGCTGATACTGAACGGATATGCATCGTGGGTCTATTACGAGGAAATCCTCGGGCGTCTGTCACATTACAAGGCGTTCTGGTGGTCTCCCGACAGCAGGAAGATAGGGTTCTATCGCTTTGACAATACCGGAGTGCCGCTGTTTCCGATCTATTCTCCGTTCGGGCAGGACGGTTCCCTGCGCCGGACCCGTTATCCGAAGGCAGGAGAAACCAATCCTCAGGTACGTATAGGAATCGTCGATATTTCTTCCATTGTCCGTCCGTCTTCGTCATATAACCGTGACGACGGGGCATTATCCCGGGATTCTACCGTCCGGTCTGAAGTCTCTGCCGTTCATCCGGATATTGTCTGGGCCGATTTCAGCTCTTCCGAAGACTGCTATTTCGGTATCCCGTTCTGGGGGGCTGACAGCAGGGAGTTTTTCATTTCCAGAATGCCGCGTATCCAGAATACCCTTGACCTCTATGCCGTATCGGTATCCGACGGCTCCAGGAAGCATGTCTATCATGAGACATACGGGACGTGGATAGACTGGATAAATGAAGTCATATTTACGGACAAGGGTCTTTACATGTCACGGGCCTTCGAAACAGGCTGGCAGCAGCTCTATTTCCTGTCATATGACGGTTCCGGATTCCGCAGACTGACGGACGGCCCCAACTGGGCAGTCAGACTGGTCCGGGTGGATGAGACGAAAGGCGATGTCTATTTTACGGCACAGCGTGACTCCAGAATCAAGTCTGCTCTTTATAAGGTGGACAGAAAAGGGACAGTCAGCGCTCTTACAGATACCGCATATAATGTGTCAGGAGTGTCGTTCTCTCCTGACGGAAAATATTTTGCAGCTTCGGTATCCAATGTTTCCACTCCGACGAAAATAATAGTTGCCCGCTCTACGGGAAAGGCAGCTTCTGATCTGTCGGTCCTTGTTCAGGAGACCGGAACCGTGTCCGAAAAGAGAAAACCTGCCCGGATGGCAGGCAGCAGGGATTGTATCATTGCGGCCGATATGGCGACGGAGACTTTCGATGCTTCAATGTATGCCATGCCGGAGATAGTATGGATGACGACTTCGGACGGGTTCAGGCTGCCTGCATCGGTCACTCTGCCTCTGGATTTCGATCCTTCAAGGAAATATCCTGTCCATGTCGATATTTACGGAGGTCCGGATACTCCTATGGTGAGGGACAGATGGGTCACTCCGGACCGGAACAATCAGTGGTGGTCAGAGCACGGGATTATCCAGATCGTAGCGGACTGCCGGGCTGCGGGGAACAGCGGCAGGGCCGGTACGGATATGGTCTACAGGGATTTGACTACCTGGCCTGTAAATGATTTCATCGCATGGGCCGCTTGGCTGAAATCATTGCCTTATGTCGACGGGGACAGGATAGGGGTCGAGGGCTTTTCCTTCGGAGGAACCATGACAGCAATGCTTCTGTTCAGGGCATCTGACAGCTACCATTACGGGATTGCCGGAGGTGGAGTCTATGACTGGGCATTGTATGACTCCCATTATACCGAGCGTTTCATGGAGACTCCGTCAGCTAATCCGGACGGATATGCCGCTGCACGTGTACTGAATTATGTTTCCTCATATCCGGTGAGCATCGGGACGTGCAGCCTCCGTCGGGACTCCTGTCCTGTATTCTCATCTCCGGATGGAGGTCTGACCTCCCCGCTGCCTGTTACCGGTGGGACGGCATCTCCGGATGACAGCCGGAATCAGTCTGCGGTTTCTCCGGTCATGCTGAAGATAACCCACGGGACGGGTGATGACAACGTCCATTTCCAGAATACCCTTCAGTTGGTCGATGAACTCCAGAGGCATGGAAAGAAGTTCGAACTGATGGTCTATCCTGACGGGATGCACGGCTACCGCGGTTATCAGGGAAAGCATTTTCTTGAAGAGAACCGTGCCTTCTGGCTCGAATATCTTAAGGGAGAGGGACGGTGACGAAAAGACAGTTTGCGGAGGGGGCGGACCGGAAAGAGACCCTGAGCCCGAAGATGTGATACCGGTCCGAAGGTCTGGCTCCGAGTTTTCTGCGCAATTCCTCGCTGGACATCGGTATGTTTCTCGCTGTGACTTCCGCTGAGGGGAACTCTTTCGCGGCAGCCCGGATCCCGGTCCTGTCTAAAGACAGAACCCTGACAATCCTGTATATCCTGAAAAAATCCCTGACAGAGCGAGTAGCGGACGATGTTTCCGGGCCATTTGCATGTCGGGGTACTGTACAGGCATCAAGAGGCATGGCGGATTGGCCGTCAAGGCTGTCTGCGATATAGTAATGGGTGGAACGGTCGAGCATTTTGAGTCCGAACCGTCCGCAGAGGATCTTGAAAGCACCTGCTTTCAGGAGAGCCTTGTCCGGTTCCAGCAGGTACAGTGGTCCTTCTATGATGTGTTTTGATGTTATGCTCTGTGTGTCAATTTCTTCTGTGTTATGGTCAGACGGCAATGGGTTTTCCCCCTGACGTGGTTGCGGATGAACGTGTAGGGTGTGCAGCTGCTCCGGAGACCGGAGCAGTGATGCATCGGCACCGGCCTCTTCCGACTTCAGGAAACCCAGTTCAGCTTTCCCGGAACATTTTGCATGGATAACGCATTCCCCGTTGAAGTTCCGGTCAAGCCAGATAACGAGTTCCCTGCATTCGTTTTCGCGGGAAACGACATCGATTCTCCGGCAATGCGGCCCGAGCTCCCTGACAATGACATCTGTGTCGGCCATGGGGGACAGTTTCACGGTGACAAGACGTGCCATGGACAGAAGCCCGTCTTTCAGGGTGAGTATGTCAGGCTGACAGTCTTTCAGCCGGAACACTTTCCTGCCGTCAGCCGCCCGCCGTGCAGGGTCAAGATAGATGACGTCCGGAGCGAAGTCCGCGAGCAGTTCCTTTACGGAGCCGGGACTGGTTATCGTGTTGCAGCGTACAGTGATATTGTCGCATCCGAGGGCTTGGAAGTTGTGTCCGGCGGCTTCTGCGAGAACGGGGTTCATTTCGTTATAGAGGACAGCTCCGAAATGGCGGGAGAAAACATAGCTGTCCACACCGAGACCGCCTGTCAGATCCGCGATCTTCATGCCTGTCAGGATATTGTCCTCTTTCCGGGAAGTGCCCGTACTGTATCCGTCCTTTCCGAGGGGCACTTCTGCCTGTGTCTGATGTGTATCGGTCTTGTCCGGAGATGCAGCAGCCTGTGAGTGGCGCATGTCGGCTTCGCTGTCGAGAAGTTCCAGGAAACTCTTCACCTTGGCTTCGGCGGTGAATTCGGACGAGCATTGCTCCACGCTCAGCGATGTCGGAAATATCAGGCCTGGATTTCTGTACCATGACGGCACTTTTGTCCTGAGTTTCCTGTGTCCGAGTATTGTGCTCACTGCAAGAGCCATATCGATATCCGGCCATTTCGATTTCCCGAGCAGCAGCCTGTCCGTATTGTCATCGAAATGCTCTTCGATGAATTCTGCAAGTCCGGTATGTGATGTCATTGTTTTCTCCGGGAAAATATAGTCTGTCATCAGTCTCATGTCACTTTTTATCGGCCGGTCCGGTTACCGGTTCGAAACGGCAAATATAATGATTTGTTTCATAGAAAAGATGCATAGAAAAACCGGCCAACTTCGAAAATACCTTATAAAATTTATAATGATAAAAATTAAAATGCGGATAGACACAAAATTAAAACAGCTTCCAAGACAACTTCTTGATAAATTTTCCTAAATTTGTGGGATTTCAGAGGCCGCAGGGCTTCGAGGAACAGAAAATTCAGACTTATTAACTTGCAACTATATGGAAAGAGATTTCAGACAGGTAGCCCAGAGCTGGCTCGACGGCAATTATGATGAAGATACCAAGGCCCAGGTGAGGGAACTCATGAAGGATCCTGCTGCACTTGAGGATGCGTTTTACCGTAACCTCGAGTTCGGTACGGGCGGACTCCGCGGCGTGATGGGGGTCGGGACCAACAGGATGAACAAGTATGTGGTGGCGATGGCGACGCAGGGGCTTGCCAACTATATATTGAAGAATGTACCGGGAGACAGCCACAGCGTCTGCGTTTCCTTCGACAGCCGCAACAACAGCGAGGCGTTCGCGAAGATTACCGCGGAAGTGCTTTCCGCCAATGGAATACATGTGTATATCTATGACTGCCTGCATCCGGTGCCGCTCCTGAGCTATGCCGTAAGGAAGAAACATGCCACGGCAGGCGTGATGGTGACGGCTTCGCATAACCCTAAGGAATACAACGGGTATAAGGTGTATTGGAGCGACGGGGCGCAGATCATAGCTCCGGTGGACAAGGACATCGTTGCCGAAGTGAATGCCATATCCGATCCGTCCATGGTCAGATACAAAGCTGAGGGCAGGGAAGGCGGCATCGAAGTGATGGGAGACGAGATGAACAATGCCTATATGGATGATGTCCTGACTCTTATGCTGTCTCCGGAGTCGAGGGAGAGACACAAGGATCTCAAGATTGTGTATACCCCTCTTCACGGCTCGGGTGTGCATATCGTTCCGGCTATCCTGAAAAGGCTCGGTTTCGGGAACATCTATCATGTCCCGGAGCAGGATGTGAGCGACGGCAATTTCCCTACCGTCAAGTCTCCGAACCCGGAGGAGTCTTCCGCCCTTGAGATGGCAGTGAAGGTGGCTGACAGGGAGGGGGCCGACCTTGTGCTGGCTACGGATCCGGATGCTGACCGTCTCGGTATAGCCGTACGGGACGACAACGGCAGGATGGTGCTGTTCAACGGCAACCAGACGGCTTCTGTCCTGACCTATTATATCCTGAGACGCTGGTCGGAACTCGGGAAGATTGACAGTACCAAATATGTCGTGAAGACTATCGTGACCACGGAACTTATCAGGGCGATAGCGGAAAAATACGGAGTCAGGGTATACAATGTCCTCACCGGGTTCAAGTATATAGCCGATATCGTGCGCCGCAATGAGGGCAAAGGGGAGTTCATCTGCGGAGGCGAGGAAAGCTACGGGTTCAACATAGGAGAGTTCGTACGGGACAAGGATGCTCCGATATCCTGTGCCATGGTGGCGGAATGTGCCGCATGGGCCGCGGATCAGGGAAAGACTCTGTATCAGCTTCTTCAGGATATTTATGCGGAGTTCGGCTATTATCGTGAGGCTCTCGTGTCCCTTGTCCGCAAGGGTAAGGAGGGAGTTGCGGAGATTGCCGCCATAATGACGGATATGAGGAGCAATCCTCCTAAGGACCTTGCAGGGCTGCCTGTCACGAAGGTAATTGACTATAACAATCCCGATGAAACGGGCCTGCCGAAGTCGAATGTACTTCAGTTCTTTAACACCGAAGGGGACGTTGTGTCCGTAAGGCCTTCCGGGACGGAGCCGAAGATCAAGTTCTATTTCGGAGCAAAGGGACCGGATGCGGACGCCAAGGTCGAAAGGCTCAGGGAGCAGTTCGTGAAATAGTCTGACGGCATTACGGTTGTCTATCGGTATCGTATGGCATAGATGCCGGTGGATATCCAGGCAAGGATGTAGTAGACAGCCGTCTGGATGGCAAGGGCCTCTATGCAGGGTGAAATCATTCCGAGTGTGCAGCCTGCGGAATTCAGATCGATGAATCCGCGGGCTGCAAACGTGGAAGGGAATATGTATGAGAACATTTTCCAGAATTCGGGGAAACTGGATTCCGGCCATGAGAAACCTGTAAGGAACAGACATACCGGAGAGAAGAATAGAAACAGGACGAAGACGGTTTCCCTGTGTCTTATCAGGCTGCTGAAAGTGAAGCTGAATGTGATGCATGCGGCTATGTAGAACAGCAGAAGTATGCAGATGTCTCCGAACCGTCCGTTCTGAGGCAGGCCGAACATGGCCGGGACAAGCACTGCAATATAGAGGCTTAATCCCATGTATATCAGAAAGTATGCTGCGCCGCGCCCGAGAATGGTGCGGGATATGCCGCGTCCTTTCATCCCGGGGATGAGGGCAAGACACCGGTTTTCTTCCCTCATGGTGCCTGCCAGCATGGATGACCCGTAGAACATGGTCTGCTGTATGACGAGCATCAGGGCTGCCGGAAGGAAGAAAAATCCGTATGCGAAGCCGGGATTGTACGGGATGTTCTCTTCGTAGGGGATGGCGGTCACGGCCTGTACTGCTGTCTGGCCGGTAATCCCGGAAGCGGAGTACCGGTGTATCTGAATATCATGCATCTCGCTGAGCATGACATGGTTGACGGCCATCAGCAGGTTCTTGTAATACAGGAAGCTGCTCATGTCTGCATAGGTTGATATCGTGGCCTGGCGCAAGCCGGCTATATTGCTGTCATAGTCTTCAGGGAACAGTATTATTCCGTTTACCCGTCTTGTCTGCATAAGTTTCTTAGCCTCGTCCATGCCGGTGCACCGGTATGCGATGTGTATTTCGCGGCAGGAGTCCAAGGCCCTGATGAATTTCCTGCTTTCCGGCCCCGACGACAGGTCGACCACTGCCACCGGAGTGTCGTCCACCGTCCCGTTACGGTAGACGATGCCGTAGATTATGGGATATGCAAGTCCTGCCAGAAAAAAGATTATCAGCACTCCGCTGTCGGAGAATATCATTCTGAGTTCATTGCTGAAAGTAAAGTACCAGTCTTTCCACCATTGTCTTATGTAGCGCCGCATGTTCATGTCCTTCTTGCATTTTGTCATGTCTGATATATGGCCCGTGTCAGTTCCTCGGATAGTCGAGCCGTCTGTATGCCTTGCCGAGACGTTTCAGGACAAGGAAGGGGAGAAACAGGAAAACTCCCATATGTACGGCCTCTTCCCACCATCCGCCGAACCCTGCTCCGAAGATCGCTTCCTGGACATAGAACAGGTAATAGTGCCGCAGCGGGAACAGTACCGATATTCCCTGTATATACGGCGGCATGGCTTCGACAGGGAATGTGAATCCTGCCATCGAGAATGCGAGCACGCTGTATATGGCCGATACGCTGATGGCTGTCCGCAGCACGGGAATTGTCCCGACAATGAAAATAGCGACAGCCTCGCAGGCAAGGACGAAGAGTATCATCCCGACTGCCATGTCCGGTAAATTGCCCTCAAGAGGGAAGTCCGCCCATCGGTAAAGTATGATATTGCAAGTCAGTCCTAATATGAGAAACAGGATTGTATATGGGACGAGCTTCCCCGTGAGGGCTGTTATAGTGGAATTCCCTGCCTTTTCGAGCAGGTGGCGGGAGGTACCGTATTTGAGTTCCGCCCCTGTCGAGTATACTGTGACGAGTATTATTATGAGTTCGAGTATGCCCGGGAGCAGTACGTTGGTCAGATAGACGCCGTAGTCGGTCGTAGTGTTTCCTATCTGGTGGGCGTCTATGACAATCGGCTGCAGCATCCCCGCCATTTCTGTCTTGTCCATGCCTTTGGCCGTGAGGATTTCCCTCTGTACTGCTCCCGAGGCGAGATTGGCCATGGTCAGGACATCCTTGTATGCAAGCGAGCCTCCCACGAAGTAGAGGGAATTGACATAGAATGTGAATACCGGCTGCCGTCCGGCCTGCACATCTTCGGAGAAATTTTCCGGTATGACACAGAAGGCATTGATACTTCCGGTCTGCAACGCTTCTCTCGCCTCGCGGTAATTTCCGAAAATACAGGTCTTTCCGAGTTCCGTAACATCGAGCTGTCTTCTGATTTCCCTTGACAGCGACGAACAGTCGTTGTCCACTATCCCTATCGGAAGGTCGTGCGGAATGCCCTCCCTGAAGAATGTCAGAAAGAAGACGATACAGAATGTAAAGGTCCCGACGGAGGCTGTCAGATAGACCGGCCTCTGTCTTATCAGGCGCACTTCTCTTCTGATGACGGCGATTATGTCTGTTATCCGTCCCGTCTCTTTCCTGTACCGGTCCGGAGTACATAGTGAGTTAAAACAAGGTAAACAATGGTAATATAAAGTAATGGAAAATCAATCTGTTACGATGATGCTATCTTTACTTTAGTTTGCCATTTTTTGAGATTTTTCCTGAAATAGTACACTTTTAGTACACCTTTTAATCGAAAAGACCGTATATTTACTCTGTCAAAATGATAGAGTATGGCAAAATTAGAACAACGGACAAAGGAAAATCCCAAACTTGAAATGAGGGAACTTGCTGATGGGCGTATAAGCCTGTATCTGAACTACTACCTCGGTAGGGAGGAAAGACCTTTAGTAGATAAAGCAGGAAATCCGATACTGTATGAGACAGGGAAAATGGCAGGGAAACAGAAGTATTGGGTCGGGCATCGTCGGAAGAAAGAAAACCTCAACCTGTATCTGCTCAAACATCCCCGCAAGCCAAAGGAAAAGGAAGAGAACAGGGAGACATTGGAACTTGCCAAGAAAATACGGTTTGAGAAGGAGCAGCAGTTGAAAGAGATGCAAAAGGGTTACAGAATCAATCAGAACAAGGACATCAATTTCCTTGATTATTTTCAGACCTACATTGACAACTACACCAAAGGCGATATCCGGATGATACAGTTGGCATATCAGAGATTTAAGGATTTCCTGAATAGCAATAAATCCTATAATATCTATAAGACACGGCTCAAACCTGACCAACTGACAAAGGATATGATGATAGACTTTGTGGAATACCTGAAAAGCAAGAGCAAAGGTTTAGGGGCTAAAACCATATATCAGCGTTTCAAGAAAGTCATAAACTATGCTGTGGAACACGGTGTAATAGCGAACAATCCCTGTAAAGGAGTCTCTATTAAAGCGGATGATAACATATTGAGAAAGGACATTCTGTCAATCAGTGAAATAGAAACTCTTATAAATACTCATTATCCTAACCAAAACCTCATGGTCAGAAATGCGTTCATCTTCTGTCTCTATACGGGGTTGAGGTTTTGCGATGTAAAGGACTTGACCTACGGCAATGTGGACTATCAGAATAAAATCCTTAAATTTGAACAGCGTAAGACAAAGGGGCATTCGGGAAGCAGCGGAGTGGTAATACCTCTTAATGACGGTTTGCTGTCGCTGATAGGTACTCCTAAATCTTCAGATTTGTATTCTGAATTGATATTTCCGTTGCCATCCTATGAAAGTGCTTGTCATTCAGTGAAGTATTGGGTAAAGAGAGCCGGAATAAACAAGCACATCAGCTGGCATTGTGCCCGTCACTCCTTTGCCACGAACATCCTCAACAACGGAGTGAATATAAAGACCGTATCAAGTTTACTTGGTCATGCAAGCCTGAAATATACGGAAAAATATACAAGGGCTGTGGACGAACTCAAAAGAGAAGCAATCAACAGCCTGCCGGAACTGAAAATTTGACTATATAAAATGCAGTAGCAATGGAACCGCCGATAATTAAAAAGTGGAAAAATACTTTAGTAGCAGACAGGTTGCTTTCAAATGAAGAAATGAGAGAACGGGTTGTAACCATTAGTGACTTTCTGAAAGAAAACCGGGGCATCGAAAAGCAAAGAATTGCAGATAGCATCAAACAACAGTATGAAAATATGCTACTGGAATTGTCCTATTACGCACGATTTGTAAAAGACCCTTGTCTAAATCTACGAATACAAGATTGTATCAAGCAAGTACAGTCAATGTTACAGGTAAATACATACGACTCGGATTGCCCAGAATTACAGGTATTATTTACGAAGAAAGGAAAATCGTTAATGAATAAGGGTGTTAAAGCAGGCTATTTATATTCAGATTATAGTGTTAAGAAAATGACACAAGGAGAAAAGAAGTATTTTGCTATGGCGGTAAGCATACTCTTGGGTATTGATACCCCTTGGAAAACATTTGGTATATTATGGAACTCTCCTCGTCTTGGTCAAGTGGCAGAAATAAACATAGCACAAAAACGAAAAGATGCTATTGATAAATTATTCAAAGAAGAGTTCCCGAATGGCATACCGAGCAATAAGTTTAAGTAGACAGTAATTAAATAATTAAGTTTTTGAGCCTACTATGTTCGCTACTATGATAGTAGCAATGTAGTAGGCTCGCTGTTTATTACCTCCATACCTTTGCCACTGTCCTTAGGGATAATGTACAGCGGGCCACACTGAAAGTTTAATAATTAAATAAAAAAGGTTATGGAGACAGAGAACAAGCATAACAAGCCATTTATGACTGCCGAAGAAGCAGCAGAGTATATGGGGATAACGATGAGTTATCTCTACAAACTGACACATCTCAAGATGATACCTTACACCCGTCCTTTCGGGAAGAAGATATATTTTGAGAGGGAAGCACTCGATGCCATCCTGCGGAGCAATCCCGTCAGGACAGAAGAAGAGGTGTCAGAAATGGCACAGTCTTACTGCATGGGTAACAGAAAAATTGCAAGTCGCGATAATTTGCTACATAATGTACACAATACACATAATGTAGCAGACAGAAAAGGAGGTGCATTATGAAACACATTGACAGTATGTTTTTACACGACCTCGAAAAAGAGATAGGTTGTTTGGAAAGTGTAGCAGATGTAAAAAAACAGGGAATTCTTGAAGACACCTGTCCTGACACTCCTGACATTATGCCGATAAAACGGCATAAACTTTCAGATTTGTTGCCTAATTTTGAGGGCATCAACTACAAGGATTTAGGAGTATTTGAAGACCCAAACGGTAAGGTTGTGCAGAAAAAGGCTGTAGTCTGTCTTATTGATAAGATTATAGAGGTCGCAAAGGAACACGCCAGCGATATATGTGTCCATAATGGTCTGCTATATATGTACAACGGTCATTTTTGGGAACAGCAGGATTTCGCTGAATTTCAGTATTTTCTTTCACGGGCATTACTCGCTATGGGTTATGATGCAGCAGATGCAAAGCATTATAAGATGAAAGAAGAACTGTATAAACAGTTCGTGTCGGAAGCCTTCAGGCAAGAGGTCAAAACGGATAAGACACTCATAAACTTCACTAACGGGACATTTGAAATTTCAGATGTCGAGCAGAAACTGCGTCCGTGGTCTCCGGATGATATGCTGAAATACGAACTCCCGTTTGCGTATGACGAGAATGCGACTGCCCCTCTATTCGAGCAGTACCTCTACAGGGTGCTGCCGGATAAAGGATGCCAAGATGCGCTTTCCGAGTTCCTTGGGTATGTGTTCATACATTCCTTGAAGTTGGAGAAAGCCCTCGTGCTGTACGGGAGTGGGGCGAACGGAAAATCAGTGATGTTTGACATTGTCTATGCCATGCTCGGAGAGGAGAATGTCAGCACCTATTCTCTTGATGAACTTATGGGCGAAGATAGCCGATACAGGGCTTATATTGCAGATAGACTGTTGAATTACTCTTCCGAAATGAGCGGTAAGATTACTTCCGACATTTTCAAGAAACTCGTAAGCATAGAGCCAATAGTCGTGCGAAAAATCTATAAGGAGCCTGTTACGATTAGGGATTATGCCAAGATGATGTTCAATGCGAATGATTTCCCTAAAGGAGTGAAAAATACCGAAGCATTCAAAAGGCGTCTTTTAATCATCCCATTCAACTTCACAGTGCCGGAGGAAGAAAGAGACCCGGATTTGGCGAAGAAGATAATCGAGACGGATTTGCCGGGAGTTTTTAATTGGTGTCTGGCAGGGTTGAAACGTCTGCTGAAGAATAAACACTTCACGGAGTCGGAAATCATGCGGAAACAGTTGGACGAGTTTATGATGCAGTCCGATACGCTGTTACAGTTCTTGACCTATGGAGGGTATGTCAAGGGTGAGAAACAAATGCTGCTCAAGGAGTTTTACTGTGAATACAGACAATACTGCCGCAGTATAGGGGACAGTCCTGAGACATACAAGAAAACGTCAGACAGGCTTGAAAAAGATTTCGGGTTTAAGAAAGGGCGAGTTGCTGCTGCTACAACATTTTTTATTGAGAAAGGAGGTAGCAATGGCTGAATTTCGTTTCAGTTTGGAGCCTTATAGGGGCTCCAAACACCAATGCCCGAGTTGCGGACAGAATACATTTGTCCGGTATATCGACAATGAAACCGGAGAATATCTGTCGGATGAGGTCGGCAGATGCGACAGGGAGGACAAATGCGGATACCACTATCCGCCACGGGAGTTCTTCGATGATAATCCGGAAGAAAAGTCAAAGTATATTGAAAAAGGAAGAACTATGATGCACGAAGAACAACAAAGGCCAAGGAATTTTTTCGGCATAGACAGCAGATATGTGGACAGGTCACAGTCAGACAGGTCGAATTTTATCAGGTTTTTGAGAAATCTGTTTGATGCCGATATTATAGAACGCCTGATAACCACCTATAGGATAGGTGCGGCAAAGGACGGCTCCGTAATCTTCTGGCAGATAGACACACAAAAGGTAGTGCATACTGGGAAGATTATGCAGTATAATCCGGAAACGGGGCATAGAAGAAAGGATTTGGAGAAGCCTGTAGATTGGGTACACAGCCGTTTGAAGAAAGACAATATATTACCGTTTGATTGGGAATTGGTCCAATGCCTGTTCGGAGAGCATCTGTTGCCTGGCACTCCTAATGCAACTGTCTGCCTTGTCGAAAGTGAAAAGACGGCTGTAATATGCTCTGCTCTCCTGCCTGATAACATTTGGCTTGCCACGGGTGGCAAACAGAACCTCAAAGAGTGTATATGCGGATGCCTCAAAGGCAGGAAAATAATTGTGTTCCCCGATTTGGGGGCGTATGGCAGGTGGAAATTCATTATTGAGCATATCGCCAAGAGAGTCGGTTTTTCTGTAAAAGTGTCAGACATCCTTGAAAAGACAGCAACTGACGAGGAGAAGCAGGAGGGTTTGGACATTGCAGACTACCTCATAGACTTGAAAGAGCAGGAAGATAACACATATCAACTTGCAAAAGACGGCCTTTATCCTCTAACGAACGATTAAAGGCAGCAACGCCCCATGTCCGATATAATGTTCCGCAGAGCGCAGGTCGTTGCCTTAAAATCGGCAAAAATCCCGACCTGCGCTCTTTCTGTATTATTGGAGTGAAATGGTCGGTGTCACAATGCCACGATGAATGTAGATAATGAATGAAATGTAGATAATTTTGGAATGCTCATAATTCCTCGACACTTTCCGTGGAGTGTATGCAGTCCTCCGTTCCCTATATGCAGCCCGAATGTATCTGAAAATCGGTAACATTCCCCGAATAATAATTGCTCGTCGAAAAATCTTTCCCTATATTTGTTGTGCCTTTAGGGGTAATGACATACTGAAAAAAGAAGTGCCTTATTTTGTTAAAGTCGCCAACTTTATAACAGCATACGAGGCACAGGTAACTCGCTTATTGTGGGTTGCTTGTCTGCGTATGCACAGGGGTTTGGCGACACCTAACAAAATGCGGACTGCAGCCCACTTTCTTTGTATAGTAACCATTCCTGTCGGCTGCAAGGAACAAACTGATAGCCAATGGAACTACTTTACAGTTACAAGATGTCCCACGATAATGGCTTCGCACCCAATCCGTATTTCGGTGCCCTTACTCTTGCCACTTGTATGAGCAAGATGCGGCAGAACACCAAGATAGGAAACTGGATAGCAGGGTGGACATCACGCAAGACTGCCACATCCACACCTCCGGGCGAAGAACGGCTCATATATCTTGCCAGGGTCACAGACAAAATCCCTGTTGCGGAGTATTGGGACAGGTTCCCGATGAAACGCCCGTCAAATGTGGACGAAAAATCGACTCACGGGGACAACATCTATTGTCCCGACAGTTCATCCCCTGACGGACTGCGTCTTGTGGAAAGCGTCTATCGCAGACCGACAGACACGGTAAAAATCGGCAAAGACCTCAACGGTGGCTTTGTCCTAATATGTGATGAGTACTACTTCTTCGGAGCGGACTCTCCGTTGGAGGTGCCGCATAAAGCCCGTCCGAATGTCCCTAAATGCCAAAGCAGTTACGGAGTCAAGACAGTAGACCCGTCTGAGTTTATAGCTTTTGTCAAGGCTCATTCGTCACTTTGTAAAAACCTATAAAACAATAATGAAATGAAAGGTGTAACACTTTTTGCGGCAATTATGTTTTCCATATCTGCAGTAGATAGGTGGGTGGCAGTTGCCCAACTGATTATTAACAATAGTAATTGGACATATTGGGTATCGGCTGCATTATTGGCACTCCCTTTAACGGCAGGTGCAATATTTTTCTGGACTCTGTTCAGCAAACAACAAAAGACTAAAAAATAACGGATATGGCAGGTTTAGTATCTCTTTTATGGATTGGCATCCTTTTCATATATGTGTGGCTTATAGTCGCATCCAATCAGTATGCAAAAAGGATGGGTTATAGTAATGTCGGATATTTGTTTCTCGCTATCTTTGGAACTCCTGTAATTTTATTGCTCGTCATCTATATGCAAGGTGAAACGGACGAGCACCGTAAAAAGCGTATTATAGAGGAAGAAGCATGGCGAAGGGGCGAAAACATCGAAGTCGCAAAAGAAGAACAGGGCAAAGACATAACAGATGTCTTGCTCTCATAGACAAGAACTGACTCCGGGATATTCGCAAAGGGTTTTATACCTTTGTTCTGTCAGTAAGTGTTTTCATAACGCAAATTTAGTTGAGGGGCTGGCTTGTGATAGGTCAGTCCCTTATTATTTCTCGCTTGTACTGTGTTTTGGTACATATAAACGATAAATTTGTACCGTGTCATTTCGGAAACAGTATTAAACAGCAAAAATATGACGATAGAAGAAACATTGCAGATTGCGCTTGATGCACACAAAGGGCAAAAGGATTTGGACGGCAAACCTGCTATCCTGCATCCTATTGCAGTCGGTATTATGGGCAGCAATGACGCTGAAATCAAGGCAGGTTTCCTGCACGATGTCATCGAGGACTCGGATTTGACGATTGATGACCTCCGTAGCAAAGGTGTGGACGAAGAAGTGCTTGCAGCATTGGAACTGCTGACCCACGACAAGGGAACGGACTACTTCGAGTATGTGTACAGGATAGCCCACTCCGGTAACTACACGGCTATTCATACGAAAATCAACGACTTGAAACACAATTTTGACCGTGGCAGGAAGTCGTACAAGAGGGCAAAGGAACTTAACGACACGGAAAGGGCGGAACGCCTTTCCAAAATCAACGAGAAGCACCAAAAGGCATTGAACATTTTCGGGTATATACCGCTGTATGACGGACTGACATTCTGAATACACATACCATGAAAAGAAAAGAGGAAACCGTAATGAAGTCCCTTGGCTTTGAACAGGGGCACAGTCTTAATGACTACCTAACCAAGTATCGCTACCAGCGTGATGGTGGGCGTTCGAGGGATGCCGAGATATACGCTGAGGATTTCAATGATATCACCTTTTTGAAGGAATATGACAATTGGATGAACGACGGTCAGCCAATTCCTATTAGGAACGACCGTGACTTCTTCGACATACAGAAAAAGGTGTGGGGCAAGGTGAAGGCTCACATTCACTGCTGCTACTCCGTCGAGGAACTCATCAAGGAGGGCTATGGAAACGAGGTAAGACTGTAGGTCATTATATACCGTTTATTGATTACCAAGAGGGCTATGGAAACGAGATGAAACTATGACCAAGGACAAAAACATCGAAAAGGCGTATGACTTCGGGGCATCCGAGTTTAACCGTGAAATGAAGCGTATTGCGCAAGACAGGCTGAAACGGGGTCTACCTGTAAGTTTTGACATCCCTAATGATGCCACACCGGAGGAACTTGAAGAAATTAAGGCTTTTGAAGCGTGGGTGATGGATGGCCAACCTGTTGAGGATTGACCGCTTTGCACAGGCATTATGTCATTACAGGTCAAAACCGGAGCAGTTTACCGATATTATACCCTCGCTCGTGAAGTTATATCCGCAGGCAGTTGAAATCCCGCTACGCTCCTAAAAACCGACAAAAAAACCGGGATGGCATTGGTCATTGCAAGAGCGGAGTGTTGAGTCATAGCAAACAGGCAGTGAGGTGTCAAGAAGAACTGATGTAGGTAGTGTAGCAAGTGTGGCAGTTCTGCCAGACTTTTTTGGATGGTCATTACTGTTATGCAAAAGAAACTATATTTGTCCTGTAATTTTGCATTCGCAAAGGCTTCAATCCTAATGAACTTTTACTTGATTTTTGACTATCTTTTCCTATTTTTCGAGGAATAGTACACCTTTAGTACACTCTGATAAAAATTAAAAGGCTCTTAATCAGATGATTAGGAGCCTTTCTTTGTACTC